>CAVXXM010000001.1:0-275000 GCA_963765745.1 uncultured Alphaproteobacteria bacterium
AAACAAATCAACCAGCCTCGACCGCAGAAGAATCGGATTCGGCTTCTGATTCAATGGGCTGGCGGGCGGAGTCCACAGCCGTGCGGACGCCAATTCGCGATCGTCATGAAGGCTGGAAGTACAAGTCCTATCAACGCTTTCCAGAGGCCCCGAGCTTGGCTTCGAGCTCCGCGAGGCGCGCGGCAAGACGCTCGTTCTCCTCGCGCGCCTTGGCGGCCATCTCCTTGGCGGCCTCGAACTCCTCGCGCGTGACCACATCCATGCCGCGCAGGATGCGCTCGGCCTGGCCGCGCACGATGATCTCGACCTCGCGGCGGAAGCCCTCGGCGACGCCGGCGGCGTCGTTGGCGAGGCGGGCCATCTCATCGAAGAACCGGCCGGTGGTCTGGGTCATGGTCGCCTCCTGATCGCCTGTTGGGCGCTACGGACCACCTCAAAATGGAGATGCCCGCGCGATTGTGCAAGCGCATGCGCTTGACTTCACCGTCGCCGCGGCGGATCACGCGGCCATGCCGCTATTCGCGCTGCCTTTCCCGGCCCTCGACCCGATCGCGATCTCGTTCGGGCCGATCGCGATCCGCTGGTACGCGCTCGCCTACGTGGGCGGCATCGTGCTCGGCTGGTGGCTGGCGCGCCGCATCGCCGGCAACGATAGCGCCTGGGGCGGCCACTCGCCGATCAAGCCCATCGACATCGACGACGCCATCGTCTGGATCGCGCTCGGCGTCGTGCTGGGCGGGCGGCTCGGCTATGTGCTGTTCTACAATCCGGCCTATTTCGCCGCGCATCCGGCGGAGATTTTCACGCTGTGGCGCGGCGGCATGTCGTTCCATGGCGGGTTCCTCGGCACCGTGCTGGCGCTCATCCTGTTCGCGCGCGCGCGCGGCTTCTCGATGCTATCGATGCTCGACGTGGCGGCGATCGTGACGCCGATCGGACTGTTCCTCGGGCGGCTCGCCAATTTCGTGAACGGAGAATTGTGGGGCCGGCCGGCGGACGTGCCCTGGGCCTTCGTGTTCCCTCATGCGGGACCGGAGCCGCGGCATCCAAGCCAGCTCTACGAAGCGGGACTCGAAGGCATCGTGCTATTCGCGATCCTGCTGTTCGCCATGCGGCGCGGCGCGCTGACCCGGCCGGGCCTGATCGGCGGATTGTTCGTAGGCGGCTACGGGCTCGCGCGCATCGCGGTCGAATTCTTCCGCGAGCCCGACGCGCATATCGGCTACCTCGCCGGCGGATTGACGATGGGGATCCTGCTTTCGATTCCGATGGCGCTGTTCGGCGCCGGCCTCGTCCTCTACGCGCTACGCAAACCCGGAACCGAGACCTAGAAATTGAACCCTCATGCCCGGGCTTGACCCGGGCATCCAGATAATCCCGCTCAGAGAATTTGGTCATAGAGATCATCCCAATTCGGGTTGCCCCGCTCGATCAAATCGATCTTCCATCGCCGCGACCAGTGCTTGATATTTTTCTCACGTTGAATTGCAGAAACCGCTGTTTCATGTGGCTCAGCGAAAACCAAGCGTCTGACAGCGTACTTTGAAGTGAAACCTCCAGTAATTCCTTCCTTGTGCTCGTAAATGCGTTTCGCAATATCGCGGGTCACGCCGACATAGAGCGTCCCACTGCGCTTACTGGCAAGGATATAGACCCAATGCTTCGACATACTGAAGATCGAAGCCGATTGGATGCCCGGGTCAAGCCCGGGCATGAGGGAAATATTGTTAGACTGAGCGAATGACACCCCTTGAGCGCGAAATCCGATCGCTAATCGAAGCCGACGGGCCGATGCCGGTTTCGCGCTACATGGCGCTCTGTCTCGGCCATCCGCAGCACGGCTATTACACGACGCGCGATCCGCTCGGCGCGGCCGGCGACTTCACGACCGCGCCAGAAGTGAGCCAGATGTTCGGGGAATTGATTGGGCTCTGGTGCGCCGAGGTGTGGCGCAGGATGGGCGCGCCGCGCCGCATACTGCTGGTCGAAATGGGGCCCGGCCGCGGTACTCTGATGCAGGACATGCTGCGAGCGGCGAGAGTATTGCCCGAGTTCCGCGCGGCGCTTGCCGTGCATCTGATCGAGACGAGTCCGAAACTCAAGGAGCGCCAGCGCATCGCCCTCGCGGATGCGGGCGTGCCGGTCACCTGGCACGAGCGGCCGGAATCCTTGCCCGACGGTCCGTTGCTAGCGGTCGCCAATGAATTCGTCGATGCGCTGCCGGTCGATCAATTCGTGAAGGCCGAGGATGGCTGGCACGAGCGCCGGGTCGGCCTCGGGCCGGACGGCAAGCTCGTATTCGGGCTCGATCCGGTGGCATTGCCCGCGCTTGAGGAAAACCTGCCACCCCGGCTGCGGCCCGCGCCTGCGGGTGCGATGCTGGAGCGGAGAGATTTAGGTCCGATGCAGGAAATCGCGCGGCGGATTGCGGCGTCCGGTGGCGCGGGGCTCGTTATCGATTACGGCCACATGCAAACGGCATTCGGCGACACGTTGCAGGCCATGCGGAGGCACAAGCAATTTGATCCGCTCGAAGACCCCGGTGAAGCCGATCTCACCGCGCACGTCGATTTCGAGGCGCTCGGTGCCGCCATTAAAGGACAAGGCGTGAGCCTGCACGGGCCTGTGACGCAGGGCGGTTTTCTCCGCCGTCTCGGCATCGGACTGCGCGCCGAGCGGCTGAAGAAGAGCGCACCCGCGCAGACGGAGGCGATCGACGCGGCGCTCGCGCGCCTCACGGGTCCGGCTCCGGGCATGGGCGAGATGTTCAAGGTTTTCGCTTTTTCGCAAAGGAATCTGCCGGCGCCGCCCGGGTTTGACATCGCCTGAGGCGGCGGCGAGTCTCGGACATGTTGATTCAATCGCCGGCGCTCGGCGCGCTCAAGCGCGTGCGTCATGCCTTCTTCACCCGCGAGGGCGGCGTGTCGGAGGGCGTTTATGCGAGCCTCAATGGCGGCCTCGGCTCCAATGACGACCGCGCGCGCGTGAACGAGAACCGCAAGCGCATGACCGCGGCGCTGGAAGTCGCCGAGGGCGCGTTGGCTATGGCGTTTCAAGTCCATTCGCCCGACGCGGTGGTCGCCACGCATCCGTGGACGCAAGACGGACGGCCGCGCGCCGATGCGGTGGTCACCGCGACCCCGAATCTCGCCGTCGGCATCACGATCGCCGATTGCGGGCCCGTGCTGCTCGCGGATGAAGCCGCGGGCGTGGTCGCCGCCGTGCACGCGGGTTGGAAGGGCGCGCTTGACGGCGTGATCGAGTCCGCGGTCGCTGCCATGGAGAAGCTCGGCGCCCAGCGGACGCGCATCGTCGCCGCCATCGGTCCGCTGATCCGCAAGGAAAGCTACGAGGTGGGTCCCGAATTCGTCGCCCGCTTCCGGGCCGACGATCCCGGCAACCGCTGCTATTTCAGCGCGGCCGAGCAGCCCGGCCATGCCATGTTCGACCTGCCCGGCTATATCGCGCGCAAGCTCCTGATGGCGCGCGTCGGCATGATCCAGGACCTCGGGCTCGACACCTACGCCGACGAGACGCACTTTTATAGCTATCGCCGCTCGGTGCACCGCAAAGAGGCCGACTACGGCCGGCTGGTCGCCGCGATCGCGCTCGCGCCCGACTCGACGCCATAGGCAATTGCCGCTACGAATTCGCAATTGGCCTGCGCGACCCTCGACACAAGAAGGGCGCAGCCGGCAGGGATGCGTCGATGCGTACCAGATCGGGCATCGGCCGCGCCGCGGCCATTCTGCTTTCCGCCGTTCTGCTCGCCGGCTGCCAGACCGCGGGCGACCCACTGATCACCGGCTCGATCCCGCAGATCGGCGGCCGCACCGTCGCGATCGAATCCATCGACGGACCGCCGCAGCCGGTGTTCGAGCGTCTGGTGGCGAAACTTTCGGCCGAGGCGGAAGCCAAGCAGCTTCCCATCGTTTCGCGCACGGGCGCGGCCGCCTACCGGGTGCGGCTCTATCTGCTGGCCGAATTCGAAGGCAAGAAGGCGCGCATTTCCTGGGTCGCGGACCTGTTCGACGGCGCGCAGCAGCGCGTGAATCAGGTCACCGGCGTCGAGCCGGCCGGCGCCGCGCGCAAGGATTTCTGGCAGAAGGTCGACGATGCGACGCTGGCGCGCATCGCGGCCCGCAGCCTCGAAGCGATCATGGCCGCGACCGGAGGCGGGACGCCGTTCCCGGCGCCCGATGCGCCCCGGCGCGAGGGGCCGTCAGGGCCCGTCATCGCCTTCGCCGACCCGCGACGCTGAGCCGGTTAACCGCGCCAAAGAATTCCGGGGCGAAACGGCCCGGCAACTTTACAGCGCCGCGGGCCACGGCTAGGGACTCCGCTACCGGGCCCGCGCGAGCCGATTCCGCGGCCGGGGGAAGTGCCGATGGCTTCGAATAACGGTGAGATCAAGCTGGTCGCCGGCAATTCCAACCGCGCGCTCGCGGACGCCATCGCCGCCCACCTCGCCACCCCGCTGACCAAGGCCGTGGTGCGGCGCTTCGCCGACATGGAGATTTTCGTCGAGATCGAGGAGAACGTGCGCGGCCGCGATGTGTTTATCGTGCAGTCGACCTCGTTCCCGGCCAACGACCACTTGATGGAGCTGCTGATCATCACCGACGCGCTGAAGCGCGCTTCGGCGCGGCGCATCACGGCGGTGATCCCCTATTTCGGCTACGCGCGGCAGGACCGCAAAGTCGGCCCGCGCACGCCGATCTCGGCCAAGCTGGTGGCCAATCTGGTGACCCACGCCGGCGCGCAGCGCGTGCTGACCGTGGACCTGCATGCCGGGCAGATCCAGGGCTTCTTCGATATCCCGACCGATAACCTCTACGCTTCGCCGGTGATGGTGCGCGACATCAAGGAGCGCTTCGAGCTCAAGAACATCACCGTGGTGTCGCCGGACGTCGGTGGCGTGGTGCGGGCGCGCGGGCTCGCCAAGCGCATCGACGCGCCGCTCGCCATCATCGACAAGCGGCGCGAGAAGCCGAACGAGTTCGAAGTGATGAATGTGATCGGCGACGTGGACGGACAGACCTGCCTCTTGATCGACGACATCGTGGATTCGGGCGGCACGCTGGTGAATGCCGCCGATGCGCTGCTCGAAAAAGGCGCCAAGGCGGTCTATGCCTATATCACCCACGGCGTGCTTTCGGGCGGAGCGGTGGCACGGATCAGCGCCTCCAAGCTGAAAGAGCTCGTCATCACCGACACGATCCAGCCGACCGAGGCCGTGCGCGTCGCCCGCAATATCCGCGTGCTGTCGATCGCGACGCTGCTCGGCGAGGCGATCAATCGCACCGCGGCCGAAGAGAGCGTCTCCAGTCTGTTCGACTAGCGCGTAAACTCATCAACGCGCCGTTGGACGGCTTGCCAGAGTCCGCCTTTGAACTTAAGCGGCCGTCAAACGCGGTGGCTGGCAGTTCCAGTATGTGCCAGGAACAGATATTGTATCCGACGCTGGGCTCGTCGCGCTTGTCGCTGCCATTCAGCTTTTTGAAGGCGAAGCCGCAAGCACGTTGTAGGCTGACAAGGGACGGCGGATGCCCTTGAGCGAAAAATCGCCCACCAGCTCGACGACCACGGCGTCTTCGACAGCCATCATGACACGGGGGCTAATTAGGATTTGGCCGGGCTTGGCCTCGTCGCAAAGCCGGGATGCGACATTGGAAACCGTCCCGATTGCGGCATAGTCGAAGCGTCCATCAAAGCCGATGGTACCAAGCGTGGCATACCCGTGCGCGATACCAATGCCAAAGCCAATGTCGTGACCTAGTCGTAACCATTTCTCGATTAACGCTCCGATTGTGGCGCGCATGTCCAGCGCCATCTGCACAGCCTGTAGCGCCGGGTTGGACACTGGAACAGGATCGTTAAAAATCACCATCACTCCGTCGCCAGCGAATCTCTCAAGCGTACCGCTGTATTTGACGAGGGTCTCACCGATCGCAGCATGGTACTGACGCAACAGAGCCATCACATCTTCCGGATCAGAGCTTTCGGAGAAGCCAGTGAACCCGCGCAGGTCGCAGAACATTGCGGTGATCTCCCGACGGTGACTTTCTAGCTGCTTTTCCGTTCCAGACGCGACGATCAGATCAGCCACCTGTGGAGGAAGGAAACGCCGCAACCTGCCCATGCGCTCGATTTCGCTTACTTGATCTGCGACACGCTGCTCTAGTTGCTGGTTTAGTTTGACAGACCTCCTGCTGACTGCTCTTCCAACTGATCCAGTTCGCTGCGCGCAGCTCGTTGAGCAGCCGCGTATTCTCGATCGCGATCACGGCTTGGTCGGCGAAAGTCGTGACCAGCTCAATCTCGCTTCTCGGTGAATGGCGTTGATCCGGGGCGCGCGGTACCAATTGCTCCGAACACCAACTCTCCCCGCATCATTGGGGCAAAAACAACCGTTTCGAATCCGAGGTCCCGCGCCATACGCCGGCTGAGCGTGCGGCGCGGCCGGATCGTCCGACACCGGGGCGAACTGAATGACCTGCTTCAAAATCATGCTGCGGCCACCGCCGCTGCTCTCGATCCAACGGCTGGCGGGAAAGCCTGTTTGAGAAACTCAAACTCGTACATCGGACGAGGCGGCCTCGAGGTGGATCATGCCGTCCTTCAGGACCTGCACCATGGCAAGACCCGTACCGAACAGTCGCAGCAAGTTCCGAACGATTGCCTCGAATACCGGTTTCGAAATCGGTCAGTCGATCCGCTGATCGACGCAAGAATTTCGCTGGTGGCCGTCTGCTGTTCGAGCGACCCCGCCAGTTCGCCGGTGCGCTGGCGCAACTCGTTGACGCAGCCGCGTGTTTTCGATGGCGATGACGGCCTGGCTGGCGAAAGTTCTTCAGCACTGCGATCTGCTTGTCGGACAGCGGTCCGGCCACAAGCCGCACGACGCTGAGCAGGCCGATCGCCTCACCGCCGCGCATCATGGGCATAATCGTGATCGCGCGGTTGCCGCTGGTCAGGAAGTTTTGGCCCCCGGCGATAAATTCCGCCGGGGCATCAGCCACGTCGGGAATATCCACGATCCTGCGATCAAGCAAGGCTGCGCCGTGCATGTAATTCCGCGCGAGGGGGGTACGGGAAATTGTCTGTCGCCACGCTTCGACACGAGCAGAATCCGGCGCGGCGACGGCCGCGGCGTTGATCGTGTCCCCATACCTGAGCGCGACGCTGACGAGGGCGCCCGGAAAGAGCTTCAAACCACTCTGCACGATGGCATCGAACACCGGCTGGGTATCGGTGGGCGAGTTGCTGATGACGTTCAGAATCTCGGCAGTCGCCGCCTGCTGCTCGAACGCTTCGCTCAACTCACGGCCAAGCCGCGCGACATTTGTTTCCCTGCCGGCAGAGGAGGAACTGCGACGGCGCACGGCCTTTAGCATATTGCGGCGCTTCAGCGTCGACGCCTTGTGGCGTCGCGCTTTAACTTTGCCGCCTGTTTTGTCGCGCAGTCTCATTGCCTCCCCTTAGGCTCAAGACATGGCATCGTAACGGCTCAAACTAGCACACTGGAAGGGGCGGATATGAGTTCAGGCACAGTTCGGTGGGCGGCCAGCCGATGTCCGTTACGAGTTCAAACTGTGAAGAACGGCGGCTTGCATGCCCAGTCCGCTTGGCTGCCGACTCCGGAAGTATGGATGTGGCCTGCAGGGTGTCCGCATCGATACGATTGCAGCCCCTCTGGATACGCGCAAGAAATGATAGATTGACACGAGTGAACGACCGATCGCCATGGGCATCACGAGCTATGCGCAGAATTTCGAGGACGTGATGCTGTCGCGCGCCTTTCCGGGCGCGAGCGGCTTCTACGTGGACGTGGGCGCCAACGATCCCGACATCGACAGCGTGAGCCGCGCCTTCTACGAGCGCGGCTGGTCGGGCATCAATCTCGAGCCGCTCGGGCCGCAATTCGAGCGGCTCAAGCAGCGCCGCCCGCGCGACGTCAATCTGCAGATCGCGGTCGGCGAGGCCGAGGGCGAGATCGTCTTCTACGCCATCGAGAAATGGCACGGCTATTCCACCACCGATCCGGCGATCGTGGCGCAGCACCGCGCCGACAAGCTGAAGGTGAAGGAACAGCGCGTGCCGGTGCGCAGGTTAGCTGCCGTGCTCGACGAACACACGGCGGGTCGCGCCATCGATTTCATGAAGATCGACGTGGAGGGCACCGAGCTTGCGGTGCTGCGTGGCGCGGAGCTTGGGCGGCACCGGCCGAAAATCCTCGTCATCGAGGCGCTGCTGCCGGTCACGCTCGCTATGGTGGACCGGCTCGATGAAGTGCCGGATCGCACCGGCGAATATGCCGCTTTCCTAAATCCGCTCGGCTACCGGCTGGTTTATCACGACGGGCTCAACGCCTTCTTCCTCGCCGACGAACACAAGGAACTCGCGAAGCATTTCAAGCGGCCGGCCGGTTCGCTCGACCGCTTTGTACACGCGGCGTCGATCCGCCCCTATGAAGAGAAAATCGATCGCCTGCGCGCGGCATCCAAGCCGGTGAGCGAAAAACGCCCTGCAAAACGCAAAAGGACGTGGGGCAAAGGCGCCCGCAACCGCTAGGGCTTGATCGGCACGTAGCGATAGCTCGGCGGCTTGGCACGCGCATAGGCGATCAGCGCAGCCGTCAGCCTCTTGGGATCGCTGTAGAAGCAATTGCTGCCTACGACCTTCGGCCTCGCGCGCAAGGGCAGCTCGCACCTTGCGGAAGTCGCCGCATGTCGGCTGCCAGATCCGGTAGCCGTTCGCGCCTCTCCGCAGCAACGCGTAATAGTGCTCGGGCTTGCCACTCTCGACGATGCGCGCATAGACGGTGAAGAGCTCCTTGCCGGCGGGAAAGACCGAGAAGCTCGCGGGCTCGGTCTCGTTGTCGGGCTTCCAGGAATAGACGCGGCCTTCGATCCGGAGCGTGCCCTCCCGAGCCTTGGTCCAGCGGCCTGCTTTGAGCTCCTGCTGCTCATAGCGCCCGGCCGGCGCCGGCGTGACCGCAGCCGCGGGATCGAATAGCGGCCGCTCGGAGACGACGCAGCCGCCGAGGGCAAGCGCCAGCAATCCAACCGCTAGAATCCTCGTCGCCCCGCCCTGCATCGACCACTCCCGAATAGCGTGTCTTCGCCAGCACTTGCACGGGTCCGCCAGGCGCACAAGACACGCCGAAATCGTTGCCTCTGCGCGCCATTGCCGCTATAGAGACGCGCCCGCGGCGCCTTGCACCTTGGAGGCGCGCCGTGGGTTCCCGTAAGAGGAACGAGCTATGACCGTCACCCAAGCGATGAAGGCGTCGGCACGTCCGAAGGCCGGCACTGGCGCCGCCCGTGCGACACGCCGCTCCGGCCAAGTACCGGGAGTGATCTACGGCGAAAAACAGCCCCCGGTTTCGATCTCGGTCGATGCCACGGAGATCGCCCGGCGCATCCTTGCCGGCCATTTCATGACCACGGTCTACGATCTCGACGTCGATGGACAGAAGCAGCGCGTGATCCCGCGCGGATTTCAGCTCGACCCGGTGCGCGACCATCCGATCCACGTGGACTTCCAGCGCATCAGCCCCGGCTCGCACGTGCGCGTGCACGTGCCCGTTCAATTCACCAATGTGGAAGCGGCGCCCGGCATCAAGCGCGGCGGCACGCTCAATATCGTGCGCCATACGATCGAGCTGCTTTGTCCGGCCGAAGCGATTCCGCAGTCGATCGTCGCCGACGTCGGCGAGCTCGACATCGGCAAGTCGCTGCACATTTCGTCGATCAAGCTGCCGGAAGGCACGCGCGCGGTCGTGCGCGAGCGCGACTTCACGGTGGCGACGGTCGTTGCCTCCTCGGGCTACCTGGAAGAGTTGGCGGCGGCGGCGGTGGCGGCGGCTGCCGCAGCGGTAGCCGCGGCGGCGGCGGCCGAGGCCGCGCTTGCGGCCGGCGAGGAGGGCGTGGTTCCCGCGACCGGCGCGCCCGGCGAAGCAGCCGCGGCTCCCGCCGCGGAAGCTCCGGCAGCGGGCGCCAAACCCGCTGCGGGCGCGAAGCCCGCGGCGCCCGAGAAGAAGCCGGAAAAGAAGTGATCCGAGCCGCGTGATCCGACGCGGCCGCGGAGGCGCGCATGCTCTTGTTCGCCGGGCTCGGCAATCCCGAGCCGCGCTTCGAGGACAACCGCCACAATATCGGCTTCCGGATCGCCGACGCGATCCACGCGCGCCATCGCTTCGGCCCCTGGCGGCGGCGTTTTCACGGCGAGACCGCGGAAGGCGAAATCGCTGGCGAACGGATTCTTCTGCTGAAACCGATGACCTTCATGAACGAATCCGGCCGCGCGGTCGCCGAAGCGCAGAACTTCTCCAAGATCGCGCTCGGCGACGTGACGGTGTTCCACGACGAGATCGAGCTGCTACCGCCCAAGGTGCGGGTGAAGACCGGCGGCGGCAACGCGGGCCACAACGGTCTGCGCTCGGTCAGCGCCTATTGCGGCAACGAATATCAACGGGTGCGCGTCGGCGTCGGCCGGCCCGAGGACAAGAATTTGGTCGAGGCCTATGTGCTGATGAATTTCGAGAAGGACGAGCGGCCCTGGGTCGAGGCCGCGATCGAGGCGATCACGGACGCGGCCGAATGCCTCGTTACGCGCCGGCCCGAGGAATTCCAGAACCGGGTGCATCTCGCGCTCGCCGGCAAGGGCTTCGGCCCGGCCCAACCCGACACCGAGCCGGCCTGAACCAGCATGGGATTCAGGTGTGGCATCGTCGGGCTGCCGAACGTCGGCAAGTCAACCCTCTATAACGCGCTGCTGCAGACCGCGGCGGCGCAGGCGGCGAACTATCCGTTCTGCACCATCGAGCCGAACGTCGGCGACGTGGCGGTGCCCGACCCGCGGCTCGAAGTCCTGGCCAAGATCGCCGGCTCGGCCGAGATCGTGCCGACGCGGCTCACGTTCGTCGACATCGCCGGGCTGGTGCGCGGCGCCTCGAAGGGCGAAGGGCTCGGCAACCAGTTCCTCGCGCATATCCGCGAGGTGGACGCCATCGCCCACGTGGTGCGCTGCTTCGAGGACCACGACGTGACGCACGTCGAGGGCCGTATTGATCCCTTGGCCGACGCGGCCACGGTGGAGATCGAGCTGATGCTCGCCGATCTGGAGAGCCTGGAGAAGCGCGTCGATGCGCTGAACAAGCGCGCGCGCGGCGGCGACAAGGAATCCGTGATCCAGCTCGATCTGGTGCAGCGCGTCGTCGCGTTGCTTTCCGACGGCAAGCCGGCGCGCATGCTGGAGCGCAAGGAGGACGAGGAGCGCGAGTTCCGCATGCTCAATCTCCTCACCGCCAAGCCCGTGCTTTACGTGTGCAACGTTGGCGAAGCCGCGGCCGGATCGGGCAATGCCTTCTCAAAGCAAGTCGAAGCCAGAGCGAAGGCCGAGGGCGCCGGCGCCATCGTGATCTCGGCCAAGATCGAAGCGGAAATCGCCGTGCTGCCGATGAACGAGCGGGCGGAATTCCTGGTGGCGGTCGGGCTCAACGAGCCGGGCTTGGATCGCATGATCCGCGCCGGCTACGCGCTGTTGAACCTCGTCACGTTCTTCACGGTCGGCCCCAAGTTCACCCATGCCTGGACCATCGTGCGCGGCGCCAAGGCGCCGCAGGCCGCGGGCGCTATCCACACCGATTTCGAGAAGGGCTTCATCCGCTCGGAGACCATCTCCTACGACGACTACGTGACCTATAGCGGCGAGGCCGGCGCGCGCGACGCTGGCCGGATGCGCGTCGAGGGCAAGGACTACGTGGTGCAGGACGGCGACATCCTCTACTTCCGGTTTGCGACGTGAAGCGCTAGAAAACCGCTCGCTCATTCAGGAAAATCCCTTGCCCCGCTATTTCGAGGACTTCGCCGAAGGCCACACCGAGACGCACGGACCGAAAACGGTCACGCGCGAGGAGATCATCGCCTTCGCGTCGGAGTATGACCCGCAGCCCATGCACCTCGACGAGGACGCGGCGCGCCAGACCATGCTGGGCGGGCTTTCGGCCTCGGGCTGGCACACTTGCATGATCATGATGCGGTTGCTCGCCGACGGGATGCTGCTCGATTCCAGCTCCATGGGCTCGCCCGGCATCGAGGAAATGCGCTGGCTGAAGCCGGTGCGGCCCGGCGACCAGATCTCGGCGCGCATCACCGTGCTCGACAAGCGGGTCTCCAAGTCGCGGCCGGAGATCGGTTTCGCGCGGCTGCAGATCGAGCTGCTGAACCAGCACGACGAGAAGGTCGCGCACGAAGTGCACACGCACATGTTCGGCCGCAGGAGCGCATAACGATGCGGTTCTTCGAGGACATCGTCATCGGCGACAAGCGCGTGGTCGGCAGCTACACGTTCACCGCGCCCGACATCAAGACCTTCGCCGCCCGTTTCGACCCGCAGCCCTTCCATATGGACGAGGCGGCGGCGGCGCGCTCGCATTTCGGCAAGCTCGTCGCCTCAGGCTGGCACACGGCCGCGGTACACATGCGCCTGCTGGTGCTGCATCATCGCCGCCTCGACGCGGAATCGACGGCGCGCGGGGGAAAGTCCGCCCGCGTCGGCCCCTCGCCCGGATTCAAGAATCTCAAGTGGATCAAGCCGGTCTATGTCGGCGACACCATCACCTATGGCGGCGAGATCGTCGAAAAGCGCGCGTCCGGCTCGCGGCCCGGCTGGGGCATCATCCAGGGCCGCAACTACGGCACCAACCAGAACGGCGAGCTGGTGTTCGAATTCGAAAGCGCGGCGTTCGTGGAGATGCGGGGGAAGTAAAAGCTAATGCCCCTCGAACGCGACCAGCGTATGCACCTTCACGCCGCGGCGACGCAGGCGCTCGGCGCCGCCCAGCTCGGGCAGATCGATCACGAACGCGGCGGATACGATCTCGGCCCCGGAACGATGCAACAGCTCGATCGCCGCGTCCGCGGTGCCGCCGGTGGCGACCAGATCGTCCACCAGCAGCACGCGCTGGCCCGGCGCGATGGCGTCGGCGTGGATCTCGATGGCGTCCACGCCGTATTCGAGCTGGTATTCTTGGCCGATGGTCTTGTGCGGGAGTTTGCCTTTTTTGCGCATTGGCACGAAGCCTTTGCCAAGTTCGTGCGCGACCGCGCCACCGAGGATGAAGCCGCGTGCCTCGATGCCGGCCACGAGGTCAATGCGCTGGTCGACAAACGGCAGTACCAACCCGTCGACCGCCGCGCGCAGACCCTGCGGGTCCAGCAGCAGCGTGGTGATGTCGCGGAACATGATCCCCGGCTTCGGATAGTCGGGGATCGAACGGATCAGGGATTTGAGATCGACGGTCGGGCGGCGGTTCATGCGGGCTAGTTCTTGCTGCAGGCGGCCCTACTCTGTCGGAGCCTCAAGCGGGGCGCAACGTAGGAGTAGGTCATCGTGGGCCTTTTGCGCACAGTTGGCTTCTGCGCGACGATGTGGCACTGGCAGATTTAGCGATGGCCGGAAGGATTCGCGCCCGGCCCACAAAGGAGAAGGCAAATGGCTAAAGGTCAAATGCGGAGCACCCGCGAAACGAGGAAGCCGAAAGCCGACAAGAAGGAAAAAGGCATGTCGGCCTATGCGTCGGCCTACAAGAGCAAGCCGTCGCACATTCAGACCACGCCGCCCAAGAAGGGCAATTAGCCGGCCGGGCGCGCTCGGCTACGAGCCAACGCCCATCACCGCGGCGATCAGCGCGTAGTCCTCGGCGGTCATTTCGAACGCGCCGCGCCGGAAGGCGTAGCCCCAGGAGCGCTGGCCGCGCGTGAACGAAAGCTGTTCGAGCAGCGGCCGGATCGGTGCCTCGCCCGCGTCGAACCAGCGCACGTCGCGCCGTGTCGGTTTGATGCCGCCGCCCATATCGGACACGTAGGGTTCGCCGGGCAGGATTTCGCCGATCGCCGTGAAGGCCTGTACCGGCTCGCCGCCTTCGAGCGCGCTGAGCGGCGAGTAATAGACGATGCGGTCGCTGGGCTGCAGCCGCTTCACCGGCGCGGCCTTGCCGTGACCGAGCTGGCAGAAGCCGCCGGCCTTTCCCTTCATCACATGGTCGCGCGAGGCGACGCCGATCCAGTAGCGCATCGGGCCGCCTCAATGTTTGCCGGGAACGGCACGCATTTTGCTTAGTTTCTCCCCAGAAAAACCGTTCCTTCACCATAGCCGAAGGTGCGCGGACGTCGAGAACCCGGCGTCCAGAATTGCCGGGATAGAACCCCCAAGCACAGCAAGCGGAGCCTAGCGTGTCCAGTTTCTCGATCGTGCTCGATTATCCCTGGTGGATCGCCGCTGGCTTCTTCGGCGCGGCCGCCGCGGTGATCGTGTATCTGCCGCCCAAGTTTTTGGCATCGCGCGTTCGCAAGGTCGAAGCCGTGCTGGTCTTCGCCATCATGCTGTGGTCCGGCGCGCACTACTTCACGTGGAGCGTCCGGCTCGACGAGCGCGGCGCGTCGGTACAAGACGCGGCTGCCCTGTTCCAGCCCACCGGCTCGATCCGCTGGGAAGACATCGCCCGCATCGAGATCGGCAAGGATTCCGGCCGGCCGTTCGGCTACGAGATCCGGCTCGTCTCGCGCGCGGGTGTGGCGCTGGAAATTCCGCTCTCCGCCCTTCCGGCCGCGCAAATCCGCAATCTCGCCCGCCTGGTCGCGAGCCAAGCGCGCCGGGCCGAGTTCGTGCCGTCGGAGGAAGAGGTCGTTTCCGAAGCGGATCGCATCGCTCGCGGCACCACGAGCGTGCTCGGCTTCATCCGAGTGCGGAGCTAAGCCCCAAAAACAAAAGCCCGTGCGACCTAATACAGGTCAGACTTGATACAGGTCAGACTTGATACAGGTCAGACTTGATACAGGTCAGACTTGATACATGTCAGATTTGGCATGAGCCGGACGCATGGAGCCGGCCGGCGGCATCAGTGCAGCGCCGACCAGACCTTCTTTTTCGTGAAATACATCAGGCCGGCGAATACGAGCAGGAAGATCATCACCTGGAAGCCGATGCGCTTCCTCGCCTCCAGGTGCGGCTCGGCCGCCCACATCAGAAACGCGGTCACGTCCTTGGCATATTGCTCGACCGTCTGCGGCGTGCCGTCGGGATACTCGACCTGATCCTTCTGCATCGGCGGCCGCATCGCCGTGCGACTGCCGGGGAAAACCTTGTTCCAGAACTGCGTATCCGGCAGCGTGACGCCGGCGGGCGGATTCTCGTAGCCGGTGAGATAGGCATAGACGTAGTCAGCGCCGGCCTCCTGATACTGCTTGAAGGCGTCGATGACGAAGCCGGGGAACCCCACTTCATAGGAGCGCGCCTTGGCGATCACCGAAAGGTCCGGCGGCAGCGCGCCGTTCATGCGCGCGCGCGCAGCCTGCTCGTTGGGATCCGGCGAGAGGATATAGTCGGAGAGCAGGGCGGGCCGCTCGAACATCTCGCCGCGATCGTTGGGCCCGTCGGTGACCCGGTATTCGCTGGCGACCGACTTGGCCTGCAGCTCGGTGAAGCCGGGACCGCCGGGCGCTGCGAGCGTACGAAAGGCCACGAGCTTCAGCCCGTGGCAGGTGCCGCAAACCTCGCGATAGACCTTGAAGCCGCGCTGCAGCTGCGCGCGATCGTAGAGGCCGAATGGGCCGGCGAACGACCAGGACTGGCGCACGGGCTTGGCCGCCGCTTCGGCGGCGAACGCGGCCGGAGCGGCACTCAATGAAAGCGCGGCGACGGCGGCGGCGAGGACGAGCTTGCGCATGACTCAGCCGTTCCGATCCGGGGCGCGGATGCCGGCCGAGGCCGGCGCCGCGCCCTTCAGCACGGATTCGGAGATCGAGGCCGGCACCGCCCGCGGCTTCTCGACCAGGCCGAGGAGCGGCAGGATCACCAGGAAGTGCAGGAAGTAATAGGCGGTCAGAATCTGCGCCGCGAGCACGAACCCGCCTACGGGCGGCTGCGAGCCGAGATAGCCGAGCCCGATGCAGCACGCGACCAGAATCCAGAAGAACTGGCGATAGAGCGGACGATAGCGCGCCGAACGGACCTTCGAAGTGTCGAGCCAGGGCACGAAGAACAGCACGAAGATCGAGCCGAACATCGCCACCACGCCGCCGAGCTTGGAGGGAATCGCGCGCAGGATCGCGTAGAACGGCAGGAAGTACCATTCGGGCACGATATGCGACGGCGTCTGCAGCGGGTTGGCGGGAATGTAGTTGTCGGAGTGGCCGAGATAGTTCGGGATGTAGAACACGAACCAGCCATACAGGATCAGGAAGCAGACCAGCATGAAGCCGTCTTTCACCGTCGCGTAGGGCGTGAACGCCACCGTGTCCTTGTCGGACTTCACGTCGACGCCGGTCGGATTGTTCTGGCCGACCACGTGCAGCGCCCAGACGTGCAGCACGACGACGCCCGCGATCATGAACGGCAGGAGATAGTGCAGCGAGTAGAAACGCTGCAGCAACGGCTGATCCACCGCGTAGCCGCCCCACAGCCACTGGGTGATGGCGTTGCCGAACAGCGGGATCGCCGAGAACAGGTTGGTGATCACGGTCGCGGCCCAGAAGCTCATCTGGCCCCAGGGCAGCACGTAGCCCATGAACGCGGTCGCCATCATCAGCAGGAAGATGATGACGCCCAAAATCCAGAGCACCTCACGCGGCTCCTTGTAGGAACCGTAATAGAGGCCGCGGAACATGTGGATGTAGACGGCGAGGAAGAACATCGAGCCGCCATTGGCGTGCACGTAGCGGAACAGCCATCCGTAGTTCACGTCGCGCATGAGCTGCTCGACGGAATCAAACGCCTCCTTCGAGGTCGGCGTGTAGTGCATCGCCAGCACGACGCCGGTCACGATCTGCGCCGCCAGCATGAAGGTGAGAATACCGCCGAAGGTCCACCAGTAGTTCAGGTTGCGCGGCGTGGGGTACGCGACGAACGAGGAATGGATGAGGCCGCCGAGCGGAAGCCGCGCCTCCAACCACTTCATCAGGCGGCCCTGCGGCTGATAGGTCGAATGTCCGCTCATCCGATCCGCACCTTGGTGTCGACGAGGAACTCATAGGGCGGAACTTCGAGATTGGTCGGCGCCGGGCCGGAACGGATACGGCCGGATGTGTCGTAAACCGAGCCGTGGCAGGGGCAGAACCAGCCGTCGAACTGGCCCTGATGGCCGAGCGGCACGCAGCCGAGATGGGTGCAGATGCCGACGATCACGAGCCACTCGTCGTGGCCTTTCTTCACCCGCGCCTCGTCGGTTTGCGGATCGGGAAGCTGAGAAAGCGGCGTCGCGCGCGCTTCGTCGATCTCTTTCTTGGTCCGGTGCGAGATGAATACCGGCTTGCCGCGCCATTTCACCGTGAGAATCTGGCCTTCGGCGATCGGCGCCAGGTCCACCTCGATGGCCGCGAGCGCCAGTACCGAAGCGTCCGGGTTCATCTGGCTGATCAAAGGCCAGACGGTGGTGGCGGCGCCAACGGCGCCGACGGCGGCTGTGGCGATGTAGAGAAAGTCGCGGCGGGTGGTTGCGGCGGTTCCGGTGGCTGCCACGTTCGTTTCCTTGCTACCGCTTACTTCGCTACGAACCCGACGTTTTCAACGAGACGCCGCGTCGCAGGTCGGGAAGCCCCTTAACCCGCGCGCGGCGCGTGCCGATCAGCCCGGATGCAAGGTCCGGGCGCGTGGCGCCTGTATTGCGGCTCCTCATTGCATCACTGCCGGGCATTGTCCAGTCTGGGCGATGCGGCACTACGTCTTGTGGGATAAGCCTTTGGTGGGACATTGAGCCCCCTCGTTGACGGTCGGAAACGGCCACCGTCCCATCCGGTTGGATCATGGTGATCGCCCTCTTCGAGCCCGACATCCCGCAGAACGCGGGTACGATTCTGCGGCTCGGCGCGTGCCTGGGCATTCCTGTGCACTTCATCGGGCCGGCGGCATTCAATGCCAGCGAGCGCGGCTTCCGGCGCGCCGGGCTCGATTACATCGACCATGCGACGCTGGTGAGCCACGTGAGCTTCGCCACGTTCGAGGAATGGCGGCGGGCCGAGGGCCGGCGGATCGTGCTGTTATCCACCAAGGCGGAGACCGGATACCTCGATTTCGCCTTTCTCCCCAGCGACGTTCTGCTGGCCGGGCGCGAGAGTTCCGGCGTACCGGAGGCCGTGCATCAAGCGGCCGACGCCAGCGTGAGAGTACCGATGCGTCCCGGATTGCGTTCCCTCAACGTCGCGGTGGCCGTCGCCATGGTGCTCGGCGAAGGCTTGCGCCAGGAAGGCTTGCGCCAGGAAGCATTGCGCCAGACCGGGGGCGCCGCCCATGTCTGAAGCGGCGGTCGACCCGCTCGAAGCGCGCAAAGAGAGCGCGCGCACATGGTTCGAGGAACTGCGCGACCGGATCTGCGCCGCGTTCGAGGCGATCGAGGACGAAGCGCCGGGGGCGCTCTATCGCGGCCCGGCCGGCCGCTTCGAGCGCAAGCCCTGGACCCGCACCGACCACGTCGGCGGGCCGGGCGGCGGCGGGACGATGGCGATGATGCACGGCCGCCTGTTCGAGAAAGTCGGCGTGCACTGCTCGACCGTCCATGGCGAATTCGCGCCGGAGTTCCGCAAGGAAATCCCCGGCGCCGAGATCGATCCGAGTTTCTGGGCCTCGGGCATTTCGCTGATCGCGCACATGCGCAATCCGCACGTGCCGGCTGTACACATGAACACGCGCTTCGTCGTCACTACCAAGGCCTGGTTCGGCGGCGGCGCGGACCTGACACCCATGCTCGAGCGGCGGCGAAGCCAGAACGACCCGGACGCCAAGGCATTCCACGCGGCGATGGAGGCGGCCTGCGAGAAGCATCCGCGCGTCGCGATCTACGAGCGCTACAAGGAATGGTGCGACGAGTATTTCATGCTCAAGCACCGCAAGGAGCCGCGCGGCATCGGCGGTATATTCTTCGACTGGCACGATTCGGGCGACTGGGAAGCCGATTTCGCCTTCGTGCGCGAGGTAGGGCTGGCGCTTGGGGAAATCTACCCGAAGCTCGCGCGCGCGAATTTCGCGACGCCCTGGAGCGAGGCCGATCGCGAAGAACAGCTGGTGCGCCGCGGCCGCTATGTCGAATTCAATTTGCTCTATGACCGGGGCACGGTGTTCGGGCTCAAGACCGGCGGCAATGTGGACTCGATTCTTTCGTCGTTGCCGCCCGTGGTGAAGTGGCCCTAGCGCATCAGGCGAAAGATCGCGCTCCCCACCATCAGCCCGCCGCCGAGCAGCACGACCGCGTCGAGGATCGCGGTGTGCAGGTGGATCGATAGCCGGTCCACGATCGCGCGGGCGACGAACGCGCCGGGCAGCGCGAAGATTCCGATCAGCAACGCCACCGCGATCACGTCGGCGTCGATCACGCCGGCAACGCCGAACACGCTTGCCTGCACGAGATGGACGATGAGCGAAATCGCGGCGTCGGTGGCGATGACCGCGCCGCCCCCGAGCCCTGCCGCCATCAGCAGCGACACCAGGATCACTCCCGTTCCCGCGGCGGCGCCGGTGACGACGCCGAAACCGGCGGCGCCGGCGGCGAGTCCTCCCTCGCCTATGCTCAAGCCCTTGTTGCGCAGGAACCAGCGCAGCGGCACGCTTGCCATCAGGAACCCGCCGATGACGATCTGCGCACCCACGCCAGACAGCCGCGTATAGAGCCAGGCGCCGAGCACACACGCGGGCACGGCGGTCGCGAGAACGATCAGTGCGGGCCTGTACTCGATCATTCTCCGGAAGGCGGCGATGCGGCCGGCATTGACGATGAAGGATGCGATCGACATGACCGGCACGACCGGCTCGGGCCCCAGGATCGGAACCAGCACGAGCGGCATGAGAATGCCGGTGCCGTAGCCGGCGATGCCGCCGATCACGGCGGTGACGAGCGCCGCGCCGGCGACTAGCGCCAGCTGCAGGAACGTAAAATCGTCGAGGATGCCGGGCACGCTAGCGCGCCGCCGGCTTCAGGTCGGCGGGCGAAATCAACACCGAGAAAAACTCGCACCAGATGACGACGCTCGGATATTTCGCAAGATCGACGCCGGCCGGGATCGCGTAGCGCTGGCTGCCCTTGAACGCGCGCAGGCCGCCGAGATCGACATACTTCGCATCCTTGAGGTCGCCGTTTTGGCGCAGGCTCGCCTTAGGCACGAGATAGACGTGATAGGCGGGGCCCGGGCCGACCTCGAAGTCAGGCTCGAGAAACACGGTCTTCTCGTAGACGGTGACGCGGCCCTTGCCCCAATGGACGGGGTCCGAGGGATTGGCGTGGATGAATGTGCCGGTCGCGACCAGCGGCGAGCGGTCTGCTTCGGTCATCTGCTCGGCGGCGGGCGGCGGCGGAAACACATAGGGGAAGAAAAAGAAGCCGAGCGCGACCCCGAACGCAGTGCCGAGGACGCCGCCCAGGAAAAAGATCGCCAGCCCGCGCCAGAAACCGCGCATCCCTTCCCCACCCCGATTCTGAGTACAACCAGAGATTAGCAGAGCCGCGGCGCCCGCGTCATCCCGCTCGCGCGACTGTGATCGCGGTTTCCACGATGGAAGCAATGCGATCCGCTGCAGCCGGAAAGCCAGCCGCGATCCATGCTTCCTCCGCCGCTTCCAGCGCCTTGCCCAGCGCAGGGCCTTTTTCCACGCCGCGCGCGATGAAATCCTTGGCCGCGAGCGGGAATTTGGGCGGCGTCCAGCGTTCCGGCAGTGCGACAAGATCGTCTGAGATCATCTCACTTGTCCCTGCACCTGAGCGCACCAAGGCGATCAATACGCGGTCGCGGTAGTCGTCGGCGCCGGCGCGGTAGAGCAATACGCGCGCCTCGGCTTCGCCGAAGCCCGGCCCGATCCGCCAGGCCTCGCCGATCGAGCGCAGACGCCGGTCCTCGTCGTTGGAAAGCCGCAACCGCTCGCGCAGCCGCGCTGCGTCCTCGACGGTGCGCACAACGAGCGCGCCCAGGCGCCGCACCGGGTCCGGCGGCAGCTTCAGCGTGCGCTCGATCCCGGCGAGCCGCGCGAGCGCGCCAAGGTCGGGAACGCCGAGCACCCGGTCGAGAATGCCCGAGTCGGTCATGATCGCGGCGGTTTCAGCCGCGCGCTTGCCCTCCATCAGCTTCAGGATTTCGGCCCGTACGCGCTCGCGCGACAGCCGCTCGAGTTCGTCGCGCGCGCGGATGCAGGCGGAAAGTGCCGCCTTGTCCGGCGCGCCATCGGCATAGCCGGCGAAAAAGCGGAAGAAGCGGAGCACCCGCAGATAATCCTCGGCGATGCGCGTCGCCGGATCGCCGATGAAGCGCACGCGCCGCGCCCCGATGTCCGCGAGCCCGCCGACGAAATCGATCACTTCGCCGTCGCGCTTGAGGAACAGCGCGTTGATCGTAAAGTCGCGCCTTTCCGCGTCCGCTTTCCAGTCGCGGCCAAAACTCACCTTGGCGTGGCGGCCGAAGGTCTCGACGTCCTGGCGCAGCGTGGTGACCTCGAACGGCTTGCCGTCCACGACAATCGTAACGGTGCCGTGTTCGATGCCGGTGGGAACGGGGTTGAAGCCGGCCTTGCGCGCGCGGCGCACGACCTCGTCGGGCACCGCCGTGGTCGCCAGATCGATCTCGCCGACCTTAAGACCGAGCAGCGTATTGCGCACCGCGCCGCCGACCACGCGCGCTTCCTCGCCGTCCTGGTCGAGCACCGACAAAAGCCGCACGAGCGGATCGTCCGTCAGCCACGGCACTTTCTCCGGGGACAGGCGCTCGGCCGCCCCGCTCATTTGATCCGGCCCGGCACGAGCCGGCCATCTTCCATGTGCGCGGGCTCATAGACCCCGGTGGGTGGCGAGCCACCGAAATGAGCGAAGAAGATCAGGCCACCGATCACCAGGACGAGACCGGCGATGGCGAGCGACATCAGCATGCGGGTGTGCCAGTGCGCACGGTCGCGCGCGTCGCGCCGGGTGCTCCAGAGCACGAGCGCGTAGATCGCGAACGGCGCGAGGAACAGGAGCACTTCGACGAGGACGGTGCGGGCCATCAGCGATAAAGCCGTTCATAGAGGTTGCGGAGAATACCCGCGGTCGCGCCCCAGATGTAGCGCTCGCCGAAGGGCATTGCATAGTAGCTGCGTTGCTTGCCGCGCCATTCACGGGAATGGCGGGCGTGGTTATCGGGCGACATGAGAAAAGAAAGCGGCACTTCGAACGCGTTCTCGACCTCGGAAGGATTGAGCGAAAGCTCGAAGCCCGGCTCGATCACGGCCACGACCGGCACGATGCGAAAGCCGGTGCCGGAGAGATAGGCATCGAGATAGCCGAGCGGGGTGGCGTAGCGCGAAGCGAGCCCGATCTCCTCTTCGGCTTCGCGCAGCGCGGTCGCAAGCGGGTCGGGATCGGCCGGATCGATCTTGCCGCCGGGAAAAGCGACCTGGCCGGCATGGTCGGGAAGCTCGTTCGAGCGCTGCGTCAACAGCACGGTCGGTTCGGCGTGCCCGATGATCGGAACCAGAACGGCCGCGTGCCGGGTCGGCATGCTGGCCATGAATTCGGCCATCTCCGGCGAAAGCTCATGATCGCCGCGCGACAAACGCATGAACGGATCGAACAGGCGCTCGGGCGGCGCCTTATCCAGACGTTCGCGCGCACGCTCGACGAATGCCCCGACCGCGGCCGGCCATTCGATCGTATTGGTGGAGGATTTTTTCGATCGGAGCATCATGATTCCGCGAGCGCCGATTCCGGCGCCATGGGGAAGAATAGCCCGCTCGAGGCCACGCCGAACATGCGTCTGCCGTCGATCTCCCGCACTTCGCCGATCTCCACGAGATCGAGGAAAACGGCCCGCGTCACCTGAGCCCATAGGTCGCACCGAACATGCAAATAAGGTTTGAGACCTCCGGTACCGGTCTCGGGTTCGAAGCGCAGAGCGTGATCCGAATCGCAGCGCACCCTGTCGTCCACGTTGGTGCGAAACACGAGGGACCGATTCGCGCCCTCGCCTTCCAACTCGAATTCGACCGCCTGGAACGGCGCGTCATCGACGCGAATGCCGATCTTCTCCACAGGAGTCACAAGGAAATAGCGATCATTCTCCCGCTTCAAGACCGAGGCGAACAGGCGCACCAGCGCCGGGCGGCCGATCGGCGTGCCGAGATAGTACCAGGTGCCGTCGGAGGCGATGCGGATGTCGAGATCGCCGCAATAGGGCGGATTCCACAGGTGCACGGGCGCCGGGCCGCGGCGCTTGCCCACGGCCGCGGCGACCGATTCCAGGCCCCGGGCACCCTGTTCGGTCACGCGTTGATCCAATTCCTTCACCGCTCGCAAACCCTTGATCCGCGTCCACGCCGCGCCGGGCTAGAAGATACCGTATATGTAGCCCTGCTACCGCAAGGCCTCCCGCGCTGCCATTATTGTGGCTGAGTCGGCGGCTTTGTTGGGCTTTGACGCCTTGCCACGCATGATTCTTGCATCGCCGGGGTTCTCGAACAGGAGCGGATAGTGGAGAAAAAGATGAGCACAGCCACCGAGAATTTCGAGAGCCTTGATCAGGCGATCGTTCGCGCCGCCGAATCCACCGCCGCGCACGTGCGGGCGGCGCGCGCCTCGATCAGCGCCGTGATCTTCGGGCAAGAGCAGGTGGTCGATCTCGCGCTGGTCACCATCCTGGCCGGCGGTCATGCGTTGCTGATCGGCGTGCCGGGCCTGGCCAAGACCAAGCTCGTGGACACGCTGGGCACGGTGCTCGGGCTCGAAGCGCGGCGCATCCAGTTCACGCCGGACCTGATGCCCTCCGACATTCTCGGCTCCGAGGTGCTCGAAGAAAGCAACACCGGCAAGCGCGCGTTCCGTTTCATCAAGGGACCGGTGTTCGCGCAGCTCTTGCTCGCCGACGAAGTGAACCGTGCCAGCCCGCGCACGCAGTCGGCGCTGTTGCAGGCGATGCAGGAATATCACGTGACCATCGCCGGCCAGCGCCACGATCTGCCGCGGCCGTTCCACGTGCTCTCGACGCAGAACCCGATCGAGCAGGAGGGCACTTATCCGCTGCCCGAAGCCCAGCTCGACCGCTTCCTTATGGAGATCGACGTCTATTATCCGGACCGCGACGCGGAGCGGCGCATCGTGTTCGACACTACCGGCGTCGAGGAGAGCAAGCCGCGCCAGGCGATGAGCGCCGACGATCTGATGGCGGCGCAGCGGCTGGTGCGGCGCATCCCGGTCGGCCAGTCGGTGGTGGAATCGATCCTCAATCTCGTGCGCTCCGCGCGTCCCGGTCCGGACGCCGACGAGATCGCCAAGCTCATCGCGTGGGGCCCGAGCCCGCGCGCGAGCCAGGCGCTGATGCTGGCGGTGCGCGCGCGTGCGCTGCTCGACGGCCGGCTGGCGCCTTCGATCGACGACGTGATCGCGCTGGCCGAGCCCGTGCTCAAGCACCGCATGGCGCTCACTTTCGCCGCGCGCGCCGACGGCGAGACCGTCGAAGGCGTGATCGGGCGGCTCAAGGCAAGGCTCGCGTGAACGCCGCGCGGCGCGATCTCAATCGAGGTCCCAACGACGCGACTGTCCGCGCGACCGCGAACACGGCGCAGCGTCTGATCGCAGCGATGCCGCGGCTGGTGCTCGAAGCTCGCCGCGTCGCCGGCTCGGTCTATCACGGCGTGCACGGCCGCCGCCGCGCCGGGCCGGGCGAGAATTTCTGGCAATACCGCCACTTCACCGCCGGCGAGCCGGCCAACCGGGTCGACTGGCGGCGCTCGGCGCGCGACGACCATCTCTATGTGCGCGAGCGCGAATGGGAGGCGGCGCACACGATCTGGATCTGGCCCGACCGCTCGCCCTCCATGGTATTCGCCTCGCCGCTGGTGTGGGAGACCAAGCTCGAGCGCGCGCTGGTGCTCACATTCGCGTTGGGTGAACTGCTCGTGCGCGGCGGCGAACGGGTCGGCATCCCCGGCCTGATGCGTCCGACCGCGAGCCGCGCCGTCATCGACCGCATGACCGACGTTATCGTGCATGACGCGCAGGCGCCCGCGAGCCTGCCACCAGCCTTCGCGCCCGGCGCACGTGAAGAAGTGGTGCTGCTCGGCGATTTCTGGAGCCCGACGAAAGAAGTGACCGGCATGATCGCGAGCCTAGGCAGCCGCGGCGCCGGCGGGCATCTGGTGCAGGTGGTCGATCCGGCCGAAGAGACCTTCCCCTATGGCGGCCGCATCGAGTTCGAAGAGCCCGAGGGGCTGGGCTCGATCACCATCGGCCGCGCCGAGGCGTGGAAGGACGATTTCATCCGCCGCGTCGCGTTGCATCGCGACGCCATCCGTGCCGAGGCCAAGCGGCTCGGGCTGGAGCTTCGCCGTGCACCGCACCGACCGGCCGGCGAGCGAGCTTCTGCTTGCGCTGCATGCGCGCATAGGTGCTTCAAATGACACGCTCGCAGGACGCCGCCAGACCACCACGATGACCAACGAGGCGGTCGCATGATCGCCGGGCTTCCGATCGGCTTCACCTCGCCGCTTCTGCTGCTGGCGCTCCTGGCGCTGCCGATCCTGTGGTGGCTGTTGCGGCTGATCCCGCCGCGGCCGCGGCGCATCGCGTTCCCGCCGACGCGCATCCTGATGGAAATCGAGCCCAAGGAGGAGACGCCGGCGCGGACGCCCTGGTGGCTCACGCTGCTGCGGCTCGTGCTGGCGGGCTTGATCATCCTCGCGGCCGCCGGTCCGGTGTGGAACCCGCCGGTGCCGGGCGCGCGCGACCGCGGTCCGATCGCGCTGATCGTCGATTCCGGATGGGCCGCGGCGGCGCAATGGAACGAGCGCATGCGCGCGGCCGAAGCCATCGTCACGCGCGCCGAAACCGAGAGCCGCGGGGTCGCGGTGATCGGCACCGGCGCGCCGGCCAGGGAATTTTCGTTGCTGAGACCGGGCGAGGCGCGCGAGGCGCTCAAGCTGCTCGCTCCTTCCTCGCACACACCGGACCGCAGCGAGATTCTCGCGCCGCTTTCGCGCCTGCTGCGCGCCAACGGAGATCTCACGGTCGTCTGGCTCAGCGACGGCGTCGATCTCGGCGACGGCGCGGCCTTCATCGAAGAGCTGAAGCGCATCGCGGGCGACCGTGTCGTGGCGGTCAACGGCGGCATCGCCGGCGCGCTGGCGCTCGTAGCCGCCGACAACGCGGCGGGCGCGCTTTCGGTGAAGGTGCTACGCGCCGATCCGACGGCCCCCGCGCGCGGTATCGTACGCGCACGCGACCTGCGCGGGCTCGCGCTCGGCGACGCCGGTTTCGAGTTCTCCGGCGCCGCTACCGAGACCGAGGCGCGCTTCGATCTGCCGGTCGAGATCCGCAACGATATCGCGCGGCTGGAAATTCTCGGCGAGCGCGCGTCCGGCGCCGTGCAGCTGCTCGACAAGCGCTGGCGGCGCAGGACGGTCGGCGTGATCTCGGGCGCCACCACCGACACGGCCCAGCCGCTGCTGGCGGCCACCTATTATCTGTCGCGCGCACTCGGCCCGTTCGCCGACGTGCGGATCGCCGAAAGCGGATCGCCGAGCGAAGCGATCAACCGTTTCATCGACCAGCGCATCCCGTTGCTGGTGCTGTCCGACGTCGGCACCATCGTGCCGGCTTCGCGCGAACGGCTGGCGCGCTGGATCGACGGCGGCGGCATGCTGATCCGCTTCGCCGGGCCGCGCCTGGCGGCGGCCAATGACGACGATCTCGTGCCGGTGCGGCTGCGGCGCGGCGGCCGCGTGCTCGGCGGCTCGCTTTCCTGGGAGCAGCCGCAGAAGCTCGGCAGCTTCTCGCGCGAGGGGCCGTTCAACGACTTCGCGGTACCCGACGACGTCATCGTCACGCGCCAGGTGCTCGCCGAGCCGGACGGACAACTGCCGGAACGTACCTGGGCGTCGCTGGCCGACGGCACGCCGCTGGTGACCGCGGCCAAGCGCGGGCGCGGGCTGATCATCCTGTTCCACGTCACCGCCGACACGTCCTGGTCGAATCTGCCGATCTCCGGCGTGTTCGTCGACATGTTGCGGCGGACCGTGGCGCTCGCCGGCACCGCGGGCGGCGTGACCGAGGCGCGTCCCGCCGCCGAGCGCGGCCCGGCGCCCACCATCGCTCCGACTCGCTTGCTCGACGGCTTCGGCGCCTATACCGCGCCCGGACCGACCGTGAAGCCGGTGCCGGCCGATTTCACCGGGCGCGCGATCGCCGATCATCCGCCCGGCTTCTACGGCCCGCCGGAAGGGCTGTTCGCGGTGAACACGCTCGCCACCGCCGACCGGCTGAAGCCGCTCGATTTCGCCGCGCTCGCCGGCCGCGTCGAGCCCTATCGCCAGGGCGAGCCGCTCGATCTGCGCTCCTATGTGCTGGTCGCGGTGCTGTCGCTGATCCTGCTCGATGCTCTGATCGTGCTGGTGCTCGCGGGCGGGCTTTCGCGCATCGCGCGGCGGCGCGCGGCGGCCGCGTCGATCGTCGCATTCGCGCTCTTGTTCGGAACTGCGCATTTCGACCCGCTGCGCGCGCAGGATTCCTTCGACGTCCGCGCGGCGCTTCAGACGCGGCTCGCCTATGTCGTCACCGGCGATACCGAGACCGACGCCGTGAGCCGCGCGGGCCTCGAGGGCCTGTCGCAATTCCTCCAGCAGCGCACCGCGCTCGAGCCCGGCGATCCGACGGGCATCGATCTGGCGCGCGACGAGCTGGCGTTTTATCCGATGCTCTATTGGCCGATCGTGCCGACCGCGGCCAAGCCCGACGCGGCGACGCTGGCTCGCATCGACACGTATATGAAGCAGGGCGGCACCATTTTGTTCGACACGCGCGACGCCTTCACGACGCTACCGGGACGGCCCGGCGAGGTGTCGCCGGCGCAGGCGTGGCTGCGGGAAATCCTCGCCTCGCTCGATATCCCAGAGCTGGAGCCGGTGCCGCGCGACCACGTGCTGACCAAAGCGTTCTATCTGCTGCGCGACTTCCCGGGCCGCTACAACACCGGCACGTTCTGGGTCGAGGCGCAGCCGGCGGGCGAGGACGAAACGCGGCCGGCGCGGGCGGGCGACGGCGTGACGCCGATCATGATCACGTCGAACGATTTCGCCGGCGCCTGGGCGGTGGCCCGCGACGGCCAGCCGCTGCTGCCGCTGGTGCCCGGCGAACCGCGGCAGCGCGAGTTCGCCTTCCGGGTCGGCGTCAATGTCGTCATGTACGTGCTGACCGGCAACTACAAGGCCGATCAGGTGCACGTGCCGGCCTTGTTAGAGCGGTTGGGGCAATAGCATGGCCTTCGGCCTCGCCTTCGATCCGCTCGTATCGCTGCCGGTGCTGATCGGCGCCGTGGTGGCGGCCGGGCTGGTGGTGGCGTTGCTGCTGCTGTCGCGCTCGCGCGGCGCACTGATGCGCGCGTTCGCGCTCGCGCTTGCCGTGTTGGCGCTGGCCAATCCCTCCTTCACGCGGGAAGACCGCGAGCCCCTGCCCGCGGTCGCCGCCGTCGTGATCGACAAGAGCGCGAGCCAGCGTTTCGGCGACCGCACCCAGGCCACCGAAGCGGCGCGCGTAGCGCTGATGGCGCAGCTCGGCCGCATCCCCGGCCTCGAAGTGCGCACGGCCGAGGCCGGCGCCGGCGATATCGACGGCACGCGGCTGTTCACCGCGCTCGGCGCGATACTTTCAGACGTGCCGCCGGAGCGGGTCGCGGGCGCGATCCTGATCACCGACGGCCGGGTGCACGATGTGCCCGCGGCCTCGCACCTGGGCTTCGCCGCGCCGGTGCACGCCATCGTCACCGGCCGGGCCAACGAGCGCGACCGGCGCGTGGTGCTCACCACCAGCCCGCGCTTCGGCATTGTCGGGCAGCGGCAAACGGTCGGCTACCGGATCGAGGACGAGGGCGCGCCGCGCGGCGCGCGCGTGCCGATCGTCGTTCGCCGCGACGGCGAAGTAGTGGCGCGCGCGGACGTGGTCGCCGGCCAGCCGGCCCAGGCCGCGATCGAGATCAGCCACGCGGGACCGAACATCGTCGAGATCGAATCCGCGCCGCTCGAAGGCGAGCTGACGCCGCTGAATAATCGCGCCGCGCTCACCATCGAGGGCGTGCGCGAGAAGCTTCGCGTGTTGTTGGTGTCCGGCGAGCCGCACGCGGGCGAACGCACGTGGCGGAACCTCTTGAAGTCCGACGCCAACGTGGACCTCGTTCACTTCACTATTCTGCGCCCGCCGGAGAAGCAGGACGGCACTCCGATCAACGAGCTGTCGCTCATCGCATTTCCGACGCGCGAACTGTTTCAGCAGAAGATCAAGGAGTTCCACCTCATCATTTTCGACCGCTACGCGCAGCAGGGCGTGCTGCCGCTGATCTATTTCGACAACATCGTGCGTTATGTACGCGAGGGCGGCGCGGTGCTGGTTGCGGCCGGCGCCGATTACGCCGGCACCGGCTCGATCTACCGCTCGCCGCTCGAAGCGATTCTGCCGGCCGAGCCGACCGGCCGTCTGAGCAACGGCGCCTATCACGCGCGACTCAGCGAGGACGGCAAGCGGCATCCGGTGACCCGCGCGCTCGCGGGCGCGGCCGAGGAGCCGCCGCAATGGAGCCGCTGGTTCCGCGCGATCGACGCGCGCGCCGAGCCGACCTCGACCACGGTCATGAAAGGCCCGAACGATACGCCGCTTCTGTTGCTGGCGCGCCGCAACGAAGGGCGGATCGCGCTCCTGCTCTCCGATCACATCTGGCTGTGGGCGCGCGGCTTCGAAGGCGGCGGGCCGCATCTGGACCTGCTGCGGCGGCTGTCGCACTGGCTGATGAAGCAGCCGGATCTCGAAGAGGAACGGCTGATGTTGCTGGTGCGCGGCAATCAGCTCGCGGTCGAGCGCCGCACCATGGGCCCGGCTGCGGCGCCGGTCACGGTCACTTCGCCCGCCGGCGTCACGCGCATACTGACACTCGACACGGCGGAGCCCGGCATTTTCCGCGGCGCGGTCGAGGCGAACGAGCTGGGGCTGTGGCGCGCCACCGACGGGACGCTCACCGCGCTGGTCAATGTCGGGCCGATCAACCCGCTCGAATTCGCGGAAGTCACCAGCACCAAGGACGTACTCACGCCGATTTCCACCGCCACCGGCGGCGGCGTATGGCGCATCGCCGAACTCGGAAACCCGTCGCCGCGTGTGATCCCGGTGCGCTCGGGCGAACGCTTCGCCGGGCCCGACTGGCTCGGGCTGAAGCTGCGCGACGTCAGCGTGGTGCGCGGGCTCGGGCTGTTCCCGCTGTTCGCGGGATTGTCGGGACTGCTCTTGTTGCTCGCCGGCGTCGCCGCCGCTTGGGCGCGCGAAGGGCGCTAGAGCGGCCTTCGATGGCGTGCGAAGGCCGCTGAAGCCGGTTTCTCTATTCCGAACGCTGCCCCCAAGGGCCCTTCTGCCGCGACAGCCACGGGTTCTGCGCCTGCGTTTCTTCCGCCGGCTGTTCCTCTCCCGACTCGGCCCCCGCCTCCGCGCTGCCGTCCGGCGCCGGAAGCGCGATCGGGCCGGGATCGTGGCCGCCGGCGAATTTCACCAGCGCATCGATGCGCTTGTCGACCGCTGGATGGGTGGCGAACAGATCGACAAAGCCGGAGCGCGGGTTATCGATGCACATTTCCATGATCGCGGAATTGGCGCCGGGCAGCTCGCCGCGGCCCTCGATCTTGCGCAGCGCCGAGATCATGGCGTCCGGATTCTTGGTCAGCTCCACCGAGCCGGCGTCGGCCAGGTATTCGCGCGAGCGCGAAAGCGCGAACTTGATGACGATCGAGAGCACCCAGGCCACGATGACGAGCACGATCGCGATCAGGATCGCCAGGCCTGCCCCGCCACCCTTGCGGTCGCTCGACGAGCGGCTCGAGCGCCATGAGCCGCCGGTCTGGAAGAACAGCCGGAAGAACATCTCGCCGAAGAACGAGATGACGCCCGCCATGACCATGGCGATCACCATCATGCGCACGTCGCCGTTGCGGATATGGGTGAGTTCGTGGCCGAGCACCGCCTCGACCTCCTTGTCGTCGAGCCGCTCCAGCAGCCCGCTCGTGACCGTGATCGAGTATTGCCGCCGGCTGAGGCCGGTGGCGAAGGCGTTGAGCGCGGGATCGTCCATCACCTTGAGCCTGGGCGTCGGGATGCCACGCGAGATGCAGAGATTTTCGAGCAGGTTATAGAGCCGCGGCTGCTCCTCCCGCGTCACCTCGCGGCCGCCGGTGACCGCGTCGATCATCGATTGATGGAATCGATACGCGATCAGCACCCAGAGCGCGGCGCCGGCCGTGGCCCAGGGAAAGGCCAAGAGGAAATCGCGCTGCGCGCGCCGGATCAAGACTTCGAGCGGCGCGCCGTCGGCGAGAAAGCCCTCGGCCAACAGCGCGCCCGCGAACACCATCAGATAGACGAGGAAGAACAGCCCGATCAGCAGGAACGCGGAGCGAACCCGGTTCGCGCGGATGTGGGTGTAGAGACCAAAGGCGGCTGCCATGGCCGCTTCGCCTGCCGTTTGCGGCGCTAAGCGCCGCTCAGAACTTCACGCTCGGGACTTCCGACACGGTCTTGCGGTCCTCGCCGAGGTCGAAAAATTCCTTGTGCGAGAAACCGAGCGCGGCCGCGAACATGGCCGCCGGGAATTGCTGGATGCCGGTGTTGTATTCCTGCACCGCGTTGTTGAAGAAGCGGCGCGCGGCGGCGAGCTTGTTTTCGATGTCGGCGAGCTGGGCTTGCAGCTGCATGAAATTCTCGTTGGCTTTCAGGTTCGGATAGGCCTCGGCCAGCGCGAACAATCCGCGCAGCGCGCCGGTCAACATATTCTCGGCGGCGACCTTGGCATCGGGCCCGCTCGCGGCAATCGCGGCGTTGCGCGCCTTGACCACCGCGTCGAGCGTGCCGCGCTCGTGCGACGCGTAACCCTTCACGGTCTCGACCAGGTTGGGGATCAGGTCGTGGCGCTGCCGCAGCTGCACGTCCACGTCGGCGAAGGACTGGTTGACCCGCTGCCGCATGGCGACGAGGCCGTTGTAGATGACGACGATCCACAGAACGAGCGCAACGATGAGGCCGAGAACGATCCAACCCGTCATGCCAGACATAGTCTTCTCCTGCAGCGTGGCCGGGGTCGCTCCGGCGCAAGCATCCTATCACGCCGCGCGGCGAAAACGCGGCGGCGGGAACATGGAGATGCAAGCCTGTTAATTCAAGCCGTCGGCGCGGCCCGGTAATCGGGCCGGCGAGATGGCTGGATTCGCTCATATCCAATAGGATCGGTACCTACGGCGCCAGGCGGTGGAAATCGGCTGATGAACGACATTCGAACTTGGCTCGCCGGGCTCGGCCTCCAGCAATATGCGGATGTCTTCGCGGCCAACGATATCGACCTCGCGTCTGTGGGGCTGATGACCGACGCGGATTTCGAGAAGCTCGGCGTCACGCTCGGACACCGCAAACGTCTGTTGAAAGCCGCGGCGACATTGGCGGATCGGGTCGAGCCGACGAGCGCCTCGGTGCCGATTGCGACCGGAGCCGAGCGGCGTCAATTGACGGTAATGTTCTGCGATCTCGTCGGCTCGACCGAGCTTTCCGCCCATCTCGATCCGGAAGACCTGCGCGAAATCATCGGCGCATATCAGCGCGCCTGCGCGGAAGTCATCGGACGCTTTCACGGCTATGTAGCGAAATATATGGGCGACGGAGTCCTGGCCTATTTCGGCTACCCGCAGGCACGAGAAAATGCGGCCGACCTCGCTGTGCATGCCGGTCTCGGTATTGTTCAGGCAATCAATACATTGGGCGGCGATTCCCCTTCTGTGCAACGGCCCAGACTAGCGGTCCGTGTCGGTATCGCCACCGGCGAAGTCGTGGTTGGCGAGCAGATCGGCATCGACTCTTCGCGCGAGTGGTCGGTGGTCGGCGATACGCCCAATCTTGCGGCGCGCCTGCAGGCGGCCGCCAAGCCCGGGCAAGTCATGGTCGCCGACAGCACGCGCCGGCTCACACGCGAGAAGTTCTCCTGGTCGGGGCCGAATTCCTTGTCCCTGAAAGGATTCGACGAACCGATGCACGCCTGGGAGGTGAACGAGGAGATCGCGCCCGGCTCGAGCTTCGGTCCTGCGCCGGCCGAGACAGCGCGGCTGGTCGGACGTCAGAGCGAGCTGGCTCTCCTGGTCGATCGGCTGGAACTCGCTCGTTCCGGTCTAGGTCAGATTGTCCTGCTGATCGGCGAAGCCGGCATCGGCAAATCGGCGATCACCCGCGCCCTTATCGACCGGGCGCGAAATGACGGAATTGCTTGCGTCGAGTTTCAATGCTCGCCGTTCCACCAGAGCAGCGAGCTGAAGCCTTTCGCAATTCAGATCGAACGAGACGCCGGAATTGTTCGCGGGGACACACCGGCAGAGAATTTCGCCCGCTTGCGCGCTTGGCTTGCCCGCGAGAGCAACGACACGGACACCAATGCCGCCTTGTTCGCGGCGCTATTGTCGCTTCCGACGCCGCGCGATCAATTGAGCGACCTGACGGCGGGCGCGATGCGCGCGAAGACGCTTGACCTGATCGAGGCGCACTTGCTCGGGCTGCAACGAAAAGAACCAGTCTTGCTCGTGATCGAGGATGCGCACTGGATCGATCCCACTTCCGGAGAGCTGCTCGGCCGTCTGGTGGACCGGGTCGGGCGGCGCCGGATCGTCCTGTTCGCCAATGCCCGTCCGGAATTCGAGGCCGCCTGGACGCGCCGGCCCAATGTCACCTTGCTTACCCTCAACCGTCTCGGTCACCGCGACGCCGCTGCGTTGATGGCCGAGATCGCCACCGCGCGGAAATTGCCGCCTGAGCTGGTGGAGCAATTGCTCGCGCGATCCGAGGGCAATCCCCTGTTCATCCAGGAATTGACGAAGTCCGTGCTAGAAGCCCTGGGTGAGCGCAATCGCAAGGGCGATAAACCTGCGACCGATGAAATCGTTCACCTGATCCCGGCATCGCTACGCGACTCCTTGACTGAACGGCTAGACCGTCTGGGCAGCGCCAAGGAGCTGGCGCAAGCCGCCGCGGTCATCGGTCAAGATTTCGACGAACGGCTGCTGGCCGCGATCACCGACCGCCCGGAGCAGCAGCGCAAGATCGAGCTTAAGCAACTAGCCGAGGCGGAAATCGTGGTCTGGCGTGGAAGTGAATCGCCGACGGCTTACACGTTCCGTCACGCCCTTATTCAGGAAACCGCCTACCAATCCCTTCTCAAAGCCAAACGCCGCGAGCTTCATCGGCGGATCGCCGAGAGCCTGGAGGGCGGCATCATACCCGAGCTCAGCGAACGCGAGCCCGAACGCATCGCGCAGCATTATGCGGAAGCCGGCGTCATCGATCGGGCGATCGAGTGTTGGTACCAATCAGGCACACGAGCGGCACGACGCTCGGCGGATATCGAAGCAAAAAGACAACTCAGCCAAGCGTTAGAACTTGTTCGTCAGCAACCCGCCGGACCCGAGCGAGCGAGCAAGGAGCTGTCTATCCTGATCGCGCTGGGCCCGACCCTAATGACAACCGGCGGGTGGAATGCCATCACGGTACGGGAAGTCTACGACGCAGCGTTGAATCTCGCCCGCGAAACGGGGAGGTCAGCCGAAATATTTCCCGTGCTGTGGGGGCGCTGGCTGATCGCCCATTCCAGCGGTGCAGCGCCGAGCGCGCGAGAGTTGCTCCAGCAATTGTTCGAAGTCGCTCAAGGCGGCGGCGATCCCGATCTCATGATGCAGTTTCATCACGCCGCCGGTTCGACCCATTGCACCGACGGAGAGTTTTCTCAGGCGGTCGATCATGCCGAAACTTGCATGGCGAGCTACCAACTCGAAAGGCACCGGCATCAGGCCATGCAATATGGCGGGCACGATCCCTGCGTATGCACTACCTGCATCGGCGCGCTTGCCCAATTCTCGCTTGGCCGCGCTGCACGGGCGCAGGATTGGAGCAACCACGCGCTGACCCTGGCCGGCAAGCTCGAACACGTGCCGAGCATCGCCCATGCGCACATGTACCGGTCGGAACTAGGACAAATTCGCGGGGAGCTCGCGCCGGTGATGAAATCCGCCGAGCACGCGCTTGCCGTCGGCCTCGACAAGGGCCTGTCGCAATATGTCGCCTGGGCCAAGATGATGCGCGGCTGGGTGCTCGCCAAAGGTGGACAATTCCAACAAGGCATCGACGAAATGGAGGAAGGTTTCGCGGAATTGCAAAAAGTGCGCGTGCGCTACCACCTGCCTCACCGTCTCGGCATGAGGGCACAGACCTATGCCGCGGCCGGGCGTAATTCCGAGGCCGTTACCGCCATCGAAGAGGCCTTGGCATCGGTCAAACAGACCGGCGAGACTTGGTACGAGGCCGAGCTGTTGCGTATCAAGGCGGAATTCCTGCGTTCGGCGTCGCCAACCAATCGGCAAATCGCCGAATCTCTACTCGAGCAATCGATCGCAACGGCGAGCGGACAAGGCGCGCGTCAGTGGGAAAGCCGCGCGCGAATCGATCTAGCCAAGTTGCTCGCAGAACAATCGCGCGATGCTGTGGCCCGCGACGTACTAGCTCCGACGCGGGACTGGAGCGAAATCGATCTTCCTGAACGCACCCATGCTGCGGAACTGATCGAGCGCCTCGGAAACTAAGCCGTCGGCGACGGCCCGGTAATCCGGCATGGCGCGGCCTTCGACGCCTTCAAAGGCGCCGGGCACGAGCTCGGCGACGAGAATGCGGCTGGAATCGACAGGCCCCGGCAGCGTAACGCGCCCGTGCGGCACGCGCTTGAAGCCGAAGGTGCCGTAATAGGGCTCGTCGCCGACCAGCAGCAGAAGCTTCACGCCGGCGGCGGCGGCGGCCTTGTTCGTAGCTTCGATCAGCGAGCGGCCGATGCCGTGCTCGCGGAACGGCGGCTCCACGGTCAGCGGGCCGAGCAACATCGCCGGTGCGTCGCCGATCCGGATCGGAGTCAGCCGCACCGACCCCACGAGCAGCGTGCCGATGCGCGCCGTGAAGGACAGGTCGCGCCGGTGGGCCATCTTCTCGCGCAGGCGATAGGCGGTGCGCGCGAAGCGGCCGGGGCCGAAGGTGCGCTCGTACAGCTTCTCGATCGCCGGCCCGTCGTCGGGCTGCTCGGGCAGGATGGTGAGCGACAGGTCGTTCAAGGCGGGTCCCCGGCGAGGCGCGCGCGGGATATCACGGCGGCGGCAAAGGGTCCATTGCTTGGGGCGCGCGGGCCCGATATGTAAGGCGGAAGCAGGAGCGCAATATGGGCCATTTCGTCGAAGGCGTCTGGAGAGAGGATCAACTACGATCCGAAGGAGGAAGGCGGGCAGTTCGTCCGCGGCCGAGCCGCTTCCGCCACTGGGTGACGCCCGACGGCGCGGCCGGGCCGAAGGCGAAGGCGGCTTCAAGGCGGAGCCCGGCCGCTATCATCTCTATGTCTCGACCGCCTGCCCGTGGGCGCACCGCACGCTGATCTTCCGCAGCTTGAAGAAGCTCAAGGACGCTGATCTCGCTCTCGATCGTCGATCCGGCCATGGAGGAGCACGGCTGGAAATTCGGCGAACGCCCGGGCACGATCCCGGACACCGTCAACGGCAAGAATCGCGGCTCTCGGCGAATCTATCTGCTCGCCGATCCACACTATCACCGGCCGCGTCACCGTGCCGGTGCTGTGGGACAAGCAGCGCAAGACGATCGTCAACAACGAGTTGTCCGAGATCATCCGCATGTTCAACTCGGCGTTCGACGAATTCACCGACGCGCGCGAGGACTATTATCCGGCCGAGCTGCGTGGCGGAGATCGACACGATCAATCCAGCTCGTCTATGCCAACGTGAACAACGGCGTCTATCGCGCGGGCTTCGCGCTGACGCAGGAAGCCTACGAGGAAGCGTTCCAGAAACTGTTCGCCGCGCTCGACGAGCTGGAAGCGCGGCTTGGCCGGATCGCGCTACCTCGTCGGCAACCGCCTGACCGAGGCCGACTGGCGGCTGTTCACCACCCTCGTTCGGTTCGACGCCGTTTATGTACGGCCACTTCAAGTGCAACCTGCGCCGGATCGCCGACTATCCGAACCTCTCGAATTATCTGCGCGACCTCTACCAGGTGCCGGGCGTGGCCGAGACGGTGAACATGGATCACATCAAGCGGCAGCTATTACATCGCGCCACCGACGCCCAACCCGCTCGGCATCGTGCCGATCGGGCCGGAGCAGGATTTTTCGAGGCCGCACGACCGCGGGCGGTTTCGGGAACTGACATTTGCCCGCGCGCCAGCTATGAAGAATTTTATGGCAAGCCATCAATCAGAGAGCCAGCCATGAAGAGCTTTTCCGACCTGACCGAACAGGAAATCCTGGCGCTGGCGGTCGCTTCCGAGGAGGAGGACTCGCGCATCTATCGCGATTTCGCGGAAGGACTGCGCGCGAATTATCCGGCCTCGGCCAAGGTGCTCGACGAGATGGCCGAGGAAGAGACGCAACACCGCCATATGCTGCTCGAGCTGCACCGCAAGAAATTCGGCGAGCATCTGCCCCTGATCCGGCGCCAGGACGTGCGGGGCTTCATCAGCCGGCGGCCGGTCTGGCTGGTGCGGCCGCTCGGCCTCGACAAGGTGCGCAGGGTCGCCGAGGAGATGGAATTCGAGGCCGCGCGCTTCTATGCCAAAGCGGCCGAGCGCTCGACCGACACCTCCATTCGGAAACTGCTGGGCGATCTCGCGGAAATCGAGCGCGGCCACGAAAGCCTCGCCGCGCGCCTCGGCGAGACGATCCTCACCACCGGCGTGCGCGAGGAAGAGGAACGGACCAGGCGGCGCATGTTCGTGCTGCAGTTCGTGCAGCCGGGACTGATCGGGCTCATGGACGGCTCGGTCTCGACGCTCGCGCCGCTGTTCGCCGCCGCCTTCGCCACCCACAATACCTGGAACGCGTTCCTGGTCGGCCTCGCCGCCTCGGTCGGTGCCGGCATCAGCATGGGCTTCGCCGAGGCGCTCTCCGACGACGGCAGCCTCACCGGCCGCGGCGCGCCCTGGCTGCGCGGCTTCGTCTGCGGGCTGATGACCATGATCGGAGGGATCGGGCACACCCTGCCCTATCTGATTCCGCATTTCGGCATCGCCACAACGGTCGCCGTGGCGGTGGTGGTGGCTGAGCTCGCCGCCATCTCCTATATCCGCTACCGCTACATGGACACGCCATTCTGGTCGGCGAGCTTGCAGGTAGCGTTCGGCGGCGCGTTGGTGTTCGCCGCCGGCGTGCTGATCGGAAATTCGTGAAGGCGGCAATGTTCGTCCTTGCGCATCTGTCCGACCCGCATATTCCACCGCTGCCGCAGCCGAGCTTGCCGGAGCTCCTCGGCAAGCGGGCGACCGGCTATTTCAACTGGCGGGTCAATCGCGGCGGGCACCACCGCCGGGATGTGCTCGACAAAATCGTCGCCGATCTCAAGGCGCAGGCCCCGCACCACATCGCGGTGACCGGCGACCTCGCCAACCTGTCGCTGCCCGCCGAATTTCCCATCGGGCTGTCGTTTCTCAGCGATCTAGGACCCGCCGAGCAGGTCACATTGATCCCCGGCAATCACGATGCCTATGTGCGTGCCCAAGCGAAAACGCATCTGTCTTCGTGGCGGGATTTCCTGCTCGGCGATGCGGCGCAGGCGCCGGTCTTTCCGTTCGTGCGCCGGCGCGGACCGCTGGCGATCGTCGGCCTTTCCACCGCGCTGCCGACGGCGCCGTTCCTCGCCACCGGCAAGCTTGGCCGCGAGCAACTCGATGCGCTGGCGCAGACTCTCGAAGCGTTCGGCAAGGAAAACGTCTTCCGCGTCGTGCTGATCCATCATCCGCCGGCGGGCAACCGTCCCCTGCACAAGCGTCTGACCGACGCGGCGGCGTTCCGCGCGGTCATCGCGCGGCTACGGCGCGGAGCTGATCCTCACCGGCCACGATCACCGGGCGCTGCATGAGGAGATCGCCGGACCGCGCGGGCCGGTGCCGGTAATCGGCGTGCCCTCGGCCTCGGCCGCGCATGACGATCCGCGCGGCCGGGCCGCGTACAATCTCTACCGGATCAGCGGCGAAGCGGGCCGCTGGCGTTGCGAGGTCGAGCGCCGCGGGCTCGACGCGGCAGGCTCCGGCGTCGTCTCGCTGGAAAAATTCGCGCTCGGCGCGCGCAAGACGGCGGCACGGCCGAAGCGGGCCGGGAAGCGTCCGCGCGTCAGCGCGGCGCAAACAGCAAAGCGGCGGCGAACAGGATCGCGATCCCGGCGAGCACGCCGATGACGAAAGCGGGCAACGACGCCGTCCAGCGCTGCGGCGCGCCCGAGGGCAGCGCGACCAGCGACTGCTCGCGCGCCACGATGCGGCGGGCGACATAGCGCGTGATCGCCGCCACTATCGGCTCGATTTCCGCCGATTCAGCCAGCACCTTGCGGCCATAGAAGGTGTCGAGCAGAAAACGATAGGTGCGCTTGTCGCGGCCCATGACGACGTGCGCCACGTTGTCGATCCACAGCCGCGGGGTCGAGCCCTGGGTCAGGCCGCGATCGAACAGATCGGAATGCTCCGAGGCGATCTCCTTGAAGATCGGGTCGGTCGCATCATTCAGGATCTCGAGCCGCGCCGCTTCCGCGTCGCGCAGTTCGACGATGACGGCGGAACGCTCCGCCACCTCGATGCGCGCCTCGCGCAGCGCTCTACGCAAGGGCGTCGGTTCCGCTCGCGCCCGTCCGGTCTCGTCCATGGTTCCCGTCCGCCGCTAAGCTAGCGGCTTGGGAAAGCTGCGGAAAGGGCCGAAATGTCCTTGCTACGCATGGCTTGGTCCCGCGACATTCATGCCGCCATCGCATCTCGCCGGTCTGCGCTGGATTGGCTATGTCAACGGCCACGACGGATGCGCTGGAGAAATCGGTGAGCAGCTTCGTCCTCGTCATGGTGCTGGTCGGCGCGCTCCTGCACGCGAGCTGGAACGCGATCCTCAAGGCACAGAAGGATCAGCTATCGGCATCCGCGCTGATCGCGGCCGGCGCCGGGATCGTGGCGATCCCGCTGATGCTGTTGTTGCCGCCGCCGGCGCCGGCGGCCGTGCCTTACATCGTCGCCTCGGCGATCATCCATGTCGGATATTTCGCGCTGATCGGCTACGCCTATCGCACCGCCGACCTCGGCGTCGCCTATCCGCTGACGCGCGGCTCGGCGCCGGTGTTCACGGCGCTGATCGCTTTCCTGCTGATCGGCGAGACGCTCGGCCTGAATGGCTGGCTCGCGGTGCTGCTGATCGCCGCCGGCATCGTGACGCTCTCGGCCGACGCGCTGATCCGCGGCGGGCTTTCGGCGAAAACGGCCGCGGCGGCGTTCGCCAATGCCGCGGTCATCGTCACCTATACGTTGGTCGACGGCCTCGGCGCGCGGGCGGCCGGCAGTGGTATCGTTTACGGCGCGTGGATGATCGCGGGGACCGGCGGGCTCGTTGCGTTGCTCGCGCTCGCCGTGCGCCCGCGGGCTTCGATCGAAACCGCGCGCAAGGGCTGGCGCCTCGCGCTCGTCGCCGGCGTGCTCACGCTCGGCTCCTACGGGATCGCGCTGTGGGCGATGACGCTCGCGCCGATCGGCCTGGTCGCCGCGCTGCGCGAGACCTCGGTGCTGTTCGCGGCGATCATGGGCGCGTATTTCTTCCGCGAGCCGTTCGGACCGAAGCGCTGGATCGCGCTCGCGCTGATCGTGGGCGGAATCGTGCTGTTGCGGCTGCCGGTCTGAAGCGGCGAGCCGTTCGCGCGAACCGGACGATTTACTGGCGGTACTGCTGAATGCGCGTGGTGCGGAGGCCGGCGAGGCCGTGCCGCTCGATGGACTCCTGCCAGGCGAGGAATTCCTCGACCGTCAGCGTGTAGCGATTGCAGGCTTCCTCGAGCGAAAGCAGTCCGCCGCGCACGGCCGCTACGACTTCGGCCTTGCGGCGGATGACCCAACGCCGTGTATTGGCCGGGGGCAGGTCCGCGATCGTCAGTGGGCTGCCGTCGGGGCCGATCACGTACTTGGCCCGGGGGCGATGCGCCTCAGTCATGCTACTCACTCACTCACACTCACAACACGCGATGAACCTAGTCGGCAGCCATGAAGATTTCCCTAAGGCTATGTTTCCAAAGTGTTTCCGGCGCGAAAGCGCCGCAAAGCCCAATCAAGCTAGCTTTCGGGAAATCCGCCGCCGGGCTTTGCACCCGAAGGTCCGCTTTCCTATAAGGGATTTGTTAATGGGCCGGCCCGAGTCCGGCGGAGCAGCGCGATGAAGCTCGATCTCGACATCGACGGCCGCCCGCAGGACACGCGGGTCGTGGTCGCCATGTCCGGCGGGGTCAATTCCTCGGTCGTGGCGGCGCTCCTGAAGCGGGCCGGCTACGACGTGGTCGGGGTCACGCTGCAGCTCTACGATCACGGCGCGGCCACCGCCCGCAAGGGCGCCTGCTGCGCCGGCAACGACATCCACGACGCGCGCCTGGTCGCGGCAAGGCTCGGCATCCCCCATTACGTGCTCGACTACGAGGAGCGCTTCCGCGCCGCCGTGGTCGAGCCGTTCGTCGAGAGCTACGTCACGGGCGAGACGCCGGTGCCGTGCGTGCTGTGCAACCAGAAGATCAAGTTCATGGATCTTCTATCCACAGCGCGCGGGCTCGGCGCCAGGGCGCTGGCGACCGGACACTATGTCGAGAGCCGCCGCTTGCCTTCGGGCCGGCGCGGGCTGTTTCGCGCCCGCGACGCCGAGCGCGACCAGAGCTATTTCCTCTATGCCACCACGCAAGAAGAGCTCGAGTTTCTCCGCTTCCCGCTCGGCGCGCTGGCCAAGCCCGAGGTGCGCACGATCGCGCGCGAGCTGGGGCTTGCCGTCGCCGACAAGCGCGACAGCCAGGACATCTGTTTCGTGCCGGAGGGCCGCTACGCCGACGTGATCGAGAAGTTGAAGCCCGGCGCGGCGCAGCCCGGCGAGATCGTGCACGTGGACGGGCGCGTGCTCGGCCGCCATCCCGGCATCGTGAATTTCACCGTCGGCCAGCGCCGCGGTCTCGGCGTCGCGGCCGGCCAGCCGCTCTATGTGGTGGGGCTCGATCCGGCGCGCCGGGAGGTTCGGGTTGGGCCGCGCGAGGCGCTCGCCGTCCGCCGCATCCGGATCGGCGAGGTGAACTGGCTCGGCGACGCAGCTTTGCCCGAAGCGGCGGCAGGCGGGCTCCCCGTCCATGTGCGCGTGCGGTCCACGCGGCCGCCGCAGCCGGCATATTTGTGCGCTGCAGCCTCCGGCATCGAGCTCGAACTTGTGGATGGCGAAGAAGGCGTTGCGCCGGGTCAGGCTTGCGTGATTTATGAAGGGTCCGAGTCGCGCGCACGCGTGCTCGGCGGCGGTACGATTCGCGCGGCGGTGGCCGCCGCGCGCGAGAAGACTCTGGGCACAGAGCTACACGCGGCGTTCTAGGTGGCGGAACAGGGTAATGGTGGCGGATATCGACAGAGACACGGTCGAGAAGGTCTATGCGCGCTGGGCGCCGGTCTATGACATCGTGTTCGGGCCGGTGCTGGAGCGCGGCCGGCGCGCTTCGATCACCGCGGCCGACCGGGTCGGCGGCAGGATTCTCGAGCTCGGCGTCGGCACCGGCATTTCGCTGCCGGTGTTCGGGCGGCACTCGCGCATCGTCGGCATCGACATTTCCGAGCCGATGCTGCGCAAGGCGCAGGAACGGGTCGAGCGCGAAAGCCTCACGCACGTGGACGGACTTTCGGTGATGGACGCGGCGCGGCTCGGCTTCGCCGACGCGAGCTTCGATTGCGCGGTGGCGCAATTCGTCATCACCACGGTGCCGGACCCGGAGGCGACGCTCGACGAGCTGGCGCGGGTGGTGCGGCCGGGCGGCGAGATCGTGCTGGTCAATCACATCAGCGCCGTGCGCGGGCCGCGGGCCGATATCGAGCGCTGGTTCGCGCAGCATTCCGGGACTTTCGGCTGGCGGTCGGAATTTCCGTTCGCGCGCATCGAAAGCTGGATGCGGCGCAACGGCGGCGTCCTGCTGCTGGAACACCGCAAGGTCCCGCCGCTCGGGATGTTCAGCCTGATCCGGCTCGCACGGACGGGCCTCGAGGAGCGCAGCGCGCGCGCCGCAGCCGGCTGAGCGCTTGCCTTGACAGGTTATTTCTCGCGGCCCCATATCCGGCCCGCGCGACGCCAAGCGCATGGCGGCGGAGTAGCTCAGCTGGTTAGAGCAGAGGAATCATAATCCTTGTGTCGGGGGTTCGAGTCCCTCCTCCGCTACCAATTCTCCCCCTTCAACGACAAGCCAATCCAGAATTCCTGGCCTACAATCGCACCAACTGACGGGGGCCAAACCGATGCGCATGCAATGGATCGCGATCGCCATACTCGTCGCGGTCGTTCTCTACGTCATCGTCGTGTTCAACCGCCTGGTGCGGCTGCGCAACCAGGTGCGCGAGGGCTGGAGCGGGATCGACGTGCAATTGCGGCGGCGCACCGACCTCATTCCCAATCTGGTCGATACGGTGAAAGCCTACGCCACGCACGAGCGCGGGCTGTTCGAGCAGATCGCGGCGCTGCGCGCGTCGAGCATGGCGGCCGACAATGTCTCGAAGCAGGCCGCCGCCGAACGCGCGCTCAAAGGGGCGCTCGGCCGGCTGCTCGTGCTGGCCGAGGCCTATCCGGAACTGAAGGCCAACCAGAATTATCTCAAGCTGCAGGAGCAGCTCGCCGAGATCGAGGATCAGCTGCAGATGGCGCGGCGCTATTACAACGGGTCGGCGCGCGACCTGAATGTCGCGATCCAGTCGTTTCCCAGCGTCGTGATCGCGCGGCCGCTGGGCTTCGTCGAGGCGGCGTTCTTCGAGCTCGATGATCGCGACGACGCGCAGGCGCCGAAGATTTCACTCTCGCGAGGCGAACCATGAAAATGGCCAAATGCCTGGGGCTCGCGCTCGCGCTCCTGCTCGGCGCGCTCTCGAGCGCGCAGGCGGTCGAGCGCATACTTCTTTTCATCAGCGACGTGCGGGTGCAGCACAACGGCGACCTGCAGGTCACCGAGACCATCCGCGTCCAGGCCGAGGGCCGCGAAATCCGCCGCGGCATACTTCGTGACTTCCCGACAACCTACCGGCGCACCGACGGAACGCTGGTGGTGGTCGATTTCGAGGTGCAATCGGTCACCCGCGACGGCCGTTCCGAAAACTTCGTCACCGAAAACCTGGCCAACGGCGTGCGCATCCGGATCGGCCGGGCGAGCCAGACGCTCAGCACCGGCGTCCACGAATACGTCATCGCCTATCGCACGTCGCGGCAGATCGGCTTCTTCCAGAATTTCGACGAGCTCTACTGGAACGCCACCGGCACCGGCTGGACCTTCGCCATCGACCGGGCGGAGGCGCGCATCACGCTGCCCGAGCGCGCGACGTTCACGCAGCGCGCTTTCTACACCGGCCCGCAAGGCGCGCGCGGCAAGGACGCCGAGGTGGTCGAGGAGCAGCCCGGCCGCATCGTGTTCCGCACCACGCGGCCGCTGCCGCCGCGCAACGGCCTGACGGTGGCCGCCGCCTGGGCCAAGGGCATCGTCGAGCCGCCGAGTTCGGCGCAACTGGCGAGCTGGTGGCTGCGCGACAATCTCGCGCTGCATGTTTGGCGGCCTCGGCCTGATCCTCGTGTTCGGCTATTACGGGTTCGCGTGGCTCTCGGTCGGCCGCGATCCGAAGCGCGGCGTCGTCGTTCCGCTGTTCGGCCCGCCGGACGGCATGTCGGCCGCGGCCGTGCGCTACGTCTCGCAAATGAGCTTCGACGACAAAACGTTCAGCGCGGCGATCATCGATCTCGGCGTGCGCGGACATTTAATGCTGAAGGAAACCGACGACACGATGCGCCTGATCCAGCACAAGGGCGGCCACGCCATCGCCGCGCCGGAACAGGCGGCGATGCGGGAGCTGTTCAAGTCCGATTCCACTCTCGAGCTCGAGCAGTCCAATCACGGGCCGCTCGGCAAGGCCAAGGACGCGCTGAAGGAAGGTCTGGCCGCCGCCTATTCCGGAAAGCTGTTCAACGCCAATGCGTGGTGGGCGGGCACGGGGCTGGCGCTGTGGTTCCTCGCGTCGCTGGTCGTGGTGATCACGGTCTTCGTCGGCGACGAGTCCGGCCTCGGGATGCTGTTGGGCAATGCGCTCGCGATCCCGGGCATGATCACCGGCGCGCTGACGCTGCGCGCATGGCGGCGGGGAACGCCCGGCACATGGGGAAAAATCATCGGCGCGCTGTTCGCGCTCGGCTTCATCGCGGCCGGGTTCGGCGTGATGGCCGCCTTCGCGCGCGTGTGGGTCGATATATTGCCGGCCGCGATTCCGGCGCTGCTGGCGCCGCTCGTCGCGGTCGGATTCTCGTGGCTCAAGGCGCCCTCGGTGGCCGGCCGCAAGGTGATGGATCAGATCGAAGGCTTCCGGCATTACCTCGGCGTCGCCGAGAAAGAGCGGCTCGAATTCGTGAACCCGCCGAAAGAGACCGCGGAATTGTTCGAGCGCTTCCTGCCTTATGCCGTGGCGCTCGACGTCGAGAATGCGTGGGGCCAGCGTTTCGCCGGCGTGCTGGCCGCCGCGGCGGCGGCGGGCACCGCCACCACCATGAGCTGGTATTCGGGCAACCGCGACTTCGCCCGCGATCCGGTCAGCTTCACCAGCCATCTCGGGGGCGAGCTGTCGCAGACCATCGCCTCGGCTTCGACGCCGCCCGGATCGAGCGGCGGCGGCAGCTCGGGCAGCAGCGGCGGCGGTTCCTCGGGCGGCGGCGGCGGAGGCGGCGGCGGGTCGGGGTGGTAGGGCGAGCCGCTTATTCCGCCGCTTCCGCCGCGCGCGCGAAGGGCAGATCGAGCTTGCGCCACACCTCGGCGAGCGCGTGGGCCAGCGCCTCGATCAAGGCGTCGTCGTGCAGCGGCGTCGGCGTGATGCGCAGCCGCTCGGTGCCGCGCGGCACGGTCGGGTGGTTGATCGGCTGCAGATAAACGCCGTGCTCGGCGAGCAGCAGATCGCTCGCCGCCTTGCAGGCGCCGGCCTCGCCGACCATCACCGGAATGATGTGGGTCTCGGTCGGCAGCACCGGCAGGCCCGCGCGCACCAGCGCGGCCTTGGTTTTCTCGACCTGGGTCCGCTGCCGCTCGCGTTCCGCGCTCGAAGCGCGCAGGTGGCGGACCGAGGCGAGCGCCGCCGCGGCGACGGGCGGCGGCAAGGCGGTGGTGAAGATGAAGCCGGGCGCGAACGAGCGCACCGCGTCCACCGCCGCGCGCTTTCCGGCGATATAGCCGCCGATCACGCCGAAGGCCTTGGCCAGCGTGCCCTCGATCACGTCGATGCGGTCCATCACGCCTTCGCGCTCGGCGATGCCGCCGCCGCGCGGGCCGTAGATGCCGACCGCATGCACCTCGTCGAGATAGGTCATGGCGCCGTAGCGCGCGGCCAGATCGCAGATCGCGCGCACCGGCGCGACGTCGCCTTCCATGGAATAGACGCTCTCGAACACCACGAGCTTGGGCCGCTCGCCCGCCGCGCGCAGCAGCTCCTCGAGATGGTCGAGGTCGTTATGGCGGAACACCGCCTTCTCCTGGCCGGACTGGCGCACGCCCTCGATCATGGAATTGTGGTTGCCGGCGTCGGACAGCACCAGGCAACCGGGCAACAGCCGCGCCAGCGTCGCGATGCCGGTTTCGTTCGAGACGTAGCCCGAGGTGAAGACCAGCGCCGATTCCTTGCCGTGCAGGCTGGCGAGCTCGGCCTCGAGCTGCACCAGCACGTTGCTGGTGCCGGAAATGTTGCGCGTACCGCCGGCGCCGGCGCCCATCTTGCGCGCGGTCTCGCGCATGCGCCTCGATCACCGCCGGATGGCGGCCCATGGCGAGATAGTCGTTGGAGCACCAGACCACGATTTCGCGCGGGCCCTGCGGCGAATGCCAGATCGCGCGCGGAAAGCGCGCGGCGTCGCGCTCGATCTCGGCGAACACGCGATAGCGCCGCTCGCGCTTGAGGCCGTCGAGGGCGCTCGCGAATACGCGTTCGTAATCCACTGTCGCCCGCTCCCTCAACACCGGCTTCGCCCGCCCGGAATACCTAGACCCGGCATCGGGCCGCAGGCAATGGTAGGTTAGAAGCGGCCTAAAGTCGCGTGCCCCCTAGCCCAAGCCCCGGAATAAGCTGGGAGTTTCCAGGCACCGCGCGATTGCAGCCCGGCCGCCGCCGTGGTTCGCTCGCGCATGGCCAAGGCTTCCTCGATCAATCATTCCGGCTACACCACCCTCCCCGCCGGCAAGATCGCGACCGTGGTGACGCACCTGGAAATGCGCTCGCGGCCATCGCTCAAGCCCGCGGTGGCGGACGGCCCCTATGCGATACGGCGCCCGGTGCAGCCCGAGCTCGACTGGTATCGCGACCTGTTCCGCCGGGTCGGCGCCGATTGGCTGTGGTTCTCGCGGCTCGCACTCGACGATGCGCAGCTTGCCGCGATCCTGCACGATCCCGCGGTCGAGGTGCATGCACTGCGTCACCGCGGCCGCGACGAGGGCATGGTCGAATTCGACTTTCGGCACTTCCCCGACGTCGAGATCGCGTTCCTCGGGGTCGTGCCCAACCTGCTCGGCAAGGGAGCAGGCCGCTACCTGATCAGCCGGGCGCTGGAGCTGGTGTGGAGCCGCGGCCCGCGCCGGGTCACGGTCCATACCTGCACGCTCGACCATCCGCGCGCGCTCGAGTTCTATTTGCGCAACGGATTCGTGCCTTATGCGCGTTCGGTCGAGATCGCCGACGATCCGCGTCTCGCCGGGCTGTTGCCGCGCACGGCGGCGCCGCAGGTTCCGATCCTCGCGAACTGAACGGGCGTTGCGTCCGGCTCACTCGGCGAGAAGTTTGCCGCGCAGCACGAAGTCGCCGGCCGGGCGGCTCGGCGGCGCGCTGTCGGCGGGCGCTAGCGAAACCGCAAACGTGGCGTTGCGCAATTGGGCGCGCGTCAGACGCCGTAGCGCGTCCGGCTGCAGCGCCGTCTCACCGCGCACGCGGCCGAGTGCCGTCGCCGACGGCGGCTCGCCGGTCAGCAACCAAAGCTCGTAGATCTGTCCTTCCGGCGGCGGCGCGGCGGGCCGGACGGTCAAGCTGCGGCTCTGCAAATCGAGCGAGAGCCCGATCGCCGGAGCCGCGGATTGCGCCTGCAGAACTCCGGCCCAATGCTGCGCCGGGGGTATGTTTCGCAGGGCGTCGGCCAGCAGCAAAGCCGAGAGCGAAACGGCGACCGCGCCCGCCAGGATCGCGGCTGCGCGCCAGCGGCGCAGCCGTCGCACGAGCGTGCCGTTCGCATCCCCGCTGCCGCCGCCTTCGGCCATCTCGGCTACGGCCGTGGCGAAGCCGAGATTTTCACGCACCAATTGCGGGATGGCGTCGAGGCGCGCGGCGATCTGCGGCCAGACCGTGTAGGGCGGCGTCATCGGCACGATCAGTTCGTGCAGCGGCCCGAGCCGCCGCTCCCAGAGGCGGATCGCGGCCTGAAACGCCGGGTCCTCGGCCGCCCGCCGCTCCACATCGGCGCACTCGTTTGCTTCGAGCACGCCGAGCACGTATTCGCCGGCCTGAAGATCGGGATCGGCGAGCAGGTTCATCGGTCGATGCCGTCGCGGATCTGGCCGAGGCTGCGGCGGATCCAGGTGGCGACCGTGCCGGCCGGCGCGTCGAACTCGACCGCGAGCGCCTGCCGGCTGAAGCCGTCGTAATAGGCGAGCAGCACCATGCGCCGCAGGTCCGCGGAAAGCCCGGCGAGCGCGGCGAGCAACCGCTTGAGCGGGTCGCTCATCTGCGGCGCTACGTCAACGTCTTCGCCCGTCGCATCCGCCGGCGCGGCGGCGGCATGGAGATTGTTCTCGCCGCGCTTGCGCGCGAGCGCGAGCGCGGCATTTCGGGCTGCCGCGACAACGAAGATCACCGGGTCGGTGAGCCGCGGATCGTAGCTGCCGGCCTCCTGCCAGACGCGCAGGTACGCCTCGCGCAGCGCCTCCTCGGCCAGCTCCGGCCGGCGCAGAATGCGCAGCGCGACGCCATAGAGCTTCGCGCAGGTGAGCCTGTAGAGTTCCTCGAGCGCAGGCCGGTCGCCCTCGGCAATGGCGTCGATGAGATCGTTGAGACGAGCGGTGGAACTGGACAAGGCCGCATCTCCCAGCGCACCGGAAACTTTTACCGGAGGGAGTCGCTGCTGTCCCGGCAGGGTGCGCGCCCGAATACGTTGTTGTGCGTTGCAACCGCTCAACAGGGCAATATTACGGGCTGATGACCGCTATAGTCATCGCTTGGGACAGGTCCGACTCTGGGGATAACTCGGCCGAAGCCGTTCAGGCGCGCGCGCGTTCCGGCCCGGCGCCCGCAAGCGAGGAATGCTCGCGGCCGTGATCGCGCTCGTCGAGCGCCTCGACCTTCTTGAGCTCTTCGAGCGCTTCGTCGAAGGCGGCGCGGGCGTCGGCAAGCTGGGTCTTGAGTTCGCCGGCCGAGCGCACGAGATTATCGCGACGCTGGATCGCGGCCTTGGCATAAGTGGGATAGGCGAAATGCGCGGGATCGTGGATGCCCGCGCGCTCCTGCTCCACTCCGATTTCACGATCGAGATCGTTGGCCATGCGCTCGAACTCGGCGATCATGGATTCGATCTGCGCGACCTGGCGACGCTTTTCGTCGGCCTGGAAGCGCTTCAAGCGGATCACTGCTTCACGGGACTTCATGCCGGCGATACTCCACTACACCGGTTAGGATTCAGTTGCGCTGGATGCAGAGCCACACGCGGTGTGCAGGCATCCTTGGTCGAGAATGGTTGTTGCTTCCTTACCCGGCGGCGGCTCCGCGCTTTCATTGGCCGATGCCGCCGCCGGCTCGCGCGGCATCGGCGGCGAAAGCGCGCCATCGCTGATTCAGGCGGGCTTCCGGATTTGCTTGGGAGTCGCTCTTGAAGTCCGACATTAACCCGCCCCTCCAGGCGAAAACGAGCATTTGCAACGGTTTGGTGCGAATTTCGGCGGCCAATATCCCTAAAGCTTTGCCGCGGGAATCAAATTCTATTAACCATTAACCGTTAGCGTGATTCGTGAGACCGACCGGGCAGGCGGCGCTCGCACGGACGAATTCCGTCCTCGAGACGAAGCCTTAAGGGGATAGGCATGCGAGTTCTGCTAATCGAAGACGACAGCGCGACCGCCAAGAGCGTCGAGCTGATGCTCAAATCCGAGGCTTTCAACGTTTACTTGACGGACCTCGGCGAAGAGGGCGTCGACCTCGGCAAGCTCTACGACTACGACATCATCCTGCTCGACCTGAACTTGCCGGACATGTCCGGCTACGAAGTTCTGCGCTCGCTCAGGGTCGCCAAGATCAAGACACCGATCCTGATCTTGTCGGGGCTGGCCGGCATCGAAGACAAGGTGCGGGGCCTGGGCTTCGGCGCCGACGACTACATGACCAAGCCGTTCCACAAGGACGAGCTGATCGCGCGCATCCACGCGATCGTGCGCCGCTCCAAGGGTCATGCGCAGTCGGTCATCAATACCGGCGACCTCGTCGTCAATCTCGACACCAAGACGGTCGAGGTCGGCGGCGCGCGCGTGCATCTGACCGGCAAGGAATATCAGATGCTGGAGCTGCTCTCGCTGCGCAAGGGCACCACGCTGACCAAGGAAATGTTCCTCAACCATCTCTATGGCGGCATGGACGAGCCGGAGCTGAAGATCATCGACGTGTTCATCTGCAAGCTGCGCAAAAAGCTCGCCAACGCCTCGCACGGCAAGAACTATATCGAGACGGTGTGGGGCCGCGGCTACGTGCTGCGCGAGCCGACCGAGGTCATCACCAGAATTTCGGCCTGATCCTCCCTCAAACCAGGCCAAGACCCCCGAGCCCCGCCAGAAATGGCGGGGCTTTTCGTTAAAGCCGCTGCGGCCAACGCCCCCGGCACTTAACCCAGGTCAAGGCCATTCAAACCCAGCCCTCGGATACTGCGCGCGGGCGTGAACCGGAGGATTCCATCATGCGGTATCCATGCATTTCCGCGAAGAGCGCGCTCTATACGCTCACGGCGGCAATCGCAGGCATGTTCTTGCTCGGTGCTGCCGCCAGCGCGTCGACCACGATCTACACGGCGGACGAGGGACAAGGCACGGTATCGATTCTCGACTTGGACAAGGGTCCGCTCGCCACGGTCGCGGTCGGCGTTTCACCGCACAATGTCGATGTGACGCCTGACGGGCGCCTGCTGCTGGTCGTTGGGGTCGCTGCGCATGGCGGCGGGCATCGCGAGGGCGCTCTCGTACTGATCGACATTGCCGGCGACAAACCCGTCATCCGAGCGGAGATCGCGGTCGCGCAACATCCGGCGCACGTCGTTCCCAGCCCGGATGGCAAGCGCGCGTTCGTGACCGACGCCGCGACGAACGCGGTCGTGGTCGTGGACTTGCAGACCCGCGCCGTGGTCGGCCGCGTGTCGGTCGGAAGCTATCCGCACGGTTTGCGGCTGTCGCCCGACGGCCGAACGCTGGCGGTCGCCAATATGAAAGACGGCACCGTGTCGATCATTGATGCGACTAGTCTCACTGAGCGCAGCCGCATCGCTGTCGGCCGGAAGCCGGTGCAGGTCGGGTTCACGCCCGACGGCCGGCAACTTCTCGTCTCGCTGAACGGAGAAGACCGGTTGGCGATCGTCGATGTTGCTACCGGTCGGGTCACGCAGAAGGTACGCGTCGGCCGCGGCCCGATTCAGGTATTCGCCACACGGGACCAGAGGAGTGCCTTGGTCGCGAACCAAGGCACGCAGCAACGGCCGGACAATCGAGTCTGTCTGGTCCCGCTCGATCGTCCGGGGACGGTGCAACACATCGTGACCGGGGCGGGCGCGCACGGGGTTACGCTGTCGCCCGACGGCAAGCTTGCCTTCATCACCAATACGGTGGCCAACACGATGTCGGTAATCGATGTTGCAAGCGCGACGGTGTTGCGATCATGGCCGACCGGAAAGGCGCCCAATGGCGTGGTCGCGCGTTGAGTGCCTGCGGCGTTGAATTCTTCGCCTGAGCTGACACTCCAGGCCAAGACCCCGAGCCCCGCCAGAAATGGCGGGGCTTTTGTTTTAGTCCGGCAGCCCAGCCAAGCGTAACCGCTCGATCAAGAGGCTGCTGATCGCCTTATCACGAAACGGCGTCGCATAGGTTCCGAGGCGAAACTTCGGCTCGCGTGCGAGCATGTCTTTCGCGACCTTGCGCGCCTCGTCCATCCGGCCCGACGCGGCAAGAGACGCGGCAAGATAGCGCAATGACGCGGTGAAGCCAGGGTTCTCGGTCACCGAGCGCTGCGCCCAGGTGACCGCCTCGTCGAACTGGCCGCCGACATAATGGCCGACGCTCAAAGCCAGGTGACAATAGAAGCGGCCGCGATCGAGCGGCGACAGCCGCAGCGCCTGGCCGGCGCGGCGTAGCGCCTCCTCCCCGCGCCCCGCATAGCTCTGCATGAAGCTGCCAAGCACCCAGGCGACCGGCCCGTTCGGACAAGCCTGTACGGCGCTTTCGAGGAACAGCTCGGCGCTGTCGAAGTCATGATGCAGCATGGATTTCAGATGGCCATAGCTGGCGAGCGCCAGCGCGTTCTGCGGATCGAGATCGATCGCCTTGGCGGCCAAGCGATCGGCCGCGAGCCAGTCCGCCGCCGGATCGCGCGACCACCCTTGGCGGATACTGATGGCACGCCACCATGACGCCCAGGCATAGGGTAAGGCGAAGGTCGGCTCCTTTTCGATGGCCTTCTGCAGCAAGCCACCGGCGCGCTCGAAGGTGGCATCCCGATGCACATGATCGAGCGCCTGCAACACAAAATCATAGGCCGTCATGGTCTCCGGCCGCTTGCGCATGGCGCGTTTGAGCTCGGCGCCGCGGATATGAGGAGCAATGCGCCCGGCGAAGCTCGACGTATAGCTGTCCTGAATATCGAACAGATCGCCGAGCGGCGCTTCGGTGCGGTCGGTCCATAGCGCCGTGCCGGTCTCGGCGTCGCAAAGCTCGACGAAGATGCGGAGCCGCTTGCCGGAGCGGCGCACGCTACCGCCGACGACATATCGCACGCCCAGCGCGCGCCCCACATCGCGCGGGTCCGGCTCCTTGCCGCGGAACGCGAGCGTCGAACCGCGCGAGATTACGAATAGTTCGTGCAGGCTCCCCAAGGACACCACGATGTCCTCGACGATACCATCGCCGAAATAATCGCTAAGCCGGTCGGCGCCAAGGCTGCGGAACGGCAGTACCGCGATCGACGGTAGTTCCGACGGCGGCGATAATTGCCCCGAGAGCGAGATCGTAGCCGCGGCGTCGCTGCGCTCGCGCCACTGGGGCGCAGGACTGCGAAGCTCCGCGGCGAGCGCCTTGGTGCTCGCGTCCGGATCGATCTTGAGTTCCTCTTTCAAGAGCACCGCAAGCTGGTCGTATTTGCGAAGCGCTTCCGCCTTGCGACCCGCCGAGGCCAGGGAGCGGATGATCAGGCGATGGGCGTCCTCCCGCAGGGGGTCGATCGATACTGCACGAGTTGCATATTCGAGCGCGAGCTCGGCATTGCTTCCTTGCAGTTCCGCTTCGCTCAGGCGGACCAGCGCGTTCACCTCGAGCGATTCGAGCCGAACGCGTTGCGCGGTCACCCACTCGACCCAGCCTTCCTCCTTGATCGAAAGATCGGCAAGGAAGGTGCCTTTATACAGATCGACGGCCTCCTTCAGCGCCGCGTGCGAGCCGTCGCGCACGAGGGCCTCGAACCGCTTGACGTCGCACATGAGCGCGTCTGCGCTGATCGAGACCTTGTCGTCGCCGCCGGCGAGCAGATTCGTACCGATTGTCTGGCGAATCCGGGAAAGCGCCTTCCGCATGTTCTGCCGCGCCTGAGCCTCGAAGTGCGAGCCCCAGAGCAGAGCGGTCAGCTTTTCGCGCGCCTGGGGCTCGTGCCCGGCGCAAGCGAGAAACGCGAGCAGCGCGCAGAGCTTCTTGCTGCCGAGATCAACCTCTCCGCGCGGTCCGGTCAATCGGAAAGGTCCCAGCAGAAAGAGCTGGAGCGACGCGCCCTGAAGGGCGCGGCCGCTGGAATTTTTCCGGCGCTTGGCAGCGGGCATTGGCCTCACACCCGGCTCATACGGAGAATGCAACCTAAACCATACTGAGCGCCGGCCCTTAATCCAACCGCCGAGTTACGGACGATTTTCGGGAAGCTCTCGCTCAGGCGACGCGGACGGTTCCGGCACCGGGCGCGCGCTTGGGCACAGCCCGGTCCGCCGAAGCAGCCGCGCGCAGGTAGAGGCCGCGCTTGTCCGGGTGCGGCACGAACGCGCCGGTGAGCCCGATGACCGTTTCGGCGGCGCCAAGCACGAGAAATCCGTCGCGCGCCAGCGCCTGCGACAGGCGCTCAAGCACGGCGATCTTGGTCGCGGCGTCGAAATAGATCAGAACGTTGCGGCAGAATATGACATCGAACGTGCCGAGCGAGGCGAAGTCGTCGAGCAGATTCATTTGCCGGAACTGGACCATGCCGCGCAGTTTATCGCTGATGCGCCACTGGTCGCCGACCTGCTCGAAATGCTTGAGCAGCAGCTGCACCGGAAGCCCGCGCTGCACCTCGAACTGGTTATAGGTCCCGGCGCGCGCCCGTTCGATCATCTCGTGGCTGATGTCGGTGGCGAGAATCTCGACGCGCCAGCCTTGCAGCATGGCGGCCGCTGCATCCAGAATCATCGCCAGCGAATAGGGTTCTTGCCCGGTTGCCGCGGCGGCGCACCAGATGCGGATGCGCTTCCTGGGCGCGCGCGCAGAAAGCAGCCCCGGCAGGATGGTGTCGCGAAAGCGGTCGAAGGGGATCTTGTCGCGGAGGAAGAATGACTCGTTGATGGTCATTGCTTCGGTCACTTCGACCCGCAGCGCCTCGGCTTCGGGCTCCTGCAGCCGCTGCACGAGCTCGCCGATCCCGGCAAGCTTGGCGCGCCGGACGACCGGCATTAGCCGGCTCTCCACCAGATACTGTTTCGTAGGCAGGAGCATGAGACCTGAGCGCTCTTTCAGAAACTGGCGGAGAAACTCGAATTCGCGCGGGGTCACGGCCGCTCTCCATTCACGAGCCGCACGACACGCGGCCCGATCTCGTCGAGCGGCAGCACCGCCGAGCACAGGCCGGCTTGGGCAACGGTGCCGGGCATACCCCAGATCACGCTCGTCGCTTCGTCCTGGGCGATGATGCTGCCGCCAGCCTGCGCGATCGTGGCCGCGCCCGCGGTGCCGTCGGAGCCCATGCCGGTGAGAATCAGCGCAAGCACACCTGCGCCAAACATCGAGGCCGCGGAAGCAAACAGGGGATCAACCGCCGGCCGGCAGAAATGCACCGGCGGCGAGTCATCGAGCGCGATTACGTGGGCCGATCCGCGCTGCTCGACCCGCATGTGACGGCCGCCCGGGGCGACATAAATGGTCCCAGCGGTGAGCGGTTCGCCGTCCACGCCTTCGCGGGCGGGGCGTGCCGTCTCGCGCTCCAGGTGCTCGGCCAGGATCGTGGTGAAGGTCGGCGGCATATGCTGGGCGATCAGCACCGGCAGCTGCGGCAGCGCCGGCGCCAGCCCGCGGGCAACTGCCTGCAGAGCCTGAGGCCCGCCGGTTGAACTACCGATGAACAGTGCGCGCGGCGGCATCTTGGAGAAAGGGCGAAGCTCCAGCGGCGCGCGTGCCCGGTCGGTGAGGCCGCCGCGCGCGACGCGCTGCAGCCGTCGCCGGCGGCCAAGATGACGGACCTTATCGATCAGTTCGCGGCGAAAATTCTGCGAGGTCGAGACTTCGCGGTTGCTCTCCGGCTTGGGCACATAATCGGCCGCGCCCATTGAAAGCGCGCGCAAGCTCACTTCGGCGTTGCGGCGGGTCACGGTGGAAGCCATGATCACGACGAGATTCGGCTTCTTTGCGAGCAGCAGCGGGAGCGCGTTGAGCCCGTCGAGCACCGGCATCTCGACGTCGAGAATGACGACCTCAGGGTCGAGCCGGGTCAGGTTCTCGACCGCCTCGCGGCCATTGCCGCAGGTGCCGACCACATGCAGGTCCGGCTCCTCGCTGACCCAGCGCGAAACCAAGCCGCGCACGACCACCGCGTCGTCGACGATCATCACACGAATGACGTGCGCTGGCACCGTGGGCTGTACAAGCAAAGGCAGCGACATCGAACTCGACACGGACTGCACGAAGATCTGGCCTAAAAAAAAGGAGCGAACGGCGGCGCAGAAGCGCCGCCACTCAGAGCAAGCCGACTTCCTGAAGCTTGGCCTCGACGATCTCACGGTCGAAGGGCTTCATGATGTATTCGTCGGCACCCGCGTGCATGGCGCGAGCGATATGAGCGAGGTCGTTCTCGGTGGTGCAGAACACCACCTTGGGCTTGTCACCTCCGGGCAATGCGCGCAGCGCCCGCAGGAATTCGTAGCCGTCCATCACCGGCATGTTCCAGTCGAGAATCACAGCGACCGGCATTTCCTTCATGCAGGAGTCGAGCGCTTGGCGGCCGTCGGAGGCCTCCACTACGGTGAAGCCGAATCCCTCGAGGATTCGCCTCGCGACTTTGCGGATGACACTCGAGTCGTCGACGATGAGGCAACGTTTCATCGTTGCAGCTCCTTCAGTATGCGCTCAGGCGGCGAGCGCATGGGTTGGCGGTTCAAGCAAACGGTCAATATCGAGAACGACCATGAGCCTGCCTTCGAGAGGATGGACACCGGCGGTGACCGCTGCCCAAGACGGATCGAGATGCGTGGGGTTCGGGTCGCGGCTGGATCGCAGAAGCCGCATCACCTCGCCCACGGAATCGACAAGGAGCCCATAGGCCTCCTCGCGGAATTCGACGCCCACGGCCATCCGCCCGGCGCTGTTGGAGAGCGGCGGAAGACCTAGGCGGCTGCGCATGTCGAACATGGTGATGATGCGACCGCGCAGGTTCAGCACGCCCGCGATCTCCGGCCGGGCGAGCGGCACCCGGGTGACTCGCGCGGGCAGGAATACGTCGTGCACGCGCGCGATCGGCAGACCGAACAATTGCTCGCCGACCGTCACGGTCACATACTCGATTTCATCATCGCGATGAGCGGTCATCTGGTTCATCTTCGGATTCATGCGGCACGCGCCATGGAGCCCGGCAATTCCGCAAGCGCGGCGATCAAACCGCGGCGGTCGAACTTGGCGACGAATTGATCGAACCCGGCCTGGCGGCCGCGCTCGACGATCGTCGCGGCGGCATGGGAGGAGAGCGCAATCAGCAGCGCGTGCGCGGTGCGTGCGTCGGCACGCAAGCGTTCGGCAAGTTGGAAGCCGCTGATGCCGGGCATCTCGATATCGGAAACGACGAGATCGAAGCGCGCGCCCTTCTCGATCAGCGCAAGCGCTTCTTCGCCGCTGGGGAGCGCGGTTACCTCGAACCCCGCGGCCTGCAGGACCGGGGTCAGCATGTTGCGGAAGAATGCCGAGTCGTCGACCAGAAGGAGTCGGCGCGATTGCACTGCGGAATCGGCGGCCTTGCGGCGTATCCAGTCCTCGTAGGCGAGCGGCAAGTAGTGGCCCATGTCGAGGACTTCCGTGGCGCGGCCATCGACAATGGCCGCGCCAAGCGTGCCCGGGGTACGGCCGGAGACCTGGATGTCGAGGTGGTCCTCGACGATGTCCATGATTTCATCGACCACGAGGCCCATGGAGCGACCGGCATCGGAGAAAACGAGGAGCGGTTGCCTGCCCTGGCTGCGAACTTTCGTGTCGGCGTTCACCGGCACGAGCGGCATCAAGCCGCCGCGATACTGAACGACGTGGCGGCCGTCGGAGAATTCGATCTCGGCCGTATCGATCTCCTCGAGCCGCGTGATCAGCGAGAGCGGCACGGCCTTGAGTTCGGCCGATCCAGCGCGGAACACCAAGAGTCCAACCTTTCTGCTCGCCTGCAGCCGCTCCGGTTCGGAAGTCGAGATCGCGGGTTCGACAGGCGCCGCCGCCTCGAGCCGCGAGCCGAGCATATTGGCAAGACCGTTCGGATCGACAATCATGATCACGGCCCCATCGCCGAGGATCGTGTTGCCGGAGAACATGGTGACTCCGCGCAAGAGCGTGGACATCGGTTTAATAACGATCTCCTCGGTATGGAAAACCTTGTCCACTACGACACCGAAGGTGTCATGCCCGACCTGCATGACGATGATGAAGCCGTTGTCCTGCGCCATGTCGGCATCGCCAAGCGCGAGCTGCGTCTTCATATGCAGGAGTGGCAAGAGACGGTCGCGCAACCGCATGACCGGCGCGTCATGGATATGCTCGACGCGGTGCTCCGAGCGGGCGCTCAGACGGACGAGCTCGACGACCGAAAGCTGCGGGATGGCAAAGCGCTCGCCGCCAGCCTCCACGATTAGCGCCGAAACGATGGCGAGCGTCAGCGGGATGCGGATCGTAAAGATGGTGCCGCGGCCGGGCTGCGATTTGAGATCGATGGTGCCGCCGATCTGATCGATGTTGTTCTTGACCACGTCGAGCCCAACGCCACGGCCCGAGACGCTGGTCACCACAGCCGCGGTGGAGAAGCCGGGGGCGAAGATGAATTTCTGCAGCTGATGCTCGCCGAGCTTCTCCGCCTCAGCCTCCGACACGAGGCCAAGCTTGAGCGCGCGGGCGCGGATTTTCGCCGGATCCAGGCCGCGGCCATCGTCGGCGATCTCGATCACAATCTGGCCGCCCTGGTGGAATGCCGAGATACGGATCGTACCGATCTCCGGCTTGCCGGCCTTGCTGCGCTCAGCGGGCGTCTCGATTCCATGGTCGCAGGAGTTACGCACCATGTGGGTGAGCGGATCGCGGATCAGGTCGAGCACTTGGCGATCGAGCTCGGTTGCGGCGCCGGAACGCTCGATCCGGATGTCCTTGCCGAGCTCGGCGGCAAGATCGCGCACGACGCGCGGCAGCTTGGCCCAGGCGGTGCCGACGGGCTGCATGCGCGTCTTCATCACGTTTTCCTGCAGGTCGGCGGTGACGCTGGAGAGACGCTGCAGGGGCGCCTTGAACTCGCTGTCATCGTGGCGGCGTACGATATCGAGGAGCTGGTTGCGCGTGAGCAGAAGCTCGGAGACGAGCGTCATCAGTTGCTCGAGCGTATCGACCGGAACGCGGATCGTGGGTGTCCGCGCGCCGGCGGCTTCGTGCTCGTCGGAGTCGCGGCGGTCCGCTACGGCGCGGCGATCCGGCGCCTGGGTTGCGGGCCCGGGTCCGGGCGCCTCGCGGAAGGCGCGCTCGAGCTCGTCGAGGGAGACTTCGTCAGCGCGCAGCTCGCGCTCAATCGTCTGGCCGGCAAGCGTTCCCGTGGAACGCGGTTTGTCAGCCTTGGCGGAATCGGCGTGCGAAACGCGGCCGAGCGCATCGATCAAATCTTCGTCGCCGCCGCCCGGCTCGCTCGCGGTGCGATCGAGCGCGACGAGAATTTCCTTGATGCGGTCGATGGTCGAAAGCACCAGCGAGACGGCGTCGGTCGTCACCGGCATGCCGTCGCGGAACTTGCCCATGAGGCTCTCGGCCGCATGCGCGAGCGCCTCCAGGCGCGGCAGGCCGAGGAATCCGCAGGTGCCCTTTATCGTGTGAACGAGCCGAAAAATATTGGCGAGGATCTCGGAATTGTCGGGCTCGGTCTCGAAACGGACGAGCTCGACGTCGACGAGATCGAGGTTCTCGTTCGTTTCGGTCAGAAATTCCTTGAGCAGGTCTTCCATAATGGCCCAGCCGCAAGCGTGAAAGAGCCGGTAAACGCCCGGCCCTCACGCGGGGCTAGTTTCGGCCCGGAAAGGTAAACATTCACTGAAGTTCGGGCCTGCAAGCACAAACAAAGCCTTATGAATTCAGGCTTCTTCGGCGGTCAGCGTGACGCGGTCGTTTTCCAGGGCGAGTGAGAGCCTCATGCCCGAAGCCCGGGCCAGCATCCCGGTATAGAAGGGCTGGATGACATGGGCGTCCACGCCCTCGACCGGGGTTCCGGCCAGAAGCGCGGTGACGGCCGGCGGGATACGCGCGTTCAACCCTTGGGTCTCCAGGCGGAAGCCCATGCGTTCGCCCTCGCCAGCCGGATCGACCTTGATCGTGCCGCCGCGCGGAATGGTGCTGCCCGCGACGACGAGAAGATTCAGGAGCAACTTCACGCGGTTCTTGGGCAGAAGCGCGCGGGGCAGGTTCCAGGCGATCTTGGTGCGATCGTCCTCCATGAAGCCGCGCGCCACTTCCCCGGCATCGCCGAGATCGAGCTGCGCGCCGGCCGAGCCGGCGGCGCCGAACGCAAGGCGGGCGAACTGTAGCCGCGCCGAGGCTTGGCGCGCGCTCTTGCGGATGAGGTCGAGGGCGACCGCCTGCATGGCGTCGTCCTTCTCGTCCTCGAGCACCTCGAGGCCGTTGATGATGGCACCGACCGGGCTGATCACGTCATGACAGACGCGTGAGCACAGGAGCGCCGCTAGATCCAAGCTTTCCAAAACGACAGGATTGGCCATCGGAGTCCGATAGGTCGAGGAGTGCGAATCGGCGCGCAGACGAAGGTGCGGCGTGATACACCCTCGGCCCGGCTCCTGCCAGCCGGCTCGGAATATCGACGCGATGCAATCCGGAAATATAGGGTCAAACGACCTTGCCGATCGCAACCGGCTCGTGCCGGCGCTCGCCTCGTTGATGAGCGAGGCCGGCGCACGCATCCTCGACCTCGCCGCCAAGGGACTCCGCGGACGATCGAAGCCAGACGCAAGCCTCGTCACCGACGCGGACGAAGCCGCGGAGGCGATCTTGCGCGCGGGTATCGAGCGGATTCTGCCCGGGGTCCCGATCGTCGCCGAGGAGGCGGTCGCGCACGGTAATGCGACGGCTGCGGCGGATGCGTTTTTTCTCGTCGATCCGCTTGACGGCACACGCGAAATCCTCGCCGGGGGGAGCGATTTCACGGTCAATGTCGCCCTGGTGTCGGCACGAACGCCGATACTCGGCCTCGTCTATGCGCCCGCTGAAGGTGTTCTCTATGCCGGGGGCGACGGCCGCGCGCTTCGAGCGAGACTCGTGCCCGGCAGCCGTTTCGCGGACCTGGATGCGACGGCGATCCGGGCCCGGCCCCGGCCCGAGCGACTGGTTGCCACGGTCAGCCGTTCCCACCTCGACCCGGCGAGCGAAGCGTTCCTCGCGGGCTTGCCGGTAGAGCGCCGCATTCAGGTCGGCTCGGCGATCAAATTCTGCCGGCTGGCGGAGGGCACCGCGGACGTCTATCCGCGGTTTTCGCCGGTGCAGGAATGGGATGCGGCGGCAGGCCACGCGCTACTGGTGGCCGCTGGCGGTTCTATGGCCGCACCCGATGGGAGACCCCTTGTTTATGGCTGCCCCGAGAAAGGCTGGCGGGTCGACGGTTTTGTGGCCTGGGGGGCGCCCGGCTAGACCTTGGGACGCATGCTTCGCAATGCCCAACGGTTGCCTCGGGCCCGTCATAGTAGGTAAGCAGGAATCGTCGTACGAATCATGGTCCTGCCGGCGCGCGCGGATCGGTCCACGCCGGCCACGGAGACCGCAATGACGCCCTTGCGCACCGCCCTCGCCCTCGCCTTGTTTTGTTTGACCGCCGCCCCGGCGAACGCCCAGTCACCGCCGCCGCCGCCCCGCAGTTCGACCTATTCGTCGCAGGAAGTGCTCTCGGCCGGACATCGCTTCTTCGGTGGAGTATCGCGGGAGCTCGCTCTGCTCGTCGAGCGGGCGACGAGGCAATGGGGGCAACCGAACGGCTACATTCTCGGCGAGGAAGGCTCGGGCGCCTTCGTGGCCGGACTCCGCTACGGCGAAGGCTCGCTCTATACCCGCAATGCGGGCGACCTGAGGGTCTATTGGCAGGGGCCGACGCTCGGCTTCGATTGGGGTGGCGACGGCGCGCGCACGATGATGCTGGTCTATAACCTGCGCAGCATCGACGACATCTTCAACCGTTTCGCGGGCATCTCGGGCTCGGCCTATTTCGTGGGCGGGCTTGGCATGACGGCGCTGACCTGGGCCAATATCGTGGTGGTTCCGATCCGCTCGGGCGTTGGCCTCAGGCTCGGCGCCAATGTCGGCTACATCAAGTTCACGCCGCGGGCGACCTGGAACCCATTCTGAGCCGAACCCGGGTTTTCGCAACCTGAGGCGGCAAGATACCGGCGGGGCGACCGGAGCCGCCTAATTTCCGCGCCAGATAGGGTTAATGATTGGTTTCTCTGGAAGTCGAGCCGCGTGCGTGGCATGGTAAAAGTTAAGTTCCCGCCCTTTGTTGAGTATTGAGGCCGCGACATGATCGAAGTGATCATGTTTTTTGCCCTTGGCTTTCTCGCCGCGAGCCTGATTGCGCTCGTGCTGCTTTCGGCCGTCTGGCACCGCGCCGTCCGGCTGACCACGCGGCGGATCGAAGGCGCGATCCCGGTCTCCATGGCCGAAATCCAGGCGGACAAGGATCAGCTCCGCGCCGAGTTCGCCATGTCCACGCGCCGCCTCGAAGCGAGCGTGGAACAATTGAAGCTCAAGACCACCGATCAGCTCGCCGAGATCGGCCGCAAGACCGACGTGGTCCGCCAATTGAAGTCCGACGTCCAGGAGACGACGGCGTCCGTCACCTCGCTCGAGGCGCAAGAACGGGCGCTGCGCGACAAGCTGCGCGCGACCGAGGAAGAGCTCTCGGCCAAGTCGCGCGAGTTGCATGAAGCCGAGAGTCATCTCTCGAACAAGCTGAACGAACTCAGCCAGATCAACCGTACGCTTTCCGAGAAATCCATCGAAGCCGATAGCCAGCGCGTCGAGATCGTGGCGCTGGAGACCCAGTGCGGCACGCTCAAGCACCGCGTCGTCGATCTGGAGCGCGACGTGGCGGCGACCGAGGAACGGCTCGCCGATGAACGCGGCGTCGTGGAGCGCACCGCGCGGACGCTCGCCGAAGAACGCGAGAAGGTCGAGAACCTCAATCGGCGGCTTGCCGAAACCGAACGGCTGTTGACCGAGGGTCGTGCGGTCGCTGAAAATCTTTCACGCAACGTCGCAAGCCTGGAAAGCGAAACCCGCCGCCAGGCCGAGATCGTCGCCGAACGCGAGCGCGAGCTCACCGGCATGCGCGCCGAGGCCGCGAAGTATCGCGAGGAGATGCTGGCGTCGCGTCGCGACGCGGAAAGCGCCGCGCGCGCTTTCAATGCGACCATCGAGACGCTGAAATCCGAGAAAGCCATGCTCGAAGGTGCGCTCGCCCAGCTGCGCGAGGACCGCAATCGCCTGCAGCAGGAAGTCGCCGCCTACAAGCATCAGGCCGAGACCGCCTGGGCCTCGGAGCGGGTCGAGAACGCACTCCTGCGCGAGCGCATCAACGACATCGCCGCCGAAGTAACGCGAATGACCGCAACGCTGGAGGGCCCCGGCTCCTCGATCAACCAGATTCTCGATAAGGCCCCGGCCACTCCTCGACAGAACGGCGGTCCCGGCCGCACGCCGGTTCTGGCGGAGACCGCTCAGGCCGGCGGCACCCGCCTGTCGCTCGCCGACCGTATCCGTGCGCTGCAGAGCCGTTCCGGCCGCGGCTGACATAGCGCTCAATCCCCGTGAATTCGGCAATTTAGGGAACAGCGGGCTCGCATGACCGCGCATCCGCATTGGCAGCCGCGCATCGAGGACGAGGCGCTCCTGCGCGGGCGCGGGCGTTTCATGGATGATGCTGCCCTGCCCGGCCAATGCGTCGGCGTGTTCGTGCGCTCGCCGCACGCGCACGCCCGCATCCGCAAGCTCGATATCGAGGGCGCGCGCGGCTTGCCCGGCGTGCTCGCGGTGCTGACCGCCGCGGACATGGAAAAGGCCGGCGTCGGCAACGTGTCGCGCTGCCCGCCGCTCCCCGGCAAGGGCGGCAAGCCGCTGCATGTTCCGTTCCGGCCGGCGCTCGCCGGCGAGCGGGTGATGCACGTGGGCCAGGCCGTGGCGCTCGTGGTGGCGGAGACCCTGCTCGCGGCGCTGGATGCGGCCGAGCGGATCGTGGTCGAATACGAGGAGCTTGCCGCGGCGGTGGACGTGCGCGCGGCGATGGCGCCCGGAGCGCCGCAGCTGTGGCCGGAGGCTCCCGGCAACATCGCCGTAGACTGGCCGGGCTTCAAGGAAGACGAGGCCAATGCGCGCGAGATCGAGCGAATCATCGCGTCGGCGCCGCACGTCGCGCGCATCGGCGTGGTCAACCAGCGCGTCGCCATCGCCAGCCTGGAGCCGCGCGGCGCGACCGCGAGCTATGACAAGGCCACGGACACCTATCTCTTGCGCTCCTGCTCCCAGGGCGCGGGCACGCAACATGCGCAGCTCATCGAAGTCATGGGCTGGAGCAGCGAGAAGCTGCGGCTGGTCACCGAGGACGTGGGCGGCGCGTTCGGCATGAAGACGCCGGCCTATCCGGAATATCCGGCGCTGCTGGTCGCCGCCCGCACGGTCGGCCGGCCGGTGCACTGGATGTCGACGCGCTCGGAGGCGTTCCAGAGCGACAACCAGGCGCGCGACACCTTCACCGAAGCCGAGCTCGCGCTCGACAAGGAGGGCCGCATCCTGGCGCTGCGCGCGAAACACACGGCAAGCGTGGGCGCACTGCTCTCCGCCGTCGGCGCGCAGATTTCGACCGCGAGCTTCGCCCGCTGCCTGCCGACGGTCTATGCGATTCCGAAGATCGCCGTGGAGGCGGTTTGCGTCTTCACCAACACGGTGCCGATCGGGCCCTATCGCGGCGCCGGGCGGCCCGAGGCGAATTACATGATGGAGCGGCTGATCGACGAGGCCGCGCATGTCACCGGTATCGACCGCGTGAGCATTCGCCGGAAGAATTTCATCCCGCCCTCGGCCATGCCATACAAGACCGCGGTCGGCACGACGTTCGACAGCGGTGAATTCGAGACCATCCTCGACAAGGCGCTGAAGCTTTCCGGCTTCGCCAAGTTCGAGCAGCGCCGGAAGCAAGCCGCCAAGCGCGGCAAGCTGCGCGGCCTCGGCATTTCCTGTTTCCTCGAACACTCCGGGGCACAGCCGAAGGAAAGCGCCGCCATCGCTTTCCCCGGTGGCCAGGCGCTGACGGTAGCGCTCGGCATGCAATCGACCGGACAAGGCCACGCCACAGTGTTCTCGCGCCTGCTCGCAGAGAAACTCGGGATTAATCGAGCTTGCCGGCCATGATGAACAGCGGACAGGAAATGCGCTCCGCAACTCCCTTCAGGGAGAGCGTCGCCGCGTGCCGCTTCGCCTCTTCCATCGTCTTGCAATGGCTGCGCACGCGGAAGGCCTCCTTCGTCAGTTCCGGCAAACCCTCCCACGCTTCGGCCCAGTCATAGGGCCCGGCGAGCGCGATGCAGGCCTTTATCCGCTTCTCGAACGCCGCCGCGCGCGGCGCGAAATAGCCGCCCAAGCTCACGCCCCATAGGCCGATGCGCGCGGCGTCGAGATCGCGCCGCATCTCGACGAAATCGACGACCGCCTTCACCGCCACTTCGTAATCGCCGCGGATCGGGAAGTCGTATTCGCCCTCGCCCTGGCCTGGACCGTCGAACACCAGCGTCGCGATGCCGCGCGCGAGGAACGGCTCCTCGTAGGCGGCGGTTTCTTCCTTCGCGAATCGAGGCCGCACGCCATGACCAGCACGGGCGGCCGCGCGACGCCCGCGGGGCGCGCAGGATCCCGTATAAATGCTTGCCCTCGATAGGGAATTTCGACGCGCTCGCCGGGCGGCTCGAGATGCGGCAGCGCGAGGCGGCGGCACTCGACCGCCTTCATGTGCGCGGCTTTCATCTGCGCAAGATCGTGCACGAAGACGAACTTGGCGAAGTGATAATAGACGCCGGCGCGCTGCAGGTGCTCGCCGGCGCTGAGGAAATGCTTCTGCGCGAGCGTCTCGCGGCCGATCGCCTCGTGGATCGCCGCGCGCGCGGACCAGGCCCGGCACCAATCGTCCCACGACGCGATCGCCAGCCGTGACTTCCTCGAAGTCGGTGAGCGCGACGCCGTTCGGCACGAAACGCGGCGCCCAATGGGCGATCGCCGAGCGGACGCGCGCGTCCGGTTGCTTCACCTGCGTCTTGTCAATGTCGTAGCTCCGTTTGCGAGGGCTCAATCGCCCGGCCTCGTCGCGCCGGTACCAGGGCAGGAATCGCGTGCCGTCGCCTTGGCGAGCGCGAACTCGAACAGGACGCCGGCGACGGCAAGCATGCGCGACCGCGACGAACGCTTCGTTGTGGCTGGAAGGTGCGCGCGTGGAACAGGATGTAAAAGCCGAGCCCGGGGATCGCCGCGAAGAATTCGGCCACCACGGCGCCGATCAGCGCGCGCCCGGCGGCGAGCCGCAGGCCGGCGAGCAGATACGGCACCGACGACGGCAGGATCACGTCGAACAGCCGCGACCAGCCGCGAGCCGCGGAACGAGCGCGACACCTCGATGATATTCCGGCGGCACCGAGCGCGCGCCGTCGGAGACATTGACGACGATCGAGAAGAACGCCGCGAACACCACGGTCGCCAGCCGCGCGTCGCCGGTGTAGCCGAACCACAGCGTGAGCAGCGGCAGGATCGCCACCATCGGCATGGCGAACAGGCCGCTGACGTAGAGCGCAAGCAACCGCTCGACGAACGGGATGCGGCCGATCGCGACGCCGACGACCGTGCCGACGACGAACGCGATCGCGAGTCCCTGCACCACCGCGCCGAGCGTCGCGCCGGCGGCCTGCCCAGAAGCGCGGGTTGGTGATGACTTTCGGGAAACACGGCGACGATGCCGCTCGGCCGCGCCACGAAGGCCGGCGCCCAGAGCCGCACGGCGATTTCCCACACCAGCAGGATCGCGATGCCGGCGAGAATGCGCACGCAGCGCGTCGACGCTGGTCAGCGACGCGCGCAGCGGCCGCGGCGGCGCGTGCGTCGAGCGCGACGTCGCTCATCGCGTCAAGCCCCCGCCAGGCGGCGAAGCGGTTCTCCAGCGCGCGGCCGAGCGACATCAGCGCGACGCCGAGAATGGTGATCACGAGGATCGCGGCATAGAGGCCGGGCGTGTCGAAATCCTGGCCGCTGCGCATGATCAGCGAGCCCGATGCCGCTGCCGACAGGAAGAATTCCGCCGGCGACCATGCCGACGAGCCCGCGGCCGATGGCCTGGCGGATGCCGGTCATGCGCGAAGGGCAGCGTGTAGGGGATCGAGCACGTCGCGCCAGATCGCCCATTCGCTCGAGCGGAACGAGTGCGCGACCTCGAGCAGTCTCGGGCTTGAGGCTGCGCGCGCCTTCGACGGTGTTGTAGAGGATCGGAAAGACCGCGAACAGGAACACCACCAGCGCCTTGGGCGCGAAGCCGAAGCCCATCATCGACAGGATGAACGGGATCAGCGCCACCATCGGCGTCGCGTAGAGCACCATGATGTAGTTCTCGAGCGCGACGCGCAGCAGCCGCACGCGCGCGAGCAGCAGGCCGATGCAGCGACGCCGACGACGATCGCGCGAGCCGAGCCCGGTGACGAACAGACCAGCAGCGAGCTCGCCAGCGCGTCGCCGAGCACGCCGTTGACGCGTCATACTCATAGATGCGCGCCAGCGTGCGCGGTGAAGCGACGCGCAGGAACGCCGGCTTGGTGCAGACGGCGCCGAGCTGCCAGAGCGCGGCGCCGAGCGCTGAGCGCGCACGGCATCAGGTGGCGTAGCGCTGACCAGCCTGCGCCAACCGGCCTGATTCGTTCATCCGCCGGTCAGCCGGATACGCGGCGCTCAGTTGGTCTTCGCGTTCACCAGCTTGATGCGCGTCGTCATAGACAGCGAGGTATTGGCAAAGCGCGTCATAGGCCACCGGCATCGCGTCCGGGCGGATGCCGCCGACGCGCTTCTGCGCCGTCGATGATCACCTCGATATTCTTCTGCGGCAGGCCCGTCGCTGTCCTTCGGCCAGAAATCCATCTTGACGTATTCCTGCGATGCGCCCACTTGGCTTCATCGACGCTGCGGCCGGTCGGCGCCGCGGCCTTGCGCCACGCGTGTCGGCATTCTTCGGGTCGCGGATGAAGCGCTCGGCTTCGATCAGCGCCGCCAGCACGCGCACGTAGCGCGTCGCGGTTCTCGGCCACGCGCTTCTGCGGTCGTCGACCAGCGCCATATAGTGGTTGATCTTGAGCACGTCGTTGATGTCGACGACGATGGTGACCTTCTTCTTCGACTTCGCGCTCGATGATCGGCACGTCGTCGATATGCAGCACGCCGAGCTTGAGCTGCCCGGAAATCATCGCCGTGCGCGACGTTGGTAGCTGAGCGCCACCTGCTGCATGTCCTCGGCCTTGCAGGTTGCATTGGCGCAGCATCTGCGTCGAGCGCGATCGAGCGCGCGCCGCCGAGCGAATCGACGCCGACCGGCAGGCCTTTCATCTGCTCGCACTTGGTCTTGGTCGGATCGATCGAGCCGATCAGCCAATCGGGCTGCTCGTGGCCGTAGATGCGCGACGAGGTCGACGTCCGGATTGTTCGAGATCATGTTGACGATCAGCGGCGAGGGCGACAGCGAAAGCTCGATGTCGCCCGAGCGCCACCGCGCGCGCCGCGGCGGCGCCGCTATCGAACGGCCGCAGCGTGACGTTGACGCCGTACTTCTCGAACAACTTCTCCTGCTCGCGCCACATAGGCCTGCACCGTCGACGAACACCGGCGGAATGCCGGGCAGGCCGAAGCGTCAGCGTCGGTCGCTGCTGCGCGCATGCGGGCCGGCAACGCCGCCGAGCGCCGCGGTCAGCGCAAGCGCCGCGAAGCAATGAGTGCGGCGTAAATGTTTCATGCATATCCTCCCGTTCGTTCGTTTCGTTCGTTGATCCAAGCCTAGCATTGTACCGCCGCTCAACGCTGCAATGCGAATTCCGCCGCTCGCGCCTCATCCATCAGCGTCGACCAGACATGCTCCCGCAGCGCGGCAAAGCGCGGGATGCGACAGCGTCGCGCGGTCGCGCGGATGCGGCAAATCGACCGTCGATCGACCTCGAACACGCTGGCCGGGCGGCCCTTGAGCACCACCACGCGGTCGCCCATCAGCACCGCCTCCTCGATCGAATGGGTGACGAACACCATGCGTGGTCGGGCGCATCTGCCAGATGCGCAGCAGCTCGAACTGCAGGATTTCGCGGGTCTGCGCGTCGACGGCGGCGAACGGCTCGTCCATCAGCAGCACGCGCGGCTCGATGGCGAGCGCGCGCGCCAGCCCGCAGCGCTGCTGCATGCCGCCGGAGAGCTGATAGGGATAGGCGTTCTCGAAGCCGGCGAGGCCGACGAGCTTGATGAAGTGCGGCACGCGCTCGCGCGATCTCGGCCTTCGACACGCCGGCGAGCTTGCAGCCCATAGGCGACGTTGGCGAACACGGTCTTCCACGGAAACAGGCCGAAGTGCTGGAACACCATGGCGATGCCGGCGCAGCGGCGCCGTCGACCGCGCTCGCCTTCGACCGTGATCTCGCCGCGCGAGGGCGCGATCAGGCCGTCGATGCAGCGCAGCAGCGTGGTCTTGCCGCAGCCCGAAGGGCCGACGATGGCGACGATCTCGCGGTCGCCGACGTCGAGATCGATGTCGCGGAAGACTTCGAGCGCGCCGTAATGCTTGCCGAGGCCCTCGACGCGGATACGCGGCTCTGGTGCCCGCCTTCGCGACTGAGGCCGTAGGCGGCGTCACGTTCACCTTCTGCTCCGCGGTTGACCGGCCATGTTGGCGTAACGCTGGAGGCGGATCAACGGCTGGCAGCGATCGCTCAGCGATAGAGCGCCTTCATGGCGCCTTCCGGATAGCGAAGGCCGGAAGCGGCGCCGGGCGGGATGGCCGCGGAAATGCGCGCGACTTCCTGCGGCGACAGCTTCACATCGAGCGCGCCGAGATTCTCCTCGACCCGTTCCTTGCGCTTGGTGCCGGGAATCGGGATCACGTCGGGGCCCTGCGCCAGCAGCCAGGCGAGCACGAGCTGGGCCGGGGTGCAGCCCTTATCCTTGGCGATCGCTTCGACGCGCTTGGCAAGCTCGCGGTTCTTGGCGAAATGCTCGCCCTGGAAGCGCGGATGATCGGCACGGCGGTCGTTCTTGATGTCGTCGGCGCTGTTGAGCGAGCCGGTGAGAAAGCTGCGGCCGAGCGGGGCATAGGCCACGAAGGAAATCCCTAGTTCGCGCGTCACCGCGCGGGTCTCTTCGGCTTCGACGCGATAGAGGACGGAGAACTCGGTCTGCACCGCGGCGATCGGGTGCACCTTGTGGGCGCGGCGGATGGTGTCCGGGTGGGCTTCGGACAAGCCGAGCGCACGGACCTTGCCCTGCTTCACGAACTCGGCCATGGCGCCGACCGTGTCCTCGATCGGCACCGTCGTATCGACGCGATGCTGGTAATAGAGATCGATGGTCTCGACGCCGAGCCGCTTCAGGCTCGCCTCGCAGGCCTGGCGCACGTATTCGGGGCTGCCGGCGACGCCCTTGGGGCCGAGATTGCCGAACTTGGTGGCGAGCACGACCTGGTCGCGGCGGCCCTTGATGGCGCGGCCGACCAGCTCTTCGTTCTGGCCGTTGCCATAGGCGTCGGCGCTGTCGAGGAAATTGATGCCGCGATCGAGCGCGTAGTGGATCACGGCGGTCGAAGCCGCGTCGTCGCTCTGGCCATAGATGCCGGACATCGACATGCAGCCCAGCCCGATCGCGGAAACCTTGATCCCGCTCTTGCCCAGCGTCCGCATCTCGACGGCTTTCCGTTCGACCATGGCTTTACTCCCTGTGCGCTTTTTCGAGCGTCACGAGTAAGCGGCCAGCCTGCCAGATGCAAGTCTGGTGAAGGCGGCAGCTTTACCGCCGGTGTGGGCCCGGCGACCAGCCGTGGGACGCGAGATGCTTCTCGCCCACCGCCATGGGCTCGTCTTCGAGCGGCGTCGCCATCGTCGTGTTCCAGCGATTGACGAAGCCGGTGGCGGCGATGGCGGCCACGATCTCGACGATCTGCTCCTCGGTCCAATGCTTGCGCAGCTCGGCGAACATCGCGTCGGTGACGGCATTGGGGATCGCACTCGCCGCAGCGGCGAGATCGAGCGCCGCCCGCTCGGCCGGGCTGAATAGAGAGCTCGACTTATAGTCGCGCACGGCGGCGAGCTTCTTCTCGTCGATGCCGAAATGCATGGCCGCGCTCGCGGTATGCGCCATCGAGTAGGGATCGCGCGCGGCCGTGCTCGCGACGTGGCCGATCAGGCGCTTGAAGCCGCGGTCGACTTTGCTGTCCGGCCCCCAGATCGCGCCCTGCAGCGCGACGAAGGCCCGCACCAGCGCGGGCCGGCGCTGCATGGTGAGCACGCTGTTCGGCACGAAGCCGAGCGACTTCAGGAACGAGTCGAATTCCGGCTTCAGTTCCGGCGAATGTTCCGGCGGCAGCGGGGCGAGCCGCGGCGGCATGCGCGCCTCAGCGCACGTTCTGCAAGAGCAGGAGCAGGCCGCCGACGATGGCGATGTTGGACATGAAGCCGTTCTGCATGCCGATCCGCTTCATCGGATCGTCCATCTGCCAGAAGCGCAGCAGCAGCGCGGTCGCCAGCACGGTGAACGCGATCAGGCACAGCACGCCGATCGCCGGAAGCCAGTTCGCAAGCAGCAGCGCGCAGCCGCCGAACTGGAGCGCGATCCCGGCCCAGAAGGCGACCGCCGGCATCGGCGTCCCGGAGAGCGTCAGGCGCTTGATGTGGTCCTCGATGTGGAATTTCGAGAGATTGCGGACGCCGACGATCACGAAGAACGCGACGATCAACATGCGCCCGGCGGTATCGAGCCATGACGCGTCGTTGAAATAGAGGCCTTGCATGTTTTCCCCGCCCCGTTCTTGTTTCTTGATCGACGGCCCGTTCGCGATCAGGCGCTCTTCCCGGATGCCGCCTTCGACTTCGCCCAGTAGTCGGCCGCGGCCTTGGTGGCGGCCAGCGCTTTGGCGTCCTCGAAGCCCGGCGCCATCGAAGCGTCGGTTCCGGCCATCACTTCGTGATGGTCGATGTTCAGGAGCCGGAGCCAGCTCTGCTGGCCGAGCGTCAGGCCGATCATGCAGCCGAGCTCGACTAGTTCCGGCTCGCTGAAATGCTTGTGCAGGCGATCCCAGAACGCGTCGTCGGTGTCGAGATGCCAGGCGATCGCCTCGGCATAGGCGAGCGCGGCCTTCTGGCGGTCGTTGAAGCGGGTGGATTTTTCGAAGTTCAGCAGATCGAACACCTGGTCCTCGATGACGGCGCCGGTCTTGGCCGCCTTCACCGAGCGCTGGTTGCCGCAATACTCGCACTGCACCGAGCGCGAGATATAGAGGCGGCACAGCTCCTTGATGGAGTGGTCGAGCACGCCGTTCCGGAAAATATCGCGCCAGGAATTGGCGAAGAACCAGAAGCAGGCCGGCACATGCGCGCGCACCGCCGAGCTTTCCGGCCGCGGCGTGCCCTCGCGCTGGCAGCGCTCCATTTCTTTGCGCATCTCCGCGTCCATCTTGTCGAGCGGGATGTAGCTGATGCGTTGCTTGGCCATGGCTTCCTCGTCCTTCGTTCTGTTCACTCGGCGGCGACGGATGGCGGCGCGGCACGCGCCGAATCCTGCGCCTTGGCGTAGTCGGCAGTCTTCTTGTACTCCGACGCCGGTCGTCTTTCACCTCAATCCCGACCACTTTTCGGGCGAATTCCGCGAGCGGGCCGGAGCCGGTGAATTCCGCGCGTTTCATGGTGAGCGACAACAGCGTCTGCAGCGGCGTGCCGTTGAAGTTCTCGAACATGAACAGCCGGCTGCCCCAATCGGTGAGATAGAGGTCGCGGATGACGCGCGCGATCTTGATGCGGTCATAGGCCTCGCCGGTCGCGCCCCTGTTGAGCTTTTCAAGCCACGGACGCATCGCCGGGTTGTTCCACTGCTTCTCGGTCGGGAACATGATGGCGCTGCGGCCGCACAGATCGATCAGCTCGTCCACCATTGGCCCGAGGTTTTGCAGGAAGTAGACGCGGCCCCAATTAAACATCTGGATGTCCGGCTTGTAGAGGCCGCCTGGCGTGTGGAAGCCTTGGTCCTCCGAGGCGAGAACATGGGCGTAGGTCGTCTTCTGAAAAGCGATGATTCTCGCAAGCCGCGCTTGCACGGCTTCGATCTTGGCGGTGCCGAGATGCTCGCACATCAGGATCGCAAGCCCCGCCAGCAGCTCCGCCCGCACGGCCTGACGCACAAGCGCATAATAGTGTCCCCAGTCGAACACGCGCTGCGGATAAAGCTTGGCGTGGTCCGGGTTGCCGATATGGAAGATGTATTTCCACGGGATCAGCACGTTGTCGAACAACACAGTTGCATCGAGCTCGTCGCCCTGCGATGCCAGCGGATGCTCGATTGGATCGGTGGCGACGACGCTTTCGCGGCAAACGATTGTAATGCCTGAAAGATTCGCAGGGCAGACGCCATAAATGATCTGGTCGCCCTTGGCGCCGGGGCGGAAGAACACGCCCATGTGCAGGAAGTCGCCGAATGCCGACGCCGTTCCGATCGCCTTCACGCCATTGACGACAACGCCCTCGTCATTTGTCGAGACGATGCGAAGCGCCGGCGAGGTGGCGTGCGCGTTGGGATCGGAGCGATCGGCCTGCGGATCGACGAAGTGCGGCGCGACAACGAGATCGTTGTCCATCGCGTATTGCCAAAAGTTGCGAATGTTGTCCGCGAGCGCGCGCCCTTCCGCGCCGATCGCCGCCTTCTCCCACGGTTCGGGGTCGTCGATGTAGGTCACCAGCATGTAGTTCTGGGAATCGGGGGTGCGCGGGCATGACGCCGCGACGAAATGCTTCATGATGAATTCGTGATACTTGCGCTTGCGGACCAGCTCTTCCTTGCTGGTGTGCCGGAACCACATCATCGAGCGGCGCTTGCCGTTCTTGTCGACGAAGGTGAGCTGGTTCTCCAGATCCTTGCGGTTATGCAGGTCGAAGAAATCGGCCGTCATGCGCGCGTAATCGCGCGTCAGCGGATGGGTCGCGACGTTGTCGATCTGCTCGTTGCCGACCCAGACCTTGCGGCCGTCGTTCAGGGCTTCGAGATAATGCTTGCCGGTGCGCAGCACTTGCGGCTCCTAGGATGGCGCTAGCCTACGCTCGCGGCCGTCCCTATACTATTCGTCCATGAGTATAAACTCTATTCCGCATAGGAATAAGGACGAACTCGACCTGCATCATCTGCAGGTGCTCGACGTGCTGTTGCGCGAGCACGGTCTCACGCGCGCGGCCAAGGTGCTGAGCCTCACGCAGCCGGCGCTCTCCAAGACGCTGGCGCGGCTGCGGCGCTATTTCGACGATCCGCTGTTCGTGCGCGTCGCGCTGCGCATGGAGCCGACGCCCAAGGCGCTCGAGCTCAAGGCGCCGGTGAGCGCCATCCTCGACCAGATGCGGCGGCTGAAGAGCGAGCACGTGCCGTTCAATCCGCTGATCTCGAGCCGCACCTTCAACTTCTGCGTGGTCGATGCCGGCGTGATCAAGCTCTTGCCGCCGCTGGTGACGCTGCTCGCCGAACGGGCGCCGCACGTGCGCCTGCGCGCGATGCAGCTGGAGTCGCAAAATCTCGATTCCTGGCTGGAGTCGGGCAAGATCGATTTCGCCATGGGCTCGTTCCCCGAACTGGTGAAGGGAATCCGCCGCCAGCCGCTTTGGGTCGAGCGCTACGTGAGCGTGGTGCGAAAAGGCCACCCGCGAATTTCAACGGAAGTTTCGCTCAAGGATTTCGCGGCGGAAAAACACGTTCTGGTCTCGATGGCCGGCACCGGCCACGCGCATCAATCGGCGGAGCGGGCGCTCGAAGCCGCGATCCCGCCGGACAATATCATCTGCCGGGTTCCTATTTTCCTGGCCGCAGCCGTGGTGGCCAAGCACACCGACGCCGTCGCCACGCTGCCTTTTTCGATCGCGACGGTGCTGGCCGAGGATCTCGATCTCGAACTGGTGACGCCGCCGGTCAAGCTGCCGAAGATCGAAATATCGCAATACTGGCACGAGCGCTTCCACCGCGAGCCGGGCAACGAATGGATCCGTTCGGTGTTCCGCACGCTGTTCCGCAGGCCGGCGGGGCAGGCTGGAGGAGGTCGCGGGGGCAGGATCGGCGCAGCTGGAGCGCGTTCTGCGTGTAGTCCGCTAGCTGGCGCTCCCTACGGGAATCGAACCCGTGTTTTCGCCGTGAGAGGGCGACGTCCTGGGCCGCTAGACGAAGGGAGCGTTGCCTTCCTCTTAGCCGCGAAGGCCTGAGCCTTCAAGCCCGCACCGGGAGCCGGAGATTGCGGCGGACAGCGGCGCGGCTCGGTTGCCGCCGCGTCCGCTACCCCGTAGAATCCCACGACCGGGCGCGAGATTCTTGCCCGTTGGGAGGCACCATGGCCAGACGTCGGACCGTAATGCGCAGCTCGAAGGGCAAGAAGCTCTATGCCGTTCGCGACAAGAAGGGCAAGTTCAAGGACATCCAGACCTACAAGCGCGCGCAAGGCGCGGACATCAAGCGCAAAGCCAAGGGCGAAAAGCGCAAGAAGAGGCGCAAGAAAAAGTAACGCCGCAAGCGCCGCAGTTTCGTTTCGGCCCTGCCGGGCAATCCCCGCGGGGCCGAACGCATTTCTAGACCCGGATCAGCACCACGCCGCCGACGATGAGCGCGGCGGCGGCCCAGCGCCAGCGGCCGGCTTTTTCATGCAGCATAAAGACCGCGATCAGCATGGCGAACAGCACGCTGGTTTCGCGCAGCGCCACCACCAGCGCGATCGGCGCCTGGGTGAAGGCCCAGACCACGATCCAGTAAGCGCCGAGCGAAAGCGCGCCGGCGAGCACGCCCTCGCGCCAGGCGGGAACCAGGCGCACGAGCGCGCTCCGGCCGCGCGTGGCGAAGCCGTAGGCGAGCATCACCAGCCCGTCGAGCACGAACATCCACAGCACGAAACCCGAGGCGGTGAGCGCGAGGCGCGCGCCGACGCCATCGACCAGCGAATAGGCGGCGATGAAGACGGAGGTCGCCAGCGCATAGCCGAGCGCTTTGGCCGGCAGCCGGCCGAGATCGGCGCTGCCCTTCAAGGACATCACGACGACGCCGAGCGCGATGGCGATCACCGCGAACGCCTTGATCGGCGTCATCGACTCGCCGAGCACGAGCGCGCCGACCACCGCCACCATCAAGGGCGCGGCGCCGCGCGCCAGCGGATAGACTTGGCTCAAGTCGCCGTGCTCGTAGGCGCGGATCAGAAACAGCTTGTAGCCGGTGTGCAGCAGCGCCGAGGCGGCAAGCCACGGCCAGGCGGCGGCGGCCGGCTGCGGGAAGAACGGCATCAGAAGGAGCGCCAGCCCGCTCTGCACCAGCGACAAGAGCAGGATCGACGAGGTGCGGTCGAGCCCGACCTTGACCACCGCGTTCCAGCCCGCGTGCATCAATGCGGCGATCAGCACCGCGACGAAGACGAAAAGATCCATGCCTACCGCGCGACGATCGGCTGCGCCTCGAGCACCGGCGGGCGCACCGGGCAGCCCTCGAACACGGTGCCTTCCTCGAACCAGCTTTTCGGCGCCGGATGGCCCCACAGCGTCTGGCGCTGCGGGTCGCGCAGCGTCCAGCGGATCGGCTCGTGGTCGTGGTCGACGGTGAGGTAATCGCTGGTGAACATCTCGACGCGGTGGCCGTCGGGATCGCGCACATAGAGGAAGAATGCGTTGGAAATGCCGTGCCGCCCGGGCCCGCGTTCCATGTTCTGCAGGTAGCCGGTCGTGGCCATCACGTCGCAGACATGGAGGATGTCGAGCGAGGTCGCGGTCCACATGCCGACGTGATGCAGGCGCGGGCCGGCGCCGTTGGTGAAGGCGATGTCGTGGACGTTGCCCTTGCGCTCCATCCAGACCGCCCAGAATTGCGGCGGCACGTCCTCGGTGTCGGTGTATTCGGTCAGGCGGAAGCCGAGATCGTTGTAGAATTCGTAGCTCGACTGCACGTCGTCGGTGAAGCAGTTGAGATGATCGATGCGCTGGATGCGGGCGCCGCGGTGCAGGCCGTATTTCTGCAGCGCGCTCGGCCGCAGCTCCATCCGGGCATAGAGCTCGAGCGGCATGCCGCGCACGTCGCGGGCGAACAGCGTGCGGCCCTGATAGGGCACCTCGCGGAAAGCGGCCGGCAGGCCCCTGGCCTTGAACCATTTGGCCGCCTTGTCGAGGTCGTCCTCCTCGCCGACCTTGTAGCCGAGCGCATAGCAGAGCGGCTGGCCGGTCTGGCGCAGCACGATGGAATGATGATTGCGCTCCTCGATGCCGCGCAGATAGAGCGTGTCCTTGGTCTCGTCGGCGACCAGCAGGCCGAAGCAATCCACATAGAAGGCGCGCGAGGCGGCGAGATCGCTGACGCCGAGCACCACGTGGCTCGAGCGCAGGATGTTGAACGGCGGATTGAAGACGGGCGGCTTGAGGGGCATGGATTGCTAACGCCTCGATACTCGTCATTCCGGGGCGCGCGCCGTAGCCCAAAGGGCGAAGGCGTGGCGAGCCCGGAATCCATAACCACCGACTGCGCGGATATTGCACCGATCGTGGATATGGATTCCGGGCTCGCCGCGCCTTCGCCCTTCAGGCTAGGCGGGCGACCCGGAATGACGAAGTAAGGTGAATGTTCACGTCATCCCCCGATTTTCTGGATCTTGTGGTCGCCCAAGGCAACCGCGATGTTCTTGGTCTCCATGTAGAAGTCGAAGCTGTAGTCGCCGCCGTCGCGGCCGATGCCCGACGCCTTCACGCCGCCGAACGGCGTCGGCAGGTGGCGCACGTTTTCGGAGTTGATCCAGACCATGCCGGCCTCGACCGATTGCGCCATGCGGTGCGCGCGGCCGATGTCGCGGGTCCAAATGTAAGCCGTGAGGCCGTAGCGCACGTCGTTGGCGAGCTTCAGCGCCTCGGCCTCGTCCTTGAACGGGATCGCGGTGAGCGCCGGACCGAAAATTTCCTCCTGCGCGATGCGCATGTCGTTCCTGGCGTCGGCGAACAGCACGGGCTTGGCGTAATAGCCGGCGGCCGGCTTCTCGCTGCCGCCTTCGAACACCTTGGCGCCCTCTTTCTTGGCGAGCGCGACGTAGCTCGTGACCTTCTCCAGATGATCGGCATGGATCAGCGGGCCGATCTCGGTCGCGGGATCGAGCGGGTGGCCGAGCTTGATCTTCTTGATGCGCTCGGAGGCGCGCTTGATGAACTCGTCATAGATGCCGGCCTGCACCAGCGCACGGCTCGACGAGGTGCAGCGCTCGCCGTTGAGCGAATAGATCATGAACAGCGCCGCATCGACGGCGCGGTCGAGATCGGCGTCGTCGAAAATGATGACCGGGTTCTTCCCGCCGAGCTCGAAATGCACGCGCTTCAGCGTCGGCGCGCCCTGCGCCATGATGAGCGAGCCGGTGCCGGACTCGCCGACGAAGCCGATGGCCTTGATCGCCGGATGCTCGGTGAGCGCTTTGCCCGCCTCCTCGCCGAGGCCATGCACCAGATTGAGCACGCCCGCGGGCAGCACCTCGCTCGCGATCTCCGAGAGCAGCATCGCCGTGAGCGGGCTCCATTCGGCCGGCTTGTGCACGACCGTGCAGCCGGCGGCGAGCGCCGGCGCGATCTTCCAGGTCGAGAGCATGAAGGGCGTGTTCCAGGGCGTGATGACGCCCACGGGGCCGATCGGCTGGCGGATCGTGTAGTTGAGCTGGCCCTGCGCCGGCAGCGACAGGCCGTCCTGGGCGCCGGGCGCGCGGTCGGCGAAGAAGCGGAAATTATCGGCCGCGCGCAGCGCCGCCTTGCTCATGTAGCGCAGCGCCTGGCCGGTATCCATGCATTCGATGAAGGCGATCTCGTCGGCGCGGGCCACGATCTTGTCGGCGATCTTGTGCAGCAGCGCCTTGCGCGCTTCGCCGCTGGTCTTGCTCCAGGCCGGGAAGGCGCGCGCCGCGGCCTTGGCGGCGCGGTCGATGTCGGCGGCCGTGCCGCGCGCGATCTTCGCCAGCAGCTTGCCATCGACCGGCGAAAGGTCGTCGAAGGTCTGGCCCGAGCCGGCGTCGGCCTTGCCGTCGATCCAGTGCGGCACCGGGCCGGACTTGAAACGCGCCAGATACGCCTCGGCGCGCTGCTGGTTGTCCATGAAGGGCTTGGTCATGGGGGCAGTCTAGCAAATCCGTCCGGCGAAGTGGTCAGGCCACCTTCACCAACAGCTTGCCGAAATTCTTGCCCTTGAGCAGCCCGATCAGGCCCTCGGGCGCCTTCTCCAGCCCCTCGACGACGTCCTCGCGGTACTTGATCTTGCCGTCGCGCACCCAGCCGCGCATGTCGCGGAAAAACTCCCCGGTCTTGGGGAAGAAGTCGAACACGATGAAGCCGCGCAGCGTGAGGCGCTTGGACAGCACCGAGCGCATCAAAAGCGGCGTGCGGTCCGGCCCGGAAGGCAGCGCCGTGTCGTTGTAGTGAGCGATCAGGCCGCATACCGGAACGCGCGCGAAATCGTTGAACAGCGGCAGCACCGCCGCTCCAGGTGGCGCCGCCGACGTTCTCGAAATAGACATCGACGCCCTTGGGGCAGGCCTCGGCGAGGCGCGCCGGCAAGATCCGCGGCACGATGATCGACGCAATCATCGAAGCCGAGCTCGTTCATCACGTAGCGGCACTTCTCCGCGCCGCCGGCGACGCCCACGACGCGGCAGCCCTTGAGCTTGGCGATCTGCCCCACCACGCGCCCACCGCGCCGGAGGCGGCCGATACGACCACGGTCTCGCCTTCCTTGGGCTTGCCGATTTCGAGACAGCCCGAAATAGGCGGTCATGCCCGGCATGCCGAGCACGCCGAGCGCGGTCGAAATCGGCGCGATCTTGGGATCGAGCTTCGTCAGCATGGCGCCGTCGGAGATGCGCGTAGTCCTGCCAGCCGGCCAACGAAGAGACGATGTCGCCCTTCTTGAAATCCTTGTGCTTGGATTCGACGACCTCGCTCACGGTGCCGCCGACCATGGTCTCGCCGATCTCGACCGGTTTGACGTAGGATTTCGCCGCGCTCATGCGTCCGCGCATATAGGGATCGAGCGAGAGCCAGAGCGTGCGCAGCAGCAGCTCGCCGTCCTTGGGCGCGGGCGCCTCGCTCTCGGCCAGCCGGAAATCGGAAGGCTTCGGCTCGCCCTCCGGGCGGGAAGCGAGTTCGATCTTGCGGTTCTTCATGGCCAACCTCTATTCTCAATGGGAAAGCGGACGCGCCGGTTCAGCCTTGCCGGAACGCGCGCGCTGCGTCCACGGCCTTCTTGCGGACCGCCACCAGCCACCCGGCGAACAGCGGCTCGAATTCCCCCGCGTGCACATCGAGAAACCGGTCGATCGCGGCGCGCGGATCGCCGAGCGGGTTGGCGTATTCCGACCACAAGTAGTCGTCCCAGATCAGAACGCCGCCCGGCTTCAGCATGGCCCAGGCGTAGAACGTGTCCACATAAATGTCGTCGGAGAAGTGACTGCCATCGACAAAGGCCACGTCGAACTGCGAACCGGCGGCGCGCAAGCGGGGCAAATGGTCGTAGGACCAGCCCTTGTGTTTCCGGATGCGCGCGGCAAACGCCGCCGTGTTGCGGTCGAAAACGCCTTCGGTCCGTGAGGCGCCGGCGATGAACTTGTGCTCGTCGCTGCCGGCAAAGGTGTCGATGGTATCGATCCGCGCATTGGGGAAGAACGTCGCCAGAAACACCGTGGAGCGGCCCTCATAGGCGCCGATCTCGAGCACCGCTCGCACCCGGTCACGCGCGTCGCCGTACACGATCTCGCACAGCTCGCGCAGCGAACTGGTCCAGTGCTCGCTGAACTCGCCCTTGGCGTCGATGTCGGCGACGCCGGGCCGGGCATGCACCTTGACGTGCATGGGATCGAGCAGCTCACGCGTGCGCTTGGCCACCGGCCGCAAGAGCGGATGAAAGCGTGCCTCGATTTCGGCATCGGTCAGGCGCATCGGTACCCTCAGGGCGCAGGTACGAACTGCAGGCGCCCGCGCGGCTCGAGCGTGGCGAGGTCATAGAGCCGCACCTCGACCGCGCCGGCTAGTTCGATGGTGACCGCGAGCTTGCCGTCGGCGACCGCGGTCGAGAGCACGCGCGCGCCCTTGGGCAGCGCGACGATCGCATCGGCGGCCGGCCTGCCCCTATCCGCGGTCGCGAAAAGGCGGTAGCCGATCACGCCGAGCACGAGCAGGATTCCGAGCATCATGATGAGGCTCGATCCGAGCGCGAGCCGGCGTATCTTCTGCACGATCCTCGCCTGCACGGGGTCGAGCGGGGTCTCGTCGGGGTCGGGAGATTTCATCGTCGGATGGGTACCGAAGGAAAAAGCGAAATTGTCGTCGCCGCGGCGGAGGACCGGGGCCAGCGGCTCGACCGTTTGCTGGCGGCGCGGCTGCCGGCGCTGAGCCGCACGCGTCTGAAGCGATTGATCCTGGATGGCCGGGTACGTCTCGGCGCGCGGACGATAGGGGACCCCGGATTGAGGGTCAAACCGGGCGATCGCATCGAGGTAAACGTGCCGCCGGCGGAGCCGGCGAAGCCGAAAGCGGAAGCGATCCCGCTGCAAGTCGTCTACGAGGACGGCGAGCTGATCGTGATCGACAAGCCCGCGGGCCTCGTGGTGCATCCGGCCGCCGGCAACCGCACCGGCACGCTGGTCAACGCGCTGATCGCGCACTGCGGCGATACGCTCTCCGGCATAGGCGGCGAGAAGCGGCCCGGCATCGTGCACCGGCTCGACAAGGACACCAGCGGACTTCTGGTCGTCGCCAAGACCGACCGCGCGCACCAGGCGCTCGCCGCCCAGTTCGCCGATCATGGCCGCAGCGGCCCGCTCGAGCGCGCGTACCTCGCGCTGGTATGGGGCGTCCCCGCGCCGGCGCGCGGCGAAATCGAAGCGCCGATCGGGCGCGATCCGAAAGCGCGGGTGAAGATGGCGGTGCGGACGGGCGGGCGGCGGGCGCTGACGCGCTACGCGGTGATCGAGACCTATCGCGGCAAGGGCGGCAAGCCGATCGCATCGCTGGTCGAATGCCGGCTGGAGACCGGCCGCACGCACCAGATCCGCGTGCATCTGGCCAAGCTCGGCCATCCGGTCCTCGGCGACGCGGTCTATGGCTCGGGTTTCCGCTCCAAGGAAACGGCGCTCTCCCCCGCCGCCCGGGAGGCGCTCGCGGCGCTCGGCAGGCAGGCGCTGCACGCATACCGCCTCGGCTTCGCGCATCCTGTGAGCGGCAAGGCGCTGCGTTTCGATAGCAAGCTGCCGCCGAGGCTGGCGCGGCTCACAAAGGCGCTCAAGACCTTGTGATTAGCTGCCTTTTCACCGCCATATCTCGTCCTATATAATTTGTGCGGTGCGGTCGGCTTAAGCGGCCGTACGCCCGGCCCGCCTGAACTGGGGGCCGAGAACAGGAGACTTGATGGCCCGCTCGCTTGCCGCCCTTCCAGCCGTATCGGCCGAAGGCGGACTCTCGCGCTACCTCCAGGAAATTCGCAAGTTTCCGATGCTGGAGCCCCAAGAGGAATTCATGCTGGCCAAGTCCTGGCGCGAGCATGGCGACCGGGAGTCCGCGCACAAGCTCGTCACCTCGCATCTGCGGCTCGTCGCCAAGATCGCCATGGGCTATCGCGGCTACGGCTTGCCGATCGGGGAAATCGTTTCCGAAGGCAATGTCGGGCTGATGCAGGCGGTGAAGCGCTTCGAACCGGACAAGGGCTTCCGGCTTGCGACCTACGCCATGTGGTGGATCCGCGCCTCGATCCAGGAATACATCCTGCGCTCGTGGTCGCTGGTGAAAATGGGCACCACGGCGGCGCAGAAGCGGCTGTTCTTCAACCTGCGCAAGGCCAAGAGCCGCATCTCCGCTCTAGAAGAGGGCGACCTCAAGCCCGAGCATCTGAAGCAGATCGCCGACCGGCTCAACGTCACCGAGAAGGAAGTGATCGACATGAATCGCCGGCTGTCCGGCGACGCGTCGCTCAATGCGCCGATCCGGGCCGACGCGGAGGCCGGCGAATGGCAGGACTGGCTGGTCGATGATCGCGCCAACCAGGAGACCACGCTGGCCGAAGGCGAGGAGCTCGACAATCGCCGCGACGCGCTCAAGTCCGCGCTCTCGGTGCTCAACGAGCGCGAGCGGCGCATCTTCGAAGCGCGCCGGCTCGCCGAGGAGCCGGTCACGCTCGAACAGCTTGCCGTCGAGTTCGGCGTATCGCGCGAGCGCGTGCGCCAGATCGAAGTGCGCGCCTTCGAGAAAGTGCAGCAGGCGGTGATGTCGAAGATGCACGATATCGAAACGCCGAAGCAGATTCCGGCGCACTGACCTCTCGAACGCGAGCCGCCGCTAGAATTACTGCCGCCAGCTGGCCAGCGCTTCGTTGATCGCGCGCTCGCCGGGCGTGCCCTTCTCGAACGCCAGCACCGCGCGCCGGCCATTGTTGTAGACGAAGGGAATATCGAACCAGCTCCGCTCGCGCAGGAACTGGATGTTCTGCTCGCGGTCGGCATCGACCGCCGACAGCCCGACCAGGAAGAAGCCCGGCGTCACGCGCACGACGAGCGCGGCGAGCGGCACGCCTTGGGCCGTCTCGGAAGTCTTCAGCCGTACGCCCGGCATGTTGGCAACGCCGCCGAAGGGGTCGTTCGGCGTATTGAACTGAATCTCGATGGTGTGGCTGGCCGGGAGATTGGGGTCGGGATTGCGGCGGATCGTCATGACCGCCGATAGCCGCCGGTCCGGAACATCGATGTCGACCCGAACACCGACGTCGGGCGGCCGGCCGGGTCCGGGGCTGAGCGTCTCGGTGCGCCAGACCGCGGTGCCGACGAAGGTCTGCACCTGCTGCTGTTGCTGCCCGGTCGTGGGATTCTCCTCGTAGAGCACCGCGCGCTGGCCGACCGGCGACACGGTGCCCGGACCGGGTGCCGGCGCCGGCGTCGTCTGCGGCCCGGCGGCGATCCGGTCGGGAACCTTGCCGTCGGTGGTCTGGACCGGCCCGGTCCCGCCTCCGAAGAAAGCGAAGATGCGGTCGCGCTGAATGTAGCCAAGGCCGGCGGCGAGCACGACCAGGAGCGCCACCAGCCCTCCCACCAGAAGCTTGGCTTGGAACGCGCGCCGCTCCCCGTCGCGGAGGAACCGGCCGGTGCCGGGCCGGAACGGCCGCGGTCCTTGCGCCGGGGCAGCGGACTCGGCGGGCTTCCCCGGCTTCGCGTCGCCCGGCCGCGCCCCGCCGGCGGGCATATGGTCGAGATCGACGGGGGCGGAGGATGCAACGCTTGCAGCCGCGGCCGGCTTCGCAACCTCGCCTGGAGCGCGGTCGCGCGGCTGCATCGGGGGACGCGGCGGAACCGCCGGACGCGCCGTCACCGGCGGACGCGAAGGCTCGCGCGGCGGAGGCGAAGTGCGTGGCGCCTGTTCCTCCTTCTGCGCGGCATCGCTGTCGATCCGCTTGATCGCCTCTTCCAGCACGAGCCGCTCGCGCGTGATCTCGGCCTCGGCCAGCGGCGGCGTAACCCCGCGGAGCTGCTTCAGCAGGGCCTGGCGCGCGCGGTCATAGATGGCCAGCCGCGCCTCACGCGTATTGCGATCGAGGCCGGAAATGGCGCGCGTCAACAGAGGGTAATAGTCGGGCATCGGTGCTGTCGTCCGTTTCGCTAATCCGACAACTCACTCCTTTAAGATTGGAACGGATTTAGGACAAGAATCGTGTCTTCCCGCTCGGGGCTGGTGGATAGGACCGCCACCGGGCAGCCGATCAATTCCTCGATTCGCCGCACGTACCTTACCGCAGCCGCCGGGAGTTGTGCCCAGGAACGGGCGCCGTGGGTCGAGGCCTTCCAGCCCTCGATACTCTCATAAACCGGCTCAAGCCGGGCCTGCGTGGTGGCGCTGGCCGGCAGGTAGTCGAGCGCCTTGCCGTCCAGGCGGTAGCCGACGCAGATCTTGATCGGGTCCAGCCCGTCGAGCACGTCGAGCTTGGTCAGCGCGATCCCGTCGATGCCGGCGGTGCGCACGCTCTGGCGCACGATCGCGGCGTCGAACCAGCCGCAGCGGCGCGGACGGCCGGTGACGGTGCCGAATTCCTTGCCGCGCTCGCCCAACAGCTTGCCGGTCGCGTCCTTGAGCTCGGTCGGGAACGGCCCTTCGCCAACGCGGGTCGTATAGGCCTTGGTGATGCCGAGCACGTAGTCGATCGCCCGCGGCCCAAGACCCGAACCGGTCGCCGCCTGGGCCGCGACGGTGTTGGACGAGGTCACGAACGGATACGTGCCGTGGTCGATGTCGAGCAACGCGCCTTGCGCGCCTTCGAACAGGATGCGCTGGCCGGCGCGGCGGCGTTCGTCGAGCAATTGCGACACGCGGTCCATGAACGGCAGCACGCGCGGCGCGGCCGAGAGCAGTTCTTCACGGATGGCCGAGACCGTCACCTCCGGAAGCCCGAAGCCTCGCCGCAGCGGATTGTGATGCGCCAAGCAGCCGTTCGATCTTGCCGTCGAGCGCTTCCGGCTCGGAGAGATCGATCAGCCGGATCGCGCGGCGGCCGACCTTGTCCTCGTAAGCCGGGCCGATGCCGCGGCCGGTGGTGCCGATACGCGTTCCCGAACCGGAACTCTCGCGCACCTTGTCGAGCTCGCGATGCAGCGAAAGGATCAGCGTGGCGATGTCGGCGATGCGAAGATTTTTCGGCGAGACGGCAATACCCTGCCCCGCCAGACGATCGATCTCGGCCGCGAGCGCGTGTGGATCGACGACGACGCCGTTGCCGATGACCGAGAGCTTGCCCGGCCTGACCACGCCCGAGGGCAGCAGGCTCAGCTTGTAGGTCGCGCCGTCGATGACGAGGGTGTGGCCGGCATTGTGCCCGCCCTGGAAGCGGACCACCACGTCGGCCTGCTCGCTGAGCCAGTCGACGATCTTGCCTTTGCCTTCGTCGCCCCATTGCGAGCCGACGACTACGACGTTCGGCACCTAAGCGCTCCCTTGGGCGTTCCCTTGGGCACTCCCTCGAGCCTGGGACTCGAACGCACAAAGCCCCGGCACGAGCCGGGGCTGTGCGGTCATGGGTACCCAATCACGCCGGGCGAGGCAAGGCGTACAATTCCGTCTAACCCTGTCATCCCGGCCAAGCGAACGCGCGAATGCGCGTGAGCGCGAGCCGGGCTCCAGGTCCACGGGTGGCTAGGATACGGGCGACCGGTGATCCTGGATCCCGGGTCTCGCGCCGCGTCCGCGCTGGCGAGCGCGATGCGCGAGCGGCCAGCGCGGACAAGGTAAACGTGCCCGCGCCGGACCCTCGCCGCTGGGGCGGCTCGGCGGCGCGGGTGGACGGCGCTCGCCCGGGATGACAGATGTTCCTCAAACCCCCTTGCAGCGGGCGCCGGGCTGGCCGATGTGTGGGGCATGAACCAGCAAATCAGCCCCGCCAAGGCGAAAGCCGCGGGCCTATTGCCCGCCGCCACGCAGGTCGGCCCGGTTACGCTGCGCGTCGCCGAGGCGGAGCGCTCGCTGGCCTGGTACCGCGACATGATCGGCCTGGAGCTGATCGAGCGGATGCCGGAGCGGCTCGTGCTCGGAGCCGGCGGCAAGCCGTTCCTGATCCTCGAGGTGAAGCCCGGCACGACGCCGCGCATCGAGGAGACGACCGGGCTCTATCACCTCGCCATCCTGGTGCCGGACCGGGCGAGCCTCGCCGCCGTGCTCGCCCGCATCGCGGCGGCGCGCGCGCGGCTCGGCGCCTCGGACCATTTGGTCAGCGAGGCGCTTTATATCTGGGACCCGGACGGCAACGGCAACGAGGTTTATCGCGACCGGCCGCGCAACGAGTGGACGTGGGAGAACGGCGCAGTGCGCATGGCGACGATCCCGCTCGATCTGCGCAACCTGCTTTCCGATCTCGCGCCCGGCGCGGAGAACAAGCCGGTGCCCGCGGCAACGCGGATGGGTCACATGCACCTACAGGTCGGCGACATCGACAAGGCGCAGCACCACTACGCCGACCTGTTCGGTTTCGTGCGGACAGCGGGCCGGCAAGGCGCGCTATTCATGTCGGCGGGCGGCTATCACCATCATCTCGGCTGCAATATCTGGCACAGCCACAATGCGCCGCCCGCGCCTTTGAGCGCCGCCGGTCTAGTCGAGTTCACCGTCGAGCTGCCGAACACGGCCGCGGTGGAAGCAGCGGCGAAGCGTTTTCACGACGGTGGCGTCGCGACCGAATCGGTCGCAGGCGGCTTCCTGGTGCGCGATCCGTGGAGCATCGCCATGCGCGTGCTCGTCGCGGGTGCTGGCAATCGGCAGATCTAGACAGCCTTCGGCTTTTTGACCCGAAACGGGTACAGCACATGCTGCGACCCCGGCATCAGGCATCCGCTTGAAGCGTTTTCGTACAGTTTGCAGCGCAGCACGGCCAGTTGCTGGCCTGTGGCAAAGGGGCAACAAGCCGGTCGAATCGCGATCCACAGCCTCCGCGCATGCTTTACAGCCTGCTCAACTGGGACAAGAATTGAGCAATAAAAAGGGTTGGGAGCGCGTCATGGCCTCGCGTGCGTTGTGGTGTTCCACGACGATGCTTTCGGGCGTCGTCGGAGCGACATTTTTCGCGACGCTATCGGCGGGGGCGGCGGACCTACTTTACAAGGGGCCCTACTCGAAAGCCGATGTCCCGCTATCGGGGCCGGCGGTTGACGGCTTCACCAGCAAAATCGACGCCTTTGGCGGCACGCTCAGCGACAAGGGAATTTTTGGCGTGCGCGGGTCGTTCTCGCTGCCGGTCGGCGTGCAATACGGTCTGCAGTTTGACGGAACGGCCGGCAGTTACGCGGGCGATTTCTTCGGCGCACTCGGCGCGCATCTGTTCTGGCGCGATCCCGGCCGCGGTCTGATCGGCGTCTATCTTCTCTCACACTTACTGGGATCACTTCGGCGGATTGTACGCGAGCCACCTCGCCGCGGAAGCCGAATACTATTCGGGCCGCTGGACCGTCCAGGGCATCGTTGGCGTTGAATTCGGCAATTCGAAATCCGCGATCATCGGACCGGTCATCGAGTCGTATGACGTGCAGACGCGTTTCTTCGACATGATCAACGTGAATTACTACGTGCAGGACAACATGCGCGTTTTCCTCGGCCATCGCTATACGGGCGGCAAGAACGCGCTGGCGCTTGGCGGTGAATGGGGCTTCGCGCTCGCACCAAAGACCATGGGCACGGTCTTCCTCGAAGGACGCCTCGGCGAAGGTAATTATCAGGGCGTCTGGGGCGGCTTCAGAGTCTATTTCGGCCAGCGTGAGAAGACGCTGATCCAGCGCAACCGTCAGGACGACGACCCGCTGAATTGGTCGCCGGATACGCTGTCCACCATCCGCAATACTTTCAAGTCGGAGAACGTACCTTCGCAGTGTCTGCCGGGCTACATTTACGTCCAAGGCGAGGGGTGCCAACCTAATTCTTAATAACCCATCCTGAACCGTGTTCTCCTTGAGATTGTTTTCGAGCGGCAAATCTAATGCGTGCGCTGCTCGCTTATGAGTGCGGCTACGGTCTCGGTCATCTGACCCGCCTGGCCGAGATAGCGCGGCGCCTCAGGCGCCACGGTATCGAATCCGTGCTGGCCAGCTATCGTCTCGACGACGCCGATCAATTCGCCGAAGCGTTCAGCCGGGTCGTGCAGGGCCCGGTCTGGCCTTCGTATTTTGCCTCCGAGCGTGCGTTGCGCACGGGCTTCGGCCCGAGCTATGCGACCGCGCTCGTCAATATGGGCTTTCACGTCTCGCGCTATGTGGCGATCAATCAACGGGCGTGGGCCACGATCATCGATGACGCCAGGCCTTTCGTAATCGTCGCGGATTTTGCGCCGGGCGCCGTGCTGGCGGCCAAGGGCCGATGCCCCTCGCTACAGGTGGGAGGACCATTCTCGACGCCGGCGCTCGACGACGGGGTTTTCCCGGCCTTCCTCGACGATCAGCCTACGGACGGCAGCCAGGAGCCGAAGATTCTCTCCTCGATCCAGGAGGCGATGCGCCGCCTCGGTCGAAAGGTTCCGGACGCGCTGCAGCACGCTGTGATCGGAGACGAGAGCCTGCCGATGGCGTTCGCCGAATTCGATCCCTACCGGCGCTGTCGCTCCGAGACGCTGCTCTTGCCAGACATGCTCTCGCCGGCAGCGGTGAAACGCGGCCAGGGAGATGCGGTCTACGCATATCTTCCGGAATGGATGCAGCACAACGACGTGCTGATGGCGGCGCTGTGCTCGCTCAAGCTGCCGACCCGGCTGTTCATGCCCTATATCGACGCGGAGCTGGCGGGCAGCCTGCGCAGCCGCGGCGTCGAGCTCGCGGCTGCACCCTTTTCGGTCGAGGAGCTTGCCCGTTCGGCGCGCGTGTTCATCCACCATGGCGGATTGGGTTCATCGCAGATCGGCATCGTCGCCGGCGTTCCGCAGGTGAGCGTCGAAATTGACATGGAAAAGATCGTCAACGGCCGCGCGCTTAGCACTTTGGGCGTCGGCCGTTCCCTGAATTACCGCCGGCTCACGCTTCCGAGCCTGCGCGACGCCGTAACCGCGCTGTTTCATGATGCTGCCATACAGCAGCGTGCTTCCGACGTTTCGAATGAATTTCGCAAGCGCCTGTCCGGGCCGCCAGCGCTCGACATGGCAGTGGAAAGGATTCTTGCTTACATGCAATGAGCACCCGATCGCCGTCAGGTAACCAGCGTGATGAATCGATCGATCTTCATCCCCGCGCCGCGTTCGATGCGATCGACCGGGACGAGCTGCACATCGAGGTTGCCGTGGAATTCTTCTCGCAGCATTCGCGTTAAATCGGCGAGCCTGGGGGGCACTGCTGGGTCGTCGGGCACGTACTTGATCTGAAGCGTGTTGACATCGGGCTGTACGAATTGAACTTGTTTGAACGACAGATATAGAGATACGTCGCTCAAGGCCCGGCCGCCTGGTTTCTTGCGTGACCCGTCAGGCATGACGAAAAAGCTCCGCGTCCGGCCCCCGATCCGATCGACCGACGGCAGCCCGCGCCCACAGAGGCAAGACGCCATGCCCGCCAGTGCATAGTCGCCAATGTCGTAGCGGATGAAGGGCATGGCAAAGTTGTAAAGCGACGTCACGACGACGCGGCCATATTCGCCTGGCCCGACCGGAAGGCCGTCGTCGTCGAGCAGCTCGCACAGCACCGCTTCTGAACATAAATGATAGCCGGGCCCGTCCGGACACTGAAAAGCGATCTGGCCGATTTCCCGCGCTGCATAGAGATCGATCGTCCGGCAACCGAATGCCTGCACAATCAGATCGTGCGCTTCGCTGTCGAACGATTCGCCGGTCGAAACGAAGGTCTTGAATTTGTGGCTCGACCCGCCGCGCGCCAGCGCCGTTTCTGCCGTGGCTCTCAAGTTGAAAGGATAGGTCATGACATGGTCGGGCCGCACGCGCTCGAGCCATTCGAGCTGATCTGCCGCGCTGGTATCGATGTCGAGGACCAATAGGTCCGCATCCGGCGCGGTCCGATTCCAGCGTTTTAACTTGGCGCCATGGGGATAGGGGTAAAGCTTCTCCCGGTCGCTCGTGATGAAGCCGAGTGAACCGAACAGGTCCATATCGAACAGTTCGTAAACTCGATCGAGCATGCAATTGGCCGCGCTATCGGCCATCTCCGAGCGCAAATGCTTCAGGGGTCGGCCGGTTGAGCCGGAACTTTGGCCGGTCCTCGTCGGCCCCGCGTCGGGAGGCACTTCCCTTGCTTTCATTTCGTCAAACTGATGCGTCGCTTCCACGCGCGTCACGATCGGCACCTCGCTCCAGCGTGCGAAGTCGATCGGAGCCGCTGCCGGGTCCGACCCGTGAAACAGGGGTGCGAGCCGGTCAGAGTAAAATGCCGTCTGGGTTGCGGCGTGGCGAACCAACCGCTCGATGAGCGGCCGTTGATAGCGCACCATTGCCTCCGGCTTCAGCCATTGGGACTGGCGCAGGCTGTCGATGTACAGCTGCTCGGCGATCGACATTCGCTGAACGCCTCAATTGATGCATTTCATCACTATCATGAGTATGTTCGCCGGCAATGTCTGCATTCAGCGGCGGACACCCGACAACGCTCTGCTGATGTCTGCTTTCGGTAAATAGCGGACATTCAATCATCCCGCTCCTACTCGAAACGTTGACTGCGTAATTCGACCTCTCTAAGACCGCTAAACTTCACCCTCCCCCGCCCCGCGATGATCCCGCTCATCAGCCGTCTCGGCCGGCGCCTGTTCGACGCGCCCTATCTCCTCTTGTTGCTGACCATGCTGTTCTGGTCGGGCAACCTCGTGGTCGGCCGCTACGTGGCCGGGCACGTGCCGCCGGTGGCGCTCGGCACCATCCGCTGGATCGGCGCGACACTGATCGTGATCGGCTTCGCCTGGCCGTTCCTGCGCGCCGATTGGAAGACGATCCGCGCGAATGCCGGAATTCTCACGATCCTGTCGCTGACCAGCATCTCGGCGTTCAACACGCTGACCTATTACGGGCTGCAATACACCGAGGCGATCAACGCACTGCTGCTGGGCTCGACCACGCCGATCTTCATCGCGCTCTGGGCGCTCGTGTTGTTTCGCGAGCGCCTGACGCGGGGGCAGCTTTTCGGAATGCTGATCTGTCTTGCCGGGATCGCGGCGATCGTATGCCGCGGCGATCTCACGGCGCTCTTGGCGGTGCGGTTCAATCCCGGCGATATCTACATCCTCGCGGCGCTTGCGTCCTACGCGCTCTATTCGGTGCTGTTGCGGCTGAAGCCGCAGATGCATCCGCTGTCGTTCCTCACGCTCACCATGGGCTGGGGCTCGGTGCTGCTGCTGCCGGTCTATGGACTGGAGATTTCAACCGGCTACGTGATGAAGCTCGATTGGACCACGGTGCTCGCGACGCTCTATATGATCGTGTTCCCCTCGCTGCTCGCGCATTTCTTCTTTTTCCGCGGGGTGGAGCTGATCGGCGCGAACCGGGCGGCGCCGATTTTTTATCTCACGCAGGTATTCGGCTCGGCGCTCGCCATTATCTTCCTCGGCGAGCGGCTGCAGCTCTATCACGGCGTCGGCTACGCGCTGGTGCTGATCGGCATCACTATCGCGACGCGGCGGGCGCAGCCGAAAGAAATCAAAACCTGAGCGGCCTGGCCTGCTGCACCTGCGGCAGCGCCTGGACCTTGGCGAGCACGGCGGGCGGCAATTCGCCGTCGATCTCGATCAGCGCGATGGCGTTGCCGCCCGGCGCCTCGCGGCCGACATGGAAGGTCGCGATGTTGATGCCGGCTTCGCCCAGAGTCATCGAGAACTTGCCGATGAAGCCCGGCTTGTCGAGGTTGGTGATGTAGATCATCGAGGGGCCGAATTCCGCGTCCATGCGGATGCCCTTGATGTCGACGATGCGCGGGCGGCCGTCGGCATAGACGGTGCCGGCGACGGTGCGCTCCTGGCCCTCGGTCACCACCGTGAGCTTGATCAGGCTGTCGTAATCGCCTTCGGCCTCGCGCGTGGTCTCCTCGACCACCATGCCGCGCTCCTTGGCGATGATCGCCGAGGATACGACATTGACGTCGCCCAGCATCGGCCGCAGCAGGCCGGCGAGCGCCGCGGAGGTCAATGCCTTGATCTTCATCTGCGCGACCGCGCCCTCGTAGGTGATCTGCACCTTCTTGATCCCGCTCTCGGTGAGCTGGCCGGCGAACGAGCCGAGCTTCTCGGCCAGATCGATGAAGGGCTTCAGCTTCGGCGCCTCTTCCGCGGTGATCGAGGGGAAATTGACGGCGTTCGAAATCGCGCCGCGCAGCAGGTAATCGGCCATCTGCTCGGCGACCTGCAATGCCACGTTCTCCTGCGCCTCATTGGTGGCGGCGCCCAGATGCGGCGTGCACACCACGTTGGGGTGGCCGAACAAGGGGTTCGCGGTCGCGGGCTCGGACGAGAACACGTCGAAGGCGGCGCCGGCCACGTGGCCGGAATCGAGCGCAGCGCGCAGCGCCTGCTCGTCCACCAGCCCGCCGCGAGCGCAATTGATGATGCGGATGCCCTTGCGGGTCTTCTTCAGGCTCTCCGCATTGATGATGTTCCGCGTCTTGTCGGTGAGCGGCGTGTGCAGCGAAATGAAATCGGCGCGCGCGAACAGCGTATCGAGCTCGACCTTCTCGACGCCGAGATCGAGCGCGCGCTCCGGCGACAGGTACGGATCGTAGGCGATCACCTTCATCTGCAACCCGAGCGCCCGGTCGGCGACGATCGAGCCGATATTGCCGCAGCCGATGATGCCGAGCGTCTTGGCGGTGAGCTCGACGCCGAGGAAGCGGTTCTTCTCCCATTTGCCGGCCTGGGTGGACAAATCCGCCTGCGGGATCTGGCGCGCGAGCGCGAACAGCAGCGCGATGGCGTGCTCGGCGGTGGTGATGGAATTGCCGAACGGCGTGTTCATCACGATGATGCCCTTGGCGGTCGCGGCCGGGACATCAATGTTATCGACGCCGATGCCGGCGCGGCCGATGACCTTCAGGCGGTGCGCCGCGGCGATCACCTTCTCGGTGATCTTGGTCGCCGAGCGCACGGCGACGCCGTCGTAGTCGCCGACGATCTTGATCAGCGCGTCGCGGTCGAGGCCGATCTTCACTTCGGTCTCGATGCCGCGATCCTTGAATATCTGCACCGCGGTGGGCGAGAGCTTGTCGGCGATCAATACGCGAGGCGGCATGGTCTCATACCTTTCCACTGTCATCCCGGCCGAAGCGCCCGAAGGGCGCGGAGAGCCGGGATCCAGAAACACTGGCAGTCATGGATCCCGGGTCTGCGGCGCACCACTTCGTGCTGCGCCGCGCCCGGGATGACAGAATTTGTTTGGCGTTGCGCATGATCACGCCGCTTTGGCCAGCGCGGCTTTCGCCTCGCCGAAGGCCCAGTCGAGCCAGGGGAACAGCGCGTCGAGGTCGGCGCCTTCCACGGTCGCGCCGGCCCAGATGCGGATGTGCGGCGGCGCGTCGCGGTGGCCGGCGACGTCATAGGCGGCGTTTTCCTTCTCCAGCGCCGCGGCCATGGCCTTGATGAAGGCCGCCTGTGCGTCGGGTGCGAGTGCTGCGACCGCAGGGTCGACGATGCCGATGCAGACCGAGGTATTGGAGCGCGTGGCCGGGTTTTTCGCCAGAAACGCGGCCCAGGGCGTGCGCTCGACCCAGGCGGCGATCTTCGCAAGATTCCCGTCGGCGCGCTGCATCAGCGCCGGCAGCCCGCCCACGGATTTCGCCCAGCCGAGCGCGTCGAGATAATCCTCGACGCAGAGCATGGAGGGCGTGTTGATGGTCTCGCCCTCGAAAATCGCCTTCGTTGAGCTTGCCGCCCTTGGTCATGCGGAAGATTTTCGGCAGCGGCCAAGCCGGCTTGTAGGTCTCGAGCCGCTCCACCGCGCGCGGCGAGAGGATCAGCATGCCGTGCGCGGCCTCGCCGCCCAGCACCTTCTGCCAGGAGAAGGTCACCACATCGAGCTTGTCGAACGGCAGCGCCTGCGCGAACGCGGCCGAGGTAGCGTCGCAGATCGTGAGCCCGGCACGGTCGGCCTTGATCCAGTCGCCGTTCGGCACGCGCACGCCAGACGTAGTGCCGTTCCAGGTGAACACCACGTCGTGGGTGAAATCGACTTGGCTCAGGTCCGGCAGCTCGCCATAGGGCGCCTGCAGCACGCGGGCGTCCTTGAGCTTGAGCTGCTTGGTGATGTCGGTGACCCAGCCCTCGCCGAAGCTTTCCCAGGCGAGCACGTCGACGCCGCGCGGGCCGAGCAGGGTCCACAGCGCCATCTCGACCGCGCCGGTGTCGGACGCCGGCACGATGCCGATGCGATAGCCGGCCGGCACCTGCAGGATTTCACGGGTGAGGTCGATGGCGCGCTTGAGCTTGGCCTTGCCCGGCTTGGAGCGGTGCGAGCGGCCGATCAGCGCGTCCTTGAGGACCTGGAGGTTCCAGCCCGGGCGCTTGGCGCAGGGCCCGGAAGAAAAAAACGGCACACGCGGCCGCAATGCAGGCTTCGTCGTCATGGCGCTCTACCCTTCCAGATAGATGCCCCTCGGTGGGGAGGGGTGGCCCGCTGTGGGATTGGCAGAAGGCGGATGCGGCGTCAAGCTACCCTGCCGAATTGAGACGCTTGATCGCTGCCCTAACGAGAGCAATGTCGAAAGGCACATGGCGCGTCGGGCGCCTGAAACTTTTGATCTGGGTCAACGCGTCCAGTGATTTTGAGGTCCATAAAAATTATCTATCGAGGGATACGAGCATGTGGAACCTATCCAACGCTCGCAAGTTCGCCTCGCCGGCCATCAAGTTCGCTCAGTGGTGGCAGGGAACAAGACATGCGTGCCTTGCCGAATTGAAAAGGTGCGGCGTGGAAGAGGTTGAGCGCATAGCTCGCGACATTGGCGTAACCGCATACGAGCTTCGCCTGCTGGCGGCTAAAAATCCTGGCTCGGCTCATCTCTTGGACCGCCGGATGGCTGCATTGGAAGAGAAGGATGATCCGTCATGAAAAAGAGTTTGCTCTACCTTTCCATCGTGATCTTCCTCGCGGTCTTGGGGTTGTCGTGGGTCACGCACGGCAGCGGGGTCATCCGGAACGACATCAACCGCAACATCTACATTCCGACCGAACTGACCATGCCGTTGCAGGTGAAAGCCGCCTATAACGGCCGCGAAATGTTCTTCCGCTATCGATGGCCCGCGAAGCAGCCCTCGATCTATCACGACATGATGAAGTTCGAGGGCGGCAAGTGGGTCCGTTATGGCGCCAGCGTCCCCGGGCCGCAGCCGCAAGGCATCTACGAGGATCGCGTCACCATGCTGGTCGACGACGGCAGCGTGCCGGAGTTCGCACGCTATGGCGGCTACATCACGATCGGCGACCGCATCCGCTTCTTCACCAACGAGGCTAAGCCCGAGGAGGTCAGGGCACACCCTTATCTTGGGCAGAAGAAAAAGCAGGTCGAGGTCGGCAAATATCTTCCGGCGACACGGAGCGACATCAACGATTGGAAGTCGGTCGTGCCGGAGGACGAGTTGGCCGCGCTGCGCAAGGCCGGCTACTTCCTCGACTTGTGGCATTGGCGCGCGCATCGCTCCAATCCGATCGGCGCCTCTGACGATCAGTACGTATTCGAGGCCCGCTACGGTGACACCGGGCGAGGGCCTTTCGCCGACAACTGGGATGCGCAGAAGCAGCAACCGCGCGTCATGCTTGATCCGGACAAGGTCGGCCGCCGGGCTCTAAGTTGGGACGATCTCATCCAGCGCAAGCTCGGCTTCGACGATACCTATTTCATCAGCACCGAGAACTCCGTGCCATTCGACGCCGCCTATGCGTGGAAGGAGGGCGACACAATTCCACGGCGCCTGCTCCAGCCAAGTGATGGATCGCACGGCGACATCAAGGTCGTGGGCAAAGCGCGGTGGCAGGACGGCTACTGGGACGTGATCTTGAAGCGGGCGATGGATACCGGCAGCCCGGCCGACGACAAGATCATGATCGACAAGCACGTCTACAACGTCGCGTTTGCCGTCCATCGCAACACGCTCGGCAGCCGCTGGCACTACGTGTCGCTGCCGGTGACGCTCGGGCTCGGCCGGGATGCCAATATGGCCGCGATCCGTTTCGACGGCGCGGAGCCGAACTGGAGTCAGCCGTGGACTGATGTGACGCTGTTTTATCCGGGCCAGGTGAGTTGGGCGATGCTGAACAGTCGCAAGCACGCCGGCGCCGAGCAGATCAAGGCGGGCGTTCCAGTGAAGTTCCGTCACAGCGAAATACAGCTCGCGAATTACGGAGTTGAAGTCGAGTTCGCTGAGGAGATCCGGCGGCAGTGGCTGTACACCCTGCTTGCCGGCGTGCTGCTGATCCTCGGTTTCGGAATTGCACTCAGCGGCTTGCTTAGTCGCAAGGGAGCCTGAACATGGGCGCATATCACGCTGTATTGGTTCACTTTCCGATCGCCCTCTTGATGACGGCGACGCTTGCGATCCTGGTGCGCGCGGTGTTCGACAACCCGCTCGCCAGGGCCATCGACCGGGCACTCGTCCCGCTCCTGGCAATCGGCGTTCTCAGCGGCGCGGTTGCTTTCGTGGTCGGCCTTCTCGTGTGGCCGTGGGAGACAATCTCGTCTTCGCCGCTCGGGCGTAATCATGTGCTGTTGGCAACATGGACCTTGTCGTATTGGGCACTGCTGCTGGCAACGCGATGGCTCGGCGGCGAAGCGGTCTGGGACGGCATGACACGCTGGGTAATGGCGGGATTGGCGATCCTCGGCAGCGTCTTGCTTGGCATCACCGGCACCCTCGGCGGTCATCTCGTCGGCATCTATACGGAGGTGTCGGAGGTTCTGCGTTTGCTCGGCTGGGAGGTCTACACCACCTATTACGTGCCGAATCTCACGCTCGCGATTATCGTGCTTGCCGCAGTTATTTTAGCAGCGATGGGAATCTTAGGAAGGCGACGGCTCGCCTAACTGCACGGACCATGTCCGGGTAGGGTCAACCTGAGACATTGCCGATACCAGACGAAAACGGCGCGGGGAAATCCCGCGCCGTTTCCGCTATTGCGCAAAGAAGCGGCCCAATCGATATCATAATGGATGGCGAGTTGACCTACATCAACATCTTCCCAATCACAAAAGAGTAGAAATATCGAACCGAGTTTCCGTGAAAATCGAGGAGGCTCGAATGGTAGTTATCTCCGCAAGCTGGCCTTCAATCGGCAGACTTACGCGATCCTGGCAGCGTCAGTTCCGCCTGTCAGAATTGTCGAACAATACCGGTGAAGAGACGAGCGCATTGGTTCCCGACAGCCGAGGCGTTCCCGCAAACAACGATGACCTATTGTCTCTCCGCATGCGTGCACTCGGGATCGAGATGGCAGAGGTTGCCCGCTTCCGGTCCGGCATCATTCTCGATCTGCGCAAGGCCTGCGTTGCCTGTGGCAGTCGTACACAATGCGCCGCCGAGCTCAATTCCGTGGACCCTGAAGACGACTCTGAAGCCCGGATGTGGCAAGACTACTGCCCGAACGTAGCAACATTGAACATGTTGAGTTCGTTGCTTCCGGCTATGCGGGTAACGGCTGACTCAGCATAGCCGAGCGGTTTAGAGGGCAATCGGCATTCGCGATATCGGCGTCGTGCCGGCGCTAGCCGTTGGCGCAGCATCAAGAAGTCTCGATGCCGATATCAAACAAAAACGGCGCGGGAAAATCCCGCGCCGTTTCCGGTATTGCTGAGAGGTGGTTCAGCCCTTGCGCATCAGCGGCGGAGCGTAGCCGCCGTCGTCGAGCATCCAGCGCACGCCGAGCATCAGGTCGTGCGAGTAGATGCCGCGGAAGTACATCGGTTCGCAGGCCGTGCAGGTGCCGGCGAGATTCATGAGAGTCCCGGTCTTCCCGTCGCCAAGGCTGACGAAGCGATAGCCGAGATCCACCGAGAAGGTCGGCGTGACCTTGTAGGCGAGGCCGGCATGGAGCGCCCAGGCGAAGTTCCACTGGGAGCCGGTGTCGGCATAGCCGCCGCCGCCCGTGATCACGTTGGTGTCGCGGAAATTGCTGATGGTGACGTTGGCGAAGCCGATGCCCGCGCCGACATAGGGCGTGATCGAGCGCCAGGTGCCGAGATCGACGAAGGCGTTGGCCAGGAACAGCCATTCCTTCTTGATCGCGCTGTAGTCGTTGGTGGCCGTCGGCGGCGCGACCGCCGGTGTCGTAGCGGTCGAGCGCCTTGAAGTTCGCGCCGCCGCGGTATTCGGCGCTGAAATCGAAGCGGAGCCAGCTATTATACTGATAGCCGATAGCGCCGCCGAAGAACGGCGCGCTGCTGAAGCCGCCGGTGTCGAGCCACGTGAACCCTGGCGCCGTCGCGAACAGGACGTGGTCGAGCCCTCTGAACTGCTGATTGCTCATCCCGATATAGCCGCGCAGATACCAGCCGCCGTATTCCTCGACCACCGGGGCCGGGATATAGGGCATCGGCATGTCCGCCGCGCGCGCGGGCTGAAGCATGATCGAGGAAGCGACGGCCGCGGCCAGCGCCAGATACTTAGCGTTACTCATCTTGCGATCCTTCCAAAAAAGGCGAGCCCGCCGCAGCGGACGCCGCCGGTTACCCGGATCGGCAAGATGGCAGCCAATGCTTAAAGGGCGCTTAACCTTAACGCTTAACCACGATCGTTCATCGGACGCGCATGCCCATGGCGCGGCGCGTTGCCGGCGCAGGCAATGCGCGGCGCTTCGAGCAAGTTAACGGGAAGTAAAAATCAGGCGGCGGCCTTGGTCAGCGCCGCGACGATGTCGTCGACCACGGCCTCGACCAGGTCGCGGTCGTCGCCCTCGCCCATCACGCGGATCACCGGCTCGGTGCCGGAAGGCCGCACCACGAGCCGGCCCTGCTTGCCGAGCCGCCGCTCGGCGGCCTGGATCGCGGCGGCGACCGAGCCGTCATCGAGCGGCCGGCCGGATTTATAGCGCACGTTCTTCTGCACCTGGGGCACCGGCTCGAAGCGGTGGCAGATCTCGGACACCGGCCGGCCGAGCTTCTTGATCACGGCCAGCACCTGGAGCGCCGCGACGAAGCCGTCGCCGGTGGTGGTGTAGTCGGAAAGGATGATGTGGCCCGAAGGTTCGCCGCCGAGGTTGTAGCCGCCCTCGCGCATCTTCTCGAGCACGTAGCGGTCGCCGACCGGGGTGCGCACGAGCTCGATGCCGAGCGAGGCCAGATGGCGCTCGAAGCCGAGATTCGACATCACCGTCGCCACCACGCCGGAGCGCGCCAGGCGGCCGTCCTCGCGGAAGCTTTCGGCGATCACGGCGAGAATCTGGTCGCCGTCGATGACGTGGCCCTTCTCATCGACGATCAGCACGCGGTCGGCGTCGCCATCGAGCGCGATGCCGATATCGGCGCGCATCTCGCGCACCTTGGCGGCAAGCGCCTCGGGCGCGGTCGAGCCGCAATCGCGGTTGATGTTGAAGCCGTCGGGCTCGACGCCGATGGAGAACACCTCGGCGCCCAGTTCCCACAAGGCCTCGGGCGCGACCTTGTAGGCGGCGCCATTGGCGCAATCGATGACGATGCGCAGGCCATCGAACGAAAGATTGCGCGGCAGCGTGCGCTTGGCGAATTCGACATAGCGGTCCTGCACGCCGTCGATACGCTTGGCGCGGCCGAGCGCCGTGGGTTTGGCGAGATGCTTGGACAGGTCGCCGTCGATCAGCTTCTCGATCTTCAGCTCGATCTCGTCGGACAGCTTGTAGCCGTCGGGGCCGAACAGCTTGATGCCGTTGTCGTCGAACGGATTGTGCGAGGCGGAGATCATCACGCCGAGGTCGGCGCGCATGGAGCGCGCCAGCATGGCGACCGCGGGCGTCGGCATCGGGCCGGTGAGCAGCACGTCCATGCCGACCGAGGTGAAGCCGCCGACCAGCGCGTATTCGATCATGTAGCCGGAAAGGCGGGTGTCCTTGCCGATCAGCACGCGATGGCGATGGTCGCCGTTCTGGAACACCAGGCCCGCGGCCATGCCCACCTTGAGCGCGAGCTCGGGCGTGATGATGCCGTTCGCGCGGCCGCGAATGCCGTCGGTGCCGAAATACTTGCGCGCCATGATATCCGGGTGCCCCGCCGCCCTGCCCGATTTGTGCTTATTGTAGCGCGATCCTCGCACGGAATGGTTCAAATTTCGTGAGCGAACTTAGCGTACCGGCTGCAGTGCCGCAGTTGACGCCACAGGCAGGCCCTGTGGACTATCCGCACCGGCCGGAAGGACGTGATTCAGGAAGGACTTGGTTAATGAACGCCAGGACGAACGCACGCAAGGACCGGCGCGAGACCAATCCGGCCTTCGGCGGCAGGAAGCTCAAACTCGGGACGTTCCAGACCAATCTCGACTCGGGCTGCGTCATGTCCGACCTCGACGGCCGGCTCGAGATTTCGTGGCCGAACACGCTGAGCGCTCGCCAAGCTCGCCGACGAGATGGAGTTCGAGGCGCTGGTGCCGGTGGCGCGCTGGCGCGGCTTCGGCGGCGCCACCAATCCGCAAGGCCCCGGGTTCGAATCCTTCACCTGGGCGGCCGGGATCAGCGCGCTCACCGAAAAATGCGGCGTGCTCTCGACCGCGCACATGTCGCTCAATCACCCGATCATCGCCGCCAAGCAGGGAGCGGCGATCGACCACATCTCGAACGGCCGCTTCACGCTCAATCTGGTCACCGGCTGGAACCAGCCGGAGATCGACATGTTCGGGACGCCGATGCTGCATCATGCCGAGCGCTACGAGTGCGCCGAGGAATGGGTGCAGATCGTCAAACGCCTGTGGACCGAGGACGAAGATTTCGATTTCGAAGGCAAGTACTACAAGATCAAGAAAGGCTATTTGCAGCCCAAGCCGCTGCAGAAGCCCCATCCCGCGATCATGAACGCGGCGAGCTCGGAGCGCGGCCGCCATTTCGCGGCGAAGCACTGCGACATGGTCTACACGGTCGTCCGCGGCGGCACGGACCAAAGCATGGAGACCTGGAAGGCGCACGTGCAGGCCTTTCACAAGCTCGCACGCGAGGAGTATGGACGCGAAATCAGCGTGTGGACGCTCGCCAATATCGTTCAGGCGGAGACCGAGAAAGAAGCGCGCGAATTCTACGACTATTACGTCCATCAAAAGGGCGATTGGGAAGCCGCCGGCAACGCGGTCGAGACCTTCATGCTCGACGTCAACGCGCGCAGTCTGCCGGCCGATCGCAAGCGGGTCATGCAGGAGGCGCTCATCGCCGGCTGGGGCGGATATAACCTGATCGGAACGCGCGAACAGATCGTCGATGGATTGGCGACGCTATCGAAAGCGGGCATCGACGGCGTGATCCTGTGCTGGCCGCGCTTCGAGGCGGGCATGCGCGAGTTTCGCGACACGACCTATCCGCTGCTCAAGCAGGCGGGACTGCGCGACGGCGCGGGGTGACGGTCGTTGACGATGGCTGCTGAAAATGTATTTGCTGCGAGACGTTTCGGATTCAATCCAATGATCCATGTTGTTCTGCTCGCGGCAACGCTGCTCGTGGCGTCTGCGGCCGCGATCGCGGCCGAAATCGGCAAGGCGACCGAGATCACCACCGAAGTGACGGGCGACGCCGCCGGCTCGATCCGCGTGCTCAAGGCCGGCGATCAGGTCTTTCAGGAAGAGCGCATCGCGACGGACGACAAGGGAATCGGCCAGTTCGAGTTTCTCGACGACACGCGGCTCGCCATCGGCCCGGGCTCGGTGGTCAAGCTCGATCGCTTCGTGTACGGCGCCAACCGGTCGGCCACGGCCGTCACCGTCCAACTGACCAAGGGCGCATTCCGTTTTATCAGCGGCAAGAGCGCGAGCGCCGCCTATCAGATCGCCACGCCGACCGCGACGATCGGGGTGCGCGGCACCACGTTCGACGTCTTCGTCGCCGCCGACGGAGAGATGGCGGTGGCCATGATCGACGGCGGGGTCGATGTGTGCGCCCGCCGCGGCGGCTGCCAGGCGCACAATGTCGTGGGCCGCTATCTGCATCTGACACCGGCCGGCGTCATATCGGTGCGCGAGCGCTGGGACGGCACTTTTCTCAGGAATGTGTCGTTCACCGCGGCCTTGCCGTTCCTGGCGCGGCCCAATGCGCTGGCGCCCCGCTTCCGCGCAACGCCGGCCGTCGCCGGGCGCTATCTGAATGCGGTGCCCGCGCACTTATTGAGGAGCCCGGCCGCCCGCCTCACAGGCGCGCCGAAAGCCACGCCGAAGCTGACGCCGAAGCTAACGCCAAGGACGACACCGAAAATGACACCGAAGATGGCGCCGAAATTCACGCCCAAGTTCTTGCCGAAACAGGAGCCGAAGGAAAAGCGGCGCGGTCGATTCAGATAGGGCTGCTAAGGGCAAACCTTTGGGGACTGATCACGCCTGCGGCTGCGGCTCCAGGCCGGCTTCCGGGCGCGGGCGCGGCTTGCCCGAGCTCGGCACCGCTGAACCGCGCGGCCCGGCCGGCTCGGAAACGCCTTCGCGCACCGGCGGTTTGCCGGCAAGCAAATCCTTGATCTCGTCACCGGAGAGCGTCTCGTATTCGAGCAAGCCCTTGGCCAGCAGCTCGAGCTCGGCGCGCTTTTCAGTGAGGATCTTGGTCGCGTGCGCATAGCCTTCCTCGACGAAGCGCCTGATCTCGGCGTCGATCTTCTGCACCGTCACCTCGGAAATGGTCTGCTGGCGCGAGACCGAATAGCCGAGGAACACTTCTTCCTGATTCTCGCCATAGGCGATGGTGCCGAGCTCTTCGGAGAGACCCCAGCGCGTCACCATCATGCGAGCGAGTTTGGTCGCCTGCTCGATATCGGAAGACGCTCCCGAGGTGACCTTCTCCTTGCCGAACACGATCTCTTCGGCGACGCGCCCGCCCATCATGATGGCGAGCCGCGACGTCATCTGCTCGAGGCTCATGGAGAGCTTGTCGCGCTCAGGAAGCTGCATGACCATGCCGAGCGCGCGGCCGCGCGGGATGATGGTGGCCTTGTGCACCGGATCGGTGGCCGGGACATTGAGCGCGACGATGGCGTGGCCGCCCTCGTGATAGGCGGTTAGCATCTTCTCTTCTTCGGTCATGACAAGGGAGCGGCGCTCGGCGCCCATCATCACCTTGTCCTTGGCGTCCTCGAATTCGAATTGCGTGACCATGCGCTTGTTGCGGCGCGCAGCCATGAGGGCGGCTTCGTTGACGAGGTTGGCGAGGTCGGCGCCTGAAAATCCGGGCGTGCCGCGCGCGGTGGTCTTGAGATTGACGTCGGGCGCCAGCGGCACCTTGCGTACGTGCACCTTCAATATCTGTTCGCGGCCGACGACGTCCGGGTTCGGCACCACGACCTGACGGTCGAAGCGGCCGGGGCGCAGCAGCGCGGGGTCGAGCACGTCGGGCCGATTGGTGGCGGCGATCAGGATGATGCCTTCGTTCGAACTCGAAGCCGTCCATCTCGACCAGCAGCTGGTTCAGCGTCTGCTCGCGCTCGTCGTTGCCGCCGCCGAGGCCGGCGCCGCGATGGCGGCCGACCGCGTCGATTTCGTCGATGAAGATGATGCACGGCGCGTTCTTTTTGGCCTGCTCGAACATGTCGCGCACACGCGAAGCGCCGACGCCGACGAACATCTCGACGAAGTCGGAGCCTGAAATGGTGAAGAACGGCACATTCGCCTCGCCGGCGATGGCACGCGCGAGCAAGGTCTTGCCGGTACCCGGAGGCCCGACGAGGAGCACGCCGCGCGGAATGCGGCCGCCGAGGCGCTGGAATTTCTGCGGGTCGCGCAGGAATTCGACGATCTCCTGCAGATCCGACTTCGCCTCATCGACGCCTGCCACGTCCTCGAAGGTGATGCGGCCGGACGCCTCGTTGAGCAACTTGGCGCGGCTCTTGCCGAAGCCCATCGCCTTGCCGGCGCCGCCCTGCATCTGGCGCGAGAGGAAAATCCAGACGCCGATCAACGCGATGAACGGAAGCCACGAGACCAGGAGCGATACGAACCACGGGACCTGTTCGCCCTGCGGCTTGGCGGTGATCTGCACGCCCTTGCCATAGAGGCGCTGCACCAAGCCTGGGTCGCTAGGCGCATAGGTATTGAACGAGCGGCCGTCGGAGAACGTGCCGTGGATTTCGTTGCCCTGAATGAGGACGTCGCGCACACGGCCGGCATCGACCTCGGAGAGAAGCTGCGAGAAGGTGATGTCGTTGCTGACCGGCCGCTGGGTCGGGTTCTGGAACAGCGAGAACAGCGCCAAGAGCAACAGGACGATGATCACCCAGAGGGCGAAGTTGCGCAGATTCGCGTTCATCACTGAACCTTTCGCGGCGGGCGGTAGCCCGTCCGGGATAGCCGTTCCCAGAGCAAGAGCGCCTAGGGATAGCCGGATAGCGTTAAAATAGGGCGCATGGGTGACGTTAACAAGGGAAGGCCCTTGCCTAGAGCCGATTTCCGTCGATTCTTGAGCGCCTTATCGGGATCGGAGGGAGCGCCGCGCGGGCGCCCGGGAGACGGAAAGCCGTGGACCCATCAGCGCGATTGCCGCACCCGCCAGTGTGCGTTTGAGTCGCCGGCCGGCCGCGTAGCTGTCGGCGAGAGCGTCATAGAGCGATTCGAGTTTGCCGAGCTCTACCGGCCCCTCGTCGCCGATGCGATCGATGGCGCGGCCGAGGAGACGGATCGTGATCTCCGACGGGAAAGTGAACAGCGCGGCGGCGTTGAAGTCGGTCGTGCGCCCATCGGCGGACGCCGAGAGCAGCACATGGGATTGCGCGGCGTCGACGGTGGCGGCGAGCGCGGCGTCGGCGCGCGCGAAGCGCTTGGCGAGACCCGAAAGCCGGGCCGCGTCGAGCCCCTCTTCCGCGAGCACGGCCGCGATCTTACGCAGCCGCGGGCGCGTGAAGCGCGGATCGCGGTTGGTCGGATCCTCGGCGAAGGCGATGCCTGCCTTGCGCAACGTAGTTACGAGGCGCGCTTTCGGGATATCAAGAAACGGGCGCGCGAGCATGATGCCCTCACGCTCGCTGCGGCGGCGGATGCCGGCGAGGCCCGGAAGGCCCGAGCCGCGCGCGAGCCGCATCAATACGGTTTCGGCCTGATCGTCGAGCGTATGCGCAGTCGCGATCGCGTCGGCCTTGAGCTTCTGCGCGAGGCCGACGAGCAGGCGGTAGCGCGCCTCGCGCGCCGCATGTTGCAGGCCAGTCTTCGGCTTGCTGCCGGACCACTCGAGCGTGCGATGACGCAAGCCGAGCTTCTTCGCGAGCCGGGCGACCGCCGCGGCTTCGGCCCCGGATTCCCGGCGCAGCCGATGATCGATGGTGGCGGCGACGAGTTCCGGGCCACGCGGGCGCCGGTCCTGCCAGCGCTTGGCGAGTAGCATGAGCGCCGTCGAATCCGGGCCGCCGGAAACGGCGAGGATCACCCGGCGGAAATTCTCGAAATCGGAAAAAAGCGCCGCAAGTTCGCCGTCGCCGATTACGGCGTGTTCAGCACTTGTCGTATTCAGCACTTGGCACGCCGCTGTTCCTGCACGACGGTCTGTTTCACCGCGGTGGACGCGCGCGGATACTTGCGACCGATCTCGCCGAAGGCGGCGCAGGCGGTCTCGCGCTCGTCGAGCGCGGCAAGCGACTGGCCGAGCCGCAGCAGCGCCTCCGCTGCCCGCGGCGCGTTCGGATAGTCGGTGGAAATCTTCAGAAAGCTCTCGGCCGAGTCGCGATATTGCTGGCGCTGGTACATGCTTTCGCCGAGCCAGTAGAAGGCCTCCGGAGCCAACCGATCGTTCGGAAAATCGCCGAGGAACTTCTTGAACGAGTCCGTGGCGAGATCGTAGTCGCGCCGCAGCATATAGCCGTAGGCGAGATCGTAGGCGTCCTTGGCGCTGTCGGAGGGCGGCAGCGTCGCCTGCGTGCCCGGCACGACCGGACGGCCGATCGGGCCGGGGCCGCGCGGAGCCAGTGTCGGATCGGCGGGCGTCGCGCCCGGCGTGAGATCGAGCGGCGCGCCGGGCGCACGCGCGGTCGCCGGCGCCACGTCCGGCGCGGTGCCGGCGATCACATTCGGCCCCGCCAGCGGCGGGCCTCCGGGCATTGAACCGAGCGGACGCGGCGCACCGGGCGCGTTCGGCGATTGTGTCGGGTCGAACACGTCGCTGCGGCGGCCGGGCGTTGCCGGAGCCGGAGCGGCCGCCGGCGGCATCGTCGATGGTGCGGCAGGCGTCCGGACGGCCGGGCGGGTTCCCGGCGCCGCTCCCGACAGGCGGAATTCGACGTCCTCCTGCATGCGGCGGAGCTGCTGTTCCATCTGCTGATTGCGAAACTGAAGTTGCTCGATCATGCCGGTGAGCTGGCGGATCGTCGCCTCGAGCCGATCGATGCGCACGACGAGATCGGACGGCTCGGCCGCCGCACCGGGCGCTTGACCCGGAATTTGTCCCGGCGGTAGCGGCGCCTGCTCGCGGCGAGGAAACAGCTGGGCGAACAGGCCGTTGCCTTGCATCTCGATGCGCTCGGCACGCGCGTCGGCTTCGTTCGCGGCGGCGGGCGACGCCGCAAGACCGAGAACGAGGAAGGTAAGGCAGATGCGGGCGGCTGAAAGCATGGCAATCAATCGAGGGAATAAACCGTCGGACGGGTTGGCGCCAGATAGGCCCGCGAGTACGTCCAAAGTGGGGCCGGGAAACGAAACCGGCGCCCAAGCGGGCGCCGGAATGTGGAGAAGTCCCCTCACCGGCTACGCGCCGGCCTGACTGAGCACGGTGACCGAGCGGCGGTTCTGCGACCAGCAGGAAATGTCGTTGCAGACCGCGACCGGCCGTTCCTTGCCGTAGGAGATCGTGCGCATGCGCGCGCCATCGATGCCGCGGGCGACGAGATATTCGCGCACCGCCTGGGCGCGGCGGGCGCCGAGCGCGATGTTGTATTCGCGCGTACCACGCTCGTCGGCGTGACCTTCGACGGTGAAAGCGTAGCGGTTATATAGCGTCAGCCACTGCGCCTGCTTCTCCAGGGTGTCGCGCGACTGCTGCGTGAGCTGGGTCGAGTCGGACTCGAAGAAGACGCGATCGCCGACATTGACGATGAAGTCCTGCGCGCTGCCCGGCGTCGCGGCGGTGGCCAACGGATTGGTCGGGTCGACGGCCGGATTGTTCGAGCAGGCGGCGGCAAAGATCGCGACCGCGAGCAAGGCAGCGATGCGAACGCCGCGAGAAATGGAGAAGGAGCGCATCATGTCGGTAATTCCCTTGGTCCCCCAAAAGCGGGCTGGGCCCGATCTAACCGCGCGATGGTTAAGCGAATATTCCGTCAACCTTGACGAAGTGTTGGCGAAACCGCGCAAATGCTCGGCTTTCCCAAAGTGCCCGCCGGGAACCAGCCGAAATGGTTAGCGGAGGGTGAATCGATCGGCGCCAGAAGACGCCGCAAATCGGACGGTTTCGGGGCAGTCTCGCGAGCCGCCACGCGAGGCGCAAACCTTGTGTCCCTCATGCCCGGGCTCGACCCGGGCATCCAGAAATCCCGCCACGTCGCGAGCGGCCGCTAGATTCCGGGTCAAGCCCGGCAATGAGGGAAAATGAAATAAGCGCGCCTCGGTCTAGGAAAGCAGCGGCGACCAAGCCGGGTCCGAGGCGTAGCCCGGCGTCGGCACGCGCTGCTCGTTGTAGCCGGTGAGGTCCACCGTGAAGAGCTGCGGCCCTGCATTGCCGCCGGGGTCGCGGAAGAACATGAGCACGCGGCCGTTCGGCGCCCAGGTCGGCCCCTCGTTGTGGAAGCCCTCGGTCAGAATTCGCTCGCCCGATCCGTCGATGCGCATGACGCCGATCGAGAACGAGCCGGCGCCGCGCTTGGTGAAGGCGATCACGTCGCCGCGCGGCGACCAGACCGGCGTCGAATAGGAGCCCTGGCCGAAGGAGATGCGGCGCGGCGCCGCGCCGTCGGCGCCCATGACATAAATCTGCTGCGAGCCGCCGCGGTCGGATTCGAAGGTGATCTGCCGTCCGTCGGGCGAGTAGCAGGGCGCGGTATCGATCGCTGCTGTGTCGGTCAGCCGGGTCGTGCGCTTCGAGCGCAGATCCATGACGAAAATATTGGAGTTGGAGCCCTGCTGCAGGCTCATGGCCACGCGCTGACCGTCGGGCGCGAAGCGCGGCGAAAAGCTCATGCCCGGCAGATCGACGACGACCTCGCGCTGGCCGGTCTCGATGTTCAGCAGCACGACGCGCGGCTCGCCGCGGCCATAGGACATATAGGTGATTTCCTGGCTGTTCGGGCTGAAGCGCGGCGTGAGCACGAACTCCTCGCCGCGCGTGAGGTAGCGCACATTGGCGCCGTCCTGATCCATGATCGCGAGGCGCTTGATGCGGCGCTCCTTGGGCCCGGTTTCGTCGACGAAAACCACGCGCGTATCGAAATAGCCCTTCTCGCCGGTGAGCCGCTCATAGATCGCGTCGGAGATGATGTGGGCGATGCGGCGCCAGTTGTCGGGCTGGGTGAAGAACTGGGAGCCAGCGAGTTGCTGGCCGGCGAACACGTCCCACAGCCGGAATTCGACCTTGAGACGGCCGTCGGGCTGGCGCGTGACGCGCCCGACCACGAGGCCCTGCGCGTTGATCACGCGCCAATCCTGGAAGCGCGGAGCTACGTCGATATTCTGGATCTTCTCGATGAACGCCGCGGGCTCGATCGGCGCGAACAAGCCGCAGCGGCGCAGGTTGTTGGTGATCACGCCCGCGAGATTGCGGCCGGTCTCCGCGTCGCCGGGGCCACCGCCCGCACCGCCGAGGAAATCGAGGATCGCGACCGGCAAGGGCTGGATCGTGCCCTGGGTGATGTCGAGCTTCAGCACCGCGTGCGTCGGGCGCGCACCCAGCGCCACGAGCGTCGATGCAGCCGCCCCGGTCGTGAGGATCTGGCGGCGGGAAAGACGGATTGTGGGGAGAGGAGAAGTGAAAAGTTCTTGCTTCATGCGTGGCTCGGCAGCATTTCCGTTCATCCGCCGAACATATCGCGCGGATCGAAGGTGACCTCGACGTCCTTCCAGACGTCGTATTTGTGGGCGGGCAGCGTATAGGGCTGGCAGCGGCGCACGGCGCGCATGGCGCTCTCGGCCGCGATCTGGAAATAGGTGCCGGTCGTCCGGTTCATGAGCTCGGGCTCGCGCGAGAGCGTGCCGTCCTGCTTGAACTGGATGCGCAGGCGCACGATCAGCTTCTCCGCTTCCTCGGCGCCGACCGGCGGGTTCCAGCAGGCCTGGATCTGCGCACGCAGCGCGTCGATCTCGCTCTGGGTCAGGCGCTGGCCGATGCCGGTGGGAGCGCCGAGCGTGGCCTGCGGCGATACCTCGGGCGCGGCCGTGCGCGGGCGGGTCGGATCGCGCTTGTCGAGCAGCGCGGCGACGCGGTTGGGATCGAAGGTGCGTTGCGGCGTGCGCGCGTCGGCGGTGGCCTCCGGCGGCTTCGGCTGCTGCTTCGGAATCGGCGGACGCTTGGGCGGCTCAGGCACGCGCACCTGCGCGGGCGCGGGCTCCGGCGTCACCATCTTGTCGATCAGCTTCTCCAGCGACTCCGCCGGCGGCGGAGGCGGGGGTGCTGCGACCTGCGGCTTGATCTCGGGCTTGTCGGCGGGCTTGGCCTCGGGCGCGGGCGCCGGTTTCGGCTCGGCGATCTTCTCGGCGACTTGCTTCTTCGGCTCTTCGACGTTGGTCTTCTTCAAGGTGCCGGCCTTCAACTCGGTGAGCTCGCTGATCGGAACGAGATCGACCGGCATGGCCTCGGTCTTCGGCGCCTCGACGGGCGTCACGGCAAACAGGACGAGCCCCCAGCCGAGCACGACCGCGTGCGTAACACCCGAAATGGCGATGCCCGGACGCAAGAGCTCAGTTCCCCTGTTCGAACTCGGTCACCAGCGCGACGCGGCGATAGCCGGCGGCCGAAAGCCGGCCCATGACGCGCATCACCGTACCGTAATCCACCTTGCGGTCGCCGCGCACATAGATGCGCTCCTCGGCGCCGTTCTTGGCGATGGCCTTCAGCTTCGGCACGATCTCGTCGAGCGCGATCTCGGTATTCTGCAAAAAAACCTTGCCCTTGTCATTGACCGAAAGGGTGAGCGGCTCCTTGTCCTGCTCCATGCTCTTGGCCTGGGTCTGCGGCAGGTCGATCGGCACGCCGACGGTGAGCAAGGGCGCCGCTACCATGAAGACGATGAGCAACACCAGCATGACGTCGACCATCGGCGTCACGTTGATATCGGCCATCACGGTGGCGCGGCGGCGGCGCGAGCGCCGGCTAACCCATCCGCTTCCCATCGAGGTCGAGGCGGCCATGGCTCAGATCCTCTCGTCGATCTGGCGCGACAGGATCGCCGAAAATTCGTCGGCGAAACCCTCGAGGCGCTGCGCCTGGCGATTCACGTCGATGACGAACTTATTGTAGAAAATCGTGGCCGGAATAGCGGCGACCAGGCCGAGCGCGGTGGCAAACAGCGCCTCGGCGATGCCGGGCGCCACGACCGCAAGGCTGGTGTTCTTGGAGGCGGCGATCGCCTGGAAGCTGGTCATGATTCCCCAGACCGTGCCCAGGAGGCCGATGAAGGGGCCCGACGAGCCGACCGAGGCCAGCACCAGCAGCTGACGCTCCATCCGGTCCACTTCGCGGGCGATGGTCACGTCCATCACCTTCTCGATGCGCTCGGAGAGACCGGTGAGCGTCCGCGCGCCGCCCTCGTAGGTGCGCTTCCATTCGCGCATGGCGGCGACGAACAGCGTGGCCATCGGGTTGCCCGGCCGCGCCTGCACGGAGCGATACAATTCTTCCAGGCTCTGGCCCGACCAGAACACTTCCTCGAAGCGATCCATCTGCCGCCTGGTGCGGCCGAGCAGAATCCATTTGTCGATGGCGATGGCCCAGACCCAGACCGAGGCGACCATCAGCCCGATCATGATCGCCTTGACCAGAAAGTGCGCCGACCAAAACAGGCCCCAGAGCGAGAGGTCGGCGGCGGGGGCGGCTAGTTCGGGATTCATGATCAAACCTCGGCTGTTCCCATCCTGCGGGGAGCGGAACGCCGTATTTGGAACAAATGCCTTGGGCTTGCCCGCGAGGGCTGGCGCGGCGGAATCCGGCCCAACAGGTTAGGGGCCTGATCGACACCGAATATCTGTCCAAACTTGGGCGCGTGGCACCCCGTCCTCAGCAGACTCAGCGCCTGCCGTCGTTAATGTTGGGTTAGCGGCTTTACGACGCTTTCTAGGCGCCCATGGCCTTGCGCAGCGCGGCCGGGATGCGCTGGGCCTTGCCGCCACCAATGCACGCCACGCGAACCTCCGCCTCGACCAGCACCTCGTCCCCGCGCGCTACGACTTGCCGCAGCGTGATCGAGGCGCCGGCGACTTCCTTCGGCTCGGTCCGCACCTCGACAATATCGTCGATGCGGGCGGGCTTGAGGAAGTCGATCTGCATGGATCGCACGACGAAGGCGAAGCCGCCCCCCGCTTCAGCGACGGCTTCGGCGAACAATGCGCCCTGCTCGACGCCTAGGAGGCGCAGATAGTCGGAGCGCCCGCGCTCCATGAAGCGCAGATAGCTCGCGTGATAGACGAAGCCGGAGAAATCCGTGTCCTCGTAATAGACGCGCACCGGCAGGACATGGCCGCCTGCGACGAGGCGGCCCGCGAGATGCGCGTAGGGCTCGGCCCCGCTCATCCTTCTTCCTGGTCGAACAGGGGCATCTGCGAGGGATCGCGCGGCGGCTCCTTGATGCCGAGATGCTTGAAGGCGTGCGCGGTCAGCATGCGGCCGCGCGGCGTGCGCTGGAGCAGGCCTTGCTGCACCAGGAACGGCTCGATGATTTCCTCGATGGCGTCGCGCGGCTCGGAGAGCGCGGCCGCCAGCGTATCGACGCCCACCGGCCCGCCCGCATAGTGGAGCGCGATCGCGGAAAGATAGCGCCGGTCCATGGCGTCGAGCCCGGCGGCATCGACTTCGAGCTCGATGAGCGCGCGGTCGGCGGCCTTGCGATCGATGGTGCTGGCGTTCTCCACCAGCGCAAAATCGCGCACGCGCTTGAGCAAGCGCCCGGCGATGCGCGGCGTGCCGCGGGCGCGCCGCGCGATCTCGTGCGCACCGTCGGCCGCGATGCCGATGCCGAGCACGCGCGCGCCGCGCGTGACGATGGTCTCCAGCTCCTCCACCGCGTAGAAGCCGAGCCGGATCGGGATGCCGAAGCGGTCGCGCAGCGGCGTCGTGAGCAGGCCCGAGCGCGTGGTGGCGCCGATCAGCGTGAAGCGCGCCAGATCGATCTTCACCGAGCGCGCGGCCGGGCCTTCGCCGATGATGAGATCGAGCTTGTAGTCCTCCATGGCCGGATAGAGGATTTCCTCGATCGCCGGATTGAGCCGGTGGATCTCGTCGATGAACAGCACGTCGCGGTCTTCGAGATTGGTCAAGAGCGCCGCGAGATCGCCGGCCTTGGCGATCACCGGCCCGGCGGTGGAGCGGAAATTGACGCCGAGCTCGCGCGCGACGATCTGCGCCAGCGTGGTCTTGCCGAGGCCCGGGCGGGCCGACGAGCAGGACGTGGTCGAGCGCTTCCTTGCGCTGCTTCGCCGCCTCGATGAAGACGGAGAGATTGGCGCAGGCTTTTTCCTGGCCGATGAACTCGGAAAGCCGCTGCGGGCGCAGGTTCGGCTCGGCGACGTCGTCGTCGCGGACTTCCGGGGTGACCAGCCGCCGGCTCATCGCGCCAGCTCCTTGAGGCTCGCGCGGATCAGGGCTTCGGCCGTGGCCTTGTCACCGGCGGAACGCATCGCCGCTGAGACGGCGGCGCTTGCTTGAATCTCGCCATAGCCGAGATTGATCAGCGCCGAGACCGCATCGGATACCGGCTGCGGCGCGCGGCGCTCGGCGAGATCGCCCTGCAGGCGGATCACCGCCGGATCGACGCTGGCGAAGGCCGGCGCCTTGTCCTTCAGCTCGGTGACGATGCGCTGCGCGAGCTTGGGCCCGACGCCGGGCGTGCGGGAAATCTGCGCGCGGTCGCCGAGCGCGATGGCGTTGGCGAGTTCCGCGACCTTCAGCGTCGAGAGCACGCCGAGCGCCACTTTGGTGCCGACGCCCTGCACCTCGAGCAGGATCTTGAACCATTCGCGCTCGAGATCGCTGGCAAAGCCGAACAGCTTGATCTGGTCCTCGCGCACGTGGGTTTCGATCGAAAGCGTCGTCGCCTCGCCCGCCGGCGGCAGCGCCTGCAGCGTGCGCGCGGAGCAATGCACCAGATAGCCGACGCCATGCACGTCGAGCAGCACGTGGCCCTCGCCGTAGCTGTCGATCACGCCGCGCAGCTTGCCGATCATGCGCCGCCGTTCCCATGCTTTCGTCCATTCCGAGTCGCCCACGAAGCGGCGAGCGTCGGCAATTGCATATTCGCATGATAGTGTTTATCGAAATCCGGGCCGGCCCATGAAGAGTCGGTCTCGTATCCGGGAGTTGAGTCCCTCCATTGAGATCGCTGATATGGCGCTATCCCACTCGGTGGCGCCCTTTCACCAGGAGTGACCAGGAATAATGCAATTTCCCGCTCATCGCCCGCCTCCGGCCGCGAGCCGCAGAATCGGCGCCGCGCGGTGATGCGCGTGGGTGATGGCGACCGCGAGCGCGTCGGCGGCGTCCTCGGTCGCCGGGTTCGCCTTCGGCAACAGCACCTTCACCATCATGCGCACTTGACCCTTCTCGCCGCGGCCGGCGCCGACGATCGATTTCTTCACGAGATTGGGCGCGTATTCGGCGACCGGCAAACCGGCCTGCGCCGGCACCAGCAGCGCGACGCCGCGCGCCTGGCCGAGCTTCAGCGCCGCGCGCGGATCGGCGTTGACGAAGGTCTCCTCGACCGCGGCTTCCTCCGGCCGATAGCGCGCGAGCACGGCGGTCAGCCCTTCGTGCAGCTCGGCGAGGCGCGCCGCCATTTCCTGGTCGGGATCGGGCGCGACCGAGCCGCAGGCGATGTAGGTCAGCGCATTGCCCGCGATCTCGACCACGCCCCAGCCGGTGCGGCGGAGGCCGGGATCGATGCCCAGAATTCGAATCGGGCGTGCGGCCATGGCCCTGCAAACTAGCCCGGAAGCGCCCCGGCCGTCAGGCGGCTGTGGACTGGCGCATCGCGATGGCGCCGCTGGCCAGCGCTACGCCGATGCTGGTCGCGGCAATGCCGATGATCGCGGCCGTATCGGGCACTTCGCCGAGCACCGGGATCGCGATCAGCGCGGCCATGCCCGGCGCCAGCGCGGCGAAGGCCGCGGCCTTCGACGCTCCGAGCCGGGCCACGGCGATGCCGTAGCCGACCAGGCCGAGGATGCCGGAGAAGACTCCCTGGATCACCGCCTGGGCCGCGATCTCCCAGCCGTGGCCGGCGCGCCAGGCCTCGACCAGCGGCAGCGTGCCGAACGGCAGCAGCAGAAGCGTGGACCAGAAGCCGATCAGCGCCGCGGCTTCGAAGGCGCCGAGGCGGCTGCGGCGGAACGCGATCGTGTAGATCGCCCACAGGAAGGCGCCGACGAGCACGAGCCCATGGCCGCGCCAGGCGCCGCTCGAGAAATCGAACATGCCGCGGCCGGCGATGGCGACGATGCCGGCGACGATGAGCGCGTAGCCGATCAGGCGCGCCGGCCCGATGCGCTCGCGGTCCACCAGTACGGCCAGGAGCGCGGCGAACAACGGCATGGTGCCGGGCAGAAGCGGGCCGATGTCGGCGGCAGGCGCGAACTTCATGCCGGTCGCGACGAGGATGAAGAAGGGCGCGCCGGCGCCGAGCACGCACAAGCGCCACGAGACCCGCGGACGCCGCGCGGCGCGACTCCGACGCGCAGCCACACCGGCATGAACAGGAGCGCGGGCACCGCCATGCGCAGAAGCCCGACCGCCTCCGGCGGCAGCGTACCGGTCACCGCATGACGCGTGCCGACGATCCAGGCGGCCCAGATGGTGACCGCAAAGATGGCGGCGGCGCTGCCGATCAGAGTATCGCGACGAGTCATGGGGTCTTTCCCAACACAAGCTTGTTAGCCCGCGTGCGGCCCGGCGCATAGGACGCGCGGCCGCATGGGATGCATGCACCAAACGACCATCGCCGCCGGATGCGGTCTTTGCTAGAGAGGGACCATCGGTTCCCGCCCGTGACGCTCCTCCCCGACAGCTCCCACTTCGCCGCCCTGTTCGCGGATCCGCGATTCATGGTCGCGCTGGGGATCACCGTGCTGTCCGGCGTGGTGCGCGGCTTTTCCGGCTTCGGCTCGGCGCTGATCTATATCCCGCTGGTCAGCGCGGTGTACGAGCCGAAGATCGCCGCGGCCTCGTTCGTGCTCATCGACTTCTTCTGTACGATCCCGCTCGCGATCCGCGCCTATCCGATATGCAACAAGCGCGAGGTCCTTCCGCTCACGCTTGCGACCGCTTGCACCATTCCGCTCGGCGCGCTGATCCTGCACTACGTCGAGCCGGTCTGGCTGCGCTGGTTCATCGCTATCCTCATCCTCGGCCTGCTCGCGGTGCTGGTTTCCGGCTGGCGCTATCGCAGGCAGGCGTCGCTTCCGCTCACGATCGGCGTCGGTCTCGCATCGGGCATATCGGGCGGGGCTACGACGCTCACCGGCCCGCTGGCGATCATCTATTGGCTGGGCAGCGCCAGCGGCGCCGCCGTGGTGCGCGCGAACCTGATGGTCTTCTTCCTGCTCACCGACGGCCTCGTCTCCGTCGTGTACCTGGCGCAAGGACTGCTCACCCCCGAGATCATCGCGATCGCGCTCTCGATAGCGCTGCCGTTTTTCGCATCGCTGACGCTCGGGGCGGTACTGTTCCGCGGCGCTTCGGATCTGACCTATCGTCGCATCGCCTATGCGATCGTGGCGCTAGCGGCGCTGGTGAGCCTACCGCTGTTCGACGGGATGTTGCCCTAGGCGCTCATGCGCTGCACGAGCGCATCGGAAATTTCGAAATTGGCGTAGACGGTCTGCACGTCGTCATTATCCTCGAGCGCCTCGATTAATTTAAGCAATTTCTCGCCCGCCTCGTCGTCCACCGCCACGGCGTTCTGCGGCCGCCAGGCGAGGCCGGCCTTGCGAGGCTCGCCGAACTTGGCCTCGAGCGTGCGCGCGACGGCCTGGAGATTCTCGGGCGACGTAATCACCTCGTGACCGGCGGGCGTCGAGGATACGTCGTCGGCGCCGGCCTCGATCGCGGCGTCCAGCATCGCGTCGGCGCTGGCCTTGGCGGCGTCGTACTGCACGACACCGACGCGGCTGAACATGAAGGAGACGGCGCCGGTCTCGGCCAGATTGCCGCCGTGCTTGGTGAAGAACGAGCGCACCTCGGAGGCGGTGCGGTTCTTATTGTCGGTCAGCGCCTCGACGATGACGGCAACGCCGCCGGGGCCGTAGCCCTCGTAGCGGATTTCCTCGTAGTTCTCGCCCTCGCCGCCCTGGGATTTCTTGATGGCGCGCTCGATATTGTCCTTGGGCATGTTCTCGGCGCGCGCCGCCAGCACCGCCGCGCGCAGCCGCGGATTCATGGCCGGATCGGGCAAGCCCAACTTGGCCGCGACGGTGATTTCGCGCGTCAGCTTGCCGAACAGCTTGGCGCGGGCCGTGTCGGCGCGGCCCTTCTTGTGCATGATGTTCTTGAATTGGGAATGACCGGCCATAGGGGCTCCACACGGACGCGCGGACTTATAAGTCGGCGCCGGTCGAAAATCCAGAATGTGACCGGCGGCTAACGAACGGCAGGAAGCTTCTTTCCAACCCAACCGGCGATGGCGTTGGCGTAGCTCTCGGCAATCGGACCGGATGTGAGGAAATGCCCGCCGCCCTCGACCCAGATGAGGTCGCGGCTCGGGGCATTGCTCAGGCTCTCGTAGATCGCCTCGCCGTTCGGCGGCAGCGATATGTCGTCCTGGGTGCCGTGCACGACGACGGCCGGCACCGTAACTTCGGCGCCGAACTTGATGGTGCTGGCGTCGGATTCTTCGAGCGTGCCGAATACGTCAATGAAGACGTGCGCTGCCAGCACCATATCCTTGCCGGGGAACCAATCGGGATAGGTGAGAATCTCGCTGCCGCGACCGGCCTTGATCAGCGCGCGGCACTTGGCAAGATGCGCATCGAAGTCGGCTTTCTTCTTTGCGTCGAAGCGTATTTGCGCTTCCAGATACGGCGACATGATCGACGCGACGAAGCCGAGCGCCTTCACCATCGGGTCTCGGGTCTTGCGCCAGTAATTGATGATGCGCGGGCCGCCCAGGCTGGTGCCGAACAGCGCGATATGATCGAGCCCACGGCCCTTCGCGACTGCCATCGCCGCGACGATGTCGTTCACATAATCGGCGAAGTTCGCATAGAGCATGCCGTGCAGGCCGGCGGTACGCATGTTCGGCACCATGAGCGCGTAGCCGATCTCGTTCAGCCGCGCCGCCAGCGGGTTGTAGTCGTTGGGGCCGACGAAGCCGCCGGTCATGCCCGGCACATAGACCACCGCGCTCTTCGTCGGCTGCTCCGGCATGAACAGGAGCGCGTTGAGCGTGAGCTTCTCGTCGATATTGTAGAGCAGGAACTCGGCGCGCGGCTTGTCCGTCGGCATCGTCGGTCCTCAGGTCCAGAACGGGGGCGTGGTCTCGGAAAGGACGCCGCCGAGGCGCACCGGCGCGATCTTCTGCGCCAGACCCGTGGCGTCGTCGATCTCGACCGCAATGCCGGTGAGCGTGGCCGGGCCGCCTGCGGCTTCGAAGCGCGCGGAAGAAATCTTGGTCAGGAAGCGGCGCATCGGCTCGGCCTTGTCCATGCCGATCACCGAGTCGTAATTGCCGCACATGCCGATGTCGCTGACATAGCCGGTGCCGCCGGGAAGCACGCGCTCGTCGGCGGTCGGGACATGGGTGTGGGTGCCGACCACGAGGCTCACGCGCCCATCGAGGAAATAGGCCATGGATTGTTTCTCGCTCGTGGCCTCGGCGTGCATGTCGACGACGATCGCATCGCAGGCGCCCTTGAGCGGATTGGCGGCGAGCTCGCGCTCGACCGAAGCGAACGGATCGTCCATCGCATCCATGAAGATGCGGCCCATGAGATTCACGACCAGCACGCGCGCGCCGTTCTTGGCCGGCAGCAGCGCCGCGCCGCGGCCGGGCGCGCCGGCGGGAAAATTGAGCGGCCGGATCAGCTTCGGCGCGCGCTCGATGAACACCAGCGCCTCGCGCTGGTCCCAGGCGTGGTTGCCGAGGGTGATCGCGTCGACGCCGGCGTCCACGATCTCCTGATAGATCGCCTCGGTGATGCCGAAGCCACCGGCGGCGTTCTCACCGTTGATGGCGACGAAATCGAGCTTCCAGTCGCGGATCAGGCGCGGCAGCTTCGCCGTCACCGCGTCGCGGCCCGAGCGGCCAACGATGTCGCCGAGGAAGAGGAGGCGCATCAGCGGCCCTTCTTGCGCGGGGCCCAGTATTCGCGCTCCTCAGTGAGGATCAAATCGAGGCGCTGGTCACGCTCGGTCACCGGAACTTCGTCGAAGCGCTGCGCTTCGAAGGCGAGGCCGACCGCGCCGACGCGCCGCTCAGCGCGCATGCCCGCGATGGCGGCGTCGTAGTAACCCTTGCCGTAGCCCAGACGGCCGCCCTTGGCGTCGAAGGCGAGCAGCGGCACGAGCAGAACATCGGGTTTCAACTCCCGAGCAGTCGCCGCTGGCTCCGAAGTGCCGAACGCGCCGGCGACGAGCTTGCTGCCGGATTCATGAAGCCGGAACACGATGCGGCCGTCGACGATGGCGGGCAGCACGATCCGGCCGCCGGCGGCGACGATTTTCGCAAGCAGCGGGCGCGGATCGAGCTCCGATCGCATGGGTTCGTAAGCCGAGAAGACCGTGTTCTTGTAGACGCGAAACGGAAGCCCGCGCTCGGCGACGACGTTGGCCGCGCTCATGCGAAAGTCGGGCGCCAGTGCATCGCGCTTCGAAAGCGCGGCCGCGCGCAAGGCGCGCTTCTTTTCGACGATGTCGTCCGTCTGCGCGAGCATCACCGACGCTGGGGATTCCTGAGGGGCGAGTGCGGAGCTGCGAAAACCATCGAAGTATCGATCCCGGGATGTCTACGAAGTAGGTGGGTACCGTGTAACCGAGCCCAGGGGCAAGGTCAGGGACAACTCCCATTCGGATCGATAAGGCCCCGGGGGAAGTGTCTCCTGACGCACCCCACAGCCTCGCCTGGCAATCTAGGCACAGACATCTTTGCACGCCAACCCCGCCGGCCGCCTTTGGGAAATAGGTGATACTGTGAAGGCGTTGGAGGATTGAGAGGCTTCCAACCGAGGTAGCCTTGTGAACAACGACCGAGAGTAAACAGCATGAGCTTGTGGTCAGAATTTCTCACTAACGAAGGGCGCCGAATTCACAAATGGACTCATTATTTTCCCATCTACGAACGGCACTTTTCTCGTTTTGTAAACCGGACCACGACATTCGTCGAGATTGGCGTCTCGAAAGGAGGCTCTCTCCAACTCTGGAAGCGTTATCTCGGTCCCTTCGCTCAGATTGTTGGCATTGACATCGATCCGTCCTGTAAAGTGCTGGAAGAGGATCAGATTTCAATTAGGATTGGCGATCAGAGCAACCCCCGGTTTCTACAGCAAGTCATCGATGAGTTCGGTTGCCCCGATGTCGTCTTGGACGATGGCAGCCATAAAATGAACCACATCGTCGCTTCGTTCGAATTTCTTTATCCTCTCATGGAAAAAAATGGGGTCTATCTGGTTGAGGATTTACACACGGCTTATTGGGCAGAGTTCGGCGGTGGGCTACACGAGCCGAATTCATTCATCGAGCGGTGCAAGACATTTATCGACGAGTTAAATGCCGATCACTCCCGAGGCGCGGTGCCAATTTCAGCCTTTTCGAGAACAACTCTTTCGATGCATTTCTACGACAGTGTAGTCGTTTTCGAGCGCGGGAGGCATATTAAAAAACATGCGCCTGTCACAGGCCAGCGGAGACACAGATCCCTTCTCAAGAAATTAGGCGTGCGAAGATAAATTTATAGATCGTCTACTTCAAACTGAGCCACTACCCTGGCGTCATCCTGAAGTGCGAGCAGCCCAATCGATCCGGGGCCGCGAGCCTCGAATGAGGACAGCGCTATCAGCCCAGGGCGGCGCCGTTACCTATGCCGTCGTTGAGGCGGTGCGCGATGCGCTCGATGCGCGAAGCGGCGCCGTCGATCGCGTCGGCGAACGCGCGCTCGCTGGCTTCGACGCGCGAGACGTCGGAGACGTGGCTGTCGCGCAGACCCTCGATATCGTGTTCGACCGCGCGAACGCGGCGGCGCATCTCGGACAACTCATCGGCCACCATGATCGCAGCCATGACGGCGAGCCGCGTGTCGCCGATCTCGCCGAAGGCGCTGCGCAATTGGCCGATGCGCGCATCGACATCGCGCGCGAGGCGGACCAGATGTTCCTCCTGGCCATCGTCGCAGGCCATCCGGTAGACGCGTCCGTTGATGGTGATGCTGACTTGCGCCATCGGCGACTCCCCGCTCACTCAGTGCTCGCGCAGCTCGAGCGCGGCGCGGATGGTGCCCATCGCATGATCGAGCCGGCGGGAAACTTCGCGATTGGCGGCTTCGAGATCGGCCGAACGGGCACGCAGACGGTCGAGCTCCGAAGCGAGCTTGGAACGGTCGCTGCCATAGGCCTGGAGTTGCTCCTCGAGGCCGTCGCGGTGCTGGTCGTTGTCGAGCCGCCGGTTGACCGCGGCCTCCAGCGCGTCGAGCGCGGCGTGCAACCGGCTGCTCGCCTGCTCCAGCGCCGGCTCGCTCTGGGCGCGCCGCAGCGCCGGCTCCTCGGCCGGTTCCGGGTGGCTCGCAAGGGCGGTGCGAATCATTGTGCGCTTGATTGTACGCCTGTTGGCGCCGACTTGTGACGTTGACTCGAAGGCCACAGGTGTTAATTGTCCGCGCGCCCAACGGCGGCGCGGCCCCGCGCAACCCCGAACAGCCGTCGATCCCGGGCCGACAGAGACCAAAACATGGGCCGCCAAACCCACGACCGCATGGCCAACGCCATCCGCGCGCTCGCCATGGACGCGGTCGAGGCGGCCAAATCCGGCCATCCCGGCCTGCCTATGGGGGCGGCCGACATCGCCACGGTGTTGTTCACAAGATTCTTGAAGTTTGACCCGGCGGACCCCGCCTGGCCCGACCGCGACCGCTTCGTGCTCTCGGCCGGGCACGGATCGATGCTGCTCTATGCCGCGCTGCATCTGCTCGGCTACGCCGACATGACCATCGAGGAGCTCAAGCGCTTCCGCCAGATCGGCTCGAAGACCGCGGGCCACCCCGAATACGGCCACGCGGCCGGCATCGAAACTACGACCGGGCCACTCGGCCAGGGCATCGCCAATGCGGTCGGCATGGCGCTCGCCGAGCGCATTATGGCCGCCAAGTTCGGCGAAGGAATCGTCGATCACTATACCTACGTGCTGGCTTCCGACGGCGACCTCATGGAGGGCATCAGCCAGGAGGCGATTGCGTTCGCCGGGCATCTGAAGCTTTCGAAGCTCATTGTGCTGTTCGACGACAACGGCATTTCAATCGACGGCAAGCTTTCACTCTCCGATTCCACCGATCAGGTCGCGCGTGTGAAGGCATCGGGCTGGAACGGTGTGCGGGTCGACGGCCACGATTCGGACGCGATCGCCGCCGCGATCGAGGCGGCGCGGAAATCCGACCGGCCGACGTTGATCGCGTGCAAGACCACCATCGGGTTCGGCGCGCCGACCAAGGCCGGCACCGAGCACGCGCACGGCTCTCCGCTCGGCGCTGAAGAGATCAAGGGCGCGCGCGAGAAGCTCGGCTGGAGCTACGCACCGTTCGAAATCCCGGCCGACGTGCGCGAGGAATGGAACAAGGCCGGCGCGCGCTCCAAGGATGCGCGCAAGGCTTGGGCTTCGCGATTGGTCGGGCTCGATGCGCCGGTGCGCGCCGAGTTTGAGCGCCGCATCGCGGGCAAGCTCACGCCTGCGCTCGCCGCCGCCGTGCGCAAGCTAAAGGAAGGCGCCGCCGAGAAGCCGGTGGAGATCGCGACGCGCAAGGCATCCGAGGCTTCGCTCGAGGCTCTGGTCGAGGCGCTGCCCGAGATGATCGGCGGCTCGGCCGACCTCACCGGCTCCAACAACACCAAGACCAAGGGGATGAAGATCATCGCGCCGGACGATTTCTCCGGCCGCTTCATCCATTGGGGCGTGCGTGAGCACGGCATGGCCGCCGGCATGAACGGCATGGCGCTGCATGGCGGCGTGATCCCTTTTTCCGGCACCTTCCTGGTCTTCTCGGACTATTGCCGGCCGGCGATCCGGCTCGCGGCGCTGATGGGCACGCGCGTGATCCACGTGATGACGCACGACTCCATCGGGCTCGGCGAGGACGGGCCTACGCATCAGCCGGTCGAGCATCTCGCCGCGCTGCGGGCGATCCCGAACCTGCATGTTTTCCGGCCGGCGGATCTGGCCGAGACCGCCGAATGCTGGCAGCTCGCGCTCGAGAATGCGAAGGGGCCGAGTGTGTTGGCACTGACGCGGCAGAATCTTCCCGCCGTGCGCAAACGCTTCGTCGAGGAGAATCTCAGCGCGCGCGGCGCTTATGAGCTTTCGCCGGCGAGCGGCAAGGCCAAGGTCTCGATCTTCGCATCGGGTTCGGAGATTTCGCTCGCAGTCGCGGCGCAGACGGAGCTGGAGAAAAAGGGTATTCCCGCGCGCGTCGTCTCGGTGCCTTGCTTCGAGCTGTTCTTCGCGCAGCCCGCGAGTTACCGCCACGCGGTGATCGGTGACGCACCCCGCGTCGCGATCGAGGCCGCCATTCGCCAAGGCTGGGACACGATCATCGGAACCGACGGCGCATTCGTCGGCATGACGGGCTTCGGCGCCAGCGGACCCTACAAGGACATCTACAAGCACTTCGGCATCACTACCGAGGCGGTGGTGAATGCTGCGCTCGGCGCGATCGGAAACGAGCGCGGCGGCGTTAAGGCTGCGGCGCGTTCATGAATCCGGACACGCTGACAGCCGTCTAATAAGGTGAAGGCACGAAAGGGAACGGAATGACTGTCCGGGTTGCCATCAACGGGTTCGGGCGCATCGGGCGTAATGTCTTGCGCGCGATCGTGGAGGCCAAGCGGCGCGATATCGAGGTCGTGGCGATCAACGATCTCGCGCCGGTCGAGACCAATGCGCATCTCTTGCGCTTCGACTCGGTGCATGGCCGCTTCCCCGGCGAGGTGAAGGTTGCAGGCGACAGCATCGATTGCGGCACCGGTCCGATCAAGGTCACCGCGATCAAGGACCCTGCGCAGCTGCCGCATAAGGCGCTCAATGTCGACGTCGCGCTCGAATGCACCGGCATTTTCACCGCCAAGGATAAAGCCTCGGCGCATCTGACCGCCGGCGCCAAGCGCGTGCTGGTGTCGGCGCCCGCCGACGGCGCCGATCTCACCGTGGTCTACGGCGTGAACCACGACAAGCTCGTGAAGGCACACACGGTCGTGTCGAACGCGTCCTGCACCACAAATTGTCTGGCGCCGGTCGCCAAGGTGTTGAACGACGCCATCGGCATCGACAAGGGCTTCATGACCACGATCCACGCCTACACCAACGACCAGCCCTCGCTGGATCAAGTGCACAAGGATCTCTATCGCGCGCGCGCGGCAGCGATCTCCATGATCCCGACCTCAACCGGCGCGGCCAAGGCCGTGGGCCTGGTGCTGCCGGAACTCGCGGGCAAGCTCGACGGCGTCGCGATCCGCGTGCCGACGCCGAACGTGTCGGTGGTGGACTTCAAGTTCGTGGCCAAGCGCAAGACGTCGATGGAAGAGATCAACGAGGCGATCAAGCGCGCCGCCGAGCAGCAGCTCAAGGGTATTCTCGGCTATACGCTCTCGCCCAACGTCTCCATCGACTTCAACCACGACCCGCACTCGGCCGTGTTCCACATGGACCAGACCAAGGTCATGGACGGCACGTTCTGCCGCGTCATGGCCTGGTACGACAACGAGTGGGGCTTCTCCAACCGCATGGCCGACACCGCCGTCGCCATGGGCCGGCTCGGCTGACCGACGGCGCATGAAAGCGTTCCGCACCCTCGACGAAGCCAACGTCGCGGGCAAGCGCGTGCTGGTGCGCGTCGATCTCAACCTGCCGATGGAGAACGGACGCGTGTCCGACGATACGCGCATCCGCGCGGCCGTGCCGACGATCAAGGAGATCGCGGATAAAGGCGGCAAGGTCATCCTGCTTTCGCATTTCGGCCGGCCCAAGGGCCGCGACGAGAGCCAGTCGCTGGCGTCCATCGTGCCCGCGGTTGCGAAAGTCCTCGGCAAGCCGGTCGGCTTCGCGAAGGATTGCATCGGGCTAGATGCCGAAAATGCCATTGCGGCGATGAAGCCGGGCGACGTGGTGCTTCTGGAGAACACACGCTTCCATGCCGGCGAGGAAAAGAACGCGCCGGATTTCATCGCGGCGCTGGCGAAGCTCGGCGACCTCTATGTGAACGATGCTTTCTCCGCCGCTCACCGCGCGCATGCTTCGACCGAGGGCTTGGCGAAGAAACTCCCGGCCTATGCCGGCCGCTCGATGCAGGCGGAAATCGAAGCGCTGACCAAGGCGCTCGAAGCGCCGCAGCGCCCGCTCGCGGCGCTGGTGGGCGGCGCAAAGATTTCAACCAAGATCGAATTGCTCGGCAACCTCCTCTCCAAGGTGGATGTCCTCGTGATCGGCGGCGGCATGGCCAACACCTTCCTCGCCGCGCAAGGCAAGAACGTCGGCAGGTCGATCTGCGAAAAGGAAATGCTCGGCACCGCCCGCGAGATCCTACTGAAGGCCAAGTCCGGCAAATGCCAGATCGTGCTGCCGGTGGACGCGGTGGTGGCCAAGAAATTCGAGGCGTTCACGCCGTCCCAGGTCGTCTCCGTCGATGACGTGAAGGACGACGACATGATCCTCGACATCGGCCCGCGCGCGATCGAGCAGTTCATCGCCATGCTGGCGCGGGCAAAAACGCTGGTGTGGAACGGACCCATGGGCGGCTTCGAGCTCGAGCCTTTCGATACCGGCACTCTGGAGATGGCCGAGGCGGCGGCGGAACTGACCGCGGCCGGCAAGCTGGTTTCCATCGCCGGCGGCGGCGATACGGTCGCGGCCTTGCACAAGGCCGGCGCGGCCAGCCGCATTACTTATGTATCCACAGCCGGGGGCGCTTTTCTCGAATGGATCGAGGGCAAGCCGCTTCCCGGCGTCGAGGCGCTGCGGGTAAGGTAAACGCCATGCCCTCGCCCTGCCCCCGCGTTATCGGGTAATTTCCGCGCGTGAAGAGTCTTAACGAATTAAGTTTTGGAGGCCATGATGAACCTCGCTGAGCTCCACAAGGTCGCGTCCGCCATGGTCGCGCCCGGCAAGGGCATCCTCGCCGCCGATGAAAGCTCCGGCACCATCAAGAAGCGCTTCGACGCGATCGGCGTGGAATCCACCGCCGACAGCCGGCGCGATTACCGCGAGCTCCTGTTCCGCGCAACCGAAGCGATGAAGAACCACATCTCCGGCGTGATCCTGTACGACGAGACCATCCGCCAGAACGCCAAGGACGGCACGCCGCTCGCCAAGATTATCGCCGCCACCGGCGCGCTGCCGGGCATCAAGGTGGACAAGGGCACCAAGCCGCTCCCGTTCTGCCCCGAGGAAACGATCACAGAGGGACTCGACGGACTGCGCGAGCGGCTGATCGAATATCGCAATCTCGGCGCCAAGTTCGCCAAGTGGCGCGCGGTCATCGACATCGGCCCGAAAATGCCGAGCTATGCCTGCATCATCACGAACACCCACGCGCTCGGACGCTACGCGGCGCTCTGCCAGGAAGAGGGAATCGTTCCGATCGTCGAGCCCGAAGTGCTGATGGACGGCGATCACGACGCCGACACTTGCTACACCGTAACCGAGCGGGTTCTGAAGATGACGTTCGAGCAGCTCGATCTTCAAAAGGTGCAACTCGAAGGCATGGTGCTGAAGCCGAACATGGTCGTCCCCGGCAAGAAGTGCGCGAAACGCGCTTCGGTCGAGGAAGTCGCCGAGAAGACCGTCCGCCTGCTGAAGGCCTGCGTGCCCGCGGCGGTGCCCGGCATCGCGTTTCTTTCCGGCGGCCAGTCCGACGAGGAAGCGACCGCGCATCTCGACGCCATGAACCGGATCGGGGGCGTGCCGTGGAAGCTCACCTTCTCCTATGGCCGCGCGCTGCAGGCGGCGCCGCAGAAGGCCTGGTTGGGCAAGGCGGAGAACACCGGCAAGGCGCAACACGCATTCGCGCACCGCGCACGTATGAACGGGCTCGCCAGCCTCGGCCAATGGAAGGCCGAACTCGAGAAGAAGGCAGCATAGCTTTTTCTGTTGGTCGCTTCGCGTCCCGGGGCCGCTAGCCCCGCAATCGCCCTTTTCACGTGCAGACGTTCGACCCATGGATCGCCGTTCCGGCCCAAATCAAACGCGCCTCGTGCTGGTGACGCCGCCGGTCGCCGACACGTACAAGATCGCGCCAGCGCTCGCCGCTTCCGTCAAGGCCGCCGACGTCGCGGCCGTTCTGCTCAAACTCGCGCCGGGCAAGGACGCCGAGCAAATTATGCGCGTGCACGCGCTGGCGCCTACGGTGCAGAATGCCGGCGCAGCGTTGCTCATCGATGAGCGCGTCGATCTTGTTGGCAGAACCGGCGCCGACGGCGCGCATCTTCTGGGCATCGATGCGCTGAAGGCGGCCATGCCGCTGCTCAAGCCTGACTTGGTCGCCGGAAGCGGCGGGCTCGCGACCCGGCACGATTCCATGTCGGCGGCCGAAACCGGCGCCGATTACGTGATGTTCGGCGAACCCGACGCACAGGGAAGGCGTCCCGGCTTCGACGCGATCCGCGAGCGCGTGGTCTGGTGGGCGGAACTCTTTCAGATTCCTTGCATCGGCTACGCGGCCTCGCTCGCCGAGGCGGGCGAGCTCGCGCGCGCGGGTGCGGATTTCGTGGCGCTCGCGGACTCGATCTGGAACTCTTCGGAAGGCACCGGCGCGCTGGTCGAAGCCATGGAGCGGCTGCGTCAGCCGGAGCCGGCGCGATGAATCGCCCGCCTCGCCCGATCCTGCTCGCGGTCGTCGCGCTCACGCTGCTTGCCGCGAACGTGGCCCAGGCCCAAGCCCCGCGCGCGAAAGCCAAGCAGCCGGCACCGGCGGTGACTCCGGCAGCTCCTGTAATCGATCCCGCCTATGCCGCATTCCAGCGCGGCGAATATCTGACCGCCTTCGCCGAGGCGACCAAGCGCATCGAGGAGTCAAAAGACCCAGCCGCCATGACGCTCCTGGGCGAGCTCTATGTGAATGGCCTCGGCGTCAAGATCGATCCCGCCCGCGCCGCCGAATGGTACCGGCTGGCCATCGCGCGCGGCAATCGCGAAGCGATGTTCGCGCTCGGCGTCATGCATCTGCAGGGCAAAGGTGTGGCGCAAGACCGCAAGGAGGCAGCGCGCCTGTTCGCCGCCGCCTCCGACCGTGGCCACACATCGGCCGCCTATAATCTTGCGGTGCTTTATATCGAGGGCGAAGCGTTTCCGCAGGATTACGCGACGGCGGCGCGCTTTTTCCGGATTGCCGCCGAGCGCGACCTCACCGACAGCCAGCATGCGCTCGCACTGCTCTACAAAGACGGCCGCGGCGTCGACAAGAATCCGGCGGAGGCCGCGCGCTGGCTTGGCCGCGCCGCCCAGCTTGGTCACGTGGCGGCCAAGGTCGAGTTCGCAATCGCGCTCTTCAATGGCGATGGAATCCAGAAGGACGAGGCGCGCGCGGCGGCGCTGTTCCGCCAAGCGGCGCTGCACGGCAATCCCGTGGCGCAGAACCGGCTCGCTCGAATCTTGGCGGCCGGCCGCGGCGTCGCGAAGGACCCGGTCGAAGCCGGCGCCTGGCATATCTTGGCGCGCGGAAACAGTGTTCCCGACCCGTGGCTCGACCAGTTGCTGAACGAGCTTCCCGCAGCGGAAAAGGCCGCAGCCGAGAAGCGAGCGCAAGCATGGCGCGAAGGTCAGGTCGCCCCGCGCACTTGACGCTGCATCGAGCGGCTTCTACGACAACGCGCGACCTGCGTTTGGGAATTCCAATCGATGAAGATCAACGGCAACGAAATCCGTCCCGGCATGATGATCGAGTACGATGGCGGCCTGTGGATCGCGGTCAAGACCATGGCCGTGAAGCCGGGCAAGGGCCCGGCCTATAACCAGGTCGAGGCGAAGAACATCGTCGATGGGCGCAAGCTCAACAACCGCTTCGGCTCCGACGAGAAGGTCGAGCGCTTTCGCCTTGAGCAAAAGGATTTCCAATATCTCTACCGCCAGGGCGACATGCTGGTGTTCATGGATTCCGACACCTACGAGCAAATCGAGTTGTCCGAGGAGTTCGTCGGCGACCGCGCCGCCTTTCTGCAGGACGGCATGAAAGTGACGCTCGACATGCACGAAGAGCGGCCGATCGGCATCAAGCTGCCTGACCAGGTGGTGCTGCAGATCGTGGAAGCGGACGCCGTGATGAAGGGGCAGACCGCGACCTCATCCTACAAACCGGCCAAGCTCGAGAACGGGCTTCGCATCCTGGTGCCACCCTTCGTCGGCACCGGCGAGAAGGTGGTAGTGGATACCAACGAGATCACCTATATTCGCCGGGCGGAATAGCGCTTTCCTTCCCTCGCCATTCGGGAGAGGGTCCAAGCAGAATGCTCCGCTCTCCCCTCATCACCGTCATGGTCGCCGCCGCGCGCAAGGCGGCGCGCGCGCTGATCCGCGATTTCGGCGAACTGGAAAATCTCCAGGTCTCGGTAAAGGGGCCGGGAAATTTCGTCACCAACGCCGACCGGCGTTCCGAAGAAATTCTCCATCAGGAATTATCGAAGGCGCGGCCCAAGTTCGGATTCCTGATGGAGGAGCGCGGCCGGGTGCGCGGCAGCGATCCGTCGCACGAGTGGGTGGTCGATCCACTGGATGGCACCACCAACTTCATGCACGGCATTCCGCTGTTCGCGATTTCGATCGCGCTGGTGAAGGACGGCATTCCGGAAGCGGGCGTCGTCTATAATCCGGTAAGCGACGAGCTCTACGTCGCCGAGAAAGGCCGCGGTGCGTATCTGAACGAACGGCGATTACGCGTCGCGGCGCGCCGGGAGCTCGCCGACTGCGTCGTCTGCTGCGGCATTCCCCATTCGGGCCGCGGCGACCCGGCGCATTTCCGTAAGGAGCTTGCCGCGGTGCAAGAACGCGTCGCCGGCGTGCGCCGCACGGGCGCGGCCGCGCTCGACCTCGCCTGGATCGCGAGCGGCCGGTTCGACGGCTTCTGGGAGCGCGGGCTGTCGCCCTGGGACCTCGCCGCCGGCATGGCGCTGATCCGCGAGGCCGGCGGTTTCGCCACCGACCTCGACGGCGGCGACGGGCTGTTCGCCAAGGGTTCGGTCTGCGCCGGCAACGAATTGATCCAGAAACAGCTTCTCGAAGTTCTCAAAAGCGCCTGAGCCGCCGCTATTTCGCCGCGAGCGGTCGGCATTCCAATTCGGTTCGCCTGTGCCATAGTCCGCGGGCGGATTGGGATAGGTACGATGGCGCGGGACACCGACCTCTACGTGAAGGTCTCTTCGCCCAGGATTTTCCTGGTCCGGATGGCGGTGTTCCTGATCTTGTGTGCGCTGCTGGCGGCGCTGCTCTACCGGCAGATCTGGAGCGCGTTCCTGGCCAACCCGTGGCTCAATGGCCTCATCCTCGGCGCGCTTCTGGTCGGCATCCTGTTTTCGTTCCGGCAAGTGCTGCGGCTTATCCCAGAGGTCGATTGGGTGAATGGCTTCCGGCTGGCCGATCCTGGGCTCGCGGTGGCGCGGGCGCCGGTGCTGCTCGCGCCGATGGCGGCGATCCTGGGCGACCGCGTCGGCCGCATGTCGATTTCGCAAACGACGATGCGCGGCATCCTCGAGTCGATCGGCACGCGCCTCGACGAGTCGCGCGATCTCGCGCGCTATCTCACCGGACTTCTCGTATTTCTCGGACTGCTCGGCACCTTCTGGGGCCTGCTCGAAACCATCGGCTCGATCGGCAAGGTGATCCAGTCGCTCGAGGTCGGCCGCGATTCGAGCGCGATCTTCGAGGATCTGAAGAGCGGCCTCGGCGCGCCGCTCGGCGGCATGGGCATCGCCTTTTCGTCGTCGCTGTTCGGACTCGCGGGCTCGCTGGTGCTCGGCTTCCTCGACCTCCAGGCAAGTCAGGCGCAGAACCGCTTCTACACCGACCTCGAGGACTGGCTCTCGACGACGGTGCGCGAGATGGGCGTTGTCGACGTGCGCGCCGGCGGCGAGGCGCAGGCGTTTCCGGTCAACGCTTTGATCAACGTGATCGAACGGCTGAGGAATTCGATCGAGGACGCAGCCGATGAGCGCGCGCGCGAGGTGCGCGCCGCACCCGGAGGCGTGCCGGCTTATCTGCAGCCCTCCGCGGCCGCGGCCTTGCCGATCGCCGAGATGACCGCCGCCGTGGAGCGGCTCGAGCGTTCGGCCCGGCCAATCGCCGCACTTGCCGATTTTCCGGTCGAGGAATTCTCCGCGGCCGCCGAGCGGCTCGACAAGGCGATCCGCGAGGCGGGCTCGCAGCGCGCAACCCAGGCGATGGTGAACCTCGCCGAGAGCCTGCAGAATCTCGTCAATCACATGCGCGCGGAGCAACAGATGATCCGCGACTGGGCCGAGGCGCAGGCAGCCAAGCAGGACGACATCCGCAGCCTGCTCGAACACATCGCGCGCGTGACGACGAACGGCGGGAGAGCGTGACATGGCGCTCGGACGCGCCGGCCGGCGCGATACGGGGATCAACTATTGGCCCGGCTTCGTCGATGCGCTCTCGACGATGCTGCTCGCTTTCATTTTCCTGCTTTCGGTGTTCATGCTGGCGCAGTTTTTCCTCACGCAGGAAATCACCGGCAAGGAGAACGTGCTCGCGCGTCTGACGGCGCAAATCCGCCAGCTATCCGATCTACTGTCGCTGGAGCGCTCCGCTACGACCTCGCTCGAGGACCAGATTGCGCAGCTGCGCGCAAGTCTGCGCGGCGCCGAGGCCGAGCGCGACCGCTTGCGCGGTCCCGGCACCGGCCCCGATGTACCCGCGCTCGCCAGCGAGCTCGACAGCGAGCGTAAGCTTAGCCAGCAGCAGGTCTCGCAAATCGCTCTTCTGAACCAGCAGATCGCGGCCTTGCGCCGCCAACTCGCGGCGATCGAGGCGGCGCTCGAAGTTTCCGAGAAGCGCGACCGCGATAGTCAGACGCGGATCGCGGATTTGGGGCGGCGGCTGAACGTCGCGCTGGCGCAGCGGGTGCAGGAATTGCAACGCTATCGTTCGGAATTTTTCGGGCGGCTTCGGGAAATTCTCGGCAACCGGCCGGAAATCCGCGTGGTCGGCGACCGCTTCGTGTTGCAGTCGGAAGTCTTCTTCGACCGCGGTTCGGCGGCGCTCAGGCCCGAGGCGCGGCCCGAGATCGACAAGATCGCGACCGCGCTTCTGGACCTGGAGAGCAAGATTCCCGCCGATATCGCCTGGGTGTTGCGCATCGACGGCCACACCGACATCCGCCGGATCGCGACGCCCCAGTTCCCGTCGAACTGGGAGCTGTCGTCCGCGCGCGCCATCTCGGTGGTGCAATACCTGATCGGACGCGGCGTGAAGCCCGAGCGGCTGGTTGCGGCGGGTTTCGGCGAATTCCAACCGATCGACCCTGGCGCCACCGAAGAAGCCTTTAGCCGCAACCGGCGCATCGAGCTGAAGCTCACCGAGCGGTGAACGCACTCGTTCTTCGCAATTACCGCGACGAGGATTGCGAGGCTGCGATCGCGCTCTGGCGGCGCGCCTGGGACACGGCACTCCCGGAGATCGATTTTTCCTCGCGGCTAGAATGGTGGCGTGAGCGCTGGACCGATGAACTTGTTCCGAACAATACAATTCGCGTCGCCGAGCTTGACGGAAAGATCGCCGGCTTCATCGTGATCGATCTGAGCAGCGGCTACCTCGATCAGATTGCGGTCGCGCCGGAAGATTGGGGCACGGGCATTGCAAAAAAACTGATGGACGAGGCCAAGCGAATTTCGCCGGCGCGCATCTCGCTCGAAGTGAATCAGGAAAACGCAAGGGCGATACGCTTCTATGAGCGCGCCGGCTTCGAGCGCACCGGCGAAGGCATCAATCCGCTCTCTGGCCGGCCGACGTGGCGCTATGCGTGGAAGCAATACTAGTCGTCATTCCGGTCGAGCCGGGTTAGCGGCGAGGGCCGGAATCCATAACCACGGTCGGCGAGTATGGATTCCGGGCTCGCGGGCAAAAGCCCGCGCCCCGGAATGACGGACAAATGTCAGACCGCGACCCCGAACTGCAATTCCGCGAGCCGCGCATAAAGCCCACCGGCGGCGACCAGGCTCGCGTGAGTGCCCTCCTCCACGATGCGGCCGTGCTCAAGGACAAGAATGCGGTCGGCGCGCAGCACGGTGGCGAGCCGGTGCGCGATCACGAGCGACGTGCGGTTCTCCATGGAGCGCTCGAGCGCCTGCTGCACCAGGGTTTCGCTCTCCGAGTCGAGCGACGAGGTCGCTTCGTCGAGCAGCAGCACCTTGGCGTTGCGCAAGATTGCCCGCGCGATGGCTACCCGCTGGCGTTGCCCGCCCGAAAGCGTGACTCCGCGTTCGCCGATCAGGGTGTCGTAGCCCTGCGGAAGATTTTGCGTGAACTCGTCCACCAGCGCGAGCGCACCGGCGCGTTCGATCTCGGCGTCGGTCGCACCGAGCCGGCCGAGGCGGATGTTGTCGCGGATCGAGGCGGCGAAGATCGCCACGTCCTGCGGGACGAGCGCGATGCGCGCGCGCACCGCGAGCGGATCGGCGTGCTGCAGATCGACGCCATCGAGCAGGATGCGGCCGGATAGCGGATCGTAGAAGCGCAGGAGCAGATGAAAGAGCGTGCTCTTGCCCGCGCCCGAAGGCCCGACGATGGCCACGCGCTCGCCCGGCTCGACCGCAAACGAGACCGATTCCAGCACCCGCACCTCGGGCCGCGTCGGATAGGCGAAGGAGACGCCGTCGAAGCGGATCGAGCCCTTCGCGGGTTCGGGCAATGCGACGGAGAGCTTCGGCTTCTTGATCGCGGGCTCGATGCGCAGCAGCTCGGCGATGCGTTCGGCCGCACCGGCGGCCTGGCTCACCTCGCCCCAGACCTGCGAGAGCTCGCTCAAGGCGCCTGCGGCAAACACCGCATAGAGCACGAACTGGCTGAGGCGGCCGGCCGTCATGCGTCCGCCGATTACGTCTTGCGCCCCGGTCCAGAGCACGCCGACTACGCTCGCAAACACGAGAAAGATGCCGCCGGCGGTGAGCAGCGCGCGCGCTTTGGTCGAGTCGCGCGCGGCCGCGAACGCGCGCTCGACCGCGTCGGCGAAGCGCGAGCGCGCTGCCGTCTCTCCGGTGAAGGCCTGCAGCGTGCGCACCGATCCGATCGCCTCGGCCGCGTAGGCCGAAGCGTCGGCCAGCGTGTCCTGCGCCGAGCGGGAGCGCGAACGCACCGAACGGCCGAAGCCCACCAGCGGCAGCACGATGAACGGAATCGCGATCAGCACCATCGCCGAGAGCCGCGGGCTGGTCACCACCATCATCGCGATCGCGCCAACGAACAGCACGACGTTGCGGAGCGCGATCGAGGCGGAGGTGCCGACGGCGCTCTTGATCTGGGTCGTGTCGGCAGCAAGCCGCGAAACCAGCTCGCCGGTTCGCGCGGTATCGAAGAATACGGACGACAGCGTGAGGATGTGGGCGAATACCGCATCGCGCAGGTCGGCCACCACGCGCTCGCCGAGCGTGGTCACCAGGTAGTAGCGCAGCGCGCTCGCGCTCGCGAGCACGGCGGCGATGACCACGAGCACGGCGAAATACTGGTCGATATAGCCGGCCTGCTCCGGGGCAAAGCCGAAGTCGATCATGCGCCGAACCGCGAGCGGAACTGTAAGAGTCGCTGCCGCCGCGGCGAGTAGAGCCACCAGCGCCGCCGCGATCCGCCCGCGGTAGCGCAACGCGAACGGCACGAGTGTCATCAATGGCCGCAGGCGTGCAGCGCGCGGTGCGGCCGGTGGCTGGGCAGGCTCGGCTTGTGTCACAAGCTACTCTCTAGTATGAAGCCGCCGACTTCGGGGTTTTGCGAATTTACGCGCCTGAAACCCCGGCGATGCAAGGATCGAAAGCCATGAAGCCCGACATCCACCCCGACTATCACGAGATCAAGGTCGTGATGACCGACGGGACCGAATACACGACGCGCTCGACCTGGGGCAAGGCGGGCGACACGCTGCATCTCGACATCGACTCGAAGACGCACCCGGCATGGACCGGCGGCCAGCAACAGCTCCTGGACCGTGGCGGGCGGCTGTCGCGTTTCCAGAAGAAGTTCGCCGGCTTCATCAAAAGCTGAAATGGCCGGCCGCAGCGATGTTCCAAGCCCCCGCTGAGCGGGGGCTTTTCGTTTCAGGCGCTACGCTTGGCCTCGAAAGCGGCGCGCAACACCCCGAGCTGGTGTTCCACCGGATTGTCGCTCGTGGCCTTCGACAGCTTGCCGCCATAAATCAGCGCGTCCATGCGGAGCACGTGGTCGTGCAGGCGGCGCGATTCGTCGATCAGTGTGCGCAGGCGCTTGGGCAGCGACTTCATCGACTCTTCGTGCGGCGGCTCGTAGGTCAAGAGCTTCACCTTGGTCTTCTCGCTGCGCGCCTGATCCTGCGTGAGCTCCCCTTCATTGACCGCGCGCTGCAGGAGGAGCCAGGATGCGAGCTGCATCAGCCGCGTGGTGAGCCGCATCGACTCGGTCGCGTAGGTCAGCGCGCCGGTGCGCGAGAGCTGCTTCGATTCCCTGCGGCCGGGCCCGTCGAGATAGGCGGCGGCGAGCTCCACCAGCGTCATGCCCTCGCGGAACAGCGTGGCAAAGGACTGGCCGGCGGCGATGCGCTCGGCGAGCACGACGGGATTCTGACGGGAAGGTTGGCGGGAGACTAGAACTTCGGACATTTACACACCCGGTAACGCTACTGAACTCTTTACGAGGCTGCGGCCAATTTGAATCGAAGCACCTAATTCGGTCGCGAGTCAAAGGGCCTTCTGCTGGCGGAAACGCGCCTAATTCGTGCAATTTGCGCACCGCCGCCACCGTGCCAGGACGGGACGCGGGGCAAAAAAAGGAGCCGCCCGAAGGCGGCTCAAAGGTTTTTACAGGGAGGCGTCAAACAGAGTGGACAGGAGCCACTCGACATCCACGAAGTGGATGTATCTCGATAATGAGCCGGAAACCTTAATCAATGGTTAACGCGGGCCGGAACCGCGTACCGTAGATCAGCGCCGGAAGAAGGTGTCGGCGGCGCTCTTGGTGGCCTGCTTCGCCTTCATGGTGGCCTCGAGCCGTTCGATCTCGGCCTGCAACGCCTCGACCCGCTCGCGCAACTCGTGCACGGACAAGAGCGAGAGATCAGAGCCGATCTCGTGCAGCTTGGACGGCTTCTTGACCGGTTCCTCTTCCATGGCGCGAGCCTAGCGGATCGGGCCCGCCGTTGTCATCGCGGCGGCAGGGTCGTAGGAATTCCGCCCATCACCCGGAGCCGGCAATGCCCCTTCCCGAGACGATGATCGCGATCGCGATCCCGAAGCCGGGCGGGCCGGAAGCTCTCAAAGCCGAGACGCGAGCCATGCCGAAGCCGGGACCGACCGAGGTCCTGGTGCGCGTCGTGGCCGCCGGCGTGAACCGGCCGGACGTTATGCAGCGCCTGGGCATGTATCCGCCGCCGCCCGGCGCGCCGGATATTCCGGGCCTCGAAATCGCCGGCGAAGTGGTGATGCTCGGGGACAAAGTAACGCGGCTCCGCACCGGCGACAAAGTGTGCGCGCTCGTTCCGGGCGGCGGCTACGGGGAATATTGCGTGGCGGACGAGGCGATCGCGCTGCCGGTCCCCAATGGCCTCTCCATGATCGAGGCGGCGGCATTGCCGGAGACCTTCTTCACCGTCTGGCACAACATGATGGAGCGCGGGGCGCTGAAGGCGGGCGAGACCGTGCTCATCCACGGCGGCACCAGCGGCATTGGAACAACCGCGATCATGATTGCCAAGGCCTTCGGTGCGAAGGTGATTACGACCGCCGGTTCGGCCGAGAAATGCCAGGCCTGCCGCAAGCTCGGCGCCGACGTGGCGATCGATTATAAGTCCGAGGATTTCGTCGCCGCCACCAAGGCCGCGACCGGTGGCCGTGGCGCCGATCTCATCATCGACATCATCGGCGGCGACTACGTGGACCGCAATTTCGAGGCGGCCTCGCTCGAAGGCCGCATCGTCCAGGTTTCGGTCCAACAGGGAACCAAAGCCAATGTCGACATGCGCCGGCTGATGCAGAAGCGGCTCACCCATACCGGCTCGACGCTCCGGCCACGGCCGGTCGCCGAGAAGGCCGCCATCGCGCGGGGCCTGCTGGTCAATGTCTGGCCGCTGATCGAGGCCGGCAAGATCAAGCCAGTGATCGACTCCACCTTCCCGCTCGCGGACGCGCCAAAGGCGCACGCGCGCATGGAATCGAGCGCCCATATCGGGAAGATCGTGCTCGTGGTGCGCCCTTGAGCCTTGCCTTGCCGCCGCCCCAAGGGAGGGCTAATTCAGGCCGTCCGATCGGCCACTCGCGGGCCGTGTCCGGAGGTCCGCACTTGCGTCTGGTTTGTCTCGTATTTGCGTTCTTGGTGCTCCTCGCCCCCGCGGGCGTGCTGCCGGCCTTCGCCGTCGAAGCGATCGCGGTGCGGCTCAAGACTCCCGCATTCGATGTCCTGCCGCAGACCGAACGCTACACCACCGACGCCGACAAGCTGCAGGTTTCCATCGCGCCCGGCCCCGACGGCATCGTGCGCCGGATCGAAGTGCGCGCGCGCGCACCGCAAGGCACGACCAACTGGGCGGTGTTCGCGCTCGCCAACAACACCGACGAGCAGGTGGACCGGCTGATCGTCGCGCCGCACTACCAGATGGCGGGCTCGGGCTTGTTCTGGCCCGACCTCGGCTCGACGCGCATCGCCGCCGTGACGCCTAGCCAGGGCTTCCGGCCGGAACGCCAACCGGCGATCGGCGCCGACGTTTTTCTCGTAACGCTCGACCCGGGCACGACGATTACCTTCGTGGCCGAACTCAATTCGGGATTGCTGCCGCAGCTCTATCTCTGGGAGCCGGAAGCCTACAAAGGCAAGGTCAATAGTTTCACCCTCTATAACGGCATCGTCATCGGCATCGCGGGCCTGTTGGCGCTCTTCCTCACCATCCTGTTCGTGGTGAAGGGGTCGATCATGTTCCCGGCCGCCGCCGCGCTCGCCTGGGCGGTGCTCGGCTATATCGGCGTCGATTTCGGATTCTGGGCCAAGGTATTCGGGCTCACGCCCGCGACGGAACAATTCTGGCGCGCGGCCGGCGAGGCGATCCTGGCCGCGACGCTCATCGTCTTCATCTTCGCCTATCTCAATCTCGCGCGCTGGAACGTGCGCTACTCGCACGTAGCGGTGGGCTGGCTGGTCTTCCTCGCGCTTCTAGTGGCGCTCGCGTTCATCGATCCGGCGATCGCCGCCGGTATCGCGCGAATTTCGCTCCTGGCCGTCGCGCTCCTCGGCTTCGGCCTCGTCGTGTATCTGGCGACCCATAATTTCGACCGCGCGGTGCTGCTGATCCCGACCTGGTTCCTGTTCACGGTCTGGGTGATCGCCGCCGGCTTCGCGGTCGCGGGCGTGCTGACCAACGACCTGATCGGCCCGGCATTGCTTGGCGGCCTCGTGCTGATCGTGATGCTGATCGGATTCACGGTGATGCAGCACGCCTTCGCCGGCGTTGGCGCCGACGGCATCGTCAACGATCTGGAGCGGCGCGCGCTCGCGCTCACGGGCGCCGGCGACCTGGTCTGGGATTGGGACGTGGACCGCGACCAGATCTACACCAGCGCCGAGGCCGAGCAGCTCCTGGGCCTCAAACGCGGCACGCTGGAGACCGCGGCCGCGGGCTGGCTCGAATATCTGCACCCGTCCGATCGCGACGGCTTTCGCATGGCGCTCGACAGCGTACTGGAGCAGCGGCGCGGCCGCATCGTGCTCGAGTTCCGCCTGCGCGGCGAGGACGGTCATTACCGGTGGTTCACGCTGCGCGCGCGGCCCGTCGTCGGTACCGATAGCGAGGTGCTGCGCGTGGTCGGCACCATTACCGACATCACCGAACAGAAGGTCGCCGAGGAGCGGTTGCTGCACGACGCGGTGCACGACAACCTCACGGGGTTACCGAACCGGGAGCTGTTCTTCGACCGGCTCGATGCCGCGATCGTGTTCGCGCGGGCCGACGAAAATATGCGGCCGACCGTGATGGTCATCGATCTCGACCGCTTCAAGCAGGTCAACACCAGCGTCGGCATGGCGGTCGGCGACTCGATCCTGCTGACCGTCGCGCGCCGGCTCGGCCGATTGCTCAAGCCGCAGGATACGCTGTCGCGCATCGGCGGCGACCAATTCGGGCTGATCCTGCTATCCGAGCGCGACCCGCAGCGCATCACGGCCTTCGCCGACACGATCCGGCGCACCTTGCGCGCGCCCATCGGCTTCGGCGAGCGGCAGATTTTTCTCACCGCCTCGATCGGTCTCGTACTGGTGGACGGCCAGACGCGCCGCCGTGAAGAGGTGCTGAAAGACGCGGAGCTCGCAATGTATCACGCCAAACGCTCCGGCGCCGACAAGATCGAGGTATTCAAGGCGGCGATGCGGTCACAGAAGATCGACCGGCTGACGCTGGAATCGGATCTGCGGCGCGCGCTCGAGCGCGAGGAAGTGGCGATCCTCTACCAGCCGGTGATCCGGCTGGAGGACCGCACCATCGCCGGCTTCGAGGCGCTGATGCGCTGGAACCATCCGCGGCTCGGGCGGCTGGGTCCGTCGGAGTTCATCCCGATCGCCGAGGAGACCGGTCTCATCGTCGATCTCGGACATTTCGTGCTCGAGCGCGCCGCGCGCCAGCTCGTGCTGTGGCAGCGCGCGATGCCCGGCGTGGTGCCGATCTTCACCAGCGTGAACATCTCGTCCCGCCAGCTTCTGCGCCACGATCTGATCCAGGACGTGAAGGCGGTGCTGGCGCGCAATCTCTGCGCTCCTGGGACGCTGAAGCTGGAACTTACCGAATCCCTCATCATGGAGAACCCGGAGCTCGCGGCGCAAATGCTTCAACGCATCCGCGAACTCGGCGCCGGGCTGGCGCTGGACGATTTCGGCACCGGCTATTCTTCGCTCGCCTATCTTCAGCGCTTCCCCTTCGACACGATCAAGATCGACCAGCAATTCGTGCGCGGCTCGGGCAAGGGACCGCGGCCGGTGATTCTGCGCTCGATCATCGCGCTGGCGCACGATCTCGGCATGGCGACGGTCGCCGAAGGCGCGGAGACGGACTCCGACGCGGTCGAGCTTTTCCAGCTCGGCTGCGAATTCGCGCAGGGCTACGCTTTCGGTGAGCCGATGACGGCCGACGACGCGATGCGGTTGGTCGCGCCGGAATTGCCGCCCGAGAAACGCGCGAAGGCCAGCTGACGACTTCAGGCGTGGCCGGCGACGCTCGCGAGCTTGCCGGGATCGACGCCGATCTTGCGCATGGCCTGATTGTACTTGTCCTCGGTATTCGGGCCGAAGAGAAGCTCCGAATCGGCGTCGCAGTTCAGCCAGCCATTGGCCTGGATCTCGTTCTCGAGCTGGCCGGGCGCCCAGCCGGCATAGCCGAGCGCGAGCACCGCGCTTGCCGGCCCCTTGCCGCGCGCGATCGCCTTGAGAATGTCGAGCGTCGCCGTGAGGCAGATGCCCTTCTCGATCGGCAGCGTCGAGTTCTCGATGAAAAAATCCGCTGTGTGCAGCACGAAGCCGCGTCCGGTCTCGACCGGCCCACCCTTGAGCACGCGCACCGCGTCAGCCTGGTCCGGAAGCTCGATCAGGTCGGAGGACGGGATGACGTCGAGCTGCACGAGCAAATCGGGGAACCGGATGTTCTGCGCCGGCTGGTTGATGACGATGCCCATGGCGCCTTCGGACGAATGGGCGCAGACATAGATCACCGCCCGGGCGAAGCGCTCGTCCTGCATCGTGGGCATGGCCACGAGGAGCTGGCCATCGAGATAGCCGGGGCCGCCCTTGGCCATGCCGAGCTTGGTGGCGCCGATACGCATGTGCAAAGACTATCGCGGATACGCATCGACGCAAACAGTGCGCTCTGTCGCGCACGTTCACGTGGATGTGCATGGGCCGCGAACCCTTCGCCGGTCTAGGAGAGCGCATGGTCGGCCGCCACATTCTGTTCCTGTTCATGATTACGCCCGCGCTACTCGGCGCTGGCGATTCCGCGCGCGCGCTCGAATCACCTTGGGTGCCGGCGCAGCAATCGGCGATCCGGCTGCTCGCCGCCGGTCCGGCCGCGCCGGGCGATTCGCGACTCAAGGCCGGCGTCGAGATCAAGCTCACGCCCGGCTGGCACACCTACTGGCGCTATCCGGGCGACGCCGGCGTTCCTCCGCGCTTCGACTGGCGCGGATCGGAGAACCTCGCGGGCGTCGACGTGCTGTGGCCGGCGCCGGAGAGAATTCTCGCCGGCGGCTCAATCTCGATCGGCTACGAGCGCGACGTGATCTTTCCTTTGCGCATTCGTCCCGCCGATCCGGCCCGGCCGGTGAAGCTCGCGCTCAAGCTCGAATACGCGGTCTGCGAGAAGCTGTGCGTTCCCGCGGAAGCGCGCGTCCGGCTCGACGTGCCGGTAAACGGCGCCGCGCCGGTGCCCGCGCTCACGGCCGCGGAAGCGAACGTGCCGCGCAGGGTGAAGCTCGGCGAGGCCGGGAGCCTCGCGATCATCGGCGTGAAGCTCGAGCGCGGCGCGGCGCCGCGTGCGCTGGTTACGGCGAGGGTTCCGCCCGGAGCAAAATCCGATCTCTTCGCCGAAGGCCCCAGCGAGGAATGGGCGCTCCCGGTTCCCGAGAAGCTGCCCGCTGAGGGTGGGCTGGTCCGTTTCGCTTTCCCACTCGAAGGCGCGCCGTCGGGAGCCAATCCCATCCCGTCTATGCTGCGGCTGACGCTGGTCGCGGGCGAACAGGCGATCGAGGTCGAAGTGCCGCTCGACTGACCGGCGACTTGGATTAGGATAGACTCGGACTAGGATAGGCAAGCTCGGGAAGCAGGCAGCCTGAGGCAGGGAGAGTGGAATGATCAAGGTCGGCGAACGGCTTCCTCCGGCGACGTTCCGGGTGGTGGTTGACGGCGCGATGAAGCCGCGCACCACGGACGAAGTCTTCAAAGGCAAGCGCGTAGTGTTGATCGGCATGCCAGGCGCTTTCACGCCGACCTGCCACAAGAACCACCTGCCTGGCTTCCTTACCAATGCCGAGAAGATCATGGCCAAAGGCGTGAACCATATCGCGGTGACGGCCGTGAATGATCACTGGGTCATGCACTACTGGAACCAGACCACAGGTGGTGACGGCAAGATCGAGTTTCTTGCCGACAATAACGCTGAGTTCGCCAAGGCGATCGGGCTCGAGTTCGACGCGACCGGCGGTCTAGGCGGCATTCGCTCGCGGCGTTACGCGATGCTCGTTGATGACGGCGTGGTGAAGGTGCTCAACGTCGAGGAGAAGGCCGGCACCGAGGTCACCAGCGCCGAGAACATGATGAAGCACCTCTAGCCGCCCGACGTGCACCTTCCACGCCCGCCGTCATGCGATGATGTCGGGGAAAAGCTGGTCCTCGATGTCCTGAATCTGATCGCGCAATTGCAGCTTGCGCTTCTTCAAGCGCTGGACTTGCAGCCGATCTGTGCCAGGCGCCGAGGTTAGCGCGTCGATCGCAGAGTCGAGGTCGCGATGCTCCTGCCTGAGCCGCTCCAGCTCGCTCTTCAGTTGTCGTTCTGCTTCGGCGTTCATGACCTCCCGCCGATTCGGCGCCGCCTTCCATGTCCGCGGATGGAGTATCATGCCCGAGCCTGTTCCGGGCAAGACAAGGAAATGCCCCCTGTGTTTCCTTGCAGGCCGCGGTGGATTGGCGCTTTGCCGCAGCACGATAACGTCGACTCGCGGCCGGACCCATGACAGACTTACGCGTCGCACCCTGCATGGAGAATCGATTCATGACCATTCAGGCGCTTCTCGCCGAATTGGAGCAGAAGCACAGAACTATCGAAATCGAACTGGAAGAGGCGCGCACGCACCCCTCGGTCGATACTCTGAGGGTCGCCGAACTCAAGCGCCGCAAACTGCTGTTGAAGGACGAGATCGAACGGCTCAGGCATCAGCCGGTGCACTGACCGCCGACCCCGCCTCTGGATGTAAGCCGCCGGTCCGTCGACCGGCGGTTTCGTTTTGGTACGGCGCGGATCGTCGCGGGGCGGCGGGAACCACGACATCTCAAGGCTTCAGATCGTTACAATTTTAACTAAATTCTTAATGCTGAATCAGGAACCGCGTTGAGGTTGGTTACTTTTCTGCTAATTATTTCAAGTGCTTGTTGAGTTGGAGTTGCGTGAGCGGAGTATCGCTTGAGCCCCGTGTATCGGGTCAGAGCGTTGTGTATGGCGCGTACCCGTATGCCCGCATTTGCCGGTCGAAGCCCGGACTCTCGTCCGGACCGGCCTCTCATCTTCAACTCATCGAGCTTACCGGCTCCGCCGCGGCAGCGGGCCACCAACGCGATGAGGTGAAATGTGAAGAAGATGCTCATTGCGGCCCTCATGGCCGCGTTTGCCGCAACCGCCCTCCCGGGCGCAGCGGTTGCAGAGACCCCGGAGCGCGATCGCTCCATCCTGCTTCCGCTTGCCGCAGGCTTGGGAACCGCGAACTGGTTCCTGCGGCCCCATTGGACGAACACGTTCAAGATCGCCAAGTTCAAGCACTACACTCCGGCCGGTTCGAGGGTCGCGGGCTCCAGGTATCGCCACCACAAGAAATTCGGCAGCACGAGCGGTGAATTCCCCTATGTGGTCGGCGCCATCTGGTGCGCGGCGGCGTCGCCGATCATCACGGTGTTGCTCGAGAAGCGCGAGTTGTCGAACCAGGAAGTGATCGATTCGACGATCGGCTGCTTCTTCCCGCCCTGGATCATCATTAGGTGGCTCGCCTCTCAGCAACAGTCGTACTGAAGCGCAGGCCGCATCCGAAGCTCTGCAACAAAAAAGCCCGGCGCTCGCGCCGGGCTTTCCACTTTTCGCGAAGCGGTCCGCTTCAGGCGGCTTGCTCAGGCGGCCTGGAGATTCGTCGCGGCGGTCTTGCCGCGCTCGGTGGTGATCTCGAAGCTCACCTTCTGCCCCTCCGTCAGGGTGTACATGCCGGCACGCTCGACGGCGCTGATATGGACGAACACGTCCTTGCCGCCGTCGGCGGGCTGGATGAAGCCGAAGCCCTTCTGGGCATTGAACCACTTCACGGTACCGATAGCCATTTCGTTTCCTTTCGACGCACGAGCCGTGCGTTTTCTCACCGCACGACCATCGCGCGGCTTCCACAATCCGAGTTTTGGGTTTTGGTCTCGTAGCGCAGCCCAAAAGGGAGCGTGGTAGCAAGACAAGCCAAAATCGAGTTGCGGGCGCTATAGACTCGAATTTTATGGCAAGGTCAAGACCGCCCGGCCGCGCGCAATTTCACGCCGCAACCATGTCTTAACCCTGGAAGCCGCGTGGCGATCACGCGCGCTTCGACTCGAGCCGGCTCGCGATCCAGCCTTGCAAATCTCCGAGCACGCGCGTCCGCTCCGGCTCACGCTCGTTGAATACTTCGTGCCAGAGCGGCGCGTACCAGTGCAGCGTGCCGAGACCGGGTGGCAAGGCAGCAGCAAATTCACGAGCACCCTGTGGATCGACGAGGCGATCCTCTCCAGCAACGAGAAGCAAAGTCGGCACGTCGAGTTTCGTCGCATCGCGACGCGTCTGCTCGCCGGCGTCGAGGAGGAAGGCGATGGTCCGCGGTGTCGCATATGCATGGCAGAGCTGGTCGCTCTTCACTTCCGTCACGATGAGCGGATCATGCGAGAGACGATGCAGGGGCAAGCTGTGCGGCAGCACGAGGTTCGGCGTGATTCTGCTTGCGATGGCGATCAGGAAACGCATCGCGGCGCTGAGCCGCGTCTTCAGCGCCGGCGAGGAGAGCACGAGGCCGCGCGGCCGGATCCAGCCGCCGGTGACGGCGCGCGCGGCGATAGCGCCGCCCATGCTGTGGCCGATCAGGAACGGCGGCTTGCCGTCGCCCGCGGCCTTCGCCTCCGCCGCGAATGTATCGAACACTAGCTTGGCGTCGTCCAGCGGCGCATTCAGCGAAGGAATAGCCGCGCGCGGGCCGCCGGACTGGCCGAAACCGCGCTGATCGTAACCGCGCGCGGCAACGCCGATTTCGTTCAGCGCCGCTGCGACATGGGCATAGCGGCCGCTATGTTCGCCGAGACCGTGGATGATGAGCGCCGAGCCGCGCCGGCGCGCGCCCGCGGGCAGCAGCCAGTCGCGGACGAAAAGCTCGACGCCGTCTGGGGTCTTCATGCGTCACCCCACGGCCTTGGCCGCCGCCCTGCCCGCGATGCGGCCGGAGAACAGGCAGCCGCCGAGGAACGTGCCTTCGAGCGCGCGATAGCCGTGCACGCCGCCGCCGCCGAAGCCCGCGACCTCGCCGGCCGCATAGACGCCGGGCAAGGGCGCGCCGCCGGCGGCCAACACGCGGCCATCGAGATCGGTCTCGAGGCCGCCGAGCGTCTTGCGCGTCAGCACCCAAAGCCGCACCGCGATCAACGGACCCGCGGCGGGATCGAGCAGCTTGTGGGGCTTGCTCACGCGGATCACGCGGTCGCCGATGAATTTGCGCGCGGCGCGGATCGCCATGATCTGCGCGTCCTTGCCGAATTTGTTGTCGAGCTCGCGGTCGCGCGCGACGACCTCGCGCTCGACGGTCGCGGCATCGACGAGATTGCGCTGGGTCAGGCGATTCATGCCTTCGACCAGCTCCGACAGCGTTTCGGCGACGACGAAATCCTTCTTAGCCTGCACGAACTTCTGCACCGGCGTGAGCGCCTTGCCGCGCCCGCGCCGCAGCACGCCGAGAATGCTCTTGTTGGTGAAGTCCGGGTTCTGTTCGGAGCCCGAGAGCGCGAACTCGCGGCCGATTATGCGCTCGTTCAGGAGAAACCAGGAATGATCGTGGCCGGCGTGCATCACGTGCTCGAGCGCGCCGTAGCAATCGAAGCCGGGAAACAGCGGCACCGGCAGGCGGCGGCCGGTGGCGTCGAGCCAGAGCGGCGACGGGCCGGAGAGGACGCGGATGCCGTGGCGGCTCCAGATCGGCGCGTAATTGTCGATGCCTTCCGGGTAGTGCCACATGCGGTCGGAATTGATGATGCGGCCGCCGGCGGCACCCGCCGCTTCGAGCATGCGGCCGTCGACGTGATCGGGGACGCCGGAGAGCATGTGTTTCGGCGGCTCGCCCATGCGCCTAGGCCAGTGCTTGCGCACCAGCTCGTGGTTGCCGCCGATGCCGCCGCTCGTCACGATGACGGCCTGCGCCTTCAGCGAAAAATTCCCGAATATTTTGCGCGAGCTTTTGTGGCCGCGTTCGACATTGCTCGGCTCCAGGATTTCCCCTTGCACGCCGTCGACCCGGCCGCCGGTCTTGGTGAGAGCGGTGACGCGATGGCGGAAACGAAGCGAGATCAGCCCGCCTTTCTCCGCTTCGCGCACGCGCCGCACGAACGGCTGGATCAGGCCGGGCCCGGTGCCCCAGGTGATGTGGAAGCGCGGCACCGAATTGCCGTGGCCGGTGGCGAGATAGCCGCCGCGCTCGGCCCAGCCAACGACCGGGAACCAGCGCACGCCCATGGCGTGCAGCCACGGCCGCTTCTCGCCGGCGGCGAAATCCACATAGGCCTCGGCCCAGCGGCGCGGCCATTCGTCCTCGTCGCGATCGAAGGCGGCGGCGCCAAGCCAATCCTGCATGGCAAGTTCGCGCGAGTCGTGGATGCCGAGCCGGCGCTGCTCCGGCGAATTCACCAGCATCAGGCCGCCGAACGACCAGAACGCCTGGCCGCCGAGGGAGCCTTCCGGCTCTTGGTCGAGCAGGATCACTTTCTTGCCGGCGTCGGCGAGTTCCGTCGCGGCGGTCAGTCCCGCAAGTCCGCCGCCGATGACAATGACGTCTGCGTCCATTCAATGCTCCCGCACATTTGGCCGGCGGCCCGCCCAGGGCCGGACCTTCTCGAGCACGGCTGCGACGCCGATCACGCGGTCGTCGGCATGCCAGGGTCCAACGACCTGCAGCCCGATGGGTAAATCCTCGTTGCTCCAACCGACCGGAATCGAGATGGCCGGGTGTCCGGTGAGATTGAACGGATGCGTGTAGGGATACCAAGAATACCTGGGCGTGCCCGCGGCAACATTGCCGATCGTGAGCTCGTCAAAGGCTTTGTGCGTGGCCGGCAGCGCCGGCGCGCTCAAGGTCGGCATCACGAGGAAATCGTAGGTTTCGAATAGCCGCTGCACGCGGCGGAACAGCTCCGTGCGCTGCATCAAGGCAGCTTGATATTCGTGGGCCAGGATGCCGGCGCCACGCTCGATGACCGCCCGGCAGGTCGGGTCGAGCTGCTCGGAGAATTCAGGCAAACGCGACCCGTAGAGCGCGTAGAAGATCGGCGGGCTCAACGCGAAGATGAGGTCGGCCGAGATTCGGAGGTCGACCTCGATTTCCTCGACCTCGGCACCGTTCGCCTGCAAGCTTTCGACCGCCGCTCTCGTTGCAGTCGCCACGTCCGGGTCCAGGCTGGCGTTTCCCACCTTGGGCAGCCACGCAAACCGCTTGCCGCGCACGCTTGCATTGGCGCTCGCGCGGGCAACCTGCTCGTTCCCAAGCGCGGCATAGGAGAAGGGGTCGGATGGATGCGGTCCCATCATGACCGACATCATCAAGGCCGCATCGGAGACGGTGCGGGCCATCGGCCCGAGATGCATGATGCTGCCGAAAGCCTCCGGCGCGTCGTCATGCGGCACCGCGCCCAGCGTTCCCTTTAGGCCAACGATCCCGCAGCAGCTTGCCGGAATGCGGACGGAACCCGCGAAATCCGTGCCGATCGCCAACGGCCCCATCCCTGCCGCGATCGCCGCAGCCGCGCCGCCGCTGGAACCGCCCGTGGTGTGGTCCAACTTCCACGGATTGCGGGTAACCCCCCAAAGTGGACTGTCGGTGAACCCCTTGTGGCCGAACTCGCCCATCGCCGTCATGCCGAGCGCGATGCCGCCCGCCGCTTTCAAACGTTTCACGGCAACGGCGTCGTGGTCCGCCACATTGTGCTCGAACATGTAGGAGCCGTAGGTAAGTCGCATACCTTCGACCGCGACCATATCCTTGACCGAGAACGGAACGCCGTGCAGCGGGCCAAGCTCGCGGCCAGCGATCACGTCCGCCTCTGCCTGCCGCGCCTGGGCAAGAGCACGCTCGGGGTAAACGACGGTGTAAGCATTCAGCGCCGGCTGCAGCCGCCCGATCCGGTCGAGCAATGCGCGCACCAGCTCGACGGGTGAAACCTGACGGCGTCGGATGAGCGCAACCAGGTCTGTCGCCGGCGTGAAGCAGAGGTCTTCAATAGCGGTCGCGGTAACGTTGTTCACGTTAACATCTCGATCAGGACTTCTTGAAAGTGCGGCTCACGTAGCCGCGCATGCTAGCGGCGGTTTCGGGCGCGAGCCAGACTTCGGCGGTGGCCGCGTCGAGCCGCTTGCCGTGGCGCTCGAGCGCGTCGGCCACCGGCTGGCGCATTTGCTGCTTGGTGAGCGCGAAGGCGGCAGGACGGAGTGCGGCGAGGCGCTCGGCGTTCTCGATCGCGAGATCAAGGAGCTTCTCGGGCGGCACGATCTCGTCGGCCAGTCCGCGCTTCACCGCCTCCTCGGGCAAATAGGTCGCCGCCGAGAAAATGACCTCGGGGAAGAACTTGTGCGTGGTGACGTAGCGCATGATCTCGAAAGCCAGCGGCGGGAACGGCACGCCGACCAGCAATTCGGTGACGCCGATACGCGCCTCGCCGCGCGCGACGAGGCGCCGGTCGGCGCAGCAGGCCAGGATGCAGCCGCCGGCAATGGCGTGGCCGTTCACCGCCGCGATCACGGGTTTCGGAAAGAAGAACGTGCTGGTGTAGAGCTTGGCCAGCGCCGGAAGGAAGAAGCGGAAATAATCCGGACCGCTGGTGGTGGCGCGCAACAGATCGACGCCGGCGGAGAAAATCTTCCCCTGTCCGGTGATGACGACGGCCTGCGTATCCGAGCTTTTCAGCTCATCGAACTTCGCCGCCAGCGCCAGGCAGAACTCGGTATCGAGCGCATTGGCCTTGCCGTGCTGAAGCGTGAGCACGGCGACGCGGCGGGTGTGGCTCAGCTGAAACATCCGGGCCGTCTGGCTGAATTCCAAGTTTCGGGGGTATGATGCTGCGGGCGCGTAATGGGGGCAAGCAGTGGAATTACCCGGCACCACCTATCTTCATACGCTGGCGTTGCTGGCGATCACCTATGGCGGCTTCGCCGCGCTCCTCATGCTCTTCCGAGAAAGCATCGGCGGCAAGATTTTCCACTATGACTCGCTTGTCGTCCGCGCAGTAGTGGAAAAGGGATTCATCGTGGCCGGATGCTCGATGCTGCCGACGCTGTTGATCTATTGCCATTTGTCGCCAACCACGATCTGGCGCGTGTCGAGCCTGGTCGCCGGCGTCCTGCAAGCCCTGTTTCTGGTGACGTGGACCATGAAGCGGCGGGCGCTGCCTAATTTTCCGATTTCCAAATGGCTCGTGCTGAATCTGCTTCTGCAATTGCTGACCGCCATTTTCCTGCTTGCGGGCGCGACGGGAATGTTCTTCGAGGCCGGCCCAGGCGCTTTCTTGGTCGGCGTGACGCTCATTCTGCTCTGGTCGGGCGTTGCCTATCACGAAGCGCTGATCCTCCTGCTAGAGGGCAGCTCGACCAAGAAGCGACGGCGCAACTAGCACGCGGGTGGATGGCGACAGCGCTCACACCCCCTTCGCCATCTCCCGCAGCTTGAATTTCTGAATTTTCCCGGTCGAAGTCTTCGGTATAGGATATCATGAAAGCTTCTGTTTTAATCGGCCTAGTGACCATCGTTTTCGGAGGCGTGAATGAATTTGCCCCAGCCCGTGCGTGACGCCGCCGACGTTTCAGCAATCACGCAACTCATCCTGAAGGAGCGCGAAAGCCGCGATCTCGGTCGCTGGGATGAAATGCGCGACTGTTTTCATCCGGATTCGCAAGTCCGCGTGACCTGGTTTCGCGGCAATGGAGCCGATTTCGTGAAAGGCTCCATCGACATGGCCCGCCGCAATGTGCTGGCCAGGCACCGGCTTTCGCCAACACGTGTCGTTCTCTCCGGGGATCGTGCGGTCGCCACCATGAGCGCGATCATAGAAATTCCGACGACGCTCGACGGGATCGAGATGAATCTCCTGAGCTATACGCGCTTCGTCTACCGCGCGGAGCGGCGCGCCGATCAATGGCGCATCCTCAGCTTCGACGCGATCTATCTACGCGACGAACTCACGCCCGCCGTTCCGGGCCATTCGATCTCGATCGATCCGCGCGAATTGCAATCCTTTCGGCCGTCCTATCGCCTGCTCTCGTACGTTCTGAGCCGACAAGGGGGCTACAAGGTCGATTCCGAGCTCGCCGGCGTCGATCGGCCGGAACTCACCAAAGCGCTGATGCACGAGGTGTACGGCTGGGCGGGGCTGAAATGGGATTGAAGAAGGTCACACCCCCTTCGCCGTCTCCCGCAGCTTGTATTTCTGAATCTTCCCGGTCGAAGTCTTCGGCAATTCCATGAAGACGACGTGCTTGGGAACCTTGAAGCGCGCCAAGTTGGCCTGGCAGTGCGCGATCAGCTCGTCGGCGGTCGCCGCCTTGCCGGGCTTCAGCTCCACGAAGGCGCAGGGCGTCTCGCCCCATTTGTCGTCGGGCTTGGCGACGACGGCGGCGGCCTGCACCGCGGGATGTTTGTAGAGCGCGTCCTCGACTTCGATCGAGGAAATATTCTCGCCGCCGGAAATGATGATGTCCTTGGAGCGGTCCTTGAGCTGGATGTAGCCGTCCGGGTGCATCACGCCGAGATCGCCGGAATGGAACCAGCCGCCTTTGAATGCCTTGTCGGTCGAGGCCTTGTTCTTGAGATAGCCCTTCATCACCACGTTGCCGCGGAACATGACCTCGCCCATGGTCTCGCCGTCGCGGGCGACCTGCTGCATCGTGTCGGGATCCATCACGTCGAGGCCGTCGAGCGCGCCGTAGCGCACGCCCTGGCGCGCTTTCTTGGTGGCCTGGCCGCTGGCGTCGAGCGCATCCCATACCGAGTGCCAGTCGTTCACCACCGCCGGGCCGTAGGTTTCGGTGAGGCCGTAGAGGTGGGTAACATTGAAGCCGGCGGCTCGCATCGCCGCGAGCACGGCTTCCGGCGGCGGCGCGGCGGCGGTGAAGAATTCCACCACGTGCGGCAGCGGCTGCTTCTCGTTCTCGGGCGCGTTGAGCAACGTCGCCATCACGACCGGCGCGCCGCACAGGTGCGTGACCTTATGCTTGGCGATCAGGTCGTACATCAGCTTGGCGCGTACCTGGCGCAGGCAGACGTGGGTGCCGGCCACGACCGAGATCGACCAGGGGAAGCACCAGCCGTTGGCGTGGAACATGGGCAGCGTCCAGAGATAAACCGGATGCTTCTTCATCGCGCAGGTGACGACGTTGCCGATGGCGAGCAGCGCCGCGCCGCGGTGGTGATAGACCACGCCCTTGGGGTCGCCGGTGGTGCCCGAGGTGTAGTTCAGCGAGATCGCGTCCCATTCGTCGCCGGGCGCCGTGCGTGCGTAGCTCTCGTCGCCCTCGGCGAGCAGCGTTTCGTAGTCGAGATTGCCGAGCCGCTCGCCCGGACCAGAGAATTCCGCGTCGTCGTAGTCGATCACGAGCGGCTTGACCTTGCACTGCGCCAGCGCGGCCTTCATCACGCCGGAGAATTCGCGGTCGGTGACGACGATCTTGGCCTCGCCGTGGTCGAGCGAGAAGGCGATGATGGGCGCGTCCAGGCGCGTGTTCAGCGTATTCAGCACGGCGCCGGTCATCGGCACGCCGTAGTGCAGCTCGAGCATGGCCGGCGAGTTGGCCAGCATGGCAGCCACCGTCTCGCCGCGCTTGATGCCGCGCTTGGCGAGCGCCGAGGCGAGCCGCTTCGAGCGCGCGTGGAAATCGCGATAGCTGATGCGCCGTGGCCCGTGGATGATCGCGGTATGGTCGGGAAACACGTCGGCCGCGCGCTCCAGGAACGCGAGCGGCGTCAGCGGCTGATAGTTCGCCGGATTCTTGTCGAGGTCGGTGTCGTAGGCGGACTTGTTCACGCTGGTGTTCACGCGCTTGCTCCCCTGCCCGCTACGACCGTAGCGGAGCGGCCGGGCCGCTTCAATCATCCCCGCAGCACCGCGAAAATCCCGCCGCGCAAGAGCTCCAGCGAGACGAAGAACATGATCAGGTACGTCACCCGGTAGAACTGTTCCTGCGAGACGCGGCGCACCAGCCAGACGCCGAAGAAGGTGGTCACCACCGCGAGCGGGAACAATGCGACCGAAGTCCAGAGATTGACCGGCGTAAGCTGCCCGAGCGCGAAATAGGGATAGACCTTCAGCGCATTCAATGTCGCGAACAGGATCGTGGTGGTGCCGGCGAAAATCTCGCGATCCAGCCGCTGCGGCAGCATGTGCATCGCATAGGGCGGCCCGCCGGCATGGGCGACGAAGCTGGTAAAGCCGGCAACCGCGCCCCAGAACGTGCCTTTGATCGCGGAGGGCTTGTAGGTTTCGTCGGGCACGCCGCGGCCGAACCAAGAATTGAGCACGAAGGCCAGCGCGATCAGGCCGATTACGATGCGCACGTAGCCCTCCGGCACCCAAGCCGCGAGCATCCAGCCGATGCCAAGTCCGATGACGAGGCCGGGGAACAGGACCTTGAGATTCCAGGGGTCCCAGCTCTTGCGGTAGGCCCAGACCGAGATCACGTCGCTGACCAGGTAAATCGGCAACAGGATGCCCGCGGCCTGCAGCGGCGAGACGACGAGCGCGAGGATCGGCGTCGCCATGACGCCGAGGCCATAGAAGCCGCCCTTGGCGAGCCCCAAGAGGATCACCGAGATCGCGGCGACGGCGTAAAAGATCGGATCGGAGATCACGGGGGATGTTCGGAACGAACGGGGCCATCCGCTTACGCGGGAACGGCGCGCAATGCAAAGGTGGCCTTGCAATCGTGAGCCCGGCGCGGACAATGTCTCGTATGAATAGCCAAGCCAAGAGCCGCTACGCCGAAGTCTATGCGCGCGCGGAGCGCGACCCGGAGGGCTTCTGGGGCGAGGCCGCCGAAGCCATCGACTGGATCGAGAAGCCGAAGAAAATCTTCGACAAGAACGCGGGCGTCTATGGCCGCTGGTTCGCGGGCGGCGTGGTCAATACCTGCTGGAACGCCGTCGACCGCCACGTGGCCAACGGCCGCGGCGCGCAGCGCGCGCTGGTCTATGACAGCCCGGTCAGCGGGCAGAAGCGGAACATCACCTACACGGAGCTGCTCGCCGAGGTGCGGGCGCTGGCGGCGGTGCTAAAGGATTTCGGCGTCAAACACGGCGACCGCATCATCCTCTATATGCCGATGGTGCCGGAGGCGATCTTCGGCATGCTCGCCTGCGCGCGCATCGGCGCGATCCATTCGGTGGTGTTCGGCGGTTTCGCGGCCAAGGAGCTGGCGACCCGCATCGACGACGCCAAGCCGAAATTGATCCTGACCGCGTCGTGCGGCCTCGAGCCGAACCGCACCGTCGCCTACAAGCCGCTCTTGGATGAAGCCATCCGGCTCGCCGACACCAAACCCGAGGCGGTGATCGTGTTGCAGCGGCCGCAGCTCGAGGCTCACTTGGTCGCCGGATTCGATCACGACTGGGCGACGCTGCGCGCCGCGGCGATCCGGCACGACCAAGTGGCCGACTGCGTACCGTGCGCGGCCACCGACCCGCTCTATATCCTCTACACCTCGGGCACCACCGGCATCCCCAAAGGCGTGGTGCGCGACCACGGCGGGCACCTGGTGGCGCTCAAGTGGTCGATGGATAATTTCTACGGCGTCGCGCCCGGCGAGGCCTTTTGGGCGGCGTCGGACATCGGCTGGGTGGTCGGCCACAGCTATATCGTCTATGCGCCGCTGTTTCACGGCTGCACCTCGATCGTCTACGAGGGCAAGCCCGTGGGCACGCCGGACCCAGGCGCGTTCTGGCGCGTCATTTCCGAGCATGGCGTAGCGGCGATGTTCACCGCGCCGACCGCGTTTCGCGCGATCAAGAAAGAGGACCCGCAAGGCAAATTCGTCGGCGGCTACGACCTTTCGAAATTCCGCACGCTGTTCCTGGCCGGCGAGCGCGCCGATCCGGACACGGTGCAATGGGCCGAGCGGATCTTGAAAGGTGCCGGTGATCGACCATTGGTGGCAGACCGAGACCGGCTGGTGCATCGCCGGCAACCCGGTGGGCCTCGGCCAGCTGCCGGTGAAATACGGCTCGGCCACGGTGCCGATGCCCGGCTACAAGATCGACATCGTCGACGACCACGTGAAGCCGGTGCCCGCGGGCAAGATCGGCTCGGTCGTGGTGAAGCTGCCGCTGCCGCCCGCGTGCCTGCCGACGCTGTGGCAGCAGGACGAGCGCTTCAAGGAGAGCTACCTCGCCGAGTTTCCGGGCTACTACAAGACCGCGGACGCGGGCTATCGCGACGAGGACGGCTATCTATTCATCATGAGCCGCACCGACGACATCATCAATGTCGCCGGGCACCGGCTCTCGACCGGCGGCATGGAGGAAGTGCTGTCGGCGCACCCGGATGTCGCCGAGTGCGCGGTGATCGGCATCGCCGACGCGCTCAAGGGCGAGGTGCCGTGCGGCTTCATCGTGCTGAAGTCCGGCGTGACGAAATCGAACGCCGAGATCGAGAAAGAGATCGTCGGTCTGGTGCGCGACAAGATCGGGCCGGTGGCGGCGTTCAAGCTCGCGATCACGGTGCAGCGGCTGCCGAAGACGCGCTCGGGCAAGATATTGCGCGGCACCATGAAGAAGATCGCGGACAAAGAGCCCTGGACCATGCCGGCCACGATCGACGATCCGGCGATCCTCGACGAGATCGGCGCGGCGCTGAAGGGTCGTGGACTTGCGGGTTGAGCCCCTATTCTCCCAGGCCTCTTAGACGATAGTATAACCCTCGCAGCCGGGCTGAATCGGCTCAAAGGGAGGGGATTTTCAATGGCCAAAGACACCCACGAACTGATCACGCCGTCGCCCGCGCAATTTTCCGCCTGCGACGGTTTCGCCATCCGCACCGGCGACACCTTCGCACTCATCGGCCGCGTTCTTCTCGGCTGGCTGTTTCTCATGAGCTATCCGAAGCTCATGAACATCGCCGGCTTCACCGGCTATCTGGTCGCGCTCAAAGTGCCGGCTCCAGAATTTTTCGCGTGGGTCGCCACAATCGCGGAGATGGCGATCGGGATCACGTTGATCCTGGGTATTGCGACACGCTACGGCGCGCTGCTTGGCTTCGTGTTCGTGGTGATCGCGACTGCGCTTGCGCATCGCTATTGGGAATATCCTGCGGCCCAACAGACGGCCCAATATTTCAACTTCCTGAAGAACCTTTCGACCGGCGGCGGCCTGCTGCTGCTGTTCGTCACCGGCGCCGGGCGATTCTCGGTCGACGGCTGGCTGCGCAAGCGGGGCTGACGGCGCAGCGACTTGTTTAGTCCCCTCTCCCATTTTGGGAGAGGGGAAAACGAGAAAGTTCCGATGACCAAGCTCTCCGGCAAAGCCGCCATCGTCACCGGCGCGGCGCGCGGGATCGGGCTTGCCATCGCCAAGCGCTTCGTCGCCGAGGGCGCCAAGGTGATGCTTGCGGACATCAACGAGACGGACGGCGCCGCGGCGGCCAAGGCGCTCGGCGGCCATGCGCGCTTCACGCGTTGCGACGTGGGCGACGCCAAGGATGCCGCCAAGCTGGTCAACGAGACGATCAAGGCGTTCGGCGGCGTCGATCTGCTCGTCAACAACGCCGGCATCATCCACACCGCCGATTTCCTCGACATCAAGGAGGCCGACTTCGACCGCGTGATGCGCGTCAACATGAAGGGCGTGTTTCTGGTCGGCCAGGCGGCGGCGCGGCGCATGGTCGAGCAGGTCAAGGCCGGGAAGAAGCCCGGCGCCATCGTCAATATGTCCTCGACCAGCGCCGTGGTGGTGATCGCCAATCAAGTGCCCTATGCCGCGTCCAAGGGCGCGGTCGGCCAGCTCACGCGCGTCATGGCGCTGGCGCTGGCGCCCTACGGCATCCGCGTGAACGCCATCGGGCCGGGCTCGATCATGACGGAAATTCTGAAAGGCATCGCAACCGACAAGGAGGCCAAGCGGCGGATTCTCTCGCGCACGCCCTTGGGCCGCGTCGGCGAGCCCGAGGAGGTCGCCGCGGTCGCGGCTTTCCTCGCGTCGGACGACGCGAGCTACATGACCGGGGAGACGGTGTACGTCGACGGCGGGCGGCTCGCGCTCAATTACACGGTGCCGGTGAAGGACGAGGCGCTGGACTGAAGCGTCAAGCGCCCTTCTTCGTGCCGCCGAGCTTGGCGAAGACCGAGTCGACGTCGATCGGCGCCTCTCGCTCTTTCTTTTTCGGCAGCTCGGTGACGAACGGCTCGGACGGAGCCGGCTCCGGCTTGGTCGTTTCGGAGGCCGGCAACAGCGTGGCACCCGTCACCACCGGCAGCGGCTTCTCCTTGGCCGCGCGGCCCACCTCGTGATCGAGGTCGGTCTGCGAGCAAAGGCCGAGCGACACCGGGTCGAGCGGCTGCAGGGTCTGCGCGTTCCAGTGCGTGCGGGTACGCACCGATTCGATCGTCGACTTGGTGGTGCCGACGAGGCGCATGATCTGCGCGTCCTTCAGCTCCTGGTGATTGCGCACCAGCCACAGGATCGCGTTGGGCCGGTCCTGGCGCTTGGACACGGGCGTGTAGCGCGGGCCCTTCTTGGCCTTGGGCTCGGGAACCTCGACCTTGGGCGTGAGCAGCTGCAGGCGATAGTTCGGGTCGGCCTCGCCCTTGGTGATCTCGTCCCGCGTGAGCTGGTTGGTGGTGATCGGATCGAGGCCCTTGATGCCCTGCGCCACCTCGCCGTCGGCGATGCCCTTCACTTCGAGCGTATGCAGCTTGCAGAAATCGCCGATCTGCTCGAACGACAGCGAGGTGTTTTCGACCAGCCAAACGGCGGTCGCCTTGGGCATAAGCGGCATATGGGTCATGGCAAAATCTCTTACGAGGCCGAATTCGATGCTGTTTCGCGCTCCGCCCGCCCCTGCAGGCGGAGCCTCGGTACGTCAGACGATCACCGGGGTGCGGGATATATAGGTGGGGAAAGGACAAAGGGCAAATGTGATAAGGACTGCCCTAATATCGGGATTGCAGGCTCTCGGAACCGCCATGAACACCCATAAACCCGCGCTGAAAATCCTGCTTTGCGCCCCGCGCGGCTTCTGCGCGGGCGTGGTGCGGGCGATCGACGCGGTCGAGCGCGCGCTCGAGAAATACGGCGCGCCGGTCTATGTCCGCCACGAAATCGTGCACAACAAATACGTGGTCGAGGGGCTGCGCCGGAAGGGCGCGATCTTCGTCGAGGAACTCGACGAGGTGCCGGCCACCGACCGGCCGGTGATTTTCTCCGCCCACGGCGTACCCAAGGCGGTGCCCGAGGACGCCAAGCAGCGCAATCTCTTCGCCATCGACGCCACCTGCCCGCTGGTGACGAAAGTGCATCGCGAGGCCACGATCCATTTCAAGCGCGGGCGCGAGATCGTGCTCGTCGGACACGCAGGCCATCCGGAAGTGATCGGCACCATGGGGCAGCTCCCCAAGAACGCGGTCGCACTGGTCGAGACCGCAGCCGACGCGCGCGCGTTCGCGCCGCGCGATCCTTTGAGGCTCGCCTATGTCACGCAGACCACGCTCTCGCTCGACGACACGGCCGAGATCGTCGGCATTCTCAAAGAAAGATTTCCGGCGATCGTCGGACCGCACAAGGAGGACATCTGCTACGCCACCACCAACCGCCAGGAGGCGGTCAAGCGCGTGGCGCCGCGCGTGGACGCCATGATCGTGGTCGGCGCGCCGAACAGTTCCAACTCGCAGCGCCTGCGCGAGGTGGCCGAGCGCGCCGGCTGCGCGCGTGGCCGCGCTGGTGCAACGCGCCGACGATATCGATTGGTCGGTGTTCGGCTCGATCGAGAGCCTCGGTCTCACCGCCGGCGCGTCGGCACCCGAGGTGCTGGTCGAGGAAATCATCGACGCCTTCGGCGCGCGCTACGAGGTTACGGTCGAGAGCGTCTCGACCGCCGACGAGGATGTGTTTTTCCCGCTGCCGCGCGAATTGCGCGAAGACGCGGCGGAGTAGGAACATGGCCGTCTATACCGACGTCGGCGAAGAGGAACTGTCGAAGTTCCTCGCGGGCTACGATCTCGGCGCGCTGCTCTCCTGCAAGGGGATCGCCGAAGGCGTGGAGAACACCAACTATCTCCTGCACACCGGCGCCGGATATTTCATCCTGACGCTCTATGAGAAGCGGGTGGCGAAGGCGGAGCTGCCTTTCTTCCTCGGACTGATGGAGCACCTGGCTACGCGCGGGATCAATTGCCCGCAGCCGGTCAAAAACAGGATGGGCGCCGCGCTCGCCGAGATCGCCGGCCGGCCGGCGGCCATGGTCACTTTCCTCGAAGGCGTATCGGTGCGCCGGCCGAACGTGTCGCATTGCGCGGCGGTGGGCCGCGCGCTCGCGCAACTGCATCTGGCCGGCAACGACTTCAAACTGCACCGGAAGAACGCGCTCGCGCTTTCCGGCTGGGAGCCGCTCGCGCGCACGGCCGGGAAAACGCGCCGACGAAGTTGCGCCGGGACTGCAGAAGATCATCGCCGACGAAATCGCGCATCTTTCGGCGCACTGGCCTCGGCAATTGCCGCGCGGCGTGATTCACGCCGACCTGTTTCCCGACAACGTGTTCTTTCTCGGCGACAAGCTCTCGGGCCTGATCGATTTCTATTTCGCGTGCGACGACCTGCTGTCCTATGATCTGGCGATCTGCCTGAACGCCTGGTGCTTCGAGCCGGACGGCTCCTACAACGTGACCAAGGGCCGGGCGCTGTTGTCGGGCTATTTCGACGTGCGCACGCCGTCGGTCGAGGAGCTTGAGGCGCTGCCGCTTTTGGCCCGCGGCGCGGCGTTGCGCTTCCTGCTGACGCGGCTGGTCGACTGGCTCGATGTGCCCGCCGGCGCGCTGGTGCGGCCCAAGGATCCGCTCGAATATCTGAAGAAGCTCCGCTTCCACCAGCGCATCGACCACGCGCGCGATTATGGGCTCGCCGCATGAAGGGACGCGTCGTCATCCACACCGATGGAGCCTGCTCGGGCAATCCGGGCCCGGGCGGCTGGGGCGTCGTCATGCGCTTCGGGCCGGAGCTGCGCGAGATCCAGGGCGGCGAGGCGCAGACCACCAACAACCGCATGGAGCTCACCGCCGCGATCAAGGCGCTCGAGGCGCTCGAGCGGCCCGCCGTGGTCGATCTCTATACCGACTCGCAGTACGTGAAATCCGGCATCACCGAATGGCTGCTCAAGTGGAAGAAGAACGGCTGGCGCACCGCGGACCGCAAGCCGGTCAAGAACATCGACCTGTGGCAGCGGCTCGACGCGGCCGCCGCGCGGCATGAGGTTTCCTGGCACTGGCTGCGCGGACACGACGGTCTCGAGGAGAACGAGCGCGCCGACGAGCTTGCGCGCGACGGCATGCAGCCGTTCCTGTCGCGCTAGGGCGCCGCTTGCCAGTCCAGTTCGCGCACCTATAAATACCGGCTCACTCGCGCCAGAGGTATCCAACTCATGTCCGCCGGAAAGCGTCCAGTCGCCATCATCATGGGCTCGAAATCCGACTGGAAGACGATGCGGCTGGCCGCGGAAATCCTGAAGTCGTTGAAGATCGGCTTCGAAGCCCACGTGATCTCCGCCCACCGCTCCCCCGACCGTCTCTTCAAGTTCGCCAAGGGCGCGCGCGGCGCGGGGTTCAAGGTGGTGATCGCGGGCGCCGGCGGCGCCGCGCATCTGCCCGGCGTCACGGCGGCACTGACGCCGCTTCCCGTGTTCGGCGTCCCGATGCGCACCAAGGCGCTGAAGGGCGTCGACAGCTTCCTTTCGATCTTGCAGATGCCGGCGGGCATACCGGTCGGCACGCTTGCGATCGGCGACGCCGGCGCGAAAAACGCGGCGCTGCTCGCCGCCGCGGTGCTCGCGCTCGAAGACCGCGCACTCGCCAAGCGGCTCGATGCGTTCCGCGCACGCCAGAGCAAGGCGGCCAAGCTGCTCGCACGCCAGACGCGCTGAGCCTCGATCAATCTTGAGCCGGCATCGTGCGGCGCAATTGATCCCTATCAATGTTCGAGCGTCGGCCTTCCGCTATCGTTTTCTACCAATGCGGAGGCGACTCATGAGTAATACAATTCAACCGAACAAAGCAGGGCTCGCTCTCGGCGGGCTCCTGGGCATCTTGCATCTCGGCTGGGCGCTTCTGGTCGCGGTTGGCTGGGCGCAGCCGCTGATCAATTTCGTTTTCTGGCTGCACTTCATCAAGCCGATCTATCTGATCGAGCCGTTCAACGCGGGCACCGCCGCGCTTTTGGTGGCGATCACCGCGCTTAGCGGCTATGTGATGGGCCTCATCTTCGCGCTGTTGTGGAACCGCTTCCACCGCTGAGGATTCATCACGCCGGGCGCGCTACGGCGCCTTGCGCAGCAGTTTCCTCATCACGGCGTAAAGCTCTTTCTTCTTCTCGAAGCCGATGCCGGGCGCGTCGGGCATTTTCACGCGACTCTCCATGATCGGCGTCTTGTCGGCGAAGCCACCGAACGGCTGGAACACCTCGGGGTAGGATTCGTTGCCGCCGAGGCCGAGCCCGACCGCGATATTGAGCGCGAACTGATGTCCGCCGTGCGGCACGCAGCGGCGCGACGACCAGCCGTGCGCGCGCAACATTTCGAGCGTGCGCAGATATTCCACGAGACCGTAAGACAGCGCGGGATCGAACTGCAAGATGTCCCGGTCCGAGCGCAGGCCGCCGTGGCGCACGAGATTGCGCGCGTCCGGCATGGAGAACAGGTTTTCGCCGGTCGCCAGCGGCCCCGCGTAATCCATGGCGATCTCCGCGAGCATGCGGTAGTCGAGCGGATCGACCGGCTCCTCGTACCAGCGCAAGTTATAGGGCGCGATGGCGTGGCCGTATTCCAGCGCGGTCTTGCGGTCGAAGCGGCCATTGGCGTCGACGCAGAGATTCTGGCCGTTGCCGCCGAGCAGCGCGAGCACGGCCTCGATGCGCTTCAAGTCGGTGGCGAGATCGGCGCCGCCGATCTTCATCTTCACGGTCGTGTAGCCGAGATCGAGATAGCGGCGCATTTCGTCGGTCAGGGAAGCCACGTCCGCGCCCGGATAATAATAGCCGCCGGCGGCATAGACCCAGGCGCTGTCGTCGGCTTGGCCGCCGTTGTAGCGATCGGCCAAAAGCTTCCACAGCGGCACGTCCTCGGCCTTGGCGACCGCGTCCCAGATCGCCATGTCGAGCACGCCGACCGCGACCGAGCGCTCGCCGTGGCCGCCGGGCTTCTCGTTCTGCATCATGGCGGCCCAGCACTTGGCCGGATCGAGCAGGCCGCCAGCATCCTGCAGATCCTCGGGCTTGGCCGCCGAAAGGCGCGGGATGAAGCGCTCGCGCAGCAAAGCCTGCTGGGCATAGCGGCCGTTCGAATTGAAGCCGAAGCCGACCACCGGCTCGCCGTGGCGCTGCTTGTCGGTGAAGACCGCGACCACGCTCGCGGTCATCGTGGAAAAATCGATGAAAGCGTTGCGGATCGGGGAGCTGATGGGAACGACGATATCGGCGATGCCGGTGATGCGCATGGGGCGGATTTAGCGCACGGCATCCCGGGGGGCGACCCCCAAAGCGCAGCGAACCCCCAAGGATTACGGGCGCCCGTGGACTTCCCGCCCTGATTCTGCTACCCACCGCGCTCTCGGCGAAGGCCTCCCGGCCGCCGCCGGCCCCCTATTCCACAAGCCCTTCAGAGAGGTCACCACGTGCAGGTTCTCGTTCGCGACAATAACGTCGATCAGGCGCTCAAGGCGCTGAAGAAGAAGATGCAACGGGAAGGCATCTTCCGCGAGATGAAACTGCGCGGTCACTACGAGAAGCCCTCCGAGCGGCGCGCCCGCGAGCGGGCCGAAGCCATCCGTCGCGCCCGCAAGCTCGCGCGCAAGCGCGCTCAGCGCGAAGGCCTGATCCCGATGAAGAGCCCGGCAATGCTGGCCAAGGAAAAGTTGGCGAAGGGCGGCCGTGGCGGCCGCGGCGGCGGTATGGGCATGGGCGGCGGCATGGGAATGGGCATGGGCGGCGGCGGAGGCATGGGCCGGCGCTGAGCTTTACGTCGGTTTGGTTTCGGCGCGGGCAGGCTAGCTGCCCGCGTTTTCGTTTTGCGGCCCCTCGACGCGGCCCAACCTTCGCCTTATGCCCCCGGCATGGGAAAGCCATGAACCGGCCGCGATCGAACGTCCCGCCCCGCACCCATAGCGCCGGCACCACCGGCGCCGCGCTCCTGCTTTCGCTCGCGCTCGCCGGCTGCGGGACCATCGGGGCCGGCATCGGCACCGAAGACGACGATCTGCGCGCCGCCGCGCCGACCAATATCGCTTCGCTGTCCGACGTGGTCGCGCGCAACCCGAACGACCCGCAGGCCTACAACATGCGCGGCTCGGTCTTCGGCCGCGCCGGGCAATACAAGGAGGCGATCACCGACTTCGACCGCGCGATCCAGCTCGATCCGAACTACGCGCAGGCATTCGCCAACCGCGCGCTCGCTCACCAGGAGATGAAACGCGCCGATCTAGCGCTGGCCGATTACTCGCGCGCGATCCAGATCGATCCGAATTACGCCGCCGCCTATGTCGGCCGCGGAATTTTGCGCCGCCAGCAGGGCCAGGCGCAGCTGGCGCTCGGCGACTTCAACAAGGCGATCCAGCTCAAGCCCGATCACGCGCAGGCCTATCACAATCGCGGCCTGATCTATCAGACGCAGGGCCTGCACAAGTTCGCCATCGACGAATTCACCACCGCCATCAATCTCACCGTCTCGGCGCCCGAACCCTATTACGCGCGCGCGATGAGCTACGTGGCGATCAACGACCACAAGCGCGCAATCGAAGACTTCGACGAGGCGCTGGAGAAAAATCCGCGACACCTCGAGGCCTGGGTTAACCGCGGCATCGCCTGGGAGCGGCTCGGCGACAAGGAGAAGGCCGCCGGCTCCTATGCGCGCGCGCTCAACATCAACCAGAACTACCAGCCGGCGGTCGCGGGCTTCCAGCGCGTCGGCGGCCGCTACGGGCAGACGTATCAGATCAACTAGTTCTGCAAGAACGCACGCACTTCGCGCAGCGCGCCCAGGGGGTCGAGGTTCACATGATCGCCCGCGGGAAAGCGCACGAAACGCTTTTCCGAGCGGATCAACGCGTAGAGCCGCTCACCGAAACGGATGGGGACGATAGTGTCGCGCTCGCCGTGCAGCACCAGCACCGGCGCCCGCACCAAGCCGATACGCTCGTCGGAACGGAACTGGTCCTTCATGAACAACCGCACCGGCACGAAGAAATAGGTCGCGGCGCCGATGTCGGCGGCCGAGGTGAAGGGCGATTCCAGAACGACGCGGCCGACCGGCTGCTCGGCGGCAATGGCGACGGCGACGGCGGTGCCGAGCAACTCGCCGAACACGGCGATGCGCCCGGCCGGATAGCGCGCGGCGGCGAAGTCATAGGCCGCGCGCGCGTCGGCGAGGATGCCCTCCTCGCTCGGGCTGCCGGTCGAGCCGCCATAGCCGCGATAGGAAAGCGCCACCAGGCCGGTGCCGTCCGCGGTGAGCGCCCGGAAACGGTTGGCGCGATAGGAAAGCGAGCCGCCATTGCCGTGGAAATACAGCACCACCGGCTTATCGCCGCGCGGCGGCACGTGCCAGACGATGACCTTGGCGCCGTCAGCGCTCGCCAGCACTTCCTCGACGGCCTGCGGCAATCCGGCGTCGGCCGGGAGTGTGCGTGCGCGATCGGGGAAGTACATCAGCGCGCGCTGGCCGAAATAGAGCAACGCGCAGATCGCGCCGTAAGCCAGCAGCGCGATGATGATGATCGATTTCAACAGCGCCATGACTTGTGATAGCACGGCGGCCCGCGTCGAATCCTCTCAACCCGAGCCATTCGCTTGCGCACCACCCGCTGGGGCATCGTCTTCGCCCTGATCTTCGCCGGTACGATCGCCTCCGGCCAGATCGGCAAGGCCGCCGTCGCCTTGCCGCTCATCCAGCGCGAGCTCGGCCTTGGCCTGTTCGCCGCGTCATGGGTGATCGCCATGTACGCCATCCTAGGCTCGATCGCGGGATTTCCCGCCGGGGCGATTGTGTCGATGCTGTCGAACCGCGCGGCGCTTGCCGGCGGGCTCGCGGTGATCGGCATCGGTAGCCTCGCCGGCGCCGCGGCGCAAAGCGGCGCGTTTCTGATTGCGACGCGCGCGCTGGAGAGCTTCGGCTTCCTCGCTGTCGCGGTTGCGATCCCGGCGCTGCTGCGCGCCGCGTCGCGCGAAAAGGACAGCGACCTCGTGTTTTCCTTCTGGGGCACGTACATGCCGGCCGGCTCGGCATTCATGATGCTGGTGGGGGCCCAGCTCGACTGGCAGGCGCTGTGGATCGTCAACGGCGTGCTCGCCCTCGCCTACGCGCCGGCGATCCTGTGGCTAGCGCCACTGGCCGCGCCGCCGGTGCGCACGCGCGGCCACATGCGCGGCAACGTGGCGATCGTGCTCACCTCGCCGGGGCCGTTACTTCTTGCCGTGGCCTTCGGGGTCTATGCCTTTCAGTACTTCGCCATCATCGGCCTGCTGCCCACGCTGCTGGTGGACCGCATGGGTCTGTCGACGGCGGCCGCCGGCACCATCAGCGCCGTGGCGGTGATCTGCAACGGCATCGGCAACCTGCTCGCCGGCGGCCTGATGCGCGTCGGCGCGCCGCTATGGGCGGTGGTGGCGGGCGGATTCCTGTTCGCCGGCGTCGCTTCCTTCGGCATGTTCGCGGAATCCGCGCCCGTCGCCTTGGTGGCGGTGACCGCCTGCGCGATCCTGGTCGTAACCGGGCTCACCCCCGCATCGCTGTTCGCGGCGGCGCCGCGCGTCGCCAAAAATGCGCACCTTCTGACCATCGCGCTCGGGCTGATCACGCAGGCGAGCAACATCGGCCAATTGCTCGGCGCGCCGGCCATGGCGGCGTGGGTGGAGCGCTTCGGTTGGGGCTACGCGCCGGCCGTAATCGTCGCCACCACATTGGCCGGGATCGCGATTGCGGCCGGGCTGCGGGCGGTCTTGCAGAAGCGGCGCTAGAGCATTCGCCCCGGCAAGCAGCGCGGTAAGCGCACGGTCACCGCCGCCGTTACCACAACTGACCGAAGGCCGTGCGCTCAGTGCGCCAGCGACTTGACGATGTCCTCGGTCATCTTCTTGGCGTCGCCGAGCAGCATCATGGTGTTGTCGCGATAGAACAGCGTGTTGTCGATGCCGGCATAGCCGGAGGCGAGCGAGCGCTTGATGAACATCACGGTACCGGCCTTCCAGACCTGCAGCACCGGCATGCCGTAGATCGGCGAGGACTTGTCCTCCTCGGCTGCCGGATTGGTCACGTCGTTGGCGCCGATGACGAAGGCGATGTCGGCCTGGGCGAATTCGGAATTGATATCCTCGAGCTCGAACACCTCGTCGTAGGGCACGTTGGCTTCGGCGAGCAGCACGTTCATGTGGCCCGGCATGCGGCCGGCGACCGGGTGGATCGCGTACTTGACCTCGACGCCTTCCTTCTTGAGCCGGTCGGCCAGTTCGCGCAGCGCATGCTGGGCCTGCGCCACCGCCATGCCGTAGCCGGGCACGATGATGACCTTCGACGCGTTCTTCATGATGTAGCCGGCGTCCTCGGCCGAGCCGAGCTTGACCGGCCTCTGCTCGCCGCCCGCGGGCCCCGCCACCTCGCCGCCGAAGCCGCCGAGGATCACCGCGAAGAAGTTGCGGTTCATGCCCTTGCACATGATGTAGGAGAGGATCGCGCCCGAGGAGCCGACCAGCGCGCCGGTGATGATGAGCGCGGTGTTGCCGAGCGTGAAGCCGATGCCGGCCGCGGCCCAGCCGGAATACGAGTTCAGCATGGAAATGACGACCGGCATGTCGGCGCCGCCGATCGGCACGATGATGAGCACGCCGAGCAGGAACGAAAGCGCCGCCACGATCCAGAACCACAGATGGCTCTCGGTGCGGACGAAGATCACGACCGACACCAGAAGCGCGACGCCGAGCGCGATATTGACCGCGTGACGCGCGGGCAGAAGGATCGGCTTGCCGCTCATGCGGCCGGAAAGCTTGAGGAACGCGATCACCGAGCCGGTGAAGGTGACGGCGCCGATGGCGGCGCCGATCGACATTTCCACCAGGCTCGCCGCGTGGATCGCGCCGACCTCGCCGATGCCGAAGGCGCGCGGCGCATAGAGCGCGCCGGCGGCGACCAGCACCGCGGCCATGCCGACCAGCGAATGGAAGGCGGCGACCAGCTCGGGCATCTGGGTCATCGCGATCTTGCGCGCGATATAGGCGCCGATGCCGCCGCCGATGGCGAAGCCGCCGATCACCAGCGCCCAGCCGCCGAGGCTCGAGGGCGGCGAAGCGGCGAGCGTGGTGACGATGGCGATCGCCATGCCGACCATGCCGAACAGATTGCCCTGCCGCGAGGTCTCCGGATGCGAAAGCCCGCGCAGCGCCAGAACGAACAGGACGCCGGAGACGAGATAAAGCAGCGCGACGAGGTTGGCGTTCATCGCGAGCGCCCTTCTCCGTCATTCCGGCCGAGCGACCCCGGATTTAATCCGGGGGAGCGAGGGCCGGAATCCATAACCACGGTCCTCGAAATCCGATAAGTGCCGCGGATATGGATTCCGGGCTCGCCGCTTCGCGGCGCCCCGGAATGACTATTCATTTGCATCCCGCGCATCATTTCTTCTTCTGATACATGCTGAGCATGCGCTGGGTGACCAGGAAGCCGCCGAAAATATTGACGGCGGCCAAGGCGAGCGCGGCAAAGCCGAGCGCGCGGGCCCACCAGGGGCCGGCGTCGCTGCCGGCGATGTCGACGCCGGTGGCGAGCAGCGCGCCGACCACGATCACCGACGAGATCGCGTTGGTCACCGACATCAAGGGGCGTGTGCAGCGCCGGCGTCACCGACCAGACCACGTAATAGCCGACGAACACCGCGAGCACGAAGATCGAAAGCCGGAACAGGAACGGATCGACATCGCCGGTGCCGGCGGCCGGCATGGCGCCGAGCGGCAGGAGCATTTCGTTGGCGAATTGAACCAGATCGATCATCAGGCCGCTCCTTTGGGCTTGAGGCTCGGATGCACCACGGCGCCGTCCTTGGTGAGCAGCGTCGCCTTCACGATCTCGTCGTCCCAGGGGACCGAGAACGCCTTGGTCTTCTTGTCGAACATAAGCTCGAGGAAGGCGAAGAGATTTTTCGCGTAGAGCGACGACGAGGTGGCCGCGAGGCGGCCCGGCACGTTGAGCCAGCCCACGATCTTGATGCCGTTATGGTTGACGACCTCGCCGGGCTTGGCGAGCTCGACATTGCCGCCGCGCTCGACCGCAAGATCCACCAGCACCGAGCCGGGCTTCATGGATTCCACCATCGCCTTGGTCACGAGCTTCGGCGCGGGCCGGCCGGGAATCAGCGCGGTGGTGATGACGATGTCCTGTTTGGCGATATGGGCGGCGACGAGCGCGGCTTGCTTGGCCTGATAGTCCTTCGACATTTCCTTGGCGTAGCCGCCGGCGGTCTCGGCCTGCTTGAATTCCTCGTCCTCGACGGCGACGAATTTCGCGCCGAGGCTCTCCACCTGCTCCTTGGCGGCAGGGCGCACGTCGGTGGCGGTGACCACCGCGCCAAGACGCCGCGCGGTCGCGATCGCCTGCAGGCCCGCAACGCCCGCACCCATCACGAACACTCTCGCGGCGGGCACCGTGCCGGCCGCAGTCATCATCATCGGAAACGCCCGGCCATATTCGGCGGAAGCGTCGATCACCGCGCGATAACCGGCGAGGTTCGCCTGCGACGAAAGCACGTCCATGGTCTGTGCGCGCGTGATGCGGGGGAGAAACTCCATGGTGAAGGCTGTGAGCTTGGCTGCGGCAAGCTCGGCAATCGCCGCGTCGTTGCCGTAGGGATCGAGGATGCCGATCAGCATCGCGCCGGGCTTGTAGGCGGCGAGCTCGGCCTTGGCGGGCCGGCGCACCTTCAGAACGATGTCGGCATTTGCGAGCGCATCTTTCGCGCCATTGGCGATCTTGGCGCCGGCCGCTGAAAAATCGCCGTCGGGAAAGCCCGCGCGCTTGCCGGCGCCGCTCTCGATCGTAACCGTGTTGCCGAGGGCGACCAGACGCTTCACCGTGTCCGGCGTCGCGGCGACGCGCGGCTCGTTGGCATCAAGCTCGGCCGGGATCGCGATATTCATGGGCAATCGGATCGGAACTCGGAGAGGCGCAGGCGGGACGTACAGTGCCGGTGGCTTGCCGGATCACCAGATGAAGATCCAGAGGAAAGCGAGCACGATCACGACGGCGATGATCCCCCACTTCACGATCTTCAGGAAATCGTCGTACATCTGCACATGCGCGGGATAGTCGTTCCCGTCCGCCAAGGTGTATTTTTGCTCGCCGTGATGCTCGTGCGCGGCCATCGCCTGCCCCTCAAGCCTTGCTGGATAACGTTCCGCAGGCTTTAGCGGAAACATGTGCCAGGAGCAACGCCGCCTTAGGTCGCGCCTTCGAGCCCCGCGGCCGCCAGCGCCGCAGCTTGCCGCCGGCCGACCTCGGCCACCGAAAAATCCGCGATGGCGGCCTCGAACAGGCGGTGGAAGTTCAGCTCGGCGCGCAAATGCAGGAACACGCCGCCCAGCCCGATGGCGGCGCGGTCCATGAACACGAACTCGCGCGGCACCATGACCGGGCCGCGCTTGCGCAGCGCCTGGTGCACCTGGAAGGCCTCGCGGCGCCCGTATTTGGCGGGCTCGACGCCGTCGGCGATGGTGCGCACGCGGTCGTCCATCAGCGGGCCATAGATGAAGCGCGCCCAGATATTGAGCGTGTCGATCAGCTCGCGCGAGAGGCCCTGGAAGCCCCAGGTCTCGTAGGCGTGCACCACGCGCGCCTCGTCGCCCCCGCTCAAGCCGCGATAGAGATCGACCACGCCGCCGACGAAGCTCGGCGGGAAAATGCGGATGCAGCCGTAATCGAGAAGATTGATGCCGCCGGGCGCGCCCGCTCCTCGAACACCGTGTAATTGCCGAGATGCGGGTCGCCGTGGATCACGCCGAAGCGGCTGAACGGCAGCCACCAGGCGTGAAACAGCGCCTGCGCGAGCCGGTTGCGAATCTCGAGCGGCGCGTCCTTGTGCTTGAGCAGCTTGCTGCCTTCCATCCAATCGAACGTGAGCAGCCGGCCGGTGGAGAGCTCCGGCCACACGGCCGGCACGCGCACTTCGGGCACGTCGGCGAGCATCGCTTGATACAGCGCCACGTGCTTCGCCTCGCGGCGGTAGTCGAGCTCCTCGCGCACGCGGGCGCCGATTTCCTTGGCGATCTCGCGGGTGTCGATCACCGGGTCCATGCGGCGGTGAATGGCGAACAGGACATCGAGCTGCGACAGATCCGCCTCGACCGCCGACTGCATGTCGGGATACTGGAGCTTGCAGGCGAGCGGCTTGCCGTCCTTCGCTGTCGCGCGATGCACCTGGCCGAGCGAGGCCGCGGCCGCGGGCTTGTGCTCGAACGAGCCGAATTTTTCCTGCCAGCCGGGACCGAGCTCGGCGCTCATGCGCCGCTTGACGAAGGCCCAGCCCATGGGCGGCGCTTCGCTCTGCAATTTCATCAGCTCGGTGGCGTATTCCTCGGGCAGCAGATCGGGGATGGTGGCCATGAGCTGGGCCACCTTCATGAGCGGACCCTTGAGGCCGCCGAGCGCCGCGGCGAGCGCGAGCGCGTTGGCGCCGCGATCGAGCGTGATCCCGAACACGCGCGCGCCCACGTACTTCGCCGCCAGACCGCCCATATTGGCGCCGACCCGCGCATAGCGCGCGGCGCGGGCGGAGAAGCGGTTGTCTTCGCGGTCGGTCATGCGGCATCGGCGCTGTCTTAGAAGCTGAATCGGTACCGCGTCGCGAATGCCAGCGTCTGCGTCAGGTTCGGCCAGTTGTCGCGAATCCAGCGCGCGAGGCTGTCCTCGCTCGACCTCGCCGGCGGCGAGAGCGAGCATGATGGCCGTCGGCCTGCTCCGGCGGCACGACGAAATCGATCTCGTTCAAGCCAAGAAACACGATGATCGACGCGAAGCGCGTCCGCTTGTTGCCGTCGACGAACGGATGATTGCGCGCGATGCCGAAGCGCATAGGCCGCCGCGAGCGCCGGCAAGATCGCGTCTCGTCATAGGCCAATTTGTTGACCGGTCGTGCCGATCGCAGATTCGAGCAAGCCGAGCGTCGCGCACGCCCGTCGGCGCCGCCGAACATCGCCAGTTGCTCGGCATGAACATCAAGCGACGATCGTCGAGCGTCGAGCCATTCCGGCTCGGTCACTTCGCCATCGCCTTGTAGCGTGTCCGCGATATTGGTCCGGAACGCGCGCCGCGCGATCTCCATCGCCTTGCGCGTACTTGGGATCGTAGGGCGTGAGCTTGATGCCGCGCTCGGTCTGCTCGACGACATGCAGCTTGTCGCCCTCGCTTGAGCTTGAGCCGCGCCAGCAGCTCCTTCGGGAGGATCAGACCGACCGAATTGTTGATCTTCTTGATCTGAAGGATCGACGCCTTCGATCTTCGACTTCGCGACGTGCTCGTTCATGGCAGCCTCCTCATGTTATACAAACTGTATAACACTGTTATACGCGTCGTACAACGATTGCATACAGATCGTGCAATTATAGCGCCTACACTTGCGTCCAGCGCCTCGATCTCGTCGATCATCCGCTCGATCACACCCAGGCCGCCCTGCCAGAATTTCGGGTCGCGCGCGTCGAGGCCGAAGGGCTTGAGCAATTCCGCATGATGCTTGGTGCCGCCGGCGGCGAGCATGGCGAGATAGCGCTCGGCGAAGCCGGCCTCGGCCTTCTCGTAGACCGCATAGAGCGAGTTCACCAGGCAATCGCCGAAGGCATAGGCGTAGACGTAGAACGGCGAATGGATGAAGTGCGGGATATAGGCCCAGAAGGTCTCGTAGCCGGGCCCGAGCCGGATCGCGGGGCCGAGGCTCTCGCTCTGCACCTCCATCCAGAGCTCGGAGATCTGGTCGGCGGTGAGCTCGCCGTTCTTGCGCTCCAGGTGCAGCTTGCGCTCGAAGGTGTAGAACGCGATCTGGCGCACGACCGTGTTGAGCATGTCCTCGACCTTCTGCGCGAGCATGGCCTTGCGCTGCTGCCGGTCTTTGGTTTCGCGCGAGCAGCGCGCGGAAGGTCAGCATCTCGCCGAACACGCTCGCGGTCTCGGCGAGCGTCAGCGGCGTCGGCGCCATCAGCGCGCCGTTCGGCGCCGCCAGCACCTGATGCACGCCGTGGCCGAGCTCGTGGGCGAGCGTCATCACGTCGCGCGGCTTGCCTTGATAGTTCAACAGCACATAGGGATGCGCCGAGGGCACGGTCGGGTGCGAGAAGGCGCCCGGCGCCTTGCCGGCCCGCACCGGCGCGTCGATCCAGCGCTCGTCGAAGAAGCGCTTGGCGATCGCGGCCATCTTCGGCGAGAACGCGCCATAGGCGGAGAGCACGCGTCTCGCGCGCCTCGTCCCAGCCGATGGTGCGCGTCTCGACCTTCGGGCAGCGGCGCGTTGCGGTCCCAGTGGTCGAGCTTGTCCTTGCCGAACCACTTGGCCTTGATCGCGTAATAGCGATGCGAGAGCCGCGGGAAGGCGGCGCGCACCGCCGCGACCAGCGCCTCCACCACCTCGCGCTCGACGCGGTTCGACAGATGCCGCGCGTCGGCGACGTCCTCGAAGCCGCGCCAGCGGTCGGAGATCTCCTTGTCCTTGGCGAGCGTGTTGGTGATCGAGCGCGAACAGGCGGAGATTGTTCTTGAAGACCTCGGCGAGCGCCTCGGACGCCGGCGCGGCGGCGCGACTTCGTCGCGGGTCCTGCAGCAGGTTCAGCGTCGGTTCGAGCGGGAGCTCCTTGCCGTCGACCTTGAAGCGCAGGCCCGCCATGGTCTCGTCGAACAGCCGGTTCCAGGCGCCGCGGCCGGTGACCGACTTTTCGTGGAACAGCTGCTCGACGCGGTCCTCGAGCTGGTAGGGCTTCTCTTTGCGCACGTCCTCGATCCAGGGCCGGTAGTGGCCGAAGCGCCGGCTCGCCGAGCGCCTTCTCGATCAGCGCATCGTCGATGCGGTTGAGCTCCAGCGTGAAGAACAGGAGATGCGTCGAGGCCGCGGTGATCTTGTCCTGCACGTCGCCGTAGAACTTGGCGCGCTTGGCGGTCGGTGGTGTCGCCGGCATGGACCAGCCCGGCGAAGGACATCAGCCGGCCAAGCAGGTCCTCGATCTTCTCGAAGCGCGGCCACCGCGGCGCCGAGCTCGGCGCCGGCCCGCGCGGACGCGGCGATTTCGGCGAGCTTGCCCTTGTAGGCCTCCTCGAACGCGGCGCATTCGGCCTCGGCGCGGGCGAGATCGCGCGGCCACCTCCGGCGCATCGATGCCGGGATAGAGATCGGCAAGATTCCATTCCGGCAGCGCGCCGAGCGGCTCGTCGCGGACGGCGGCTGGCGGTCGCGGCAGACGGTCGACTTGACGGATATTGTCCGCTGATCTGTCGCTCATATCGCGTGCCCGCACGGCCCCGATCAATCGGTCGCCGAACGACCAATCCTTTCGCGCAGCGTCTCGCGAGAGGCCGGCTTTCAGCTTCCATTAACGCACTCGGCCCAGATTGTCCCGGAACGGCACGTGCCGCGGAGGGAAGAATGACCACGCGTATTCTCGTAGCCGACGACGATCCGGTCCAGCGCCGGCTGCTCGACGCCATGATCCGCCGCTTCGGCTACGAGCCGGTGCTCGCCGACGGCGGCGAGGCGGCGTGGCGCCTGCTCGAGGGCACGGACGGCCCCGGGATCGGCTGCGTCATCCTCGACCTCGTCATGCCCGATCTCGACGGCATGGGCGTCCTCGGCCGGCTGCAAGGAGCGCGGCATCGACACGCCGGTGATCGTGCAGACCGCGCACGGCTCGATCGACGCCGTGGTCTCGGCCATGCGCGCGGGCGCGGTCGACTTCGTGGTCAAGCCCGCGGGCGCCGAGCGCCTGCAGGTATCGCTGCGCAATGCGCTGGCGCAGGCCGTGCTCGCGGGCGAGGTGCGGCGCTTGCGCCGGGCCGCCGACGACGCGCTCGGCCTCGAGGACCTCGTCTTCGCAAAGCCCGCGCATGCAGGCGGCGCTCAAGCTCGCCGAAAAAGCGGCCGCCTCCGACATTCCGGTGCTGATCGAGGGCGAGTCCGGCGTCGGCAAGGAATTGCTCGCGCGCGCGATCCGCGGCGCGCGGCAACCGCGCCGACAAGCCCTTCGTCGCGGTGAATTGCGGCGCGATCCCGGAGAATGCTCGTGGAGTCGATCCTGTTCGGCCACGAGAAGGGCGCCTTCACCGGCGCCAGCGAGAAACAGATCGGCAAGTTCGTCGAGGCCGACGGCGGCACGCTGTTCCTCGACGAGATCGGCGAATTGCCGATGGACGCGCAGGTGAAGCTGTTGCGCGCGCTGCAGGACGGCGAGATCGACGCCGTCGGCGCGCGCAAGTCGGTGAAGGTCGATTTCCGCCTGATCTCCGCCACGAACCGCGACCTCGCCGAGCTGGTGCGCTCCGGCCGCTTCCGCGAAGACCTCTATTATCGCCTGCACATTTTTCCGATCACCGTGCCGCCGCTGCGCGAACCGGACCGAGGACATCCCCGATCTGGTGCGCCGCTTCGCGATGCGTTTCGCCGCCGAGGAGGGCAAGCGCGTGCGCGCGGTCTCGGCCGAGGCGATCCGGCTGCTGAGCGGATTTCGCTGGCCCGGCAACGTGCGTCAGCTCGAAAACGCCGTCTTCCGCGCGGTGGTACTGGCCGAAACCGACGAGATCGGCGCGGCCGAATTCCCGCAAATCGCCGCGCAAGTGCCCGGCTTCGAGGTCCAGGTGCCGCCAGTGGCGCCCAGCGGAGCGCGGCCGGCCGAGCCGATCCTGATCCTCTCCGATTCGCCGGCGACCGTGCCGGGGGCTTCGGAAGCGCTCGCGTTCCTTGGGCCGGACGGCCATGTGCGGCCGCTCGAGGAGATCGAAGCCGAGGCGATCCGCACGGCGATCGCGCGCTATCGCGGCCGCATGACCGAGGTCGCCCGCCGGCTCAAGATCGGCCGTTCCACCCTCTACCGGAAGCTGAAGGATCTCGGCTTGGAGGCCGAGGCGGACGCTGCCGTGGCCGATGTGGCGGCCGAGTAACGCTCGCAATCCTTTGACTCGCCAGGGCTTGGAAAGACTTGATTCCCCGGCCCTGAGACTGCCACAACCCCTATTCTAAGATCGGGTCCGCCGAGCGCAGGAGAGGCCATGCTACGGGCATTGTGGGGAAAGTTCACAGCGGCGACCGGCGGCGAGGATCGCGAGCCCATGAGCCCCGGACGCATGAGCGCCTTCGTCGCGGGCCTCGGCCTGCTGGCGCTGATCGGGATTTTCCTGTTCTCCGCGGATCGCGACTTCACCGGTTTCCGCGCGGCCGACACCGCCGCGGTCGCGCAAACACCGGCGGCGACTACCCAGCGCGTCGAAGACTTTATCCCGGTCCCGGTTTACGCCGACGTTCCGCCGCTTGAGCCTTGCCGATCTCGCTCGCGAAGGCGGCGACAGGTGGATCGCTTCGCAGGTGCCGACGCCGGAGCCGGCCGGCGTCGCACCGATCACGCTCAAGGATGTCGGACCCGTCACGGCGAGCGCGCCCGCTCCTGCCGCAGCCCGCGACCGCGGCACAGCCCGAGACCGCGCTGACCGGCAAGGATCTCGTCAAGGCGCCGCTCGCGGCCTCGCTTGCTTCCGCCGACGCGGTGATCGCCGAGAAGCTGCGCGATCTTCTGGCGCTGCGCGGCGAGCGCTATTTCAGCCGCAAGAACGAACGCGCGGCGGCCGAGCAGTTCTATCGCGACCGCGGCTTCGTCCCGCTCTGGGTCGAGAAGGGCGCCGAGACCGCGCGCGCCACGGCCGCGATCGCGTACCTGAGAGGCGTCGAAGCCGACGGCCTCGATCCCGCCGATTACCCGACGCCGAACTTCAAGGCCATCGCCGACGCCGACGGCCTCGCCGAGGCCGAGCTCAAGTTCACCGCGGCGATCTTCGACTTCGCGCGCCATGCGCAGACCGGCCGCGTGCACTTCTCGCGCATCACCTACGACATTCTCTACTACCCGACCGCGCCGGAGCCCGCCGAAGTGCTGGCGCAGATCGCCGACGCCAAGAACGTGGCCGAGGCGCTCGACGGCTATAACCCGCCGCACGCCGCTTACAAGGCGCTGAAGGCCAAGCTCGCCGAGGCGCGCGGACGGGCCGCCGATGTGGGCCCGAAGCCGATTCCGGGCGGCCCGCTGCTCAAGGTCGATCCGAAGAAGCCGATGCGCGACGCGCGCGTGGCGCTGTTGCGCGAGCGGCTCGGAGTCCCCGGCGAGACGACACCTACGACAAGCCGCTCGCCGAGGCGGTGAAGCAGTTCCAGACGCAGCGCAAGATCCAGGCGACGCGGCAATCTCAACACCGCCACCATCGAAGCGCTCAACGGGCCGCGCCGCGAGCGCGACGCGGACACCATCATCGCCAACATGGAGCGCTGGCGCTGGATGCCGCGCGACCTCGGCAAGGCCTACGTGATGGTCAATATCCCGGACTACACGCTGAAGGTCGTGCGCGACGGCCAGATGGTCTGGACCACGCGGATCGTCGTCGGCAAGCCGGGCAACCTGGCGACGCCGATCACCAGCGCGATGATGACGCACATCACCGTCAACCCGACCTGGAACGTGCCGCCCTCGATCATCCAGAACGAATACCTGCCGGCGCTGCAGCAGGACCCGCACGCGATGGAGCGCATCGGGCTGAAGCTCACGCGCAACCCGGACGGCACGCATCCACATCTACCAGCCGCCGGGCGACAGCAACGCGCTCGGGCGCATCCGCTTCAACTTCCCGAACAAGTTCCTGGTCTACCAGCACGACACGCCGGACAAGCAACTGTTCGCCCATCGACAAGCGCGCCTATAGCCACGGCTGCATGCGCGTGCAGGACCCGGTGAAATACGCCGAGGTGCTGTTGTCGATCGCGCTGCCGAAGGAAGGCTATACGCAGGACCGGATCCGCAAGATGTTCGGCCCCGGCGAGGTCGATATCCGCCTCCCGACCCAGATCCCGGTCCACCTCACCTACCAGACCGCGTTCGTCGATGACGCCGGCAAGCTGCAGATCCGCGAGGACATCTATGGGCGCGACGCGCGCGCTGCTCGCCGTGCTCAAGGGCAGCGAGCGGCGGGTCGCCGACATCGCAGTCGAGCGGCGCCCGGCTACGACCATCAACCGCGACGCGCTGCGCCTGCCGGACGACCGCTTTGCCGGCCGGGGCGGCAACTTCTTCAACTGGTTCCTGAGCCGCTAGCCCGGTCCTGATGACCGGCTTGGCGCGGCCCCTTGCCCAGCAAGGGGCCGCAAGCCTTTGGATTGCCCCGGTAATCCACAGCTACCGCCCGTTCAGAGGCACCTTTTCGCCACGATCCGCCGCTACCCATTCAAAAGGGGGCGGTATTGGCAATCAGCCGTTAACCCCGCCCGGTAACACTGCATTCAGCCTGATTGCGGCCGGTGGGGGCCGCACGGGTTCGCCCAATTCGACACGCCACGGGACGGGTTCGTGCCGATAGTCAAGCTCCGGACGACATATCCTCAGCGACCGGTTCATTCGTCCGCTCACCGTGGCGGGCTTGGCGGCTATCTTCGCTTTCGCATCCGCCGGCAATCTTGAGAACGCGATCGCCAATGGCGACACGCGCGAGCTCTCGTTCCATCACATGCATACCGGCGAGATGCTCACCGTCACCTTCAAGCGCGAAGGCCGCTACGACTCCCCAGGCGCTCGAAAAGATCAACTGGCTCTTGCGCGACTGGCGGCGCGACGAACCCACGCGCATGGACCCGCAACTGTTCGATCTGCTGTGGGAGATCCACCGCGAGGTCGACGCCAAGGAGCCGGTCACCATCGTCTCCGCCTATCGCTCGCCGCAGACCAACGCGATGCTGCGCAAGCGCGGCCGCGGCGTCGCCCGTTTCAGCCAGCACATGATGGGCAAGGCCATCGATTTCTACATCCCCGGCGTCGAGCTTTCGGATCTGCGCGTCGCCGGGCTGCGCATGGAGCGCGGCGGCGTCGGCTTCTATCCGACCTCCGGCTCGCCCTTCGTGCACATGGACACCGGCGGCATCCGCCATTGGCCGCGCATGACCCGCGACCAGCTCGCCCGCGTCTTCCCCAACGGCAAGACCGTGCATCTGCCGGCCGACGGCAAGCCGATGCCCGGCTACGACATCGCGCTCGCCGCGCTCGAGAAGCGCGGCGCCCGCCCCGGCCAGATCGCGCTCGCGTCGCGCGGCGCGCCCGGACCGGACGCGGTCGAGACCGAAAATCCGGAACGGCCGAGCGTAACCGGGCGCGCGAAGACTTTCATCGCCTCGCTGTTCGGCAAGGCCGACGAGGAAGAGGAAGAGACGCCCGCTACTCCGCCAGCGCCGGCGCCTGCCGGCCATCGCTTCGCTCACCGCCGGTCCGCCGCCGCCCGGAAGCACTCCGCCACCCGCCGCCGGTTTGCCGCGCGCGACTGCAAGCGCCGTGGTGGCGCCGACGATGCCCGCGCAGGGCAAACAGACGCCGCAATTGGCTTGGCAGACCGGGCCCGCCGGCGCTCTCGCGCCCGAGACGAAATGGTGGCGGCTCGATCATTCCGCTGCCGCGTCCGCGGCCGGACGATATCGAGGAATCACCGCTTCGCTGCCCGAAGCGATCGTCGGACGCCCGGCGGCGCAACCGGCCGGACCCGCGCTCGCCTATGCGCCGGCGGCAAGGCCGCTCGGCGGAGCGCAAGTGCCGGTGCCGCCGCGCTTCGTGCGCGCGACCGTACCGGCTCCGACGACGCAACGGGAATTCGCTCTCGCCGCGATGGCGCCGGCCGATCTCATGCACGGGCCGATGATGCAGTTCGTGGCCGAGCTTCATCACCCCGACTTCAAGGCGCGCGGGCTGATCGACCCGGCGCACGCTGCGCTACGCATCGCCTTCGGACGCGATCTCGCCGAGGCGCCGCCCACGGCCCGCTTCTCCGGCCCGGCCATCGCACCGATCCCGGTCGTAGCCTTCGGCCGCAGCGCGACCGGATCGTTGCTCGCCCGCCTGAACTAGGCGCTCCGGCGCTCGTTCGAAAACAAGCCCGGCAGTAGCGGCGCGTCGTCGCCGACATGCACGCCTTCCAGCGCCAGCAGTTTTTCTTTCGTGACCGTCCCGCCATAGGCGGAGAAGCCGCCGAGCTTGTTGCCCTTGGCCAACACCCGGTGACAAGGAATGACGATCGGCATCGGGTTGCGCGACATCGCCTGCCCGACGCCGCGTGCGTCTCCCGGCGTCCCGGTCTGGCGTGCGAGATCGCCGTAGGTCGCGGTCGCGCCCCAGCCGATCGAACGCGCTGCAACTTGGATTTCCCGGTCGACCGGGCCGACCTTCGACAAATCAAGAACAACCGATGAGAAGTCGACCCGCTCGCCCGTAGCGTAGCGCTGGATTTCCGCAATCAATCGTTTGATTTGAGACGGCGGATCATCGGAGCGCGTGCCCCCTGATCGCGCTTTCAGACGCCGCTCGGTCGAGTCCCGATCCGCTTCGGGAAGCTGCACCCGCGTCAGGCCCCGCTCGCTCCAGGCCACCCCACAAGGGCCGATGGCCGTGTCGAACAGGCAATAGTGCTCCGGGAGTAGAGCTTGGGTCGGCCGCCTAGCCCCCAAGCCCGACCGCCTCGCGGTAAAGCTCGACCAGCGCCTCGTGCTCGTTGCGCTCGTCGGTGTCCTGCTTCCGAAGCCGCACCACCACGCGCATGGCCTTGACGTCGAAGCCCGCGGCCTTGGCCTCGGCATAGACCTCGCGGATGTCGTCGCCCAACGTCTTCCGCTCCTCCTCCAGCCGCTCGATGCGTTGAACGAAGGCCTTGAGCTGGCCCTTGGCAAAGCTGGTCTGCGCGGCCATCGCGGGCCCCCCTGATCGACGTTATTTGATGAGGCTAGTGGTGGTGGTCGGGATGCGATTTTTCGAATGCCGCCTTCTGCTCGGCGCTGGCCTCGCGCTGATAGCGCTTGCGCCATTCGTCATAGGGCATGCCGTAGACGATCTCGCGGCTCTCCTCCTTGGTCATGGCGACGCCTTTGGCATCGGCGGCGTCCTTCATCCAGTTGGAAAGGCAGTTGCGGCAAAAGCCCGCGAGATTCATCAGGTCGATGTTCTGCACGTCGGTGCGGCCGCGCAAATGTTCGACCAGGCGCCGATAGACGGCGGCCTCAAGCTCGGTGCGGGTGCGGTCGTCCATGACGTGTTCCTCATCGATCCCTGGTCCTTTGGACTTAGGCCCGCCGAAAGGCGGCTGCAAGGAGGTGCCGCGAATGGCGGATTGGTCTATGTCACGGCCAGCATGGATTCCAAGGCCGCGCGCGATTTTCTCCACCGCCTGTTTCAGGCCGCGGTCGCGGCCGCGCACCCGGACCAAAGCCTGCCGCCCGCCCTGCCGCCGGCTCCGGAGCGCGGGCGCATCGTCGTGCTCGCCGCGGGCAAGGCCGCGGGCAGCATGGCCGAGGCGGCGGAGCGCCATTACCTCGACCAGCTCAAGCTCGCGCCCGAGCGGATCGGCGGGATCGCGGTCACGCGCCACGGTTATGGCCGGTCCTTGCGGCGGATCGAAATGATCGAAGCCGGCCATCCGGTGCCCGACGAGGCCGGGCTCGCCGCGGCCGACGCGCACGCTGGCGCTTGCCGACGCGGCGGGCGCCGAGGATCTCGTGCTTGTGCTCATGTCGGGCGGGGCCTCGGCCAATTGGGTGGCGCCCGCGGCCGGGGTTTCGTTCGAAGACAAGCGCACGCTGACGCGGGCATTGCTGGCGTCCGGCGCCACGATCGGCGAGATCAACACGGTGCGGAAGCATCTCTCCCGCATCAAGGGCGGCCGGCTCGCGGCGCGGGCGGCGCCGGCGCGCCTGGTCGCGCTCGCGATCTCCGATGTGCCCGGCGACGATCCATCGGTGATCGGCTCGGGGCCCACGGTGCCGGACGTGACGACGCTGGCCGGCGCGCGCGCGGTGCTAGAGCAGCGGAACATCATGGCCCCCGCCTCCATCGCCGCCGCGCTGAACGATCCCAACAACGAGAGCCCGAAGCCGGGCGACGCGGCGTTCGCCGGAAACGAGTTCAAGATCGTCGCGCGGCCCGCGGATGCGCTGCAGGCGGCGGCCGAGGCCGCGCGCGCGGCCGGGATCGAGCCGGTACTGCTCGGCGCCGATCTAGAGGGCGAGGCGCGCGAGGTCGCCGCCGATCACGCCTGCCGCGCGCTTGCGCTGGCGCGCGAAGGCCGCCGCGCGGTTCTGCTATCGGGCGGGGAATTGACCGTCACGATCAAGGGCCGCGGCCGCGGCGGCCCGAACCAGGAATATGCGTTGGCGCTCGCCGTCGCGCTCGATGGCGCCAAGGGCATATCTGCGCTTGCCGCCGACACCGACGGCACCGATGGCGGCAGCGGCAGCCCAAACGATCCGGCCGGAGCATTTGCCGACCCGACCACGCTCGCCCGCGCCCGCGCGCTCGGCCTCGATCCTGCCCGGTTCCTCGCCGACAACGATTCCGGCGCGTTTTTCGAGCGGCTCGGCGACCTGCTGCGGACCGGGCCGACCCGCACCAACGTCAACGACTTCCGGGCGGTGCTCGTTGACACCTGAGGGGGCGTTAAGGGAAATGGCGCATCCGCCGCTGCTTCGCCGCATGAGGTGGCTCGTTTGAACCGGCTTCCTGCATTCGACCCGGCCCGCATCGCGGCGCTCGCGCTGTTCGCGCTGGCGCTGCTGTGGCCGCTGCAGGCGTTCGCCGATTTCCGCCTGTGCAACCGCACCTCGAGCCGGGTCGGGATCGCGGTGGGCTACAAGGACCAAGAAGGCTGGACCACCGAAGGCTGGTGGACCATCAATGCCAATGCCTGCGAGACGCTGATCCGCGGGCCGCTGGTCGCGCGCTTCTATTACGTCTATGCGGTCGACTACGATCAGGGCGGCGAATGGGCCGGCAAGGCTTTCATGTGCACGCGCGAGCGGGAATTCACCATCCGCGGCATCGAGGACTGCCTGGCGCGCGGCTATGATCGCACCGGCTTCTTCGAGGTCGACACCATCGAGCAGAAGAACTGGACGCTGCAATTGACCGAAAAGGGCCAGACCGTTCCCGCCGTGCCGCCTACGCCGCCACAGGCACGGCCGGGCGTGCCGCCCTTGCAGCAGCCAGCGCAGACGCGGCCCGGAGCACCGGCCCGATGAAACGCGAGCGCCGCACCAAGATCGTCGCCACGCTGGGCCCGGCCTCGTCCGATCCGGCCATGATCGAGCGGCTGTTCATGGCTGGCGCCGACGTCTTTCGCATCAACATGAGCCATACGCCGCAGCCGCGGATGCGCGAGTTGGTGAGCGCGATCCGCGCGATCGAAGCGCGCCACAGCCGGCCGATCGGCATTCTCGTCGACCTGCAGGGGCCGAAGCTGAGGCTCGACACGTTCACGGGCGGCAGCGTGGATGTTCAACCGGGCGCGATTTTCGCACTCGACGACGACGCCAAGCCCGGCGACGCCAAGCGCGTGCATCTTCCGCATCCGGAAATCTTCGCCGCGATCGAGCCCGGCCATCATCTGCTGATCAACGACGGCAAGGTGCGGCTGGTGGCGACCGAAGTCTCGCGAACACGCATCGTGACCAAGGTCGAGGTCGGCGGGCGGCTGTCGGACCGCAAAGGCGTGAGCCTGCCGGACACGATGGTGCCGGTCTCTCCGCTCACCGACAAGGATCGATCCGATCTCGAAGCGGCGCTGGAGACCGGCATCGACTGGATCGCGCTCTCTTTCATCCAGCGGCCGGAAGACATCGCCGAGGTCAAGAAGATCGCGCGCGCGCGGGCTTCGATCATGGCCAAGATCGAGAAGCCGCAGGCGGTGACCCGGCTCGCGGAAATCCTGGAGACCGCCGACGCGCTCATGGTGGCGCGCGGCGACCTCGGCGTCGAGATGCCGCTGGAGCGCGTGCCCGGCCTGCAGATCCAGATCATCCGCAGCGCACGCCGCCAGGGCAAACCCGTGGTGGTGGCGACCCAGATGCTGGAATCCATGCTCACTTCACCGGTGCCGACGCGCGCGGAAGTCTCCGACGTGGCGACGGCGATCTTCGAGGGCGCGGACGCGGTGATGCTTTCGGCCGAATCCGCCTCGGGGAGCTATCCGATCGAAGCGGTCGAGACCATGAGCCGCATCGCCGAGACGGTGGAACGCGACGCGGCGCACGGCACAACGATGGGTGCGGAGCGCGAGACGCCCGAGGCGACCGGCGCCGACGCGATCGCGGCGGCGGCGCGCCAGATCGCCGAGACGCTCGAGCTCTCCGCGATCCTCTGCCTCACCAGCTCGGGGGCGACGGCGCTCAGGGTCGCGCGCGAACGGCCGAAGCCGCCGATCGTGGCGCTATCGCCGAAACTCGCCACCGCGCGGCGGCTCGCGCTGGTCTGGGGCGTGCACTGCGTCGTCAACGAGGATGCGGGCGACATCGATGCCGCCGTGGCGCAGGCCTGCCGCATCGCCTATCGCGAAGGCTTCGCCAAGCCGAACCAGCGCGTGATCATCGTGGCAGGTGTTCCGCTCGGCACACCGGGCGCCACCAACATGGTGCGGATCGCGTACGTGGGTTCGGGGGATGTCGGGGAGTGAACGCCCCAATTCGTCATCACCGGGCTAGTCCCGGTGATCCCGATTCATACTCTAAGACGTTGCAATCCTAAGCGGGATGGCCGGGACAAGCCCGGCCATGACAAGGTCAAATATCCCGGCCTTCGACCTTCACTTCCAGCCGCTTGATGATGTCACCGATCCCCGGCAGATGCGGATGCACCTCGATCGCGCGGCGCAGCGCGTCGAGCGCGCGTTTGTCGTCGCCGATGTCCTGCAGGATCACGCCGAGCCCGGTGAGCGCGCCGAAGTGGCGCGGCTCGCGCGCCAGCGCCACGCGAATATCGGCGAGCGCGCCGCTGACGTCCTTCCTCATGTAGAGCAGCGTCGCCCGGCGCGCGCGGGCTTCGGCAAAATTCGGCTCGAACTCGATCGTCGCGTCGAGGAGCTCGAGCGCAAGCTCGGTGTCCTTGGCTTCCACCGCGGCGCGCGCGCGCGTCATCAAGGAGGTCGGCAGTGTCGCTGCCCGACACCAGCAAGGCGGCTTCGATGCGCGCCTCGATGACCTTGGAAACCTGGGCGTCGGGCGAGCGCTTGAGCACCTCGAACAGGCCGTCGAGCCGCTTGGCGCGGTCGGGCACGGCCGCGCGCAGCGGACGACGCTCGGCCTTGGGATCGGCAGGAGGAATTGCGGGCTCCTGCGCCAGGGCAAAGTCGGCCGCGGCCAGCACGGCGGCGAAGGCGAGCCCGGCGAGCAAAGGTGCGCGCATAAATCAATTCTATGCCGCCTTACGGCGGCAGGCAAAGACGGATTTTAATGCTTGAGATCGCAAGCTTGGCTGGATCAGCCTTTGAGACGATCAGCCTTGGCGCGCCTTATAGCGGCGGTTGGTCTTGTTGATGATGTAGACGCGGCCCTTGCGCCGGACCATGCGGTTGTTGCGATGCCGGCCGCGCAGCGAGCGAAGGGAATTGCGGATTTTCATGGCTCGTTTCCGTTTTCAGGCGCGGTCTTAGGGGCCGGGTGCGGGTGTGTCAATCGAGCGAAAAATGGTGGGCGCGACAGGGATCGAACCTGTGACCCCTACCATGTCAAGGTAGTGCTCTCCCGCTGAGCTACGCGCCCATCCGCGCGGTTCAAGCGCGGGCAAATTCCTATATCGGCTCGCAAGGGGTGCCGCAAGGCGCGATAGATCAAGCCGCTTTGAGCAGCCGTTCCACTTCGTTGACGAGATCGCGCAGATGGAAGGGCTTGGACAGGACCTTGGCGTCCTTGGGCTTGTTCTCGGAATTGAGTGCGACGGCTGCGAAGCCGGTGATGAACATGACCTTCAAATCGGGGTCGAGCTCGGTCGCCTTGCGCGCGAGCTCGATGCCGTCCATCTCCGGCATCACGATGTCGGTCAAGAGAAGCTCGAACGGCTCCTCGCGCAGACGCTGATAGGCGGAGAGGCCATTGTCGAAGGCGACGACTTCGTAGCCGGCATTGGCAAGCGCACGTTCGAGAAAACGGCGCATATCGCCGTCGTCTTCGGCGAGCAGAATTTTCGGCATCAACGCACCCACGCCCTACACGTCACACGTCGCGGCGGAATTCCCCGTCCCGGCCTCCATTTGCACCCGCGCCGGTAAACGGCCGGTGAAGGCGCATAAGCCTTTTGGGACCCTTCCCAAGGGGCATCAAACCCCTGCAGTATGGGCCCTTGGCGGTGGATTCCCTATTCTTTTCCGCCCGCCCCGGATGAACCCGTCCCGAGCCATGAGCGCCCAGATCGTCGACGATTTCGAGGCCGCCTTCGAGGTGCTGGAGCCGACCGCGCTCGCAGGCCCGGTGGTCTGCAACTCGCCCCATAGCGGGCGCTTCTATCCGTCTAAATTCATGGAGCTGACGCGGCTGGACCTCCCGACGCTCAGGCGCTCCGAGGACACCTTCGTGGACGAGTTGTTCGCCGACGCGGTGCGCCTCGGCGTTCCCCTAATGCGCGCGCACTTCCCGCGCGCCTTCCTCGACGTGAACCGGGAACCCTACGAACTCGATCCCCGCATGTTCGACGGCAGGCTGCCGACCTTCGCCAATACCCGCTCGCTCCGGGTCGCCGGCGGGCTCGGCACCATCGCCCGGGTGGTCGGCGATTCGCGCGAGATTTACGACCGGCGCCTGCCGGTGGACGAGGCGCTCCGCCGCATCGAGCTCTATTACAAGCCCTATCACCGGGCGCTGCGGCGGCTGCTGCTGGACGCCCAGAAGGTCTATGAGCACGCGGTGCTGGTGGACTGCCATTCGATGCCGTCGAACGCCAGCGGACGGGACGAGCGGCCGCGGGCCGATATCGTGCTCGGCGACCGGTACGGCACGAGCTGCGCCCCCTCGGTGACCGACACGATCGAGGAGTCGCTGCGCGACCTCGGCTATGCGGTCGCCCGCAACAAGCCTTACGCGGGCGGCTTCATCACCGAGCACTACGGCGATCCGGCCGCGGGCTTCCATGCGGTGCAGATCGAAATCAACCGCGCGCTCTACATGGACGAGCGCAGCTATACGCGCTCGTCGCGCTTCGAGCGGGTGCGGCTCGATCTGGCGCGCATGGTCGGGCGGCTGGCGAGCGTGACCGCGGCCGGGATCGCGCCGATACGCGACGCGGCCGAATAGGTCAGCAAAGCTTCCGGAAAGAAAAAGGGCCGCCTGCGGGAGCAAGCGGCCCAAGTCTAGGGAGGAAACGCCCAAGGAGGGCAGCAATAACGCGACGCCATCGCGTTATCGCACTGCAGCAATATGTCAGTGCGGCGCAATATTCGCAACGGATCAGCTATGCGATTTTCGCATGACAGCGATGCTCGACGGTTCTAGCCCATAACTTCCGCGGCCTCGTTGCCTTCGCTCAGGCGAGCTTGTCGTAAGTGGGGTCGCGCGAGCGGAGGTAGATCAGCGTCGCTCCCGCGAGCACCAAGGCCAAGAGCGCAAACACGGCGCGATAGGCCTCGAGCGGATAGACCCCATCCCTGGCCGGAAACAGATCGATCACGAAGCCGGTCACGAATTGCAGGACGAACACGCCGCTCATGGTGCCGAGATTGAGCAGCGTGAGCCCGCGTCCGACGAGCTCGGGCGGAAACAGCGAGCGGCCATGCGCGGTCAGCACCGCCGTATAGGCCGTGGAAATCCCGAAGGCGATGAACCAGGCGGCGAGCGTCCAGCCTTCGAGCTTTCCGGCCCAGGCGATCCGATCAGCAGCAAGACCGTGACGACCGCGCCGCCGATTACCGGACGCTTGTAGCTCATGAACAAACGGTCGGCCGGGCCCCAGACGAAGTTCGCCAGCACATTGGCGGTCGCGAGCACGAACAGCAGCTCGCCGCGGCGGCCGAGGTCGTGGCCATAGACGTGCGCCAGGTACGGCCCGCCCCAGAGCCCGAGCAACGTCACCATGATGGAGAAGCTGGAAAAGTGCATGACAAAGAGCCGCGGCACCGAGGGCGTGCGCGCGACCACGGCAAGGCCGCGGATCGTGTCCATCAGCGTTTCGTGCCGATGCGGCGGCACGACGCCGGGCGGGTAGTCGCGCGCGATGGCGTAAACGGCAAGGCCGATCACCGCCGTGAGACCGGCGGTGGCCAGGAAGGTCTCGCGCCAGCCGAACGCGGCGGTGGCATAGGCGAGCGGTGCGGTCGCGCCCAGCATGCCGAGCGCCGAAAGCCCGAGCTGAATGCCGACGACGGTGGAGAAGCGCTCCGGCGGGAACCAGCGCGAATAGATCGTGAGCGGCGCGATGAAGAAGCTGGCGCAGCCGATGCCGGTGAGTACGCGGCCAAACACCATGACCTCGGGCGATCTTGCGGTCGCGAACACGACGGTCCCGGCGACCGCGATGCCGGTCGAAACCAGAAGCACGAGACGCGGGCCGAAACGGTCGAGCGCCACACCGAGCGGAACCTGAACGGCGGCGAAACTGAAGAAGAAGGAACTCGCCATGAGCCCGATCCCGGAGGCGCTGAGGCCCACCTCGCGCGCGAGATCGGGCGCGATCACCCCGATCGAGGTGCGCAGGAACTGACTGCAGGTATGGATGGCGCAAAGCACGGCGACCAGGATGATCGCCTGGGCCGGCGTGATTCCCACGGCGCGGCCGGGCGGGCCGGCGTATCCGGCGTCCATGCCTGATTCCCTTCCCGCAGCTGCAGTGCGACCCTGCACGAGTGCCACGCCTCGGCCCGCGCGACAACGGGCGCATGCGCATGGAAGCGTTGCCGTGCCTTCATGACGCGGCTATTAGGGCAGCAGGGAGCACGATCATGTCCGCCGTCGAATTCGCCGCCTTTGTCGACGAGCTTGCGACCGTCTCCGGCGATGCGATCCGGCCGTTCTTCCGCACCGCACTCGGCATCGAGGACAAGGCGCGCGGGGGGCCATTCGACCCGGTGACCGCCGCCGACCGGGGGGCCGAAACGGTCATGCGGGCGCTGATCAAGAGGACATTCCCCGCCCACGGCATCATCGGCGAGGAGTTCGACGACGAGCGGCCGGACGCGCCCTATGTGTGGGCGCTCGATCCGATCGACGGCACCAAGTCCTTCATCAGCGGCATGACGGCCTGGGGAACCTTGATCGGATTGCTCAAGGACGGCGCGCCGGTCTACGGCATGATGCATCAGCCGTTCATCAATGAGCGCTTCACCGGCGACGGTTCGCGGGCGCGCTACCGCGGCCCGGCCGGCGAGCGGCGGCTGCAGGTGCGCGCTTGCGCGGGCGTCGCGCAAGCGTCGCTCTACACCACAAGCCCGCTGCTGATGAGCACCGAGGAGCGCGAGCGCTTCGAGCGCGTCGAGAAGCGCGCGCGGCTCTCGCGCTACGGCGGCGACTGTTATGCCTATTGCATGGTCGCGGCGGGCTTTGTCGATCTCGTCATTGAGTGCGGCTTGCGCACCCACGACATCGTGGCACTCATCCCGATCATCGAAGGCGCGGGCGGCATCATCACGAACTGGACCGGCGAGTCCGCGGCCAAGGGCGGCCGCGTCATCGCCGCCGGCGACAAACGCGTGCACGCGGAAGCGCTCGAAATCCTGCGCGGATGATCAGCGATAAAGCGGCGAGCCGGGAACCAGGGGCGAGCCCGGGATGAAGGCGTCGAAGGCGGCCCAGAACTGGCCGCGGAAAGTATCGCGCTCCATCAGGATTTCATGCTTGCTGCCGGCGATCACCAGGTGCGCGCCGGCACGCAGCCGCGCGGAGAACCGGGCGACCGCCTGCGTCGACGCCACGCGGTCTTCGCCGGCGCCGATGAGCAGCATGGGCTGGCGCAGCGAGCCCGGATAGACCGGATCGGCGAACCTGCGCATGACGCGGAAGGCCGAGTCCATCCAGGCGACGGTCGGCGAGCCAACGCCAAGCTGCGGCACCGTCTCGATGATCGCGGCCATGCGCGCATAACGCACCGGATCGGACGTGAAGGGATTGCCGACGAAAGGCCGGCTCGCGGTGGCGACCGGGCCGCCGCCGGGCACATAGACCCGGCCCAGACCGGCGAGACGCGCCAGCCGCAAGAAGGCGCGGGAAAGACGCGGCGTGCGGATGCCGGCGAGCTCGATCATCGGCGAAGTCAGCACCAGCCGATCGAACGAGCGGCCGCCGAGCCGGGACATTTCCAGCATGATGGCGGCCCCCATGGAATGGGCCAGACCGAAAAAGGGCGGCGGACAATCGGGCAGCACCACCTCGCGCATGAAGACTTCGAGGTCCTTCTGGTATTCATCGAAGTTCCTCACATGGCCCTTGCGCGGGTCGCGCAGCATGCGTTGCGACCCGCCCTGGCCGCGCCAGTCGAGCGCCGCGACGGCGAAGCCGCGGATGCGGAGCTCGGAAACCACCTCGAAATATTCCTCGATCGCCTCGGCGCGGCCGGGAAAGACGCAGACCGTGCCGCGGCGAGGCGCGAGCGGCGCCCAACGCGCGAAGCGCACGCGTACATTATCGGCGGTTGTCAGTTCGCCGGAAACGGCGCCCTCGGGCACCGGATTGGCGGCGATGGCATGCAGAGTCATGGCACTCGATTCATGGATGACGCGCGGATGCGGCACGAGCGTTACAACGGGCCGCAGACGGCCGCAATCCGAGGAGGCCGCCTACTTCTTGCGGCCGACACCGAGCTGGCGCACGCCGTCGATCCCGCCGGTCACGGAATTGACGATCAGCCGCACGCGTTCGCCGCGTTGGCCGGTGGCTTCGTAGATGTAGGTCGCGCCGCGCTGCTGCAGGAAAACGACGTCGGAAAAACCGCGCGCGTGGAGGGAGGCCGTGAGCTCGTCACGCGCCATGGGCCGGCGCTGCACGGCGGTGCGCGGTGGCCGCTCGCTATAATAGCCCGGCACCCGGCGCCTCGGCGGCCGCGGCGCCACGTCGACGGCGCGCGGTTCGTCGATCTTGACGCCGACTCCCTGAGCAAAGGACCACGGCGCCGACGCGCTGCAAGCCAGGGCAATTGCGAGAAGCAATGCCGCCAGTACGAGTCCGGGCCTCGACATCGTACGTCCTCCACCGCCCGCTGACGCAGACGGCACCGCATAAAGAATATCGCCGCGCACGGACAATTACGACTGTCCGGCCGCCGCTACACGCGCCCATTTGGGCTTAGTCAGGAGGCCCTGAATAGGCACGAAAGCCATCATTCATCGCGCGTTCATGTTCCGAAGCCGGCGGCGGGAGCCCTGTAAATATTTGAATTCAATGGGATTTTCTTCTCGCTCGCCGGCCCTTGCAGCTCCGGGCAGTGCCTCCCATATCGCGTTTGCGCAGGCCCTTCGGGCTGCGCAAAAAACCCCGGGCCCGGCTTCGGCGGGCTCTTAACTGCATGTCGCTTCACAGGAGGATATGTATGCGCACGTACGATCTGACCCCACTCTATCGTTCCACCGTCGGCTTCGACCGGCTGTTCTCGCTCCTCGACTCTTGGGGAGGCGTCGACGCCGCGCCGAGCTATCCGCCCTACAACATCGAGCGCACCGGCGAGAACGCCTATCGCATCTCGGTGGCGGTCGCCGGCTTCACGCGCGATGAAATCAATATCGAGGTGAAAGAAAACACGCTCACCATCCGCGGCGAGAAGCAGGTCGCCGAGAAGGAAGAGCAAGGCGAGACGCTCTATCAGGGCATCGCCGCGCGCGCGTTCGAGCGCCGCTTCCAACTCGCCGACCACGTCGAGGTGAAGGGCGCTGATCTCGAGAACGGTCTGCTGCACGTCGATCTGGTGCGCGAAATCCCCGAGGCCATGAAGCCGCGCCAGATTGCGATCGGCAAGGCCAAGGTGATCGAGGGCAAGACCGCCAAGGCCGCCTGAGCCATTCACTCACGGAAGAAATCGAGGGGCGTCCCGGGCAACCGGGGCGCCCTTTTCATTTCGTCATTCCGGGTCGCCGCCGATCTCGGGTTTACCCGAGATCGGCCAGTTGTATTGCCCAAGTCGGCTGTAGCCGACTTGGGATAGCGGCGAGCCCGGAATCCATATCCACGGTCGGTGATTATGGATTCCGGGCTCCTCGCTTCGCTCGGCCCCGGAATGACGAATTATTCGAGCCCCTGCATCGGCGGGCCCCACGCATCCGGTTTCGCGGCCGGTGCGGTTGCGGCGGGCGCGGGCTGCGGTATGGCCGCAGTGATCTCCGACGGACGCGGACGCGGCAGCGGCGTCGTGTGCGGTTTCGGATCGGCAGGCCGGGCCGCGATGCGCGGCGCCGCCGGAACTTGGCCGCGCGGCCGCAAGGTCGGATCGGCCGGGATCACGCGGGGTCCGGCCGGCGGCGCGTCGTCTTCGATATCGGACGAGCGTCCCGGGCCCGGATAATTTCTGGCGCGCGGATCATCGTATGGACCGCGCTCGCGCAGGCTGTAGCGCGGGCCGGGGTAACCGGGTGCGGCTATAATCGGCGCGCGCGGCCGGAGCGTTGGCTCGAACTCGTCGACATCGACGATCGCTCCGCTTGCCGCCTCGATCACGACCCGCACGCGGGTTCCATCGCGATCCACGGCCGGCGCGATCCAGAACTGGCCTCGCGCGCGCGGCGTCGCGATCGGCCGCATGCCGAGCCGCTGGAGCGCAACCGCAACCTCGTAGGGCGCGGAGATGACCGGCGGCACGTATTGCGCGGCGGCGGGCTGAATAGCGGGCGCGAGCAGCGCGAGCGGAAGGGCCGTCCCCAGCACCCGCGCGAAAATCCTGGCTATGTCGATCATGCGAGCGACCCCTGTGATACCCCGCCCTCGCCGCCGATTCGGCCCGGAAATAAGGGCGGGCATTGGGCCGGGCGGAGGCGCTTTCGCGCAAATTCATTGCGCCCAGCCCCGGTGGGGCATACGCTTGTTTCGGCGGCGGCCTGTCTTTTGCAAGATGTGGAAAGATTTCCGGTGCGGAGGCTCGTCGCCGCGCTTGTCCGGGCCCTGGAATTCTGTCATGTTACCATTAGGACAGCGATGCTGTCCCATTAGTCTTACGGCGACCGGCGCGCTGAAAAACACAACGCCGCGGTGCGCGGCGAGATTGCAGAAGATTTCTGCGAAGCTGCGCCGACTAGCGGGAAGCGCCCGAGGGCGCCGCCCAGGGCTCCGCTCCAACGTATGGGAAGGATCGGCGCGAGGCGGGCGCCCGGTGCGCGGCGCGGTGAGACGGGTAGCGTGTGTGAGGACGATAGACGATGGCTCGGAAGCGAGCGGTGGACACGGAGAGCGGACTGGTGCGAAGCCCGGCACCGTGAAGCCCGATTCCGCCTACGCGCTTCCCCGCCGGCCGGGATGTTCGATCCGTTCCGCGAGCATGACGCCTGCGGCGTCGGCTTCATCGCCGACATCAAGGGGCGCAAGTCGCACCAGATCGTCGAGGACGGGCTCGCGATTCTCTGCAACCTGGAGCACCGCGGCGCGGTCGGCGCCGATCCGCGCGCCGGCGACGGCGCAGGGATTCTGGTGCAGATTCCGCACAAGTTTTTCGCACGCGAAGCCAAGCGGCTCGGCTTCGCGCTGCCGGCGCCGGGGCACTACGCGGTCGGCGCGCTGTTCATGCCGCACGACGAGGCGTGGCGGCGCGAGATCATCGACACCTATGTCGAGGAAGTGGCGCGCGACGGCATGAAGATTCTCGGCTGGCGCGATGTGCCGACCGACAATTCGACGCTCGGCTTTTCGGTGAAGCCGACCGAACCCGTGCACATGCAAGTGTTCATCGCGCGCGGCCCGAAGACCAAGACCGACAGCGATTTCGAGCGGCGGCTCTACGTGCTGCGCAAGACGATCTCCGGCGCGCTCTACAACAAGCGCGAGCGGCGCACGTCGGGCTATTACCCGGTGTCGCTGTCATGCCGCACGGTCGTCTACAAGGGCATGTTCCTGGCCGACCAGCTCCTGACCTACTATCCGGACCTGCATGAGCCGGATTTCGAGAGTGCGCTCGCGCTCGTGCACCAGCGCTTCTCCACCAACACCTTCCCGACCTGGTCGCTGGCGCATCCCTACCGGATGATCGCGCACAACGGCGAGATCAACACGCTGCGCGGCAACAACAACTGGATGGCGGCGCGGCAAGCTTCGGTCGCGTCCGAGCTCTTGGGCGACGACATCCAGAAGCTCTGGCCGATTTCCTATGAGGGCCAGTCGGACACGGCCTGTTTCGACAACGCGCTCGAATTCCTCGTGCAGGGCGGCTATTCGCTCGCCGAGGCGGTGATGACCATGATCCCCGAGGCCTGGGCGGGAAATCCGCTCATGGACGAGGAGCGGCGCGCTTTCTACGAATATCACGCGGCCCTGATGGAGCCCTGGGACGGGCCGGCGGCGATCGCCTTCACCGACGGGCGCCAGATCGGCGCCACGCTCGACCGCAATGGGCTGCGCCCGGCGCGCTGGCTGGTCACCTCGGACGAGCGCGTGATCATGGCCTCGGAAGCCGGCGTGCTGCCGATTCCCGAGGAGCAAATCATCCGCAAGTGGCGCTTGCAGCCGGGCAAGATGCTGCTCGTCGATCTCGAAGAGGGCCGCATCATCGACGACGAGGAGCTCAAGGCCGGGCTGGCCAAGCGGCATCCCTATCGTAAGTGGCTCGACCGCACGCAGATCGTGCTCGAGGACTTGCAGGCCGCGCGCTCGAAGAACGGCCGCACCAACGTGCCGCTCTTGGATCGCCAGCAGGCGTTCGGCTACACGCAGGAAGACCTGCAGATGCTGATGGAGCCGATGGTCCGCAACAGCGAGGAAGCGATCGGCTCGATGGGCAACGACACGCCGATTTCAGCGCTGTCGGACAAGTCCAAGCTGCTGTTTACGTATTTCAAGCAGAACTTCGCGCAGGTGACCAACCCGCCGATCGACCCGATCCGCGAGGAGCTGGTCATGAGTCTCGTGTCGTTTATCGGGCCGCGGCCGAACCTGTTCGACCTCAAGGGGCTGGCGAAGAAGAAGCGGCTCGAGGTGCGCCAGCCGATTCTCACCAACGAAGACCTGGAGAAGATCCGCTCGATCTCCGAGGTCGGCGACGTGCAGTTCCAGTCGAAGACGCTCGACACCACGTTCACCGCCGACAACGGCGCCGGCTTCGAGGCCGCGCTCGAGGAGCTGTGCGCGCAGGCCGAGGCCGCCGTCAACGACGGCACCAACATCATTATCCTCTCCGACCGCCGCGTCGGGCCGACGCGCGTGGCGCTGCCGTCGCTGCTCGCGACTGCCGCCGTGCACCATCACCTGATCCGCAAGGGGCTGCGCACCTCGGTCGGGCTGGTGGTCGAGTCCGGCGAGCCGCGCGAGGTGCACCATTTCTGCTGCCTGGCCGGCTACGGCGCCGAGGCGATCAACCCCTATCTCGCGTTCGAGACGCTGATCTCGGTCAAGGACGAGATCGCCGACAAGCTCGACGAGAAGGAATTGCTCAAGCGCTACATCAAGGCGATCGGCAAGGGATTACTCAAGGTGATGTCCAAGATGGGCATCTCGACCTACCAGTCCTATTGCGGCGCGCAGATTTTCGACGCGGTCGGCCTCAAGACCGAGTTCGTCAACCAGTATTTCGCCGGCACCGCGACCCGCATCGAGGGCGTCGGGCTGGCCGAGATCGCCGAGGAGACGCTGCAGCGCCACCGCGAGGCGTTCGGCGAGTCGCCGGTGCTGCGCGAGGCGCTCGACATCGGCGGCGAGTACGCCTTCCGCATCCGCGGCGAGGCGCACGTATGGAACCCGGAGAGCGTCGCGGCGCTGCAGCACGCGGTGCGCGGCAATTCCTACGAGAAGTTCCGCGCCTATTCCAAGATCGTGGACGAGCAGACCCAGAAGCTGCTCACGATCCGCGGCCTGTTTCGCATCAAGAGCGCGGCGGACGACGGCCGCAAGCCGGTGCCGATCGAGGACGTCGAGCCGGCGAAGGAAATCGTCAAGCGCTTCTCGACCGGCGCCATGTCGTTCGGATCGATCTCGCGCGAGGCGCACACCACGCTCGCCATCGCCATGAACCGGATCGGCGGCAAATCGAACACCGGCGAGGGCGGCGAGGAATCCGACCGCTTCAAGCCGCTGCCGAACGGCGACTCGATGCGCTCGGCGATCAAGCAGGTCGCCTCGGGCCGCTTCGGCGTCACCGCCGAGTATCTGGTCAACTCGGACATGATGCAGATCAAGATGGCGCAGGGCGCCAAGCCCGGCGAAGGCGGCCAGCTGCCCGGCCACAAGGTCGATAAGATCATCGCGCGCGTGCGCTACTCGATGCCGGGCGTCGGGCTGATCTCGCCGCCACCGCACCATGACATCTATTCGATCGAGGACTTGGCGCAGCTCATCTTCGACCTGAAGAACGTGAACCCCACGGGCCTGGTGTCGGTGAAGCTCGTGTCCGAGATCGGCGTCGGCACGGTGGCGGCGGGCGTCTCCAAGGCGCGTTCGGACCATGTGACCATCGCGGGCTTCGAGGGCGGCACCGGTGCCAGCCCCCTCACCTCGATCAAGCACGCGGGCTCGCCCTGGGAGATCGGTCTGGCCGAGACCCACCAGACGCTGGTCTATAACCGCCTGCGCGGCCGCATCGCCGTGCAGGTCGACGGCGGCATCCGCACCGGCCGCGACGTGGTGGTGGGCGCGATGCTGGGCGCCGACGAGTTCGGCTTCGCGACCGCGCCCTTGATCGCGGCCGGCTGCATCATGATGCGCAAGTGCCACCTCAACACCTGCCCGGTCGGCGTCGCCACCCAGGACCCGGTGCTGCGCAAGCGTTTCAAGGGCCAGCCCGAGCACGTGATCAACTTCTTCTTTTATGTCGCTGAAGAAGTGCGCGAGCTCATGGCCGAGCTCGGCTATCGCACCTTCGATGAAATGATCGGGCAGATGCAGATGCTCGACAAGCAGGCTTTCGTCGAGCACTGGAAGGCCAAGGGCCTCGACTTCTCGCGGCTGTTCCACAAGCCGGACGTGCCGGCCGAGGTCGCGCTGTTCCATTGCGAGGAGCAGGACCACAAGATTCACAAGATCATCGACCGCAAGCTGATCGCCGACTCTCAAGCCGCGCTCGACCGCGGCGCGAAGATCAAGCTCGAGATCCCGATCAAGAACACCGACCGCACCACGGGCGGGATGCTTTCCGGCGAAGTGGCCAAGCGCTACGGCCACACCGGCCTGCCCGAGGACACGATCCGCGTGAAATTCAACGGCACGGCGGGCCAGAGCTTCGGTGCCTGGCTCGCGCACGGCGTCACCTTCGAGTTAGAGGGCGAGACCAACGACTATTGCGGCAAGGGTCTCTCGGGCGGACGCATTATCGTCTATCCGCCGCGCGAGTCCGGCATCGTGCCGGAGGAGTCGATCATCATCGGCAACACGGTGCTGTACGGCGCCATTGCCGGCGAATGTTATTTCCGCGGCATCGCCGGCGAGCGCTTCGCGGTGCGCAACTCCGGCGCTACCGCCGTAATCGAAGGTGCCGGCGACCATTGCTGCGAATACATGACCGGCGGCGTCGTGGTCGTGCTCGGCAAGACCGGACGCAACTTCGCGGCCGGCATGTCGGGCGGGGTCGCCTATGTGCTCGACGAGGACGGTGAGTTCGAAAAGCTCTGTAATCGGGCGATGGTCGCGATCGAGGAAATGCCGGAATGGATCGAGGGCGAGATCCACGGCGATATTTCCGACATGACGCAACACGACAACGAGCGTCTGCGCCAGCTCATCGCCAACCACGCGCGCTATACCGGCTCGCGCCGAGCCGCCGAAATCATGGCGCGCTGGGCCGAGTTTCAACCCAAGTTCCGCAAGGTGATGCCGCACGAGTTCCGCCGGGCGCTGGCGGAATTGAAGGCGGCGGAAGATCTGAAACCGCGGCTCGCGGCCGGGGCCTGAGCCTGTGGGCAAAGTAACGGGCTTCCTCGAATTCGATCGCCACGACCGGAAATACGAACCGGTCGAACAGCGCGTGCGCCACTATCGCGAGTTCACGCTGCCGCTCTCGGAGCCGGAGGCGCGCGAGCAGGCCGCGCGCTGCATGAATTGCGGCATCCCCTATTGTCACACCGGCTGCCCGGTGAACAACCAGATCCCGGACTGGAACGACCTGGTCTACAAGGGCAATTGGGAAGAGGCGCTCAAGAACCTGCACTCGACCAATAATTTTCCGGAATTTACCGGCCGCGTGTGCCCGGCGCCGTGCGAGGCGTCGTGCGTGCTTAACATCGACGACAACCCGGTCACCATCAAGACGATCGAGTGCGCGATCATCGACAAGGGCTTCCAGAACGGCTGGGTCAAGCCGGAGCCGCCGGCCCACAAGACCGGCAAGCGCGTGGCGATCGTAGGCTCCGGCCCGGCGGGACTTGCCTGCGCGCAGCAGCTCGCGCGCGCCGGCCACGAGGTGCATGTCTACGAGAAGCACAAGAAGGCGGGCGGCTTGCTCCGCTACGGCATCCCCGACTTCAAGATGGAGAAGGTCCACGTCGAGCGGCGCGTCGAGCAGATGCAGGCCGAGGGCGTGCGCTTTCATTACGGCGCCCATGTCGGCTGGCACCTGCCGGTGGATAAGCTACTGAATGACTACGACGCGCTGGTGCTCGCTGGCGGGGCCGAGAAGCCGCGCGATCTGCCGATTCCCGGCCGCGAACTCGACGGTATCCATTTTGCCATGGATTTTCTGACCCAGCAGAACCGGCGCGTCGCCAACGAGGCGCAGGACGGCATCAAGCCGATCCTGGCCTCGGGCAAGCATGTGGTGGTGATCGGCGGCGGCGACACCGGCTCCGACTGCATCGGAACCTCGTTCCGCCAGGGCGCGCTGTCGGTGGTCAATTTCGAGATCATGCCGGAGCCGCCGCGTGAAGGAGAACAAGCTGCTGACCTGGCCGGATTGGCCCCTGAAGCTGCGCACCTCTTCCTCGCACGAGGAAGGCGTCAAGCGCGATTTCGCGGTGATGACGACGAAATTCTCCGGCGAGAACGGCCGCGTGACCAAGCTGCATTGCGTGCGCTCGGACGACAAGTTCAAGCCCATTCCGGGCACCGAGTTCGAGCTTCCGGCCGACCTCGTGCTGCTCGCCATGGGTTTCGTGAATCCGGTGCAGGAGGGATTGCTCAAGAACCTCGGCCTCAAGCTCGACAAGCGCGGCAACGTCGAGGCCAACACCGAGGACTACAAGAGCTCGATCGAGAAGGTGTTCGCCTGCGGCGACATGCGCCGTGGCCAGTCGCTTGTCGTATGGGCGATCCGCGAAGGCCGCCAGGCCGCGCACGCGGCCGACAAGTTCCTGATGGGATCGACGACGCTGCCAAGGTAGCTGTCATTCCGGTCGCGCACGTCAGTGCGCGGGCCGGAATCGTATCCACCGGATTCCATTAATCGCTCGGTTCGTGGTTATGGATTCCGGCTCGCCGCTTCGCGGCGCCCCGGAATGACGACCTCAGCGCGCGACGCCCGCGGGTACGGTCGCCGTCTGACCTGGTGCGGGCGCTGCAACCGCGGGCTCCGGCCAGCGGAAATCGTCGGCGCGGCCCTTGACGGTTTCGGCCGGCAAGCCTTCCACCAGCGTGCGGGTCGCGGTGGAATCCATCGGCACGGTGCGCGGGCCGCCGCCGGCGAGCGCGCCGGTCTGCGCCGATGGAACCGAGAACGAGATCACCGGACCCGCGACCGGCCGCGGGCCGGGTCCCGGATCGGGCGTGTCCAGCGGCAACGAGGGCGATCCGGCGCGCGCGGCGAACAAGCGCAGCAGATCGCGCTCGACGAAATGGGCGAGCTTGCGTCCGCCGGCGCGGCTGAAATGCACGCCGTCGTTGAGGCGCAAGCGCCGCAACTGACCGTCGAGCGCCGGGCCCATGACGATGAAATCGCCGCGCTCGTTGACGAAGCCGTCCCAGATATCGACGAAGGTCACGCCCACTTTCGCCGCGCGCTCGCGGAAGATTTCGTTCAAGTAGGGCATGTCGGCCGAAAGCTTTGGCAGCCGCATGGACGGCAGCCCGACCATATAAACCGTAACCTTGGTGTCCTTGAGCTTGGTGAGGAAGTCCTCGACGCGCTTGGCATAGAGCTCGCGCCAGCGGTCGGAACGCGGCTCGTGTGGTCCGGCCTCGTCGCGGATCACCTGGCGGTCGTTCATGCCGAGCTGCAAAACGACGGCGGTCGCCTTCTCGGCGGCGACCATGGGTGGGCCTTGCTCCATCCAGTCGAAGAAATCGGTGCGCACCAGGCCCGATGAGTCGCGGGTCCGCTTGATGACGGCGACCTCCGGCCGCTCGGTGGCGAACGCGTCGGCGAGTCCCTGCGCGAGCTGGTCGGCCAGCGTATCACCGAGCACCAGCACGTATTCGCTCGCCAGATTGAGTCGCACGCGATCGGCATCGGCCGCCGAGCCGAACACGATGCCACCGACGCGTTCGGCGGGCGGTTCGACTTGCTGCCGTGGTTCGAGGTCGCGCGGCGTGTTGAGCAGACCGCGTTGCGGCCGGAACGGATCGCGCAGCATGAAGTAGCGGTCGTCGCGCGTATCCTGGGCCGCCGCCGCGCCAGCGAAGGCCGACAGCGCGACAAGCAATGCAGCGGCGTGGACGGGCCGGATCATCGGGTTCACTCGGCTCCAGAACCAGAGCGATGGCCGAGTTTAGCGCCAATTTCAAGGCTGTTCGAGGATGCCTTTCAGCGGGTGCGACGCAGGCGCTCCAAAAGTGCCAGCGTCGCGAAGCCGTCCGGCACCAGTCCCGAGCGCGCCTGGAAATCGCGCACCGCCGCGCGCGTACCGGCGCCGAGCCGGCCATCGGCCTCGCCGCGATAGAGCCCGAGCGCACCGAGCCGTTCCTGCATTTCGGCGCGCTCGCTGCGCGACAGCACCTGTTCCTGGCGCGGCCAGGCTTGCTGGATCGGATCGCCGCCGCGGATGCGGTCGGCAAGATGGCCGACGGCGAGCGCGTAGGCTTCCGAAGGGTTGTAGCGCATGATCACGCGGAAATTTCCGACCACCAGGAATGCGGGCCCGCGCGCGCCGGCCAGGATCAAGAGCGAGGCTTGATCGGACGGGCGCGGGAACGGCTTGCCGCCGGCGCGGCGCAAGCCGAGCCGCTCCCACTCGGCAAGCGTCTTACGTACCGCGCGGTCGGCGAGCAGGAAATCGAAATTCTGCGGCAGCACGACCTCGTAGCCCCAGGTCGCGCCCGCCTGCCAACCGGTGCGCTTCAGGTTGTTTGCGGTCGAGCCGACCACGTCGGCGATGGAATTGACGACATCGCGCCGGCCATCGCCGTCGAAATCGACGGCGTAGCGCTTGAACGAAGTCGGCATGAACTGGGTCGGGCCGAAGGCGCCGGCCCAGGAGCCCTTGAGGTCGGCTGCCGGCACGTCGCCGCGCTCCAGAATTTCGAGTGCCGACAGGAACTCGTCGCGGAAATAGTCTTGCCTGCGGCCGATGCAGGCGAGCGTCGCGGTCGAGCGCAGCACCGGCCGCTCGCCCGCCATGCTGCCGAATTTGGATTCGATGCCCCAGATCGCCGCGATCACGTGGCGATCGGCGCCATAAGCCTTTTCCGCCGCGTCGAACACGGCGCGGTGCCGGGCGACCACCTCGCGGCCGGTCTTGATGCGCTCCTCACTCACGAGAAGATCCAGATATTCCCAGACCGGCCGGGTGAATTCCGGCTGCGCATCGAGCAGCTCCATGATCCGAAGCTCGGGCTCGAGGCCGCGGGTGGCGAACTCGAAGGTGCGCGCCGAGACGCCGCGCTTCTGCGCTTGCGGCCAGAGCGCGGCCAGGCAATTCCGGAAATTGGCGGTGGCCGTCAGGATCGCCTCGGGCGTCATCAGCGGATGGACAGGTCCCTGCGCGAGCGCGGGCGCGATGAAAGCGAGTAGCGCACCGCTCAGGATTATAGGAAGCCTGGCGCGCCTGCGTCGCATCGATTTCGTCTGTTCCCGCTTCAACGCTGCAGCCGAAGCCCGATCAGGCCCACGTTCGCGGTAACGCTCTGCCCGGGCAGGTCGGAGATCAACTGCTCGTAGCGGTACTCCCCGCGCAACGCCATGTACCGGTTCAGATAATAGGTCAGGCTGGCGCCGGTGCGCAGGCGATGGTCGTCGCGGCCGGCGCCGCGATAATCCTCGATGCCATAGGAGAAATTCACCGCGCCGGTCAGCCATTGGCGGAAAGCATGCTCGACGATGATCTTGGCCTCGTGGCGGAACATGCCGGAAGCGCCCGCGACGAAGCTCTCCTCGATGGTCGAGGTCGCGCCGAGCGTCACCTTGGTGAGCGGCGTCGCGGTCCACACCAGCGAAGAGTCGAAAAGCAGGCCGGAAATCTCCGGCAGCGACGGATCGCGATAGCGCCGCTGCATGTAGCCGGCGGAAATTTCTCCGGTCAGGAAGCCCTTGCGCTCGAAGGCGACGCCCGCCCGCGCCAGCCAGCCGTCGGAGCCGCGGCGGATGCCGGTGAAATCCACGTCGAGATCGAACTTGCGCGTGTCGATCCCGGTCTCCACGAAGGGCTTGATCCCCGGCGTCCACTCGTATGCGCCGCGCAGGCGGGCGCCGTAGGCGATGTATTTTCTGTCGGAGAGATCAAAGAACGTTCCGTTGGTGAGTTCCGCGTTCTCGTAAAGATAACGATCGACGAGACCACGCACGCCGACTTCGAAGCGGTTGAAGCGCTGCACGACGCCGAGCGTCGTGCCGAACGAATAGACATTGGGCGGGCGCACCACCCCGCTTACGGCGTCGGGACTGCCGGGATTCTCGGTGGTCAGCGCCGCGCGGCCCTCGATCTCGAGGCGGGTAAGCGCGGTCACGTCGATGCGGCCGCGCACTGTCCCATAGGCCTCGGGCCGGTTGTTGGCGGGCACGTCGGTGAACTCGGTGTAGGAGCCGCGCAGATCAGCGGTCAGCTCGTGGCGCGCCCAGTTCGAGCGCGCGGTGAATTGCGGCGCGACCACGTAGAACTTCGAGCCGGGCCCGCCCGGCGCGCGCAGCGCGTTGGAGTCGTAGCCGGCGGAGAGATCGAGAATCGAGCGCAGCGTGAAGCCGCCGACATTGATGCCCGCAGGCGCGAACGGCTCCTCTTCGGGCGGCCGCTTACGCGGATAGCGGATCGGGGTGATCGCGCCGGTGACCTCGGGACTTGTGGCCGGCCATGGCGAAGTCGCGGCCGGAGCCGGAGCCGCCGCTAACGTCTGCCTCGCGGGGGATTTCTTCGCCGCACGTGCTCGCCTCGCCTTGGAGCCCGCCGAAATAAACCCCGTCGTCCCCGCCCCCGTCCCCGGCGGCAACAAAAAGGGAATCGTGCCGGGCGGCGACTCCGTTGCCGCACGCGGCGGCAAAATGGACGTGGGCGCAGCGGTCGAAGCCGCGAGCGTTCGGCGCAGGGAAATTTTCGCCGGGTCCTCGGCCGTGCTCTGGGCGTGCGCGGCGACGGCCATGCAGCCGAGCGCGAACGCGCCAAGGATGGCGTGCATTTTTGCTGGACGAGGGCGCAGGAACACTTTGAGCGGCTCACGATCGATATGGTTAACGAAACTAGAACGGGCATGGTTAACGGACCCTTGTCCCCGCCTGTTTCGGGCCTTCGAGTGGCCTGCGGACCCTTGCCCGTGCTAGAAAATCCGAGGGTACAGGGGAGCGTTCCTGCATGGCCGCCAAGGGCCGCGTAGCCGTCAAGAAGGAGCCTGCGTCCGAGCTGGTGCGCTCGGCCCTGCGCACGCTCGCGACCGAGGCCGAGGGCCTTCAGGCGCTGTCGCGCGCCATCGGCGACGGATTGGGCGCGGCTTTCGTCGAGGCGGTTGAGAAGATCAAGGTCGCCAAGGGCCGTGTGATCGTCACCGGCATGGGCAAAAGCGGCCATATCGGCCGCAAGATCGCCGCCACCTTCGCCTCGACCGGCACACCCGCCTATTTCGTCCATCCCGGCGAGGCCAGCCACGGCGACCTTGGCGTCATCACGCCCGACGACGTCATCATCGCGCTCTCGTGGTCCGGCGAGACGGTCGAGCTCAAGGATCTCCTGGATTACGCCAAGCGCTTCCGCGTGGCGCTCATCGCCATCACGGCGAAATCGGAATCGACGCTGGCGCGCGCCGCCGATGTATCGCTAATGCTTCCGGCCGCGCGCGAAGCCTGCCCGCTGGGGCTGGCGCCGACGACCTCGACGCTCATTCAGCTTGCGCTCGGCGACGCACTTGCGGTCGCCCTGTTCGAGAGCCGTGGCTTCACCGCGCTCCAGTTCAAGGATTTGCACCCGGGTGGCCGGCTCGGCGCCAGCCTGACTTTCGTGCGCGACGTGATGCATAAGGGCAAGTCCGTGCCGGTGGTCGCGCACGGTGCGCGCATGACCGAGGCGCTCGTGGAAATGACCTCCAAGGGCTTCGGCTGCGTCGGCGTCACCGATGCCGCGGGCGCGCTGGTCGGCATCATCACCGACGGCGATTTGCGGCGGCACATGCGCGAGGATCTGCTCGCCTCGCCGGTCGACTTGGTGATGACCAAGAAACCGAAGACGGTGCGGCCCGATCAGCTGGCGGGCGAAGCGCTCGAAATGCTGAACGCCGCGAAGATCACGACCCTGTTCGTAGTCGACGGCGGCAAGCCGGTCGGGCTCGTGCACTTCCACGATCTGTTGCGGATCGGCGTCGCCTGAGGCGGCGTCAGTCCAATCGCACAACGACAAGCGTATTGCCGTCGGCGCGTTCGACGCGCACGTGCGTGCCGGCAGGGCAATCGGGCCCGCTCACAAGCCATGGCGAGTCGCCGATGCGCACCCGCCCCGTCCCGCCGACGATCGGCTGATCGAGTACGAAGACCCGGCCGATCATGCCTTCGGTACGGCGATTGAGGAACGGCTTGTCGGTGCTGGTCCCCGCCTTGGGCGCGAAGCGGCGCGCGATCAGGACCGAGACCACCGAGAAAATCGCAAACAGCAGGATTTGAAGTTGCCAGGAGAAGGTGATGACGTATGCCACGATTCCGGTGGCGATGGCGGCCATGCCGAACCACAACAGGAACGAGCCGGGCAGGAATACCTCGAGCACGATGAGGATTCCGCCGAGGATGAACCAGTTCCATACGCCGAGCGACTGGAGATAACCCATCTCTATGCTCCCTGCCCCGCCGCCCGATCAGCCGGGCCCGGTGGGCCGGCGCACCGGCGCCGGTGTCGGTGCCGCGCCGCCAGCGGGGCCGAACGCGCTCTTGGTCAATTCCGCGATGCCCGCGAGTGAGCCCAGAATCGCGGTCACCTCAACGGGCAGGATCAGCACCTTCTGGTTCGGCGAGTGCGCCATCGCCTCGAGCGCCTTCACGTATTTTTCCGCGATGTAATAGTTGAGCGCCATGGGCTGGCCCTTGGCGACCGCCTCGCTCAGCACGTCGGTGGCCTTGGCCTCGGCGGCGGCGAGCCGCTCGCGCGCCTCGGCGTCGCGATAGGCGGCTTCGCGCCGGCCCTCGGCCTGCAGGATCTGCCCCTGCTTCTGGCCTTCGGCGCGGAGGATTTCCGATTGGCGTTGGCCCTCGGCCTCCAGGATGACCGCGCGCTTCTCGCGTTCGGCCTTCATCTGGCGCCCCATCGAAGCGACCAGATCGGCGGGCGGGACGATGTCCTTGATCTCGACGCGCGTGATCTTGATGCCCCAGGGCGACGCGGCGGCATCGACCACCTTCAGCAAGCGGTCGTTGATTTCGTCGCGGTGCGAGAGCAACTGGTCGAGATCCATCGAGCCCATGACCGTGCGGATATTGGTCATGATGAGGTTCAGGATCGCGATACTCAGATTGGTGATCTCGTAGGTCGCCCGCGCGGCGTCGAACACCTGATAGAAGGTGACGCCGTCGACGGCGACCGTGGCGTTGTCCTTGGTGATGACTTCCTGGGTCGGGACGTCGATCACCTGCTCCATCATGTTGACCTTGCCGCCGATCGTGTCGATGTAGGGCACGATGAAGTTCAGGCCCGGCGTCAGCGTCTTGGTGTAACGGCGGAAGCGCTCGACCGTATAGTGATAGCCCTGCGGAATGGTCTTAACCCCGGCGAACAGCGTCGCGATCACGACGAGCAGGACGACGAGGATGAAAATGGTGAAGCCGGTAATCATGTGGCGCTCCGCATGGGCCGCAACTCAGGGCGCACGAAGCATGACGCGCCGCCGTGGCAGCGGCAAGGCCGGCGCCGTGCCGGTCAGAGCCAGCCGGCGAGCCCGCGGATCATCAGGTTGCGGATCACCCGCATGCCGGGCTCCGAATCGTTGAGGCAGGGGACGGCAAGAAAATTCTTGCCGCCGGCCGCCCGGAAAATTTCGGCATTCTCGACCGCGATTTCCTCGAGCGTTTCCAGGCAATCGGCGGAGAAACCGGGCATGACGACGGCGAGATTCTTCACGCCCGATTGCGCGAGTTCCCGCACGGTCGCGTCGGTGGCGGGCCCGAGCCACTCGGCGCGGCCGAAACGCGACTGGTACACAAGGCGGATTTTCTCGCCATCGCGGCCGAGACGGCGCTGCAACTGGCGCACGGTTTCGGCGCACTGATCGGCATAGGGATCGCCCTTCTCGACGTAAGCCTTGGGGATGCCGTGGAACGAGGCAAGGATCACCTCGGGCTTCCACGGGAGCTGCGCAAGCGAAGCTTCGAGCGATGAAGCGAGCGCCTCGATATAGATCGGGTCGTCGAAGTAAGGCGGCACGAAGCGGACCGTCGGCTGGCGGCGCATCCGGCCGAGCGCCTCGAACACCTTGTCGGCCACGCTCGCCGTGGTGGCGGCGGCATATTGCGGATAGAGCGGCACGATGAGGATGCGATCGCAACCCTGCGCGATCAGCGCGTCGAGGCGCGAGGGAATCGAGGGATTGCCGTAGCGCATGGCCCAATCGACGGCGATGCGCGCGTCCGCCGCGAAATGCGCGGCGAGCTTTTCCGCTTGCGCGCGCGTGATGGTCTTGAGCGGGCTTTCGTTCTTTTCCTGGTTCCAGATTTTGTCGTAGTCGGGGCCCTTCTTCTGCGGCCGGAGCGAGAGCACCACGAAATTCAGCACGAACCACCAGACCAGGCGGTTGGTCTCGATCACCCGCGGGTCGGAGAGAAATTCCTTCAAGTAGCGCCGCATCGACCAATAGTCGGTCGCGTCGGGCGTGCCGAGATTGACGAGCAGAACGCCGATGCGGGCGGCCATGGAAGACAAATCCTACAGCTTGCGCTCGTCGGCGATGACCTTGCCGTCGTTGGGAAGCGTGCCGGGCGATACGAGCTCGACCGCGCCCTTGAGCTTGGTGATCGCCTGCAGCGTGCCAGCCACCTTCTCGGCGAGCGAAGAGTCGGCGGCGGCCTCGGCCTTCAGCGTCATCGCATCTTGCTCGCCCTCGCGGGTGATGACGAGGCGAAGCCGTTTCAGCTCCGGATGAAGTTTGGCGATCTCGGCGATCTGGTCCGGGCGCACGAACATGCCCTTCACCTTCGCGGTCTGATCGGCGCGGCCCATCCAGCCCTTGATGCGCGTGTTGGTGCGGCCGCAGGGCGAGCCGCCGGCGAGCACCGCGGATAGGTCGCCGAGCGCCAAGCGGATCAAGGGGTGGTGCAGGTCGAACGAAGTGACGACGACTTCGCCTACTTCGCCCTCGGCCACCGGATCGCCGGTGCCGGGGCGGACGATCTCAAGAAGCACGTCCTCGTTCATCACCATGCCCTGGCGCGCCGGCGTTTCGTAAGCGACGAGGCCGAGATCGGCGGTGGCATAGGTCTGGTAGGCGTCGATGCCGCGGCTCTTGATCTCCGCCTGCAGCGACGGCGGGAAGGCCGCGCCGCCCACGGCCGCCTTCTTGATCGAGGAGACGTCCTTGCCGGCGGCGGCCGCCGCATCGAGCAGGATTTTCAGAAAATCCGGCGTGCCGGTATAGGCCACGGGCTTCAGGTGCCCGATCATTTCGAGCTGCTGCTCGGTATTGCCGGGCCCGGCCGGGATCACCGGACAGCCGACCGCGCGCGCGCCGGAATCCAGCATCATGCCGCCCGGCACCAGATGATAGGAAAACGTGTTCAGCACTACGTCGCCCTTGCGGAAGCCGGCGGCGAACAATCCGCGCGCGACGCGCCAGGGATCGGCCCCGGTGCCCTCGGGCTCATAGATCGGGCCCGGCGAGGTGTAGAGGCGGCCATAGGCGGAAGGCGCCTCGGGCAACAGGCCGGCGAAGGGCGGCTCGGCCTTCTGCCAGGCGGGCAGATCGGACTTGCGCAGCACCGGGAGCTTGGCGAGCGCGGCGCGGCTCGTCACCGATTTCGGATCGGCGCCCTTGAGATGCCGGACATAGCCCGGCGCTTTCATCGCGGCCGCGACAAGCGCCGGCAAGCGCGCCATCAGGTCGCGCTCGCGCGTCTCCGGGTCGCGGGTTTCGAGGGGGTCGTAGTGGTCGGCTCATCCGATCATCTTCTCCGTCATCCCGGAGGTGCCCGGCGAAGCCGGGGCTCGAAGGATGACGGCCATCAGTGCCTTCGAGGCTCGCCGCTACGCGGCTCGCACCTCAGGGTGACGAGGCCGTCACGCCAGCCAGCGCTTGCGCCGCTTGTAGTGCTTCACGTCGCGGAACGATTTGCGCTTGCCCTCGGCCACGCCGAGATAGAATTCCTTGACGTCCTCGTTCTCGCGCAGCGCCTTGGCCTCGCCGTCGAGCACCACGCGGCCGTTTTCTAGAATATAGCCGTAGCTTGCGTACTTGAGCGCCATATTGGTGTTCTGCTCGGCCAATAGCACCGAGACGCCCTGCTCCTGGTTCAGGCGCTTCACAATCTCGAAAATCTCCTCGACCAGCTGCGGCGCGAGCCCCATGGACGGCTCGTCGAGCAGAACCATCTTCGGGCGCGACATCAGCGCGCGGCCGATCGCCGTCATCTGCTGCTCGCCGCCGGAAATGTAGCCGGCGAGCGAGAAGCGGCGCTCCTTGAGCCGTGGGAAATAGGTATAGACCACGTCGAGATCGCGCTTGATGGCGGCCGCGCCGTCGGCGCGGGTATAGGCGCCGGTCATCAGGTTCTCTTCGACGGTCAAATGCTGGAAGCAGCGGCGGCCCTCCATGACCTGGATGCAGCCGCGGCGCACGAGATCATTGGGCGAGCGCGAATGCACCTCCTCGCCCTCGAACAGGATGTGCCCCTTGGTCACTTCGCCGCGCTCGGCGCGCAGCAGGTTGGAAATGGCCTTGAGCGTGGTGGACTTGCCGGCGCCGTTGGCGCCGAGCAGCGCCACGATGCCGCCTTTCGGCACCGAGAGCGAGACGCCCTTCAGCACCAGGATCACGTGGTCGTAGATGACCTCGATGTTGCTGACCGCCAAAATCGCCTGCGCCGCGTCGGGCGCGGCGTCGGACCGTGCTTGGCTCGCGGCTGCTGCGACGTTCATGGCCGGCGATACTCGGTCAGGGTCTTGAGGAGGCTAGAAAATCGGGAGGGGCGAAGACCGCCCCTCCCGGGTTCGTTCGGCCTGCGCGTTAGCTCGGACGGGCGCAGTTGCGGGCCGTGACCTTGTTTTCCTCGGCGAACTTCTTCGCCGAAGCTTCCATCATCGGCCGCACCACGTCGCGCATCGGCTCGATCCAGTCGGAGATGATCTTCCACTCCGTGCCGGTCCATTGCTGGATCAGGATCGGTCCATTGCCTTCGTGATCATCGCAGGAGATGCGGATCGGCCGCATCAAGCCGCCAAAGCCGAGCTCGGCGAGGCGCGCCTGGGTGAGGTTCAGGGCCTCCATGCCTTCGCGAACCTGCTCGCCGGTGGGCTTCTTGCCGTACTTCTTCACCGCATTGCGGATCGCTTCGGCCGTCATCATGCCGTTCACGAGCGCGCGGTTATAGAGCACCTCGCCGACCTTGTCGTAAGTCGTGGCGCCCTTTGTTGCGGTCGTAAACGAACTTCTTGATGTCCTCGTGGACCTTGAAGGCCTTGCCCGGCGCATGGAACGTCGCCGAGATGTAGTTCTTGGCCGCGTCGCCCGCGGGCACGACGTCGGTTTCGGTGCCCGACCACCAAACGCCGACCAGGTGGTCCATCGGGAAGTTGATGCCGGCGGCTTCCTTGATCGAAACCTGGTTCATCACGCCCCAGCCCCAGAGGAAGATCCAGTCGGGCTTGGACTGACGAACCTTGAGCCAGGTCGCCTTCTGCTCCTGGCCGGGATGGTCGACCGCCAAGAGCTCGAGCTCGAAGCCGTACTTCTTGGAGAGCTCCTCGAGCGTCGGGATCGGTTCCTTGCCGTAGGGGCTGTTGTGATACACGAGCGTCAGCTTCTTACCCTTGAGCTTGTCGAGGCCGCCTTCCTTCGCCGCGATATATTTCACCTTCGCGGAGGCTTGGCTCCAGTAGCTCGTCGGCGCGTTGAAAATCCACGGATGGATGGAGCCGACCGCCACGTCGGTGCGGCCGTAGCCCATGGACAGGATCGGAATCTTGTCGACCGGCGCTTTCGGGATCAGCGCATAGGTGATGCCGGTCGAATAGGGATTGACGACCAGGGGATTCTTGCTTTTGAGGCGCTCGTAGCACTCGACGCCGAGCTTGGTGTCGTATTGCGTCTCGCACTCTTCGTAGACGATCTTGACGCCCTCGATGCCGCCGTCACGCTCGTTCAGGAGCGTGAAATAATCCCTGAAGCCGTTGGCGATCGGAATGCCGTTCGGCGCGTAAGGTCCGGTGCGATAGACCAGGCCGGGGATGAACAGCCCCTCCTGCGCCACCGCCGTGGAGACGACCCCGGTGCCGACGACCGCGGCTGCGGTGACGATACCAAGAGTCAGGTGTTTCAGATTCATGCTTACCTCCCGTAGATCAATTTTAAACGCCAATTCGTTGGCTGGATTGGCGTTGTCGTGAAGTGCACGACTGCTGCCCAAAACGTAGCACTGCGGCCCAACCAACGTAAACCGGCATGCCACGCGTCCCAATTGCCATAGGGCTCCTCAGTGGGGGAACGGCCACAGACGGAGCTTTTCCTTGGCGATCTGCCAGAGCCGCGCGAACCCGTGCGGCTCCACGATCAAGAAGAAGATCATCAGTCCTCCGAACAGCATGAGCTCGATATGCTTCTTCGCCGCGGTATCGAGCGGCAAGCCGAGCTCGGGCAGCGCGTTGATCAGGAGGATCGGCGTCAGCACGATGAACGCGGTGCCGAGGAACGAGCCCAGGATGCTGGCGAGCCCGCCGATGATGACCATGAACAGGACTTCGAACGAGATATTGATGCCGAAGGCGAGCGTCTCGGCGCTGTTGAGATAAAGGTTCAGCAGCATCGCGCCGGCGATGCCGCAATAGAACGAGCTGATGGCGAAGGCCAGAAGCTTGGTCTGCATCGGGCGGATGCCGATCAGCTCGGCGGCGATGTCCATGTCGCGGATCGCCATCCAGGCGCGGCCGATGCGGCCGCGCACCAGGTTCTTGGCGATCAGCGCAAACACGATCACCAGCGTCAGCGCGAACAGATACTTGGTCGACGGCGTCGCGCGCGGGCTGGTCACCAGCGGATTGAGGAAGCTCAAGGTTTCGAGCATGCCGCCGGGTTCCATGATGGTACCGAACAGCGTGCGCGGCGGAGATTCGATCGTGCCGTTGGAATTGTAGTTGTAGAACCAGGGCACCTTGTTGAAGAGCCATTGCAGGAAGAATTGGGCGGCGAGCGTCGCCACCGCGAGATAGAAGCCCTTGATGCGCAGGCTCGGCAGGCCGAACACGACGCCGACCGCGGCGGCGACGAACCCCGACAGCAAGAAGACGAAGATCATGCCGAGATCGGGGAACGAGGTGGTGAACTTGTAGCTCGCATAGGCGCCGACCGCCATGAACCCGCCGGTGCCGAGCGACAGCTGGCCGCAATAGCCGACCAGGAGATTGAGGCCGAGCGCCGCCATGCTGAAAATCAGGAACGGGATCAGGACGGCGTTGAACCAGTAATTGCCGAGGAACGCGGGCGGCACGATGTAGGCGGCGAGCACGATCAGGACGACGAAAATGCGGTCCTGGACGATCGGAAACATCGCCTGGTCGGAGGCGTAATTGGTCTTGAACTGACCGGCTTCGCGGTAAAACACGGGATGTTCCCCCCTATACCCGCTCGATGATCTTCTCGCCGAACAGTCCCTGCGGGCGGAACAGCAGGAACACGAGCGCGAGAATGTAGGCGAACCAGTTCTCGATGGCGCCGCCGAGCGCCGGGACTCCAGTAGACCTCGGCCACTTTCTCGCCGACGCCGATGATCAGCCCGCCGACGATCGCCCCCGGCACCGAGGTGAAGCCGCCGAGGATCAACACCGGCAACGCCTTGAGCGCGATCAGCGAGAGCGAGAACTGCACGCCGCTCTTGCCGCCCCAGACGATCCCGGCGGCGAGCGCCACGATGCCGGCGACCGCCCAGACGATGACCCAGATGGCTGCGCAAGGAAATCCCGACCGACAGCGCGGCGGCATGATCGTCGGCGACCGCACGCAGCGCGCGGCCGATGCGCGTCTTCTGGAAAAAGACGCCGAGCACGATGACCAGAGTCGCGGCCATGCCGGCGGCGAACAGTTCGAAGCCGTTGATCAGGATGCCGGCGCGCACCGCCCAAACCACGCCGGCCGCGGTCGCGGCCAAGCCGGCGAGGCCGAGCAGGATGAACCAGACATAATGCATCGGAGGCACGTCGATTTCGCCGGTCCGGCGTGCGCGCCAGGCGCCGACCCGCTTCGACGCGGCGAAGAAGAGGACGCCGAACAGGATCGCAAGGCCGACAGCCGAGAGACTCGCAACGAACTCAGCGGTCCGGTTTGCCCGGCCGCCGATGAATGTGGCATCCGGCGCGACCAGGAAGCGCTGCAGAAACATCGCAAGCCCGAAGACGGCCAAGATCAGACCGGCTTTGCCGCCGCCCCCCGATGCCGCGAGCGTCCCGTTGCGCAGTGCGTAAGCGGCCCGCACCGCGTGGACGCGCCACGCGAACAGCAGCAGCAGGCACAGCGCAACCGCGCCGACGAAGGTCCAGATCACGTAGGAATTCGCAACCACGAACCCGGAGAGACTGAGCGCAGTGTCGGCAATGCCGATATCGAGCCGCTTCACGTCGGAGCCCCACAGCGTCTCACCGAAGCCCTCGAGGAAGAAGGTGAGGCCGATGGTGGCCATGAACAGGATGATCGGCTCCTGGTTGACCATGTAGCGCAGGATCACCCGCTCGATCACGATGGCGAGCAAGAGCATGACGACGGCGGTGAGCGCGATCGCCACCAGCAGCGGAATGCCTTTCTCCATGAGGCCGACGAGCGTGAGCGCGGCGAACAGCACCATGACGCCTTGAGCGAAGTTGAAGACGCCCGAGGCCTTGAAGATCAGCACGAAGCCGAGCGCCACCAGGGAGTACATCACGCCGGAGAGCAGCCCGCCGATCACCACCTCGCCGAAGAACACCGGGCTCGAGAGCATCTCGATCCAGGGGCCGATCAGGAGTTTGTAGAGAAAATCCATGACGTACGTTCCCCGCCCCTCAGTGGCCGACGCCGAGATAGGCCTTGATCACTTCGGAATTGCCGCGCACGTCGTCGGGCGCTCCATCCGCGATCTTGCGGCCGTAGTCGAGCACGACGACGCGGTCGGAAATATCCATCACCACGCCCATGTCGTGCTCGATCAGCGCGATCGTGGTGCCGAAGTGATTGTTCACGTCGAGGACGAAGCGGGACATGTCCTCCTTCTCCTCGAGATTCATCCCCGCCATCGGCTCGTCGAGCAGCAGCAGGTCCGGCTCCATGGCGAGCGCGCGGCCGAGCTCGACGCGCTTCTGCAGGCCGTAGGGCAGCCGTCCGACCGGGATGCGCCGGATGTGCGGAATTTCGAGAAAGTCGATGATCTCCTCGGCTTTGCGGCGGTGCTCGGACTCCTCCTGCGCCGCCGGGCCCAGGCGCAGGATCTGCCAGAACAGTCCGCGGCGCATCTTCAGCGTGCGGCCGGCCATGATGTTGTCGAGCGTGGTCATGCTCTTGAACAGCGCCACGTTCTGGAACGTGCGCGCGATGCCGCTGGAGGCGGCTTCGTGCGGCTCCATGGCGACGTGGCTCAGGCCCTTGAACATGATGCGGCCGTGCTGCGGCTTGTAGAAGCCGTTGATGACGTTGAGCATCGACGTCTTGCCGGCGCCGTTGGGGCCGATGATGGCGCGGACCTCGCCCTTCTTGATGTCGAACGAGACCTCGGTGAGCGCCTTGATGCCGCCGAAGGAGAGCGAAATGCCCTCGACCGCGAGCAGCACCTGGCCCGCGGCGATGTCGGCGCCCGAGGGAGCCCTCATGCAGCTTTCCCCAATAGCGGGGCCTCGGCGACCGGCGGATAGGTCTTCATGTCGAAAATCTTGACGCGGGCCGAGAGCGTGCCCTTGCGGCCGTCCTCGAACGTCACTTGCGTCGAAATGGCGGCCTCGGGCGAGCCGTCATAGAGCGCGCTCACCAGCGGCTCGTAGCGTTCGCCGACGAAGCCGCGACGAACCTTCGCCGTGCGGGTGATCTCGCCATCGTCGGCGTCGAGCTCCTTGTGCAGGATGAGGAAGCGCTTGATCTGGGCGCCGGCCATCGGCCCTTCCTCGGCGAGCGAGCGGTTCACCTCGTCGACGTGCTCGGCGAGCATGTCGTAGACGCGCGGGTGGTTGGCGAGCTCCTGATAGGAGCCGTAGATCACGTTGTTGCGCTCGGCCCAGGAGCCGACCGAAACGAGATCGATGTTGAGGAACATCGTCACGAAATCGCGCTTGTCGCCGAAAGCCACGGCCTCGCGAATGTTGGGGTAGAATTTCAGCTTGTTCTCGATGTATTTCGGCGCGAACAGGGTGCCGTCCTTGAGCCGGCCGACGTCCTTGGCGCGGTCGATGATCTTCAGGTGCCCGGTCTTGGGATCGAAGAAACCGGCGTCGCCCGAATGCACCCAGCCGTCGGGGGTCTTGGTCTCGGCGGTCTTGGCGTCGTCCTTGTAATAGCCGAGGAAAACACCGGGCGAGCGGAACAGCACCTCGCCCTTGTCGTCGATCTTGACCTCGACGCTGGGCGACGGCTTGCCGACGGTGTCGGCGTAAATCTCGCCGTCGGGCTGCGCGGTCACGTAGACGGAGGCCTCGGTCTGCCCATAGAGCTGCTTCAAGTTGATGCCGAGCGCGCGATAGAAGCGGAAAATCTCCGGGCCGATCGCCTCGCCGGCCGTGTAGGCGACGCGGATGCGCGACAGGCCGAAGCGGTTCTTGAGCGGGCCATAGACGAGGATTTCACCGATCCCGTAGAGGAAGCGGGCGTGCGGCGGCACCCGCTCGCCGTTCAGGATTTTCTCGCCCCAGCGGCGCGCGACACCGATGAAATAATCGAACATCGCTTTCTTGATCCGTCCCGCGTCTTCCATGCGAACCATCGTGAGCGTCAGCAGGTTTTCGTAGATGCGCGGCGGCGCGAAGGCATAGGTGGTGCCGATCTCGCGGCGGTCCTCGACCACCGTCTCCGGGCTCTCCGGGCAATTGACGCAGAAACCGGCCAGATAGGACTGAGCGTAGGAGAAGATGTGATCGCCGACCCATGCCATGGGTAGGTAGGCGAGGACCTCCTCTTTCTCGGTGAGGTGGTCGAAGAGGTTGGCGTTGCGCGAGCTGATGATCACGTTGTCGTAGGACAGCATCACGCCCTTCGGATTGCCGGTGGTGCCCGAGGTGTAGAGGATCACCGCCACGTCCGAGCCCTTGCCTTCGGCGATCATCTTTTCCCAGGCGTTGCCCGAATATTTGTTCTGTTTCTGGGCCGCCGTCCGGCCGATGGCCTGCACGTCCTCGAAGGACTTGAGCCGAGCGTGGTCATAGTCGCGCATGCCGCGCTGCTCGTCGTAGATGATGTGGGTGAGGCCCGTCACGCGGTCGGAGACCGCGAGCAGCTTGTCGACCTGCTCCTGGTTCTCGACGACCGCGAACTTCGCGCCGGCATGCGCAAGCACGAAGCCCATTTCGTCGGCGACCGAGTCCTGATAGATCGGCACCGGAATTCCGCCGAGCGCCTGCACCGCGCAGAAAGTCCAATAGAGGCGGGGGCGATTGCCGCCGATGATCGCGACCTTGTCGCCGCGAACCAAGCCTAACTCGGCCAGGCCGATCGAAAACGAATGCACTTCATCCAGCACCTGGCCCCAGGTCCAGGTCTGCCAGATGCCGAAATCCTTCTGACGGATCGCCGGCCGGTTGCCGCGCACCCCCGCGTTGATCAGCAGCAGCTTCGGAAACGTATCGGCGTTAGCCGCGAGATCGGCGCGCAAATCGGTGACCTCCCCAAGGCCGCGGCATGTAGCCGCGACGGTCGTCGGCTCGCCCCTGTTTTCCGGGGCTTCGACCCATTCGATTAGGAACCGGTGTGGGCGGCGTCAAGCCTTGCCCAACGCTCGATCCTCGCGGACCCCCGGGGGTCGCACAAGGCCGACTTTCGCATGGCGGGACGAGGCTTACTCGGCCGCGGCAGCGATCGGCTTGCCGCCCGCGGGACCGGCGCGGAACTTGGCCAGCAGCGCCTCTTCCTCGGCCTTGGCCGCGACCAGGTGGCGCAGCTTGACCGGGCCGAAGCCGCGGATCTTCTCGGGCATTGCCGCAATCGCCACGGCAAGCGCGTGGTTTTCAGGCGTGAGCGAGCGCATCAATTCCTCGAGCGTCGCCACATAATCCTCGATCAGCCGCCGCTCGAGCTTGCGCTCGGCGCTGCGGCCGAACGGATCGAACGGCGTGCCGCGCAGACCCTTCAGTTTCGCGAGCCAGCCGAAGGCCGTCATCATCCAGGGGCCGAAGCTGCGCTTGATCGGCCGCTGGCTCTCGGGATCGATCTTGGCGAGCAAGGGCGGCGCGAGATGGAACTCGAAGCGCAGATTGCCCTCGAAGGTCGCGGCGATCTGGCGCTTGAATGAGCCGTCGGTGAACAGGCGCGCGACCTCGTATTCGTCCTTGTAGGCCATGAGCTTGAAGAGATACTCGGCCGCCGTGTCGGCGAGCTCGTCGTGGCCCGGCGTTCGCGCCTTCTCCGCCGCGCGCACGCGCTCGATCAGCGCGCGATAGCGCTCCGCATAAGCGGCGTTCTGATAGCCGGTGAGAAACATCACGCGGCGGCGAATCTTCTCGTCGAGCGAGGTGGAAAGCTTGCGCGCGTCGGTGGCGACGTCCACCGGCGTGGCGAGCGCGATCACGCTCTCGGGATCGACCGCCGCGCGGCGGCCCCAGGCGAAGGCGGCCTTGTTCACCGCGACCGCCTCGCCGTTCAACTCGATCGCGGTTTCGATGGCTTCCTGCGAGATCGGCAGGCCGCCGAGCTGATAGGCATAGCCAAGCAGAAAGACGTTCTGGCCGAGCGAGGAGCCGAACAGCGCGCTCGCCAGCCGCGTGGCGTCGATGAAGCGGACCTTGTCGCGGCCGGCGGCGGTGACGATCGCCTTTTTCAGTCGCTCGGTCGGCAGCGAATAATCGGCGTTGCGGGTGAAGTCGCCGGGCAGCGTCTCGTGGGTGTTGATGACGACGATGGTGCCTTCCTGGCGCATGGCCGAGAGCACCTTCTTGGAGCCGGCCACCACGATGTCGCCGCCGAGCACGAGGTCGGCGCCCTTGGCCGGCACGCGGATGGCGTGGATGTCCTCGGGGCGGTTGGCGATCCGCATGTGGCTGGAGACCGAGCCGCCCTTTTGCGCCAGGCCCGCCATGTCGATGACGCCGGAAGCTTTGCCCTCCAGGTGCGCAGCCATACCGAGCAGCGCGCCGATGGTGACGATGCCGGTGCCGCCGATGCCGGTGATGATGATGCCGAAATTGCCGTCGATCGCCGGCAGCTTCGGCTCCGGCAGGTCGGGCAGCTTGCCGGCCGTGGCGGCGGCGCCCGCGCCGCGTTTGAGCTTGGCGCCATGCACGGTGACGAACGAAGGGCAGAAGCCCTTCACGCAGGAGAAGTCCTTGTTGCAGCTCGATTGATCGATCTGGCGCTTGCGGCCCCATTCGGTCTCGAGCGGCTGGATCGAGACGCAGTTCGACTGCACGCCGCAATCGCCGCAGCCCTCGCACACCAGCTCGTTGATGATCACCCGCTTGTCGGGATCGGGAAATTCGTTGCGCTTCCTACGGCGGCGTTTCTCGGCGGCGCAGGTCTGGTCGTAGATCAGAACGGTGACGCCGGCGATTTCCGCGAGCTCCTTCTGCACCGTCATGAGCTGGTCGCGGTGATGGATGGTGAGGCCCTTGGGCCAATCCTCGTCCTTCGCGTATTTCCACGGCTCGTCGGTGACGACGACGACGCGCTTGACGCCCTCGGCCGCCGTTTGGCGCGCGATCATGGGGACGGAGAGCGGGCCGTCGTGGTGCTGGCCGCCGGTCATGGCGACCGCGTCATTGAACAGGATTTTGTAGGTGACGTTGACGTTGGCGGCGACCGAGGCGCGGATCGGCAGGATGCCGGAGTGGTTATAGGTGCCGTCGCCGAGATTCTGGAACACGTGGTTGCGCTTGGAGAACGGCGCTTCACCGATCCAGTTGGCGCCTTCGGCGCCCATCTGGGTGAAGCCCAGCGTGTTGCGGTTCATCCAGATGACCATGGTGTGGCAGCCGATGCCGGCATAGGCGCGCATGCCGTCGGGCACCACAGTCGAGCTGTTGTGCGGGCAGCCCGCGCAGAAATAGGGCATGCGGGTGGCGACGTCGTAGGTTTCGGCGAGCGAGGCCTGGGCCTGGCGGAGCCGGTTCACCCGGTCGCGCAGCTCCGGCACGTCGCCGTATTTCAAGACGCGGTCGCCGATCGCGATGGCGATCTCGTTGGAGTCGAGCGCGCCCTTGACCGGGAACAGCCATTCGCCCTTCTCGTCGCGCTTGCCGATACAGACCGGCTGGTTGGCGGTGCCGTAAAGCTCTTCGCGTACCTGCACTTCGATCAGCGCGCGCTTCTCCTCGACCACGATGATGAGTTCGAGTCCCTTGGCGAATTCCTCGAGCTCCGCGCGCGCGATCGGCCAGGGACAGGCGATCTTGAACAGGCGGATGCCGAGATCGTTGGCCTTGACCTCGTCGATGCCGAGCTCGTCCATGGCGAGCCGCACGTCGAGATAGCTCTTGCCGGTGGTGATGATGCCGATCTTGGGGTTGCGGCCGCCGGTGGTGATGGTGCGGTTGAGCTTGTTCAGGCGCACGAACGCAAGAATGGCGTCGCGCTTGTATTCCTGGAGCCGGGCTTCCTGCGAGAGCGCGTTGTCGAGCAGGCGGATATTGAGGCCGCCGAGCGGCATCTTGAAATCGGTCGGCGCCAGGATCGAAAGCCGGTCCACGGCGCCTTCGATGACGGCGGTGGATTCGATCGTGTCCTTGACGCACTTGATGCCGGTCCAGGTGCCGGTGAAGCGCGACATGGCCCAGCCATAGAGGCCGTAATCGACCAGCTCCTGGGTTCCCGCCGGGTTCAGGATCGGGATCATCACGTCGACGAAGTGGAATTCGGACTGGTGCGCGGTGGTCGACGACTCGCAGGTGTGGTCGTCGCCCATCAGCGCGATCACGCCGCCGTTCTTGGCGGTGCCGGCGAAATTGGCGTGGCGGAAAGCGTCGCCGGAGCGGTCGACGCCCGGCCCCTTGCCGTACCAGATGCCGAACACGCCGTCGTATTTGCCCTCGCCGGTCAACCCCGCTTGTTGCGTGCCCCAGAGCGCGGTGGCGGCGAGGTCCTCGTTGAGGCCGGCCTGGAATACGACGTCGTTCGGAGCGAGCACGCTGCGCGCGCGCATGAATTGCTGATCGAGGCCGCCGATCGGCGAGCCGCGATAGCCGGTGACGTAGCCCGCGGTGTTGAGCTTGGCGCGCCGGTCGCGCTCCTTCTGCATGAGCGTGAGGCGGACGATGGCTTGCGTGCCGGATACGAAGACCCGGTCCTTGGTCAGATCGTACTTGTCGTCGAGACTGACTTTCTTCAGCGCCATCGGCTGCTCCCGCGCCGGTCAGGCCAAATCCGGCCTTTGCTGCGCTGCACGGGAAGCTCGCATAGGCGCGCAGCGGCGGCAATTTCGTTTTGCGCGTAACGGTTGACGAAAAACTGCATGGAACGTCGAACTGTCGCAATTTGGCGCATTGCAGCGAAATCTACTGGCCTTAACCCCCGACCATGAGCATGTGACCAGCATCGACCACGATGGTGGAGCCGGTCATCAGCCGGCCGGCGTCGGAAGCGAGCAGCAAAAACGCCCCGTCGAGGTCGGAAGGATCGCCGAAGCGGTTGAGCGGGATGCCGCCCTGCATGGCCTGACCTTCCGGGCTCAGAAGAAACTCGCGGTTGATCTCGGTCACCACATAGCCCGGCGCGATGGTGTTCACGCGGATGCCCTTGCGGGCGAATTCGAGCGCCAGCGCCTTGGTAACCTGCACCACCGCGGCCTTTGCCACGTGATACGAGGAAAGGCCGTAGGCGACCGTAAAGCCGGCAATCGACGAGATGGTGACGATGGCGCCGGGCTTTTTGGCCGCGGACATGCGATTGGCCGCCTCGCGCGACCAGAAAAAGACCGCGTCGAGATTGGTGTCGAGCACTTCGCGCCAGCTGCTTTCCGTCATGTCGGAAATCTTCTTGACGCGCGCAATGCCGGCATTGGCGACGAGCAGATCGACCGGGCCGAAAGCCTTTTCGGCCGCGTCGAAGGCGGCGACCATGGCCTTGCGGTCGGTGACATCGGCGACCGCCACCAGCGCCTTGCCGCCGGCCTTTTCGATCTTGGCTTTGAGCGCCTCGAGCCGATCCTTGCGGCGCGCCACCAGCACCACCTTGGCGCCGTTGGCGGCGGCCACTTCGGCCATGCGCTCGCCGAGCCCGCTCGATGCGCCGGTGATCAGCGCCACCCTGCCGTCCAGCCGAAAGAGTTTTCCTGCGTCCATGGCCGCCTCCCGCACGTTTCTAGAGCACGCGCGGCGGTGCGTCGGCAAGGGATCAAGCCGGAAGCAGCCGCTCCGAGGCGATCAAGCCGGTGATCAGGAGAGCGCCGAAGGCAACAATGACGAGCGCGCCGGCAACTTCCAGTGCATGGAAGGCGATCATGCCCTTGCCGCCGGACCGCCCTGCGAAACGCCGGGCCAGCCCGCGCGCCAGGAGCGCGAGCGAGGCCACGGCCGCCACCGTGATCGCGGTGCCGAAGGCCATGACGAAGGTCGCGAGCACCCCGATCCAGAAAATGCCTTGCGAGAGCGCGAACACGAGCACCAGGATCGCGCCCGAACAGGGCCGCGCGCCCACCGCCACCACCGCGGTCAAGCCGCGGCGGAACCAGCCCTTGCCCTTCAGCTCCGCCGGCTCCGGTCCGTGCGAATGGTCGTGGCCGTGATGGTGATGGCCGTGCGCATGATCGTGATGGTGTTGCGCATCCTGCCCGCGCCAAGCCGCGACGAGTGCGCGCCCTTTCTGCCAGGTGAGATAGAGGCCGAAGGCCGCGATCAGCGCGTAGCTGCCGAGCTCGATCACGCGCACGGTCGTGTTCATGGCGCGCGCGGTGGCGCCGAGTGCGATCGCCGCGATTCCCACCAGCGCGATGGCGGTCAGCGCCTGCAACGCCGAGGCCGCGGCGGTGAGCGCAAGCCCGCGCCGGTAGGTGGAGCCGTCGGCCAGCAAGTAAGAAGAGATCACCGCCTTGCCGTGGCCGGGACCGGCGGCGTGGAAAATTCCATAGAGAAAGGAGATGGTGAGCAGCCCGAACGCGGCGCCATCGGTCTTGGCCGAACGCACCGCCTGCACGAGCATGCGATAGAACGCCGCCTGCTGCGCGATCAGCCAGCCCATGATGCCGGCGGGCTCTACTGGGCGCGGCCCGCCGAAGGGAGAAGTCTGGGCCAGCGCATCGCCGCCGAGCGCAAGCGCCCCGGCGAGCGCGATCAGGAATAGAACGCCGGCGTATCGCCCTTCCCGCACTTCACACGCCTCAAGGGCAGCGCACATTGACGCGATTGGCGAACTGGGAGCCGTACTGGCTCGCGGCGGTGAGCGAATTGAAGAAGGATTCGGAGAGCCGCCCGGTGGTTGCCGGCGCGGGCTCAGGCTTCTTGGCCTCGAGCGTGCAGGCCTTGGGCGCGCCGGAGAGCTTCATCGCCTCGCCCTCGGCGAACTCGAAGCCGACGAAATAGGTCGGGTCGAAGATGTCGAGCGAAGCCGCGCCCTTGGCTGCGGTCTTGACCGGCAGCGTGAAATGCAGCGTGAGCAGCTTCTTCTCATCGGCGACCAGCCAGTAATCGAGCGGCGCGCCGAACTCGATCTGCTTCTCGCCGTTCTTGCCGACGGTGAAATAGTCGAAATCCTTGAGCGAGGTGACGTTCACCTCGGCCAGCGGCTGCAGCTCGTCGCGCGAGAGTTTGCCGTCGTTGTCCTTGTCGAGGCCCTGGACGGCGAAGGCGGAGAACGCCTCGTCGAAGGTCCAGGCGTAGCGGATCGCCTGCATGGCGCCGTCGGGCCCATAGACGATCTCGCCGCGCGCCACGACCCAAACATGCGGATGCGACACCGCCGGTACAACCGCGAAGACAGCTAGCGCCGCGATCACAGCAAGGATCGGATTTCGGACCGTCATGAGACTGCCCATAGGCCTCTCGAACAGGCCTGTCGACTCCGGCGGAAGCGTGGCGCTTCGCCTAACGCAGCACTTGCACCAGCGCGCCGATATGCACGCGCTCGAACAAGTCTAGCGCATCCGCGTTGTGCATGCGGAAGCAGCCGCTGGAGGCCGCCGAGCCGATCGAATGAGGCGCGTTGGTGCCGTGGATCCGGTATTCGCTCCAGCCCAGATACATGGCGCGCGGCCCAAGCGGATTCCTCGGGCCGGGTCCGACATATTTCGGCAGGCTCGGGTTCTCGCGCCGCATGCGCGGGGTCGGATTCCAGCCCGGGTTCTGCGCCTTGCGGCTCACCCAGAGATCGCCGGACCATTGGAAGCGTGGCTGGCCGACCGCGATCGAGTAGCGCACCGCCCGGCCACCGCCGAGCGTGTAATAGAGCTTCTTCTCGGCGCTTTTGACGACGATGGTGCCGCGCGGGAAGTCCTCATCGAACTCGACCATCTCCCTGGTCGAGACCGGTGAAATCTTGACGATCGGCTGATTGCGGACGATTTGGGGCTTGCGGCGCGGCGCTGCGTCGGCTGCGCCGATTGCGGTCAGCGCGAAGGCCGCCGCGAGGGCGGCAATCAAGGGGTACGAGCGCGTCATTCCCAACCTTCCGGGTCAATTCCACGTACCGCATAATGAATAATAGAGTCCGTGCCCAAAGCAACCCACGGCCGTTAACACATTTGTCAAAGCGCTAGACCCCGGCAGCGCCGCCATCGGAGCGCGGGTCGTGGGCGCCTTCCAGCGTCCCGTCGGGATGGACGACCACGGCACCGGCATGGCCCATGAGCTCGGTATAGGCATCCGGCAGCACCTGGATGTCGTGACCGGCATTCCTGAGCCGTTCAACGAGACCCTCGGAGAATCGGGATTCGAGCCGGACATTGGTAATCTCGGTCCCCCAGGTGCGGCCCAGCAGCCAGCGCGGCCGGTCGATCGCTTCGCCGAGCGGCACCTTATAGAGGATGTGCCGGGTGAAGACCGCGGCCTGGGTCTGCGGCTGGCCCTCGCCGCCCATGGTGCCATAGGCGAGCGCTCGGCCGTCCTTCAGCAACGCGAGCGCGGGCGTCAGCGTGTGGAACGGCCGTCGGCCGGGTTCGAGCCGGTTCAGCGCTTTCGGATCGAGCGAGAACGACGAGCCGCGGTTCTGCATCAGGATGCCGGTCTTGGGCAGCACGCAGCCGGAGCCAAACTCCCAAAACAGCGACTGGATGCACGAGACGACGCGGCCGTCGCCGTCGGCGGCGGCAAAATACACCGTATCGCCCTTCTTGGCCGGAGCCGGCCAGGGCGCGGCGCGCTTGCCGTCGATCGCCTTGGCTTCGCGGTCCAGCGCCTCGGGCGTGAGATAGGTCGAAGGCTCCACGGTCTGCCGCTCAGGATCGGTCACCACCCGGTCGCGGATGCGGAAGGCGCGTTTGGTCGCCTCGATGATGCGGTGGATGTGCTCGAAGCTCTCCGGCGCGGCGTCGCCGAGCCGCTCGTAGATGCCGAGAATCAGGAGCGAGGCGAGCCCCTGGGTCGGCGACGGGGAGTTATAGAGTGTGCCCTCGCGGATCGGCATCGAGAGTGGCTCGCGCGAACGGGCGCGGTAGCGCTCCAGGTCTTCGCGCGTGATGGGGCTGCCGATTTGATCGAGATCGTCGGCGATCTCCCGGCCGATATCGCCGCGATAGAAGTCGTCGAGCCCGTTGCGGGCGAGCTGCTCAAGCGTGTCGGGCAGACGGCCGGCCGGGAGCGTCGCCCCCTCCTTCGGCGGCTTGCCATCGACGAGAAAGGTCGCGACGAAGCCTGGAGCGTCGATCTTCTCGCCGCGGTCGGTGGTGAAGCGCCAGGCATAAGAGCGGGAGACCGGGTAACCCTTGCGGGCGAGCGCAATGGCGGGTTCCAGAAGCCTTGAGAGCGGCATCCGGCCGCCCTGGGCGCGGGCGGCGTCATAGAGAAGCTGCCAGCCGCCGACCAGTCCCGGCACCGTGAGCGCCGCGAGCGGCCCGCGCGCCGGTATCACCTCACACCCGGCCTCCCGGTAGAGCTCCCGCGTGGCGCGCGCCCCGGCATAGCCGCAGGCTTCGATGTAGCGGAGGTGGCCGGACGTCTCGCGGAACAGCCAGAAGGCGTCGCCGCCGAGGTGGTTCATGTGCGGATAGGCGACGACGAGGGCGGCGCCGGTAGCCAGCGCCGCTTCGAGCGCGTTGCCGCCCTCGGCGAGCACTTCCCTGCCCGCCTCGGCCGCGTAGCGATGCGACGCGGCCACCATGCCGCGGCGGGAGCGGACGCTTTCCTGAACCATGAGAGCCTCTGGAGGGGCGCGGCAGCGGGGCGGGACGGCGCTTGATCGGGGTCGCGATCCGCGCCAAATTGTCCGCCATTCTAGGGCGAAAGTGCCCGCAAGCGAACCGTCGGAAGGCAAAAAGATGGCCGAGCAAGCTGCCAAGAAGGGCCGGGTGAACTGGCTGAACACGCTGACGGTGGTCAGCGCCGCCATCTTGATCGGCACCGAGGTGATCGGCGCCGGTCTCGCCACCGCCTGGGCGATCGCCGGCTTCTTCTCGCTCGGCGACATCGGCGCCTATGTGCTGCAGGCGCTGTTCGGTGTCGGCGCGGTCGCCGTCATCGTCGCTTTCCTACGCGCCGCGACGCGCATCGAGCCGCTCGTCGAGCGCTGAGCGCGCCGTAGAGAAAAAATTTCTCTTAACGATCGATTCACGACTTCGGTCGCTAAGTTGGCGAGCGCGAAAAAACTTTTGCTGAAAACGCGATTCCCGCTTGCATGCGCGCGAGAATGTGTTATCTCGCAACTGCCCAATTTCGCACGTGCCTGTGGTCGCGTGCCGGTTGACAGATCCCCGGACAAGAGGCCGGTAAGCTGTCGGGGCAAACCGGTAGCCGGAGTCAACCGGTGCACCCCGCTCTCCGCGAGGGACGCGACTTAAAGCAACGACGTAGCGGGCTTTTTTGGTCTCTACCGGCTCTCCCAAGGAGCCGGGGGTCACTGAAGAGGCACTACATCTTTGCCGGCCGTGCGGATCGGTATCTCCTGATCCAAGCGAGTGGCAGCCCTCTCCGGACTAATTATCCGGAGTTCGTTGTCACAACGGCGCAAGACCAGCCGGCTTAGCCGCCGGCCGACGCGGGCGAAAGCCTGCCAAGGGACGACCGCATCCGCGGACCCCTTGGCGAGTTTCCGCCGACTTGGAGAGTGGAGGAAAGAAGAAGTGACGGAACGCATCCTGGAGTTTCTTCGACGACGCACTGACGACGGCCCTTGCCTTGTCATCGACCTCGAAGTGGTACGCGACAACTACCAAGCCTTCGCCAAAGCGCTGCCTGACACGCGCGTCTTCTATGCGGTGAAGGCCAACCCCGATCCCCAGATCCTGAAGCTTCTGGCAGAGCTCGGCTCGTCGTTCGACGCCGCCTCGGTCGCAGAGATCGAGATGGTGCTCGCGGCCGGCGCCGTGGCGGACCGGATCTCGTACGGTAACACGATCAAGAAGGAGCGCGATATCGCGCGCGCCTTCGCGCTCGGCGTGCGCCTGTTCGCGGTGGACTGCGAGGCGGAGGTCGAGAAGATCGCCCGCGCCGCTCCCGGCGCCAAGGTGTTCTGCCGCATCCTGTGCGACGGCAACGGCGCCGAATGGCCGCTGTCGCGCAAATTCGGTTGCGTGCCGGCGATGGCGCCGCGCGTGCTCGAACACGCCCATAAGCTCGGGCTCGTCGCCCATGGCCTCTCCTTCCACGTCGGTTCGCAGCAGAACAACGTGAAGGCGTGGGACAAGGCGCTGAAGTCGGCGGCCGCCGTGTTCAAGGACATGGCGGAACGCGGCATCACGCTTGCCATGGTCAATCTCGGCGGCGGCTTCCCGGCGCGCTACGTGAAAGAAGTGCCGACGGTGAAGCTTTACGGCAACGCGATCTTCCGGGCGCTGCGCAAGCACTTCGGCAACCGCATCCCGGAGACGATCATCGAGCCGGGCCGCGGCCTGGTAGGTGACGCTGGCGTAATCGAGGCGGAAGTCGTCCTGATTTCGAAGAAGTCGGACGAGGACAAGGTGCGCTGGGTCTATCTCGACATCGGCAAGTTCGGCGGTCTGGCCGAGACGATGGACGAGGCGATCCGGTACCCGATCCGCACGACCAAGGACGCGGACGAGATGGCGCCATGCGTCATCGCGGGCCCGACCTGCGACTCGGTGGACGTGCTCTACGAGAAGGTGCCTTATCTTCTCCCCGTCTCGCTCGCGATCGGCGACAAGGTGCTGATCGAGGCGACCGGCGCCTACACGACCACCTACTCGTCCGTGGCGTTCAACGGCTTCCCGCCGCTGAAGTCCTACGCGATCTGATCGCCGTGATACGGATCGAAACCGAGGCGCCGGCGGAAGCCGGCGCCCGGGAAAGCCTGCTCGACCTCGCCTTCGGGCGCAGACGGTCGGCCAAGACCTCCCAGCGCCTGCGTGACCAACGTCTTCCGGCCGACGGGCTCGCTTTCTCGGCGAGGACCGATGGCGGCCGGGTCATCGGCACGATCAGGCTCTGGCACATCTCGGCCGGCGCCAAGCGGCCGGCGCTGCTGCTCGGGCCGCTCGCGGTGCATCCGTCGTTCCGCCGCAAAGGCATCGGCTCGGCGCTGGTGCGCGCGGCGCTGGCGAAGGCTCAAGCGCTCGGCCACGCCGCGGTGCTGCTGGTGGGCGACGAGCCGTTCTATCGCCGCTTCGGCTTCTGCCGCGCGCTCACCGAGCAGTTGCGGCTGCCCGGGCCATTCGATCGCGACCGTTTCCTCGGGCTCGAGCTCGCACCCGGCGCGCTTGCGAGCGCGCGCGGAATTGTGACGGCCACGGGCGCGCCAGCTCCTGCAACTGTCCCTGCCTTACCCACAGCCGCGGCCCGGAGATTGACGCCGCGCGCGCGGCATGGCTCTTGAGCGAACGCCAGCGGGGATTCCGGATTCATGACCGAATGGCCGGTGCACGGCAAAATCGACGGCCCGATCGTGATGATCGGCTTCGGCTCCATCGGCAAGGGTGCGCTGCCCCTGATCGAGCGTCATTTCAAATATGACAAGAAGCGTTTCGTCGTCATCGACCCCAAGGACAAAGACCGCAAGCTCCTGGACAAACACGGCGTCCGCTTCGTCCATGAGGCGGTGACGAAAGAGAACTACCGCGAGCTGCTGACCCCGCTGCTCACCGCCGGCAAAGGCCGCGGCTTCTGCGTCAATCTGTCGGTCGATGTCGCCTCGGTCGCGGTGATGGAGCTGTGCCGCGAGCTCGGAGCGCTCTATGTCGATACCGTCATCGAGCCCTGGCCCGGCCTCTATTTCAACCCGAAGGAAAGCGCCGAAGGCCGCTCCAACTATAATCTGCGCGAGCAGCTGATCGAGGCGCGGCGCAAGAAGCCGGGCGGGCCGACCGCGGTGTCCTGCTGCGGCGCCAACCCGGGCATGGTGTCCTGGTTCGTTAAACAGGCCCTGCTGAACGTCGCCTCCGATCTCGGCTTGTCCTTCGAAGAGCCCAAAACGCAAGAGGAATGGGCCCGGCTGATGATGGATGCTGGCGTCAAAGGCATTCATATCGCCGAGCGCGACACCCAGCGCGCCAAGACGCCCAAGCCCATGCGCCAGTTCGTCAATACCTGGTCGGTCGAGGGCTTCGTCGCCGAGGGCATGCAGCCGGCCGAACTCGGCTGGGGCACCCACGAAAAATGGATGCCGGAGAATGCCGGCACCCACGAGCACGGCTCGCAGGCCGCGATCTATCTCCTGCAGCCGGGCGCCAATACGCGCGTGCGCTCCTGGTGCCCGACGCCGGGACCGCAATTCGGCTTCCTGGTCACCCACAACGAGTCGATCTCGATCGCCGACTTCTTCACGCTACGGGAAAAAGGCAAGGCTGTGTACCGGCCGACCTGCCACTACGCCTATCACCCGGCCGACGATGCGGTGCTCTCGATGCACGAGCTGTTCGGCTCGGGCGGCAAGATGCAGCCGTCGTGGCACATTCTCGACGAGAACGAGATCGTGGACGGCGTGGACGAGCTCGGTGTGCTGCTCTACGGCCATGCCAAGAACGCCTATTGGTACGGCTCGCAGCTTTCGATCGAGGAGACGCGGGCGGTCGCGCCCTATCAGAACGCGACCGGCCTGCAGGTGACCTCGGCGGTGGTCGCGGGAATGGTCTGGGCGCTGGAAAACCCCGAAGCCGGGATCGTCGAGGCCGACGAGATGGATTTCCGCCGCTGCCTGCAGATCCAGACGCCCTATCTCGGGCCGGTGGTCGGCACCTACACGGACTGGACGCCGGTCGACGGCCGCGGCGTGTTCTTCCCCGAGGACATGGACCGCGAAGACCCCTGGCAGTTCAGAAACGTGCTGGTGCGCTAATATTTTCCTTTCATACCGGATCGCAGTTTCGCGGCGTCCGGGATGAAAGGGAATTAGGCCGTGTACTCATGAATTGAGATTGATCGGTAACCGCTGGCCAATGTCCGCTTGGGATCGCATTGCGAACGAAGTTGGAACAGCATCCGACCTTGTACGCAAGCTCCAGCGCTACATCCTCCGATGAAACGGAAAGACTGCCGTCGATGAAAATATTCATTGCAGGCTGCGGACGCAGCGGAACCACGCTGACGCGTGATCTTTTCAATTGTTTCGAGGATACGTTTGTTCTTGTAGAAGGACTGTATGGGGAGGCACCGGTTTCGAGATTTGCCAGCCTGACGCGACCAGAGAGCCACTTGGTCATTAAGCGAACAGGGGAGTGCTGGCAGACCCTTGCGGCTCTGCCCGATGATGTGGAACTGCTCTATTGTGTCCGCCATCCGTTCGACACCCTGACCAGCACACATCCTCTGAGCAAACAGTGGCGTCGATTCCACATCGACACAGATCGATGGAAGTCCGAATATTTGGCGTTGCGGGCACTACGTACCAGGCAGCCACAGCGCCGCATTTTCGTTTTGCGGTATGAGGCTCTCACTCAGAACCCGGACTCTAGTCAGGAGAAAATTGCCGCTCATTTCGGGCTTATCCCAACTCAGCGTTTTTCGGCAAATATGCTGGGAATTCAGATATCGGCAGCTTCGATCGAAAAGTGGAAGAGGGAGCGCGAGTTTGTCGCGTATTTGGAAACAATCTCCTTTCGCTATCGCTTGCTGATGCGGGAATTCTGTGACGAATTCGGATACGAGCTGCCATCCGGCTATGTTTCATGGTGGCGCTACTTGGGCCGCAAGGTTTCGAATGCCCTTGCGTGGACGCGACTAAGAGGGTGAGCAAGAAGCGGCTTGCGTCCCTTAGCTTCACGTGTCGTTTCCTGCACGTAGAGCAGACTCGATCAGCGGGACTATCCACGCCTTGGAGCAGGAGCGGCCATCCACCGCGCGGCCGCAGGCGCAACGACCAACATTAAACTAGCATTCAAACCGAACTACTCAGTGAGGGTCGGTCATTCTTCGGAGCGCGAATACTAGTGGATGACAAAAGTACCAGCTGCAAGAAATTGCAAAGCTGGCCCCCAGAGAAGCCCGATTGTTACCCACAGCAACACGGTGTTCTTTTTCATGGCTCGATCAATATCGTCAGCGGCAGGTTGGCAATCGAAAATCCCACAAATTGAATTTGCTACTCTTAATGAGAGCCCGGTCTGCTGGGGTAAACTCGAGCGCATTTTATTCATGGTGAAAAACTGATGAACAGGGTCACGAACGAAAGCGAACATCGCCGTCGGAGCATGCTATGCATCCAACCCACAGAGCGATCTTCGGGCCAAAATTCATAAGGGCTATTTGATCGGGCGCTTGCCCGTGAGGTGCCATGTGATCATGAAAGCGGCCACGCTGATCGCACCGATTGGTGCGTAGCTATGTGAATTGGTGATTGCTTCAAAAGCCGCAACAAACACCAATACGACAACCAACATAACGGCAGTCGATAACGCAATACGGCCAGCTTTTCCCATCGATCGCTACTTCAAGACGGTCGATCTTGCATCGAAGTATCGCACTGGAATATTGGCGTTGGCAATCAACCCGGCCGACTTCGTGCGGAACGGTCAGGCGAAGACGCTCGAGCAAGCGCGAGCAGCGCACGGCGCGTGTTGGACCAGATAGCCGCCGAGTCCACACCCTATAGCGTCAACAGCCCCGCCTTGCCGTCCTCGGTCCCGAACGCGAGCGCCTGGCCGCCAGGCGACCAGGCGAGCGTGCTGATCGGCGACGTGTCGGCCTGACGCGCCAGGATCGCGGCGCCGTCTGCCAAACGCACGAGGAGAAGTTGCCCGTCGGCATAGCCGGCGGCGAGCACCTCCTGCTTCGGATGGCAAGCGACGGCTGAGACCCTCGCCGAATGCTGCGCGAGCACCCTCGGCTCCTTTCCGGTGGGTCCATCCTTCGAGCCAAACGGCCATAGGATCACTTCATTCGCGCCAGAAGTCGCGAGCCATTTGCCGTCGGCGGTGAATTGCATGGAGCGCACGCGGCCGGGATAGCCGGTCATGCGCATGTGGTGGCCGTCGGCGAGCCGCCAGCCATGTAGCGCCGGCTCCTGCATGGAGGTGACGAGAAAGCGCCCGTCGGCGCTGAAGCGGACACCGAGGTGGGAGCCCTTCCAGGCCAGCGTCTCGGGCTTGGCTTCCGCGGCGTTGGGAAACCAGAGCGTGGCGCCGTTGTAATGGGTGATCGCGAGCCGCAGGCCCTTGGGCGCGAAGGCGAGCCCGCCGACGCTAGTGGGGAGATCGAGGGAGCGGTCGCCCTTTTTCGTGCGGGCGAACGCGGTCTTGCCGACCGACCAGGCGAACGCGCCGTCCGGCCCTAGCGCTACATGATCGATCCACTTGCCGGGCGTATCGGCGAGGATTTCCGTGCCGCCGTCGGCGCCGGTGGCCACCAGCTTGCCGTCGTCACCGGCGGTCACGAAAACGCTTTCCGTCGCTGGCGGCTTCGAGGATCGCGCCTTCATGGGCCCGCACCCGGCGCTCCGCTTCGCCAGCGAGCAGGATTTCCCCCTCGCCGAGCGCAAAGGCCGCGGTGGCACCGAGGAACGCGGCGGCGACCACGTGGCTACCCGCATCGATCGAGCGGACCTTGGCGGCAAGAGAAGGGGGTTCGGCGGCGGACATCGGCTCAGCTTCTTACAATTGGAGCCGACCTTAAAGGTTAGCGCCGGGTATCGTCCTTGCAGGATTGGGGCTTGCTGCCGAACCAATCGCCGCATTTGTCGCAGCCGCCGAGCCCGAGGCCCAGCGCCAGAATGCAGAACAAGGCGGCAAGTCGTCTACGCATCGCAAACCTCTGTCTCGATCATACAGCACCGCCGGTGGAACGGCGAGCGATCAGGCCACGCAGGCCTCGAAGCCCTTCTTGAGCGCCGCCGCATCCAGATTGCGGCCGATGAAGACCAGGCGGCTTTCCCGCTTCTCGCCCTTCTTCCATTCGCGCTGATGGTCGCCGTCGAGCACCATGTGGACGCCCTGAAAGACGAAGCGCTGCGGGTCGTCCTTGAACGAGAGGATGCCCTTGGAGCGGAGGATGTCGGGGCCCTGCTTGGCCACGAGATCCTGGATCCAGGGGAAGAACTTGTCGGGGTCGAGCGGCTTTCCGGTCGAAAACGAGAACGACTGCACGTCCTCGTCATGGGTATGCAGGTCGGAAGCGAGAAACTCGGGCTCGATCGCGAGAATGCGCTCCAGATCGAACGCCCCCTGCCCCAGCACTTTGTCGACCGGCACCGCGCAGCGCGTGGTCTTGTGCACACGCGCATAAGGATTGATCGCGCGGATGCGCAGCTCGACGTCCTTCAGCTCCTCGGGCGTCACCAGGTCGGTTTTATTCAAGAGGATCACGTCGGCGAAGGCGATCTGGTTCTTGGCCTCGGGCGCGTCCTTCAGCCGATCCTTCAGCCATTTGGCGTCGGCGACGGTGACCACCGCGTCGAGCGTGGTGCGGCCGCCCACGTTGTCGTCCATGAAGAAGGTCTGCGCCACCGGAGCCGGATCGGCGAGGCCGGTGGTCTCTACGAGAATCCCGTCGAAGCGGCCGCGGCGCTTGAGCAAGCCGTCGATGATGCGGATCAGGTCGCCGCGCACGGTGCAGCAGACGCAGCCGTTGTTCATCTCGAACACTTCCTCGTCGGCGCCCACGACGAGGTCGTTGTCGATGCCGATCTCGCCGAACTCGTTGACGATCACGGCGTATTTCTTGCCGTGCGGCTCGGAGAGAATGCGGTTCAGGAGCGTGGTCTTGCCAGCGCCGAGATAGCCGGTGAGCACGGTGACGGGGATTTTTTCGGGCATGATCGTCCAGAGTTAGGGCGTCATGCCCGATAGCACAAGCCGTTCAGCTCGTCAGCGCCGCGGAGAGCTGCTTCACGTTGTGTCGCATCATGTCGATATAAGTGGGCGCCGGGCCCTTGTCGTCGGAGAGCGCGTCGGAAAACAGCGTGCCGCCGATCCGGGCGCCGGTCTCCTCGGCGATGCGCTTGATCAGGCGCGGGTCGGAGACGTTCTCCAGAAACACGGCCGGGATTTTCTGCGCCTTGATCTGGCGGATGATGCGGGCCACGTCCTGGGCCGAGGCCTCGGCGTCGGTCGAGACTCCCTGGGGCGTGATGAACTCGATGCCGTAAGCCAGGCGGAAATAGCCGAAGGCATCGTGGGTGGTGATGATCTTGCGGCGCGCGGCCGGAATCGCCGCGACCGCGGCTTTGATGTCCGCCTCAAGTACGTCGAGCTTTTTTAGATAGTCGGCGGCGTTCCTTGCATAGGCGTCCTTGCCCGCCGGGTCGGCGAGCGTCAGTGCGTTGCGGATATTGGCGACGTATGTCTTCGTGTTTGCGACCGACTGCCAGGCGTGCGGATCGAGCGCGTGGTCGGCGCCGTGGCCCTCGGCTTCGCGCGCTTTGACGCCCTTGCTCGCCACGGCGAGCGCGGCCTTGGTGCCCGACGCCTTCACCAACCGGTCGATCCAGCCCTCGTAGCGCAGGCCGTTCACGATCACGAGCCTGGCCTCGGCGAGCTTCCTCGCATCGGTGGGCGACGGCGCATAGACGTGCGCGTCGCCATTGGGCCCGACCAGGGTGGTGATCGCAACGCGTTCGCCGCCCACATTCTTCACGAAATCGCCGAGGATCGAGAAGGTCGCGACCACCGGGAGCTTCTCTTGAGCCATCGCGGGCGCGGCGGCGAGCAGCAGCGCGGCGGCGAGGAATGCGCGGCGGTGAAGCACGGCGTTCTCCTTCAAGCTTCGAGATGACGGCCGGGCACGAGGTAGCGGCGCAGGCCGCCGACCGGGCCGAGCGCGAGCGAGACCAGATAGGCGAGCCCGGCCACCAGAATGATGGCCGGCCCCGAGGGCAGGCCCGAATGATAGGAAAGCAGCAGCCCCGCATAGCCGGAGAGCATGGCGACGAGCACCGCCACCACGATCATGCGCGTCGTGTCGTGGGCCCAAAAGCGGGCCGCCGCCGCCGGCAGCATCATGATGCCGACCGCGAGTAAGGTGCCAAGCGCGTGGAACCCGCCCACCAGATTGATGACGACGAGCGCCAGGAAAACCAGGTGCGTCGGCGCGCCGGCGCGGCTCACCGAGCGCAGGAAGCCGGGGTCGACGCATTCTAGCACCAGTGGCCGCCACAGCAGCGCGAGCACGAAGAGCGTCACGGTCGAGAAGGCGGCGATCAGGATCAGGGTCGCGTCGTCGAGCGCCAGCACCGATCCGAACAGCACGTGCAACAGATCCACGTTCGAGCCGCGCAGCGACACGATCAAAACGCCGAGCGCGAGCGAGATCAGATAGAAGGCCGCGAGCGAGGCGTCTTCCTTGAGCTCCGTCATGCGCGATACGACGCCGGCGCCGAGCGCGACCGCGAAGCCAGCGGCGATGCCGCCGACCGTCATCGAGAAGAGATCGAGGCCCGCGATCAGGAAGCCGACGGCCGCACCCGGCAGGATCGCGTGCGCCATGGCGTCGCCGGTCAGGCTCATGCGGCGCAGCATCAGAAAAACGCCGACCGGCGCGGCGCCGAGCGACAGCGCCGCCATGCCCACGAGCGCGCGGCGCATGAACTCGAACTCGATGAAGGGGGCGATCAGAAAGTCGTACATCTCGAAATCCTAGGCCGCATCGACCTCGCAGACCTCGGCCGAATCGTCGAAAGCCTCGGACATGCGGCGCGCGCGCAGCAGGTTCTCCGCCGACAGAACCTCGGCGGTCGGGCCCCATGCCACCGGCTCGCGGGCGAGCAGGAGCGCCTCGGGAAACTGCGTCCGCACCATGTCGAGATCGTGCAGCACCGCGATCACGGTCCGCTTCTCGCCGTGCCAGCGACGGACGATGGCCAGAAGATCGCGCACGGTCTGCGAATCGACCGACGCGAAGGGCTCGTCCAGCAGGATCAGCGGCGCGTCCTGCAAGAGAAGCCGCGCGAACAACGCGCGCTGCATCTGTCCGCCCGAGAGCGTGCCGATGGTGCGGTTCTCGAAGCCCTGCAGACCGACGGTGGCGATCGCGGTCTCGAGGCGCGCGCGCTCCGGCTTGCCGATGCCGCCCAGGACGCCGGCGCTGCGCCACAGACCCATGGCGACGAAGTCGTAGAGCGCGATCGGAAAGCTGCGGTCGATCTCCAGCACCTGCGGCAGATAAGCGACATCTTGCGGAAGCGCACGGCCGCGCTCGATGGCGCCCGCGAGCGGCGGGATCACGCCGACGATACCCTTCAAGAGCGTGGTCTTGCCGGCGCCGTTCGGGCCGACGACGGCGACCAGCGCGCCGGTCTCCACGGTGCCGTCGAGATGATGCACCGCCGGATGGCGGTCGTAGCCGAGCGTGAGATTGCGAAAACGAAGCGCCGCGGTCATTGGATCCTCAAGCAATCGCCCACAGCACCGCGCCCCACAGCAGCGCGGCGAGCACTGCTGCGATCGCAAGCCGCTGCATGGCCGAGAAGCGCAACAGCGAAGCCGGAACGATTGCCGGGCCGCGTCGTGTGTGGTCGTGGTTTGCGTGGGCTGGCATTTGTTACATTGTATCGTTTGCCGGCACACAGATAGCGGATAGCGTTCCGCTTGTCGAGAAGGGCGTGCGCTTCTGAAACGGCCGGTCAGCCCAGCAGTTTGACCAGAAATTCGGGCCGGATGCCCCAGCCGAGGAAGCCGGCGAGCCCGAACGCGATCCCTACCCCTCCAGATATCCAGCTGATGACGAGCAAAGCGTACATCTCGGTGAGTGCCGCCACCGCCGCCAGCGCAATCGCGATGGCCGTGAAGGCGTCGGACATGTCGAATTGGTCGTCGCGGAAATTGAGCCGGTCGTATTCGGCCTCCAGGCCCTCGGCCTTGGCGCGGGTCTCCTTCGAGCGCCCCTCGTACTTCTTGATATCGGACTCGTATTCGGCGGCCTGCTTGGCGGCGAGCGCCTTGTCGACGGAGCCCGTGGTCTCGAGCAACCGCAGCGTCGAGAGCGAGTTCTCGTCGACGTGCAGCTTGATACGCGCGGCCTGATACTCGGCCCAGGCATCGACCGACTCCTGCTTGGCCTTGGCCATGGCCTGAACGATGTTGTCGTCCTTGACCTTGCTGACCGCCATGAAGACGGAGAGGATCACGACGGTGACCGCGACGAGCCGGTTCAGCTGCTTGCTGTTGCCTTCGGCCTCGACATCCATGTTCGTCCCCTCCCCGTTCTGCGCATTATTTCGCGAGCGGCCCCGGCTTCAGACGCTTCAGATCGAAGCGATGCATGTCCTCAAGCAACTGCACGAAAGCGCGCGCGCCGTGTTCGAGCGCCGCTTCGCCCTTCTCCTTCGAGGCCAGCGTCGCATCGCCGACCGCGCCCGACTCGTTCAAGTCCTGCGTCATCCAGCCGAAGCTCGCGGGCCGATAGGCGCGCAGCTGCTTGAATTCCTTTTCCATCGCCAGCGTCGCGGGCACGAAGTTCTCGGCCTTGTCCTTGCGCACGAGGTCGGCGCGCCCGGCGAGCATCAGCGAGGTTTCGATATCGCCGGCATGGATGCCGTGGATGCGCTCGACATCGGTGAAGAGCTTTTCGGGATAGCCCATGCGATGCCAGGAGGTGGCGACGGCGAGCATTTTCAGCCGCACGCGCAGATCGCGGGTCACGAGGTCAAGAATCGAGCTGTTGCCCCCATGCGACGTGACGAGCAGGAGCTTCTTCACGCCCGCCCGGTGCACGCTTTCGCCGAGATCGGTCCAGGCGCGGAGCACCGCCTCGGTGGACAGCGAGAGAGTGCCAGGAAACGCCAGATGCTCATCGGACTTGCCGATCCATTGCACCGGCAGAAACGTGACCGGAAGCGCTTCGGGCAACAGCTTCAGCACGCGCGCCAGATACAGCTCGGCGATATAGCCATCGACGCCGAGCGGCATGTGCGGCCCGTGCTGCTCGGTGGCCGCGACCGGAAGCACGGCGATCCAGCGCGCGGGCTCGCCGGCCTGGAAATCCGGCCAGGTCATTTCGGTCCAATTGCGCTTGGGCAGCATGGGGGCTCTCGAAAAAGCGCCGCACCCTAGGGTTCCGCTCCGGCCGCGGCAAGCGGATGCTTGAGCAGCGGTAAACGCCGCCGGTGTTGAATCGGCACACCTGTCATGCGCCGCGCCTACTCGCCCGCCCGCCCGGCATCGTCTAGGCTCCGCCGATTCCAGCGGAGAGGAACATCGTATGACGAACCGGATCGATCTTTCCGGCCGGGTCGCGGTTGTGACCGGCGGCGCGCAGGGCATCGGGCGCGCGATCGTCGAGCGCTTCCTCTCATCGGGCGCCACGGTGGCGATCTGGGACCGCGATCAGAGGCTCGCCGACAGTACTGCTTCGGAACTCGTAGGTAGCGGCACGGTGCGCTCGTTCACGGTCGACGTGACCGATCTCGCCAATGTCGAAAAGGCGCGCGACGCGACGCTCGCCGCCTTCAAGCGCATCGACATTCTCGTCAACAACGCGGGCATATCCGGCCCGAACGTGCCGACCTGGGAATATCCGAAAAAGGCCTGGGACGAGGTGATCGCGATCAATCTTAACGGCCCGTTCCATTGCTGCCGTGCGATCGCGCCCGGCATGATCGCGCAGAACTACGGGCGCATCGTCAACGTGGCCTCGATCGCGGGCAAGGAAGGCAATCCGAACGCGCCGGCCTATTCCGCTTCCAAGGCCGGATTGATCGCGCTCACCAAATCGCTCGGCAAGGAGCTTGCGGGCTACGACATCTCGGTGAATTGCGTGACGCCGGCGGCGGCGAAGACCGCGATCTTCTCGCAAATGACCGAGCAGCACATCGCCTACATGCTCGCCAAAATCCCGCGCGCGCGCTTCGTCAATGTGGAGGAGATCGCGGCCACCATCGCGTTCGCCGCTTCGGCCGAATGCTCGTTCACGACCGGGGCGGTGTTCGACCTCTCCGGCGGCCGCGCCACCTACTGATCCGCATGCCGGACAAGACCAAGCGCCGGAAGGCGATACCCCGGCGCGCGCTGCCGTCGGCTACCGACGGCAAAGCGCGGCTGATCGGGATCGGCTTCATTTGCATCGCGCTGTTCTGTTTCGCGCTGCTCGACAGCACCGCGAAGTGGCTGACCGGGCAAATGGATACGGTGCAAATCGTCTGGGCGCGCTACGCCAGCCATTTCGTCCTTTCCCTCTTGTTCGTGAACCCCTGGACCACGCCGGGCCTGTTGCGCACGAGCCGGCCGTGGCTGCAGCTCGGCCGCTCGGCGCTGCTGTTCGGTTCGACGTTCTTCAACTTCATCGCGCTGCGTTACCTGCAGCTGGACCAGACCGCGGCGCTCATGTTCACGACGCCGTTCTTCATCGCGGTGCTGGCCGGGCCGCTGCTCGGAGAATGGATCGGCTGGCGGCGTTGGGCCGCGATCATGGTCGGCTTTTCGGGCGTGCTGCTGGTCACGCAGCCGGGCGCCGGCGGCATTCATCCGGCTGCGATTTTTTCGCTGATGAGCGCCGTCTGTTACGCGCTCTATAACATCACGACGCGCATGCTGGCGTCCTACGACTCGACCGAGACCACGCTGTTCTATTCGTCGCTGGTGGGCTTCCTCGCGGCTTCCGTGCCGGTCGCGTTCTTCTGGACGCCGCCGGCGGGGCCGGCAGCGATCGTCGGCATGGTCGCGATCGGCGCGTTCGGCTGGATCGGGCACTGGCTGCTGATCGCCGCGCACCGGCAGGCCCCGGCGCCGGTGCTGGCGCCCTTCATCTATTTCCAGATCGTGTGGATGGCGGCGGCGGGCTATTTCGTATTCGGCGACCTGCCGAGCGGCTGGACGCTCGCAGGCGCCGCGGTCGTGATCGCATGCGGGCTCTACCTCTTGAACCGCGAGCGCAAAATGCGCGCGGTGCAATCGATCAAGGCGCAGACCGGGGAGTGAATGAGGCCGTTCCTCAGACGGGCAGCGTAACCTTGGCGCGCAAACCCCCTCCTGACCGGTTGGCGAGCACAAGCTGGCCCCCGTGTGCCTGAACCACGGACAGCGCAATAGCTAATCCGAGTCCGATTCCTCCGGTCTCGCGGCTTCTCGAACCTTCCACGCGATAAAAGGGCTGAAATACTCGTGCTAGCTCTTCTTCGGGGATTCCGGGTCCTTCGTCGTCGATCGTGATTTCGATGACCCGCGATGTCGAACGGATCACCGCTTGCGCTCGTTTGCCATATTTCACCGCGTTTTCGAGCAGGTTGGTCAGCGCGCGCTTTAGTGCGCCCGGTTGGCATTCGTAGGTCACAGACCCTGCCGGCTCCATCGCGACCGGGAGCCCCGCATCGGCCATGTCATGAACGGCGCTGGCGAGCAGCGCCGTCAGATCCGTTGGCCGGCGCGGCTCGGCTTGCGCCTCGTCGCGAGCAAACTGCATTGTCGCCGCGATCATCGAATCCATCTCCGCGATCGTCGCGAGCATCTTCTCTCGTTCACCCGTATTCTCCACGTTTTCCGCACGAAGCCGCAGCAGCGTCAGTGGTGTGCGCAGGTCGTGCGAAATCGCAGCCAGCATGCGCGTGCGGTTTTCGATCAGGTTACGCAGGCGCGTCTGCATGGCATTGAAGGCGCGGGAGGCCTGTTGCGTCTCGATCGTACCGCTCTCGGGAACCGGCGGGGCGTTCAAGTCATTGCCGAGGCGCTCGGCTGCCGCCGAGAGCGAGGCAAGCGGAGCCGTCACGCGTTTAACCGCCCATACCGATACGGCAAGAATGATGATCGCCATGATCCCCATGGACAGCAAGAACTGACTGGAAAACGTCAATCCGCTCTCTGGCAAAGCGGTGGCGAACGCGAGCCACTGGCCGTCCGCGAGCGGGATTGCGATCTGAAGGTCGCGAAACATGTCGAAGCCGCCGAAGCCGTGCATCATTGGGCCACGCGGCATGGAGTGCCAGGCTCCGAACATCGTAGCGTCCGGCCAAGAGGCTGACACGCGCGGCTGTCTTGCGGGACCGAGCAACAATTGATCCACGAGGAAGTTCTTGATCGCCTGCGCAACCGGGACATCATCGGCTCCCGACGCGATTGCCGGTGGCCGGTCCGAGAGCGAGACGCGGAAGCTCTGATCGCTGAGCGCGGCAACGAGCCGCTCGCGCGACTCGCGCGGCGTCTCCTGCACGAGCCGGGTCAGATTAGTAATGCGCTGCGCAGCGGCAAGCCCGCCAACCGCGCGTACCGCTTGCTCGCGATCCAAAGAATAGATCCAGGAACCGACTGCAAGCGAAGCGATCAGTCCAGCGAGCAAGACAAGCAGCGTCTGGCCAAACAGGCTCTTCGGTAGATACCGGCTCATTCGTGGTCCACCGCAGGAGTGAACATGTAGCCGCCGCCCCATACCGTCTTGATGATCTTCGGGTCGGCGGGGTCGACCTCCAGCTTCTTGCGCAGTCGGCTGACCTGCGTGTCGATGCTACGATCGATTCCGGCGGCTGTACGACCGCGTGCAAGGTCGAGAAGCTGATCACGGTTCAAGACCCGCTGTGGCCGCTCCACCAGTGCGACGAGTAAATCGTATTCTCCGGTGCTAAGGGGCACCGTCACACCATCCTCGCGGAGAAGTTCTCGCGCACCGGTATCCAGCGCCCAACGATCGAAACAATAGCGTTTGGCGCGACGTTCGGTGCTGGCGCGCGCCACCGGCTCTTGGCTGCGACGAAGCACAGCCTTGATACGCGCAATGAGCTCGCGGCTGCCGAAGGGCTTCGGCAAGTAGTCGTCGGCGCCCATCTCCAGGCCGATAACTCGGTCCACTTCTTCACCTTTGGCGGTCAACATGATGACTGGGATATTCGATTCGGTCCGTAGCGCGCGGCAAAGCGAAAGCCCATCTTCGCCCGGCAGCATGAGATCAAGAAGAACGAGGTCGATCCGGCTGTCGGCCAAAATCTTGCGCATGGCTCTGCCGTCCGTCGCAGTGGCGACGCGGAAGCCTTCCTTAGTCAGCGCGCGCGAGACCAGGTCGCGGATTTCGCGGTGATCATCGACGATCAGGATGTGAGGTGCTCCCTGCATGCGCGGATTATAGACCAAGGCTTCTCCCACCGTTCCTTCGATTGTATTTCCGACTGTTGCCGGAGCCGCCTCTGACACACTTTGTCACAAAAATCGCGGACTTTGAAAAACTTGGGTGAAATCAACGTCTCCAAATGCGTCGAGCAACGGACTTCCTGTTGCCTAGCAATTGGAGACGGAAATGAAAAAGAAAACTCTGATTATCGGCGCCATCGCGACGACCGCCCTGGTCGTCGGCGGATTGGCCATGGCGCAGTCAATCGGTCCCGGGCCCGGTCACTTTGGCCCGCGGTTCAAGGAAGCCGAAGGCCCTGACGCGATGGGGCCTAGCGCCATGCAGCAGCAAATGGACCATCAAATGGGCCACCGAATGGGCCCCGGCATGGGTCCTGGCATGATGCACATGATGCAGAAGGGTTCAGGAATGATGCACCAGCAGGGCCCGGGTATGGGTCACCGTATGACGCAGCAGGATGGTCCCAGCTTCTCGTTCGGCGATCCGACGCAGATCGAGGGCCTGAAGCGCGAGATCGGCATCACGGCAGCGCAGGAGCCAGCGTGGAACAAGTACACCAAGGCGATCCAGAACGCGTCGACCACGATGAAGACCACGCGTGAAGGCGTCGATCCGACCGCTGTCAGCAAAATGACTCCGCAGGATCGCTACGCTTTCGTGACCAAGATGCGCGAGCAAGGACAGAAGCAGTTCGACTCCGTGAAGACGGCGGCGGACGAGCTTCTCGCCACGCTCGACGACACGCAGAAGGCCAAAGCCCGCGACACCTTGCCGGGTCTCGCCTCGTTCGGCCCCGGCCCGATGCGCGGCGCGTTCATGCGCGGCCCCCAGCATATGCACCAGGACCAATAAGGCCGTCGCGCGGCGATCTTTCTGACGAGCGCCGCGCTTCATCGAATTCCTCTGGACGGTCGGCGATCGTCCAGAGGGCAACTTCAACATCGCGGCTAATACACACCGCAGAGGTCGTCTCATGACCATCAAGACATCGCTTACCCGGCGCCAAGCGCTCCTGCTGTCAGGCGCAGCAGCAGCCGGCCTGACCCTCGGTAGTCTGCCCAAGTGGGCGCACAGTGCTCCAGCGAATGCGCCTTCTCTGCCAATCCCGACCCTTATCGAGGCACGCAACGGCGAGCCGGTTAAGCTCGCACTGCAGAAGGGCCTTCATCGCTTCGGACGAGGCCCGGCGGTTCCCTCGACAGGCATCTCGTCGAGTTATCTCGGTCCGGTCGTGCGCGTCCGCAGCGGCGACACGATTCCGTTCCGTGTGGAAAACCATCTCAATGAAGACACAACACTCCATTGGCACGGCCTCTTGGTGCCGTCGCACCTCGACGGCGGCCCTCACAATACGATCAAGCCGGGCGGCGTTTGGTCGCCGGAAATCACTATCAAGCAGCCAACCGCAACAACCTGGTTCCATTCACATCCGCATGGAAATACGGCGCGCCAAGTCTACCTTGGGCTCGCTGGAATGATGATCGTGAGCGACGGCGGCGATCGCGATCGCGGCCTGCCCGCGACCTACGGCGTTGACGATCTGCCGATCGTACTGCAGGACAAGCGCTTCGGCCGCACTGGCGAGCTCGTCTATGCGCCATCGATGATGGACATGATGCACGGGTTTCAGGGCGATACGCTTCTCGTCAATGGAGTGATCGGCCCCGTCGCTAATGTGCCCGCCGGTTTCGTGCGGTTGCGGCTGCTGAATGCTGCGAACGCCCGCAACTTCGATCTGCGCTTCTCCGACCACCGACCGTTCTTTGTCATTGCCGGGGATGCCGGGATCCTTCCAGAGCCGGTAGAATTAGGAAATCTGGTGATCGCCCCTGCCGAGCGATACGAAATCCTGGTGAACTTTTCCGATGGCCGGCCGGTCGATCTGCTCACCGCCCCTGACAGCCATCACGAATCCGGCTCCGGAATGATGATGATGCCGATGGGCCGCCGCATTGGCGGTTCTGCCGAAACGGAAGTCTTCATGCAGTTCAGGCCCGATGCCGCACTGAAGGTCTCGGTCGCCCGACTGCCTCGAGCTCTTTCTCGACTTGCGCCTCCGGACATCGCATCGGCCGTAGCGTGGCGAACTTTCGAGCTCAATCCGATGATGGGAATGATGGGAATGATGCGAATGATGGGAATGAGCGGGTCGTCTCAGATGATGGGCATCAACGGCCGCTCGTTTTCCATGGGCCGGGTCGATGTGACGGCGAAATTGGGAACCTCGGAGATTTGGGAGATCCAGTCGGCTGCCATGGCGCACCCGTTCCATATTCACGGGGTGAGTTTCCGTATCCTTAGCAATAACGGTAGGAAACCGCGTCCGGAGCAATCCGGCTGGAAGGACGTCGTGCTGGTGGCGGAGCAAGCGGAGATTCTGGTCCGTTTCGACCATCCCGCGACGCCTAAAATGCCGTTCATGTACCACTGCCACATCCTCGAGCACGAGGATCACGGAATGATGGGGCAGTTTGCGGTCGTCTGATTGGAGCAAGCAGTTGGCTCGGGGCATCGAAGAGCGTGATACAGAGGAACTTCAGGAGAAACGAATATGAAACGATTGGCAGCATTGGCCGTGATCGCATTTGCGGCCGTGCCGTACACAGCACACGCACAGCAGCCCTATGCGGGTTTCGAGGCGCGGCCGATAAAGGCGTTATCCGATCAGCAGCTCGCTGATTTAAGGGCAGGCCGCGGCATGGGATTGGCGCTCGCGGCCGAGCTCAATGGCTATCCGGGCCCCACTCATGTTCTCGAACTCGCTGAGCCGCTGGGCCTGTCCGAGGCGCAACGGGTCAAAATGCAGGAGCTCTTTGCGGCGATGAAGGCCGAGACGGTTTCGCTTGGCGAGAAGCTGATCGCGCAAGAGGCCGAACTGGAGCGACTGTTCGCGGGCAGGACGATCACGGAAACAAGTCTTGCAGCCATGATGCAGGCGATCAGCACAACGCAAGCGGCACTCAGGACCGCTCACCTCAAATATCATCTTACGGCCGTTACGGTGCTCGCGCCGGCGCAGATTCATCGGTACGCCGAACTGCGCGGGTACACGAGTAGCGAGCAACTTAAGCATCAACAGGGTGGCCACCAGCACCAATAGTCAGCTCCAGCACTTGAGCGTGAGCTCGACATCACGAGCGCCCGGGAGCCAGTGAGGCTTGGCAGGTTTGGCCTCGTTAACGCTGGACTTCCTCTCATGAGATCGAGCCGAGAGGGCTACTCCGCCGCGGTGCGCTTGGCCGGATGCAGGGGCTCGAGGCCGTTGACCTCGCCGATCACGTCCACGAGTAACGGGATGTTCGCCTCGCCATAGCCGAGCGCGTCGGCCGCCGCGTAGCTGTTCTTCACCGCGGAGCCGACCGGGTTCACCAGGCCGCGGGCATTGGCCACGTTCACGAAATAGCGCAGGTCCTTGTGCGCGTTGCGGAGCGCGAATTTGTGCGATTCGCGATTGCCCTCGAGCGCATAGCCGATGAAGGTTTGATAGAAACCGCAATCCATGCGGCCGCCGCGGATCACCGAATCGAATACTTTTGGGGTGATCCCGACCTTGCGCGCGAGCGCGAGCGCCTCGGAGTAGATCGCGCCATAGCCGAGCGAGACAAAATTATTGATCAGCTTCATGGTGTGGCCGGCGCCGGTCGGCCCGATCAGATTGATGTTCTCGCCGAAACAGGCGAGCACCGGCTTGATGCGGGCGAAGGCCTCGGGCGTGCCGCCGACCATGATGCCGAGGCGGCCTTCCTCGGCCTCCTTCGGGGTGCGCGCGAGCGGCGCATCGATGAAGGTGACGCCGAGCGGCGCCAGTTCTTCGGCAAGCGAAACCGTGAGCGTCGGCTCCGAGGTCGAGGTATCGACGATGACGAGGCCCTTCTTGGCGCCGGCCTTGAGGCCGTCCTTGCCGCGCACGAGCGCCTCCACTTCCGGCGCACCGGTGACGCAGAGAATGACCACGTCGCAGGTTTCGGCGAGCTCCTTCGGAGTCTTGGCCTCGCTCGCGCCGCGCTTCTTCAGGTCCTCGATCGGCACCCGGTTCTTGTGCCCGAGCACGGTGAGCGGATGACCTTTTTCCACGAGGTTCTTCGCCATGCCGTGACCCATGAGGCCGACACCGATAAAACCTACACGTTCTTTCATCGCTTTTCTCCCTGTCCCGGCGTTATCCGCCTGGTCACCAAGCAGTGAATACGCCCGGAGGCGCCGCGGCTCCCAATCGAGTAGAATGAGGGTGCAATCTGACCCGATGCGTATAGTCCCAAATCGGGCATCGAGAAAGCGGGGAGAGCGCCATGAACCGGAAATTCTGGATTTCTGCCGTCGTGATGTTCGTGCTGGCGTCGGTGCTGAGCTATGTCGCGCACGAGGTGCTGCTCAAGGCCGACTACGCGAAGCTTGGCGCAATGATGCGGCCGGCCGCCGAGATGCAGGCGCGACTTGGTTATGTCGTGCTCGCCCACGTCTCGTTCGCGCTCGCCTTCACGTGGATCTACATCAAGGGCAAGGAGAGACCGCCCCTGGCTGGCGCAGGGCGTCCGCTACGGCATCGCGATCGCGTTGGTCGCTGTAGTCCCGATGTACCTGATTTATCACGCGGTCACGCCGACGCCGCTCGACGTCGCGATCAAGCAGATCGTCTATGACGGCATTTCGACCGTGATCCTGGGCGCGGTGCTCGCCTGGATCAATCGCTGAGCCAGCCGGCGCGCGGCAGCCGAGGGCGGGGCGTGCCGCGCGCCTATTCCTTGACCGCCCCGGTCATCGCCGAAACGTAGTGCTCGACGAAGAAGGCGTAGAGCAGGACCAGCGGCAGCGAGCCGATCAAGGCGCCGGCCATCAGCGAGCCCCAGCGGTAAATGTCGCCGTCGACGAACTCGTTCACGATCGCGACCGGCACGGTCTTGTTGGTGCTCGCCGAAATGAAGGTGAGCGCATAGATGAACTCGTTCCAGCACAGCGTGAAGCAGAAGATAAAGGCCGAGATCAGCCCGGGCACCGCCAGCGGCAGCACGATCTTGGTCAGAATCTGCAGGCGGCTGGCGCCGTCGATCAGCGCGCATTCCTCGAGCTCGTACGGGATGGTCTTGAAATAGCCCATGAGCAGCCAGGTCGAGAACGGGATCAGGATCGTCGGGTAGGTCAGGATCAGCGCGAACGGCGTATCGAACAGGCCGTATTGGAACACGATGGTGGAAAGCGGAATGAACAGGATCGAAGGCGGCACCAGATAGGCGAGGAAGATGCTGCGCGCCGACCCATTGCGCGCCCTTGTAGCGCAAGCGCACGATGGCATAGGCCGCGCATACGCTCGCGAAGATCGAGAGAATGGTCGAGCCGATCGCGACGTACATCGTGTTCCACAGCCAAAGCGGATAATTGGTCTCGAACAGAAGCTTCTCGATGTGCTTGAACGTCGGGCTCCAGGTCCAGAACGGATTGAACTTGTCGAGCGCGAGCAGCTGCTCGTCCGGCTTGATCGCCGTGAGCGCCATCCAATAGAACGGAAAAATCAGCACGATCACGATGATCGAGAGCGGCAGATAGAGCGTCACCAGCCGCCGCGGCAGCGTCTCCAGATAGCTCATGCCTTCGGTGTGATCGGCGGTCGCCGACGAGCCGGTCAGGATCGTCCGCGGATCGGCAACCTTCGGCACAAACGCGTCAGTCATTGCTCTCCCCCTGCTGCCACTTGCGGCGCTGCAGGCCGAACCAGGAGATCAGGATGCAGGCGAGCAGGAACGGGATCATGGCGGTCGCGATGGCCGAGCCCTCGCCCAGGTACCCGCCGAGAATCGCCCGCTGGTAGGAAAGCGTGGCCATCAGGTGCGTCGCGTTCACCGGGCCGCCGCGCGTCATGGCCCAGATCAGCTGGAAATCGGTGAAGGTGAAGAGCACCGAGAACGTCATCACCACGGCGATGATCGGGGTCAGCAGCGGATAGGTGATGAAGCGGAACATCTGCCAGCGGCTGGCGCCGTCGATGGTCGCCGCCTCGTAGAGCGAGGGCGGCACGGTCTGCAGCCCGGCCAGGAGCGTGATCGCGACGAACGGAATGCCGCGCCAGACATTGGCGAAAATCACCGACCAGCGCGCGTTCCAGAAATCGCCGAGGAAATCGATGTTCGAAGATATGAACCCGATCTTCTTGAGCGACCAGGAGATGATCGAGAATTGGCTGTCGAACAGCCACCAGAACGCGATCGCCGACAGCACCGTGGGAACGATGAAGGGGATCAGCACGATCGCGCGGATCATGGCCTTGAACGGCATGTGCTGGTTCAAGAGGATCGCCAGATAAAGGCCGATGGCGAATTTGAAGACGGAGGCGACGCCCGTATAGAGCAGCGTGTTGAACACCGAGAGCCAGAAGACCGTGTCGTCCCACAGCCATTCGTAGTTCTCGACGCCGACGAATACGCCGCTGCGGCCGATCCGCGTATCGGTGAACGAAATCCAGATGCCGAGCCCGAGCGGATAGGCGAGAAACAGAACCAGAATCGCAGCGGCCGGCAGCATGAACCACAGGCCGAGCCAATTGTGGTTCACCTTCAGCCGATCCCATGCGGTCGCGTGCAGGAGCGGCCGCTTGGCCGTTCTGGGGTCAAGCGCGATGTCGGCCACGGCTTACCTCGATTGCCTTGCCGGATGGGAAAATGGCGGGCGACGCCGAGCGCCGCCCGCCGGATTGCATCAGGACGTGCGATAGAGCCGCCGCGCCTGCCGATCGGCGATCTTGACCGCGCCCTTCACGTCCTCGCGTCCGGTGCAGACGTTGGCGAACATGTCGAGCACGATGAAGTCGGCGAGCGCCGCCGCCGCCTTCTCGCCGACCGAGCCGAGATGGCCGGCGGTGAGCGTGTTCTTGGCGATGTCGCGGCAGACCGTGAGCTTCGGATCGGAGGTCCAGACCGGGTTCTTCTCGTAGGCGGTCAATCCCGGCGTGAGGTAGCCCACCGACTTGATCACCCACGGATCGAGATTGGCCGCTTCCATCATGAAGGCGATGAAGGCCTTGGAGGCCTGCGGGACCTTGGAATAGGTCATGATCATGATCGGATAGGCGACGTGGAACTCGGTCGGCTTGCCGATCGGGCCTATCGGCCACAGCGCGTGGTCGATGTCTTCCACCATCTCCTTCATGTTTCCGGCCTTGGCGGCGGCGTAGATCGAGACGCCGTTGTTGGTCCAGTGCACCTCGTTGGCGAGGAACGCCTTGTTGTTGAACGAGTCGTTCCAGGAAGCGGTGCCGGGGATGAAGGTGTCGTAGAGCTGCTTGGCGTATTCGAGCGACTTGGCGGTCTCCGGCGAGTCGATGATGACGCGGTCGCGCGCATCGACGAGGTTGCCGCCGAAGGCCCAGAGCGCCCAGTGCACCCAAGCGTTGCCGTCGCCCGAGGCGTGGCCGAGCGCCATGCCGCCGGGCGTGCCCTGTGCTTTCATTGCCTTGGCATAAGCGAGGAACTCGGCGGTGGTCTTCGGGAAGGTCTTGAAGCCGGCCTTCTCGCTCGACGCCTTGCGGTAGTTCAACACGTTGCCGTTATAGGCGACCGGGATGCCGATCCACTTGTTGCCGCTCTTGCCGTAGGTGACCGCCGACGGGACCCAGCCGCCGTACTTCTTGCCGAGATAGTCGGCGACGTCGGTGAGATCGACGACTTTGCTCGGAAACAGGTGCGGCAGCGAATAGAGGCCCCAGAACATGTCGGGACCGGAGCCGGTATTGGCCGCGATCGCCGCCTTGGGCTGCACGTCGTCGAGCAACTCGTTGGTCACGTTGACCTTCACGCCGGTCGCCTTGGTGAAATTGGCGACCAGCTCCATGAAGGCGTCTTCCTCGGCCTGGATGAAGCGCTTCCAGCGCAGCAGCGAGAGCTGGGCGTTCTTCTCGGGCTTCCAGGGCGCGGTCTGCGCCCAGGCCTTGGCCCATTCGAGCAATGCAGGACCGGTCAGTGCGACGGATGCGCCGAGTGCGGTGCTGCCTTGCAGAAACGTACGTCTATTGAACGGATTCATGGTGTCCTCCCTGAAGTTTCTGATTTTGAATTGCTTACTGCGCGGTGGTTCCTTGTGGTTCACGCGGCCAGCCGCTTGCCGGTCGCTTCGTCGAACAGGTGTGCGAGCTTGGGCTCCGGCCGGAGCCGGATCTTTTCGCCGGGCTTGAGCATATGACGTTCACGGAATACGGCAACAATTTCCGTGGTGCCGAGCCGGGCCACGACCTGGATTTCGGAGCCGGTCGGCTCGATCACCACTACCTCGGCCAGAGCGCCGTCGTCGGCGAGCCGGAAATGTTCGGGCCGGATGCCATAGATGGCGGGCCGGCCGTCGAAGCGCGAGGGCGCGCCGCTGATCGGCAGCTTCACACCGTCCGCCGTCTCGAAAGCGGCGGAGCCGTTCGGGCTGATCCGGCCCTTGAAGAAATTCATCGCCGGCGAGCCGATGAAGCCCGCGACGAACAGATTATCCGGCCGGTCGTAGAGTTCGAGCGGCGCGCCGATCTGCTCCACCAGCCCGTCGTGCATGACCACGATCTTGTCGGCCATGGTCATGGCCTCGATCTGGTCGTGGGTGACGTAGACGGTCGTGGTGCCGAGCCGCTGGTGCAGCTCCTTGATCTCGGTGCGCATGGCAACGCGCAGCTTGGCGTCGAGATTCGACAAAGGCTCGTCGAACAAAAACACTTGCGGATCGCGCACGATGGCGCGGCCCATGGCCACGCGCTGGCGCTGCCCGCCGGAGAGTTGACGCGGATAGCGCTCCAGCAACGGCATGAGGCCGAGGATTTCGGCCGCGCGCTTGACGCGCTGATCGATCTCTTCGCGCGGCGCATGTCGCAGCTTCATCGAGAACGCCATGTTGGCCGCGACCGTCATGTGCGGGTAGAGCGCGTAGTTCTGGAACACCATGGCGATGTCGCGCGCTTTGGGCGGCAGGTCGTTGACGACGCGCTCGCCGATCTTGATCTCGCCGCCGGTGATGTTCTCGAGCCCGGCGATCATGCGCAGCAACGTCGACTTGCCGCAGCCCGACGGCCCGACCAGCACCACGAAGGCGCCGTCTTCGATATCGATATTGACGCCGTGGATGACCTCGGTCGCGCCGAAGGCCTTGCGCACGTCGCGAATTCCAACCGACGCCATTACGCGACTTTCCTCCCGATGGGAGCCAGTTCCGCCGCGGGCGGCCCGACCCCTTTTTGTCGTATTGTTGGGCCGATCATGGGGCACTGCCCGCGCCCGAATCAAGCCTGCGAAAGTCGATTAAATCGGCACGAAGCGGGCGATTGCCGGTGATATAGAATTCGGCGACCGCGCTCAGTCGAAGGGGAGCCCATGGCCGCTAACAAGCCCGAAATCCTGTTGCCCGGACCGATGATGCCGTTCATCGAGGAACAGCTCGATACGGCGTTCCAGGTACACCGTCTGGCCAAGGCGGCCGACAAGGACGCGCTGATCGCCGAGCTCGCACCGCGCGTGCGCGGCATCGCCTATAGCAGCCACATGCCGCTCAACGGTGCGTTCATGCAGCGGCTGCCCAAGCTCGAGATCGTTTCGAGCTTCGGCGTCGGCTACGACAGCATCGACGCCAAATGGGCCGGCGGGCACGGGATCGTCGTCACCAACACGCCCGACGTGCTGACCGACGAGGTGGCCGACACCGCGGTCGCGCTGCTTTTGATGACCGCGCGCGAGCTGCCGCAGTCGGAGCGCTATCTGCGCGCGGGCAAGTGGCTGGAGAAAGCCTATCCGCTCACCGCCACGCTGCGCGACCGCACGATCGGCATTGTCGGTATGGGACGGATCGGCAAGGCGATCGCCAGGCGCCTGGAAGCCTTCGGGCTGCCGATCGTTTATCACTCGCGCAATCCGGCCGCGGGCGTCTCGTGGAAACACTATCCCGATCTCAAAACTATGGCGCGCGACGTCGACGTGCTCATCGTCATCACGCCGGGCGGGCCGGCGACGAAGAACCTGATCAATGCCGAGGTGCTGAAGGCGCTCGGGTCGAACGGGATTCTCATCAACGTCGCGCGCGGCTCGGTGGTGGACGAGCCGGCATTGATCGAGGCGCTGCGCAACAGGACGATCTATTCGGCCGGTCTCGACGTATTCGCCGACGAGCCAAGGGTGCCCAAGGAGCTGATCGAGATGGAGCACATCGTGCTCCTGCCGCATGTGGCATCGGGCTCGCACTACACGCGGCGCGCCATGGGTCAGCTGGTGGTGGACAATCTGAAGTCATGGTTCGCCGGCAAAGGCCCCCTCACCCCGGTGGTGGAAACCCCGTGGCCGCCGAAGCGTTGAGCCGCCGCATGGGCGTGCTAACCTCGCGCGGCACGAAGCGTGAGGTGTGCATGCGTCTCCTCGTTTCGGCTTTTCTGTCGATCCTGCTTGCGCAAGCAGCCGCGGCGCAGTCGCCTGCGACTGTGCCTGCGCCCGGCGCGGTCGATCCCGCGGAGCTGCGTGCGCTCGCGGCCAATTACGAGCTCGCCAACGCCGACGGCAACCGCAAGTGCAAGATCGCGCTCGACCAGAAGCCGGCCGGCAATGCCTTCACACTGGTCTACGACCGCCCGGAATGCATCAAACTGTTCGGCTTTCTCAGCGAGGTGACGGCGTGGACGCCCGGCCCGGCTGGCTCGATCAAGTTCGTGCGCGCGAACGGCCGCCTGGTCGCCGAATTCACCGAGGGCGTCGGCGGCGTCTATGAAGCGATCCGCGAGGGCGATGCGGTCTATTTCCTCGCCAATCTGCAGTTCGTCGACCCCAAGGAATTCGCGCAGCCGGCGGATCTGGTCGGCAACTGGAATATCGCGCGCCCGAACGGGACCACCCTCTGCCAGCTCGTGTTCACCGATCAGCCGTCGCAGGATGAGGGCTTCCAGCTCAGCGTACAGCCCGGCTGCGATGCCACGCTGCTGCGCTTCGATCCGGCTTCCTGGCGCCTCGAGCGCGGCGACGTCGTGCTGCAATCGAAACAGGGCGAGCGGCTGCGCTTCGGCAAGCAGGAAGGCGGCGGCTGGGCCAAGGTGCCGGAGCTGCCGCGGCCGCTGGTGATGACGAGGCCCTAGGTGCTCGTCATTCCGGGGCGCGCGCACCCGGATCGGCGCGTGCGCCGTCCGGGCACAGGCTCCGCGCGCGAGCCCGGAATCCATTGCCACTAACTTCGAGAGATTCTCTAGGCCTGCGGATATGGATTCCGGCCCTCGCGGCCTTCGGCCGCTCGACCGGAATGACTCAGGGAATCAACCGCAGCCCCTTGAAGCTCGCGTGCCCTTCCCGACCCACGATGATGTGGTCGTGAACCTCGATGCCGAGCGGCTTGGCTACGTCCACGATCTGCTTGGTCATCAGGATGTCGGCGCGCGATGGCGTGGGATCGCCCGACGGATGATTGTGCACGAGGATCACCGCGGTCGCCGATAGCTCGAGCGCACGCTTGACCACCTCGCGCGGATAGACCGGGGTGTGGTCCACGGTGCCCTTCTGCTGCAGCTCGTCGGCGATCAGCTGATTGCGCTTGTCGAGGAAGAGGACGCGGAACTGCTCCTTCTCGGCAAAGGCCATGGAGGCGCGGCAATAGTCGATGACCGCGCTCCAGGAGGAGAGCACCTTGCGGTCGCGCACGCGCTCGCGCGCGAGGCGCTGCGCCGCGGCCTCGATCACCTTGAAATCGGTCGCGCTCATCTCGCTCATGCCCTCGACCTCGGCGAGTCGCATCGGCGTGGCGGCGACGACCTCGGCGAAGGAGCCGAAGTGCTCAAGCAGCGCCTTGGCGAGCGGCTTCACGTCGCGCCGGGGCTGTGTGCGAAAGAGCAAGAGCTCCAAGAGTTCGTAGTCGGCTAGCGCGTCGGCGCCGGCGTCGCGGAAGCGCGTGCGCAGACGCTCGCGGTGACCGAGATAATGCGGCGCGTCCTTGAAGCCGGCGCTCCGCTTGGGCGGCATGGCTCAGACGGCCGTGCGATAGGGCGGCTTGTGCAGGCCCTTGGGCGAGAGCGTGAAAATCTCGTAGCCGGTCTCGGTCACCGCCACCGTGTGCTCGAACTGGGCCGAGAGCGAGCGGTCGCGCGTCACCGCGGTCCAGCCGTCGGACAGCACCTTCACGTGCGGCCGGCCGAGATTGATCATGGGCTCGACGGTGAAAAACATGCCGGGCCGCAGCACCGGCCCCTCGCCTTTGCGCCCGACGTGCACGACGTTGGGCTCGTCGTGGAACAGGCGGCCGACGCCGTGGCCGCAGAAATCGCGCACCACGCTCATGTGATTGGGCTCGACCACGGCCTGGATCGCGGCGCCGATATCGCCGACGGCGCCGCCCGGCCGGATCGTGGCGATGCCCGCCATCATCGCGTCGTAGGTCACCTCGACCAGCCGCTCGGCGCGGCGCGGGACCTCGCCGACGCCGTACATGCGGCTCGAATCGCCGTGCCAACCGTCGAGCACCAGCGTCACGTCGATATTGACGATGTCGCCGTCGCGCAGCGGCTTGTCGTTGGGGATGCCGTGGCAGACCACGTGATTGATCGAGGTGCAGATCGACTTCTCGTAGCCGCGATACATGAGGGTCGCCGGCAGCGCGCCGTGGTCGCGGGCGAACTCGAACACGAACCGGTCGAGCGACTCGGTGGTGACGCCGGGCGCTACGCGCTCGTCGAGCAGGTCGAGCACCTCGGCCACCAGGCGGCCGGCCTTGCGCATGCCGGCAAAGCCTTCGGGCCCGTGCAGCTTGATCTGCCCGGTCTTGCGCAGCGGTGCGGTGGCGGCTTCGACGTAGGTCATGGGGCCTCGCGGAACCTCAATGTAGGCCATCGCTTCGCAGGTGCAAGAAAGTCATCCCAGCACCGGAACGGGGCTCTCTACCTCGATCCCATCGACTGAAATACGACAGCGCAGCGCCATGGCCTCGACCCCCGCGGCCCGGGCGCTGTCGAAAGCCTTGCCATAGGCGGGGTCGATGTCGCGGGCGAGCGCGACGCTTTCGGCCGAGCCGATCTGCACAAGAAACAGCAGCACCGAGCGGGCGCCGCCTTTGGCCTCGCGGGCGAGTTCGTCGAGGTGCTTGGCGCCCCGCTCGGTGACGGCATCGGGGAACTCGGCGCGGCCAGGCTTGCGCATCATGTGGACGTTCTTGACCTCGAGGAAGCAGGACGGCTGCCCGTCCCGTTCCAGCAGGAAATCGACCCGGCTGGCTTTGCCGTAGCGCACCTCGCGCCGGATGCGCGGGTAGCCGTCGAGACCGGCGATTTTTCCGCTTTCGAGCGCCTCGCCCACGAGCTTGTTCGGGTGCGCGGTATTGACGCCGACCAGCTCCGGGCCGGAGCCGAAATCGACTTCGACCAGCTCCCAGCTATAGGGAAGCTTGCGGGTGAGGCTGTCCGACTTCGAAAGCCAAACCCGCGAGCCGGGCTCCATGAGCCCGAGCATCGAGCCCGGATTGGCGACGTGCGCGGTGATCGCGCTGCCGTCGGGCATCACCACGTCGGCGAGAAAGCGCTTGTAGCGCTTGATCAGCTTGGCGGGGATCAGGGGCGTGGGGAAGCGCATCAAATTTCCTCCCTGTCATCCCGGCCGAGCCGCAGAGCGGCGAGAGCCGGGATCCAGGATCACCATGCCCGCTTACATCACCACGCCTAATGTTCCTGGATCCCGGATAGCCCGCTTCGCGGACTTCCGGGATGACAGTGTGGTTAGGCGATCTTGCCGCCCAGCTCGTCCTCGATGTGGATGCGGATGATTTCCTCAAAGGTTCGCTCCGGCTGGAAAGCCGAGCGCGAGCCCGCGCCGCGCGTCGAAGCGGCTCGGCCAGCCCTCGACGATCTTGGCGACCAGAGGATCGGTCGCGCGGCGGATGCGGGCGACCACCTTGTCGCCGGCAACGCGGCGCAGCGCCTCGATCTGCTCGGCCACGGTGCAGCAGACGCCGGGCATGGTGATGCCGACGCGCGGGCCGATTTTCTCGCGCGACAGCTCGGCGCCGTGCAGCAGAAAGCCGATCGCGGCCCGCGGGCTGGCGTGGGTGTGCAGCACCGTATCGGGCACCGGCAGCACCGCCTCATGTCCGGCGAGCGGCTCGCGGATGATGTTGGAGAAGAAGCCCGAGGCCGCCTTGTTGGGCTTGCCCGGCCGCACCACGATGCTCGGGAGCCGGATGCCGACGCCTTCGAGGAATCCGCGGCGGGTATAGTCGGCAAGCAGCAGTTCGCCGATCGCCTTTTGCGTCCCATAGGACGTGAGCGGTGTCAGGTGGAACTCGTCGGGGATAGCGTTCGGGAACGGTGCACCGAAGACGGCAATCGAACTCGTGAATACGACCTTCGGCTTATGCCCGCGCGCGCGGATCGCCTCCAGCAAGAAGCGCATGCCGTCGAGATTGATGCGGTAGCCCTTTTCGAAATCGGTCTCGGCTTCGCCCGAGACGATGGCCGCAAGATGAAAGATCAGCTCGGGCGCGTCGGCGACGAGCGCCGCCGCCTCGCCCGGCAACGTGATATCGCCGGCTCGCGTCGTAACCTTGAAGCTCGCGCCCTTGGGCGCTTCGGGTTCGATCACGTCTTGCAGCGTCAGGCGCTCGATCGGCTTGCCGCCGATGTGCGGGTCGCGCGCGAGCCGTTGCACGAGCTTGCGCCCGATCATGCCGGCGGCGCCGATGACGAGGACGTGCATGCCCGTGCTCAAAGCGAGAACCCGCCGTCCACCATGTGGATCGCGCCGGTCGTGTAGGCGGCATCGTCGGACGCGAGATAAACGGCCATGGCCGCGATCTCCTGCGCGGTACCGAGCCGGCCGATGGGTTGGCGATCGACGAAGGCTTGGCGCACGGCGGCCTCGGTCTGGCCAGTGTTCTTGGCCAGCGTCTTGATGCGCTCGTCGAGCGACGGCGACTGGATGGTGCCAGGGCAGATGGCGTTGGCGCGGACGCCTTTCTTGATGAAGTCGGCGGCCACCGCCTTGGTCAGCCCGATCACCGCGGCCTTGGTGGTGCCGTAGACATAGCGGTTCGGCAGGCCGTTCACCGAGGAGGCGATCGAGGAAATATTGATGATCGATCCACCGCCTTTGGCGAGCATGCCCGGCAGGAACGCGCGGATCGTGCGGTGCATGGATTTCACGTTGAGATCCATGGAGAAGTCCCAGTCGGCCTCGGAGCATTCGAGCACCGAGCCGTGGTGCACGTAGCCGGCGCAATTGGCGAGCACGTCGATATTGCCCACGCTCTTGGCGAGCGCATCGACTTCGGCCGTCTTCATCGCGTCGAGCTTTTTGCAATCGGCGCCGGCGAGTCCTTCGAGCTTTTTCGGGTCGAGATCGGTGGCGACGACCTTGGCGCCCTCGGCCAGGAACGCCTCGGCGATGGCGCGGCCGATGCCTTGGCCGGCGGCGGTGACGACGCAGACTTTACCCTTCAAGCGATTGGCCACGCGATTTCTCCATTCCAATCAAAGCGTTTTGCGGATTTCTTCCAAGCGGCGGTGCTGGCGGCCGTTGCCGTCGAAATTCTCAGGCGCGAGCCAGCGCTCGAACGCGGCGCGGCAGCGCGGCCATTCGCCGTCGAGCATCGAATACCACGCGGTGTCGCGGTTGCGGCCTTTGGCGATCATGTGCTGGCGCAAGATGCCCTCGAACGTGAAGCCGAAGCGCTCGGCCGCGCGGCGCGAAGCCGCGTTGAGCGCATTGCATTTCCATTCATAGCGCCGGTAGCCGAGCGTCTCGAACACGTAGCGGGCAAGAGAGTACTGCGCCTCGGTCGCGAGCGGCGTCTGCTGCAAGGCCGGCGAATAGACGATGTGGCCGACTTCGCAAACCCGCATGGCCGGGCGGATTTCCATGAGCGTTGCGACGCCGACGGCGCGGCCCGACGCATCGACGATCGCGTAATAATACGGGTCCTCCAGCGTCGCCCGGCCCGCCAGCCACTCGGAAAAGGCCGCTTCGTTCGCGAACGGGCCGTAGGAGGACATGTAGGTCCAGATGTGATCGTGGCCCTTGACCGCGCTCCAAAGCGCTTTGCCGTGACGCGCCGCGTCGAGCTTTTCCACGCGCCCGAAGCGGCCCTCCAGCACGACCGGCCCGGGCCGCGCCGCCGGCGTCGCGTCGACCGGCGGTCCGATCAGCGGTCCGGCTGCGGGCTTGGTCTGCGCCGCAGTCACGACGTTCTCCGCTTGTAGTCGTCGCGGAAGAATTTGTTCAGCTCCGCATGCGGCGCCGCTTCGGCGAAGGCGTCGAAGCGGCCCTGCTCGGCGATGCCGCGCGCGACGCGGATGAAGCCGCCCCAGGCGGCGCGCGCCATGGCGCTGCCGACGCTGATGCGGCGCACGCCGAGCGCTTGCGAGGTCATCGACGGTCAGCTCGCTCGCATGGCCGACGAGCACGTTCACGGGCTTGGGCGCCACCGCCAGCACCACGGCTGCGATCTCGTCGCGGCTCTTGATACCCGGCGCATAAAGACAATCGGCTCCGGCCGCCGCATAGGCGACGAGGCGTTCGATCGCTTCCTGCAAGTTCGGCCGGCCGACGAGGAAGCACTCGGCGCGGCCGGTGAGCATGACGTCGGCGCCCGCCTTGTCGATCGCGGCGCGGGCGGCGCGGATGCGGGCGACCGCCAGATCGAGATCGTAGAGCGGGTTGGCGCGGTCGCCGGAATTATCCTCGATGGAAAGCCCGGCGACGCCGGTCTCGACGCAGAGCCGCACGTTTTCAGCGACTTTCGCCGGTTCGTGGGCATAGCCGGATTCGTAATCGGCGTTCACCGGCAGGTCGCTGGCGTCCACGATCTCTTGATATGCGCGAGCATGTCGTCGCGCGTCACCGTCTCGTTGTCCGGCCGGCCGAGCGAGAACGCCGCGCCCGCGCTCGTGGTGGCGAGCGCCTTGAAGCCCAGGTGCTGCAGATAGCGCGCGGTTCCGATGTCCCATGGGTTCGGGATCACGAAACAGCCCTGCTCGTGCAGGCGGCGGAAGGCGCTGCGTTTTTCGGCGATGCTGGGCATGGACGAAGCCGCAGACTCAATCGCCGTCATTCCGAGGCGCCGCGAAGTGGCGAGCCCGGAATCCATAACCACGGGCGGTGGCTATGGATTCCGGCCCGCGCGCAAACGCGCGCGACCGGAATGACGGACTGAATTGCATCAGTGACTATCCCTCGGCGTGCCCTTGGTGTGGGCGACATCCTGATATTTGACCGCGGGCTTGAGCACCATGCCGCCTTCCAGCTGATCGACCATGCCGCGCTGGATTTCCTGCCAGGGCGTCTGGCTTTTCGGGAACTTGTAGCCGCCCTGGCGCTCGAGCGCCTTCCTGCGGCGCGCGAGCTCCGCGTTCGAGATCAGGATGTTCGCGGTGCCCTTGTTGAGGTCGATCCGGACGATGTCGCCGGTCTTCACCAGCGCGAGCCCGCCGCCCGCCGCCGCCTCCGGCGAGGCGTTCAAGATCGAGGGCGAGCCGGAAGTGCCCGACTGGCGGCCGTCGCCGATGCAGGGCAAGGACAGAATGCCCTTCTTGATCAGCGCGGCCGGCGGCTGCATGTTCACGACCTCGGCCGCGCCCGGATAACCGATCGGGCCGACGCCGCGGATGAACAGCATGGTGCGCTCGTCGATCTTGAGCTTCGGATCGTCGATGCGCTTGTGATAATCCTCGCGGCCGTCGAACACGACCGCGCGGCCCTCGAACATGCCGGGGTTGCTCTTGTCGGTGAGATAGCGCTTGCGGAATTCCTCGGAGATCACGCTGGTCTTCATGATCGCCGAATGGAACAGATTTCCGCGCAGCACCTTGAAGCCGGCCTTCTTCTTCATCGGGTGCTTGTAGGGGAAGATCACTTTCTGGTCGGCGATCCGCGCATTCTTGAGGTTCTCGCCCATGGTCTTGCCGTTGACCGTGAGCACGTCGGGATGAATGCGCTTGTAGCGCAACAGTTCGTTCATCACCGCCGGCAGGCCGCCGGCGCGGAAATATTCCTCGCCGAGATACTCTCCGGCCGGCTGCATGTTGACCATGAGCGGCACGTCGAAGCCGTATTTCTCCCAGTCATCGATGTCGAGCTTGACGCCGACGTGGCGCGCGATGGCGTTGATGTGGATCGGCGCGTTGGTCGAGCCGCCGATCGCGGAATTGGCGACGATCGCGTTCTCGAACGCCTTGCGGGTGAGGATGTCGGAGGGCTTCATGTCCTCCCACACCATCTCGACGATGCGCAGCCCGGTTTCGTACGCGATTTGCCCGCGCTCCTTGTAGGGCGCCGGAATCGCGGCGCAGCCGGGCAGCGACATGCCGAGCGCTTCGGCGAGCGCGTTCATGGTCGAGGCGGTGCCCATGGTGTTGCAATGGCCGATCGACGGCGCCGAGGCCGCGACGATGTCGACGTATTCCTTGTAGTCGATCTCGCCGGCGGCGAGACGCTCGCGCGCCTTCCACTTCACGGTGCCGGAGCCGGCGCGCTCGCCCTTGTACCAGCCGTTCAGCATCGGCCCGCCGGACAGAACGATGGCGGGCAAATTCACCGTCGCCGCCGCCATGAGGCAGGCGGGCGTCGTCTTGTCGCAGCCGGTCAGCAGCACGACGCCGTCGAGCGGGTAGCCGTAGAGCACCTCGACGAGCCCGAGATAAGCGAGGTTGCGGTCGAGCGCGGCGGTCGGCCGCTTGCCGGTTTCCTGGATCGGATGCATCGGGAACTCGAAGGCGATGGCGCCGGCCTCGCGGATGCCCTCGCGCACGCGGTGGGCAAGGTCCAGGTGGTGGCGGTTGCAGGGCGACAGATCCGAGCCGGTCTGGGCGATGCCGATGATGGGCCTGCCGGATTGCAACTCGCCGCGGGTGAGCCCGTAGTTCAGATAGCGCTCGATATAGAGCGCGCTCATGCCCGGATCGTCGGGATTGTCGAACCAGAGCTTGGAGCGGAGCTTGGCGCCCTTGCCGTTGCCCTTGTGCTTGCTCGCTGGAACCTTGGCCATCGCCGCCTCCCGGGCCGCCGGGTCACTTGCCCACGGCCATTTTGAACCGTTCGAACGGTTTGATTTGAACGGATTTATGCGCCTAAAGTCGGCGCGAAATCAATCATAAGAACTCCAAGGGGGAGCGTCCATGCTGCGTACCGTTGCCGCCTTCGATCGCATCGGCGAGGAGAACGCCTTCGCGGTGCTGGCGCGCGCGACCGAGCTCGCGGCCAGGGCCGCGACATCATCAATCTCGGCATCGGCCAGCCCGACTTCCGCACGCCGGACCATATCGTCGAGGCCGCGATCAAGGCGCTGCGCGACGGCCACCACGGCTATACGCCCTCGGTCGGCATCAAGCCGCTGCGCGAGGCGGTGGCGGCCGACCTGTTCAAGCGGCTCGGCGCCAAGGTTTCGCCCGACGAAGTGATGATCATGCCGGGCGGCAAGCCCACCATGTTCATGTCGATCCTGATGTTCGGCGAGCCGGGCGCGGACATCCTCTATCCGGACCCGGGCTTTCCGATCTATCGCTCGATGATCGAGTTCACCGGCGCCAATCCGGTGCCGGTGCCGATCCGCGAGGAGAACGGCTTCGCCTTTTCCGCCGAAGAAACGCTGAAGCTGATCACGCCGAAGACGCGGCTATTGATCCTGAACTCGCCGGCCAACCCGACCGGCGGCGTCACGCCGAAGAGCGAGGTGGACAAGCTGGTCGCCGGGCTGGCGCGGCATCCGGACGTCGCGATCCTGTCCGACGAGATCTACGACCAGATGGTCTATGACGGCGAGCAGCACGTCTGCCTGCTCAATTATCCGTCGATCCGCGACCGCGTGATCCTGCTGAACGGCTGGTCGAAGACCTACGCCATGACCGGCTGGCGGCTCGGCTACGCGGTGTGGCCGGGCAAGCTCTACGACTATGCGCGCAAGCTCGCGGTCAACCTGCATTCGTGCGTCAACGCGCCGTCGCAGTATGCCGGCATCGCGGCGCTGACCGGCCCGCAGGACGCGGCGCGCGCGATGGTCGCCGAGTTCGACAAGCGCCGGAAGATCGTGGTCGAGGGCCTGAACAAGCTGCCGGGCGTCTCCTGCGCCACGCCCAAGGGCGCGTTCTACGCCTTCCCCAACATCAAGCGCACCGGCTGGAAGGCGAAGAAGCTCGCCTCGACGCTGCTTGAGGAAACCGGCGTCGCGATCGTCGGCGGGCCGGATTTCGGCATTCTCGGCGAAGGCTATATCCGCGTCTCCTACGCCAACTCGGCGGAGAATATCCTGAAGGCGCTCGGGCGCATGGGCGAGTTTCTGGCGAGCCGCAAGGCGGCGTGACGTGGTTCAAGCGCGCACATTCGCCGGATGCGTGTTGGCCACGGGGCTTTTCACGGCAACCCTGATTGGCCCGGCGGTCTCCGCAACGGCCCAGAAGCCATTCACCTACCGTTGCGACGACGGCACCGTGCTGACCGTAAGCTATCTGCGCTTCATCCGACTGCAGGCGGCGCGGCTGACGATCGACAGCAAGACGATGGTGCTGCCGCAGCGGCGTTCGGCCGACGGCGGCCGCTACGCGCGGGGCGGAATCCAGTTCTGGATCAAGGGCCGCTCGGCCACACTCACGCGCCAAGGCAAGACCGCCCATTGCGAAACGAACTGAGCCCGTATGACTGACCGTGCGCTCTCCGAAGAACAGCGCCTGATGCGAGCGAGCTGCCGCGCGTTCGTCGACGGCGTGGTCATCCCCTTCATCCGCAAGAACTGGCAGCGCGAATGGATGATGGACCCCGACGGCCGGCTGCCGAGGGAAATTCTCGCCGCCGCCGACAGGATCGGCATCCGCACGCTCGGCGTGCCCGAGGAATTCGGCGGCACCGAGTTCGAGCCCAAGACCGAGGTGCAGACGTTCGCGCTGATCGCGGAAGAGATCGCGCGCGGCGATGCGGGGCTTTCGGACAAGCTGGTGCAGAACTGGAAGATCGCGATCCTCTTGCGCAACCTCGCGCCGCGGCACTTGCAGGAGCGCTGGTTCAAGCGGCTCGTGGAAGACCCGCAATTCCTGCTCGCCCATTGCCTGACCGAGCCGCGCGGCGCCTCGGACCGCTGGCTGCCGTACAACGTGCCGGAAGCGGCGATGCAGACGCGGGCCGTGAAGCAGGGCAGCGAATGGATCATCAACGGCCGCAAGCACTTCATCTCGAACGGCTATGACGCGGGGCTCTACGTCGTCTACGCCAACACCAATTCGAAGGCCGGCGTGCTGCAGGGCACGTCTTCGTTCCTGGTGCCGCGCGAGACCAAGGGAGTGAGCGTCGCCCGCTGCAACGAAACCATGGGCGGCCGCTTCATGAACAACGGCGAGATCGTGTTCGAGGACTGCCGCGTGCCGGCGGACCACCTGCTCGCCGAGAACGACGCCCTCGCCAAAGCCGGCATCTATTTCCGGCCGGGCAAGATCATCCAGGCGGCGAAGAATCTCGGCGTCGGCGTCGCCGCCTTCGAGCGCACCGCCGACTACGTGCAGAACTACGTGCAGGGCGGCCGTATCCTGATCAAGCATCAGGCCGTGGCGCTGCGGCTCGCCGACATGGCGACAAAGATCGAAGCCGTGCGCGCGCTGCTCGGCCGCGCCGCCGACGCGGTCTCCGAGAGCGCGCCGGAGGCCGACGCGCTCTGCAACATGGTCAAGGTGTTCGCGTCGGAGGAGATTTTCAAGGTCTGCCAGAACGCCATGGAGCTGCACGGCGGCCACGGCGTGATGCTGGAGATGGGAATCGAGAAGCTGTTCCGCGACGCGGCGATCTTTCTGCATTCCGACGCGACCGCGGACATCTCCCGCTTCAAGATCATCAAGGCGATGTTCCCGGCGACTGCCGGCGCCTATGCCGGACCGGAGAAATAGGTTCGGAATGCGGCTGGCATTTCTCGCGATTTTTCTTTTTGCCGCGCCGGCGCTGGCGCAGGAGCTGCGCCCCTCACAGGCCGCCTGCGAGCGCAGCAAGCTTCCTGGCCGGGCCTATATCGAGTGCCTGGAGGCAGCGGCGCGCGCGGCGGACAAGGCGCTCAATGACGCGCAAGCGCGGGCGCGGGCGACAATCGATGCGCGGCCCGATCTCGCCGCCGTGCAGAAGAACCGCTGGAAGAACGCACTCGACGAGGCCATGAACGCCTTCATCGCTTTCCGCAATGTGGAGTGCCAGAACGTGGCGCCCTATGAAGGCGCGCGCGGCATCGGCGCTTTCGAGGAGCGCCTCGCATGCCTGGTGGACAAGGCCGCAGCGCGGGCGCGCGAGCTGGACTCGCGATACAGGAAACCCTGATGGCGCGCGCGGTCTCGGTCGGCGAAGTGATGGTCGAGCTGGCGCGCGGGCCGGACGGCCGTTTCGCGCTCGGCTATGGCGGCGACACCTTCAACACCGCCGTTTATCTCGCGCGGCTCGGCGTCGATACCGCCTATGCGACGGCGCTCGGCGAGGACCCCTATTCGGAGGCGATACTCAAGCGCGCCGCCGACGAGGGCGTTTCGACCGAGCTTGTGCTGCGCGAGCCCGGCCGCGCGCCGGGGCTTTATCTGATCGAGACCGACAAGAAGGGCGAGCGCACGTTTCATTACTGGCGCGACACCTCACCGGCGCGCGAGCTGTTCGAGCTTCCTGGCTGGGAGCGCGTGGCGGAGGCGATCGTCACCGCCGATCTGGTCTATTTTTCCGGCATCACGCTCTCGCTCTATTCGAACGCCGGCATCGGCCGTCTGCTCGCCACGCTCGAGTTCGCGCGCCAGCGCGGCGCCAAGATCGCGTTCGACAGCAATTATCGCCCGCGCGGCTGGAAGAGCGACGAGGCGCGGGCGCGCGCCGTGTTCGCCGAGGCGCTTACGCGCGTCGATATCGCGCTGCCGACCTTCGAGGACGAGGCGCGGCTATGGGGCGACGCCGATCCGGGGGCGACCGTCGAGCGCTTGCGCGGGTTCGGCGTTTCCGAGATCGCGGTGAAGAACGGGCCGAAGCCGGCGCTGGTGGACGCGCAAGGGGTCCGCGCCGAGGTTCCGGTGCCGAAGACGGTCAAGCCCGTGGATACGACGGCCGCCGGCGACGCCTTCAACGCCGCCTATCTCGCGGCGCGGCTCAAGGGCGCGGAGCCGCTCGCCGCGGCGCGCGCGGCGCACGTGCTCGCCGCCGAGGTGATCCGCCATCGCGGCGCGCTCATTCCGCGCGCTAAGCCGAAGAAGGCGAAGAAACGCCGCTAATTTCTATTCTGTCATTCCGGCCGAGCGCACCCGGATCGGCGCTTCGCGCCGTCCGGGCACAGGCTCCGCGCGAGAGCCGGAATCCATAACCGCTGACTGAGCAAAGTTTGCTCCGTAAGTGTTTATGGATTCCGGGCTCGCGGCCCCGGATCAAGTCCGGGGGCCGCGCTCCGGAATGACAGCTTGGATTGTTACGGCGTGGCGAATTGCGATCCGGCCGCCGCCGCGTCGCTCGCGAGCTTCGCCACGCGGGCAAAATCGCCGGACGCGATTGCATCCTTCGGCACCATCCAGGAGCCGCCGACCGCCACCACGTTTTTTTGCGCGAGATAGGCTCCGACATTGGAAAGGTTGATGCCGCCGGTGGGGCAGAAGCGCAGGTCCGGCAAGGGCGCCGCGACCGCCTCGAGCCAGCGCACGCCGCCGGAAGCCTCGGCCGGGAAGAACTTCAGCACGCGGAAGCCGCGCGCGGCGAGCGCCATCGCCTCGGAGACCGTGGCGCAGCCGGGCACGACGGGCACGCTCGCGCGCACGAACGCATCGGCGAGCGCGGACGGCGTGCCGGGGCTCACCAGATAGCGGGCGCCGGCATTGATCGCGGCCTCGATGTCGGCGGGCAGGGTCACGGTGCCGACCCCGACGACGGCCTCGGGCACCTCGCGCGCGATCGCGCGGACCGCATCGAGCGCGACGGCGGTACGCAATGTGACCTCGATCACCTTGAGCCCGCCGGCAACGAGCGCCCGGGCCAGCGGCACTGCCGTTGCGGCGCGCTCGATGGTGAGAACCGGGATGACCCGGACGCCTTCGAACAATGGAGTGGGGTCGAGAATGGACATGGTTTGATATGAACCTTCATAGCCCTCCGCCGCAAGTCATACCCGGGTCAACGAGGTCGAACCACTCGTCCGCTGAACCGCGCGGCGTTCAAAGCCGATAAATCCGCACCGCGTTGTCGTGGAAGAGTTTCTTCTGCTCGGTGAGCGGCCGGTCGGCGACCGCGGCGCGGAACCCGTCATAGATCGTCTTGAACGAACCGACGATCGAATCGACCGGAAAATTGCTCGCGAACATGGCGCGGTCGTGCGCCGAAGATCGAGATCGCGTCGCGGATCACGGGGCCATTGGATTCCAAGGTCCATGGCCGGCTGGGCTCGCCCAGACCCGAGACCTTGATCGCGACATTGGGGTGGGCCGCGACTTGCTCCAGCGCACGGCGCCAGCCGGCAAGGCCCTCGGCACTGCGGTCGATGGGAAGTCCAGCGTGGACGATGACAATCTGCGTCTTCGGAAAATCCGCGGCGAGCTCGGCGGCCGCGTCCATGTGCCACCAGGGCACCTGCAGATCGAAGGAGAAGCCGTGGCGCGCGAGCAGCGCGTAGCCGCGCCGCCACTTGGGATCGTCCATGGAGCCGGGTTCGCCGCGCTTGGCCTCGCGCGCGCTCGGCGCCGGCGCCGGAAAGTTACGGATGCCGCGCACCAGCGGGCTTTTCGCGTGGCCGGCGAGCACTTCCTCGATGTCGTCGCGGTCGGGCCAGGCAGCGGCGACGCAGGCATTGGGCAAACCGTGCTCCTTGGCGATGCCGTCGAGCCAGCGGGTCTCGGCCACGGGATTCCTGCGATCCCACCAGGCCTCCTCGTGCACGGTCTTGACCACGCGATAGGGCGCGACGTCGCGCCGGTAATCGGCGGGAAAATAATTGCGCTTGATCGACGAATAGTCGCCGTAGCGGAAATGCACCGGCACCGGATCGCACAGCCAAGGATGATTCTTCCGGCTCAGGTCCCAGAAATGATGATGGCAATCGACGATATCGAGGGATTCGATCGGCGCGAGGGGCATGGCTCACTTCTTCTCGTAGAGCGTGACGATCGAGGCGGAATCGCGCATCGCACCGCCGGCTTCGACATAAGCCGCGAACTGCGCGGCGGCGGCGGCCGCGAGCGGCAGTTCGAGCCCGAAGCCGTGGCCGAATTCCTTGACCGCCTTCATGTCCTTCAAGAGCTGGCGCGCGTAGCTTTTCGGCGGCTCGAAGTCGCGCGCCTGCATCTGCGTATAGACGCGCCGCAGCAGCGCGCCGTCGGCGAAGCCGCCGGCCAGGCACGCGGGGAGCTTCGCGGCGTCGATGCCGGAGACCTCGGCGAGCGCGACGGCTTCGGCCATCAGCACGAAGCCGGTGCCGACGATGGCCTGGTTGATCATCTTGGCGGTCTGGCCGGCGCCGGACGGGCCCATGTGGGTGAAGTTGCCGGCCATGTCGCTCATAAGCGGCCGGATCGCCTCGATATCGGCCGCCTCGCCGCCGGCCATGACCGTCATGGTGCCTTCGCGCGCGGCGACCGGCCCGCCGGAGAGCGGCGCGTCGACCCAGTGCATGCCGGTCTCGCGCTTCAGGCGCGCGGCCATGTCGCGCGTTTTGGCCGGGTCGGCGGTGGAGAGATCGATCAGAATTTGTTTGCCGTGCGCCTTGGAGGCGATGCCATTTTTTCCAAACACGCAGGCTTCGACGGCATCGGTATTGAGCACACACATGAGTACAAGATCGCTCGCGGCGGTCACCTCCGCCGGCGATCCGGCCGCCACCGCGCCGTGCGGGACCACGGTATTGAGCCGCGCGGGCTCGCGGTTCCACACGGTGACTGGATAGCCACGTTCCAAAAGCCGCCGCACCATGGCCTCGCCCATAAGGCCGATGCCAACGAAGCCGAGTTTGGGTTTCCCGTTCATGTTCACCTCTCAGCCGACTGCGCCGATGTCGGCGACTGCGATTGCGCCTGCCCGCGCCATGCGGTCGATCTCGGCGTCGGAGAAGCCGTGCTCGCGCAACACTTCACGCGTGTGCTCGCCGTAGAGCGGCGCGCCGCGCTGCACGCCGCCGGGGGTCGCCGAAAATTTAATCGGCAGGCCGATCGTCTTCACCGCGCCGAGCTTGCTGTGGCGCGTTTCGACCACCATTTCGCGCGCCAGCGTCTGCTCGTTCTCCTGCATCTGCAACACATCAAGCACGGGTCCGGCCGGAATCTTCGCGCGCTCCAGAAGCTCGAGCCATTCTGCGCTCGCGCGCTTCTTGAAATCCGGCGCAAGCGCCTCGGCGAGCACCGCTTGGTGCTGGATGCGATCGGCGTTGGTTTTGAAGCGCGGGTCGGCGGCGAGATCCTGCCGCCCGAGCAACTCGACGAGGCGCAGCCAGTTGGTCTGGTTGGCGGCGCCGACCGTGATCCAGCCGTCCTTCGTTTCGAATGCTTGATAGGGCGCGTTCAGCGGATGCGCCGAGCCCATGGGCCCCGGCGCTTTGCCGGTGGCGAGCGCGATGGCCGATTGCCAATAGGTGAGCGTGATGCCGGCCTCGAACAGCGAAGTATCGACCAACTGGCCCGCGCCCGTCTTCTCGCGCGCGTGCAGCGCCGCGACCACGCCCATGGCCGCAAGGATGCCGGCGGTGATGTCGGAAACGGGCGCGCCGACCTTGACCGGCGGCCGGCCCGGCCCCTCGCCCGTGATGCTCATGAGCCCGCTCATGCCCTGCGCCACGAGGTCGAAGCCGGCGCGGTCGGCATAGGGCCCGGTGCGGCCGAAGCCGGAGACCGAGCAATAGACCAGCCTGCGGATAGTCGTGCTTGAGCGCCTCGTAGCCGAAGCCCATGCGCTCCATCGCACCGCGACGGTAGCTCTCGGTCAGCACGTCGGCGTTCTCTAACAGGCGATGCAGCACGCGCTTGCCGTCCTCGCTCTTGAGATCGACGGCGACGCCGCGCTTGTTCCGGTTCATCATCAGGAACGCGGCCGACTCGTCGCCGACCGCGGGCGGCAGAAAGCTTCGCGTATCGTCGCCGCCCGGAATCTTCTCGACCTTGATCACATCGGCGCCGAGATCGGCCAACATGAGGCCGCAGGTCGGTCCCGCCATCACGTGGGCGAGCTCGATGACCTTGACGCCCTTCAGCGGACCCGTGCGTTCGGCCATGCTGCTGCCTTAGGCTGGCAGCATCGCGATCGCCTCGACCTCGATCAGTGCGCCGGCGCGGGCGAGCGCGGGCACGCCGATGGCGGTGCTGGCCGGGGGCGCCGCCATGTTCATGTGGCGGTTGCGCACATCGCGGAAAATCAGCACGTGCTTCTCGATATCGACCATGTAGGTGTTGATCTTGACGATATGCTCGACCCCGGCGCCGACGGCGGCGAGCGCGGCTTTGATGTTCTCGAACGTCTGCTCGGCCTGGGCGCGAAAATCGCCCGGCGCGCCGACCACTTTTCCTTCGACGTCGAAGCCGAGCTGACCGGCGAGATAGATGATGCGGCCGGGGCCGGTGATCTCGACCACATGAGAATAGCCCGGCGGCTTGGAGAGCGTAGCCGGATTGAGGAAGCGCGGCTCGGTAGGCATGATGGGACTCCCTAAAAGATTATTTCGGACATTATAGATGAGAAAGCGACGGTCGAGATCGTTCCGGGCGGGATCAGTCCATGCGATTCCAGGTCAGCAGACGAGAGGCGGCGTAGTTCCACACCGCGCCGATGAGCGCGCCGGCCAAGCCCGCCAGCCACCAGACCGGGTGCTCGAGATAAATGAGACTGGCCACACCGACATTGGCCACCGCACCCATCGAGCATACCAGGTAGAAGGTCGCCAGACCGCGCACGAATGCGAAGCCACGCAGGCGCTGGTCGCGGTAGGTAATCAAGTTGTTCAGGATGAAATTCGAGGTCATCGCGACGAACACCGCACCAACCTGCGCCAGCGCGAAGGACGCATTCGTTGCAAGCAACAAGTACAACGCCGCGAGATGCACGAAGACGCCGGTGCCGCCCACCAGCACAAATAGGACGAAGCGCACCGGCACATAACGGCCGATCAGCTTATCCAAAATGAGCAGGCCGAATTGCCATGCCGCCATTCCATCGAGCTTGCTTGAGCCGTGCTGGCGCTCGCCGAACTGGTAGGGCAACTCGATGAATTTCAGCGGCCGCGGCGACGATGCCATGATATCGAACAGGATCTTGAAGCCCTGTTGCGAGAGCTGGCGCACCGCGCCGTCGAACGCTTCGCGCCGAATGAGGAAAAAGCCGCTCATCGGGTCCTGCAAACCGACCTTGAACAGCAATTGCGCGATATAGACCGCGAGCCGGCTAATCCACTGCCGGCGCCAATCCCAGCCCTCCGTGCTGCCGCCCTCGGTGTAGCGGCTGGCTACCGCAAGATCGAGATCGCCCGTCTTCACGCGCTTCAGCATCGCCGGCAACAGCGTTTCGTCATGCTGCAGATCAGCGTCGATCACCGCGACAAAGGGCGAGGACGACGACAGGATACCTTCGACACAGGCGCTGGACAGGCCGCGCCGGCCGATGCGCTGAATTACGCGCACGCGCCGGTCGCGCTGCGCAATGGCGCGCACGGCGTCCGCCGTTCCATCGGGAGAGTCGTCATCGACGAATACCGCCTGCCATTCGATGCCGGCCAGGATGCGCTCGAGACGATCGAGCAGCGGCGCGACGTTGTCGCGCTCCTTGAACGTCGGAACGACAATCGTGAGTTCGATCGGAGCGTCGTTCATGGCCGAGAACTGGCTAGGCTCATCGAGCTATTGTCTAGCGTGAACCCGGCGGAGGCAATGGCAAGGGATAGGGTCGGTAGTAGTCCGTCGCGAAAAAGATCGGGATGGTGACGACGATCGCCCCACCGCGATAAATATCGACGCGCTCCAGCAACTCGATTTTACGAAAATATGCTCCGTAGATGCGCTCGGCGGCGCCGACATAGTCGTCCGTTCCGATAATCAACGCATCCCAACCGGCAAATTTGCGGTGATCCCAGCCGAACGCGATATTTCGCGGATCATCGCATAAGCAAACGACCGGCAAATCCCTGCCAAGCTGCACGTCGACCCGGCCGGCCTCAAACCACTGCCCACCAACCGCAAAGAGCCGCTGCTTGGTGAGCAGACCGCGCTTGCGGACAGCTTCGCGCACCTCCTTCCAGTCATGCCCCTCCAAAGTCGGGTCGTTGATCTGCTTCACGATCGGCGCGAGCGGGCTCGGTACCAGATATCGCATCCAACCCGTCGTCGTCTGGGAGACAAGCACGAGAACGATAGCGACGATCCCGACCGCGGAAGCGAACAGAAATACGCGTGTCGTGCGGTCGCCTCGATTGAGTTGCTCCAGGATCAGCGAGCCGAGCAGAGGAAACAGCAGAAGGTAGCCGGGCGCCTGCCAATGGAAGTGCCAACCCAACGGCGCCCATAGTGCGGCGATGGTGAACACGAATATCGGCAGCGTGGCTGCGCAACACAGGAACCAGCTCTTGATGTCGCGCCGACCCCGCATCAGCCCCAACGCATAGGACTGGATCATCGGAACCCAGATCCACGGGCCGATCCACGCAGCCTGGCCGAGAAGACTGCGCAACAACCAATCCGGCCGGATCCCCTCGCTTTCGACGATGCGTCCGCCCTGAAATCCGAACGAGACGCCACCATTTTGCCAATTCCAGATCAGCACCGGGCTGAATAAGGCAAGCGCAACCAGCGCTCCCAGATATGGTCCCGGCTCAGCGAACCAGCGGCGGCGCTCGCGACTCGTCAGCGCAAAAGCGACGAGGCCCAGGATCACCAGTACGGCGTGGTATTTGGCCAGCAAGGCGAGCCCGAACCAGAATCCTGCGGCCAGCCACGGCAGAATGCGCGGTCGCGGCGACGGATCGAAGGACAGCCGCGCCAGGCACAATGTGCCAGCCAACAGCGTCAACATGAGCGGCCCATCCGGCTGCATCCATCCGCCAACGCTGATCGTGAACACGGGCGAGAGGTTGAACAGGAACGCTCCGATCGCCCCGGCACGCTCGTTGAATAGAACCGCGCCAAGCCGGTACATCAGCCACGTCGTCGCGATGAACATGAGCACGAACGGAACGCGCAGCACGAAGACCCACTCGGAGCCGGTGAGCTTCATCGTCGCCCAGACGATCCATAGAAAGAGCGGCGGCTGGTCGAAATAGCTGAGCGCCAAGTGGCGGGCCGTCGCCAAGTAATAGGCTTCGCCATTGCCGAACCCAATCGCGGCCGCCGCGAACAAACGAATGACGGTGCCGATGACGATCGTCCACACGACGAGTCGCACAGGGCGTTCGATGCCGAAGTTCGAGAACCCGTGGATCAAATTGGCGAATCGCGACCGCGATTCCGACCCGGCGCCAATCTCGGTTGGGCGGCTACTCATGGGGTCATGCGGAAAAGCGCGCTCATTTGGGGAGCGTCAGGCAGTGGCCACACCGGATCGCGAGTGATTTGGTTGCGGGGACAGGATTTGAACCTGTGACCTTCAGGTTATGAGCCTGACGAGCTACCGGGCTGCTCCACCCCGCGCCAAATCGTGATTTCCGGCCGCAAGCTGCGATCGGCAACCGGTATGTAGCAATTGAAACCGCGGGTGGGAAGGGCTGATCCTTCAACATGACAGCGTTTTCCGGTACGCGAAAAGCCCAAATGCCCCCCAAACCCACGCTAAGACCGCAAGGCCCGATCGGAACCGCGCTCGCCGCGGTCGCCCGCGACATATTCGGCGAGGCGCGGGCGGCGCTCGCCGACCGGCGCCGGCCCGATGCCGAGCGCATCCACGATTTTCGCAAGGCCTTGAAACGATGGCGCGCGCTGCTCCGCCTGTTGGAGCCGCCGCTTGGCGATGCCGCGCGCACGTTGCGCAAGTCGGCCCGCGAGCTAGCCCGGTCGCTTACGCGCACACGCGATGCCCAATCCGCGCTCGATGCAATCGACGATCTCGAGAAGGAAGAGCGCGCGCTGTCAAAGCGTATATTGGCGACGCTGCGTCAGCGATTGCAGGCCACAAAACGCCGGCGCGAGCGAGCGACGCACGATCCCGTGCTCCGCCGGCGCCTGCGCTTGCGGCTGAACGCCGCCGAGCGCGCGGCGCAGCGCTGGACGCTCGACGACGTCGACTTCGATACGATCTCTGCCGGCTTGACCGAGACCTACCGGCGCGCGCGGCGCGCGATCCCCGATACCTGGACGCGAGCCACGGCCGAAGAGTTGCACGAGCTGCGCAAACGCGTGGTCGAACATCGCTACCAGATGGAGCTCGTGGAATCGCTCTGGCCGCGTTTCGGAAAACTATGGGTCGAGGAGACGCAACGGCTGCGCGGCCGGCTCGGCGCGCATCAGGACCTCGCCGTGCTGGCAGGGCTTGCCGCGCCGCATCGGCCGCTCGCCCATTGGCGCTCGAAGCTCGCCCCAATGATCGCCAAGCGCAAGGCCGACCACGTTGCGGCCGCCGCGCGTATCGCCGGAAGACTGTTCGCCGAGCGGCCGAAGGCTTTCCGCCGGAGGCTTTCGGCCTTGTGGACGGGCCGCGCTCGCTGAGCCCGCCAAAGACCCGTGACCGGCGAATGAAACCTGTTAGGCTTTGATGGGCCCGAGGAGGGCTTGGGAGCCAAAATGGGAGAAGCGTCATGGCCGTTGCAAGGGTAAGCAAGATCACCGCCTCTTCATCGAAGGGATTTCAGGAAGCCGCACAGGAAGGCATGAATCGCGCGATGAAAACCTTGCGCGGCGTCACCGGCTTCGAAATCCTCTCGCAGAAAGTCAAGGTCGAGCGGGGCAAGATCGCCGAGTATCGCGTGACCATGGAAGTCACGTTCATTCTCGAATAATCCGCTTCACCTCCGCAGTGCCGCGCGGTATTCCTTCTGCCTGACCCGTTGACGCTGCGAGTCCGAGCAATGCCGCATTCCAAGCCCGCCGCCCCGACCGCGAGCATGTCGGTATTCGACGGCGTCGCGATGCTGGTCGGCATTGTGATCGGCATCGGCATTTTCAAGACCCCTTCCCTGGTCGCGGCCAATGTCGGCAGCGAGGCGGCGTTCATCGGCGTCTGGATGCTCGGCGGAATCATCGCGCTCGTGGGTGCGCTCTGTTACGCGGAACTGGGCAGCGCGCACCCGAACGCGGGCGGCGAATATCATTTTCTCTCGCGCGCATACGGGCAGTCGGTGGGACTGCTGTTCGCCTGGGCGCGCGGAACGGTGATCCAGACCGGCGCGATCGCCGCCGTCGGGTTCGTCTACGGCGACTATGCGTCCAACCTGATTCCACTCGGCCCGTTCGGTCCTTCGATCCATGCCGGCATCGCGGTGCTGGCGCTTACCGCGATCAACCTGATCGGAACGCCGCAGGGCAAACGCACCCAGGTGCTGCTCACGGCGCTCACCGTGACCGCCGTGCTGGTCGTGATTGTCGCGGGATTCAGCGCTCGCGCGCCCGTTGCGGCAGCCGCGGCTCCATCGGCGCCGTCACTGGGCGCGGTGGGATTCGCCATGGTGTTCGTGCTTCTCACTTATGGCGGGTGGAACGAAGCGGCTTACCTCACCGGCGAGCTGAAGGACGTGCGGCGCAATATGGCCAAGACCCTGCTGATCGCGACCGGATCGGTGATGGCGATCTATCTTTTGATGAATCTCGCCTATCTCAACGCATTCGGACTCGAAGGCCTGCGGCGGACCAACGCGGTGGGAGCGGATCTGATGCGCTTGGTGGCGGGCGACGCGGGCGCCGTTCTGTTGAGCCTGATCGTCTGCGTGTGCGCGCTCAGCACCTTGAACGCCACGATCTTCACCGGCGCGCGGGTCTATTACGCGCTCGGAAGCGACATTTCCACGATCCGCGTGCTCGGCGTATGGGACGCTCGCGGTCACAAACCGGGCAATGCGCTGCTGCTGCAGTGCTCCATCGCGCTGGCCCTGATCGTGTTCGGCGCGGCGACGCGCGAGGGGTTCGAGGCGATGGTGGCCTACACCGCGCCGGTGTTCTGGTTCTTCTTGCTCTTGGTCGCGCTCTCGATCTTCGTGTTTCGCCGCCGCGACCCCGAGGCACTGCGCTATCGCATGCCGTTTTATCCGCTACCGCCGATTCTACTCAGCGTGGCCGCGGCCTGGATGGTCTATTCCAGCCTCGCCTATGCGGGCGTAGGCGCGATCGTCGGTGTCGTGGTGCTGCTCGCCGGCACGCCGCTCCTCTTGATCGGCAGGCGGCAGACGTCGGGTTCGGACCGGACCTAGCGAAAAGGCGCGGCGCGGCCGAGTACACTATCGGCTCGCGGCTTTCGCCGGTTTCTTCACGGCCAGCAGCAAGTTGGATTCGTTGGGCCGCCAGCGATAGCCGATGCCGAAATCCAGCTTGCGCGGCTTCCCCTGCTGATAGAGCTGACGCAGCTTGGACTGATAGTGCTCGGGAAACACGCCGATCGGGCCGACATAGGTGCCGAACAGGTTGAGCTGCCACTCGTCGGGCTTGAACGCGAACAGCGGAATGCCGGAATCATCCTGCACAATCGTCTGGCTGTTCTCGACGAGGAATTGGCGGATGCGCGAGAACGACTGCCGATGGATAAGATAGGATGCGCTCTTCAGGAACGCGTCGCCGGGTGCGAGCTTCTCGCAAAACTTGAGAAAGCCGCTGTTTTTCACGCCCGAGTCGGATAGATCGGTGCGGAAATAATAGAGGGTCTGCGGCGCATCATCGCCGCGTGAAAACACGATCTTCACGCCGTCGACGGCCTGCCGGGCGCGCACCTGATCGACCGGCGTGACATTGCCGTCCTTATCCAAATTCACCAGGCTCACGTCTTTGATCGTATTTCCGGAACGCGCGATGAACACGTACAAGATCGGCAGCGTGCCGCTCAGCTCGCCCTGCTGCAGCTGCTGCCTCATATGCGCGGTGATGAAGAAGCTGAGATTCAAGGCGGTATTCAGCGAGGCGCGAAGGCCCGGCAGCGAGTTGCGCGACCGCTCGGTGATTTCGGGAACGCGGCCGACCGGTTCGAGACCGGCCAGCACATAGGTCGATGCATTCGGAAAGAATGCGTTGGCATACAAGAAGTCGGGGCCGCTGAACGTATAGAACAACGTACCGCGCCGTTCCTTCAGATTTTCCGCGGACCAGGTACGTATTTTCGAAATCTGTTCGCGGTCGAGTTTTTTCCAGGCCGCGTCGAAGGAACGGGCATGCTGCTGCCAGCCCGCGTCGCGGGTGAATTTCATCAGCGGCGATTCGGCGGAGGGCTGCATGCCGGCGAGATAGCGCGCGGCATCGTCGGCGCGGGAAGCCTCGGCGGACACCGCGGCATGAGACGCAACGAAATAGATCAGGCCGGCGACGAGGGCAGTAGCCTTCGTGGAAAACGGCATTCTCGGAATCCTCCGGTGCAGGTCCCTTTTTCAGGAAAACGCGGCAATGAACAAGTCCGAAAATGACTTAGTTTTCGGCTCGATACGAGCCTGGCGCACGCCCGCACCCTCGTCTTGGCAACCACGATCCCGTCGTGATTCAATCTTAAGAGTGTCGGTGTTCAGTCGATTCCCCGGCCGAAATGCAGAGGGAACAGCTTTGCCAGCCCTACGCTCGCCGCTGATCGCAGTCGTGCTCTGCGCGCTCGCTTCCCTCGCGCTGCAGGCGCAAACGCTCGCCGCTCCGCGCGATCTGCGTGCTGAGACCAGCCCGCTCCTCCCATTGCAACTGGCCCAAGTACCCGTCCCAGCCCGAAAACCGAGCAAGACCAAGCTCGTCGAGTTCGAATATGCCCCCTTCCCGTTCGAAGGCACCGATCCGCGCACCGGCCGGCCATTCATCAACGCCGACGAAACCGGCCGGCCTGGCCGCGTCACGCGCGGCGGCTTCAAACCGGAGGATCAGACCTACGCCGACCAGCGCGTGCTGCTGCACATCCCCGAAGGCTTCGATGTCCGCCGGCCGGCCGCCATTGTCGTGTTCTTCCACGGTCATCGGGCGACGATCGCGAGCGACGTGCTCACGCGGCAGCGGGTGGCGGAGCAAATCTCCCTGTCGCATGCCAACGCGGTGCTGGTCGCGCCCCAGTTCGCGGTGAACGCGGCGGATTCCAGCGCCGGCAGCTTCTGGGAGCCCGATCTATTCAGGCTCTTTCTCGAGGAGACTTCCGAGCAACTTGCGCTGCTGAACGGGGTGCCCGGCACCACGCTGATTTTCGACCGTATGCCGGTCATCATCATCGGCTATAGCGGCGGCTATTCGCCGACGGCCTGGGCCATCCATCACAGCAGCACGAACAAGCGCCTGCGCGGCGTCGTCCTGCTCGATGCGCTCTATGGCGAACTCGACAAGTTCGAGACCTGGATCAAGCGCGACC
>CAVXXM010000001.1:280000-327529 GCA_963765745.1 uncultured Alphaproteobacteria bacterium
GCCTGGGAAGATTTGAACTTCCGACCTCACGCTTATCAAGCGCGCGCTCTAACCAGCTGAGCTACAAGCCCTGATCCTCGGACCGTCCGCCATAACCCGTAAGAGTAAAAGACCTGTAAGGGTCAAGCACCCGTAAAGGCATAGCGGCACGGGCTCGTCCATGAAGGAAGAAAGAGAAGCGTAGACGGCGGAATCCCGCCATATGAGCCCTGACTGGGCTCTTTGTTTTCCTAAGCGATCCAATAGAGGACATCGCAAGAGTGCGAGCCCCTGAAGGATCATCCTTAGAAAGGAGGTGATCCAGCCGCAGGTTCCCCTACGGCTACCTTGTTACGACTTCACCCCAGTCGCTGACCTTACCGTGGCCGGCTGCTCCCTTGCGGTTAGCGCACCGTCTTAAGGTAAAACCAACTCCCATGGTGTGACGGGCGGTGTGTACAAGGCCCGGGAACGTATTCACCGTGGCATGCTGATCCACGATTACTAGCGATTCCAACTTCATGCACTCGAGTTGCAGAGTGCAATCCGAACTGAGACGGCTTTTTGAGATTTGCTCCGGGTCGCCCCTTCGCATCCCATTGTCACCGCCATTGTAGCACGTGTGTAGCCCAGCCCGTAGGGGCCATGAGGACTTGACGTCATCCCCACCTTCCTCGCGGCTTATCACCGGCAGTCCCTCTAGAGTGCCCAACTGAATGATGGCAACTAAAGGCGAGGGTTGCGCTCGTTGCGGGACTTAACCCAACATCTCACGACACGAGCTGACGACAGCCATGCAGCACCTGTGTTCCCGCCAGCCGAACTGAAGGGATCCTTCTCTGGATCCCACACGGGACATGTCAAGGGCTGGTAAGGTTCTTCGCGTTGCTTCGAATTGAACCACATGCTCCACCGCTTGTGCGGGCCCCCGTCAATTCCTTTGAGTTTTAATCTTGCGACCGTACTCCCCAGGCGGGAGGCTTAATGCGTTAGCTGCGCCACTGAACAGCAAGCTGTCCAACGGCTAGCCTCCATAGTTTACGGCGTGGACTACCAGGGTATCTAATCCTGTTTGCTCCCCACGCTTTCGCACCTCAGCGTCAGTACCGGGCCAGTGAGCCGCCTTCGCCACTGGTGTTCTTGCGAATATCTACGAATTTCACCTCTACACTCGCAGTTCCACTCACCTCTCCCGGACTCCAAGATCGCCAGTATCGAAGGCAGTTCTGGAGTTGAGCTCCAGGATTTCACCTCCGACTTGGCAACCCGCCTACGTGCGCTTTACGCCCAGTGATTCCGAGCAACGCTAGCCCCCTTCGTATTACCGCGGCTGCTGGCACGAAGTTAGCCGGGGCTTCTTCTGCGGGTACCGTCATTATCGTCCCCGCTGAAAGAGCTTTACAACCCTAAGGCCTTCATCACTCACGCGGCATGGCTGGATCAGGCTTGCGCCCATTGTCCAATATTCCCCACTGCTGCCTCCCGTAGGAGTCTGGGCCGTGTCTCAGTCCCAGTGTGGCTGATCGTCCTCTCAGACCAGCTAAAGATCATAGCCTTGGTGAGCCGTTACCTCACCAACTAGCTAATCTTACGCGGGCCAATCCCTCGGCGATAAATCTTTCTCCTCACGGACGTATCCGGTATTAGCCCAAGTTTCCCTGAGTTATTCCGAACCGAAGGGTATGTTCCCACGCGTTACTCACCCGTCTGCCACTCCCCTTGCGGGGCGTTCGACTTGCATGTGTTAGGCCTGCCGCCAGCGTTCGCTCTGAGCCAGGATCAAACTCTCAAGTTTGAGATCTGATTCGGCTTTTCTCGATCACAACGTTTGACGAGTCCCAAGCACAAACCGATCACTTGCGTGACCGCTTGGCTTGAAAATCAAAACGTAGGACCGCCGAAGTCTCTTTTGGCCTTCAACCGCGCATAGCTTGCGCCTGCGAGGAGGAAAGCCCGCAAGGACTCCGCCGCCCACGTTTCTCTTTCTTCCGTTCCACTTTTCAAACAGCATCGGCTCGTCGCCGGTCATGCGACCGACAAAAAAAGCCGTCGAAGCAGCCTCGCTCCCGGTGAGAACCGGAAGCGAACGACCAGAGGCCGATGAGGAGCTTCGCCGGAACGCCTACCCGCCTAAGCGGAGGCGCGCCGTAATGAAGACCTTATATGGTCAGCATGAAACCCTTGTCAACGGCTGGCTTGCGCGTGTTTTTACCAATTCAGCATGCCCACTGAAGTATCCATGAGGGCATTCTTCCGCACCGCAAACAACCTGTAAGATTTGCCCGATTTTCTGCACTATTCGGGGCCAGTGTCCCGGCGTCATTTGGGCAACCGCGAGCGCTCCGTTTGTCGGCTGCGGGTGGGGAGAAATCGGCTTGGATAGCTGGCGCAGAGTAGCCGGCCGTGGACCCCACGGCTCCGGCCACGCGATCGATCTAGGAAACGAGCCTCCGCTCGGCCTCGACGGCGACGTCGAGGAGACGATCGACCGCCGGCGCGTATCGATCCGCTGGCTCGCCGCAACCATACTCGTTGCGCTCTCCGGCGGCGGACTAATGGGCGGCGCGGTCTGGTCCGCGCTCGACGGCGAGTACCGCTTCGCCACGCTTCCTGAAATCGCACGCTTGGTTCTGCGCACGGCCGACGAGCGCGCTCTGAGCGCTCCGCGCAAGACCGACCGCGTTTCGCTGTTCGCCGATACGATCTCGGCGCGGCAGACGATCCGCGTGTCCACCACGACGCGCCAGGGCGAGCGCGAAATCGTTCGCGTCAGGCCTTATGTCCGCGTCGCGACCAACCTGGTGCTGGCGCCTTCGTCGCTTTCCGCGACCGTGCCTGCGTTCAATCCGCAGAAGCTCATCGCCGAAGCCGGCATGGAGCAGGAGCAGGAGCCGCAGATCGAATCGACCGGCGAGCTCACCATCGTCATGCGCGAACTGATCGCGGTCCCGGCCAGCGCCAAGATCGCCGCGTCGATACCGATCGAGGAAGTGAATGCGCGCGTGATCGCCGCGCTCGATCCGGCGACCGGATCGGTCGGCCTGCCGCACGTGTTCACGCGTCCGGGGCTCGCGATCAACGGCGGCCGGCTCGCCTATGCGACCGAAGGCGACATCGTCGGCCCCAATGGGCTCGCGGCGATCGCGGAGAACATGAGCACCGTGCAGAAGACCGCGCCCGAAGCGACCGGCGGCACGGCCTGGAACGAGCGCACCGTGGTCGTGAAGAAGGGTGAATCGCTCAACATTATTCTCCGCGATCTCGGAGCGCCGGCGCCGACGATCCGCCCACTGCTGGCCGCATTCGGCGCCAAGGCGCGGGAGGGCGCGATCAAGGAAGGCTTTCGTGTGCGCGTCCTGATCGGCAGCGAGAACGGGCAATTCGCTCCGCTGCGCGTCAGCATCTTCAGCGAAAAGACGCACGAGGGTACCGTCGCCCTCGCCGACAATGGCCGCTACGTCTCGGTCGAGGAGCCGCGCGACTTCAACGTTGCCAGGACGCCGACCGCCGAATCCGAGGACGAGGACGAGAGCCGCGGCATGCGGCTCTACCAGAGCATCTACGAGACCGCGCTCAAGAACGATATTCCGCGGCCGATCATCGAGAACCTGATCCGCATCTATTCGTTCGACGTCGATCTGCAGCGGCGCGTGCGCGTGGGCGACTCCTTCGAGGTGCTGTTTGCCGGCGACGAGCCCGAGGCCCATAGCGAGGTGCTGTTCGCCTCGCTCAACGTGGCCGGCGAACCGCGCCGCTATTTCCGGTTCCTGACCAGCGACGATGGCCTGGTCGATTTCTACGACGAGACCGGCAAGAGCGCGAAGAAGTTCCTGGTGCGCAAACCGATGGCCGGCGGCATCTACCGCTCGGGCTTCGGCCCGCGCCGGCATCCGATCCTCGGCTACACGCGCATGCATCTCGGCGTCGACTGGGCCGACGATACCGGCTCGCCGATCTTCGCCGCCGGCAACGGCGTCGTCATCAAGGCCGAATGGGACTCCGGCTACGGCCGCCGGGTCGAAATCCAGCACCTCAACGGCTACGTCACCACCTATTCGCACATGTCGGTTTTCGCTCGCGGCATCGCCGAGGGCACCAAGGTGCGCCAGGGCCAGGTCATCGGCTTTGTCGGCTCGTCGGGTCTGTCGGCCGGCCCGCATCTGCACTACGAGGTGCTGATCAACGGCACGCACGTCGATCCCATGCGCGTGCGCTTGCCGCGCGGGCGCGTGATCGAAGGTCCGCTGCTTGCCGGATTCGAGCGCGAGCGGACCCGCATCGAGGAAATTCTCGCGCGCGCCCCCGGCGCGCCGCGCGTGGCGCAGACGGCGAATTAAGCCGCCCTGCCCACCGCGCCGGCGACCTTGAACGTCAGCTCGTCCTTGCCGGCGCCGACCTTCACCCGCTCGCCATCCTTGATCTCGCCGGCGAGAATCTTGCCCGCGAGCGGATCCTGCAGCTCCTTCTGGATCGCGCGCTTCAGCGGCCGCGCGCCATAAGCGGGCTCGTAGCCCTTCTCGGACAGAAACGCGCGCGCTTCCTTGGAAAGCTCGAGCACGATCTTGCGGTCGTCCAGGAGCTTCTGCACGCGGGCGATCTGGATATCGACGATCGCGCCCATCTGCTCGCGCTTCAGGCGGTGGAACAGGATGATCTCATCGACCCGGTTCAGGAACTCGGGCCGGAAATTGGCGCGCACCAGCGCCATCACCTGATCGCGCACCTTGTCGACGTCCTCGTTCTCGCCGAGATTCACCAGGAACTCGGCGCCGATATTCGAGGTCATGACGATCAGGGTGTTGCGGAAATCGACGGTGCGGCCGTGGCCGTCGGTAAGGCGGCCGTCGTCCAAAACCTGCAAGAGCACATTGAAAACGTCGGGGTGCGCCTTTTCGATCTCGTCGAACAGGATCACCTGATAAGGCCGGCGCCGCACGGCCTCGGTGAGCGCGCCGCCCTCTTCGTACCCGACATAGCCCGGCGGCGCGCCGATCAGGCGCGCGACCGAGTGCTTCTCCATGTACTCGGACATATCGATGCGGATCAGCGCATTCTCGTCGTCGAACAGAAAGCCCGCCAGCGCCTTGGTCAACTCGGTCTTGCCGACGCCGGTCGGCCCCAGGAACATGAACGAGCCGATCGGCCGGTTCGGGTCCTGCAGGCCGGCACGCGCCCGGCGCACGGCGGTGGAGACGGCTTTGACGGCCTCCGCCTGTCCGACGACGCGCTTGGCGAGCGCCTCCTCCATGCGCAGAAGCTTGTCCTTCTCGCCTTCCAGCATCCGGTCCACCGGCACGCCGGTCCAGCGCGAGACGATCTGCGCGATGTGGTCGGGGGTCACGGCCTCCTCGACCATGGCGTCGGCGCCTTTGGCTTCGATGGTCTTGAGCTTCTTCTCGAGTTCGGGGATTTTCCCGTAGGCCAGTTTGCCGGCGAGTTCGTAGTCGCCTTTGCGCTGGGCCTGGGCGAGTTCGACGCGCGCCTGATCCAGCTCAGCCTTGACCTTCTGGGCCGAGCCGAGCTTCTCCTTCTCGGCCTGCCAGCGGGCGGTGAGCGCCTTGGCTTTCTCCTCGAGATCGGCCAGCTCCTTGACGAGCCGCTTCAGCCGCTCCCTGGAGCCGGAGTCCGTCTCCTTCTTCAGCGCCTGTTCCTCGATTTTCAGCTGGATGATACGCCGGTCGAGTTCGTCCAGATCCTCGGGCTTGGAATCGACCTGCATCTTGAGCCGCGCCGCGGCCTCGTCCACCAGGTCGATGGCCTTGTCGGGCAGGAAGCGGTCGGTGATGTAGCGGTTGGAAAGCGTGGCGGCGGCCACCAGCGCGGCATCGGTGATGCGTATGCCGTGGTGCAGCTCGTACTTCTCCTTGAGCCCGCGCAAGATCGAGACCGTGTCCTCGACATTGGGCTCGCCCACATAGATGGGCTGGAAGCGCCGCGCGAGGGCCGCGTCCTTTTCGACGTGCTTGCGGAACTCGTCGAGCGTGGTCGCGCCGATGCAGTGCAGCTCGCCGCGGGCGAGTGCCGGCTTCAACAGATTCGACGCGTCCATGGCTCCGTCGGTCTTTCCGGCGCCGACCAGCTGGTGCATCTCGTCGATGAACAGAACGATCTGGCCGTCGGAGCTGGTGACTTCTTGCAGTACAGCCTTCAGCCGCTCCTCGAACTCGCCGCGGTATTTGGCGCCCGCCACGAGCGCGCCGAGATCGAGCGCGAGCAACCGCTTATCCTTGAGGCCCTCCGGCACGTCGCCGTTGACCATGCGTTGCGCCAGCCCTTCGACGATCGCGGTCTTGCCGACGCCGGGCTCGCCGATCAGGACCGGGTTGTTCTTGGTGCGGCGGGAGAGCACCTGGATGGTGCGGCGGATCTCCTCGTCGCGGCCGATCACCGGATCGATCTTGCCCTCGCGCGCCGCCTGGGTCAGATCGCGCGCATATTTCTTGAGCGCGTCGTATTGGTTTTCGGCCGAGGCGGAATCGGCGGTGCGGCCTTTGCGCAAAGCCTCGATGGCGGCGTTCAACTTCTGCGCCGTGACCCCCGCGCGGCTCAGTATTTTTCCGGCCTCGCTGTCCTTCTCGATTGCGAGCGCCAACAAAAGGCGCTCGACGGTGACGTAGGAATCGCCGGCCTTTTCCGCCGCCTTTTCGGCGGTGTCGAACACGCGCGCGAGCGCGGACTCCAGATAAACCTGCCCGGCTCCGCTACCCTCGACCTTCGGGCGCTTTTTCAGCGCCGCTTCGACCTCGGAGAGCGCCGCTCGCGAATTGCCCCCGGCACGGTCGATCAGGCCCGCCGCGAGCCCCTCGGGATCGTCGAGCAGGACCTTCAGAAGATGCTCGGTGGAGAATTGCTGATGGCCTTCGCGAAGCGCGAGTGCCTGGGCCGATTGCACGAAGCCCTGCGCGCGCTCGGTATATTTGTCGAACTTCATTTGCCGCTCCTAGGCATGCCGCGGCCGTCCCTGAGGCCCAACCGTAGCATCCGAATTTGGCGAGCGCTTACCCGCCCACGCCGATTTTTAAGTGGGGTTCGAGGCGCCCCTGCGGAAGGGGCCGGGCAGCGGAATTTCGAGCTGGAACCCCTTGGGACTGGACGCTTCGCCCCGGATCGCGGAAAAGCGGTTAATGCCGCCCGCCCCCAACTCCGCCCGCATCGCCGCCCTCTACCGCTATCCGGTGAAGGGGCTGTCAGCCGAGCGCCTGCCGACGGTCACGCTCGGTATCGGCGAGACCTTCCCGGCCGACCGGGCGTTCGCGCTCGAGAATGGTCCTTCGGGCTTCGATCCCGCCGCGCCCGTTTGGCAGCCCAAGATCAAGTTCCTTTGCCTCATGAAGAACGCGAAGATCGCCGCGCTCTCGACGCGCTACGACGATGCGAGCGAAAAGCTGATCGTCGCGAAGGACGGGCGCACGCTTCTCGAAGCGAGCCTGCGCGATGCCACAGGCCGTGCCGCCATCGAGCGCTTCTTCCAGGATTATATGGGCAGCGAAGCGCGCGGGCCGGTGCGTGTGCTGGAAGCGCCCGGCCACAGCTTTTCGGACGTCGCGCGAAAAGTGGTCTCGATCATCAATCTGGAGAGCGTGCGCGCGCTCGAAGCGTCGATCGGGCGTCCGGTCCATCCGCTGCGCTTCCGCGGCAATCTCTATGTGGAAGGCTGGCCGGCCTGGGCGGAAGTCGGACTCGTGGGGCGCGATCTGGAGATCGGGAACGCACGGCTTCGGGTCGTGAAAATGATCAAGCGCTGTGCCGCGACCCAGGTCGATCCGGAAACGGCCGCGCGCGACATCGACGTGCCCGACGCGCTCTATCGCCTCACGGGCGAAGACGACTGCGGAATCTATGCGGAAGCGATCAAAGCCGGACGGATCGCCGAAGGCGATCCGATCAAAATCATCGGCTGAAGCTTACTCGGCCGGACCCTGCGGCTTCGGCGGGGTGAACTCGCCCGCCGGCTGCTCGCCTGCCGGCGCGGCTTGAGCCGGCAGGCCTTGAGCCGGCGCTTCGTTGGGACCGCGCTGCTCCAATTCGCCGCCCCCGTGCGGACGAAAGCGGCGCCGGTGCCGCCCGCCGAAACGTCCGCCGCCACGGTCGCCCTGCTCAGGGTTAAAGCCATTTCCCGGCGCCTGGTTCGGAGGCTGGTTCGGTGCCTGACCGCCACCGGTGATGAAGGATGGAAGGCCGGGATCGCGCGGCTCGTCCGGACGGCGCTGCTGCTGCGGCTGGAAATTCGGCTGCGGCTGCGGCTGGGGTTGCGGTTGGTGCTGCTGCGGTTGCCGGTACTGCTGCTGCGGCTGCTGTTGATGCGACGGCTGTTGAAAATGCGGCTGCGGTGCGCCCGGTGCGCCGGGGTGCTGCGGCATGTCGGGCGATCCATCGTCGCCTTCGTCGTCGTCGTACTCCTCGCCAAGCTGGTCGGGGCGCGGGGGTGCCGGCTGAGGCTGAGTATTGTGCGGGTTCTGCTGCGCGAAGGCGGCCTGTGCGGCGACGATCAAGCGGAAATAATGCTCGGCGTGCTGCAGGTAGCCTTCGGCGGCGACCGGATCGCCGGAGGTCTGCGCGTCGCGCGCGAGCTGCATGTATTTGTCGGCGATGTGATGGGCGGTCCCGCGGACCTTCACGTCCGGGCCGTTGGATTCGTATACCCGTGTCATCGGGTTATGGTTGCGGCGATTGCGGCCGCGCATGCGTTGCTTCTGATGACCATTCCTCATGGGGACCCGTTTCTCCTTGACATCACCGCCGGCTTAGCCGGCCGCAAACTTCTCCGGGCAGGACATGCCTCATGCACATCCTGCGATCCACTCGGATCAAATCGAGACCTTCGCGCGCGGCGCGCGCGACGACTTTTTTCGCATTGGTTGTTGGACCAAGAGTTCCAATCCGCGATCACACGCGGCATCTGCCCCTAGCTCTCGCGCGTACGCCGCAATATCGCGAACACATCGCGCGAACTTCTGTGAAGCATCGGAGACCCGGCGAGCCACTTCCCGGCTACCGCGTGCCTTCGGCCTAGTTGCCAGACACGCCACGGGTCGAATCCCGCGCGAAACCTAGTCCGGATCGAGAGCGCCTCCAAGCGTTATTTTCGGCCCTGTGCGCGGAGCACGAGCGCGCGCGGAATGCCCAAGAGGTCTCGCCGCGCGGGTTCGTTAACGATTAGGTAGGCCGCGGGCGCCAGCGCGCTTACCGCCGCCTCCTGCCCACGGCCCAATTCGAGAACCGTGACGCCGCCCGGCGCCATCAGACGCGGCAGGTCCGGCAGGATCGCGCGATAGGCCTCCAGGCCGTCGCCGCCGCCGTCGAGCGCGAGCCGCGGATCGAAGTCGCGCACTTCGCGCGGCAGGGTCTCGAGCTCTGCATGCACGACATAAGGAGGATTGGCGACGATGAGATCGAAGCGTGCGCCGATCGCGGCGCTCCAGTCGCAGCAGGCGAAGGCGGCGCGATCGGCAAGGCCGAGACTTTGCATATTGTCGCGCGCGACCAGGAGCGCATGCTCGCTCCGGTCGATGCCGACGCCGAAGGCACAGGGCCGCTCGAGCAGAAGCGCGGCGAGCAGCGCGCCGGTGCCGGTGCCGAGATCGAGCACGCGCAGCGGCGCATTGCGATCCGGCATGGCCGCGAGCGCGGCCTCGACCACGGTCTCGCTCTCCGGGCGGGGAACCAGCGTTTCGGGCGCCAGCGCGAATGCGCTGCTCCAGAATTCCTTGCGCCCCAAAATCCGCGCCAGCGGCTCGCCGCCTTCACGGCGGCCCGCCAGAGCGTCGATCCGCGCGCGCGCGGCCGCTTCGACCTCCGCATCCGATGTGGCGAAGATCGCCGATTCCTCGATTCCGAGCGCCCGCGCGAGGAGCAGGCGCGCTTCGAGCGCGGCGCTGCCGATGCCGGCCTTGGCGAGCCGTTCGGCGACCTCGCGGCGCAGCGCGCCCACGGTCGTCGCCTTGCCCCTCTTATTTTTTACCGGTGTGATCATGCGGTCTCGTCCGCCGCGAGCAGCGCCGCCTGGTGGTCGGCAACCAGAGCGTCGATCAGCTCGCCCAGCGCCGTGCCCTCCAGAACCTGCGGAAGCTTGTGCAGGGTGAGACCGATGCGGTGATCGGTGACGCGGCCCTGCGGAAAATTATAGGTGCGAATGCGCTCGGAACGATCCCCGCTCCCCACCAGCCCGCGCCGCTCCGCCGCACGCGCGGCATCGAGCTTCTTGCGCTCCATGTCGAAGATGCGGGCGCGCAGCATCTCCATGGCGCGGGCGCGGTTTCTGTGCTGCGAGCGCTCGTCCTGAACGAAAACCACGATCCCGCTCGGGAGGTGGGTGATGCGCACGGCGGACTCGGTCTTGTTGACGTGCTGGCCGCCGGCGCCGCCGGCACGCATGGTCTCGATCTCGAGGTCGTCGTCGTTGATTTTGACGTCGACCTCACCGGCCTCGGGAAGCACCGCGACGGTCGATGCCGAAGTGTGAATGCGGCCCGATCCTTCGGTCGTGGGCACGCGCTGGACGCGGTGCACGCCGGATTCGAACTTGAGCTTGGCGTAGGCGCCCTGGCCGCGAACGGCGGCGATGATTTCCTTGAACCCGCCCTTGGCGCCGTCGCTGGTGGACAGGATCTCGACGGTCCAGCCCTTCAGCGCGGCATAGCGCTGGTACATGCGGAACAGATCGCCGGCGAACAGCGCGGCCTCGTCGCCGCCGGTGCCGGCACGCACTTCAAGCACCGCGCCATGCTCGTCGGCGGAATCCTTGGGCAGCAGCGCCAAGCGAACCTTTTCTTCGAGCGCGGTGACGCGCTTGATCACCGCCGCCTTTTCCTCGGCGGCGAGCCGCTCCACGTCGGCCTCGGTCGTGGGATCGACCAGCAAGGCCTCGAGCGAGGCGAGATCGTCCCGCGCAGCGCGCAGCGCATGCACGGTCTGCACCACCGGAGTGAGATCGGAAAACTCGCGCGACAAGCGCACGCGCGATTCGCGGTCGAGCGGCGCCGAGAGCTCCCCTTCCAGGGCCGCATGGCGGGCGATCAGCGTATCGAGGCGGGCTTCGGGGAGCATGATTTCAGACCGGAACGCCGGATTTCTCGGCGAAGGCGCGCAGCTTGTCGCGGATCGATACCGTGCCGGTCTTGCCGGCGAGCAGCGGGCTAATGATTTTCGCCGCCGCGCCGATATCGAGCGCGAGCACCATGGCCTTCACCGGCCCGAGCGCCGCCGGCGAGAGCGACAGCCTGCGATAGCCGATGGCCAATAGCGCGAGCGCCTCCAGCGGGCGCGAGGCAAGCTCGCCGCAGAGCGCGATCGGCTTGTTGTGCCGGATGCCGGCGTCGATCACCGTCTTGAAGGCGCGCAGCGCCGGTGGCGAGAGCGGGTCGAAACGGCCCGCGACGCGCTGATTGCCGCGATCGGCGGCGAACAGGAACTGGATCAGATCGTTCGACCCGACCGAGAGAAAATCGACGCGATCGAGAATCTCGTCGAGCGAGAACAGCAGCGAAGGAACCTCCAGCATGGCGCCGATGCGAATCGTGTCGGGAAGCGCATGGCCGTGGCGGCGCAGATGCGTGAGCTCGCGCTCGATCAGCGCACGCGCACGGTCGAACTCATCGACCGCGGCGATCATGGGGAACATCACGTGCAGATCGCGCCCGGATGCGGCGCGCAGCAGCGCGCGCAACTGGCTGCGCAACAGCCCCGGCCGGTCGAGGCCGAAACGCACCGCGCGCCAACCCAGCGCCGGGTTTTCCTCCACGACATTGCGCAAGTACGGCAGCACCTTGTCGCCGCCGATGTCGAGCGTGCGGAAGGTCACCGGCTTGCCGTTGGCGGCATCGAGCACGGCCTTGTAGTGCTTGTATTGCTCGCTGGTGCGCGGCAGCGCGGAAGCCACCAGGAACTGCAGCTCGGTGCGGAACAGACCAATGCCGTCGGCGCCGGTCTCGGCGATGTGCGGCAGGTCGACGAGCAGCCCCGCGTTCAAGAGCAGATCGATGCGTTCGCCGTCCTTGCTCACCGCCGGCCGGTCGCGCAGCGCCGCGTATTGCGCCTGGCGGCGCGCTTTCAGGCGCACCTTCTCGCCGTAAGCCTTTTCCAGATCGGGCGGCGGTCGAAAGTGCACTTCGCCGGCGTCGCCATCGACGATGACGGCGTCACCCGGGTCCACCAGGCCGGTCGCGTTCTCGATCTGACCGACGGTCGCAACGCCGAGCGCGCGCGCGACGATCGCGACGTGGCTGGTGGAAGCGCCCTCTTCGAGCACCACGGCGCGCAGCCGGGCGCGGTCGAAGTCCAAGAGCGCCGCCGGACTCATGTTGCGGGCCACCAGAATCGCGTTCTCCGGCAGGTCCTCGCGTTTCTGCCCGTTGTTCAACCCGACCAGCTCGCGCAGCAGCCGGTTGGCGAGATCGTCGAGATCGTGCAGCCGTTCGCGCAGATACGGGTCGGTCTGGCGCAGCATGCGCGCGCGGGTATCGGACTGGACGCGCTCGACCGCGGCCTCGGCGGTGAGGCCGGTCATGACGGCTTCGCGCAGCTTGCGCAGCCAGCCGCGGTCATGGGCGAACATGCGGTAGGCCTCGAGCACGTCGCGGTGCTCGCCGGCGCGCGCCACGCCTTCTTCCTCGAGCATGGTGTCGACCGAGGCCCTGAGCGTGTCGATCGACTGGTCGAGGCGGACAAGCTCTTTTTGCGGATCGTCGGCGATGAAATTCTTCACGTGCACGCGCGGGTCGTGCAGCACGACGTGGCCGAGCCCGATGCCGTCGGAAAGCGAGAGACCCTGCGCGTGCACCGGCCGGCGTGCGGCGGGCTCGGCGCCGGGCTTGGCGAGCGAGATCAGCTCGCCCGAGGCGATCATCTCGGCGAGCACCATCGCGGTGGTCTGCAGCGCCTCGACTTCTTCCTCGCTATAGGTGCGGAAGGCCCGGTTCTGCACGTCGAGCACGCCGAGCGTGTTGCCGGCGCGCAGGATCGGCACGCCGAGGAACGAGTGATAGATCTCCTCGCCGGTCTCCGGTTTGTAGGAGAAGGCGGGATGCTTCTGGGCGTCGGGAAGATTCAGCGGCTCGGCCTCGGCGGCGACCAGACCTACGAGGCCCTCGCCGGGCTTCAGCACGGTCATGTGCACGGCGTCGCGGCTCAGGCCTTCGGTGGCATAGAGCTCGAGGCTGCCATCGACGCGCAGCACATAGACCGAGCAGACCTCCGCCACCATGTTGGCGGCGATCTGCACCACGGTCTTGTCGAGCCGCTCCTGCGCGCTGACCGGCTCCGCCATCACCTCGCGGAGCCGCTTCAGCAGAACGCGCGGACCGGCCAGCGTGCTACGCACGGCCATGGGCCGGGTTCCTTCCAGGGCGCCGCGCCGCCCGCTTGTTTTCTCGTGAACCTCGCGCGGGAGCCGTCCCCGCGCCGTCGCTACAGGCGATGGCCGGATGCCGGTTGCTTACGCGTCTGGCGCATACAAACCATCATTGGTCGAGCCCGTATACTGAATGCAAAGTCCGTACCGCAAGCTCGGTATAGGCCGCATCGATCAGCACGGAAATCTTGATCTCCGAGGTCGAGATGGCGCGGATATTGATCCGCCGCTCGGCCAGCGCCTTGAAGGCGGTGGCGGCGACGCCGGCGTGGGTGCGCATGCCGACCCCGATGATCGAAACCTTCACCACGTCGGCGGCGCCCTCGAGCGCCGCAAAGCCCACCGTCTTCTTGACCTTCTCCAGCACCAGCTTGGCCCGCTCGTAATCGGTCACCGGCACGGTGAAGGTGATGTCGGTGCGGCCGTCGGCCGAGGTGTTCTGCACGATCATGTCGACATTGATGTTGGCGTCGGCGAGCGGCCCGAACAGGGCGGCGGCGACGCCGGGCTTGTCCTCGACCCGGCGGATCGAGATCTGCGCCTCGTCCTTGGAGAACGCGATACCGGTTACGACTTGATTCTCCAAAATCTCCTCCTCGTCGCAGATCAAGGTGCCGACCGGATGGCCGTGGGCGTCGCGCTGCGGCGCGTCCGGCGCCTCGAAGCTGGAGCGGACGTTGACACGCACCTTCTGCTGCATGGCGAGCTCGACCGAGCGCACCTGCAGCACCTTGGCCCCGAGCGAGGCCATTTCCAGCATCTCCTCGTAGGCGACCTTCTCGAGCCGCCGCGCCTTGGGCACGATGCGCGGGTCGGTCGTATAGACTCCGTCCACATCGGTATAGATGTCGCAGCGGTCGGCATGGATCGCAGCCGCGAGCGCGACCGCGCTGGTGTCGGAGCCGCCGCGGCCGAGCGTCGTGATGCGTCCGCTCTCCTTGTGGATGCCCTGGAACCCGGCGATGACCGCGACCTCGCCGCGCTCCTTGAAACGCTTGATCAGCTCGGCGCCGTTGACGTCGAGGATGCGCGCGCCAGCCATGGGCGTTGTCGGTCAGGATCGGCAATTGCCAGCCCTGCCAGGAGCGCGCGGTGACGCCCAACTCCTGCAGGACGATGGCGAGCAGCCCGGCGCTCACCTGCTCGCCCGAGGCGACCACGGCGTCATATTCGCGCGCGTCGTGCATGGGCGCCGCCTGCCGGCACCATTCGACGAGCTGGTTGGTGGTGCCGGCCATGGCCGACACGACGACGGCGACCTCATGGCCGGCGTCGACCTCGCGCTTGACGTGCTGCGCGACGTTGCGAATTCGGTCGAGATCGGCGACCGAAGTGCCGCCGAACTTCATGACGAGCCGGGCCATAAGTCCTCAACTGCGAAACCACCAAAAGGCGCGTATAGATATAGACGGGTTAGTATGCGGGCAACGGCCCGGCGCCGAAGGGACCCTACATGGTGAAGGCCGCAAGATGAAGCCCGAACGACGGTCGATCCGGCCGAAGTCGCGCGCTTCGCGGCGCTGGCGGACGAGTGGTGGAACCCGCACGGCAAGATGCGGCCGTTGCACAAGTTCAACCCGGTGCGGCTCGCCTATATCCGGGACCGCATCTGCGAGCGGTTCGGGCGCGACGCCAAATCGCTCGAAAGCCTGAAAGGGCTGCGCATCCTCGACGTCGGCTGCGGCGGCGGGCTGGTGTGCGAGCCGCTGGCGCGGCTCGGCGCCTCGCGTCGTCGGCATCGACCCGGGCGAGCCGAATGTCGCGGCGGCGCGGTTGCATGCCGAAAAGAGCGGCCTTGCGATCGACTACCGCGCGACGACCGCGGAGGCGCTGGCCGACACGGGCGAGCGCTTCGACGTGGTGCTCGCGCTCGAAGTGGTCGAGCACGTGACGGATGTCACGCTGTTCGTGCGCCGCTGCGCCGAGATGGTGAAGCCCGGCGGGCTGATGATCGTGGCGACGTTGAACCGCACGCTGAAAAGTTTTGCGCTGGCGATCGTCGGCGCCGAATACGTGCTGCGCTGGCTGCCGGTGGGCACGCATCGCTGGGAAAAATTCGTCACGCCCGACGAGCTCGAGGCGGCGCTCGCCGCCGGCGGGCTCGCGCTGATCGACGAGACCGGCCTGGTCTATAATCCGTTCACCGACGGATGGCGGCGCTCGGACGATACGGACGTGAACTACATGGTCGCCGCCGGGAAGACGGGCTGAGTCGGACGAATTCGCGCGCCCTAGTTCCGCTCGTCGGGCAGCATCGGCAGCGGCTGCACCTCGACGCCCTCTTCGAGCAGCTCCTTCACTTCATCAGGCTGCGCCTCGCCGTAGATCGAGCGCTTTTCGATCTCCTCGTGGTGCATTTGCCGCGCGAGCTCGGGGAACTCGTCGCCGACGTAATCGGCGTTCTTCTTCACGTGCTCGCGCACTTCCTTGAGCAGGCGGCGCAATTCCCGCTCGCGCCCGGACAGGAGCGCGACCGGCTGCGGCCCGGGCTGCGACGGCTGCGCGGGCTCAGACTCGGCCTGGCGCCCGGCGCTGCCGATGGAGGGCGCCATGATCGCCTTCTCGATCCGGCTCGAGCCGCATTCGGGACATTCCACGAGCCCGCCGGCGACCTGCGCCTCGGAGGCCGCGGAATCGCGAAACCAGCTATCGAAGCGGTGGCCGGTCTCGCAGACCAGGGAATAGCGGATCATGCGCGGCCGACCACGTGAAGCCGCGCGGCCACGCTCGCGGGCGCGACCACTTCGAAGCGGCGGCCGTGTTCGAGCGAGGGAATGCGCGAGCGCGCCTGCATCACCAGCGCGGGGTCGATCTCGGCGATCGTGACGCCGGGCTCGATGCCGGCCTCGGCGACGATCTTGCCCCAGGGATCGACGATCATGGAGTGGCCGAAGGTTTCACGGCCGTTCGCGTGCTTGCCGCCTTGGGCCGCGGCGAGCACGAAAGCGCCGTTCTCGATGGCGCGCGCGCGCAACAGCACGTGCCAGTGCACCTCGCCCGTGGTCTTGGTGAAAGCCGCGGGCACGGTGAGGAAATGCGCGCCGGCTTCGGCGAGCGCGCGATAGAGCTGCGGAAAACGCAGGTCGTAGCAGACCGAAAGCCCGAGCCCGCCCCACGGCAGGCCCACGACGATCGCGGTCTCGCCGGCGCGGAAGGTGTTGGACTCGCGATAGCTCTCCTTGCCCGGGAGATCGACGTCGAACAGATGGATCTTGTCGTAGCGGGCGGCGATCTCGCCGTCGGGTCCGATCATGAAGCCGCGGTTCGCCGCCTTCTCGGAAGAGACCTTCACCGAGAGCGAGCCGATGTGGAGGAATACGGCAAGCTCGCGCGCGAGCTGCTGAAACGCGGCAAGCGCCGGATCGTGATTTTCCTCGACGATATTCTCGAACAGCGACTTGCGGTCGAGTTCCATGAGCGAGGTCATTTCCGGGGTCTGCACGTAGTCGGCGCCGGCGCTCTTGGCCTCGCGAATGAGCTTGGCCGCGAGATCGACATTGGCGACGATGGAACGGCCCGCGCGCAATTGCACGAGCCCGGCGCGGAACTTCTTCAACTCGGCCATGGGTTGCTCCGCCATTCCAAATCGGCGGCCATCATAGGGCGGCTTACCAAGGCTCGACAACCCGCGCGAAAGCCAGCACATCGACGCTCCGCGCACCCGCCCGGCGCAAGGCGCGCGCGCAAGCGTCCACGGTGGCGCCCGAGGTGATCACATCATCGACCAGCACGAGGCGGCGGCCCTTGACCTCGGCGCGCATATTCGCCGGGACGCTGAAGGCGCCCTGAACATTGCGCGCGCGCTCCTTGCGGGTCTTGCCGACCTGCGGCGGGGTCGCATGACGGCGATTGAGGAAGTGTTCCTTAACCGGAACGCCGGAAATCGCGCGAGACGGCGCCGGCGAGCGCCGCCGATTGATTGAACCGCCGCCACCATAGCCGCGTCCAATGCAGCGGCACCGGCACCAGGGCATCGGCTCCCGTCAGCACTTCGCTTCCCGCGCGCGCCATCCAGCGGCCGAGCGGCGCTGCGACATCGAGCCGGTCGCCGTATTTCAGGAGATGCACGAGCTCGCGCGCCACGTCGCCGAAGCGCGACACGGCACGCGCGCGATCATAGGCGGGCGGATCGGCAAGCGCGCTTGCCGAAAGCAGCGGCCCGCCCGGATCGTGCGGAAACGGCGTCCCCAGCCGCTCGCAATAGGGCCGCTCGATGAAACCCATCCGGTTCCAGCAGGCCTGGCAGAGACCGCCCTGCTCGCCCACCGGCCTGCGGCAAGCCAAGCAGGTCGGCGGCAAGATGAGGTCGAGGCTGCGCCGGCCGGTGCCAGCCATGAGGCGGACGAGCAGCGATCCGGGGCGGGCGAAAGCGGCTAGCATGGCGGAAGGCTAGCGCCGAAACCGCCTTGATTCAAAGTTATCGGTTGCCGGATGGATGCTCCTCCCAGACTCTTCGACCGGGCGCTGTTGCTGGAGCGCCGGCGCCGCGCCGACAAGGCCGGCGCGGAGACGTTCCTCTTGGAGCGGGTGGCCGCGGATCTGGCCGAGCGGCTCGGTGCCGTGCAGCGGCGGTTCGAGCTTGCGGTCGATCTCGGCACGCCTGGTGCGGCGCTTACCGACGCTCTGATGCAGAGCGGCCAGATCGGCCGGCTCGTCGTCTGCGAGCCGCTCGCCGAACTACGCAGCGGCGCGCTGCGCGTCGCCGGCGACGAGGAGGTATTGCCCTTCGCGCCGGGTACGCTCGATCTCGTCGTGTCGGCGCTTGCGCTGCAGTGGGTGAACGATCTGCCGGGCACGCTGGTGCAAATCCGCCGCGCACTCAAGCCGGACGGCCTCCTGCTCGCCGCGCTGATCGGTGGCGACACGCTGATCGAGCTGCGCGAGAGCTTCGCCACCGCCGAGGAGGAGATCGCCGGCGGCGCCAGCCCGCGGGTTTCGCCCTTCACCGACGTGCGGACGATGGGATCGCTGTTACAGCGCGCGGGGTTCGCCTTGCCGGTGACCGACTCCGACCGGATCGTCGTGCGCTATGCGCGGCTCTCGGATCTGTTGAACGACCTGCGCCGCATGGGCGCGACCAATGTGCTGGTGGAGCGGCAGAGCACGATGATGAAGCGCGCGATCCTGGCGCGCGCAGCCGAGCACTATGCCGAGCGTTTCGCCGACGCGGACGGCAAGCTCAGGGCGACGTTCGAGGTGATCTCGATTTCGGGCTGGTCGCCGCACGAAAGTCAGCAGAAGCCGCTGCGGCCCGGCTCGGCGCGGACGCGGCTCGCCGATGCGCTGGGGGTTACCGAGCAATCGGCCGGCGACAAGGCGCGGCCACCCGGCCGCTCGTAGCCCGATCAGCTCGGGTAGGCGTCGAACACCAGCTTGTAGACGCCTGTCAGAGTAATGCCGGTCGACACAATGATTCCGACGAAGGCGACAGCGATGCAGGAAGCAAGAATCGCACAGGAGCCTGAGGACTCGACACCGGAGTAAGCGGTTTATTGGAAACCGGTTTCGACCTTCGTGAAGATCGAAACCAGATCAGTGCCGATGCTCAGGGCTGCGGCAACAATCACAATGGAAATGCTTCCTGCGATAAGGGCGTATTCGATAGCCGTGGCGCCGGATTCGTCCCAAAGGAAGCCGTACATCTTGGACATGGCGCACTCCCGGGAGCAGAATTTCTCTGTTCGCACGGTGCCAGTGCGCGATTAGCAATGCCCTTCCAAATTGATTAGAGTTTTAGCGAACGCCCGCCAGCTTGGTTCCGGTCCCGCACAGGGTTGAGAGAACATAAAGGCGAACAGGCCCAAAGGCCCTAAAGGCGAGAACGTCCCGGCATCGAGAGCAGCTCGACCAGGCTTGGAATCAGCGGCACGTCAGCGGGAGGCATCGGATAGTCCCGCAGGCGCTCCGGCCTGACCCAGGTGCATTCCTGTCCTTCGCCCGGGTTCACGAACCCGTCCCAGCGATGGCAAACCCACAGCGGCATCAGGAGCTGGAAGTCCGCATAGGCGTGGCTCGCGAAGGTCAACGGAGACAAGCAGGCTTCGCGCACTTCGATTCCGAGCTCCTCCTTCAGTTCCCGTATCAGCGCATCCTCGGGCCGCTCGCCCGGCTCGACCTTGCCGCCCGGAAATTCCCACAGGCCCGCCATCGGTTTGCCCGGCGGCCGGCGCGTCAACAGCACCCGGCCGTCGGCATCGATGAGCGCGCAGGCGGCGACGAGAACGAGCTTCACGCGCTAGCCCGGGGCAAAGCGTAGGTGCCGGTCGCCAGTGCAAAGCTAGCCTGCAGCCCCGCTTTTCGCGGCGTTCGCATACGATCTAGCTCCGATAATCGCCGTTGATGGCGACGTATTCCTTGGTGAGATCGCAGGTCAGCACCCGGTCGGCGCCGCGGCCGAGCTTGAGATCGACGGTGAGATCGATCACGTCGCGCTTCATGTAGGCGGAAGCCCGCTCCTCTTGGTAGGCGGGATCGCGCTCGCCGGCGACGGCCACGCGAATATCGCCGAACCATATTGCGAGCTTGTCGCGCTTGGCGGGTTCGCCGGCCTTGCCGACGGCCATCACGACGCGGCCCCAATTGGCGTCCTCGCCGGCGATCGCGGTCTTGACCAGCGGCGAGTTGGCGATCGAAAGCGCGATGCGGCGCGCCGATTTCTTGGAAACCGCGCCTTTCACGTTGATGCGCACGAGCTTGCGTGCGCCCTCGCCGTCGCGCGCGAGTTGTTCGGCAAGATCAGCGAGCACGGCGTAGAGCGCCTTGCGAAACGCGCCGAGCCGCCGGTCTCCGGCAGTGGCGATTTTCGGTGCGCCGCGCGCGGCAGCGGCGCCTGTCGCGAAGAGAAGCAGCGTATCGGACGTCGAGGTATCGCCGTCCACGGTGATAGCGTTGAGCGTATCGACGACGCTTTCGGACAGCAGCGCGCGCAAGGCGGGTGCCGCGATCGGCGCATCGGTGAAGACGAAGGCGAGCATGGTCGCCATGTCGGGCGCGATCATGCCGGAGCCCTTGGCGATTCCGTTGATGCGCACCTTCGTCTTGCCAAGGCGCGCGGTGGCGGTCGCAAGCTTCGGAAACGTATCGGTGGTCATGATCGCGCGCGCCGCGGCCTCCCATTGGTCGGGCTCTGCCTCGGCGATGGTGCGATCGATGACCGCCGCGATCTTTTCGGGGTCGAGCGGCTCTCCGATCACGCCGGTCGAAGCGAGAAAAACCTGGCTCGGCGGGCAGCCCGCGGCCTGGCCGGCGAGTGCCGCGATCTTCTTGGTGCCGGCGCGGCCGCGCGCGCCGGTGAAGGCGTTGGCGTTTCCCGAGTTGACCACCAGCGCACGCGCCTTGCCGCCGCGCAGATGCGCCCTGCACCAGTCGACCGGCGCCGATGGACATTTGGAGCGCGTGAGCACGCCGGCGACCGCCGTGCCCGGATCGAACACGGCAATGAGAACATCGGTGCGGTCGCGGTACTTGATTCCAGCCGAAGCGGTGGCCAGCCGGACACCGGGAACCGGATCGAGCCTGGGGACCGCGGCCGGCGCGAGCGGCGATACGCCGGCCATGTTTATTTCTTCTTCGCGGCCGGAGCCGGTGTGGCCGGAGCCGGCGTCGCCGGGGGCGTGACCGCCGCCGGTGCCGGTGCGGGCGGCGTCGCCTGCGTCAGCCGCTCAATTTTCGCCGCCTCGCGCAGCTTCATTACGAGTTCGGACTGCGCGCGTTGCACGACGAAGTTGGCGAGCTGATCCTTGACCGCTTCGTAGGCCGGAAGCGGACGGTCGCGCGCATCCTCGAGCTTGATGATGTGCCAGCCGAACTGGGTCTTCACCGGATCGGAAAGCTGGCCCTTCTCGAGCTTGAAGGCGGCCTCGGCGAATTCCGGCACCATCTGGCCCTTGGCGAAATAGCCCAGATCGCCGCCTTCGGCCGCGCCCGGATCCTTGGAATTTTCCTTGGCCAGCGCGATGAATTCGCCGCCGGCTTTCAGCTTCTGCAGAATTTCCTTCGCCTTGTCCTCGGTCTCGACCAGGATGTGGCGCGCGCGAACTTCCTTCTCGGGCGTCAACTTCTGCACCGACTCGTCATAGAGCGTCTTCATCGCCGTCTCGGTGGCGGCGGCTTTGGTCGTCTCGTCGAGCAACAACTCCATCAGCGCGCGCCGGCGGGCATAGGCGAGCTTCTTCGCGAAGTCCGGGCTGTCGCCGAGCTTCTTTGCATCGGCCGCGCGGGCCAACAGCGTCACGTCGATCAGGTAGGCAAGGAGCTGATCGCGGCGTGCGTCGCCGGTCGAGGGCGGCAGGCTCGCGCCGATGTCGGCTTCGGCGACCGCAAGGTCGCTCTGGCGGATTTCCACGCCGTCAACGCGCGCGAGCACCGGGTCCGGACTCTGCTGGGCGCGGGCCGCGGATGGCGCACCGGCGGCGACAAAGGCGGCGAGAACGAACGCGAGCGGAATCGAACGGATGCGCATTGGGAATCCTCTGGCCGGCCTCCCGGGCCGGGCGCGCGGAAAGTGGCGCAAGGTTCGGGGAGAAGCAAGGTCGGCGAAGAGCGGCGGCTCGGCTCGCGCGCCCGCGATCCTTGAAGCCGACCTGCGCGCGAAATGGCTTGCCGCAGGCGATTTCAGCGCCTCGGCCGGGCCGGCCGCAACATTGACAAGGTGGGGGGCACTTCATATCTGTCCTGCGGCGCGCCGGCAGACACGAATTTGTGCCGCAATTCCAATATCGAACGAGCGTCGGCCACCCGGCGGCCTGAGGGCCGTTTGCGAGGGTCAATGTCCGTTCGAACGACGACCGGGAACACTGCTCGATGATCGGCGCCCTCGCCCGCAAGATTTTCGGCTCAGCCAACGACCGGCGCGTTCGCGCCTATCAGCCGCGCGTCGATGAGATCAATGCGCTGGAGCCGGAGCTCGCGAAACTCTCCGACGAGGCGCTGCGCGCCCGCACCGAGGAATTCCGCAAGCAGGTCGCGGACGGCAAGCCGCTCGACGAGCTCCTGGTGCCTGCTTTCGCCACGGTCCGCGAGGCGTCCAAGCGCACGCTCGGCCAGCGCCATTTCGACGTCCAGCTGATCGGCGGCATGGTTCTGCACGAAGGTTCGATCGCAGAAATGAAGACCGGCGAAGGCAAGACGCTGGTCGCCACGCTGCCGGTGTATCTGAACGCCCTCGCCAGCAAGGGCGTCCATGTGGTGACGGTCAACGATTACCTCGCCACCCGCGACTCCGAATGGATGGGACAGATTTACAAGTTCCTCGGGCTCACGGTCGGCGTGATCGTGCACGGGCTCGACGACGAGCAGCGGCAAAAAGCCTATGCCTGCGACGTCACCTACGGCACCAATAACGAACTCGGCTTCGATTACCTGCGCGACAACATGAAGTACGAGCTCGCGCAAATGGTGCAGCGCGGGCACGGCTACGCGATCGTCGACGAGGTGGACTCGATCCTGATCGACGAGGCGCGCACGCCGCTCATCATTTCCGGTCCGCTCGACGACCGCTCCGACTTCTACAACACCATCGACGCTTTCATCCCCAAGCTCGATACCGCCGACAAGATCGACTACGAAGTCGACGAGAAGCAGCGCACGGTGGTGATGACCGAAGCCGGCACCGAGAAGATGGAGCGGATTCTCCGCGAAGCCGGCCTGCTCAAAGGCGAGACGCTCTACGACATCGAGAACGTTTCCGCCGTCCACCACGTCAATCAGGCGCTGCGCGCGCACAAGCTGTTTCAGCGCGACCGCGACTACATCGTGAAGGACAACGAGGTCGTCATCATCGACGAATTCACCGGCCGTATGATGCCGGGCCGACGCTACTCGGAGGGTTTGCATCAGGCGCTGGAGGCGAAGGAACACGTCGCGATCCAGCCGGAGAACCAGACGCTCGCCTCGATCACCTTCCAGAATTATTTCCGCCTCTACAGCAAGCTCGCGGGCATGACCGGCACGGCGCTGACCGAGGCCGACGAGTTCGCCGATATCTACGGCCTCGAGGTCGTGGAAGTGCCGACCAACATGCCGATGATCCGCGACGACCAGGACGACGAGGTGTACCGGACGGCGGCGGAAAAATACCGCTCGATCGTCGAGCTGCTGAGGGAATGCAAGACGCGCGGTCAGCCGGTGCTGGTCGGCACGGTCTCGATCGAGAAATCGGAGCAGCTCGCGGAAATGCTGCGCAAGGACGGCTGGGAGCAGCACGATTTCACCGACCCCAACGCGTTCGCGGCGCTCTATTCGGGCGACGAGGGCGCGAAGAAGTCAAAAGTGTTCGCGGTGCTGAATGCGCGCTACCACGAGCAGGAGGCCTACATCATCTCGCAAGCCGGCGTGCCGGGCGCGATCACGATCGCGACCAACATGGCCGGCCGCGGCACCGACATCCAGCTCGGCGGCAATGCCGACATGCGCATCAAGCAGGAGCTGGGCGACATCCCGGAAGGCGCCCAGCGCGATCAGGCCGTGGCCACGCTCCGCGAGCAGGTCGCGAGACTGAAAGAAACGACGCTCGCCGCCGGCGGCCTGTTCGTGCTCGGCACCGAGCGCCACGAGTCGCGGCGCATCGACAACCAATTGCGCGGCCGCTCCGGCCGCCAGGGCGACCCGGGCCGCTCCAAGTTCTTCCTCTCGCTCGAAGACGACCTGATGCGCATTTTCGGCTCCGACCAGCTCGGCGGCATGCTCACCAAGCTCGGGCTCAAGGAGGGCGAGGCGATCGTCCATCCCTGGATCAACAAGGCGCTGGAAAAGGCGCAGAGCAAGGTCGAGGCGCGCAACTTCGATATCCGCAAGAATCTCTTGAAGTACGACAACGTGATGAACGACCAGCGCAAGGTCGTGTTCGAGCAGCGCATCGAGCTGATGCGCGACGCCGACGTGTCGGAGACCGTCACCGACATGCGCCATTCGGTGATCGGAGACCTCGTCACCAAGCACATCCCCGAGGCCGCCTATCCGGAGCAATGGGACGCCAAGGGCCTGCGCGAAGAGGTCAAAACCCTGTTCGGCCTGGAGCTTCCGGTCGACGAATGGGCCAAGGAGGAAGGCATCGCCGACGAAGAGGTGCGCGAGCGCATCGTGCGCGCGGCCGACGAGACCATGGCCGGCAAGGTCGCCAAGTACGGCGCCGAGATCATGCGCTACGTCGAAAAATCGATCCTGCTGCAGACGCTCGACCACCTGTGGCGCGAGCATCTGGTGATGCTCGAGCACCTGCGCCATGTCATCGGATTCCGCGGCTACGCCCAGCGCGATCCGCTGAACGAGTACAAGCAGGAGGCGTTCACGCTGTTCGACGCGTTGCTCACGAAATTGCGCGAGGCGGTGACCGGGCAGCTGTTGCGCATCGAGATCGTAACGCAGGCGCCGCCGACCATGGGCGAGCTGCCGGCCATGGAGGCACACCACTTCAATCCGGTCACCGGCGAGGACGAGATGGCGCTGGCTTCAGGCGCCGCCGTGACCGCCGAGGCCGGACGGACGCCGGCGCGCGAGCGCGTCGCCAAGGATCCGGCAACCTGGGGCAAGGTCGGGCGCAACGAGCCCTGCCCGTGCGGCTCGGGCAAGAAGTACAAACACTGCCACGGCCGCTACGCTTGAGCGGCCGCCAGCTCGACTAAAATATCAACGGAACGAGAAGCCGCCGGAGGAGACGATCGGCGTCGAGCCCGGCAAGAGCGCGGGTGTCGCCGGCTTGTCTTTCTCTTCCGCGGGCGTCGTCGGCTGCGGCTTGCGCGGCGGCACGGCGACGGTCTGCGGACGGGGCTGCGGCGTCGGCACGGCGGCAGCCGGCGCGCTCCTGACCTCGGTGCCGCCGAACCAGCGCGCGAATATGCCGGGCTTCGATGCGGGTGCGGGAGCCGATGCGGCGATGACCGACGGGCCTTGCGGCGTCGAAGCGGTCAGATCCTCGGACGGCGGACGGGTCGTGGCGGGGACCGAGCCCGGCACGGGCGCCGCCGCGACGAGACGCTGGTCTTCCGCCGGCATGCGCTTGCGCTCGATCGCCGCGGCGAAGACGGGATGCATGCCGCCGTCGCGGCCGGTGATGACCGGAACGGTGGCGACCCCGCGGCTCACCAGCGCGGCGTACTCGCGCTCGTCGGCGTCGCGCTTCTGGCTCACCGCCTGAGCGACCTCGAACGGCTGATCGATCGGCGGGCACGGACGCGCGGCGTCGAACGGCAGCGCCGGATCGAACGGGATCGCGTTGAACACGTATTTCTTGCCGCAGACGTCGACCTTGGGTTCCTGCCTGGCCAGCAGAAAGTGGTCGTTGCCTTCTTTCAGCATTTTCCAGAACGCTAGGTGCGGGCTGTTGCGGTGCTTGGCGAGATTCGCCGGCGTCATGCGAAACGGATAGGCCTGGACCTGGAAGGATTGCTGACCGGCCTCGAACGAGTCGCGCGCCAGCGCGAAAATTTCGCCGATCTGCTCGTCGGTCATGGCGTAGCAGCCGCGCGAGGAGCAGTCGCCGTGCACCATCAGGAGCGCACCGGAGCGGCCGTGCGCGCGGTCATAGGCGTTCGGATAGCCGAGGTTGAAGGCGAGATAATAGTTCGAACGCGGATTCATCAGGCCGGGGGTGATGGCGTAGAAGCCCTCCGGCGCCTGCCGGTCGCCTTCCCTGATCTTTGGGCCGAGCTCGCCGGACCAGCGGCAGATCGGGTAGGTCTTCAGGAGCTCGTAGTCGCCCGCGGCGGTCTGCTTCCAGACCTCGAGCTCCGCCTCTTCCTTGAATATCCGAAGCAGGATTTGCGACTGCTTGGTCATCCCTTTCTGTTCGATGAGGGAGACGAGTTCGGGGGTCAGCGGCTTCATATGTTTGGGCTCGAGGCCCATCAAGCCGGCGGTTTCATAGTTGCAGCCGGCAAGTGCGAGAGTGCATGCGGCGGCCAACGCCGCGACACGCGCACGGGAGAGAATGGAATGGGTCAACGGAAACCCCCGGAAATGAGCACCACCCTCATGCTCATAAATCGTTACCCTTGACGGCTAGTTACCGCAAGCATCGCAGCGGGGCCGCTCCAAACAACGTGAATGAGCGGCTATTGGCAGGGATAGCCGCCGATTCGGTCACAAATTGCGGCCAATCGCCAAGAATTTGCGCTGGCGGCGGGCGCGCACCTCGTCGTGCGAAAGCCCTTTCAGGCCCTCGAGCGCGCCGGCGAGCGCGTCGCCGGTGGCCTCAATTGCGGCATCGGGGTGGCGATGGGCGCCGCCCGGCGGCTCCGCAATCACCTCGTCCACGATGCCGAGACGCATCAGATCCTGCGCGGTGATCTTCATATTGGTGGCCGCCTCCTGCGCCTTCGAAGTGTCGCGCCACAGGATCGAGGCCGCGCCTTCGGGCGAAATCACGCTGTAGATCGCGTGCTCCAGCATGAGCACGGTATTGGCGGTGGCGATGGCGATCGCGCCGCCCGATCCGCCCTCGCCGATGATGATCGAGACATTGGGAACACCGAGCGCAAGGCAAGTCTCGGTCGAGCGCGCGATGGCTTCGGCCTGGCCGCGCTCCTCGGCGCCGATGCCGGGATAGGCGCCGGCCGTATCCACGAGCGTAACCACGGGGATCGAAAAGCGCTCGGCGAGTTCCATGAGCCGCACCGCCTTGCGGTAGCCCTCCGGGCGCGCCATTCCGAAATTGTGTTTGATGCGGGCTTCGGTGGTGGAGCCCTTCTCCTGGCCGAGCAGGCAAACGCTCTCGCCACGGAAGCGCGCAAAGCCGCCCAAGATCGCCGCGTCCTCGCCGAACTTGCGGTCGCCGGCGAGCGGCGTGAATTCGGTGAATAGGCGCGCGGCGTAGTCGGAAAAATGCGGCCGGTTCGGATGACGCGCGACGAAAGTCTTCTGCCAGGGCGTGAGATTCGAATAGAGATCGCGCAGCGCCAGCGCGGACTTCGCCTCGAGCCTGGCGATCTCGTCGGCATTGGCGGCGGCATCGCCGGCGGCGGACTCCGCCCGCAGCTCATCGAGCTTGGCGTCGAGTTCCGCGACAGGTTTTTCAAAATCGAGATAGGTGCGCATCGGCCCATATTTTTGCGGCCGGGCGAAGCTGCCCGCCACCAATAGGCGAGTCAAGCGAAGCGGCAGACTAGTCGTCGGACAACGGATGCAGGTCGCGCACGAGGCTTTTCAGGCGCTCATCGAGCACGTGGGTATAGATCTGGGTGGTCGAAACGTCGGCATGGCCGAGGAGCTGCTGCACCACGCGCAGATCGGCGCCGTTCTGCAGCATGTGGCTGGCGAAAGCGTGACGCAGCACGTGCGGGCTCATCTTCGCCGGATCGGCACCGATCGAAACAGCGAGCGCCTTCAGCTCGCGGCCCACGTGCTGGCGCGTGACGTGCCCGCTCTCGCCAAAAGATGGAAACAGCCAGCGCTGTTCGCCGGTCGCCCGCTTTTTCCCTTTCGAAGCGGCGGCGCGAAGATCGAGATAGACGCGCATGGCGCGCCGCGCCGCGTCGCCGAGCGGCACCAGGCGCTCCTTGTTGCCCTTGCCGCGAACATTGATCGTCTCGGCATCGGCGCGCGCCGCGCCCGCGGGCAGCGCGATGAGTTCGGAGACGCGGAGCCCAGTCGCGTAGAGCACCTCCAGCAGACAAGCGAGGCGAGCGGCACGCAGGATTTCCACCGGGCTTACGTCCTTCGCCGCGACCGCGGCATGCGCTCCGGCAATCAGCGCCGTGACCTCGGCGACCGAGAGAACTTTCGGCAGCGGACGCCCGCGCCGCGGTCCTTCCAGCACCGCGGCGGGATCGGAGCCGCGCTTGCCTTCGGCATAAAGGAAGCGATGCAACTGGCGGACCGCGGAGAGACGCCGCGCGACCGACGTGGCGGCGAGGCCGCGGCGGCTCAGTTCCGCGAGATAGGCGCGGATCTCGTCGGTGGTCGCGGCACCCGCGTCGCGTCCGCGTCCGGCGAGAAAACCCGCGTAGTCCTCAAGATCGCGCCGGTAGGCGTCGAGCGTGTTGCGGCTGGCACCGCGCTCGGTCGCGATCATGTCCAGGAAAAGTTCGATCAGGGCGAACGAGCGCCCCTCGCGCCGGGCATCGCGCCGCGCCGTCACTTGCCGAGCCGGTCCTGTGGAATGGTCAAGGTCATCTCGCGCGGCTGCGGCTCGACCAGCGTAGCGAGCGCCCACATCCCGGCGAAACTCAAGCCGGCGATGATCGCGACGATCGTCAGAAATCGGATGAGGCTCGGCATCCCGAATGCGCCCGATTCGTCTTCACGCCCCACGTACGCGCGGAATAAGCGCCGTTTACCGTGTGATGGCAAGGTCCGGCGTATGATTGCCCGGCACGGCGGATCGTGTAGTTTCCGCCTCCAATCCGGAGAATATGAAATGACCGGCGCAAGCCAGGGCGAGGACTCGGCGCGAAGCGTGGAAACGCTGCGCGAACGGCTCGGCGCGCGTTCGGTCGTGCTCGTCGGCATGCCGGGCTCGGGCAAGACCTCGGTCGGCCGCCGCCTGGCCCAGCGCCTCGAGCTTTCATTCGTCGATGCCGACACCGAGATCGAGAAGGCCGCCGACATGCCGATCGCCGACATTTTCAGCCAGCACGGCGAGCCCTATTTCCGTGCCGGCGAGGCCAAGGTGATCGCGCGCATCCTGGAAGGCGGCCCGCGGGTGGTGGCCACCGGCGGCGGCGCCTTCATGAATCCGGACACGCGCGCGAAAATCCACGCGCAAGGGATTTCGGTCTGGCTCAAGGCAGATTTCGCGGTGCTGTTGCGCCGGATCAAGCGCAAGAGCGACCGCCCGCTATTCATGAACGGCGACCCGGAGACCACGCTGAAGCGGCTGCTCGCCGAGCGGGAACCGGTGTTCGCGGAGGCGGACATCGTCGTCGTCTCGCAGGACAGCCCGCATGAGACCACGATGGAAGCGATCGTGACGGAGCTGGAACGGATGCTCGGGGGCACGCCACCCTCGCCCGGCGCGCCGAAGGAAGCGCGCCCATGAGCGCCGGAGCCAAGGCGGTAGCGCGGTTCGCCCATGAAACCGTGCGCGTCGATCTCGGCGCCCGCAGTTATGACATCATGATAGGACCCGGCCTGATCGACGAGGCGGGCGCGCGCATCGCCGCGCTCAGGCCCGGCACAGCAGCATTTGTGGTTACCGATACTAATGTGGCTAAAGCGCATCTCTCGTCCCTAGAGCGCTCGCTCGGAGCGGCAGGAATCCGCACGGCCAGTTTCGCAGTACCTCCCGGCGAGGGCTCCAAGGATTTCGCCACCCTGCAACGCACCGTCGATGCGATTCTGGCGGCCAAGATCGAGCGCAACGATCTCGTCATCGCACTCGGCGGCGGCGTGGTCGGCGATCTCGCCGGCTTCGCCGCGGCTGTCGTGCGTCGCGGAGTCGATGTCGTACAAATCCCGACCACGTTGCTCGCCCAAGTCAACTCCTCGATAGGCGGCAAGACCGGCATCAACACGGTTCAGGGTAAGAATCTAGTCGGTGCATTCCACCAGCCCCGCCTAGTGCTAGCCGACACTGGAACGCTGGACACCCTGCCGCCGCGCCAATTCCGCTCCGGCTATGCCGAGGTCGCAAAGTATGGGCTCTTGGGCGATGCGGACTTCTTCGCCGGGCTTGAGCGCGACTGGCGCGACGTGTTCGCAGGGCGCCACGCGCGCATTCAGGCAATCGCCACCTCGTGTCGCATGAAGGCCGAGATCGTCGGCCGCGACGAGCGCGAGAGCGGCGAGCGGGCGCTCCTCAACCTGGGCCATACGTTCGGCCACGCCCTCGAAACTGCGACTGGCTTCACCGACCGCTTGCTGCATGGCGAAGGCATCGCCATCGGCATGGTGCTGGCGTTCCGCCTCTCGGCGCAGCTCAAATTTTGCGACCCCAAGGACGCGGACCGGGTCGCCGCGCACTTCGCCGCGGCCGGGCTTCCGACGCGACTGAAGGACGTACCCGGCCAGCTTCCGGATACGGAAGGCCTGCTGGCGCTGATGGCGCAGGACAAGAAGGTGCGCCGCGGCGCGCTGGTGTTCGTGCTGGCACGCGGCATCGGCAAGGCGTTCGTCGCGGCGGACGTAGAGCCGGAGCGGGTTCGCGCGCTGCTCGACGCCGAACGCAATCGTCCCTAAATAAGATCGGTCCCATGGACGCGCTCGAACTCATCGTCGCTATTGCGATCTTCGTCTGTCTGCTCTTGTCCTTCTTCTTCTCGGGCAGCGAGACGGCTTTCACCGCCGCATCGGCCGCGCGCATGGCCGCGCTCGAGAGCGCCGGCGACAAGCGAGCGGCGATCGTCAACCGTCTGATGGAAAAGCCGGAGCGCTTCATCGGAGCGATCCTGCTCGGCAACAACCTCGCCAATATCGCGGCTTCCTCGCTCGCCACCGGCATCCTGCTGATCTGGTTCGGCGAGGTCGGCATTGCCTATGCGACGCTCGTGATGACCGCGATCATCGTGATCTTCTCCGAAGTCTTGCCCAAGACGATCGCCATCAATCATCCGGAGCGGACATCGCTGCTGTTGGCGCGGCCGATCGCCGCGATCGTGGCGTTTCTCGGCCCCATCACGCTCGCGATCGAGGCCATCGTGCGCTGGGTATTACGCATGGTCGGTTTCAAGCTGGAGGCGACCACCAACGTGCTCACCGGCCAAGAGGAGCTGCGCGGGGCGGTGGACGTTCTGCACAAGGAAGGCAGCGTGGTGCGCGAAGAACGCGACATGTTCGGCGGTCTGCTCGACCTCAAGGATCTCGTCGTATCGGACGTGATGATCCATCGCACCAACATGGTGGCGATCGACGTCGATAGCCCGCCCGAGCAGATCGTGCGCGAAGTGCTGGCCGCGCCCTATACGCGGATTCCGCTGTACCGCGACAACGCGCAGAACATCGTCGGCGTGATCCACGCCAAGGATCTGCTGCGCGAGCTGGAGGCCGCGGGCGGCGACGTGTCCCAGATCGACATTGCCTCGATCGCGCTGGCGCCGTGGTTCGTGCCCGACACCACCAGCCTGTTCGACCAGTTGAAAGCGTTCCTCAAGCGCAAAACCCATTTCGCCCTCGTCGTCGACGAGTATGGCGAGGTGATGGGCCTGGTGACGCTCGAGGACATCCTCGAGGAGATCGTCGGCGACATCGCCGACGAGCACGACGTCACCGTCTCCGGCGTGCGTCCGCACATCGACGGTTCGGTGACCGTGGACGGCGCGGTGCCGATCCGCGATCTCAACCGGGTGATGGACTGGAACCTGCCGGACGACGAGGCGACGACCGTCGCCGGGCTGGTCATTCACGAAGCACAGCTCATTCCCGAGGCCGGGCAGATTTTCACCTTCCACGGCTTTCGCTTCCAGGTGCTGCGCAAGAGCCGTAACCGGATCACGTTGCTCCGCATCGCACCGCTGTCGCGGCCCGAAGCGGAAGCCGCGGAATAGGCGGCCTGATCATTCGCCCGGCGCTTTCGCTTCGATCGCGAGCGCGTGCAGGCCGGCTTCCATCTCGCCGGCGAGCAGGCGGTTGACGATGCGGTGGCGCTCGATGCGGCTCTGGCCGCGGAACGATTCCGCCACCACGACCACGCGCACATGGGTGGTCTTTCCCGGAACCGCGCCTATATGACCGGCATGGCTCGCGCTCTCGTCGGCGACGTCGAGGCGCTCGGGCGAAAGCGCCTGGGCGAGCGTGTCGCGAATCCGCTGCAAGGTGCTCATGGTTGCGCGCTTATGGCGCTCCTGCGCGCGCCGTCAATGCGCCGGGCCGGCATCGGCAACTGAAACCCGCGGCATTTCCTTGTATCCCGGCTCCCCCACCCGCATACTCCCCGCATGAAGTTCGACTCCCCCATCTATGACCGCATCCGGGTGAAGCCGGATCAGGAGCAGCGCAAGAAACGGATGTTTCCGGCTTGCGAATGGGCCGGTTGCGGCAAGCCCGCGGCGCATCGCGCGCCCAAGGGACGTGGGCACGAGGGGGAATATTGGAGTTACTGTATCGATCACGTGCGTGCCTATAATCAGGCCTATAATTATTTCGCGGGGATGCCGGACGATGCGGTTCAGGCGTTCCAAAAAGACGCGCTGACCGGTCACCGGCCCACGTGGCGCATGGGCTTCAATGCTTCCCGCCGGGCTGGGGGCGCAGCCACCAAGGGCCCCGACGCGGATTTTCATGGGTTCGACTGGTCCGACCCGTTCGTCCTGTTCGAAGGGCCGGGCCGGCCGGAGCCTGAACCGCGCCCGGGGCGCACCGTGCATAAGGGCGAGCGGAAAGCTTTTCATACGCTCGGCCTCGAAATCGACGCCCCGGCGAAGGAAATCAAGAGCAAATTCAAGGCGTTAGTCAAAAGACACCATCCTGATGTAAATGGCGGGGACCGCTCCACCGAGGACCAGCTCAAGGACGTGATCCAAGCCTATAATTATCTCAAGGCCACGGGATTCTGCTAAGTTAGTCTCGAATCCGGCTTTCGCCTCGAATCAGCTCGCCGCCCGCTACGGTCGGGAAGGAATCATGACCAATTCAGCCGCCCTCGCCCCCGTCCCCGACATGAAGGTGTCGGTGCGTCAGGTATTCGGCCTCGACGTCAACATGGAAGTGCCCGCTTATTCGAAGAGCGAGGAGCACGTCCCCGACCTCGACGCGGACTACGTGTTCGACAAGGACACGACGCTGGCGATCCTGGCCGGCTTCGCGCACAACCGCCGCGTCATGATCTCCGGCTACCACGGCACCGGGAAATCGACCCATGTCGAGCAGGTCGCCGCTCGCCTCAACTGGCCGCTGGTGCGCGTGAACCTGGATAGCCACATCAGCCGCGTCGATCTCGTCGGCAAGGACGCGATCGTGATCAAGGATGGTCTGCAGATCACGGAATTCCGCGACGGGATTCTGCCCTGGGCGCTGCAGCGCAATATCGCGCTCTGCTTCGACGAGTACGATGCCGGCCGCCCGGACGTGATGTTCGTGATCCAGCGTGTGCTCGAGGTCTCGGGCAAGCTGACGCTGCTCGACCAGAACAAGGTGATCCGACCGCACCCGGCGTTCCGGCTGTTCTCGACCGCGAACACGATCGGACTCGGCGACACCTCCGGCCTCTATCACGGCACGCAGCAGATCAATCAGGGCCAGATGGACCGCTGGTCGATCGTGACCACGCTCAATTATCTGCCGCACGACAAGGAAGTGGAGATCGTGCTCGCCAAGGCGCTGAAGTACCGCACCACCGAGGGCCGCGACCTCGTGGGCAAGATGGTGCGCGTCGCCGATCTCACGCGCTCGGCCTTCATCAATGGCGATCTGTCGACCGTGATGAGCCCGCGCACGGTCATCACCTGGGCGGAGAACGCGGATATCTTCGGCGATATCGGTTACGCCTTCCGCGTCACCTTCCTCAACAAGTGCGACGAGCTCGAGCGGCCGCTGGTCGCCGAGTTCTATCAGCGTTCGCTTGGGCGCGATTTGCCGGAATCGACGGTGAACGTCGCGCTGTCCTGAGTCGTCATGGCGATCCCCAATACCGGCAAGGCAAAGAGCGGCGGCGAAGCGCCGACCGAGCCGTTCAAGCGCGCGGTCGCCGGCTGTCTGCGCGCGATCGCGGCCAAGCCCGAGCTCGAGGTGGCCTTCGCCGCCGAGAAGCCGGCACTAACCGCCGAGCGTGCAAGGCTCCCGGAGCCGCCGCGGCGCATGACCAAGAACGACGCGGCGATCCTGCGCGGGCACGCCGACTCGATGGCATTGCGGCTTGCCTGCCACGACCCCGCGATTCACCGGCGCATGCTCCCGGAAGCCGATACGGCGCGGGCCGTGTTCGAAGCGATCGAGCAGGCGCGCGTCGAGGCGATCGGCTCGCGGCGGATGATGGGTGTCGCCTCCAATCTGTCGGCCATGCTGGAGGATCGCTTCCATCGCGGCAATTATCAGGAAATCACCGAGCGCGCCGATGCGCCCATGGAAGACGCCATCGCCATGCTGGTGCGCGAGCGACTGACCGGCCAGGAGCCGCCGCCGGCCGCCAAGAAGATCGTGGCGCTGTGGCGCGATTACATCGAGGACCGCGCGCACCGCGATCTCGATCGCCTGACCCGCGAGATCGAAGACCAGCGCGGCTTCGCCGAGGTGGTTCATGACCTTCTGACATCGCTCGACATGGGCGACGAGCGCTTCGCCGACCGCGATCAGGACGAGGACGACAAGGACGAAGAGGGCGAGAGCGAGGCCGGCGACGAAAGCGGCTCGGAGCGGGACGACAGCGAGCAAGGCGCCGCGCCGGAACAGACCGAGCTTTCCGCCGACGACCGTTCGGACACCACCTCAGAAGCAGAGGAAGCGCCGTCAACCGAGCAGCCCGACGACATGGAGCCCGGCGATGCCCGCGATGCGGCCGAGCCCTGGCGCCCGCGCAGCTCGCTCAAGAACGAGCCGCGCGGGCCCGACTATCGTGCCTTCAGCAGCCGGTTCGACGAAGTGGTCGGCGCCGAGGATCTGTGCGATCCGGAAGAGCTGGCGCGGCTGCGGGCCTTCCTCGACAAGCAGCTCCAGCACCTGCAGGGCGTGGTGGCGCGGCTGGCCAACCGGCTGCAGCGGCGGCTGCTGGCGCAGCAAAACCGGGCCTGGGAGTTCGACCTCGAAGAAGGAATGCTGGATCCCGCGCGACTCTCGCGCATCATCGTCGATCCGTTCCAGCCGCTCACCTTCAAGCGCGAGCGCGATACCGACTTCCGCGACACGGTGGTGACGCTGTTGCTCGACAACTCGGGCTCCATGCGCGGCCGGCCGATCACGGTCGCCGCCACCTGCGCCGACATCCTGGCGCGCACGCTCGAGCGCTGCGGGGTCAAGGTCGAGATTCTGGGCTTCACCACGCGGGCCTGGAAGGGCGGCCAGTCGCGCGAGGCGTGGCTCGCCGCCAACAAGCCGGCCAATCCGGGGCGGCTCAACGATCTGCGCCACATCATCTACAAGTCCGCCGATGCGCCGTGGCGGCGCGCGCGCAAGAACCTCGGGCTGATGATGCGCGAGGGGTTGCTCAAGGAGAACATCGACGGCGAGGCGCTCGACTGGGCGCACAAGCGACTGCTGAGCCGCACCGAGAACCGGAAGATCCTGATGATGATCTCCGACGGCGCGCCGGTCGACAATTCCACGCTTTCGGTCAATCCCGGCAATTATCTCGAGCGGCATCTGCGCTGGATCATCGAGGAGATCGAGACCCGCTCGCCGGTGGAGCTGATCGCCATCGGCATCGGCCATGACGTGACGCGCTACTACCGCCGTGCGGTCACCATCGTCGATGCCGAGGAACTCGGCGGCGCCATGACCGATAAGCTCGCCGAGCTGTTCGACGATAAAGCCGCACCCGAACCGAAGCGGACCCCCACGCGCAGGCGCGTCGCGTGATCGCAGCGCAAGGCTCGCCCAAGACGGATTGCTTCGAGACGGATTGCTTCCGGCCGACACGGCGTCGGGCTGTGCTTTGGTTTGCGGCCGCACTTGCGTCGAGTACGTTTCCGGCGATCGCTCAGGAAACGCCGCGCACGCCCGAACCGCCGGTCAAGATCGAGGTCCGCGTAAAGCCGATCGCGAGCTTCGACATGCGCGATCCGCAACGCATTCGTTTCGGCGCGCTTGAATTCCGCGGGGGGATCGAGCTTTCCTCCGACTACCAGAACTTCGGCGGCCTTTCCGGACTCTATATGGCGCCGGACGGCGTTCGCTTCCTGGCGCTGAACGACCGGGGCCGCTGGTTGCGCGGCCGGATCATCGCCGAGGGCGACAAACCGGTCCGCATCGAGGACGCCGAGATGGCGCCGATCCTCGGGCCCGACGGCCGGCCGCTCGGCGCGCGCGGCTGGTACGACACGGAATCGCTCGCGATGGACGGCGGCATGGCCTATGTCGGCATCGAGCGCGTGAACCAGATCGTGCGCTTCGACTACGCGCGCCAAGGATTGCTGGCGCGTGGCCAGCCGATCCCGCTCCCAGCCGGACTGAAAGAGCTGCCGCGGAACCAAGGGCTCGAGGCGCTCGCATTCGTGCCGCGCGGCCAGCCGCTCGCCGGAACGCTGATCGCGATCTCCGAGCGCGGGCTCGATGCGGCGGGGAACATCCGCAGCTTCCTGATCGGCGGCCCCGCTCCCGGCGCATTCGCAGTCGTGCGCAGCGACGATTTCGACATCACCGACGCCGCGGTCACACCGGCGGGCGACCTCTTGATCCTGGAGCGGAAGTTCTCGATCTTCCGTGGAGCGGGCATGCGCATTCGCAAGATCGCGCTTGCCAGCATCAAACCCGGCGCCGTGCTCGACGGGCCGGTGCTAATCCTTGCCGATCGCGCCAATCAAATCGACAACATGGAGGCGATCGGCGTGCACAGGAACGCTGCCGGCGAGACCATCCTCACCGTCATTTCCGACGACAATTTCAATCCGTTGCAGCGGACGATCCTGTTGCGCTTCGCGCTGGTTCAATGAACCGCGCACCGCTCAGGCGCGACTCTTCACTTCCTCGTAGGCAGGCACCATGCGGCGCAAATAGCCGAATGGCGCGACCAGCGCCGCGGCAAAACCTAGCTTCACGAAGAAGTCGGTGATCCCCAGGGACACCCAAGGCACGGGCGTGCCGGCTGAACGCGAGCGAGAAGAACACGGCCGTATCGACCGCCGAGCCGCCGGCCGCCGACAGGAACGGCGCGCGCCACCAAGTCTGGCGCCGCAGCCAGTCGAACACAAACACGTCGAGAAGCTGGGCGACCAGGAACGCCGTGCCGGACGCCACCGCAATTCGCGGCGTCGCGATCAGGGCCGAAAGCACGATCGCCACCACGAAGCCGGCATAAACCACTTGCCGCGCCGCGGCCGGGCCATAACGCCGGTTCGTGAGTTCGTTGACGAAGAAGGAGAACGGATAGGTAAAGGCGCCCCAGGTCAGATAGTCGCCGAGGCCGAAGGCCTTGATCGGGAACTGGACCGCGAAATTCGAAACCGTGACGATGATCGCCATGGCGGCGATCGGCAGAAGCAGCGGCCAGCGCAAGTGGTTCATGGTGCCGGGCGTAGCCGCTCAGGCCGCCGCGGTCGCCTTGGCGATAGCGCGCTTGAGCAAGAGCGCCTTTTTGGAAAGATCGCCGTCGGCGGCTTTCAGCAAAAAGGCGTCGAGGCCGCCGCGATGATCGACCGACTTCAGGGCGTTGGTGCTGATGCGCATGCGCACGGAACGCCCGAGCGCATCACTCGAGAGCGTCACCCGGCACAGGTTCGGCAGGAACCGGCGTTTGGTCTTGATGTTGGAATGGCTCACCTTGTGGCCGGTCAAAGGCCCCTTGCCAGTGAGCTCGCATCGCCGCGACATCGTGTTGATCCTTCGATGAAACTCGAGGCCGCGGGGGCCATTCGAGGCGGCGCAGCTATAGTAAGGCATGGCTTCTGCGTCAAGCATCGGCGGGGCACGGGTCATAGTTCGGTCGTATTGGCCCTGCACGGGCCCGACCTGCTAGAAGCGACATGATTTTCGTTCACAATGACCTTGCGCCGCGAAGTAGGATCCGGCGCACCGCGATGGGGCGATAGCGCGTGATGAAGCAGCTCCAGGGTGCGACCGCGTTCGCGCTGCTGCTCGCCGCCGCGGTCCCGGCCGCGGCCGATGCAAGGCTCGAGGGGCGCTACTCCATCTCGATTGCCGGCCTCACCATCGGCACCGCCGCTATCGTGCTCGACGTCCGGCCCGACGGCTATGTCGCCGCTGGCAGTGCGAAATTGACCGGCGTGATGCGCGCGATCGCTACCGGCCAGGGAACGGCCGCCGTGCGCGGCAGCATCGTCGGCGGGCGGCTGGTGCCTCAGTCCTACTCGATGACCGCGGAAAGCCAGAAGAAAACCGACGAGGTGCGGATGTCGATGGCGAGCGGGACGGTGCGCGATTTCTCGGCTGTGCCGCCGCTGGAGCCGGAGGAGGACCGGGTGCAGCTTACCGAAACGCACCGCAAGGGAGTGCTCGACCCATTGAGCGCCGCTCTTTTCGTCGTCCCCGGCACCGGCGACGTGTTGAGCCCGGAAGCCTGCAACCGCACGCTTCCGATCTTCGACGGGCGTTACCGCAGCGAGGTCGAACTCACCTTTGTCCGCATCGACAAAGTCTCGGGAGCAAAGGGCTATGCCGGGCCGGCCGTCCTTTGCACGGCAAAGTACCGTCCGATCGCCGGCCACCGGACGTCAAGGATGCCGGATAGATACGCGCGCGGGAACGACCCGATTCGCGTCTGGCTCGCGCCGATCCCCGGCACGCGCACCCTGTTTCCTTATCGCGCTACGGTCGGAACGATCTTGGGGACCGCCGTGTTGCATGCAACCGCATTCAACACGGAGCAAAAGGAGCGCGCGGTCGCGACTCCAGCGCCGCGATCGCAGTAATGCACAGAGCGGGAGACGAAAAACCATTCCTTAACGCTGATGATCCTTTTCAACAGGCCTCTTCGGGTCGTGTTTCGCAGCACTCGTAGGACCAGGCGCGCGGCACCCCACATCTAGCCGGGAACGAAGCTGGAAATGGATCGAGTCACCGATTCGGACGTGATTCGTTCCGAGCGCGTTCCAATCGTCACCAAGACCCGCCTGAGCGGCGCGACTTTGTCGCGTAATGGTACAGAAATCCGAAGGAACGCACGCGCGCGTACGATTTGATGGTCTCCATGAACTCCCCGGTCCACGCGCTGCAGCGCGGGCGCGGCGTCACCGCCGTGCTGGGCCCCACCAATACCGGCAAGACCCACCTCGCCATCGAGCGCATGCTCGGCCATTCGTCGGGCCTGATCGGCCTGCCGCTCAGGTTGCTCGCGCGCGAGGTCTATAGCCGCGCGGTCGAGCGGGTCGGTGCCGGCGCCGTTGCGCTAATCACCGGCGAAGAGAAGATCAAGCCGCCGAACCCGCGCTACTGGATCTCGACCGTCGAGGCGATGCCGAGCGATCTCGACGTCGCCTTCGTCGCCGTCGACGAGGTGCAGCTTTGCGGGGATCTCGAGCGCGGCCACATTTTCACCGACCGCATGTTCAACCGGCGCGGGCGCGAGGAGACGCTCGTGCTCGGCGCCGCGACGGTGCGCCCGCTGGTGGAGCGGCTGCTGCCGGGAGTCGACGTGATTCAGCGGCCGCGGCTGTCGCAGCTCACGTTCGCCGGCGAGAAGAAGATCTCGCGCCTGCCGCGCCGTAGCGCGATCGTCGCGTTCTCGACCGAGGAGGTCTATGCCATCGCCGAGTTGATCCGCCGCCAGCGCGGAGGCGCCGCCGTAGTGCTCGGCGCCCTGTCGCCGCGCACCCGCAACGCCCAGGTCGAGCTCTATCAGTCCGGTGACGTGGATTACATCGTCGCCACCGACGCGATCGGCATGGGGCTCAATCTCGACGTCGATCACGTCGCCTTCGCCTCGGATCGCAAGTTCGACGGCTACCAGTTCCGCCGCCTGTCGTCTGCAGAGCTGGCGCAGATCGCGGGCCGCGCCGGGCGCGCCCAGCGCGACGGCACGTTCGGCACGACCGGCCGCTGCCCGGCCTTCGAGATGGAGATGGTGGAGCGGCTCGAGAGTCACACGTTCGAGACGGTGCCGGTGCTGCAGTGGCGCAACACCGCGCTCGATTTCCGCTCCATCGAAACCCTGCTTGAGAGCCTCGCAACCACGCCCAACGAAGAAGGGCTGACACGCGCGCCGGTTGCGGACGACGTGCGTGTCCTGGAACGGGCGGCGCGCGAGGACGAGGTGCGCGAACTCGCCACGAGCCCCAAGGCCGTGCAGCTCCTGTGGGAGGCCTGCCAGCTCCCCGATTACCGCAAGATCGCGCCGGCGGCCCATGCGGAGATAATTCTGACCCTCTATGGATTCCTGGCGCGAGAGGGTAGGATTTCCCCCGACTGGTTTGCGCGCCAGGTAGCGCAGGCTGATCGCACCGACGGCGACATCGACACACTTTCCTATCGCATCGCCCAGGTGCGAACCTGGACCTTTGCGGCGAACCGGTCCGCCTGGCTCGAGGATCCCGAGCACTGGCAGGGTGTAACGAGAGGCGTCGAGGACAAGCTTTCCGATGCACTTCATGAGCGGCTCGCCCAGCGCTTCGTCGATCGGCGCACCAGCGTCCTGATGCGACGGCTGCGAGAGAACGCGATGCTGGAGACGGAGATCAACAAGAGCGGGGACGTGGTCGTCGAAGGCCACGTGATCGGCCGTCTTTCCGGATTCGAGTTCGTGCCCGACGTCTCCAGCGGCGCGACCGACGCCAAGGCGTTGCGCGCCGCGGCGCAGAAGGTACTTGCGGTCGAGATCGAGGCGCGTTCGAAACGGCTCTCCGAAGCCGCCGACGAAGCATTCGTGCTTTCCAACGACGGCGCGGTGCGCTGGACCGGCGAGCCGGTGGCCCGGCTCGTGGCCGCCGAGAACCTGCTCGAGCCGAGACTGCGATTGCTCGCCGACGAACAACTGACGGGCCCCGCGCGCGAAGCGGTCGATACGCGCCTCGCGCAATGGCTGAAGCGCCATATCGAGAAATTGCTCGGGCCGCTGCTCGCCGTCAGCAAGGCCGAGGACATCGTTGGGATTTCGCGCGGCGTCGCGTTCCAGCTCGCCGAGGCGCTCGGCGTCCTGGAGCGGCAGAAGGTCGCCGACGAGGTCAAAGGACTCGACCAGGAAACGCGCGCGGTGTTGCGCAAGTACGGCATCCGCTTCGGCGCCTATCACATTTATATGCCGGGGCTCCTGAAACCCGCGCCGCGCACGCTCGGGCTTCTGCTCTATGCGCTGAAGCACGGTGGACTGAGCCAGAAAGGGCTCGACGACCTACCGGCGCTCGCTTCGAGTGGGCGGACTTCCATCGCCGTCGATCCCGAGGTGGCGAAGCCGCTCTATCGCGTGGTCGGCTACCGCGTATGCGGGCCACGCGCGGTGCGGGTGGATATCCTCGAGCGGTTCGCGGACCTGATCCGGCCAGCTCTGTCGTGGCGGCCAGGCATGCCGGGCGACAAGCCCGCAGGCGCCATCGACGGGCGCGGCTTCACCGTCACCGTCGCCATGACTTCGCTGGTCGGCTGCTCGGGCGAGGATTTCGCCGCCATCCTGCGTGCGCTCGGCTATCGCTTGGAGCGGCGGCCGGCACCCCAGTCGGAAGCCGCGGCGCCGCCTCCTGCGCCTGTGCCGGAAACAGCGATCGAAGCGGCGCTGATGGGTCCGATCGACAGCGAGCCACTGCTTCTGGCGCCTGCCGATCCGGCGCCCATGCCGGAAGCCTCCGCCGATCAGGCTCCGCAGCCGGCGCCGGAGACGACCACCGAGCCAGATCAGGCCCCCATCGCTGCAGCCGCTGAAGCGGCACCGAGCGAGCCCGCGATGATCGAAATCTGGCGTCCGGGCCGGCCGGAAGGCGTGCGGCGTCCGAGACGCAAGCCCGAGGAGCGCCGTCCGCAGCCGGATCGTCCGGCACCAAAAGCCGATAGCGTACCTGTCGTCAGTGCGCCGGCCGACGGCGCACCGAAGGAAGGCGAGCAGCGCCCTGAAGCGCGGCGTCCGCGGCATAACGAACGCCCGCGCCGCGAGGAACGTCCCCGGCGCGAAGATTCTGCCCGGCGTGACGAACGTCCCCGCGGCGAGCGTGACGATCGACCCCGCCACAAGCGCGAGGACCGCCCACGCCGCGAGCGTGAGCGCGACGACTGGAAGCGCGAGTTGCCGCGCGAGCGCAAGGAACGAGTGGCGGATCCAAATTCTCCGTTCGCAGCGCTCGCCGCACTGAAAGCGCGCCTCGAAGCCGGTAAGAAGGACGACTGAGTGGACGGTGAGCGTCAGCGCGTCGACCGCTTTCTCTGGCACGCGCGGCTCGTGCGAACGCGCCCGCTCGCAGCCAAGCTTACCGCAGCGGGCCATGTGCGGGTGAACGGCAAGCGCATCGATGCGCCGGGCCGGGGCTTGAAGATCGGTGACGTGTTGACGGTCGCCATCTCCCGTGACGTGCGCGTTTTGAAGATCACCGCCTTCGCCGAGCGCCGCGGTGGCAGCGATGCGGCGGGCCGCCTATATGAGGACTTGAGCCCGCCCTCACCGAAGCCGGTGCGCGCTGTCTCCCCGGCACCTAGGCTTGCCGGCAGCGGACGGCCGACCAAGCGTGAGCGGCGCGCGCTCGATCGGCTGCAGCGAAGGTTCGATGCTTGAGGCGCTTGCTTGCGGGCGGGCCTTGGCTGGGCTAGGCCCGGCCTGAATTCGGCCTGGACGAAAACGATGACCTATATCGTCAACGACAGTTGCATCCGCTGCAAGTACATGGATTGCGTCGAAGTGTGCCCGGTGGATTGTTTCTACGAGGGCGAGAACATGCTCGTCATCCATCCCGACGAATGCATCGATTGCGGCGTGTGCGAGCCCGAATGCCCGGTCGACGCGATCAAGCCCGACACGGCGCCGGGGGCCGACAAGTGGCTTGCGTTGAACGCCGACTACGCGAAAATCTGGCCGAATATTACGATCAAGCGCGACGCGCCGGCCGACGCGAAGGAATGGGAGGGCAAGCCGGACAAGATGGCGCAGTTCTCAGCCAATCCCGGCACGGGCGATTGAGCGGCCTTCGAACGACGGGCACGATCGGTCGCTAACCCTATCTGCGGCGAAAATACGCCGCGGTGCACTAAATCCTTGATTTTTGAAGGATTTGTGCTATATTGCCACAATCATCGAGCGTTTCCGCCATGTTGCAATGCTCCCCAAGGGAGCCATTCTCACGGAATTGGGGCGTGAAACACGTTCGCCTTACAGCGGGTCGTCCGCAGCGAGGCGCGCGAGGTGTGGGTTGTCGTCTGTAAGGGGGCCCGTTGCCGGCACGGTTCGCCGGTTTGGGTCCGGGTCGGTGCGCGGAAGCCGCGCCGTCAGGGAAAAAAGGTACCAGGAGCGTCAGAAACGTCATGCCGTCCAAGTCCGCCAAGAAGTCCACGCACAAGCCCGCTGCCAAGGCCGCGCATAAGCCCGCGCCGAAGGTAGCGGCCAAGCCCGCGCCCATGCGCCAGAGCCATACCCGCCAGGGTTTCCGGACCAATGAGCACATCGTTTATCCGTCTCATGGCGTCGGCCAGATCGCGCGCATCGAGGAGCAGGAAGTCGCCGGCTTCAAGCTCGAGCTGTTCGTGATCAGCTTCGCCAAGGACAAGATGATCCTGCGCGTGCCGACCTCGAAGGCGCTTGCCGTCGGCATGCGCAAGCTTGCGGGACCCGAGATCGTGAAGCGGGCGGTCGAGACGCTGAAGGGCCGCGCGCGCATCAAGCGCACGATGTGGAGCCGCCGCGCCCAGGAATACGAGGCCAAGATCAATTCGGGCGACCTGATCGCGATCGCCGAAGTGGTGCGGGATTTGTTCCGCTCGGAGAATCAGCCCGAGCAGTCCTACAGCGAACGCCAGCTCTACGAGGCGGCGCTCGACCGCATGCTGCGCGAGATCGCGGTAGTGGAGGACGTCACCGACACCGAGGCGCAGAAGCTGATCGAAACCAATCTCCTCAAGGGCCCGAAGCGCGGTGCGCCGAAGCCGGCCGAGGAAGCCGAGGTCGCGCAGGAACAGGCGGCCTGAGCCCCCTTCCCGGCTAAGCACCAAACAAACGCCCGGCAAAAGCCGGGCGTATTCTTTTTGGGAATGCGCTCCATAGCCCGCAAACACGGCAACGACGCTTTCGCGGTGTATCCACCCGCTCTAAACTCTCAAAACCGCGCCCCTCGCGGCCGACGTGTGGCGGATGACCAGCGGAGAAAACGCCATGAGCAAGACGCTGAAGCGGGTGAAGATCGCCCCCAAGGGCATGGGGCTCAACGACTGGGTCGCCAAGCAGGAAGGCTTCTTCGAAACCGAGGGACTCGATGTCGAGTTCGACTGGAAGACGTTCAAGGGAACGCAGTCGAGCTGGAAGGGGATGGAGTATTTCCAGCGCCCGCAGGACCGGCCCTACACCGAGAGCAAGGAGGACGTGATCCAGGGCGCTTGCGTCTGGGGCACGATCTGCAACGCGAGCGCGGGCATGGGCAGTGTCGTGGCCGAGGCCTATGGCGATTCGCCGTGGGCGATCTTCGTGCGGCAAGACTCGAAAATCCGCGTCCCGAAGGACTTGAAGGACGTTCCGATCTCGGTCGGCCTGCGCGCCGGCAGCCATTTCAACGTACCCTACCGGCTAGAAAAGTACCTCCCGCTCGCGAACATCAAGACGGTGAATACCGGCGGCTTCGGTGCGCGGCTGAAGGCGCTGCTGGAAGGCGAGGTCGAGGCCGCGAGCCTGTTGCCGCCGCAGATCGACATGGCCGAGCAGCTCGGTTTGCGCAAAGTCATCGAGGACCGCTTCCATACGCTCTGGTGGGTGCCCGGGAACGCCGCGGCCGACGTGGTGCAGGGCTACATGAACGCGCTGCAGCGCGCCGAGGAGGCACTGGTGGCGGACCTGCCGAAGTATCTGCCGCTCTGGCGGTTTTCAATGCCCGGCGAGTTCGAAGACTTTCACCCTTGGGATTTTTCGAAATTCACCCGCGGCGAGAAGTTCGTCAACAAGCCGCTGTCGCAGGTGGAGTTCGACGACACACTGGAGCAGGTGAAGCGCTGGGGCCTCGACCAGCACCTCAAGGAAACGCGCCTGGAGAACCTGGTGCATACGGGGCGCTAAAGCGCCCTAGCGCGTCACTCGACCACGGTCTTGACCAGATCGCCGGGTTTGAGCGCCGCGCCGCGCTCGAGACCGTTCAGCACCAGAAACCGCTCGAGCGCGCGGTCCGGGACCGCCATCTTGCTGGCTAACCGCTCCGGGGTGTCGCCGCGCGCGACGCGCACGACCTCGACACGCAACGGCCGCGCCTGCTTGGCCTCGTCGATCGGGACGCGGCGGAACGTGATCGCCGCGGCGTGGAAGCGCTTGTCGAGCTCGGGCGACAACTCGCGCGCCGCGAATACCAGACGATAGACGTCGGTACCGAAGCGAATCGCATAAAGGCGGAAGGACCATTGCGAACCCCGCGCGATGGCGGTCGCGGCCGGGAAGCCGTTGATGATGAGAGTCTCGACCGAATTCTGATCGACGCCGTCGATCCAGCCCGAAGCCAGATAGGTGCCGAGCGGCTGCAGCGCCGGCACGCGGGCCGCGTCGAGCCGCAACGCCTCGCGGCCCGATGGCGTCGCGCCCAAGACCGCCTGCGGCGTGTTCTCCATCGTGAACCCTTCGGGCGCGGTGAAGGTGAATCCCAGGTTTGGATGGAAGAATCGGCGCCCGCGCACGAAACCTTCCTTGGGGTCGTCGCCGTAAACAATGCCGCCGATCGCTTCGACGAACGCCACTCTATCGCGCTCGACGTTTCCTTGCGCGGAGTATTGCCGCGCATTGGCGACCGCGATCGAAATACGCTCCGGCGTCGACGGGTGGCTGGAGAGGAAGTCGAGCTGGTCGGCGCTGGTCTGGGTGCTGCGGCCGAAGGCGGCAGCGCGCAGCGTGGAGTAGCGGCCCATGGTATTGAGGAAACGCGACGCGCCGTAGGGATCGTAGCCGGCACGCGCGGAAATGCCGACGCCGACCGCGTCGGCCTCCAATTCCTGGCCGCGCGAGAAGGTGGCGAGCGTCAGCCGGCTGCGCGCCAGCGCCAGCGCGCCGAGATCGGCGTCGTTGAGCACGTCGGAGATGACGCGGCTCACGATCACCGCCTGGCGGACCTGGTCCTCGCGGATCGCGGCATGGCGGGCGATCACATGCGACATCTCATGGGAGAGCACGGAAGCGAGCTCGGAGGTGTCGTTGGCGAGCATGATCAGGCCGCGCGTCATGTAGAGAATTCCGCCAGGCAGCGCGAAAGCATTGATCGCCGGCGAGTTGAGAAGAACGACGCGGTACTTGAGCTCCGGCCGCTCGGAGGCTGCGACCAGCCGTTCGACGGTCTGGGCGATCAGGGCCTCCAGTGCCGGCGCCTGATAGATGCCGCCATAGGAGGAAACCAGCCGCTGATGCTCGCGCCGCTGATCGGCGGGCAGATCAGCCGCAAAATCGTCGCGGGTGGCCGGGGCCTCCGAGAGCCCAATGCGTTCGGAATCGAGGCTCGAACAGCCGACGGCAGCGAGGGCTGCGGCGAGAGCCACGGCGAGCGACGCGCGGCGGAGGAAAACAGAAGGCGCGCTCACGTTTTCTCCCCGTCCAGGACCTCAAGTACGGCGGGCATCCGCGCTTCGATCGCGGGTCCGCCGAAGCTATAGAGCACGCCGCGGACGCGCACGCGTTTGCCGCGCATGGCCTTGAGGTCGATGCCCGCGGCCTGGAACGCAGTTTGCGCCGCGCGCGGCACGACGATGGTGAAGTCCTGCGAATAACGCCGGCCGAAATCGAGGAAGGTTCGCCCTCCCGACTCGCCCACGCGCTGCACCGAACCTTCGACGATCGCGAAGCGGCCGCGCGCGGCGTTGAGCGCGTCGATCGCCTGGGCGTCCTGGACCGCGAAGCGGGGTTCGGCCCAGAAGCCGAGCTTGGCCGCCCGCGCGCTGCGTTCATGGCTCTGGAGTGCATCGGCGCAAGCGGGCGCGCCGGCCTCGGGCGCAATGCGCAACATTCCGGCGGCGACCAGTTCGGCCGCGATCCAGCGCGGCGCTTCGGCCAGCGCGACTTGCGCGACGATACGGCCGTAGCGATCCTTGGTGTCCGGCTTGCCATGGAGCGCCAGGCGCTTGCCGGCGACGAGCGCATCGAGGGCGGCTGTTGCACGTCTTACTGCTTCAGCATCGCCGTCGAGATCGTTGGCGGCGATCACACCGGCCAAGCGCAGTTCGCGGCCGTCGGCGAGGCGGATCGTGGCGCCGTCGCGCGCTCCGGCCGCTTCGACCGTTGCGAATGGCTCAGCGGCATCCTTGCAAGCTGCAAGCGGGCTATCGGCGCGAGCCGGTGCGAAGCCAAGCGCAAACGCCAGCGTGGCCGTCCCGAGGAACGCCCACACCACCCGCACGACCCCGAAATTTCCGTCCCCGTGGCCTCGCATCGCGTCGCCCTACCAAAGGCTTCAAGGCGGCAATTCTGGGGCATGGCGAGACTTGTACAAGCCCTTCGATGCGCAGGAAGATTCCCTGTACTAGAGGGGCCGCGGGGGTCCCGTAGCTCAGCGGATAGAGCAGCGGTTTCCTAATTTGATGACCTAACGCAGGCCATTAGTCGGATTTGAAAATCTGCCACACCACAGTCGAGTAAATTGGAAGTAAAA
>CAVXXM010000002.1:0-19669 GCA_963765745.1 uncultured Alphaproteobacteria bacterium
CGCCTGCAGGTTGCCCCGATCAGCATTAGCCGAGCCGGTCAGCTCATATCCAGCACGAAATCGAAGCGCGCGCGCACCAGGTCGCCGGCGCGCGCGACCCGCATCAGAAGCTCCGGGCGAAACAGCGGATCGCGCAAGTTCTTCGGCTCGTCGGGAAAATAGAGCTGCGTCGTCAGCACCGGCCGTTCGCGCGCGGCCACCTTCACGTGGAAATGGGCGGTGCGGAAATCATAGGCGGCGGGCACGATGGTGCGGAACAGATAGCGCCCCTCCGCGCCCGTGAACTGGTGCCCGCGCAAGCGAAAGCCGGCATTGTCATAGACGCCCTTCTCGTCCGCCTGCCACAGATCGACGATCGCTCGCGGCAACGGCCGGCACGAGCGCGTCAGCACGAAGCCCGAAAGGTCCACGAGCGTGCCCGCCATGCCGGGCTCGCGCAGCTGGCTTCGCTCCGGCGAGCGGCGTTTGAAGAACGGCCCTTCGGACTGGCGCGCGGTCTCGGCCTGGCTGGAGATGCATTCGGGCGTCGGCGTAAGTTCCTGCCCGAACGCCGGGCCGAGACCGAGCCCCACGCTCGCCGCCGCGCCGGCGCGCAACAGATCGCGCCGGCTCGGCCGCAAGGGCTGTCTTTCGCTCATCGTCTGGACATTCGGCTCAGAACATCCCGTTCTCGTTGGCGGCCTTTTCCGGAACCGGCTGCACCACGTCCCAGTGCTCGACGATCTTGCCCTTCCCGTCGAGCCGGAAGATATCGATGATCGCGAAGCCGCGCGTGCCGGGCTCGCGCACCGCGTGCACATGCACGATCACATAGTCGCCGTCGGCGAACACGCGCTTGAACTCGCTTTTGTTATTCGGGAACTTGTCCTTGATGAAGGCGATGAAGGCTTTCAATCCCTCCGGCCCGTCGGCCGCGTTCGGATTATGTTGCTTGTACCCGGCGCCGAAATATTTCTTCGCCGCCTCGAAGTCCTTCTTATTGAGAGCGGCGTCGTAGAACGCGATCACGTTTTTCTTGTTGATTTCCATCTGCTGCTTGCTGGCGGCCTGTGCCGGCATGGACGCGAGCGCCAGAACCGCCGCGGCCACGAGTGCATATCCGAGTTTCATGCTTTCCTCCCTTTGCTTGTGCGGAACTATCCCCGATCTGATCGGAATTGTCGAAGCTCTAGTTGGCCGCCCTCGTCTCGCCCCGCAGCTTCGCAAGCATCGCCTCCACGGCGGCCTTGGCCGCCGCGAGCTTGGCCGGATCGCGCGCACGGATCACGACGTTGGTGTTGGGCCCGAGCTTGTCGTCGAAAAACGGATAGCTGCCGATGCTGGTTTCAGGGTGCGCCTTGGCGATCTCGCCGAGCGGCCCGCCGATATCGCCCTCGCGCAGGTCCGCGCGCACCGACTCCGACAGCATCTTCACGCCGGTCTTAAGCGTCGGCGCCGCCGCGTCGAGCATCGCCTGCATAATCGCGGGCACCCCGGCCATGACGATCACGTTGCCGATGCGGAACGCCGGCGCGCCGGAAACCTTGTTTTCGATGATCTCGCCGCCCTTGGGCACCCGCGCCATGCGCATCCGTGCTTCGTTGAGTTCGACGCCGCGCGCGCTGAAGCGCTCGCGCAGGATCGCCACCGCGCGCGGATCGAATTCGAGCGGCACGCCGAACGCCTTGGCCACGCAATCGGCGGTGATGTCGTCGTGGGTCGGGCCGATGCCGCCGGTGGTGAAGAGATAGGTATAGCGGGCGCGCATGACGTTCACCGCCTCGACGATCGCCGCCTCGCCGTCGGCCACCACCCGCACCTCTTTCAGATCGATGCCGATGGCGGTGAGATACTCGGCGATATAGCCGATGTTCTTGTCCTTGGTCCGGCCGGACAGGATCTCGTCGCCGATGACGAGCAGCCCCGCAGTGATAATCCCGCTCTCGCTCATCGGCCCTTCCCGCGCCCTGCCTCGTTTCCAAGTGGATGCGATGGTAACGCATGGATGCATTGGCCGTCATCCTTCGAGGCCCGGCACGCTCGCACCCCGGAATGACATGCTAAGGTGACGGCAACAAAATCCCAGGAGTGAAAGCATGGCCGCAGCTTCCAAAATCGCCCTCGTCACGGGTGCCGGCACCGGCATCGGCAAGTCTTCGGCCAAGGCGCTGGCAAAGGCGGGCTATACGCTCGTGCTCGCGGGCCGGCGCAAGGAGCCGCTCGATGCAGTGAAGAAGGAAATCGAGGCGGCCGGCGGCAAGGCGCTCGCGGTTCCGACCAATGTCGGCGATCCGAAAGAAGTGAAAGCGCTGTTCGCCAAGACCAAGGAGACCTTCGGCCGGCTCGACGTGCTGTTCAACAACGCCGGCATGGGGGCGCCGGCTGTGCCGCTCGAGGACGTAACCTACGAGAAATGGATGGAGGTCGTGGCGGTGAACCTCACCGGCGTGTTCCTGTGCACGCAGGAGGCCTTCAAGATCATGAAGGACCAGACGCCGCGCGGCGGCCGCATCATCAATAACGGCTCGATCTCGGCGCACGCGCCGCGCCCGCGCTCGGCGCCCTATACCTCGACCAAGCATGCGGTCACCGGGCTGACGAAAGCCACCGCGCTCGACGGCCGCGTCTATGACATTGCCTGCGGCCAGATCGACATCGGCAACGCGCTGACCGAACTCGCCGCGCGCATGGCCCAGGGCGTTCCGCAGGCCGACGGCACGGTGAAACCCGAGCCCCTGATGGACGTGGACCACGTCGGCGCGTCGGTGGCCTATATGGCGAGCCTGCCGCTCGACGCCAACGTGCTGTTCATGACGGTGATGGCGACGAAAATGCCGTTCGTCGGGCGGGGCTGAGCGTCAGACCGGCTCCCAATTGAAAAACTCCGCCGTTCCTTCGAGCGGCGTGAGCGAATCCTTGAAGGCACCGGGCAAGGTCTCGGCGATCATCTCCGGCGTCCAGCCCTCCGGGCGATGCAGCGTACGCACCGGCCGCGGCTGGCTGAACAGATAGATTTCGTTTCGCCGCACGCCGAACACTTGCCCGCTGATCGCTTTCGCGCGCTCCGAGGCGAGAAACACGACGAGCGGCGCGATGTGCTCGGGCTTCAACAGCTTCGCGCGCTCGACCTCGCGCTTGGCGATTTCGTTCTCGACCGGGATCAACTCGATCATCCGGCTCCAGGCGAAGGGCGCCACGCAATTCGAGCGCACATTGAAGCGCGCCATGTCGAGCGCGATGCCGCGCGAAAGGCCGACGAGGCCAAATTTGGCCGCCATGTAATTGGCTTGGCCGTAATTGCCAACCAACGCCGAAGTCGAGGTCATGTGCACGAACGCGCCCGAGCCCTGCTCGCGGAAGCGGCGGCCGCAGGCGAGGCTCAAGTAAGCGCTGCCATTGAGGTGAACCGCAATCACCTCGGCCCAGTCGGCCACGCTCATCTTGTGGAAGATGCGGTCGCGCAGAATCCCGGCATTGTTGACGAGGATGTCGACGCGTCCGAACGCATCGAGCGCCGCCTGTACAATCTTGTCGGCGTTCGCCGCCTCCGAAACGCTGAGCGTCGAGGCGATCGCCTCGCCGCCCGCTTGCTTGATTTCGGCCACGACTTCCTGCGCCGGCCCGGCGTCCGCCCCGGCGCCCTCGATGCTCGCGCCGACGTCGGCGACCACGACGCGCGCGCCTTCCTTGGCCATCAGATGCGAAATCGCGCGGCCGATGCCGCGCCCGCCGCCAGTGACGATCGCAACCTTGTCGGAAACGATGCCCGTCATCAGCCCCACACTTCTTCAGCGATCTCGACCACGTGCCGGAGCTTCCGCCACTGCTCGTCCTCGGTGAGGATATTGCCCTCCTCGGTCGAGGCGAAGCCGCATTGCGGCGACAGGCAGAGCTGATCGAGCGGCGCGAACTTGGCCGCCTGATCGATACGCCGCTTGATCGCGTCCTTGGATTCGAGCTGCGGGAATTTCGAGGTGACCAGCCCGAGCACCACGCTCTTGCCCTTGGGCAAAAAGCGCAGCGGCTCGAAGCCGCCGGCGCGCTCGGTGTCGTACTCCATGAAATAGCCGTGCACGTTGATCTTGGAGAGCAGCGTCTCGGCGATCGGTTCATAGCCGCCGCTGCCCACGAAAGTGGAGCGGAAATTGCCGCGGCACAGGTGCATGGTGATGGTCATGTCCGCCGGCAGATCCTTGAGCGCGGCGTTGTACACATCGGCGTAGATGCCCGGCATCTTGTCCGGGTCGTCGCCGCGCGCCTTGAGCGCCTTGTGCTGCTCCGGATCGCACAGCAGCACCATGAACACCTCGTCGAGCTGCAGATAGCGGCAGCCGGCGTCGTAGAACGCGCGGATCGCCTTCTTGTAGGTCTTGCCGAGGTCGTCGAAGAACTCGTCGAGATCCGGATAGACCTTCTCGCTCACCGCCACGCGGCTCGCGGCCCGGCCATAGAGCGCGCTCGGGCTCGGGATCGTCATTTTCGGCGTCTGCCCGGTGTGGGCTTTCAGGAACTTGAAATGCTCGAGCATCGGGTGACCCGAGAAGCCGAGCTTGCCGACGGTGCGAACGCCCTTGGCCTTGGTCTGCGTGCCCTTGAACTGCACGCCCTGCGGCATGTCGTAGGATTCGGTGCCGTCGAGACCTTCGAGAAAATCGAGATGCCACCAGGCGCGGCGCTCCTCGCCGTCGGTGATCGAATGCAGGCCGGCTTCCTCCTGCTTCTTGATGATCTTGGGGATTTCGCGGTCCTCGATTTCCTTCAACTGCGCGGCGCTGATCTCGCCCTTCTCGCGCTTGGCGCGAGCCTCCTTGATCGGCCCGGTGCGCAGCAGGCTGCCAACGTGATCGGCGCGAAACGGCGGCTTGGTGCGTTTCATTTTCGTCCTACTCCCTTTTTTCTTCGTCATTCCGGGACCCGAGCGTAGCGAGGGAGCCCGAAATCCATATCCGCCGCGGTGGTTATGGATTCCGGGCTCGCCCCTTCGGGGCGCCCCGGAATGACGACTACCCCCAGACTTCGTCGGCGATCTCGATCACGCGCTTGATCTTCGCCCATTGCTCGTCCTCGGCAAGCAGATTGCCTTCCTCGGTCGAGGCAAAGCCGCATTGCGGCGAAAGGCAAAGCTGATCGAGATCGACGAATTTCGCCGCCTCCTCGATGCGCCGCTCGATCTCATCCTTGCTCTCGAGCCGGCCGCTCTTCGAAGTGACCAACCCGAGCACCACGGTCTTGCCCTTGGGCACGAAGCGCAGCGGCTCGAAGCCGCCGGCGCGCGCCGTGTCGTATTCCATGAAATAGCCGTGCACGTTGATCTTGTTGAACAGCACGTCAGCCACCGGCTCGTAGCCGCCCGAGGCCATGTAGGTCGAGCGGAAGTTGCCGCGGCACAAATGCATGGTGATCGTCATGTCGGCGGGCGCGTCGGCCATCGCCGTGTTGATGAGATCGGCATAGATGTGCATCAGCTCGTCCGGGTCCTCGCCGCGCTTGCGCACGAACTCGCGCAATTCCGGATCGCACAGATAAACCAGATAGACCTCATCGAGCTGCAGATAGCGGCAGCCCGCGTCGGCGAACGCCTTCACCGCCTTGCGATAAGCTTGGCCGAGATCGCGATAGAATTCGGCCATGTCGGGATAGATTTTCTCGCTGACGGTTTCGCGCCCACCGCGGAAATGCAGCGCCGACGGCGCCGGGATCGTCATTTTGGGCGTGCGTTTGGTATGGTCGCGCACGAACTTGAAATGCTCGAGCATCGGGTGGCCCGAGAAGCTACCGATCTTGCCGGTGAGCCGCAGCGAAATCGGGCGCAACGTCGCGCCCTTGAACGCCAGGCCCTTCTCCGGCGTGAAAATCTCCACGCCTTCGATGCCGCCCAAATAATCGTAGTGCCAGAACGAGCGGCGGAACTCGCCGTCGGTGATGCTTTGCAGGCCGACCTCCTCCTGCTTCTTGATCACCGCGCGAACGCACTCGTCCTCGACCGCCTTGAACTGTTGCGCACCGATGTCGCTACGCTCCCGCTTGGCACGATACTCCTTCAGGAGCTGCGGCCTGAGGAAGCTGCCCACGTGGTCAGCGCGGAATGGCGGCTTGGAGCGTTTCATCTTATTCCTTCGCGAGCAGCGTGACCGAGATCGGCGCGCCCTCGCGCACCGAAGCCAAAGTCTTAACGTCGCCGAGCGCCTTCGCCCAGACATTGCAGGGCGACGCCAGCCGCGTCTCGTCGCCGCGGCTGATTGGCGTCCGGCCGAAACCGATGGCAATAGCACTGCCGTCGGGCCAATAGGCGATCTCGCCCGGCGTCACCACCGCGCGCGCATCGGCCTCGCGCGCGACCTTCACCGGGATGTCGAAATAGACCTCCTCGCCCCAGGTGAGCGCACGGCTCGTGATCGGCAGCGCTGCCACAATCGCCTTGGCGGTCGGGGTATCGAGCAGCTCGGCATCGAGCTGGACCTTGCCGAAATCGAACCGGATACGCATGGGCTGACGCCCCCTCTCCGCCGCGTTAGTCTCTTGCCACGGTGCCCCTCCTTTCGCCAGCGGGCCGCGTCAACCGATAACCTCTGGAAGAGGCATGCCATGGCCTACGACCAAGCCGCCGCCGAACGCCTGCGCTCGGCACTGAAGCGCACCCGCAACATCATTGAACAGAGAATGTTCGGCGGCATTTGCTTCATGTGGCGCGGTAACATGCTTTGCGGGACCGGCTGGCGCGGCGTCATGTTCCGCGTCGGACAGGAGCAGGAAGCCGCTGCATTGAAATTGCCTGGCGCGAGCCGAATGATCCTGGCCGGCCGACGAATGCATGGGTTCGTTTGGGTCAAGCCCGACAATTGCAAGGGCGCGGCGCTCAAGAAGGGTCTTGCGTTGGCGAAGAAATATGTCGGCCCGATGCCGGCGAAGAAGAAAAAGCGGGCTTGATCTCTTGCCTGTTATTATTTAACATATTCGCTAAATAACATCGTCACGAACACATCGGGAGTTTTCCCATGGCAAGGAAGCTGGAACGCAAACCTCGGCGTGCGAGCAACGGATTAAAGCGCAAGGCAACCGCCCTCCACGACAAGCATTTCCCCGGTGAAAGTGCCGCCTACCGCAAGGCGCGAAACGTTCTGTTGCGCTCCGAGATCGAGTTGCGCCGCCAAATCGAACGCGTCGCGGCCACGCGGCGGAAGCTTCCGCTGGGCGGAATAGTGCCCGAGGACTACGCTTTTGAAGAAGGTGCCGCCGATATCGCAGATACGACGACCATGCGCCGTGTGCGGCTTTCGGAGCTGTTCGGCGACAAGGATACGCTCGTGGCCTACAGCTTCATGTATGGGCCGGCCATGGCCAAGGCCTGCCCGATGTGCACCTCGATGCTGGACGGACTAAGCGGTCAGGCGCCGCACGTCGCGCAACGCGCGAGCCTCGTCGTGATCGCGAAGTCGCCGATCGAACGCATCCGCGCTTACGCGCGCGAGCGCGGCTGGTCGGGGCTTCGATTGTTGTCGTCCACGAACAACACCTACAATCGTGATTACTTCGGCGAGGGCGGCGATGGCTCGCAATGGCCGTCGCTCAATGTTTTCGTCCGCCGCAACGGCAAGACCCATCATTTTTATCACACCGAACTTCTGTTCCCGCCCGCGGAGCCGGGGCAGAACCATCGCCACGTCGATATGATTTGGCCGCTGTGGAATCTGCTCGATTGCACGCCCGAGGGTCGCGGCAAGGATTGGTATCCGAAGCTCGCGTACTAACCCACGAGTCATTCCGGGACGGCGCGCAGCGCCGGGCCCGGAATCCATAAACACCGTCGGTGAATATGGATTCCGGGCTCGCGGGCTACGCCCCAAGTCGGCGGCAGCCGACTTGGGAACTGTTAGGCCGATCTCGGGTAAACCCGAGATCGGTGGCCCCGGAATGACAGAGCAATTCAATGCAGCCGGAACTCGCTGCCGATCGCGCGGATTTCTGCCGGCCGGATCAGGCGCGCATGCGCCACCGTGACTGAATGGACTGGCCCTTCGAGCTCGCGCCGCCAGAAATCGAGGAAGCGCGCCAGCGCCGGAAAGCGCGGAAACAGATCATAGTCCTGCCAGACATAGGTCTGCAGCAGCCGCGGATGGTCCGGCAGCCGATAGAGGATGCGGGCGGTGGTCAGCCCGTAGCCCTTCACTTGCTTCGCGAAGTCTTCCGAGTGCATGCAAATCTCCACGTCCAGCAGCGCATGGTCGCCGCTGCACCTCGTCGAGAGCAAGCCGAACTCTTGGATTATTTGTGCAGTTTCAAGGCGTTAGCAGCATGAGCCGCCGATTGCTAGCAGTGCTCCCGCCGATGACTTTCCAGGTGCCGCAGCGCGCCGAATTAACCATCTAAGTCAATGCATTATCACTCCCCTTCCCAGAGTGCCAAAATTTGCTATTCACCCTCTTGCAGAGCTGGAGGAGGCCGACCATCTCCAGCTTAGGCGTCCCGCGCAATTCCTCGCGGCGTCAGAAAATGCTGCAATAACAAATGCTTGGAGGTTGCTCATGAAGTTTCGTCCGTTGCACGACCGTGTTGTCGTGCGCCGCATCGACGCCGAGGAAAAGACTGCCGGCGGCATCATCATTCCCGACACCGTGAAAGAGAAGCCATCCGAGGGCGAAGTCATCGCCGTCGGCCCCGGCGGCCGCGACGAGGCCGGCAAGCTCGTGAAGCCGGACGTGAAGACCGGCGACCGCGTGCTGTTCGGCAAGTGGTCCGGCACCGAAGTGAAGCTCGACGGCAAGGATCTCCTGATCATGAAGGAGTCCGACATTATGGGCGTCCTCGAAGGCGTCGCCGTGGCCCGGAAAAAGGCCGCGTAATCGTCCCGCTATCCTTTGAGACTCTGGCGCGTTCCGCGCCCTCGCGCCTCCGGGTGACGAGACTGCAATGAAAACGAACGGAGCAAGACAACCATGGCTGCCAAGGAAGTAAAATTTTCCGTCGATGCCCGCGACAAGATGCTGCGCGGCGTCGACATCCTCGCCAACGCGGTGAGGGTGACGCTCGGCCCCAAGGGCCGCAACGTCGTGCTCGACAAATCCTTCGGCGCCCCGCGCATCACCAAGGACGGTGTGACGGTGGCGAAGGAAATCGAACTCGAGGACAAGTTCGAGAACATGGGCGCACAGATGGTGCGCGAGGTCGCTTCCAAGACCTCCGACACCAGCGGTGACGGCACCACTACCGCCACCGTGCTCGCCCAGGCCATCGTCAAGGAAGGCGCCAAGGCCGTGGCCGCGGGCATGAACCCGATGGACCTGAAGCGCGGCGTCGACATCGCGGTCGAGGCGGTAATCGAAGACCTCAAGAAGAATTCGAAGAAGGTCACCTCCAACGAAGAGATCGCCCAGGTCGGCACCATTTCCGCCAACGGCGACGCCGAGATCGGCAATTTCCTCGCCAAGGCCATGGCCAAGGTCGGCAACGAGGGCGTCATCACGGTCGAAGAGGCCAAATCGCTCGAGACCGAACTCGACGTGGTCGAGGGCATGCAGTTCGATCGCGGCTATATCTCGCCCTACTTCATCACCAACGCCGACAAGATGCGGGTCGATATGGAAGACCCCTACATCCTCATCAACGAGAAGAAGCTCTCGGGCCTGCAGGAATTGCTGCCGCTTCTGGAAGCGGTGGTGCAGTCCGGCAAGCCGCTCCTCATCATCGCCGAGGACGTCGAGGGCGAAGCGCTCGCGACGCTCGTGGTGAACAAGCTGCGCGGCGGCCTCAAGGTCGCGGCGGTGAAGGCACCCGGCTTCGGTGACCGCCGTAAGGCCATGCTGCAGGATATCGCGGTGCTGACCGGCGGCACGGCGATCTCCGAGGATCTCGGCATCAAGCTCGAGAACGTGACCTTGCAAATGCTCGGCCGCGCCAAGAAGGTGACGATCGAGAAGGAAAACACCACGATCGTGTCGGGCGCCGGCAAGAAGGCCGAGATCGAAGGCCGTATCGCGCAGATCAAGGCGCAGATCGAGGAGACCACGTCCGACTACGACAAGGAGAAGCTGCAGGAACGCCTCGCCAAACTGGCGGGCGGCGTTGCGGTGATCCGTGTCGGCGGCGCGACCGAGGTCGAGGTCAAGGAGCGCAAGGACCGCGTGGATGATGCCATGCACGCGACCCGCGCGGCCGTCGAGGAAGGCATCCTGCCGGGCGGTGGCGTCGCGCTGTTGCGCGCTGCCGGCGCGCTCAAGCGCCTGCGGCCCGAGAACGACGACCAGAAGACCGGCATCGAGATCGTCCGCAAGGCGCTCTCCTGGCCGGCCCGCCAGATCGCCCTCAATGCGGGCGAGGACGGCTCGGTCGTTGTCGGCAAGATCCTGGAGAAGGACCAGTATTCCTTCGGCTACGACGCGCAGACCGGCGAGTACGGCAATCTGGTCAGCAAGGGCATCATCGACCCGACCAAGGTCGTGCGTGCGGCGCTGCAGAACGCGGCGTCCATCGCGGGCCTCTTGATCACGACCGAGGCGATGGTGGCGGAGCTGCCGAAGAAGCAGTCCGCGCCCCAAATGCCCACGGGCGGCGGCATGGGCGGCATGGACTTCTGACGCAGAACGACGACGTTCAATGATCGGCGGGCCCGGGCGAAAACCCGGGCCTGTTTCTTTTCAGCGCCCGAATATCCGCCGCAACGGCGGACCGCGATCCAGGGGATCGCCTCTCGGCCGCGCCACGCGATAGACGATGTAGGTATCCAGATCGACGCCATATTCGCGGCGCGACAGGCGCGCGATCTCTTCCACCTCTTCATAGAGCCGGCGCACGATCGGCGTGTCGTCCCGGCGCGTATCCATTACGTATAGGAGAGGCCCGGCGAACGACGCCGCGCTCGGCTCCGGCGCGTTGACCCAGCGGATCCGCTCGGCGATCTCGATCACCGGCGGCCGCGACGGCAGATAGAACGCGAGCCATCCGGTGGTCCGGTAGTCGGTCGTGATCACCGTGGCTGCGCCAATTTGCAGCCGCAACGCCTCCACCTGCGGCACGACTTGCCGCCTGCCCGGCGAAATCTGTTGGGCGAAAATATCGCTACGCCCGAGTGGTATGAGAAAATGGGAAGCATTGAGCCCAGTCACGAACATCATCGCGAGCGCGATCGGGGTCGCGAGCCGCCGCGACACGGTGGCGACAGGCGCCCAAATACCCCGCCATTCCATGCGGTGTGCCGCGGCTGCTGCGATGGCGAACGCCGCAAACACCGGCACGGTCCAATGAAACAAGACCCTCTGATTCAGCGACACCCACAGGAAATAGATCGTGGCGGGCCAGAACATCGCGCCGATCAGCCCGCGCGCCGGACCGCTCGCGCCGCGTCCGGCGATGAACGCGGCAAGCCCCATCATGCCGAGCACGAAAATGAAGGGTGTGGCGAACGCGATCTGGCCGCCGACATGCCCGAAGATGAAGTTCCTCGGGAAGCCCGGCGCGAGCCATTGCCCGCGCCCGGACTGCAGCAGAAACGAGGCCCAATCGTGCTGCCAGTTCCAGTAGACGACGGGAGCGAACAGGAGCGCTGCGACGAACCCGCCGAGCCAGGGCCAGGGACTGAGAAGCCAGCGCCGCATCTGCGGCACGATCAGCAGCCAGAGGCCGACACCCGCGCCCAGGAACAGCATCGTGTACTTGGACAGCAGCCCGAGCCCCACCGTCGCGCCCGCGGCAAGCCACCACGCGCCGCGTCCGGTCTCGATGACCTTGGCGAGAAAGAACAGCAGGAAAGCCGACGCCGCCAGCACCGGGCCGTCGGACGTCATCGTCGTGAATGAACCCGCGGTCGCAAGCATAAGATTGAAATAGAGCGCCGCCAGCGCCGCGAGCCGCGCGTCGCCGAACAGGATCTCCGCCGCCCGCCAGATCGCCCAGGTCGCGGCGAGCGCCACAAAGACCGAGCAGAACCGCACCCCGAGCTCCGTGTCGCCGGCAACGAGCGTGCCCAGCCGGATCAGGAACATGATCATCGGTGGATGGTCGTAGTAACCCGCGGCAAGATCCTTCGAGAGCAGCCAATAATAGGCTTCGTCGTAGAGAAGAGGAGACTGTGCGGAAAATATGAACCGGATCGCGGCAAGCACAAGAATGCCGATCACAACATTGCGGACGAAACGGCTGTCCTCGCCGGTCATGAAACGGACTTTGGCATGACGCCACGCCGGTTCAAGTCATTCCGCCGGCTGCACGCGCGGACCGGATTCGACCCGCGACGCGAGCACCGCGATCCCCGCCACTGCGACCGCGAACAACGCCGCGCAGATGGCCGTCAGCAGCAGCACGAGGCCGAAGCCGCCGCGCCCGTGCAGGAACGCGATCGCGAAAACGGCAAGTCCGCTGGTGATGAAGGCGAGGAAGAAGCGCACCGCGAACACCCGCCCGCGCCAGGCGTCGGCCGTATAGCGCGCGATCACCACGTCGCCCACCGTAACCTGCGCATAGATCGCCGCGATCGAAACCGCGAGCGCGACCAACAACATCGGGCCGGAGGCCATCGCCGCCCAGGCGATGCCCACGAGCTGCATGATGCCGATGCCGGCGAACAGGATGTGCGGCGGAAAGCGCGATACCAGCCGCCCGACCGTGAGCTGCGCGATGCCGCCGAACAGCAGCACCATCGTGGCGACCGAACCGATGAGCGCGAGCGGGATGTCCTGCGCCAGCCGCTCGTCCACCAGCTTGGGCACCGCGACCGTGAGAATGTTGAACACCAGCCCGCCCGAGAACGAAACCAACGCGAAGAAGCCGAAGATCCACGCCATCATGCCCCAGGTGAGCGGAACCTCGGCGATGCGCACGCGATCCGCGGGCTTTTCCTTGTGCTCCTCGGTCATCATCAGATACGCGATGCCGATCCCGGCGCACACGACCGCCGGCAACGCGAAAGCCGGCCGCCAGCCGAACGTCACGGCGATCAGTGCCGTGATGCCGGGCGCGAAGGCGACGCCCAGATTGCCCCACACGCCGTTGGTGGCGAAGTCGCGGCCGCGGTCGCGCGCATTGGCGACCAGCAAAGTGACGCCGACCGGGTGATAGATCGACGCGAACACGCCGAGCACGAGCAGCGCCGCTGCGAGCCAGAACATGTTGGGCGCCATCGCCGCCGCTGCCAGCGAAACGGCGCAACCGAAGAAGAAGATCGCGATCATCTTGCGCCGGCTCCAATGGTCGCCGAGCCAGCCCGAGGGCAGCGAGAACAGCCCGAACGCGACGAAACAGGCAGTGGAAAGCGCGATCAGCTCGCCGTAGGAGCGATTGAGCTCGAGCTCGAGCCCGAGCACCACGGTCGGAAAAATCAGCAGCACATAATGATCGACGAAGTGCGCCACATTGATGAAACGGAGATGGCGGCGCTTCTCGTCCATGACTGCCTCGGCGGGGTTCGGCGCGGGACTATAGCCGCGCGCCACCACACGCGCTCATGCGAATTGGCTGTGGATTGCATGCATAAAAGCTCGCAGAATTTCGTGTAGTTTCAATGTTTTACAACCTCCGATTGGCTACATACAAGCCCTGATAGATAGAGCAGCGCGAGCAACCCTGCTGCCATCCACCACAGCGTGTAGTGGCGGGGATGGGCATGGGAGTTCGCGGGGGCGCGATCGGCGCGGCGCTTGCGCTTGGCATCGTGTGCCTTGGCGCGGCGGCGTCCGCAGCCGAACAAGCGCCGCCTTCCGACTGGCTGACGCGCCGCCTGTTCTTCTTCGCCGGCATCGACATCGCGCGTGACACGATCTTCGGCTGGTCGGGGATCGTGGTCGCGCCGCTCAAACGCCTCGACGAGGACGGGACGCGGATTCGAATCTTCGGCGGCCATGGCCGCTATCGCTACGACACCGGCGCGGTGCCGGGCGGCGTCAACACGGGCCAAATCACGTCGGGCGAACTGCTCATCGGCCGGCGCATCGCCTTCGATGCGGTCACGCTCGTGGCCTATGCCGGTGCGCATCTGGAAATCACGCGCTGCAAGCGCCAGACCCGTCGAACCCGGTCGCCGGCACCAGTGCCGGACTGAAGGCGTTGCTCGAAATCCATTGGCGCGCGTTGCAGAACTTCGTCGCCACCGCGTCCTTGAGCGCATCGACCGTCAACCGCTCGTACACGGCGCGCGCATCGCTCGTGCACGAGTTTCAGTCTGCGTTTCAGGCCGGAATCGAAGCGGCGGCTTTCGGTGACGCGCGCTATTCGGAGCTACGGGCCGGCGTTCTGCTGCGAACCAGGCTCGCGCCCGCGGAGCTCACGCTCGCCGCCGGCATGCTGTCGAATTCCGACAAGGGCAGCGGCGTCTATACGACGCTCTCGCTCTATGCGCCGTTCTGATCAGCCGCGGCCCAAGAAGGAAGGCTGCTGATTCGGCAAGATCGTGGCGTCGAACAGATTCACCTCCGGCGGCAGCGTGCACATCAGAAGCGCGATCCGCGCGATGTCCGCCGGATCCATCAGATAATCCTGCGGCGTCTTGCCCGGACCCGGCTTCGCGCCGGGCGTGAACCCGGTCGCGACCACGCCCGGATGGATCACCGAAGCGACCACGCCATAGGCGCGGCCGTCCAGCGTCAGCGAGCGTGTGAGGCCTTCGATCGCGTACTTGCTCGTGGTGTAGGCCGCCGAATGTTGCCGCGGCGCGCGCGACGAAATGCTCGCCATATTGATGATGCGGCCGCCCCCGCGGCTCTTCATGGCGCGAACCGCTTCCCGGCTGCACAGGAACGCGGCGGTGAGATTCACATCGATCAATTCCTGCCAAGTCTTGAGCGTCAGATCCTCGATCGGTGCGCCCTTGGCCACGCCGGCGTTGTTCACCAGAATATCGACGCGGCCGAACGCATCGAGCGCCGTCTTGAATAACGCGATCACCTCGGGCTCCTTGGTGACGTCAGTCGGCGCGGCGAGTGCGATCCCGCCTTTGGCCTTGATCCCGGCCGCTACTTCGTCGAGCGCTTCCTTCCGCCGCGCCGCGAGAACGACTTTGGCGCCCTCCGCCGCGAAGGCCTCGGCGATGGCGCGGCCGAGGCCGCTATTGGCTCCGGTTACGATCGCGACGCGATCCTGCAACTGTTTCATCGTTTTCCCCCTGCCCGAGCCTGCGCCAGCGCTTCGGGCGTATCGATATCGAGAAACGCCGCCTCGTCCTCGACCGGCACCTCGACGACAGCTTCGCTATTGGCGCCGATCAGATGCCGCGCGCCGACATCGCCTTCGAGTTTCGTGAGTTCCTCGAACAGCCGACGCGCCCAGGCTACCGGATTGCCGCGCTTGCCCTCGCGGGTCGGCACCGCGATGAGCGCGCCGCGCGCCGGATCGATCGTCGCGATCAGTTTGTCGACCAGCGCACCGCTCACCTGCGGCATGTCGCCGAGTAGGATCGCAGCAACATCGATATCGGGCGAGAGCGCGGAAATACCGGCCTTGAGCGAGGTGGACAAGCCGCCGACAAAATTCGGATTGTGCGCGAAGGTCACCGGCAAGCCCTTGAGCGCGGCCTTCACTCGCTCGGGCTCATGGCCGGTGACCACGATGACCGGCCGCGCGCGCGAGGCGAGCGCGGCCTCGACCGCGTGGCGGATGATCGGCTTGCCGTCGAGATCGGCCGCAAGCTTGTTCTCGCTCGCCATGCGCGTGCCGCGTCCGGCCGCGAGCACGATGACGGCCGCGCGCGGCGCATGCGCGCTCGGCGGCTCCGCGCGCGGCTGCGGGCGAGTGACGATCTCCATCAGCAACCCGCCGACGCCGAGCCCGGTCACGTCCTCGCGCTTGACCGGGAGGCCCGCGAGCAGCCGCGCCAGCAGCCAATCGAAGCCGTTTTCCTTGGGGCTGCGGGCGCAGCCCGGCGCGCCGATCACCGGCACTTTGCCGATGGAGCCAAGCAGCAGAAGGTTTCCCGGGTCCACCGGCATGCCGAAATGCTCGATGCGGCCGCCGGCCTGTTCGATCGCAACCGGAATCACGTCGCGCCGGTCGGCGATCGCCGAGGCGCCGAATACGATCACCAGCTCGGCGCCCTTCTCGATCGATTGCTTGATCGCACCCACCAGCGCGCCGGTCTCGTGCGGCACGCGCAGCTCCGAGTGGATCGTCGCGTCGGCGGGCTTCAGGCGCTCGGCGGTAACGCGAACGGTTTTCTCGATCACTTTATCGGCGAGACTCGGCAGCTTGGTCGAGACCACGCCGACCTTGCGCAGCTTGTAGCTCGGCGACTGAAACCAGCCGCCGCGCCGCCGCGAGCGCCGCCTTGTGCACGTCGCCTGCAACCGCGAAGGGAATGATTTTCACCGTCGCGATCATCTCGCCGGCGCGCACGGGCTTGTATTCCGGAAGCGTGGCGAACGTGACCGACTCGTCGATGCGGTTGAGCCGGTCGACGCCGGCGCGATCGACCAGCAGCACTCCGGAAGATTTCGCATGGAGATTGGCGCGCCCGGTGAAGGCGTCTTCGATGCTGACCCCCTCGCCCGCGACCGCCTTGGCGAGCGAAGCCGCGGCTTCGTTCTCGGGCACGTCGCCGGGCTCTAGCCGCGCCACCACGATCTCCTTGATCCCGGCGCGCTCCAACGCCGCGATCTCAGCGTCGCCGATGACGGTGCCCTTCTTCACCACGCGCTCATTCGCGCGCACCGAGTGCGCGGCGGTGGCGCCCTTGGCCTCGCGCGGCGGAACCGGGCCGAATTTCATGGCCGCGCCTCGGCGCCGCGGCGAAGCCTGAGCGTGATTTCGGCCAGAATCGCGACCGCGATCTCCGGCGGGCTCGCCGCGCCGATGGAGAGTCCGATCGGCGCGTGGATGCGTGCGAGAGCGTCGTCCTTAATGCCGAGCGCGCGCAACCGCTCCAGCCGCTTGGCGTGCGTTTTTCTTGAGCCGAGCGCGCCGATATAGAAGCAGCCGGCCTTGAGCGCAGCCTGCAGCGCCGGCTCATCGATCTTCGGATCGTGCGTGAGCGCGACGAAAGCGGTGGCGGGATCGAGATGCAGCTTGGGCAATGCCAGGTCTGGCCATTCGGCGAGCACTTGCACACCGGAAAAGCGCTCGGGCGTGGCAAACGCCGTGCGCGGATCGATGATCGTCACGTCATAGCCCAGCAACCGCGCCATCGGCGCCAGCGCCTGGCTGATATGCACCGCGCCGGTGATCACGAGCCGCGGCGGCGGCAATTGCACGGTAAGAAAGTATTTCGTGCCGCCCGCCTCGACCGTGCCGCTCTTGCCGCTCAAGAGTTGCTCGGCCAGCACCTCGTGCAACGGATCGGAAGCCACGTCGGCGGCCTTGACCAGCCGCTGCGCCGCAGTCGTCACATCCGTCACAAGGATCGCCGCGCGCCGCGCGGCGCGTTCGGCATTGAGGGCGGCGAGAAGATCGAGACGCATGGAACGCCGTCAGACGAAGGTCAGTCGACCTTCTCCACATAAACGCGGATGTTGCCGCCGCACGAGAGGCCGACTTTCCAGGCGGTCTCGTCGGCGACGCCGAATTCGAGGAGCTTGGGCTTGCCGCTTGCGATCACTTCGTTGGCGGCCGCGACCACGGCGCCTTCGACACAGCCGCCCGAAACCGAGCCCAGGAAATTTTCCCGGTCATCGATGACCAGATGACTTCCTACTGGCCGCGGCGCCGAGCCCCAGGTCTCGACCACGGTGGCGAGCGCCACCTTGCGGCCTTCCTTGCGCCAACGCTCGGCGGCGGCAAGCACGTCCTGTTCGGTCGCTTGATCCATCCTGGTCTCCTTCAGGCGGCCCGGCTGAGCCAGCGCTTGGGATCGATGTGGGCGCTCGGCCGGTCGTGCGCAAGCGCCTCGGCGAGCGCCCCGAGGCTCGCTAGATTGTGCACCGGTCGCACCTCGTCGACATGCGGCAGCATCGCGAGAACACCCTTGGCGCGCGCCTCGAACGCGTCATAGCGCAGGAGCGGGTTGAGCCAGATCAGCCGGCGGCACGAGCGGTGCAGCCGGTCGAGCTCGAAGCCGAGCCGCTCGGTGGCGTCGCGCTCCAACCCATCGGTGATCAGCAACACGATCGCGCCTTGCGAGAGTACCCGGCGCGACCAGTGCTTGTTGAAATCGTGCAGGGCGATCCCGATCCGCGTGCCGCCGGACCAATCCTGCGCTGTGCCGGCGCAGGAGGCGAGCGCCTCGTCCGCGTCGCGGGTCTTCAGCGCGCGCGTCACGTTGGTGAGCCGCGTGCCGAACAGGAAGGTCGAGACGTTGCCGCGCGCTTCGGTCAGCGCATGAAGAAAATGCAGGCCCACGCGCGAATACTCGCTCATGGAGCCCGAAATATCGAGCAGCGCCACGATCGGCGGCTTCCTGTGCCCTGGCGCGCGGCGCTTGAGGTCGATGATCGCACCGCCGGTGCGCAGGCTCGCGCGCAACGTGCGGCGCATATCGATCCGGTGCCCGCGCGGGTTCGCCACCAGTCGGCGGCGCCGCTTCTCGTCGTCGGCGAACACGATGGTTTCGATCGCGCGACGCGCGGCGGCGATCTCGTCGGCGCTCATTTGCGCGAAGTCTTTCTTCTGCAGCACTTCGAGATCCGACATGGTGCCGCTCATGTCGATCTGCACTTCTTGCTTTCGAATTTCGCGCGGCTCGCGCGCCGAAGGCGTCATCGCCTCCTCGACACGGCGTTGCGCCGCGCGCTGCTTGGCCGCCTCGGGCGCCACCGGCAGCATCGCGTCCATGACGTGCTCGAAGCCGTGGCGGCGGCGCCAGAAGAGACGGAACGCTTCGTTGAAGATCGGATCGTGCTCGTGGCGCTTCACCAGCACCGCATGCAGCGCCCAGTAGAAATCCATGCGCCGCTCGATGCCCGCGGCCTCGACCGCCTTCACCGCATCGACCACCGCACCGGGCCCGACCGGCATGCCGGCCCGGCGCAGCACGCGCGCGAACTCGGCGATGTGGTCCGGGAAATGCCCGCGCTCCGGCTCGCGCGGCGCGCGCGCGCTCATTCCGCCGCCTTCAGCGCCGCCCGCGAGTCCCTCAGCATCTGCTCGATCTTGGGCTGGTCGAAGCGCACGACGTCGTCCTGGTATTTGAGCACGACGCCGAGCGTGTCGGAGATCAGCGCGGGCTCCAGCGCCTTGGCGTCGAGCGCCACCAGCGCCGAGGCCCAATCCAGCGTCTCCGCCGTGCCCGGTGCCTTCCAGAGATACTCCCTTCTTTTTGGAGCCGCTGCACGAAGCCGACGATGTCGCGCGAAAGCTTCTCCGCCGACTCTGGAACCTTGGCGCGCACGATGGCGAGTTCGCGTCGAAGCTCGGATAATCGATCCAGTGATAGAGGCAGCGCGTTTCAGTGCGTCATGCACCTCGCGCGTGCGGTTGGAGGTCACGATCACGATCGGCGGCACCAAAGCCTTCACGTGCCGAGTTCGGGGATCGTCACCGGAAATCGGCCAGCACTTCCAGCAGGAACGCCTCGAACGCCTCGTCGGCGCGGTCGAGCTCGTCCACAAGCAGCACCGGCGCGCCTGCCGGATCGGGCGACAGCGCCTCAAGCAACGGCCGCCGCACCAGGAAGCGCTCGGAGAAAATATCCGACGTCAGCCGCTCGCGGTCGATGCCTTCGGACTCGGCGATACGGATCGCGATCATCTGCGCCGCGTAGTTCCACTCGTAGAGCGCCGATGCGATATCGAGCCCTTCGTAGCATTGCAGCCGCAGCAGCCGCCGCCCCAGCGTGCTTGAG
>CAVXXM010000003.1:0-1111532 GCA_963765745.1 uncultured Alphaproteobacteria bacterium
ATAGCGCACGTGCGCTTCGGCCGTGAAATAGGAGGCGCCGCGCTCGCGGATATAGTCGGGCCCGAGCCCGACCAGCGCAAAAGCCTCGTCCACGGCCCGGTCGATCAGGACGTTGTAATAGGCCATGTTGAGATGGCCGTTATAGTCGATCCAGGCCGGCTCGACCGTCATCGTCGAGGAGACGAAGGGCGCGAAATAAACCGGCTCGATCCCTCTGCGGCGCGACATCCCATCCCCGTCATTCTTCTTGTTCTTGCAACAATCATGCATCGCGCAACCCCCGGCGGCAACTGACGCGGGCCGGCAGCGTTTGCTAAGGTCGTGCCGGGAGGAAGCCGATGCCTGAAGCCCTGAAGCAGCGGGAGCCGGCCGCGATCGAGCGCACGATCGCGGCGCTCGCGGCGCGTTTCGGCAACAAGCTCGTGACCTCCGAGGCGGTGCGGCGCCAGCACGCCAACACCACGACCTGGCTCGATAACGAGCCGCCGGACGCGGTGATCTACGCGGCCTCGACCGAAGACGTGCAGGGCGTGATCGGCATCTGCGCCGAGCATCGCGTGCCGGTCATTCCGTTCGGCACCGGCACCTCGCTCGAGGGCCACGTCAACGCGCCGCTCGGCGGCGTCTGCATCGATCTCATGAGCATGAACCGGGTGCTCAAGGTGCATGCCGAGGACCTCGATTGCGTGATCGAGCCCGGCGTCACGCGCAAGCAACTGAACGAGTATCTGCGCGACCAGGGCCTGTTCTTCCCGATCGATCCGGGCGCCGACGCCTCGCTCGGCGGCATGGCGGCGACGCGCGCCTCGGGCACCAACGCGGTGCGCTACGGCACCATGAAGGACAACGTCATGGCGCTGAAGGCGGTGCTCGCCAACGGCGAGGTGATCACCACCGCGCGGCGGGCGAAGAAGTCGTCGGCGGGCTACGACCTGACGCGGCTGTTCGTCGGCTCCGAGGGCACGCTCGGCGTCATCACGGAGCTGACGCTCAAGCTCGCCGGCATCCCGGAGGCGATCTCGGCGGGCGTGTGCCCGTTTCCCTCGGTCGAAGCCGCGTGCAACGCCACCATCGCCACCATTCAGGCCGGAATTCCCGTGGCCCGCATCGAGCTTCTCGACGAGCTGCAGGTGAAGGCGTCGAACGCCTATTCCAAGCTCACGCTGGCGGAGACGCCGACGCTGTTTCGTTGAATTCCACGGTTCGAACGCTTCGGTCGCGGAGCAATCGGAGAGCTTCGGCCAGATCGCCACCGAGTTCGGCGGCGGGCCCTTTGCCTGGACCATAAAGCCCGAGGAGCGCACCAAGCTGTGGCAGGCTCGGCACGACGCCTATTGGGCGGTGATGAACCTGCGCAAGGGCGCCACCGGCTTCGCCACCGACGTGTGCGTGCCGATCTCGCGGCTCGCCGAATGCGTGGTGGCCACGCAGAAGGATATCGCCGAGATGAAGCTGGTGGCGCCGATCGTCGGCCACGTGGGCGACGGCAATTTCCACGTCTCCGTATTGTTTGACCCAAACGACAAGGATGAGGTCGAGCGCGCGCGCAAATTCCACGAGCGGCTGGTGGAGCGCTCGCTCTCCATGGACGGCACTTCTACCGGCGAGCACGGGGTCGGCCAGGGCAAGCGCAAGTACTTGGCGGCCGAGCACGGCGAGGCGGCGCTTGGCGTCATGCGCGCGATCAAGCAGGCGCTCGACCCGCACAACATCATGAATCCGGGCAAGATTCTGACGCTCTAGGTCAAACGTCATCGCCGGGCGTGTCACCGCAAGTCGGGTTTACCCGACTTGCGGCATTATTCCTGCGGAACTCGGGCAAGCCCGAGTTCCGATGCGATCCCGCTTAGGCTGGCAGGGTTCTGCCGGATTGGTCGGGATCACCGGGTCTCGCCGCAGCGAGACCGCTCGCCTGCGGCTCGCGGGCTGCGGCGGCCCGGTGATGACGGAAGAGGAAAGGGCTTGTCCGCGAGCCCACGGCGTCCGATCTTGGGTCGGGGATTCCGGCGGGCGCGAGGAAGGCCGCGTGCAGCACACGCTTCTGGGGCTTGCCCTGATCCTGATCGCGGCCATCGCGGCGGCGCTGGCGGCGCCCGCGTTCGTCGACTGGAACGCGTGGCGCACCACCTTCGAGAGCCGCGCCAGCGCGCTCGCCGGCGCGCCGGTGAAAATACGCGGCGATATCTCAGCGACCATCCTGCCGCAGCCCTCGTTCCTGCTGAACGACATCGAGATCGGCGGACCGGCCGGCCTGCGCGCGGCGCAGCTGCAGGGCCTGCTTTCGCTCGGGCCGCTGATGCGCGGCGTGATCGAGGCCGAGGAACTGGTGCTGCGGCGGCCCAGCATGGGCGTCGTGATCGATGGCGGCGGACAGGTGACGTTCCCGCTGCCGGGACCGCGGCTCGCGGTGGATCAGCTCGCGATCTCGCGCATCTCGATCATCAACGGCACGCTCCGGGTCGAGGATCGCGCCAGTGGCGCGGTGCACGAATTCGAAGATATTCGCGCCAGCGGCGAGCTGCGCTCGCTTCTGGGGCCGTTCCGCCTCGATGTCAGCGCGATGCTGAAAGACCGGCGCTGGAGCGCGCGCATCAATCTCGGCCGCGTCGGGCCCGACTCTTCCGGGCGCTTGCGGCTTTCGGTCGAGAGCGCCGAGGCGGGAATTTCGCTCGACGCCGACGGCACGCTCGCGCTCGCCGACGCGGTGCCGCGTTTCGACGGCAAGACCACCATCGCCTGGCGCGCGGGCTCGGGCCCGGCGCGGATTTCCATGAACGTGCGCGCGAGCGCGGCGCTTGTGCTGGTCGAAGGATTGCAGCTGACGCTCGCCAATTCCGAGGCGCCGATCGATCTCACGGGCCAGGTGCGCCTCGAGCCGCCGGCGCGCCGCATCGACGGCATGCTCGCGGCGCGGCGGATCGATCTCGATCGCCCGGCGGCTGCGCCGAATGTGCCGCGCGGGTTCGGTCCGGCGTTTGCCACGCTCAAGGATTTGGTCGCGCTCGCCGGCGCGCTGCCCTATTCGGGGCGGCTCGGCTTCACGGTCGAAAATCTTTCCGCCGGTGGCGGTGTGTTGCGCGAGGTGCGCGCCGATCTGCTTCGTGCGCCCGGAGGGCCTTGCGCTGGAGCGGCTCGAAGCGCGGCTGCCGGGCCGCGGCCTGCTGCGCGCGACCGGGAGCGCGCGCGACGCGCTGTTCTCGGGCGAGGTGCTGCTCGAAGCGGAGGAGCCGGCTGGACTGGTGCGCTGGCTTTCGGGTGCGGCCGTGGCCACGGTTCCCGACGCGGGTCTCAAGATCGGCGGGCGCGTTACGATCAAGACGGAACTGGAGCGAGCCGGAAGCCGCACTACGTTCGACGCGGATTTGCGCAAGGCCGACGGACTCGGCGAGGCGGTTGAAGCCTGGATCGGCGAGGGCGAAGCCGCAACGCTTGCGCGCCGTCTCGCCGAAGCGCTGACCCCGTTCAAAATCTCCGGGACGGTCTCCGACGCGGGCCCTGGCTCAGTCGCCGTGATCCAGGCGACGGCAAGGCTCGCCGAGATCGACGCTGGGCTGCAAGCCAAGTTCGATGCGAGAGCGCTGATGCTCTCGGAGTCGCGGCTGGTGCTTTCGGCGGCAAATACCGGCCGCCTCGCAAACTTTTTCGGGATCGCGCCGGGCGTGGCTGTGCCGGGCGAGGCGCGGCTCGAGTTCACCGCGGCCGGGCCGCGCAATGGCGCGCTCGCCATGACGGCGCGGCTCACCGCGCCGGGCAGTCGGATCGATGCGGAGGGCGAGATCGGCCGCAGCGCCGAGGGCCGGATCGATCCGAAGCTTTCGTTGCGACTCGACGCCACCGACCTGCGTCCGCTGGCGGCGGCCTTCACGCGCGCGCGCGGACGGCCGGTTCCGGCGGCCGGGACTTTTCGCATTGTGCGCGGCGATACGGGCTTCGCGCTCGACGACATCAAGCTCGCCGTCGCGGAAACGCGCGCGAGCGGCCGGCTTGCGCTGGCGGCCGCATCGCCGCTCTCGGTATCGGGCCGAATCGCCATCGACCGCGCCGAGCTTTCCGCGATCCTCGCACTAAGCCTAGGCAATGCGGGGCCGGCGACGGGCGACGCGCTATGGACCGACGCGCCGTTTGGGCCCGTTCCATTCGAAAATGTGGCCGGCGGCGTGGAACTGGAGGTCTCGAAGCTCGTCCTGAGCGGGCCGCTGGTCGCCGACGACGCGCGCCTTTCGCTGAAATTCGGCGCAGCCGGGACCATGATCGAAGCCTTTTCCGCCACGCTCGGCGGCGGGCGCTTGACCGGGAGCGCCAAGCTCGCGCGCGGCGATGCGCTGTCGCTCGAAGCGCGCGCGGCGCTCTCCGGCGCCGACCTCGCGCGTCTGCTCGCGGGGGCGGGACTGCGCACGGATTTGCGCGGGCGCGGAGATCTGACGCTCGCCTTCGCCGGCAGTGGGCGAACGCCCGTGGCGCTTGTGCAAAGCCTTGCGGGGCAGGGACTTCTCACGCTGGAGAGTTTCGAGATCGCCCAGCTCGATCCCGCGGCGCTCGCGGCGGTGCTCGCCACCACCGGCAATCCGCCGCCCGACGAGAACAAGACCGCGGCGCTGCTTGCTTCGCTCTTCACCCGCGGGCCGCTCGTGCTCGCGCGCGTCGAAGCGCCGGTGACGCTGGTGGCCGGCATCGCCCGCATCAGCTCGGTGCGCGCGAGCGCCGGGCAGGTTCAAGTGGCGGCGCTGGGCAGCATCGATGTTCCGCGCCTGTTGCTCGATGCGACGATCGAGCTTGAAGCGCCGGCGCCCGAAGCGCTCTCGGTGCGGCCGGGCGCTATTGTGCGCTGGAGCGGGCCACTCGCCGGGCCGGAGCGCCGGATCGAGGCCGCGGCGCTGGCGGGTGCGATCGCGCTAAATGCAATGGAGCGTGAGATGCGCGAGATCGAGCGGCGCGACGCGAGGCCGCCGGGCGGGCCGCCGCTTCCGGTCGAACCGCGGGCGGTAACTCCGCCCGCGTCATCCACGGCGGGCGTACCGTTGCCGCCCCTGCCGCCGCCGGTCGATGTGCGTCCGCCGCCGGGCGCGACGCCGCAGCGTCCCAGTGCGCCACGGCCGCTGGTGCGCGATCCGTGGGCTGACATTCCCGCGGAGCGCCGCTGATCAGCGCCGCTCGAGCGTCACGAACGTATAGGGAAACGTCGCGCCGCTTTCCCGGTGCGGGCCGTCGCGCTTGGTCTCGCGCCACTCTTTTCGGTCGAATTCGGGAAAGTGCGTGTCGCCTTCGGGCTTGCCATGCACTTCGGTGATCTCGAGTCGCGCGGCCCGCGGCAAGGTCTCGGCGAACACGTCGGCGCCGCCGATGATGGCGATCTCGTCGCTGCCCAGGCGCTCGGCTTCCTTGGCGGCGAGCGCCAGGCCGGTTTCCAGATCGGGAGCCACCAGCGCGCCGTCGGCGCGGAGGCCCGGCTCGCGGGAGAGCACGATATTGGCGCGGCCCGGTAACGGCCCGCCCATGGAGAGGAAGGTGAGCCGGCCCATGATCAGCGGCTTTCCCATCGTCTTGCGCTTAAAGTGGTGAAGATCGCCCGGCAGGTGCCAAGGCAGCTTGCGGCCGCGGCCGATCACGCCGTTCTCGGCGACCGCGACGACCAGCACGAGCGGAAGCGCCGCACTCACTTCTTGCGGAACTTGTCGAGGCTGACGATCTCGGCGCCGGCCTTGGGCTTCGGCGCGGGCTCGCCCTGCTTGTCGACCTTGGCCAGCGTGACTTTCTTCCGTGTAGCCGGAACCGAGCCGCGCACCGGCCGCGTCTCTTCTGGCTCGGAGGCGGCACCGCGCGGCGCCGGACGCGACGGCTTGTCGTGCGCGAGCTTTTTCGCCGCGGTCTCGGCCTTCGCGGCCACATCCTGGGCCGGCGCGCCGGCATCCTTGGTTACCTCGAACTGCAGACCGAACTGCACGGAGGGATCGAAGAAGCCCTTGATCGCCGTGAACGGCACCAGCAGCCGCTCCGGCGTGCCGCCGAACGAGACGCCGACTTCGAAGGTCTGCTCGGTGACCGTGAGATCCCAGAACTGGTGCTGCAGCACGATGGTCATTTCTTCGGGATATTTTCCGCGCAGGCGGTCGGAGATGCGCACGCCCGGCGCGCGGGTATCGAAGGCGACGTAGAAATGGTGATCGCCCTTCAGGCCCTCGCGCGCGACATCGGTCAGCACTTTGCGGACGACGCCGCGCAATGCGTCCTGGGCCAGGAGGTCGTAGCGGATGAGGTCAGCCATCGCGAATCTGCGCGGAGTGAAGCCGATTTCCCGTGCGGCCGCCAGTGACCTTGAAATGGAAGTGGGGGCTTCTGTTGCCAGGTGCCCCCGGACCCCGCCTGACGGTGCTACCCGCCAGGGCTTAATTTCGGTCTTTCAAACCGCTTACGCGGCCTGAGCAACCGGAGCATAGTTGTCGTTGCCAACTATGTTATGGCCCGGTAACGGCGGTACCATGCCGAGCGAAAGCCGCGTCCTTTACACCCTCGTCGATCCTGTTTCGCCCCCGCCGAAACCCGAAAATTTTTCCGCACTTTGGAAGTCCGGGCTTTGGTGGAGGCGCCGGGTACTGCCCCCGGGTCCGAAAGGTTTATTGCGACGAGCGTTTATCGCCATAGCCGGCTTGCGCCGACAATCCGAATATAGGCGCTTTGCGGCGGCGAAAAAAGGGCCGCTTTAGCGGCGCAATTAACGTGATCTTTCACGCAAGAAGCGGCTTTTCAGCGGGTGAATTGGTGAGTCGGTTCAGCGGGATGAAGCGGGCGGCAAAAGATGCGATTCCGCTTCAACTCGTTCAGAAAGCGAATCAACCGCGCCTGGACCCGGCCGGGTGCGGCCGATTTCGAACCGACTGCGACGATTATAGCGCGCCCCGGTAAATCGCTGCTTAAGCCCCGGCGGCGGCGGCCATATTTCCCGCATATAGTGGCCGCAGTGCTATGACGGAAACGCATCGATTTGTTGACCAGCCAATTCTTGACCAGCCGGGGGTGAACTCGTGGCCAGAACACAGAAGCCGACGGTCCTGGTGATCGGCGCCGACAAGGGCGGCGTCGGCAAGACCACGATCGCGCGCACGGTGCTCGATTATCTCAAAGGCAACGGCGTCGAGGCGCGCGCTTTCGATTCGGAATATCCGCGCGGCACCCTCAAGCGCTTTCATCCCCACGTCACCGAGATCGTCGATCTGACCTCGACGCCCGACCAGATCAAGATCATCGACACGCTCGATACGGCCGAGCAGAAGCTCACCATCGTCGATATCCGCGCCGGGCTTTTGCGCCGCACGCTGCAGGCGTTCAAGGACAACGGCTTCTTCAAAGCGGTGGCCGACGGCGACTACGGCTTCCACATGTTCCACATCCTGGGACCCTCGGTGTCCTCGCTCGAGGAGATCGTCGAGATCCAGCCCTATTGCGAGGACGGCGCTTATTACGTGGTGAAGAACTTCGTCAATGAAGCGAGCTTCTTCGAATGGGACCGCGCCGTGTACGACAATTATTTCAAGCAGGCCAAGGGCGCGCTCGAGCTCAATATCCCGAAACTCAACGAAATGGCGTGCGAGCAGGTGGAGCTCGCCGGCGTGCCGTTCTCGACCTTCATCAAGAACAAGGATGCGCGCGGGCACAATGCGAATTATTCGCTGGTGCTGCGCGGCTACGTGCGCACCTGGTGCAATCTGGTGGGCGATGAATACGACCGGATCTCGCTCATCGACCGGCTCGCCGGCCGCGCGGTGCGCGACTGAACACCGAGCCTGAGCCGGTCGCCGGGCCGGCCACGCCGGGAGCCGCCGCGGCCGCGAAAAATTTCGCGATCATCGTAAGTTCGCCGCGCGCCGGAAACGGCAAGACGCTGTTGGCGCGCGCGCTGGTGGATTATTTCTCGCGGTCGGGCAAGAGCGTCGAAGTGTTCGATACCGACGCCGCCAACCCGAAGCTTGCAGCGCATTTCCTCGGCCGCGCGACCGTGATCGATCTCGACCAGGTGCGGGATCGGGTAAGCCTGTTCGACCGGCTGGCCGCGCCCTCGGCCGAGGTGCAGATCGTCGACGTGGCGACGCACGCGTTCAAGAAATTCTTCGATCTGATGCGCGAGTGCGATTACGTGGCCGAGGCGCGGGCGAAGAACGTCGAGACCGTCATCTTCTATCTCCCGGAGCAGGACGCGGAATCCTACGAAGAGGGCGCGCGGCTGCTCGCGCGTTTTCCCGATTGCGCGTTCGTCACCGTCGAGAACGAGAATCTGGGCGAGATCGACAAATACGCGCGCGGCGGCGACGGCTATTTTACGCTGCGGCAGCACGAGCGGCGCATGCTGATCCCGCGGCTCGATTCCCTGTTCGCCCTGGCGCTCTCCGAGAGCAAGCTTTCGCTCGGCGATTTCCTGAACGATCCACCGCCGGAGCGGACGCCGGCGCACAATTCGATCGCCTATGCTTCTCCGCATATGCGCGCAGGGATCGGGCGCTTCGCGAAATCCTTGTTCGAGCGGATCGGACTGGCGATGCTGGGGTTGGGTGCGCCGACCGATACCGAGTGAGGTTGCCGGGACCGGCCGCTCATTGCGACGGATGCGTGGGGTCGCCTTAAGGCAAATTTTACCGCTTGCAGAGCAAGGATTTCGAAAGTTCGAAATCGCGCGGAGGCAACGGTGGATCTGCTGGAAGGAGTCCTCGGGCTCTTCAAGAAACTGCAGAGCATATTTTTCTCGGGCGGCTCCACGTTCTCGCTGACGTCGCTGCTCTGCGCGCTAGGCGTCGCCATCGTCTTCCTGGCCGTCAAGCGCCGTCAAAAAAATCGGCGTATTCGGTTCAAGACGATCATCCGGGCGCTATTTCCCAAACGCATTACCTCGAGCCCGTCGCACGCGGCCGACATCGGCTACTTCTTCTTCGGCATATTCGTATTCGGCCTCGTCCTCGGCGGGGCGGTGATCTCGTATCAACTCATCAGCAACGGCGTCATCCAGCTGCTGGCGACCACGTTCGGCGCGGTGCGGCCGACGTCGCTTCCCGAAATCGTGTCGAGACCCGCAATCACTCTCACGCTTTTCCTGGCCTATGAGCTGGCTTACTGGCTCGATCACTATCTGAGCCACCGGGTGCCGATCCTGTGGGAGTTCCACAAGGTTCACCACAGCGCGAACGTGCTGACGCCCTTGACCGTGTTTCGGGTTCATCCGGTCGATTCGCTGGTGTTCGCCAACATCGTGGCGATCGTCACCGGGATCGCGAACGGCTCGATGAATTATATGTTCGGGACGACGACCTATCAGTATGCCATCACCGACAGCAATATCCTCCTCGTCCTGTTCGTTCATGCCTATGTTCATTTGCAGCATACGCACCTGTGGATTCCGTTTCGCGGCGTGCTCGGGCGCATCTTGCAGAGTCCGGCGCACCACCAGATTCATCACTCCGACAATCCGGCTCACTTCAACAAGAATCTCGGGAGCTGCCTGGCGATCTGGGACTGGTTGTTCGGAACCTTGCATATCCCGATGAAGGAGCCGGAAAAATTGAGCTTCGGCATCGAGCCGGGTCATGGCGACGTTCACAATCTGGCCCATAGTCTGGTCGCCCCGATCTTCCGCGCCGCTTCCCACCTCGCGCCGGCGCCCGCAAGCGGTTCGCCCGTTGGGGCCGCGGTCCGGCGCGATGCGCCGCCGTCCTGAACGGAAGCGCAGCACTCCGCCATCTCGCGTGCTAAGGTTCGCGCCGTTCAAACCGGGAGCGCGCCATGGTCCTCGGCCTCACGACGTTCGCCTGGATTCATACGATCTTGAGTTTGGTGGCGCTGGTGGCGGGTATCGTCGTGGTGAAGGAACTCCTCGGCTCCCGCGTTTCGCGGGGCTGGACCGCGCTCTTCGTCGTGACGGCGTTCGCGACCAGCGCGACCGGCTTCGTCTTTCCGTTCGAGCGCTTCATCGAATCCCACTGGACCGGCCTCGCGGCGCTCGTGGTGCTCGCGCTGGTCATCCTCGCGCATTACGTTTTTCGCCTCGCCGGCTTTTGGCGCTGGGTCTACTCGCTGGGCATGGTGCTGAGCCTCTATTTCCTTGCGCTGGTCGCAATCGCGCAGGCGTTCAAGAAGGTGCCGGCGCTGACCGCGATGGCGCCGACGCAATCGGAGCCGCCGTTCCTGGTGGCGCAGCTCGTGGCGCTGGCGATTTTCGGCGTGCTGGCCATTGCGGCGGTGAGGAAGTTCCGGCCGGCAGCCTGATAACGACGCGCGAGAAATGCAGCATTTGTCACTGCGCGATGCTATGGGTAGTCCGATGAATCGAAGACCCACCGACCCGCGGCACGCGGCGGACGCCCTGTTCAAGGCGGCGACCACCAAGCCGCCGGAAGCCCCACCGAAAAGCCCGTCGCTGCCCGGCGCCAAGGAGCTGGTTTCCTTGCGCATCGACAAGGACGTGCTCGAGCACTTCCAGGAGACCGGGCCGGGCTGGCAGGACCGCATCAACGAGGCGCTGCGCAAGCTCGCCGGGAAATAGGCGCGCACGGAGTGACGCTGAATTCGACGAATAGCTCACCTTGTCATTCCGGGACGCGAGCACCCGGATCGGCGCTTCGCGCCGTCCGGGTACAGGCTCCACTCGCGGGCCCGGAATCCATAACCACCGCCCGTGAATATGGATTCCGGGCTCGCCACGCCTTAGCCCTTCGGGCTTCGGCGGGCGCCCGGAATGACGATGGGAATCGTATTTCGACCGTTTCACCCACAGGAGATCGCATTGGCGGACAACAAGAAGACGGAAGCGGCCAATATTCAGTTCAAGAAGGCGCAGCGCGCCGAGGAAGGCAAGAAGGCCATGGCCGAATACGAATCCGCCGCGGTGGCGCTTCGCACCAAGACCGAGCGCTTGAAAGCGCTTCGATTGGAAAAGGAAGCGGCCGAAGGAGCAACGCCCGACGAGCCGGCCGCGGCCGCGAAGAAGCCGGCCCGGAAGGCCAAGGCAAAGCCCGCGAGCTTGTCGGGCTGGATGAAGGACCAGGCGGACGGCGGGCGGAATAACTGACGCCGCGCCGCAGGGCATGACGCGGCCGGGTTGCACCCCGCGCATGCGCGCCATGTCCTTGCGCCGCGCGCCTTCCAGCGCCACATAGGGCGCTCAACCAAGGACTAGCCCCATGTCCATTCGTCCGGTGAAAAGCATCGTGCAGTCCAAGCCCACGCTCGAAGGCGCCGGGGTGCGGCTGCGGCGCGCGTTCGGCTTCGGCGAGACCTCCGAGTTCGACCCGTTCCTGCTGTTCGACGATTTCCGCGGCGACAATCCGGCCGACTTCATCGCCGGCTTTCCGTGGCATCCGCACCGCGGCATCGAGACCATCACCTACGTGCTCTCGGGCACGGTGGAGCACGGCGACAGCCTGGGCAACCGCGGCACGCTCGGCGACGGCGACGTGCAATGGATGACCGCCGGGCGCGGCATCATGCACCAGGAAATGCCGAAGGGCGATGCGCAGGGCCGCATGCACGGCTTCCAGCTCTGGGCGAATCTGCCCGTCGTCGCTCAAGATGACCGCGCCGCGCTATCAGGACATTCCGGCGGCGGCGATCCCCGAGGTGGTGGACGACGACGGCACGCGCCGTGCGCGTCATCACCGGCGAGTTCTGGGGCAAGCGCGGCCCGGTGGACGGCGTCGCGGCCGAGCCGCGCTATCTCGACGTCTCGGTGCCGCCCGGCAAGCAGAAGACGCTGAAGGTGGACACCCACGCCCACGCCTTCGCCTATGTGTTCGCGGGCTCGGGCACGCTTCGGCGGCGCCTCGGCGCCGCTCGGCGTGCTGACCGAGAAGGCGAACGCGGACGGCAGCGAGACGCTCGTGCGCGAGCGCACCGGCAACCGCTCGCTCGTGCTGTTCGACGCGGGCGACGAGGTGACGGTGCAGGCGGGCGAGGAGGGCATCCGCTTCCTGCTGGTGTCCGGCAAGCCGATCGAGGAGCCGGTCGCCTGGTACGGCCCGATCGTGATGAACACGCAGGCCGAGATTCAGCAGGCCGTGCGCGAGCTGCAGAGCGGGACGTTTATTCGGTAGGCAGCTCGTCATTCCGGCCGACCCCGGCCTTGAAGCCGGGAGCGGCCGGAATCCATAGCCTCCGAGCCAGAAATTTGACGCATGCGGATATGGATTCCGGGTTCGCCCGCCTTCGCCCTTCGGGCTCGGCGGGCGCCCCGGAATGACGGAAGCAGGCAGCGTTACGCCGCCTTTCGGCCCACCGCGACGCGGACGGAGAGCCCGGCACGCGTCGCAAGATCGATCAGCGCATCGAGGCTGAACTTGTTGATGCGGCCGCGCAGGAGATCGTTCAGCCGCGGTTGGGTCAGGCTGAGCCGCTTGGCGGCGGCAGTCTGGGTCACGTCCCAGGTGGCGACGGCCTCGCGGATCGCGATCATCGTCTCCACGCGTGCCTTCATGCTGGCGGCCTGCGCGCGCGAGGGCTCGATCGCATCCCAGACGCTAATAAAACGCTGCTTCTTCATCGCGGGCCGCGTGGTCAACGTGAACTACCCGACCGTCGGCAGCTCGAAGTTGAATTGCTTCAACACGTCGGGATCGTCCGTGCGTTTCGAGGCGTCGAGGATTTCGATGCCGACGATGCGGCCCTTCTCGTCGTAATCCACGACGATGCCGTCGGCGACCTCTTCGCTGTCCTTGATCGGCCGGTCGGTCAGATTGAGATAGACCGCGTCGGCGCCGTGATCCACTCTCACGCGCATGGCTTTGTCCTGTCGAAATAGGCTGTGATCACATACTCCGAATCGTCCAGCGGCGTCACTACCCGGAGCATGACATGGCGGCCGGGCAGGCATTTCAGATAGGAGCGCCGCAGGCCCTTGGCCTCGGTCGCATCGGGATTTCGAACGGTTTCCTCGACCCAGGCCTTTTCGATGTCCCGCCGCTTGAGCTGGAATTCGGCGTGTTCGTCATAGCGGATCATCGCGGCGGCCCCAAGCCGGGAAACCGTAGCGCGTGGGCCGATCGGAGGCAAAAATCAATAGTAACGCCTATAGGCACGTCGTCGGTCATCAGGCCGAGCACGGTTTCGAGGTCGCCGGCCTGGCTCGCCTTCATCCAGGTCGCGATCAGGTCGCGGATGGCAAGTTCGTCGCGGGACATGGTGTTTACACGGTTGACGCCGGGCTAAGTAGCGGCGGACTACGGGATGTAAATCCATTGGCAGCCCGTCCGGTTCCCTTTGTTTCGAGACACCTGATCCGGGGAGCCGGTTGCCTAGGACAGCTTGATCGTGATGGACACGCAGGCGGAGATTCAGCAGACGGAGCGGAGCTGCAGAGCGGGTGTTCATTCGGCGCCAGACGGGCGACTTAGTACCGTAGGTCGGTGGTGGCCCAATTCGGCCGGTAGTTCTTGCAGGCGGCGCCATCCTTGGGATTAATATTGACGCTCTTGTTAGAATTTGGAGTTTGCGAATTGAGTCGCTTCTTAATGTTGTCAAGAATTTCGCGAGTTTGCCTGACGTCGGGGTCGTTCGTAATCTTGGGAGAAAAGAACTCGTACATTTTCCGAATGTTGTCGTAGTTTTCCCGGTAAGCCCACGAGGCGACCACAGAAACTACCGCAAGCAAATTTGCGCGTCCGTTCATGTTGATTTGAGGATCGTATAGATGGTCAAGTGGCACGCATAATGTAGAATTATCAATGACATTTGCGAGGATAAGCAATGCATTCGATCGCACGTCCCTTTCATCGCTTCGCGCTCCGTAACTAAGAACTGTCGTTACCTCAAGGTTGTCGAGACTACGAAATGCTTCAATAAATTCTCTTATTCCGCGATCAGTATTCTCCCTCATTTCGGCTGTGCTGGTCCCAGTAACAATCTTCCTGTCGGCCGAGTTGATTCCAGCAATAATTGATCGAATTGCGCCGGTAGTACTCAGGAACTGGCTCTGTACGTCTGGTTTGAATTTGGGTAAATCGACTTTGGCTGCCAGTCTTTCGACGATCTTCACTAAACACGGAAGAGCTGCTTGCCAGTTTGCCAGCAATCTTTCTGGAACTACGGGCACCGCTTCCGACTTTCCGCCGACTATCGAATTCTCGTAGAGCACACACTCAGTAGTGCCTCCTAGAGTCTGGGCCCGCGCTTGTGTCGAGCCATCCAAGGCAATTTGTGCGAACACGAGCAAGATCACGCACGATAGGCGCAGAATACAAATCATCATGAGCCTTCTTCGCTAGGCAATTTGGGGGCCGGTGCTCCTGCCGGTTCTTCTGACCTGCGAGGTACATTGTTCGACACGCGAACGCGTAAATCGATTTTCTTGCGCTCCCAGTAAACCGGGAAGTCGAAACTCGCGGTAGAGCGGACTAGCTTTCTTTCATTAATTTCGATTTCGAACGAGTCTGCATCCCGAGATTTTAATGCAGGGACACGACCAAGCAATTCCAGTTGATAGAATTCATACTTCACCATACGCTTCGCTAAGTTTTCAGTTCCGAGATAAGGAATATAGAGTATTAGAGCGTCTCCTCGTCGCATAGCAGGCACATGGACTCCGTCAATACTGAACTGCGCTACAAAGTTTGCAAAACTAGTATTCCCATCGTTGTTTGGTTCAACAATCAGCAAGAGGTATCTCTTCTCGATTTGAAATGCGTCCTTTATTTTTGACGAATACTCCAACATTCCATAGCCAACGCAGAACGCGAGCACACCCGCACCGCCTGCAATACTGATCTTGTATCGCGCGGCTTCCGCACCGGTATTCAGTTCTCCAATTCCCTGTGTACCTGTTCCGAAAAGGAGTATTGCTACTCCGACCACAACAAGAATGAAGCTAAAAGAAGAATGCGCTGGTCCCATAGTGAAGTATGCTGTCAGCAAAAACAGTGACCCAACCACCATGAAGAATAGACCGCTGGCGCAGAACTGCCAGAACCGACTCCAGTAGTCGTCTTTTGCCTCAGGACTCGGCATGTGTCCTCCTCGGGTCACCAATTTGCATTTGTGATTTAAAGAACCGAACGCGATAAATTCAGAACGAACTCTAAACCTTAACTTGCAGACGGGTCAATATGCCCGCACCCATTGCAACGATGCATCGCCGGGTCTACCGCTGAGAGAGCGGACTTGCTTGGGCCCTTTATTCTCCGGGTATCGCGGAATAAATCCTTCCCCCGCCTTCCCTGAATTTCTTCGCCATCTCCTCCATGCCGCTCTCCTTGTCGTTCAGCCTCGCCGCATAATCCCGCACGTCCTGCGTGATCTTCATCGAGCAGAATTTCGGCCCGCACATGGAGCAGAAGTGCGCCACCTTGGCGCCTTCGGCCGGCAGGGTCTCGTCGTGGAAGGCTTCCGCGGTCTCGGGGTCGAGCGAGAGGTTGAACTGGTCGCGCCAGCGGAAATCGAAGCGCGCGCGCGATAGCGCATCATCGCGCATCTGCGCCGCCGGGTGGCCCTTGGCGAGATCGGCCGCGTGGGCGGCGATGCGATAGGCGATCACGCCCGCCTTCACGTCGTCGCGGTTCGGCAGGCCGAGGTGCTCCTTCGGCGTCACGTAGCAAAGCATCGCGGTGCCGAACCAGCCGATCATGGCGGCGCCGATCGCCGAAGTGATGTGGTCGTAGCCGGGCGCCACGTCGGTGGTGAGCGGGCCGAGCGTATAGAACGGCGCCTCTTTGCAGACCTCGAGCTGCCGGTCCATGTTCTCCTTGATCAGGTGCATGGGCACGTGGCCCGGCCCCTCGATCATCACCTGCACGTCGTGCTTCCAGGCCACGTCGGTCAGCTCGCCCAGCGTATCGAGCTCGGCGAATTGCGCGGCGTCGTTGGCGTCGGCGATCGAGCCCGGCCGCAGGCCGTCGCCGAGCGAGAAGGCGATGTCGTAGCGCGCGAAAATCTCGCACAGCTCCTCGAAGCGCTCGTAGAGGAAGCTCTCCTTGTGGTGCGCCAGGCACCACTTGGCCATGATCGCGCCGCCGCGGCTCACGATGCCGGTGACGCGGTTGGCGGTGAGCGGGATGAAGGGCAGCCGCACGCCGGCGTGCACGGTCATGTAGTCGACGCCCTGCTCGGCCTGCTCGATCACGGTGTCGCGGAAAATCTCGAAGGTCAGGTCCTCGGCCACGCCGTTGACCTTCTCCAGCGCCTGATAGATCGGCACGGTGCCGATCGGCACCGGCGAATTGCGCACGATCCATTCGCGGATGGTGTGGATGTTCTTGCCGGTCGAGAGATCCATCACCGTGTCGGCGCCCCAGCGGATCGCCCACACCAGCTTGTCGACTTCCTCGGCGACGCCGGAGGTGACGATGGAATTGCCGATATTGGCGTTGATCTTGACCAGCGAGTTGCGGCCGATCGCCATCGGCTCGGTCTCGGGGTGATTGATGTTGGCCGGGATGATCATGCGGCCGCGCGCGATTTCGCTGCGGATGTGCTCGGGCGTGATTTCTTCCGGGATATTGGCGCCGAGCGGCGCGCCGCGGTGGTTGCCGCGCTTGAAGCCGCGGTGCGCGTTCTCGCGCGCGATGTTCTCGCGGATCGCCACATATTCCATCTCGGCGGTGATGATGCCGGCGCGGGCATAGGCGAGCTGGGTCGGGCGCTTGCCGGGTTTCGCCACCAGCGGCTTGCGGGTGCTGCGGTCGAACACCGGGAGCTTCTGTTCCTGGCCCGGCTTCAGGCCGTCGTCTTCGGGTTTGGCTTCGCGGCCTGCATGTTCCTCCACGTCGCCGCGCGCGAGAATCCACGGCTGCCGCAGCGGCGGCAGGCCCTTGGTGAGATCGATCTGCGCGTTCGGGTCGGTGTAGGGGCCCGAAGTGTCGTAGAGCGCGATCGGCGCCTCGCCGGATTCCGGCGTGATGACGACTTCGCGCATCGCCACCTTCAGATCGGCGCGCGAGCCCGGGCGATGGATTTTCTGCGAGCCCGGCAGCGGGCCCGAGGTGACGGCGAAGGGGTTCTTGGTAAGCATGGCGGATCTCCTTGCGTTCACGGAGACCCGGGGGCGAAGGCTGGCCTTGGTTCCAGTCCCTGCGCCGGCATGACCCGGATCAGGTTCGAAGGGTCACCGCGTCCAGCGGAATCTCAGCCCATGATTCAAACAGGAATTTTGGGCACCCCTCGGAACACCCTCAATGTGGACCTTTGCGCGGCGGCGTCAATGGCTGGGCACTGACGAATCAACGGGCGCTGAGCGCGGCCCTGACGGCGGCGAGAATCACCGGGTCCAGCTCGACAGGCGGCATGGCCTGCGGGAGAAACGTGCGCACGGCGCCGTAAGGAATTCCCACCAGCGCCAGCGCGAAGCGGTCGCGGCCGCGCCGGTCATCGGCGGCGAGGCGCTTGGCAGCCGCGGCGATTCCGTCGCGCATAGCACCCGTGAGCTTGCTCGCGCGGGCGCGGCTTTCGGCCGGCGCGTCGTCGAGGAAATCGTCGCGCCGGTGCACGAACAGAATAACGCCGGCAGAAGGATCCTCGCGGGCGAAACGAGGCGTAACCAGCGCGACGTTCGCCGCTTCTTCGAGGTTGCGGGCCTCGGCCAGACGGCCAAGAAAGGCCGTGCCGAAGCGCTCCGCGGCCTCCAGCCAGACTTCGGCCAGCAAAGCCGCCCGGGAGGGCACCCGGTGATAGATCGAGCCGGTCGGGACCTTGGCCTCCTTGGCGATCTCGGCGATGGTGGCGCGGGCGGCCCCCTGGCGTGCGGCAACGCGAGCGGCCGCAAGCCTAAGCCCTGCCTCGGTTATTTGCGCTGGACGGCCCATTTGCTAATATTAGACGAATAATTCTAATTAGTCCACAAGGTTGTCTATGACTGTAATTTGTTTATTAAATTATATATTCTAAAATAAGAATTCTAAATAGCTTCCGCCGAGGAACCAAAAAGGTTTACGCCCGTTAACTTTTCGAGCCGACCTCCAAACCGAGGGTCGGGAGGCGCACATGCTTTTCAATTATCTGATCGTGGCTGCGGTTGTCGGCGTAATCGCCGGCATTCTCATTTCGCCGATTTGAAGCGGCGTCTTTCCTGTGCATGAGGGTGGTGCGATGGCCGGCGCGGTTCTAGCGTAGCCGGGCAAGTCGCGGTTTACCGCGATCCCCAAGTCGCGATCCCAAGCATGCGCCAAGTATCTCGATCTCATGGAACGCATCCTGCGCGACGGCGTCAAGAAGGACGACCGCACCGGCACCGGCACGCGCTCCATCTTCGGCGCGCAGCTGCGCTTCGATCTCGCGGCGGGCTTTCCGCTGGTCACCACGAAGAAGCTGCACCTGAAATCGATCGTGCATGAGCTGCTGTGGTTTCTCGCCGGCGACACCAACGTGCGCTACCTGCAGGAGCAGGGCGTGCGCATCTGGGACGAATGGGCCGACGAGCGCGGCGATCTCGGGCCGGTCTATGGCCAGCAGTGGCGCTCGTGGCCGGCGGCCGACGGCGAGGCGGTGGACCAGATCGCCGAAGTCATCGCCGAAATCCGCAGGAACCCGAGTTCACGCCGGCTGATCGTCAGCGCCTGGAACCCGGCGGCGGTGAAGCAGATGGCGCTGCCGCCGTGCCACTGCCTCTTCCAGTTCTACGTCGCCGAGGGCCGGCTATCGTGCCAGCTCTATCAGCGCTCGGCGGATATTTTCCTCGGCGTGCCGTTCAACATCGCGTCCTACGCGCTTGCTCACGCATATGGTGGCGCAAGTGACGAATCTCGCGCCCGGCGAGTTCATCCACACCTTCGGCGACGCGCATCTCTATTTGAATCATCTGGAGCAGGCGGAGCTGCAGCTCGCGCGCGCGCCGCGGCCGCTGCCGCGGCTGAAGCTCAATGCTGCGATCAAGGATATTCTCGGCTTCCGCTACGAGGACGTGGTGTTCGAGGGTTACGACCCGCATCCGGCGATCAAGGCCAAGGTGGCGGTGTAGCGCGCCGGCGTCATTCGAGCTCGACGTCCTGCACTGCACCCGATCGCCGGGTCCAGGTTTGGTCGCGCTTGAGAAAATCGTGGAGGGTCTTGCCGGGCTCGGGCGGGAAGCGATCCGTTCGGACCTCGAAATTCTCGATGCGATCGAGCCGGAAGGTGCGGAAATCCTCGCGCAGCTCGCACCAGGCCGAGAGCAGCCAGACCGGGCCGAAATAGGCGATGCAAAGCGGTCGCACGGTGCGCTGCGAATCTTCGGCGATCGCGTTGCGATATTGGAAATGGACCTTGAGGTGGCTGCGCACAGCCCGGCGTAATTCAGCCATGTTGAAGCTGACCGGTTCCATATAGTGGTGCGCGGGCGCGAGCAGCGCGGTGTTGGCCATATAGCCGCGCAACCGCTCCGGAATGACCGCTTCCACTTTGGCAATGACATCGGACGCCGCGGCCGAGAGTTCCGCGTCCGCCCAGGATTCGACGATGCGCGCGCCGAGCACCAAGGCTTCGATCTCTTGTTCCTTGAACATGAGCGGCGGAAGGTCGAAGCCGGCCTTCAGGACGTAGCCGACGCCGGCTTCGCCCTCGATGGGGACGCCGCTGGCCACCAGATCCTGGATGTCGCGGTAGATGGTGCGCTCTGAAACCTCGAGCGCCTCGCTCAGATCGCGCGCGCGCGTCAGTTCCTTGCGGCGCATGAACTGGATGATCTCAAACAGTCGGTCGGCGCGGCGCAAGCTTGGACCTGTCAGCTGGGGTGGGTTCGGACCTCCTAGACTAAGGCTCCTGACACCATGTTGTCAGGAGGGTGTCAGGCCTGCTGACAGCAGGCTGTCAGCAGGCCTGTTCCAGAGTGAGCCCGACCAAAAGGAGGGCTTTCCATGACATCTGTGCAGTTTACGACCACCCGCAATTCCCTGACGCAGCTAGTTCGGGCCGCCGAGGTGCTGAAAGGCGTCTGGCACGCTTACCAGGACTGGCGAGCCCGCAGGGCGACTCTCCGGATTCTCGGCTCTCTCGACAGCCGTACGCTGCACGACATCGGCCTGCACTCCGACGAGATCGAATCCGTCGTCTATGGCAAGCGCTGCGATCGGAAGCGGTGGTACGACGCAAATTGGCGGCGGCGATCAGGCCGGTGAGCGTCAAGGATCAAGGATACAGCCCGCGTAGCGCGCGGGCTTCGAGTACGCGGCGGCAGGCGATGATATAGGCCGCGGTGCGCAGCGTGACCTTGTGCTGCTCGGCGGTCTGGCACACCGAGCGGAACGCGTCGGACAGCAGGTTTTCCAGCCGCGCGTTGATCTCCTGCTCGGTCCAGAAATAGCTCGAGAAATCCTGCACCCATTCGAAATAGCTCACCATGACGCCGCCGGCATTGGCGATCACGTCGGGCACCACAATGATCCCGCGCTCGGCCAGGATATCGTCGGCCTCGGGCACGGTCGGGCCGTTGGCGGCCTCGACCACCATTTTGGCGCGAATGCGCTGGGCGCGCTTGGCGTCGATCTGCAGCTCGAGCGCGGCCGGGATCATGAACTCGACTTCCTGGTCCCAGAAATCCTCGGCCGCGATTACGTCGGCGCCCTTGAACCCCAGGATTCCGCGCTCGCGTTCGACGTGCTTGGCGAGCGCATTAGCGTCGATCCCGCGCGGGTTCATCAGCGTGGCGGTGGCGTCCTGCACGGCAACGAGTTTGCCGCCGTGCGACTGCAGGATGCGGGCCGCGGCATTGCCGACATTGCCGAAGCCCTGGATCGCGAAGCGCGCGCCGTCGAGCGAAATCCCGGCGCGCTGCGCAGCCCGCGCAGCCGTCACATAGACTCCGCGGCCGGTGGCATCCCTGCGGCCATGACTGCCGCCGAGCGCGATCGGCTTGCCGGTTACGACCCCGCTCACGGTGCTGCCGTGGTTGGAGGAGTAGGTATCCATCATCCAGGCCATGATCTGCGCGTCGGTGTTCACGTCGGGCGCAGGAATGTCGCGGTCCGGGCCGATGACGACGCTGATCTCGCTGGTGTAGCGGCGCGTCAGCCGCTCGAGTTCCTTGCGCGATAGCTTGGCCGGGTCCACGCGCACGCCGCCCTTGGCGCCGCCATAAGGCATGTTCACCGCCGCATTCTTGATCGTCATCCAGGCGGCGAGCGCCATGATCTCGGAAAGCGTCACCGCCTGATGGAAACGCACGCCGCCCTTGCCGGGCCCGCGCGAGGTGTTGTGCTGGACGCGATAGCCCTCGAAATGCGCCAGCCTCCCGTCGTCGAGTTCAATCGGCACGTCAACGACGAGGCAGCGCCGCGGGCGTCTCAGCGTCTCGACCCAGCGGCTGAATTCGCCGAGATAAGGCGCGACGCGCTCGACCTGCTCAAGATAGGTGGCCCACGGCCCGTTGGGGCCGGAGGGGAGGAAAGAGAGATCGGGTTCGAGCTTCATGCAGTCGAGCTTAGCGAAAAAACTCCCGCCCGTATCTCATGCCAACGTCGCGAACGTGTGAACGCAACGAGCCGCCGGAGGGCCGGCGGCTCGCATGTATCTGCTTAGACCGTGGAGGGTTTAGAGGCGCTCGCCCTGCTCATCGTCGAAGCGGAGACCTAACCGCTCGTCGCGATGACGCCGGCCATAGCGCGGGCCGTCGTCGTCGCGCTGGCCAAACCGGCGTTCCATGCCGGGGCCGCGCGGGCCGTCATCCTCGCGCTGGCCGAAACGCGGGCCCATGCCCGGCCCGCGATGATGCCGCCAGCCGTCGCGATGATCGTCGCCGCGCATCTCGGCGCGGTCGCGCCAGCGGGCGAAACGGTTTTGCATGCCCGAGCGAAGCAACATGGCGAAGCGGCGTTTCTGCGCGTCGTCGAGCTTCTCATAGAGCGGCTGGGCGGCGTCGGCGAGCTTCTTCAGGTCGGCGGCGCGCTCACCCATGAACTCGGCGCCGCGGCGCATGCGGGTGATCGGATCCGGCGGCGTAGGTTGAGCGGGAGTCTGTGCTTGGGCCGGGGGCTGTGCCGGGGTCTGGGCCTGGCGCTCGGCGCGGAATTTTTCGAAACGCTCGGTGCGCCGCTTGGCGATGTCCTTGAGCACGGTCTCGACCGGCGGCCAGAGCTTCTCCTGGTCGGCGTTGAGCGCAAGCCCGGCATGAATGGCGGCGATGCGCGCATTGGCGAAGGCGCCGACGTCGGCGGCGCTCGGCTGCCAGCGCGAGCGCGCGGGCGGCTGTTGCTGGGCATAGACATTGTAGGCGAGCAACGAGCCACCGATCACGGCGGCGGTCGTGGCGAGAATCAGGGCCTTCCTCATGGGAACTCCTTTCGGGGCGCTCTTGGTATTGTCAGATGATGGGAACGCTCCGGCCCGCGTTCAAATGAAACTTCGGTAATGCGGATGAAATTTCGTTAATGTGACGCGAAACCCTTCAATTCGGCCCGATCATTTTCTCCGGCCGGACCAGCGCGTCGAACTCCGCCTCCGTCACATGCCCGCCCTTGACCGCTTCGTGGCGGAGCGTGGTGCCGTTCGCGTGCGCGGCCTTGGCGATCTTGGCCGCGTTGTCGTAGCCGATCTTGGGCGTGAGCGCGGTCACTAGCATCAGCGAGCGCTCCATCAGCTCGGCGATTCGTTTTTCGTTGGCCTTGATGCCGACCACGCAATGATCGGTGAAAGAGCGGGCTGCATCCGCCAAAAGCCGGATCGACTGCAACAGAGCGAACGCCATCACCGGCTTGAAGACGTTCAGTTCGAAATGGCCCTGGGAGCCTGCGACCGAAACCGTGGTCTGGTTCCCGAACACCTGGCAGCAGACCATGGTGAGCGCCTCGGCCTGGGTCGGGTTGACCTTGCCGGGCATGATCGAGGAGCCGGGTTCGTTCTCCGGCAGCGAAAGCTCGCCGAAGCCGGAGCGCGGGCCGGAGGCGAGCAGGCGAATGTCGTTGGCGATCTTGAACAGCGCGGTCGCGACGGAAGTGAGCGCGCCTTGCGCTGCGACGTATGCGTCGTGTGCGGCCATGACCTCGAATTTGTTCGGCGCGGTGACGAAGGGAAGCCCGGTGATCTTGGCGACCTCGGCCGCGAATTTTTCGGCGAAGCCTTTCTTGGCATTGAGCCCGGTGCCGACCGCGGTGCCGCCCTGGGCGAGCATGTATTGCTCGGGCAAAGTCTGCTCGACGCGCTTGATGCCGGACGCCACCTGCGCGGCATAGCCGGAAAATTCCTGGCCCAGCGTCAGCGGGGTCGCGTCCTGGGTATGGGTGCGGCCGATCTTGATGATGGAATCGAATTCCTTCGCCTTCTTGTCGAGCGCGGCGTGCAGATGCTTCAGCGCAGGCAGCAGCCGGCGGACGATCTCCTCGGCGGCCGCGATATGCATGGCGCTGGGGAAGGAGTCGTTCGACGACTGAGAGAGATTCACATGATCGTTGGGGTGCACGGGCTTCTTCGAGCCCATGACACCATCGAGCATCTCGATGGCCCGGTTTCCGATCACCTCGTTGGCGTTCATGTTGGACTGGGTGCCGGAGCCGGTCTGCCAGACCACGAGCGGGAAGTGTTCGTCGAGCTTGCCGTCGATCACTTCCTGGGCGGCGTCGGCGATGGCGGCGGCGAGCTTGGCGTCGAGCAGCCCCATGTCCTTGTTCACCAGCGCGGCGGCGCGTTTCACTATACCGAACGCGCGCACGATCGGTTTGGGCATGCGCTCGCCGCCGATTTTGAAGTTTTCCAAGGAGCGCTCGGTCTGCGCTCCCCAATAGCGGTCGGCGGGCACATCGACGGGGCCGAAACTGTCGGTTTCGGTGCGGGTCGCCGGGCTTGGCTTGTTCATCGGCTTGTCCTTCCCACCCGGTGTTCCGCTTAGCATGCAGTGCGGGCGGCGGAAACGAGGGTGTTGCGAAGCGGGAGACGCCAACGGCGTGGGCGAAAGTGGGACGAAATTCCCCAGGAACATACCGAACGGACGAAGTGTCGCATCTACATGACAGATGATAGCATTATCATCATAACAAGCTGGAAACGTCCGCGCCCGCTTCTGGCATTCAAGACGATAAGAGCGCGGGATTTGCCGAGCGATCCGGCGGCACTTTTTCGCTGGAGCTGGCCCACGGGTCTCGAATTTGGGGGTTCGAGCAGACCGATGGCCGAAATCGTCAATTTGCGCCTTGCTCGCAAGGCCCGCACGCGCTCGAAAGCCGCGTCGCAGGCCGCGGAAAACCGCGTGCGTTTCGGCCGCACCGTGGCGGACAAGAGCCTTGAGAGGTCCCGTGAGGAGAAACGCGAGCGCGATCTCGAATTGCATCGCCGCGATCCGGGGCGCAACCCGGACGAGTCGAGGTAATGGCGATGAAGAGTCCGGTCGTCAAACGATCGATCGTGATCGCCGGTCACAAGACGAGCGTGAGCCTCGAGGACGCGTTCTGGGATTCGCTCAAGGAGATCGCGGCCGTGCGCGACGAAACGCTCTCCGACGTCGTCGCCGGTATCGACGGCGCCCGCAAGCAGGGCAATCTTTCGTCCGCAATCCGTCTCTACGTGCTCGATCACTTCCGCAACGGCGAGGCCGGCGGCGCAAGGCGTGAAAAGAGCCAGCGCGGCAATTGATCCGCCCTTGGCGGTGGCACGGAAACCCCCGCCGCTAAGGATCGCGCGGGATTGCGTTGTACAAAGCCCTCCGGTTCCCTATATCGGTTCAAGCCAAAAGAGCTGCCGCGGCCTAGAGGCCGCAGGGCGCCAGGCCATATCGGTGGGAGGAGATCAGCGACATGCCGTGGAAGAATCAGAGCGGCGGACCTTTGGGCGGCGGCGGTGGGCCGCGTGGCCCCTGGGGCCAGGGCCCTCAATCCGGCGGTCCGATCCCGCCCAATCTCGAAGATCTGATCCGCAGGGGCCAGGACCGGCTGAAGAGCGTGCTGCCGGGCAGCGGAAATTTCGGCAGGCGCGGAACGGCGCTCGTGATCCTGGCGCTGGTGGTGGTCTGGATGCTTTCCGGCTTCTATCGCGTCGAGCCCGACGAGCAGGGCGTGGTGTTGCGCTTCGGCAAGTTCGTGCAGCTCACCCAACCCGGCCTCAACTATCACCTGCCTTACCCGATCGAGAGCGCGCTCACGCCGAACGTAACGCGGGTCAAGCGTGTCGATGTTGGCATGCGTCAGATCGAGGACCCGCGCCGCGGCACCACGCTGCGCGACGTGCCGGAGGAGAGCCTGATGCTCACCGGCGACGAGAATATCGTCGATGTCGATTTGTCGGTGTTCTGGATCGTGAACAACGCGGCGAAGTATCTGTTCAACGTCCAGTACCCGGAGGGCACGATCAGGGCGGTGGCGGAAAGCGCCATGCGCGAAGTGATCGGCCGCAACCAAATCCAGCCGATTCTGACCGGCGCTCGGCAGAACATCGAGCTTGCGGTGCACGATTTGATGCAGAAGACGCTCGACGAATACGGCGTCGGCGTCACCATCACCCAGGTGCAGATGCAAAAAGTCGATCCGCCGGCGCAGGTGATCGACTCCTTCCGCGACGTGCAGGCGGCGCGCGCCGACGCCGAGCGCGTGCAGAACGAATCGCAGGCCTATGCCAACCGGGTGGTGCCCGAGTCGCGCGGCCGCGGGGCGCAGATCACGCAAGCCGCCGAAGCCTATCGCGAGCAGACCGTCGCTGAGGCACGAGGCCAGGCGGCACGCTTCTTGAGTGTCTACGAGGAATACAAGAAAGCGCCCGATATCACCCGCCGGCGGCTTTATCTCGAAACCATGGAGCGGGTGCTCGGCAGCGTCGAAAAGATCATCATCGATCCTAGTACCGGGCAGCGCGGCGGCGGCGTCGTGCCGTATCTGCCGCTCGGAGAACTTGCCCGCCCGGCGGCGCCCCGCGCCACCTCGCCTGCAGGGAGCACCCGATGAAAGCGCTCAGCGCGATCCTCGCCGTTCTCGCGGCGCTTGCCGCGATCGCCGGCTATTCGTCGGTATTCTTCGTCCACCAGGCCCAGCAGGCGCTCGTGCTCCGGCTCGGCGAGCCGCGCCGCGTGATCACCGAGGCCGGCTTGCAGTACAAGCTGCCGCTGGTCGAGAGCGTGATCTATATCGACAAGCGCATCCTCGACCTCGACAATCCGGCGCAGGAAATCATCGCTTCGGACCAGAAGCGGCTCGTGGTCGATGCGTTCGCCCGCTACAAGATCGTCGATCCGCTGAAGTTCTTCCAATCGGTCGGCACCATCGACGGCGCCAATTCGCGCCTCGCCACCGTGCTCAATTCGGCGCTCCGGCGGGTGCTCGGCGAATCGACCTTCATCCAGGTCGTGCGCGACGAGCGCGCGGGGCTGATGACGCGCATCCGCGAGCAGGTTGACCGCGAGGCCGCCAGTTTCGGCATCACGGTCGTGGACGTCCGCATCCGGCGCGCGGATCTTCCGGATGCAAACAGTCAGGCCGTGTTCCAGCGCATGCAGACCGAGCGGCAGCGGGAGGCGGCGGAAATTCGCGCACAAGGCGCGCAATTGGCGCAGACCATCCGCGCGCGGGCCGAACGCGACGCGACGGTGATCGTGGCCGAGGCCACCCAGCGCGGCGACCAGGCGCGAGGCGAGGGCGAGGGCGAACGCAACCGCATCTTCGCCGAAGCGTTTGGCAAGGACCCGGATTTCTTCGCCTTCTACCGCTCGATGCAGGCCTACGAGGCGGGGCTCAAGCAGAACGACACGCGGCTCCTGCTCGCGCCCGATTCCGAATTCTTCCGCTATTTCGGCGATCCGGCGGGTAAACCAGCGGCGAAATGAGTTCTGCCGGTCCATGGTCGATCTGTTCGTCGCGCTCGGCCTGGTGCTGGTCATCGAGGGCCTTACGTTCGCGGCCTTTCCGGCCGCGGCCAAGCGGGCGATGGCGCTTTTCCTGGAAACCCCGGAGGCGAGCCTGCGTGTGGTCGGACTGGTCTCGGCCATCGTGGGCGTCGTGGTGATCTGGGTTTTGCGCGGCTGATCGCGGGATTTTGTAATCCCTGGCGTCGAGAATCCGCCGGAATTTCCATGCACGCCTGCGGGCGTGCTTGCCTTGTTTGGTGTTCCGGCGCAGCGTTAGCGTCGCCGATTCCAAGAGGAATACCCATGTCCGTGCACGTCTTGCACCGTCCGAAAGCATCGCTCACCCGCGCTGCGGTGTTTTCGCTCGCGATTGCGCTCGTAGCGCTGCCAGGCCTCGTGGCCGGCGCGCCCGGCAAGGGGCCGGACTCGGTCGCCGACGTCGCCGAACGGGTGATGGATGCGGTGGTCAACATCTCGACCTCGCAGAACATCGATACCGCCCGCAACCGGCCGACGACGCCGCCGCAGCAGACGCCGCAGCTTCCGCCCGGGTCGCCGTTCGAGGAATTCTTCGAGGAGTTCTTCAAGCGCCGCGGCGAGGAGCCGCGCAACCAGCCGCGGCGGGTGTCGTCGCTCGGCTCCGGCGTGGTCGTGGATCCGAGCGGCATCATCGTCACCAATAACCACGTGATCGGCGAGGCGGACGAAATCTTCGCCAACTTCAACAACGGCATGAAGCTCAAGGCCGAGATTATCGGCCGCGATACCAAGACCGACATCGCGATCTTGCGCGTGAAGCCGGAGCAGCCGCTCAAGGCCGTGACGTTCGGCGATTCGGAGAAGCTGCGGGTCGGCGACTGGGTGATGGCGATCGGCAATCCGTTCGGGCTCGGCGGCTCGGTCACCGTCGGCGTCGTCTCGGCGCGCAACCGCAACATCAACGCGGGGCCGTTCGACGACTTCATCCAGACCGACGCGGCGATCAATCGCGGCAATTCGGGCGGCCCGCTGTTCAACATGGAAGGCGAGATCGTCGGCATCAATACCGCGATCATCTCGCCGTCGGGCGGCTCCATCGGCATCGGCTTCGCGATCCCGGCGAAGATCGTGGTCGCCGTGATGGGCCAGCTGCGCGAGTTCGGCGAGACACGGCGCGGCTGGATCGGCGTTCGCATCCAGCAGATCGACGATCAGATCGCAGAGAGCCTGGGTCTCGGCAAGGTGCGTGGCGCCTTGATCGGCGGCGTCAGCGACAACAGTCCTGCGGCCAAGGCCGGTATCAAGTCCGGCGACGTGATCGTCAAGTTCGACGGCCGCGAAGTGAAGGAGATGCGGGACCTGCCGCGTATCGTGGCCGAGACGCCGATCGACAAGACGGTCGATGTCGTGGTCATGCGCAAGGGCAAGGAAGAGACGCTCAAGATCGTCATCGGGCGGCTCGATGAAGCCGAACGCAAGCCTGCGGCGCTGACGACGACAACCCCGGACACCAAGCCGGTGGTGAAGCGCGCGCTCGGGCTAGAATTCTCGGCACTCAACGACGAGCTGCGCCGGCGCTTCAAGATCAAGAGCAACGTGAAGGGCGTGGTCGTGACCGCGGTCGAGCGCAATTCGCCGGCCGGCGATCAGCGGATCCAGGCCGGCGAAGTGATCCTCGAAGTCACCGGCGAGACGGTGGCGAGCCCGGCCGATATCGAGAAGCGCATCGAGGTGCTGAAGAAGGAAGGCAAGAAGATCGCGCTCCTGCAGGTTTCCAACGCCGAAGGCGAGACGCGCTTCGTGCCGATACCGCTGCCCTGAAGGCAGACGCGTAGAACTTCCGATTGTTCAACCAGCGGCTCCGGAGCGATCCGGGGCCGCTCGCGTTTTGGGCCAGCGTAAAATAGCGCCGGTCGCCGATCAGTCCAGCACGTGGCTGACCATGCCATCGGCAAGCTTGGGCTCGAACCAGGTCGATTTCGGCGGCATGATGCCGTCCGCATCCGCCACCGCCATCAGGTCGGCCATTTGCGTGGGATAGAGCGCGAAGGCGACCGCCATCTCGCCGGAGGCGACGCGGCGCTCGAGCTCGCCGAGGCCGCGCCCGCCGCCCACGAAATCGATGCGCTTGTCGGTACGCGGATCGACGATGCCGAGGAGCGGCTCGATCACGTTGCGCGTCAAGAGTGTGATCGGGAGCCGCCCGATCGGGTCGCGCTTTGCATCGTTCTTGGGCACGAGATCGGGCTTGATCGTCAGCCGGTACCAGCGCCCGGCGAGGAACATGCCGAACTCGCCGGTGGCGGCGGGGCGAACCGGCTGGTCGGAAGCGGTCACTGAGAAGCGCTCGCGCAGCACCGTGAGGAGTTGATCGGGGCTGCGGCCGTTCAGGTCGCGCATCACGCGATTGTAATCGAGAATCGTCATCTCGTGCGCCGGAAAAATCACCGACAAAAAATATGTGGCCGTGTCGCCACCGCGCCCCTGCGCGACCCGCGTAGCGGCAGCTGAGCGGTGATGCCCGTCGGCAATATAGAGCGCGGGCAAGGCGTCGAACGCGCGCGTGAGCGCCGCGATGGTCGCGTCGTCATCGACCACCCAAAGCTGATGGCGCACGCCGTCGTCGGCGGTGACGTCCACAGCAGCGGTACGCTTGGCGGCGCTTGCGAGCATGGCGTCGATCGCGGGCGCCGCCGGATAGCCCATCATCACCGGGCCGGTTTGGGCGTTGATGGCTTCGATCTGGCGGACGCGGTCGGTTTCCTTGAGCGGGGTCGTGTGCTCGTGCTTGCGGATGCGATTCGTCGCGTAGTCGGCGAGTGAGGCGACGGCGGCGAGCCCGGTCTGCGTCCGGCCGCCCCCGGTCAGCCGATAGACGTAGTAACAGGGCTTCTTGTCGCGCATGAGCACGCCGACCGCGATCATGCGGGCGAAGTTCCCGGCGGCCTTGGCATAGACCGCGTGATCATAGGGACCGACCGCGGGGTCGAGGTCGATCTCGGGCTTGGATACATGCAGGAAGCTCCACGGCTTGCCCTTGGCGCGCGCGCGCGCTTCCGCGCTTGAGAGCACGTCATAGGGTGGCGCCAGCACCTCGGCGGCCCGTCCCGGCGCAGGGCGGAGGGCGCGGAAAGGAAGAATGAGCGGCAAGCGGCGTCTCCGTAACGACGACCAATGTAGCTTTGATCTAGAGTATTTCTTCGCCAAAAGCATTCGGCCCGCCGCGAAAACTGCGACGGGCCGTTCTTTTTATTATTGTGAACGACTACGCCGCCACCTTGGGCAAGCCATCGAGGGCCTTCTTCAGCGCCGCCTCGTCGTAGTCGAGATCCTCGAGCTTGCCGGTGAAATAATCGGCATAGGCCTGCATGTCGAAATGGCCGTGGCCGGAGAGGTTGAACAGGATCGTGCGCGCCTTGCCCTCCTGCTTGCACTTGAGCGCCTCGTCGATCGCCACACGCACGGCATGGTTTGCCTCCGGCGCCGGCACGATGCCCTCGGCGCGCGCGAACGTGACGCCGGCCTCGAAGCAGGGGGTCTGCTTCACCGCAACCGCCTCGATCAGCCCGAGTTCCTTCAGGTGGCTCACCAGCGGCGCCATGCCGTGATAGCGCAGCCCGCCAGCATGGAAGGGGGGCGGAATGAAAGTCGAGCCGAGCGTATGCATCTTGACCAGCGGCGTCAGATGCCCGGTGTCGCCGAAATCATAGGCATAGAGCCCGCGCGTGAGCGATGGACAGGCCGCGGGTTCGGCCGCGATCACGCGGAGCGTCTTTTTCTCGCGCAGCTTCTTGCCGAGGAACGGGAGCACAAGGCCCGAGAAGTTCGAGCCGCCGCCGGTGCAACCGATCAGGATGTCCGGCCAGTAGCCGGCCATTTCCATCTGTTCGAGCGCCTCGATGCCGATCACGGTCTGGTGCAACAGCACGTGGTTGAGCACGCTGCCTAGCGAATAGTTGGTGTCCTTGTTCTTGGCCGCGACCTCGACCGCCTCGGAAATAGCAATGCCGAGGCTGCCCGGCGAATTCGGGTCCTGCTTCAGGATGGCACGGCCGGCAGTCGGTCTGGTTGCTCGGGCTCGGGATGCAGGTGGCGCCGTAGGTCTCCATCAGCATCCGCCGATAGGGCTTCTGCTGATAGCTGACCTTGACCATGAAGACCTTGACCTCGATCCCGAACTGCGCGCCAGCGAAGGCGAGCGAGGAGCCCCACTGGCCGGCGCCGGTCTCGGTCGAAAGCTTCTTGATCCCGGCCTCGCGGTTATAGAAGGCCTGCGGCACCGCGGTATTCGGCTTGTGGCTGCCCGGGGGGCTGACGCCTTCGTATTTGTAGAAAATGCGGGCGGGCGTATCGAGCGCGCGCTCGAGCCGGTGCGCGCGATAAAGCGGCGCCGGGCGCCAGAGCTTGTAGATTTCGCGCACCGGCTCCGGAATTTCGATGTCGCGCTCGGCCGAGACTTCCTGGGCGATCAGCGCCATCGGAAACAGCGGCGCTAGGTCGTCCGGCCCGATCGGCTTGCCGGTGCCGGGATGGAGCGGGGGCGGCAACGGCACCGGCAGATCGGCGGCGATATTGTACCAGGCGCGCGGAATACGGTCCTCGGAAAGAAGATACTTGGTGCTGTCTTTCATGATTTCCGCCCCCCGCTTCGTATGAGTTTCTCAGGAAATCCTATGCCCAATTCGACGCCGATGCCAATGTGATCGCACTCTCGGAGCTGTAGCGCAACGCGGTGCCGCGCTACCCGCAGTTGATTTCGGTCGTGACACCGTTCTAGCTCGGCCCCGTGCGCGAACCCAAAGCCATCCTGATCGCCGGGCCGACCGCGAGCGGCAAGTCGGCGCTGGCGCTTTCGCTCGCCGAGCGCATCGGCGGCGCCGTGATCAACGCGGATTCCATGCAGGTCTATGGCGATCTGCGCGTGCTCACGGCGCGGCCGACACGCGAAGAGGAAGCGCGGGTGTCGCATCTGCTCTATGGCCACGTGGATGCCGCGGAGGATTATTCGGTCGGGCGCTGGCTCGGAGACGCGGAGAGGGCGCTGGCGGAGGCCGAGCGCGCGAGGCGGCTGCCGATCTTCGTGGGCGGCACGGGGCTCTATTTCAAGGGGCTGACGCAAGGGCTTTCCGCCATTCCGGCAGTTCCGCGCGAAGTGCGGGAGCGCGTGCGCGGCGAGGCGGAAGGGGTCGCAAGCGCCGAATTGCATGAGCGTCTTGCGCGCGCCGATCCGCGAACGGCGGCGAAGCTCAGGCCTTCGGACCGGCAGCGCATCATCCGCGCGCTGGAAGTCTTCGCCGCGACCGGCCGGCCGCTCGCCGAGTGGCAGGAAAAGCCGGGAGTGCCGCTGATCCGCCCGGAGGAAACCGTCGCCGTGTTTCTCTCCGTCGAGCGGGCGGCGCTGCACGCGCGGATCGACGCGCGCTTCGACGGGATGCTTAAAGCCGGCGCGCTCGACGAGGTGCGGGCGCTTGCGGCTCGCCGGCTCGATCCGCGCTTGCCTTTGATGAAAGCACATGGCGTGCCGTGGCTCCTGCGTCATCTCGCCGGGGAAATTTCGATCGAGGAAGCGGCGGCGGGCGGCAAAGCCGACACACGCCGCTATGCGAAACGGCAGGAGACCTGGTTCCGGCATCAGCTTGCGGGCTGGACGTGGATTGAGCCGGAAAATGCGCTCGATCACCTACTCGCCAAATTTGGCTGAACTACTCCGCCGGGTTCAATCGCACGCGTGCAGGCTCGCGCGGCTTAAGCCAGCGCCACATTCCGCTAATGAGGGCGATAGCGAGCGTCACGATCAGCGTCCAGATTGCCGGCCGCCAGAAGGATGGATCGGACAAAGCCAAGTTGGCGCCGAGAATCCGAAACGCATCGACGCCGGTAAGGAAGCGATACCAGATTGCTTCGTAGATTGCGGCAAATAGCGTGGTGACGACAGCGAGTGCGAGCAACCACGGGAACGTCACCTCACGCACGTAGCGCTGGATGAGTCGGAAGCCGAGCAGCCAGAACAAGAAGCCCGTCATCAAGAGCGGCTCGTAAATGTCGAGTTTCTTCTGAAGCGCGAAATGCACGACCGCGATCACGCCGATGACATAGGCGAGGCGATGCAGGGTTCCCCAACGCGATCCGAGCCGGCGGATCATGGCGTCGGTGGAAGTGACCGCCAGCGCGATCAGGCCGATCAGTCCGACGAAGCCGATGGTGAGATAGAAGCGCAGCACGATCTCGCTTGCCACCGTGCGCAGATCGAATTTCTGGTCAATCACGTAGAGCGTGAAATGCGCGAAAATGTAGAACGCCGCCGCGACGCCGAGCGTGCGGCGCGCCTGGATCAGCTTCGGCAGATGAAACAGCCGCCGCGCCGGCGTAATCGCGAGCGTCACTAGCAGGATGCGCACCGCCCAGTCGCCGTTGCGATGGATCAGCTCGGTCACAGGACGCGCACCGAGGTCGCCGGCGCCGGTGCGATAGGCGAGCCAGAGCGCGGGTAGGCATACGCCGACGAAGGCGAGGATCTTTTCCGGCGACCAGCGCCCGGATTTCTCGCGCAGGAAAGGCATGGCGGAAACTATTGCGGGGAATTGCCTGGCGATAGGTTGGGGCTTCCAACGTCTGCGTGAAGGCGCTAGAAGGCCGTCCGCACTTGACGGCGCACTGGATACCGGCTAGAAATCGCGCAACTTTAGGACTGAAACGAATGTCTCTGCGCAAGATTATTACGGTAGTAGGCAGGCGCGCCTGGCGAGGCACAGCCTGAGGGCGGTGCATTTTGCTGGTGCGCGAGGGGCCTCTTGGGCCCCTTTTCGATTTCTGAAGGACCCTTGAGGCACAAACCGAGGCGGACGAGTGGAGCGGACCATGAATACCGAAATGACCGGCGCCGAGATGGTGATCCAGGCGCTCGTGGATCAGGGGGTCGAGCACATTTTCGGCTACCCGGGCGGCGCGGTGCTGCCGATCTATGACGCCATGTTCCAGCAGGAGAAGCTGCAGCACATCCTCGTCCGCCACGAGCAGGGCGCGGTGCACGCGGCCGAAGGCTACGCGCGCTCGTCGGGCAAGGTCGGCGCGGTGCTCGTCACCTCCGGTCCCGGCGCCACCAACGCCGTCACCGGCCTCACCGACGCGCTCATGGATTCGATCCCGATCGTGGTCCTCACCGGCCAAGTGCCTACCCACTTGATCGGCAACGATGCCTTCCAGGAATGCGACACGGTCGGCATCACGCGGCCCTGCACGAAGCACAATTATCTCGTGAAGAACGTGAACGATCTCTCGCGCATCATCCACGAGGCGTTCTATGTCGCTGCCGCTGGCCGGCCCGGCCCGGTCGTGGTCGATATCCCGAAAGACATTCAGTTCGCCAAGGGCACCTATGTCGGCCCGAGGAACGTGCAGCACAAGACCTATCGGCCGAAGCTCAAGGGCGACATCGACAAGATCAAGGCCGCGGTCGAGCTGATGCGCCACGCCAAGCGGCCGCTGTTCTATACCGGCGGCGGCGTGATCAACTCGGGCAAGGAAGCTTCGGCGCTGTTGCGCGAGTTCGTGAAGCTCACCGGTTTCCCGATCACCTCCACCTTGATGGGGCTCGGCGCCTACGCCGCCCACGATCCGCAATGGCTCGGCATGCTCGGCATGCACGGCACCTGGGAAGCCAACTGGGCGATGCACGACTGCGACGTGATGATCTGCATCGGCGCGCGCTTCGACGACCGCATCACCGGACGCCTCGATGCGTTCTCGCCGGGCTCGAAGAAGATCCACGTCGACATCGATCCGTCGTCGATCAACAAGAACGTCCGGGTGGACATCGGCATCGTCGGCGACTGCGCGCACGTGCTCGAAGACATGCTCCGCATCTGGCGTTCGACCGCGGTGCAGCCGGACAAGAAGGCACTCGGCCACTGGTGGAAGCAGATCGACCAGTGGCGGGCGAAGAAATCCCTCAGCTACAAAAACTCGAAAGAGATCATCAAGCCGCAATACGCGATCCAACGGCTCTATGATCTGACCAAGGATATGGACACCTACATCACTACCGAAGTCGGCCAGCATCAGATGTGGGCGGCGCAGTTCTATCAATTCCAGGAGCCGCGGCGCTGGATGACCTCGGGCGGGCTCGGCACCATGGGCTATGGCCTGCCGGCGGCGGTCGGCGTGCAGATGGCGCATCCGAACTCGTTGGTGATCGACATCGCCGGCGAGGCCAGCGTGTTGATGACGATGCAGGAAATGTCGACGGCGGCGCAGTACGAACTGCCGATCAAGATCTTCATCATCAATAACCAGTACATGGGCATGGTGCGCCAGTGGCAGGAGCTGCTGCACGGCGGGCGCTACTCGCACTCCTATACGGAGGCGCTGCCTGATTTCGTCAAGCTCGCCGAGGCCTATCGCTGTGTCGGAATGCGTTGCGAGAAGCCTGCCGACCTCGACGGCGCGATCAAGGAGATGATCAAGATCAAGAAGCCGGTGATCTTCGACTGCGTGGTGGACCAGAACGAAAATTGCTTCCCGATGATCCCGTCGGGCCGCGCGCATAACGAGATGATCCTCGGCGACGCCGGCGTCGATCCCGAAACCGCCATCACCGAAGAAGGAAAGATGCTGGTTTGAGCGAACTTCCCTCTCCCCATTGGGGAGCGGACGGTTAAACCATCGTCACCGAGTAACCACCATGTCCAAATCCGAACCAGCAAGCGCTACCCACTATCCCGCCGCCAAGACGATCGAGCAGGTCGAGCACCGCACGCTGTCGGTCCTGGTCGACAACGAGCCGGGCGTCTTGGCGCGCGTGATCGGGCTGTTTTCCGGCCGCGGCTACAATATCAATTCGCTCACGGTGTCGGAGACCGAGCACGAGAAGCACGTCTCGCGCATCACGATCGCCACCCAGGGCACGCCGATGGTGATCGAGCAGATCAAGAACCAGCTGGCGCGGCTGATACCGGTACACCGCGTCATCGACCTCACCGCGGGCCATACGGCAATCGAGCGCGAGCTGGCGCTGGTGAAGGTGCGCGGCAAGGGCGAGGCGCGGGTCGAGGCGCTGCGGCTGGCCGATGCGTTCCGCGCGCGCGTGATCGACGCGACCACGGAGAGCTTCGTGTTCGAGCTCACCGGCAAGACCGACAAGATCGACCAGTTCGTGGTGCTGATGCAGCCTTTGGGTCTGGTCGAGGTGTCGCGTACCGGCATCTGCGCGATCTCGCGCGGGCCGGAGGGGATGTGAGATGGAGCAGCGGCTTTCGATCGTAACGCTCGGCGTGCGCGATCTGGCGCGAAGCCGCAAGTTCTACGAAGCGCTCGGCTGGCGCGCGGCGAATATGAAAAGCGATGCCGTCGTGTTCTTCCAGCTCGGCGGCATCGCGCTCGCGCTGTTCGGTCGCGCGGACCTGGCGAAGGACGCGGGCGTCGCGGACAACGCGCCCGGCTTCTCCGGCGTGTCGCTCGCCTACAATGTGCGCGACAAGGCGGAAGCCGACGCGGTGCTCGCGCATGCGGTGAAGTCCGGCGGGCGGCTGGTGAAGCCCGCGCAGGACGCGTTCTGGGGCGGCTATTCGGGCTATTTCGCCGATCCGGACGGACATTTGTGGGAAGTGGCGTGGAATCCGTTCTTTCCGCTCGATGCGAAAGGTGCGATCTCGCTTCCGGCTTGACCGATTTTCCGGACGCGCCATAAAGCGTGGCCGCAAACGACAACGAGTGAAGTTGGGGAAACTATCATGCGCGTTTATTACGACCGCGACGCCGACCTGAACCTGATCAAGGGCAAGAAGGTCGCGATCATCGGCTATGGCAGCCAGGGCCATGCCCACGCCTTGAATCTCCGCGACTCCGGCGTGAAGGAAGTCGCGGTCGCGCTGCGCAAGGGCTCGCAGGGCGTGAAGAAGGCCGAAGCCGAGAAGCTTAAGGTGATGGAAGTCGCCGACGCCGCCAAATGGGCGGACGTGATGATGATGCTGACTCCCGACGAGCTGCAGGCCGACATCTATCGCGATCATCTCGCAGCCAACATGAAGCAGGGCACGGCGCTCATGTTCGCGCACGGGCTGAACATCCATTTCAACCTGATCGAGCCGCGCGCCGATCTCGACGTCCTGATGATCGCGCCCAAGGGTCCGGGCCACACGGTGCGCTCCGAATACGCGCGCGGCGCCGGCGTGCCGTGCCTGCTCGCGATCCATAAGGACGCGTCGGGCAACGCGCACGATCTCGGGCTCTCCTATGGCTCGGCGATCGGCGGCGGGCGCGCCGGCATCATCGAGACCATCGTTCCGCGAGGAATGCGAGACCGATCTGTTCGGCGAGCAGGCGGTGCTGTGCGGCGGGCTCGTGGAGCTGATGAAGGCCGGCTACGAGACGCTGGTCGAGGCCGGCTACGCGCCCGAGATGGCCTATTTCGAATGCGTGCACGAGGTGAAGCTGATCGTCGACCTGATCTACGAGGGCGGCATCGCCAACATGAACTACTCGGTCTCCAACACCGCCGAGTACGGCGAATATGTCTCCGGCCCGCGCGTGGTGAACGCGGCGACGCGCGCCGAGATGAAGAAGATCCTCGACGACATCCAGTCCGGCCGCTTCGCGCGCGACTGGATGCTGGAGAATCGCGTCAACCAGACCTCGTTCAAGGCCATGCGCGCCAAGCATGGCCGCGCACCCGATCGAGGAGGTGGGCGCGAAGCTGCGGGCCATGATGCCGTGGATCAAGCAGCGGGCGCTGGTGGACAAGAGCAAGAATTGATCTTCGGCGCGCACGTGCCGCTCCGTTCGATCCCGACGGCGGCTCGTGCTCGCTTCGAAGAAGCGCTAACGCGGCTTGCGGGCCTCGATCTGGTCCCACATCCAGCGCGCGACCGACTCGATCGATTGCCGGTTTGCCGAGTCTCCGGCCCGCAGGCCTGCTTCCCGCATCAACCCGACGTCGATCCGCCCAAGGAGCGGCGCGAGCGCGTTACGGAGTGTCTGGTCGTTAGCGCGCTTGGGCGAGAGCAGCAGGATCGCGTCATAAGGCGGGATCGCCTGCTTCGGGTCGTCGAGCAGCAGGATGTCGTACTGGGTGACGCGGCCCTCGCTGGTATAGGCCGAGATCACGTCGACCTCGCCGGCGGCCGCGGCTTGATACATGTAATCCGGCGCGAGCAGCCGCTGATTGGCGAAGGCAAGTCCGTAGGCGTTGCGGATCGCCGCCCATTCCGGCCGCGAGAAGAATTCGAGATCGCCGACCATGGTGAGCCGCGGCGCGAGCGGCGCGAGGTCTGCGATCGAGCGCACGCCGAGCGCCTCGGCGCGCTTCGCGCCATGCCAGCGCATAGGCGTTCTCGAAGCCGAGCGTGCCGAGCATCTCGATGCCGAGCGCTCCTGCAGCCAGCGGCCGACTTCGTCGAGCACCTTCTCGCGCCCGGGCGCGTCGGTGCGGCCCATCTGGTTCGCCCAGATCGTGCCGGTGTAGTCGACATAGACGTCGATATCGCCGGCGGCGAGCGCGTTGAATACGATCATGGAGCCGAGCGCCTCGCGCCGGCTCGCGGTCAGAGCCGGCGGCGTTCAGCCGCTGCTCGATCAGCGCGGCGAGCAGATATTGCTCGGTGAAGGTTTTCGCGCCGATCGCGTAGGTCGCGGGCGGCCGCGCGAAGGAGGGCGCGAGCGCCGCGCCGACGACGAGCAGCAAGCCCGACGCCGCCGAGCGCCACACGCGCGCGCTTGCCGCGGCCGACGCCGCTCTCCATCAGCGCCAGCAACTGATCGACCACGAGCGCGAGCACCGCGGCGGCGACGCAGCCGAACAGCACGAACACCCAGTTCTGCGTCTGCAGCCCGGCGAAAATGTAGTTGCCGAGACTGGTCTGCCCGACCGGGGTCGAGAGCGTCGCGGTGCCGATCACCCAGACCGCCGAGGTGCGGATGCCGGCCATGATGACCGGCGAGCGCGAGCGGCAGCTCGACCATCCAGAGCGCCTGGCGCTGGGTCATGCCGACGCCGAGCGCGGCTTCGTTCACGGCCGGATCGATGCCGGTAATGCCGGTCACCGTGTTCCGCAGCACCGGCAGCATCGAATAGAGCGTCAGCGCCAGCACCGAGGGCAGGAACCCGAGCGCGGAAAAGCCGGTGCCGAAGGTGCGCTCGGTCAGCATGGAGAGGCCGAGCAGCAGCGGATAAAACAGTGCGAGCAGCGCCAGCCCGGGAATGGTCTGCACGAGGCTGGAGAACGCGAGCAGCGGCCAGCGCAGCCGCGCGTTGCGCGTCGCGGCAATCGCGAGCGGGAGCGAGATCGCGAGCCCGAGCGCGAGCGCGGTCAGGCTCACGATCACGTGGCTGCCGAGATAATCGGGCAGGCGCGCCAGCGCGTCGGCGATGCGCGGATCGAGGCCGCTCATTTGCGCCCCGCCATCAGCGCGCCGAGCCGCTCGGCCTGGCGGCGCGGCGTCTGCATCAATTCGTGCACATAGGCGTGCTTCGCGTCGCGTCATCAGCGCGTGCGGCGTGTCGACCTCGATGACGCGGCCCTCGTGCATCACCGCGATGCGGTCGGCGAGCAGCAAGCGCCTCGGTCATGTCATGGGTGATGAGGATGCTGGTGAGTCCGAGCTGGTCGTGCAGGCGGCGATATTCCTGCGCGAGCGCGTCGCGCGTGAGCGGATCGAGCGCGCCGAACGGCTCGTCCATGAGCACCACCGGCGGGTTCGCGGCGATGGCGCGCGCGATGCCGACGCGCTGGCGCTCGCCGCCGGAGAGCTCGGCGGGCAGGCGATCGCGGTAGTCCGCGGGCGCGAGACGGACGAGCGAAAGCAGCTCATCCACGCGCGCGGCGATCTTCTTCCGCTCCCAGCCCAGGAGCTTCGGCGTGATCCCGACATTCTCCGCGACGGTCAGATGCGGAAACAGGCCGACGCCCTGAAACACGTAGCCGATGCGGCGCCGCAGCTCGATCGGCGTCGAGCGCGCGCACGTCCTCGGCCCTCGAAGCGCACCGTGCCCTCGCTCGGATCGGCGAGGCGGTTGACGAGGCGCAGGAGCGTCGTCTTGCCGGAGCCCGAGGGGCCGACCACGGCGAGGAACTCGCGGCCGGCGACGTCGAGCGATACGCGGTCGAGCGCGCTCGCGCGCGCGTCGCCATAGCGCTTGGAAACGGCGTCGAATGCGATCGCTGCGGGCGCCTGCGCCATGGCGCGCGCCTAGCACGTGGCGGCGAACGCTCCAAGCCGGGTCGACAAGCCATGCCGCCGATGCCAAATTCGCCCGACAAAACACGAGCCCGGTCGAGAAATCGGACGCAGGGAGGATTGAGTGATGCAGAGTGTCGCCATGCGCATCGGGGGCCGCGACGCCGGCTCCGCCGACGGCCGGTTCTACGAGAAGCGCAATCCATTCACCGGCGAGCTGGTCGCGCGCGTGCCCGATGCCGGGCCGCTCGACGCGGCCGCGGCGGTGGGCGCCGCCGCCGCCGCCTTCCGCGAATGGTCGAAGACGCCGCCGAGCAAGCGCCGCGCGATCCTGTGGAAGGCCGCCGATCTCCTGGAGGGGCGGGCGCAGGAAATCGCCAAGATCATCACGGCGGAGACCGGCGGCACCTTCGGCTGGGGCATGTTCAACACCTTCTTCGCCGCGAGCATCATGCGCGAAGCGGCCTGCAGCACCACGCAGATCACCGGCGAGGTGATCCCTTCCGACATCCCCGGCAATATCGCGCTCGCGGTGCGCCAGCCGGTCGGCGTCGTCGCGGCCATCGCGCCGTGGAACGCGCCGATGATTCTCGGCGTGCGCGCGGTGGCGATGCCGCTCGCCTGCGGCAATACCGTCGTGCTCAAGGCTTCCGAGGAGTGCCCGCAGACGCACCGCATCATCGGCGAAGTGCTGGAGGCGGCGGGGCTGCCAGCGGGCGCGATCAATGTGCTCACCACGTCGCGCGAAGGTGCGGCGGCCACGGTCGACGCGCTTATTTCCGACACCGCGCGTCAAGCGCATCAACTTCACGGGCTCCACGCACGTCGGCAAGATCATCGCCGAAAAGGCGGCGAAGTACTTGAAGCCGGTGCTGCTTGGAGCTCGGCGGCAAGGCGCCGCTCGTGGTGCTCGACGACGCCGATCTCGACGAGGCGGCGGCGGCGGCGAATTTCGGGGCCTTCATGCACCAGGGTCAGATCTGCATGTCGACCGAGCGCATCGTGGTGCAGAAGCCGGTCGCGAGTTTCTTCCTCGACAAATTGATCGCGCGGACCACGAAGCTCAAAGTCGGCGATCCTACGCTGCCGGAAACCCAGATCGGCCCGATGGTGAGCGAGCGCGCGGCGGCGCGCGTGCTCGAACTGGTCAAGGACGCGACCGGCCGCGGCGCGCGGCTGGTGTGCGGCGGCGAGGTGAGCGGGACGCTGTTCCAGCCGACGATCCTCGACCGGGTCACGCCGGACATGCGCATCTATCGCGAGGAGTCGTTCGGGCCGGTGGTGGTCCTGATCGGCGTGAACGACGACGAGGAAGCCATCCGCGCCGCCAACGATACCGAATACGGGCTCGCGGCCGCGGTGTTCAGCAAGAACATCGACCGCGCCTATGCGGTGGCCGAGCGGATCGAGAGCGGCATCTGCCACATCAACGGGCCGACGGTGGCCGACGAGCCGCAGATGCCGTTCGGCGGCGTCAAGCAGAGCGGCATCGGCCGCTTCGGCGGCCGCGCCGGGATCGCCGAGTTCACTGAGCTGCGCTGGATCACGATCCAGACCGGGCACCGGCACTATCCGATCTGACCGGAGCGGTCCCTCCGCTGAAGCGGGAGGAGATCTCGCCCATTTCTCAGACGGGATCCAGTGCAGAAATCTTCAGCAGCCGCGAAGCCCGGCGCGAGCAGCGCGAAACGCCCAGACCATGGCGGAGCTGACATTGGCGAGCTGGAAGTGCAGCTGCGGCATTTCGAAAATGCCGGCGATCAGCGGCACGACCGCCCGCAACGGGCCGAAGAAGCGGCCGAGGAAAATGCTCCACACGCCGAAGCGGTGGAAGAAGACGTCGCCGCGCTGCCACCAGCGGCGGATAGTGCGAGAGCGGCCAGATATGCCGCGCCCGATCCTTGAACTTGAAGCCGATCCACGTAGGAAATCCAGTCGCCGAGCGAAGTCCGCCGATCGCGGCTCCGGCCCAGACCGGCCAGAACGCGATGTCGCTGGCGCCGATCAGTCCGCCGATGCCGAAGAGAATGAAGGTCGCCGGAAGAAGACAGTGAGATGACCGCGAGCGACTCGCCGAAAGCGAGAAGCCCGACGATGAACGGCGCCCACGACCTGATGCGCTCTTCACGAAATGCCTGCGAGCAAGCGTTCGTTGGCGAGCGCGAACATCTCCGGCTATAGGAACTCAAGGACATGACGGGTCGCGATGCAGATTTGGGCGGGTGAACCTAGGGAGCGCCCTTTTCGGGCTTATTGCGGCGATTGCGCAATGGAGTAAACCTGCGCGAAGCGGCCTTCGCCTTGCGGATCAAGGTCGAGCCGCTAAGCTCGCCGCCTGCGAAAGCCCACGCATGAACCTCCTCTCGATCCAATCGCACGTCGCCTACGGCCATGTCGGCAACTCGGCCGCGGTGTTTCCGCTGCAGCGGCTGGGCGTCGAGGTCTGGCCGGTGAACACGGTGCAGTTCTCCAATCACACCGGCTACGGGAAATGGCGCGGCGAGGTGTTCGGCGCGGCGCAAATCCGCGAGGTGATCGAGGGGATCGCCGATCGCGGCGTGCTGAAGACCTGCGACGGGGTGATCTCGGGCTATCTCGGCACGGCGGAGATCGGCGAGGTCGTGCTCGAGGCGGTGGCCAAGGTGAAGGCGGCCAACAAGCGCGCGCTCTATTGCTGCGATCCGGTGATCGGCGACGGCGGCAAGGCCTATGTGCAGGGCGGCATCGCCGAGTTCTTCAGCGGCCGCGCGCTGGCCGCCGCCGACGTGCTGACGCCCAACCAGTTCGAGCTGGAGACGCTTTCCGGCATCAAGGTGCGCTCCATGGCCGACGCGGCGAAAGCCTGCGACGCGCTGCACGCGAAGGGGCCGAAGACCGTGCTGGTCACGAGCCTCAAGGTCGCCGGCACGCCGCGCGACGCGCTCGACATTTTCGCGTCGGGCGAGGGCGAGCGCCTGCGCGTGCGGCTGCCCAAGCTCGATATCGCGGTGCAGGGCACCGGCGATACGGTCGCCGCGCTCTTCTTCTTCCATCTTCTGCGCACCGGCACGCTCGCGACCGCGCTCGAGGTCGCGGCCTCGTCGATGTTCGGGGTGCTGGAGCGCACCCAGGCGGCGAAGGCGAAAGAAATGCTGCTGGTCGACGCGCAGGAGGAATTCATCTCGCCTTCGCGCAATTTCCGCGCCGAGCCGGTCGAAGGCTGAAGCCGCCGATGGGCGAGATCCGGATCGTGCCGGTCAAGGCGCTCGACCTGCGCCTGGAGCCGCGCGACTGGGCCTGGGCCGAAGCGAACCGCGCCGCGACCGGCGCGCATTTCGAGAAGCAGCGCGAGCGCTGGCCCGGCATCTGGAACGGCCGCGTGCTTCTGTTGCATCGCTTCGCGATCGAACAGGGGATTTTTCGCGGCGCGTATCTCGAGACCGATTTCGCGAGCTTCCTGCACTGGCGCGACACCGGTTTTCCCGACGCTTCGGTGTTCAACTGTTTCGCCATGGCCGCGCTGCGCGCCGCCGACGGCGCTTTCCTGCTCGGCCGCATGGCCAAGCACACGGCCAATGCGGGAAAAGTCTATTTCCCCTCGGGCACGCCCGATCCGAATGACGTGCGCGACGACGGGATCGTGGATCTCGAAGGCAGCGTGCGGCGGGAGTTGCTCGAGGAAACCGGGCTGATCTCGACCGACGCCAAGCCCGGCGGTTGGCACGCGGTGCTGGCCGGGGCGCGGGTTGCGCTCATGCGCGCGCTGGAAGCGCCCGAGGACGCCGAAACGCTTGCCGCGCGCGTACGGGTGCACCTGGCGACGACGCCGCGGCCGGAACTCGCCGATGTCGTGATCGTGCGCGGCCGCGATGATCTTTCGCCGGCAATGCCCGACTTCATGCGCGCGTATCTCGAAGCGATGTTCGCTCAGCGATAGGGCGAGGGAATCTGCAGGCCCTGGGGCGTGGTCTGCGACGGCAGGATCGTGGGCGACTGGGCCGCCGTCGTGGGTTGCGTGGCCGACGGCGGGCTGACGGTCACCGGCGGAGGCAGCGCCGGCAATTGCGAAGGCGCGAATTGCCCGGCGCGGCAGGCCGCGGCGCTTTCCTCGATGCGGATCCGCGCCGCTTGATAGGCGCTCGGCTCCATGCCGCCCGCGCGATAGCGGTTCTCGACGGCGATGCGCTGGCTCTCGACGATCGCGCCGCAATTGGTCTGGGCCGCGGCCGGCACGATCAGGAGCGCGAGAACGGCCAGCGCGCGAAACATCTCACCGATAGCCGTAGCGCGCCTTGACCGCGGCGAGATCGGCGAGCGCCGGGCCGACGCGGCCGGAAGCGCAATGCGAGCGGACGCCGAACAGATCGTTGGTGATGCGGCGGTGCACGTCACGGTTCAGGTGTCCCGAGGTCACGTCGGCCTCGATCACATTCACATAGTCGCCGATCGGCTGGGCGCAAGCGGCCGGGCCCTTGACCGGCTCGACCGTGGAAACCGGGGTCGGCACCGGGTCGGCGGTCGTGATGCAGCCGGCAAGCGCCAGGGTGCAGAACAAGATGGCGGGCAGGTGACGCGGCATCGAAAGCTCCGGGCGCGACTGATTTCGCTTCGACTCGAAGGGGCGGCAAATTGAACCGAATTGCCGGGACGGGCAAGCATTGGCTGTCGCATCGCGCAGGGAGCCGCTTGCGTCGCCCCCGTCACCTCGGTTAGAAGTCGGTCCGCCGCCGGAAACCGAAAATCAAGCTTTCGGGACGAGACTGGCGGCCTGAGAAGAGCCGATGACGCCGATGCCGAAGATCTGCACAGCCCGCGTCAACAGCCCGATCGCTCGCGCGATTGCGGGCTCGGCTCTCATTCTCGGACTCCTGCTCCTTCGCCGCCCCTGAGGGCCGGCCGGGCGCTTGCGCCTGGGCACTCAGGGGATCGCGAAAGCCAACCCCAGGGCGCTCAAGAAAAAGAGCGCGAGCGAGGAGAAGGATCAGTCCCATGACCGATAAGACCAGCGAGCGCAGCGACAAGAATCGCGTGCTCATCTTCGACACCACGCTGCGCGACGGCGAGCAGTGTCCCGGCGCGTCCATGACCTTCGAGGAGAAGATCGAGGTCGCCGAGCTGCTGGACGAAATGGGCGTCGACATCATCGAGGCCGGCTTCCCGATCGCCAGCCAAGGCGATTTCGAGTCGGTTTCCGAGGTCGCCAAGCGAGCCAAGAAGGCGGTCATCGCCGGCCTTGCGCGGGCGGCGATGAAGGATATCGACCGTTGCGCCGAAGCGGTGCGGCACGCGCAGCGTCCGCGCATCCACACGTTCCTCTCGACCTCGCCGGTGCACATGAAGTGGAAGCTCCAGAAGGAGCCGCACGAGGTCTACGAGATGGTGATCCAGCAGGTCACCCGCGCGCGCAATCACGTGGCGGACGTCGAGTGGTCGTCGGAGGACGGCACGCGCACCGAGCACGACTTCCTCTGCCGCTGCGTCGAGGCCGCGATCAAGGCGGGCGCCACCACCATCAACATCCCGGACACCGTCGGCTATTCGACGCCGACCGAGTATGCGGCGCTGATCAAGATGGTGCGCGAGCGGGTGCCGAACTCCGACAAGGCGGTGTTCTCGGTGCATTGCCACGACGATCTCGGCATGGCGGTGGCGAATTCGCTCGCCGGCGTCGACGGCGGCGCGCGGCAGATCGAATGCACCATCAACGGCATCGGCGAGCGGGCGGGCAACGCCTCGCTCGAAGAAATCGTGATGGCGATGCGGGTCCGGAACGACGTGATGCCGTACTGGACCGGTGTCGACGCCACGATGCTGATGCGCGCCTCCAAGCTCGTGTCGGCGGTGACCTCGTTCCCGGTGCAGTACAACAAGGCGATCGTCGGCCGGAACGCGTTCGCGCACGAGTCGGGCATCCACCAGGACGGCATGCTCAAGCACACCCAGACCTACGAGATCATGCGGCCGGAGGATGTCGGCGTGCGCGCGACCTCGCTGGTCATGGGCAAGCATTCGGGCCGCCACGCGTTCCGCGAGAAGCTGAAGGAGCTCGGCTACGAGCTCGGCGACAATGCGCTGGAAGACGCCTTCCGGCGCTTCAAGGATCTCGCCGACAAGAAGAAGCACGTCTATGACGAGGATATCGTCGCGCTGGTGGACGACGAGATCGCGCAGAAGCACGACCGCATCAAGATCGTGTCGCTGACGGTGATCGCCGGCACGCAGGGACCGCAGTCGGCGACGCTCGTGCTCGACATCGACGGCGTGCACCGCACGACCCAGGCGACCGGCAACGGTCCGGTGGACGCGATCTTCAACGCGATCAAGCAGCTGGTGCCGCACACGGCGAAGCTCATGCTCTATCAAGTGCACGCGGTGACCGAGGGCACCGACGCGCAGGCGGAAGTCTCCGTGCGGCTCGAGGAGGGCGGCAAGGAAGTCACCGCGCGCGGCGCCGATCCCGACACGCTGGTCGCCTCGGCCAAGGCCTATATCAACGCGCTCAACAAGCTCGCGTCGAAGCGCCAGTCGGTGAACCCGCAGACCGCGGTCGGCTGAGATTTTCGCTCGCCGCATGCGTCCTTCGACGCATGCGGCGCTCTCCGGCGTTTACGACGAATGATCGCACCGCGGCTGACGTTACGTTGCGACATTAATCGTGACTTGATCTGCCCCGATCAGGACGCATTTTAACCTTGTTCGCGCGCCATCCCGTTCGTAAGCATTGGTAGGCCTTCAGAAAAAGAACCGAGCGGGGAATTCCAAATGAAGAGAGTATTGCTCGCGAGCGCGCTCGCGCTGGCGTCGGTGAGTTTGTCGCCGGCGTTTGCGGATTCCCTCGGTACTGAAGTCGAAAAGGGCGCGCATCTGTCGGAGCGCGCGACCCTCGTCATCAGCGAAGCGCAGATTGCGCGGTTCAAGACGGCGCTGAAGTTGACGCCGGCCCAGGAGCAACTCTGGGCTCCCATCGAAGCGGAATTGCGCCAAATCACCCGCACCGGTCAGCGCAGCGAGTCGGAGGGAATTGTTCAGCGGATCCGCAGCCGCTTCCGCACCATCGTTCTCGATGTCGCGGCGCTGAGGCGGCTAGGCGACGTCGCGCGGCCGTTGCTCATGAGTCTCGACGACGAGCAGAAGCAGAAGGCCCTGCAGATCGCCCGCACGATGGGAATGTCGAGCCTGGCTTCGGTCTTCTGATCCGGCCTCTTTACCGGGCCCTTGGGGGCCATCCGCCATCATCCTTCGGAAGCCAGGTTGGCTGTCACGGCCTGGGTTGGCTCGCGCTCGTCGCCGACGGCGCGGGCGACGCCGGCCGTCTTGGGGCCGGCGATCTGCCGGTGGCGCCAGATGCCGATCAGGGTGGCTGGCAAGCACGACCGCGGCCGCCGCCATCGACCAGCGTCGTCCGGATGCAGCATGCAGACGAGGGAGAACAGCGCGAGCATCGAGCGCAGCAGAATGTCGCTCGCCGGGTTCGTCGACGAACCGTCCGAACATCGCGAAGGTGACGCCGCAGGTGCCGATCAGCACCAGCAGCGTGTCGCCACGATCTGCGGCCAGCCCGGATTCACCACCATGTCGGAGCGGGTGAAGATGGCGAAGGTCATCAGCGTGATCGGCAGGCAGATTTTCAGCGCCTCCCACATGGTGCGCATGAACGAGGCCTCCGCGATGCGCGCCGAGACCGCGGCGGTGAGCGAGGTCGGCGGCGACAGCTCGCCCCAGACCGACAGCAGGAAGACGAAGAAATGCGCGACCCAGGGATTGATGCCGAGCTCGCGCAGCGGCTGCACGATGACGACCGCGCCGATGATGTAGGTCGCCGTCGGCGGCAGGCCGGCGCCGACCAGCCAGCCGAAAATATAGGCCATCACGATCATGGCGATGATGTTCCACGCGCCGAGATCGAGCAGCATCGCGCCCATGCGGTTGATGAAGCCGGTGACGGTGAACAGGCCGATCATGATGCCGAGCGTCGCCAGCAGCAGCGTCAGATAGGACGTCATGTCGGCGTGGGTCTCGATGGCGAGCCGGACGTTGCCGAGCAGCGTCTCCTTCGCGACCGCCGGATCCTTCAGCACGTATTTGAAATAGAGGAATGCCGCGAGCAGCAGCACGAACATGAAGATCGCGGTATAGAGCGCCGCGAGCAGCTCGCCCATGCCGACCCAGCCCATCAGGTAGATGAGGTAACAGCACGCGAGAGAAGAAGATCGACGGTCTTGATCTGCTCGTAGAGCGGCACCTTGCGGCGCCGTCGATCGCGTCGCGCGGCAGCAGCCGCACGCACAGGAGATAGACCGCGAGCGCGAGCGAGACGTAATAGACGAACGGCGAGCGCAAAGCCGCGCACCACCACGTCCCAATAGGGCACGCCGAGGAATTCCGACATCAGGAAGGCGCCGACCCCCATCATCGGCGGCATGATCAGGCCGCCCATCGATGCCGCGGTCTCCACCGCGGCGGCGAAGGCGCCGCGGCACGCCGTAGCGCTTCATCAGCGGGATGGTGATGCGTGCCGACCACCGACCGCGTTGGCCGAGCCGCAGCCGCTGATCATGCCGACCGACGAGCGAGCCGAGCACCGCGGTCTGCGGCACCATCTGCCGCGATTGCGGCCGGCGAGCCGCCGCATGACGTTGATCATCGCGCTCTGCGCGCCGAAGCCGTTGGCGACGCGCGGCCAGCAGCAGGAAGGCCGCGATCAGCGTCAGCGCGAGCTGGCCGTAGATGCCGTAGATGCCGGTCGAGAGCTCGACCGTGCTCGAGGTGACCACGCGATAGAAGGTCGTCCCCGGATGCCAGAAGAAATCGAGCGGGCTCAGATAGCCCCACAGCGTGTAGAAGACCATGACGACGTTGACCCAGAACAGGATCGGATGGGCGAGCCGCGACAGCTCCATCACCAGCAGGAACATCGAGCAGGCCGACGATGAAATCCTGCGTGCGTGTAGGAGCCCTGCCGGTAGATCGCGATCTCTTCGAATTCGCACTAGAAATAGACAGAAGGCGTAGACGCAGATGCCGATATAGAGCGCGACGATGACGTGGTTGGCGACGCGGCGGCAGCCATTTGTAGAGATAGTCCTGCTGGTACATGAACAGGATCTGCAGGATCAGCGCGATCGACAGCAGGCGCGCGACCAGTTCCTGCGGGCCGCCGGAGCCGGTGTAGAAGTACCAGATCAGCCAGACGAACTGGATCAGCGCGAAGACGAAGATCAGGTTCTTGAGATTGACGTGGCGCTTCAGCCGGTCACTCATCTGACGTCCCCATGTCGACGTCGGCTCATCGCCGGTTCGGCGCGCAGCGCGATCCGCGTTGCGCGCTGCCCGCTCGCAGCGACTGAGTCGTCCGCGCACGAATGCGCGAGGCGGGAGCCGCGCGCCGTGCGCGCAGGCTCCCGCCCCGGTCGATCTCGCTTACGCGATCAGCTGCCGCTGCTCGCGATCTTCCACTTGTCGTTCCAGGCCTTGTGCTCTTTCAGGAACTTGGCGAGGCCCGGATGCACCGGGATGTCCGGATTGGCGTTGATGCCGCTGCACCTGCATGCCGACGAAGTCCTTCGCCATGCGGCGTGAAGCCCGGATCGACTTGACGCAAGCTTGTCGCGGTTCTTGTAGAACGCGCTCAGCATCTTGTAGACGACGTCCTCCGGCATGTCGGCGCGCACGTTGTAGCCGAACAGGATCGGCACGCCCTGGATCGTCCTGCACGCCGACGTCCTTGCTGAACGCGTTCTTCGGATCGACGTCCACGATCGCGAGGCCCGCCGCCTTCAGCTTCGCGACCTCATCCGGGCACGGATTGATCACCTTCACGTCCATGCGGATCTCGGTCTCCTTCCAGTAGGGCGCGAGCGAGCGGCCGGCGGTCGTGTAGGCGACCGAGCCGACGATCGTGCCGGCCTGCAGCGCGTCGGCATTGCGACTTGGGGTCGATCTGGACGTGCTTGAACTCGTAGCCGAGCGCCTTGTAGATGCGCTGGAAGTTCAGCCAGTTCATGAAGCCGGCGGTGGTGAAGAACACCGGCTTGCCGCTGAAGTCGCTCCAGCACTTGATACTTGTCGGCGTCCTTGGCCGGGACGCGCCATGAACGATTCCATCGGATAGGCGTACCAGGTGTGCACCAGCTTCGGCCTTGGCGGGCTTGTAGTTCTTGAAGCCGCCTTCGCCGGCATAGAGCTGGGTCATGCCGATGTCGGCCGTGTAGCCGATCTCGCCGTTGCCATCCATCGCCGCCTTCATGGCGCCGGTGGTCGACGGATAGGGATTGACGGTGACGGTGTATTCGCCGCCGAGCGCCTCCTCGACGATCTTCACCATCGAGGCGGCGACCTTGTAGCCGTAGGAATCGACGCTGGACGTGGCCCAGCGGATCGACTTGCGCTCCTGCGCGCCGGCCGGCTGCGTCGCCGCGACGGCGAGCAGGGCGATTGCCGCCGCGCTCGTCGCCAACGCGTAACCCAATCGTTTCATTCTCATCAGAATTCCTCCATCAAGAGCATGAGTTGGAGCCGGATGCGTTTGCGCGAGCCTGCTCGCAGGCGCGCCGGAACCCGTCGCCATCGTTCGCCGCGGCGCGTGGTTCACTTTCTTGTTCGATCCCGCCGGATTTGTGCCGTCCGGGACCGCGAGAACGCACGATTTCACCGGCTTTGCTTGGGCTCATTTGACCCACAACGGGAGTGCCCGTCAACCAGCCGTGCGGGAATTCGCCGGCAATTGAACGATTTGCGGCGAAAGAGGGGAATTGCACGTCGTGCGCGGATCGGCGGCCAAGATTTGCCGCGATGCCATATAACAACTCGCGCGAGTCGCGCGGCCATTGATCCAGGCGGCCGGCCAATTCGCCGACTGAACGGCGTTTGTAGTCGGGCCCGGCCGGAGGCACACTCGCCTCCGGCCGGGTTCGCCGTCCGGGGGCGGACGCGGGGGAGGGGGAAATGCCGGCGTTCATCAAGAGCCCGAAGGATTTTTTCGCCGGGCTCATGTTCCTGGCGATCGCCGCCGTGTTCGCCTACGGCGTGCGCGAGCTTCCGATCGGCACCGCCTTCCGCATGGGCCCGGGCTATTTTCCGCTCGTGCTCGTGCTGCTGCTTGCGGTGTTCGGGCTGATCATCCTGATCGGCGGCATCCGCGTGCCGGGCGATCCGATCGGGGCGATCCCGTGGCGCGGCATCGCGCTCATCACGCTGCCGGTGATTTTCTTCGGCGCGACGCTGAAGGGCCTGGGTCTGATTCCCGCGCTTTCGATCACGGTGTTCACCACGAGTCTCGCAAGCCGGCTTTGGGACTTGAAGACCTCGATCGCGATAACCGCCGTCCTCGTCGTGTTCAGCTGGCTGGTTTTCGTGCGCGGCCTCGGCTTGCCGCTTTCGCTCTACGGCCCCTGGGTCGGAGGCTATTGAGCGACGATGGAATTCTTCTCCGCGCTCTCGACCAATCTCGCCTTCGGCTTCGACCAGGCGCTCACGGGGTCGAACCTTTTCTATTGTTTCATCGGCGTGCTGCTCGGCACCGCGATCGGCGTGTTGCCGGGGCTGGGACCGGTCGCGACCATCGCGATGCTGCTGCCGATCACCTTCGGCCTGCCGCCGGTCTCGGCGCTGATCATGCTCGCGGGCATTTATTACGGCGCGCAGTACGGCGGCTCCACGACCGCGATCCTGATCAATCTGCCAGGTGAATCCAGCTCGGTGGTCACCGCCATCGACGGCTATCAGCTTGCCAAGCAGGGCAAGGCGGGCCAGGCGCTGTTCACGGCCGCGGTCGGCTCCTTCTTCGCCGGCACCGTCGCCACCTTCCTGATCGCGGGCTTCGCGCCGCCGCTCGCGGAGGTCGCGCTCAAATTCGGGCCGGCGGAATATTTCGCGCTCATGGTGCTGGGGCTCGCGGCCTCGGTCGCGCTGGCGCACGGCTCGCTGATCAAGGCGCTGGCGATGGTGATCCTCGGGCTGCTGCTCGGCACCATCGGGCAGGATCTCTATACCGGCACGCCGCGCTTCACCTTCGGCTATTCGGAATTCGCCGACGGCCTCGATTTCGTCGCGCTGGCCATGGGCGTATTCGGGCTCGGCGAAATCATCCGCAATCTCGAGGACGAGCGGAAGCGCAACATCATCGTCTCGCGCGTGCGCGACATGATCCCGACCAAGGCCGAGATCAAGGCGATCATCGGGCCGATCCTGCGCGGCACGGCGCTCGGCTCGTTGCTCGGCATCCTGCCGGGCGGCGGTGCGCTGCTCGCTTCGTTCGGCGCCTATACGCTGGAGAAGCGGGTCTCCAAGAACCGCGCGAACTTCGGCAAGGGTGCGATCGAAGGCGTCGCGGCGCCGGAGGCGGCCAACAATGCCGGCGCGCAGACTTCGTTCATTCCGATGCTCACGCTCGGCATCCCGTCGAACCCGGTGATGGCGCTGATGATCGGCGCCATGATCATCCAGGGCATCGTGCCGGGGCCGAACGTCATCACCGAAAAGCGGGAGCTGTTCTGGGGCATCGTCGCTTCGATGTGGATCGGCAACTTCATGCTGCTGGTGCTCAATCTGCCGCTGATCGGCATGTGGGTGAAGCTGCTGACCGTGCCCTATCGCATGCTGTTCCCGGCGATCATGGCGGTCTGCTGCATCGGCGTGTACAGCGTGAGCAACAACCCGGTCGACGTCTATGCCATGGCGATCTTCGGGGTGATCGGCTACGCCTTCATCAAGCTCGATTGCGAACCGGCGCCGCTGCTCCTGGGTTTCGTCATCGGCCGGTTGCTCGAGGAGTATCTGCGTCGCGCGATGCTGCTCTCCCGCGGCGACCCGTTCGTGTTCTTCCAGCGGCCGATCAGCGCGGTGCTTCTCATCCTCGCGATCATCGCGCTGGTGATCGTGCTCATCCCGTCGGTGAGCAAGAAGCGTGCGGTCGTGTTCCGCGAAGAAGACAATTAGGCGCCGGTAGCCCTATCGCTGGACAGTGGGAAGGCGAGTTGCTAGATCGGCCCGTCCTGCGCGCCGGATCGGCGCGGGGTATCTCGGCGGGCGCATAGCTCAGTTGGTAGAGCAGCTGACTCTTAATCAGCGGGTCGTAGGTTCGAATCCTACTGCGCCCACCATTTTCTTTCGTCGAAATCGCCGGTCGTGCTGCGAAGTCGCTGCCAGGATTGCCGCGGGTGTGAGCCATGCAATGTGCTCATTCCCGGCCGCACGGTTCGCAGTGGTGCCCTGCCCATCGTGCCCATCGGCCCGGTAATACCAACAATGGCCGGCCGTGCCTTGCCAGCCGCGACCGGGTAAGGCGACACTGCCGCGCGGCGCGAGCCGTGTGACGGGGGATGGTCCGAATGTTTCGCGTGAAGAGCCCGCAGGATTTCGGGGCGGCTATCGTCTTCATGCTGATCGGTCTGGCCGGAATTTATTTCGGCAAGGATCTCACGTTCGGCTCCGCCTCGCGCATGGGGCCGGGATACTTTCCGACGATCATCAGCTTTCTGATCCTCGCGCTCGGCGTCGTCATCGGCTTGCGCTCGATCGCGGTCGAAGGGCCGCCCATCGAGGCGCTGCAGTTCCGTCCGCTGATTTTCGTCATCGGATCGATCCTTATCTTCGGCATCCTGATCGACCGTGTCGGGCTCGCGATCTCGGCGGTCACGTTGACGCTAGTCGCCGGTTTTGCGCGCCGCAGCGTGAACTTGAAAGAGAACTTTGCGCTCGGCGCGGGCTTGGCGATCTTCACCATCGTCGTCTTCGTCTATGCGCTCGGCCAACCGCTCCCGGCGTGGTGGGGCCGCTGAGATGGAATTCGATTTTCTCAACAATCTAATAACCGGTTTCACCGCGGCGGCGACGTTCAAGAATCTCGGCCTCGCGCTGCTCGGCTGTCTCTTGGGCACGCTGATCGGCGTGCTGCCCGGGATCGGGCCGATCCCGACGATCGCGATTCTGTTGCCGATCACCTTCCAGCTCGATCCGCTCGGGTCGCTCGTCATGCTGGCGGGCATCTATTACGGCGCGCAGTACGGCGGCTCGACCACATCGATCCTGGTGAACATGCCCGGCGAAGCTTCGTCGATCGTCACCTGCATCGACGGCTATCAGATGGCGCGCCAGGGGCGCGCCGGTGCGGCCCTCGGCGTCGCGGCGCTCGGCTCTTTCTTTGCCGGGACCGTCGGTACGATTTTCATCGCCGCGTTCGGGCCGCCCCTGTCGGCGCTGGCGCAACAATTCAACTCGCCCGACTATTTCTCGTTGATGGTGCTGGGTCTGGTCACGGCCGTCGTGCTGGCGCACGGCTCGGTGATCAAGGCGATCGGCGTCGTAATGGTCGGCCTGCTGTTCGGCCTGGTCGGCACCGACGTGAACAGCGGCGTCACGCGCTATACCTTCGGCGTCTCCGATCTTTGGGACGGCATCGATTTTCTCCCGCTCGTCATCGGCATGTTCGGCGTCGTCGAAATTATCCGCAATCTGGAACAGCCGACGATGCCCCGTATCCCGGTGAGCACGAATATTCGCGATCTGTGGCCGAGCAAGAAGGATTTTCATGAATCATGGCGCGCGGTGCTGCGCGGCACCGGCATCGGCTCGCTGCTCGGGATTCTGCCGGGCGGCGGCGTCGTGCTGGCGTCATTTGCGAGCTACACGATCGAGAAGAAGGTCGCCAAGGACCCGAGCCGGTTCGGCAAGGGCGCGATCGAAGGCGTGGCGGGGCCCGAATCGGCCAACAACGCGGCGGCGCAGACCTCGTTCATTCCACTCTTGACGCTCGGCCTGCCGTCCAACGCCATCATGGCGCTGATGATGGGCGCCATGATCATCCAGGGCATCGAGCCGGGCGCGGCGGTGATGACGAAACGGCCGGACCTGTTCTGGGGCATGGTCGCCTCGATGTGGATCGGCAACCTGATGCTCCTGGTGATCAATCTGCCGATGATCGGCATATGGGTGAAGCTGCTGTCGACTCCCTATCGCCTGCTCTATCCAGCGGTGCTTCTGTTTTGCGTCATCGGCATCTACAGCACCAACACCAACTTCACGCAGCTTGTGCTCTGTGCGGTCTTCACCCTGTTCGGCTATATTCTTGTCCGGTTCGGGTGCGAACCTGCACCCTTGGTGCTCGGGTTCATCCTCGGGCCGCTGATGGAGGAGAACCTGCGCCGAGCCATGGTGATCTCGCGCGGCGACGCGATGATTTTCTTCGAGCGGCCGATCTCGGCGACTCTGCTGGCGTTGTCGGCCGCCGTGATCGCCTTGATCGTGCTGCCGCAGTTCCGCAAGACCCGTGAACAAGCGTTCCAAGAATAGAAGCGGTCCAAGGGGCCGCATTCGGAAACACAGGGAGGAAGTCCATGAAAGTCGGTTCGAATTGGTTGCGTTCCGCCGGGCTGGCATTCGTGCTGGCCGCGGCGTTGGGGACGATGCAGAGCCCCGCCATTGCCCAGCAATATCCGAACCAGGATATCCGCGTCATCTGCGCCTTTCCGGCCGGCAGCGGCGCGGACGTGCTGGTGCGTTATTTTGCCGAGAAGTTGCGCACGGTCGTCGGCCGCACGGTGATCGTCGAGAACAAGGTCGGCGCCGGCGGTAACATCGCGACCGAGTACGTCGCCCGCGCCAAGCCAGACGGCTACACGATCTTCGTGCACGCGGCGACCGCGGTCGCTGCGAGCATGTATCTGGTCAAGAACCCGCCGATCGACGTCGGCAAGTCGTTTCAGATTGCCGCCACCATCAACCGGCAGCCGTTCATGGTCGTGGTCGATGCCAAGAGCCCGTACAAGACCTTGGCGGAGCTGACCGAGGCGATGAAGAAGAAGGGCGACAAGGCAAGTTATGCCTACGCGGCGCCGACCGGGGCGATCATGGGCGAAATCTACAAGAACGCCACCGGGGTGCGAGCGATCGAGGTGCAATACAAGACAGCGCCGGATTCGCTGAATGAGATCCTCAGCGGAAAACTCGATTATGCGATGCACGATCCGGTGTTTGCGCTAGCGCAGGCGCGCGAAGGACGACTGCGGATTCTGGCGGTCAGCACCGGTAAGCGGCTGGCCGCGAGCCCGGACCTGCCGACCATGACCGAACTCGGTGTCCCCATGGACCTCACCGGCTGGTGGGCGGCCATGGTGCCGACCGGTACGCCCAAGCCCGTGATCGACCAGATCCACAAGTGGTTCGTTCAGATCGTCTCATCCGACGACACGAAGAAGTTCCTGAACAGCTTCGGCGGCGATCCCAACATCCAGACGCCCGAAGAAGCACAGAAGGTGTTTCTGCAGGACATCAAGAACTGGGGCGACTACGTGAAGATGGCCAAGATCCAGCCGCAGGGCTGAGAAACCGGCGGCGCGGCGGTATCCGCCGTCGCGCCGCATTCCGCCTAAACGTACCGGCAGCGCCCGGAAGAGGCGCGCCGCACAGGGAGGACGCACATGAAGGTCACTCGCAAGGAACTGCTTCGTTCGGCCGGCGCGTTCGCGCTGGTTTCGGCGTTCGGCGGCGTCCGCGTCGCGCAGGCCCAGGAATATCCGAGCCAGGACATTCGGCTCGTCTGCGGGTTCCCGGCCGGCAGCGGCGCCGACATTTTCGTCCGCTATTTCGCCGAGAAGCTGCGGCCGATCGCCGGGCGCACCGTGATCGTCGAGAACAAGGTCGGCGCCGCCAGCAACGTCGCGACCGAGTACGTCGCGCGCTCGAAGCCCGACGGCTACACGCTCTACCCCTTCGCCGGCACTACGGTGGCGGCGACCATGGCTCTGTTCAAGAACCCGCCGGTCGACGTCGGCAAGGCGCTGCAGGTGGCGGCCACGACCAGCAATCTCGCATTCATGCTCGTGGTCGCGGCGAACAGCCCGTACAAGACCGTTGCCGAACTTACTGCGGCGATGAAGGCCAAGGGTGACAAGGCCAGCTACGCGGTGGCGGCCAATCCCGGCATCATCATGGGTGCGATCTACAAGAATACCGCCGGGCTGCAAGCCGTCGAAGTGCAATACCGCAGCGCGCCGGATTCGCTCAACGAGCTGACTAGCGGCAAGCTCGATTACGGCATGCACGATCCGATCTTCGCGCTGTCGCAAGTGCGCGAAGGGCGGCTGCGGGCGCTCGCGGTCTCGACCGCCGAGCGGCTCAAGTCGCAGCCGACCATCCCGACCATGAAGGAATCGGGCGTCCCCATGGACCTCAGTCTGTGGTGGGGCGTGATGGTGGCGAGCGGCACGCCGCGGCCGATCATCGACAAGATCAATCAGTGGTTCAAGCAGATCGTCAGCGCCGAGGACACGATCAAGTTCCTCGCCGCATCCGGCGCCGATCCCATGATCAGGACGCCGGAACAGGCGCAGGCAATGTTCCAGACCGCCATCAAGGAATGGGGCGAATACGTGCGGATGGCCAAGATTCCGCAAAGCTGAAGACAGGCGGCGCGGCGGCAACCGCCGTCGCACCGCATCACGTTGAAACGCCGGTAACGCCGAGAAACGGACCCCGGCCCAGGAGGAAGCAAATGAAGGTGACAAGGAAAGAGTTGTTGCGTGCGGCCGGCGCATTCGCGTTGGTTGCTCCGTTTGGCGGGATAAGCGGCGCGTTCGCGCAGGCCTATCCGAGCCAGGACGTGCGGTTCGTTTGCGCGTTTCCCGCGGGAAGCGGTGCGGACGTGCTGGTGCGGTTCTTCGCCGAGAAGCTGCGCCCGGTCATCGGCAAGACCATTCTCGTCGAGAACAAGGTCGGTGCCGGCGGCCATATCGCCACCGAGTACGTCGCCCGCTCCAAGCCCGACGGCCATACGATCTATGTCTTCGCCGCCACCGGCGTGGCGGCAATGGCGGCGATGTTCAAGAATCCGCCGGTCGATGTGTCCAAGACCATCCAGATCGCCGCGGCAATCAACCGGCAGCCGTTCATGCTCGTGGTCGACGCCAAGAGCCCGTACAAGACGGTGGCTGAGCTCACCGCAGCGATGAAGGCCAAGGGCGACAAAGCAAGCTACGCCAGCGCCGCCCCTCCCGGCACCATCCTGGGCGAAATCTACAAGAACAAGACTGGCGTCAAGGCGGTCGAGGTCAATTTCAAGACCGCGCCCGACTCGCTCAACGAAATGCTGAGCGGCAAGCTCGACTACGGCATGCACGATCCGGTCTTCTCGCTGGCGCAAGCTCGCGAGGGCAGGTTGCGCATTCTCGCGGTCTCGACCGGTCAGCGGATCAGCGTCATCCCGGACGTGCCGACCATGAAAGAGGCCGGCGTCGACATGGACATGACCATCTGGTGGGCGGCCATGGTGCCCGCCGGCACGCCGAAGCCGGTCGTCGATCAGATCAACAAGTGGTTCGGCCAGGTGCTGGCGACCGACGAGGTTAAGAAGTTCCTGAACAGCTTCGGCGGCGACGTTAATATCCAGACGCCGGAGCAGGCACAGGCGAACTTCCTCGCCGCGATTCCCCAGTGGATCGAGTTCGTGAAGGTCGCGAAGCTGCCGTTGATGTGACGGCTGCGGGTAATGCGGGCGCGGTGATGCAAACCATCACCGCGCCCTTTTTCTTTGTGCTAGGATCGGCGCCATGAAACTTAACGACGCCGAAAAGGCCATGTTCGACGGCAAGCAGGGCCTCGCCAAGCAGAAGGCGATGGACTTGCTGGTGCGCTACGGGGAGGCGCTCGGCGCGGAGCGGCTGGTGGACGTGAAGAACGTCGCCGGCACCTGGAACGCCGGCTCGCCGGCGATGAAGCCCTTCGCCGAGAAGGGCATGGACACGGTCTTTTCAAAATTCAATCTCGATAGCGACGAGGTGGTCGAGACGCCGCAGGCCGAGGTCTATACCTGCCAGCTCATCCACGGCATCGATACGCAGAACGCCCACGTCACCGGCGTGCCGCAGGAGGCGGTGGAGCGGCAGAAGCAGGCGGAAAGCTATTTCGGCAAGCGCGGCGTCGCCATGTTCAATACCTGCACGCCTTATCAGGTCGGCAACGTGCCGGTGCGCGGCGAGCATTGCGCCTGGATGGAATCCTCGGCTGTCGTTTATTGCAACGGGGTGCTTGGCGCGCGCACCAATACGGAAGGCCGCGAGAGCACGGGCGCGGCGAGCATCACCGGGAAAATCCCCTATTGGGGCTTCCATATCGAGGAAAACCGCCTCGGCACGCACCTCGTAGCGGTCGAAGTCGAGGTCGACGACATGATGGAATGGGGTCTCTTGGGCTATGCCGTCGGCGAGGTCGTCGAGGAGGACATTCCGGTTCTGCGGGGGATCAAGCAAACGCCGAGCATGATCAAGCTCAAGCACTTCGGCGCGGCAGCGGCATCCTCGGGCGGCGTCGAGATGTACCATATCCCCGGCACCACGCCGGAAGCGCCGACGCTGGAGGCCGCTTTCGGCTCGAAGAAGCCGCGAAGCTCGATCAAGTACGGCAAGGCCGAGCGCAAGCTCGCCTACGACAATCTCAATTCCTCGGCCAAAAGCACCGACGTCGATTTCGTCATGCTCGGCTGTCCGCACAATTCGATCGAGCAGGTCTGGACCGCCGCAAAAATGCTGGACGGCAAGAAGCTTTCAGCCAACACGCAGCTCTGGATTTTCACGCCGCGGGCGTTGCGCGACACCGCGGAGCTCAACGGCTACGGCAAGATGATCCGCGACGCCGGCGCCCACCTGATGAGCGACACCTGCCCGGCGATCGGCCGCGTGATGCCGAAGGGCACCCTGGTGGTGGCGACGGATTCCGCCAAGCAAGCGCACTATCTGCCGGCGATCATGAAGTGTCAGACCTGGTTCGGCTCGGTCGAGGATTGCGTCAACGCGGCGCTCACCGGCAAGTGGCGCGGGGAGCTCGCCTGATGGATGCCGCCACCAAGATTATCATCCGCGGCCGCAAGGTGGTCGGCGGCGTGGCCGAGGGCGAGGCGATGGTCACCCATGAAACGATCTCCGGCTGGGGCGGGATCGATGCCAATACCGGCACCATCATCGAGCGGCGGCACGAGCTCGTCGGCCAGAGCTTCAAGGACAAGGTGCTGGTGTTTCCCGGCGCCAAAGGCTCCTCGGGCTATTCGCATTTTTTCCATCTCGCGCGCGTCTCCGGCGCGGCGCCGAAAGCGCAGCTGTTCAACAAGATGACGACCAAGATCGCGCTCGGCGCAGTGGTCACGCGCGTGCCGGCGATGACCGATTTCGACCGCGACCCGCTCGAAGTGATCGAAACCGGCGACTGGGTTAAGGTCGATGCCGACAAGGGCGTCGTCGAGGTCACCAAGCGGGCGCGGACGAACACGTGAGCCGGCCACGCGCGAAGCTTGTCACTTCGTATTCTGCCGCTTTCTTTCGGACAGCAATTGGTAGGCGAAGCGCAATTGGCCGCTTGCTTCTTCGAATTCGCGCATCTTTTGATCGAGGATATCGATTTGCTCGATGCACTGCTTACGCGCCGTCTCTATCGCTTCGGGGGAATCAAATTTCAGCGCTGAGTTGCTGTTGCGAAATGGATATCCGATTCCCTTGCCGTTGAGGATCAGCGTGATCGATTCGTTGTTGTTGTCGATTAGGATGCCATCGGTTTCAACGAAATAGACCCCGGGACCCCCGGAGGGCTTGCTCTGTGTCATCATTAGGCCTCTATGCCCGGAACTCGGGCTTCAGCGCGGCTTATCGCGGGATTCATGCTGCAGTGCGAGGATATTACGGCTAGCTGGGGCGTAAATTACTGAAATCTTGGAGCGATTGCAGTGGCTTGCCGCCGGCAGAGGATCGTGACTTCAAACGCTCAGGAGAGCTATTCTTTTGGGTTGGCGGCGGCGGCGAGCCCCGCCGCGGCGAGATCGCGTTCAAGCCGATCGACGATCACGGCCGAAGGAAAAAATCGCTCGAGCTCCCGGCGCGGTTGGCTGCCCCAGGCCGGGTTGGTCGCAACCAGCCTCGCCAGTGCCTGCCGCGCCCGTTCCCGGTCGTTCGCCGCCGCGGCCGTGAGCGCGCGGGCGATATGTCCAAGCTGAATATCGGCGCCGGTTGCCTGATCAGCGTGGTAGGTCGCTTCGGTTAGGTTACCGCGGAGATAGTGCCCGAGAAAAAGAAAAAGATGATGCCAAGGCGTGAGGACGGAGCCGTATTCCGCCGATTGCTGGAGCTTTTGCATTCCACGCTCGACCTCGCCGGCCATGACAAGCCGGCCGCCGTATAGTGATCTGGGTGAACAAATTATACTTGTTGAGTGCGATCGCCTTGTCGGCTGCGGCGAAGGCAGCGGCGATTTCACCGCGTACAAAAAGAGCATTAAAAAGAATTTGGTGTGCGAGGGAACTTTCGGGATCGATCTCCACAGCCCGGCGCGCCACCAATAACGCTTGGTCGAGCAGGGCCCTGTCGTCTGGCCTTTCGTCGCGGCCGAGTTGATACCTGAAAATATAGACTGCGGAGAGGTAGCCAAAGCCGATGGAAAAGCTCTGGTCCATCGCGGTCAAACGTTCGAGACATGCACGAGCGTCGTTGTACTCGGAAGGAATGAACGAGCGAAGCGCCTCCAACGTTTCGACGACACAGCGGTTTCGCGGGTCACCGGCGCTGCTTGAGAGATACTTGATGCGTTCGTGGGCTCGTACGACGCCGTAGGGCTGCATCAGTGTCGTGGCCAGGTGAAAAATGATGCGTTCCATGATGGCCTCGCGATCCTCCGTCGCAGGAAACGGCTCGAAGGTACGCGACCACACCGACTTTCCGTCGGCAGTATCCAGCAGTCTGAACCGGACTTCGACCGAGCCGTCATTCCGATGCTCGATGGTTCCGAACAGACGATAGTCCAGCGAGGTTTGTCCCCGGTGCGCAGCCGGGGTTCGGCCTCTTGGCGGCTCGAATTCGATGTTGATCGTATCGAAGAGGGAAAGTGCATCGTGCACCTTTTCCTGCAGCGTTTCGGACGAGATGTGCTGCGTTTGCGGCGTGCCAATTGTCTCGAACGGCTGAACGCCGATGGTCGGCATTCCGTTTCCGGACCGCACAGCGCCAGCCAGCGGATCGCGACCGGGGGCAACGACCGGCGTGGAGCTGCTCGTCGGCGGATTCTCCACGTGGTTCCACCATTCAACCGCAGTATAGGCAATCGCTCCGAGCGCCAGCGCGGCGGCAAAACAGATCAGAGTGAAACGTGAAATCCGAGCCCGAGGTGTTGTCGGCGGCGAAGTCGCGCCAGGGGCTCGCGCCGCGCCCCTGGCACCGCGCCGGCGGAATGTCGGAACATAGCTCCCGCGTAAAAGCCCGATGATGATCGGATCGTTGACGCCCGGACCAGCGTAATAGCGCTCCATCGTTCGTCGGAGTCGCGTGGCTTCGACGCGGACGATGGGGTCGACCTGCGGGTTGAAGCCCGGGCCACGCCCGAGCGCCTCGATGCCGATCGTATATCCCTTGATCCGTTTGGCCTCGCCGCGCAGTACGGCTTCGACGACGAAACGAAGGAAGCTCGCGAGCTGCGGCGAGCTGCGGAACAGTTCGCTGTCGATCACGCGATTCAGCGCGGCGCGAATCTGCATCGGGGCTGGGAGGCGTCCGGTCGGATTGCTGCCCGTGGCTCATCGTGGGCTGCTCGTCCGCAGCGCAGAAATCTACTTCTGCGAAAAAAGCGGGTGCATACGGTACGAGAGCTTTTCGGGATAGGCAAACAAGACGCCCCGATACGGATCAAGGCCCAATGCAGCATTGTCGAAATTATCAAGCAGACACAGGGAAATAGCTAAGCGTTCGCGACTTTGAGCAGCACGTCGGCGTGGCAGGGCCCGTCGAGCGGGCACCAGCAGGCAAGATCGTGGCCGCGCAATTCGCTGCGCGCATCGGCGGCATCGACGCGCAACTTTCCAGAATTTAGATCGCGGCGGTAGGACGCCACGGCTTGAGCGCGCGTAAGCTTTCCGGGCTTATGGGGATTTCCCCACTTGGTCGGCCGCGAGACGACGATCGCGCCCGCGGGCAGGCGGAAGCCTTTCTTGCGCGAGAGCTGCAAGCGGCGGGGCAGGGCGCTCAATCCTTCTTGGCGCGCCGGTAATCGTCCTCGACGCGCACGATGTCATCCTCGGCCAGATAGGAGCCGGACTGGACCTCGATCAATTCGAGGGGAATTTTGCCCGGATTTTCCATCCGGTGCAGCGCATTGATCGGAATATAGGCCGACTCGTTCTCATGCACGTCGCGCACCTGGTCGCCGATGGTGACGCGCGCCGTGCCGCGCACCACGACCCAATGCTCGGAACGGTGCATGTGTTTCTGCAACGAAACCCGCGCGCCCGGCTTCACCACGATGCGCTTGACGTGGAAGCGTTCGCCGCGGTCGATGTTCTGATAAAAGCCCCAGGGCCGATAAATACGCGCGTGCGTGTCGGCTTCGGAGCGGCCTTCCTTGCGCAGCCGGTCGACCAGGCGGCGCAGATCCTCGCTGCGGCTGCGGTCGGCCACCAGCACCGCGTCGTCCTCGACGATCACCACGAGATCCTTGACGCCGACCAGCGCGGCGAGCCGGCCTTTGCTCAACACATAGGAACCGCTGGTATCGAGGAAAACGACTTCGCCGTCGGCCGCATTGCGGTTGGCGTCCTGCGGCAGGAGCTCCCAGACCGCATTCCAGCCGCCCACATCCGACCAGCCATAGGAGGCCGGCACCACCGCGGCGCGGCGGGTCTTCTCCATCACCGCATAGTCCACCGACTTTTTCTCGGCGCCGGCGAACGCGGCTTCGTCGAGCAGGCGAAAGCCGAGATCGTCCGTGGCATCCTTCACCGCACGCGCGACCGTCTCCGCGCTTGCGGGGTCGAACGCCGAATATTCGGCCAGCAGCACGTCGGCGCGGAACAGGAAATTCCCCGAGTTCCAGAGATAGCCATCCTTCACGTAGCGTTCCGCAGTCGGCGCATCGGGCTTCTCGACGAAGGCCTCGACGGCGCGCGCGGGCGCGGCATTCGGGATCGGCGGGCCTGGGCGGATATAGCCATAGGCGGTCGCCGGATGGTCGGGCTCGAGGCCGAAGGTGACGATGTGGCCGGCCTCGGCGGCCGGCCGTGCGTCGCGGCAGGCGGCGATGAACGCCGCAGGGTCGCGCACGACATGGTCGGCGGCCAATACGAGCACGAGGGCCTTCGGCGTCTTTGCGGCGATGTGCGCGGTCGCGGCCGCCACCGCGGGGCCGGAATCGCGGCGCGCCGGCTCGAGCAGGATTTCGGCGTTGATGCCGATTTCCTCGAGTTGCTCGCGCACCAGGAAGCGATAGTCGCGGTTGGTGACCACTACCGGGCGTCCGAAGATGGCCGGGTCGGAGACCCGGGCGACCGTTTCCTGCAGCGTCGACTGCGGGCCAAGGAGCTTGAGGAATTGCTTCGGCAGGCTGTCGCGCGACGCCGGCCACAAGCGCGTGCCGGCGCCGCCGCACAGGATCACCGGACGGATCGGATCTGGCATGGGTTGGGTTTCCGCGGCCACGTTCGATAATAGCGTAAACGTATGGCGCGTGCCCCGCTCAGGCGCTCGCCGCCTGCGGGACGTGGAACTGGACCTCGTAGACCTTGTGATAGCGGCCGCGCCGGGCGATCAGCTCGTCGTGCCGGCCGGTCTCGACGATGCGGCCCTTCTCGACCACGCAGATCTTGTCGGCGGCGATCACGGTCTGCAGCCGGTGCGCGATCACCAACGTGGTGCGCGAGGCGCGCAGCTTGTCGAGCGCGCGCTGGATCTCGTGCTCGGCCTCGCTGTCGAGCGCCGCGGTCGGCTCGTCGAGCAGCAAAATGGGCGCATTCTTCAGGAAAGCACGGGCAATGGCGATGCGCGCCCGCTGGCCGCCGGAGAGCTGCAATCCGTGTTCGCCGACTTTCGTGTCGTAGCCCAGCTCGAAGCTCAGGATGAAATCGTGCGCGTAAGCGGCCTTGGCCGCGGCGACGATCTCGTCCTCGGACGCGTCGGGTTTTCCGAAAAGGATATTTTCGCGCGCGGTGCCGGAGAACAGATAGACGTCCTGACTGACATAAGCGATCGCCTCGCGCAGCGAGCGGCGCGTGGAAGAGGCGATCGGCTGGCCGTCGATCAGGATTTCGCCCGACCGCGGCTCGTAGAAGCGCTCGAGCAAGTTCATGATCGTGGTCTTGCCGCCGCCGGAGGGCCCGACCAGCGCGGTGGTCTGGCCGGGCTCGGCGGCGAATGAAACTCCCTGCAATACGGGTTCAACCGGCCGGTAAGCGAACTCGACGTCGCGGAATTCGACCCGGCCGCGCGTTACCGCAAGATTCGGAAGGCCGGCCGCCTCGCGCTCGGCTGGAACGCTGTCGAGGATGTCGTACAGAAGACGGACGCCGACCAAGGCGTTGGAGAGATCGATGTTGAGCCGTGCAAGGCGTTTGGCGGGCTCGTAACACAGGATCAGCGCGGTCAGCACCGCCGCGAACTCGCCGGGGGTCTTGCCGCTGACGAGTACGTTATGGCCGGTATAGGCGACGGCTGCTGCGATAGCGAAGCCGCCGAGCGTCTCCATCAGCGGGCTGGCGCGCGCGCTGATGCGCGCCATCTTGTTTGCCGCAAATTCGGTGCTGTGGACGCTTGCGTGAAAGCGATTCCGTAACCGGTCCTCCAGGCCGTAGGACTTGACGATTCGGATGCCCTGCGCAGTTTCCTGCATGGTTTGCAGCATTTCGCCGAGACCGCCGAACTCGCGCTGAACGATCTTGCGCGCGCGGCTGATCATCTTGCGGACGAAAAGTACCGCGATCGGCAAGGTGATCAGGCCAAGAACGGTGACGATCGGGTCCTGGGAAAACATCACGATGATCAGGCCGATGAGCGTGCAAACATCGCGTCCCAGGCTTGTGATCACCAGGTCGAGGACTTGCCGCGCTCCGCTGGCGCCGAAGCTCAAGCGGTTCATGAAATCGGTGGAATGACGCGCGGCGAAATAGGAGACGCCCTGAGCAAGCATGCTGTCGTACATGCGCTTGCGGAAATCGGAGATGACCCGGTTCCCGACATAGGCCAGGGTCACTGTCCCGCCGTACGCGGCCAGACCTTTGACCGTGTAGACGGTGATGATCGCTGCGCTAAGCAGCCAGACCAGGTAATAGGCCTGGTTCACGAAAATCCCGTTCACGATCTCCTTGATCATATAAGCGGTGATGGCGGTCGTGGACGCGACGAGGAACATGAAAAACATCGCCAGGGCGTAGCCCTTTGCGTGCCGGCGCCCCTCGGTGCGCAGCAGACGCGGAATAAAAATGCGCACGTCTTCGCTGAACAGGCCGGAGAGAAGGCTCTTGATGCGATCAATCCACATGTCGGTCGCCGTGCAGGGCGCGTTGATTGGGCACCAAGGTCGCGGGCGGCGAACCGCGATCGGCGACCGTGGTGCGGTGCGGCATCAAACCGGTTTTATGCGGCGAGTCAATCGAAAGATCGGCGCGGAGACGAGCGGTTCGTTCAACGCTTGGCGGTCAGCCGTTGGAGTTCGACACGGAATGCAGGCGCGCTTGCCGAGACCGGCGGGCGGAAAGACGGCTTTGCGAATTTTCTGCATCGCGATCCGGCAATCAACGTACGAGCGTGCGCTCCCAGGCAAGCGCATGGGTAACGATGGTCGCCAGATCGTCGAGTTTGGGTTGCCATCCGAGCTTGGCGCGCACGCGGTCGGCGCGCGCCACGACCCCGGCAGGATCGCCCGGCCGGCGCGGCGACAGCGTCACGGGAAAGTCGACGCCGGACACACGTTTCACCGCGTCCACGACTTCGCGCACCGAGTAGCCGCGACCGTAGCCGCAATTGAGGGTGAGGTTCTCGCCGCCTTTGCGCAGATGGCGCAGTGCCGCGACATGCGCTTCGATGAGATCGGTAACGTGAATATAGTCGCGAATGCAGGTGCCGTCGGGAGTCGAATAGTCGGTTCCGAAGATCTGCATTCCCTTGCGCTTGCCGACCGCGGCCTCGCAGGCCACTTTGATCAGATGCGTCGCGTTCGGAGTCGATTGGCCGGTACGGCCGGCCGGGTCGGCGCCGGCGACATTGAAGTAGCGAAACACGATGGCTGAAAGTCCGTGCGCCGCCGCTGCGTCGCGCAGGATCCATTCGCTCATCAGCTTCGAAGTGCCGTAGGGCGATTCCGGCTTGGGCCTGGCGTCCTCGTCGACCGGATTGGTGTCGGGATTGCCGTAAACGGCCGCGGTCGAGGAGAATACGTAGCGCTTGACGCCCGCGCGCACGACCGCCGACAAGAGGGCGCGCGCATTCACGGTGTTGGTGAGATAATAGCCAAGCGGATCGGCGACCGAGTTGGGGACGACGACCTTGGCGGCGAAATGCGTGACCGCTTCGACATCGTGCTCGCGCAACACTTTCTCGACCAATGCTTCGTCGCCGACGTCGCCGACCACGAGCTTCGCCGGCTGAGGCACGGCTTTGCGGTTGCCGGTGGAGAGATCGTCGATCACTACGACCTTCTCGCCCGCATCGAGCAGGGCGAGCACCATATGGCTGCCGATATAGCCGGCGCCCCCGGTCACCAGTACGGCCATGGCGAATCGCTTTCCAGAACTCGCAGGACTTCTAGTATAGAAGCCGGTTCTCGCGCACGCGCCGGTCGTCCTCTTCGGCCATCATGGTTACGAGATCAGCCAGGGTCGTGGTGGGGTTCCAGCCCAGCTCGCGCCGGGCCTTGGCTGCATCGCCGATCAGGAAATCGACTTCGGCCGGACGAAAATGGCGTGGATCGATGCGAATGATCGTTTTTCCGCTTTTGCGGTCGATGCCGGTTTCCCCATCGCCCTTACCCTTCCATTCGATGGCGAACCCGAGGCGTTCGGCAGCGAGCTCGCAGAAACGGCGGACCGACGTTGTCGTGCCGGTTGCCAGTACATAATCGTCGGCCGCCGGCTGCTGCAGCATGCGCCACACGCCCTCCACGTAATCGCCGGCAAAGCCCCAGTCGCGTTGGGCCTCGAGATTGCCGAGCGACAGGAGCTCGCGGCGACCGTGCTTCACTTCGGCCAGCCCTGAGGTGATCTTGCGCGTGACGAATTCGCGGCCACGTAACGGCGATTCATGATTGAACAGGATTCCGGAAACGCAGAAGAAGCCGTAGCTCTCTCGGTAATTGATCGTGAGCCAATGAGCGAAGAGCTTTGACACGCCGTAGGGGCTGCGCGGATGAAACGGGGAATCCTCGTTCTGTAGCTTCGTGCGATCGGCCACCTTACCGAACATCTCCGAGCTCGAGGCTTGGTAGAGACGGATCTTGGGATCGACGGTGCGGATTGCTTCCAGGAGCCGTGCATTGCCGAGCGCGCCCACTTCGGCAGTGAGGATCGGCTGTTCGAAAGACACGGCGACAAAGCTTTGCGCGGCAAGATTATAGATCTCGTCGGGTTCGGTGCGCTCGATCGCGCGCATCACGTTGGTGATCTCGGTCAGGTCCAATTCCACGGGCTCGATATCGTTCTCGATACCGAGCTCCATGAGCCGGCTCATGCGTGGCGCCGCGGTGCGGCGCACGGCGCCGACCACGCGGTAGCCCTTCTGCAGCAGGAGGCGGGAAAGATAGGCGCCGTCCTGTCCGGATACGCCGGTGATCAATGCAGTCTTCGACATGGCAATTCCGGTTCTCCGCGCGGCCGCGGATTGGCATAGCGTTTCGTGCGTGGTTAAAGCAAGGTCGGATCCGAAATCGTACCGGGGCGCCGGGTGACTGCTGCAGAATTGCCGCGCATCCTAGGAGTTGCTCGTTGATCCCATGCGCTTTGCTCTTGCAGTAGTAAAACTTTTCCCCTGGGGAGGCGTCCAGCGCGACTGCCTCAGGCTCGCGCGCGCCCTGCAGGATCGCGGTCACGAGGCGACGATCTTTACCAGTAGTGCGGAAGGGCCGTTACCGGCCGACATCGCCATCGAAATCCTACCGGCGCGCGCGCTTACCAATCACGGGCGTAACCGGAGTTTCTCGAATGCGTTGGCCCGCGCGGTCAAAGGCCGATATCAGTGCGTCATTGGTTTCGACAAACTCTCGGGTCTCGATATTCTCTATTGCGTCGACCCATCCGTCAGCGCGCGCCACCAAGTTCCGTTTTTAAGTTGGCTTCCACGGCGTCGTACACTGCTGGCGCTCGAAGCAGCGTCGTTCGTCGAGGGATCTCGCACCCGCATCATCGGGTTGTCGCAGATCCTGTTCGACGAATACCGGCACGCCTGGGGCACGCCCGACGAGCGATTTACTTTGCTGCCGCCGAATGTCGACGCGGCGCGGCGGCGCCCGCATTTGCGATCCGACGGCACCCGCGAACGGCTACGCCGTACGCTCGGTCTTGCCGATGAATTTGTCCTGCTTTCGATCTGCGTGCAGCCGGAAGTGAAGGGCGTCGACCGGACCATCGACGCGCTGGCGAATGTGCCGGGGGCATTGCTTCTGGTCGCCGGGATCGAACCGGGGGATGCGAAAGGCCGGCGCATCATGGAAATCGCACGCGCGAACGACGTGACCGAGCGCGTGCGCCTGATGGGCCCGCGCGAGGGCATTCCGGAGCTCATGGCCGCCAGCGACCTCTTCGTCCACCCGGCGCGGCTGGAGACGACAGGCGCCGCGATCCTGGAGGCGATCGTGAATGGTCTTCCGCAAGTCACCAGCGCAGCGTGCGGCTTTGCCTCGCACGTGCAGCGCGCCGGGGCCGGCATAGTGTTGGAAGAGCCGTTTTCGGCGCCAGCGCTCGGACAGGCGCTTGCTGCCGCAGCCGATTCCGCCCGGCGTTCAAAATGGTCGGCGAATGGGGTCGCCTATGGAGCAAATCCCGAACTCTATCGCGGCATCGAGCGCGCGGCCGAGTTCGTGATCGCCGACGCCTCTCGATAGGTTCGCCGCCAAGCGCGCGTCTTCAATTTTGCTCAATCGCCAATTGCCGCTTGCGCGAGCAGCTTCGCGGCCCTGGCCGGATGCAGAGAAATCAAAAGCGTGAGCAGGCGAACGCGACCAAGCCACGATGGGCGGTCCTTGCGCTGAAGCAGATGTAGCAGCGCGCGCTGGGCAAGCCGCCGCTCGCCATGGTCGAGCCGTCCGGACAGATCCTCGAATAGCACGGGGTCGAGCGCCGCTGGATCGAGATTCACGGCGCCGGCCCGATCGGCGAATTCGAGGAGGCGGAAATCGCGGGCGTCCGGCGCAAGAAACGAACCGGAGGCGATGGTTCGCCAATCGGGCGGCGCGGCGAGGCCTTCAAGCGGATCGGGCCGTCCCGCCTTGCGCTCCGTGGCGGCACGGCGGGCGATTCGGACGGAAAACGCCATCCGCACCTTCCGGCGTTCGGTCTCTGTCTGAGCGTGCACGCGATAGCGCACCAGAACCTCAGGCAAGTTGGCGACCCGGGCGCGTTCGGCGATGCGCAGCCAAAGGTCGTAATCTTCCGCTCCGGCGAGCGCCTCGCGGAATCCGCCGCATGCTTGCATCAGCTCAGTCCGCACCAGAATCGTCGAATGGATGAACGGGTTGCCGCGCTTGAGCGACTCGATGAGAGAGCTGTGGTTCATGGGAGGTTTCCGGATTCCAAGAACCCTTCCATGCTCGTCGACTTCCTCGGCGTAGCTGCCGAGTAAACCGAGTCCGGGATCGCCGTGAGCAGCCTGGACCTGGCGGGCGAGCCGGTCGGGAAGTGAAATGTCATCGGCATCGAGCCGCGCGATGAACGGCGTGCGGACGCCGGCAATTCCACGGTTCAAGGCGGCGACGAGGCCTCTCGGCTCCTGACGAATGACCGTAATCCGCGGATCGGCCTGCGCGAAATCGGCGAGGATCGCCGGGGTCGCGTCGCGGGACCCGTCGTCCACAACGATGAGTTCGAAATCGCGCAGCGTCTGCTTCTGCAGGCTCCCGATCGCATCCCGCAGAAAGCGTTCGCCGTCGCGAACCGGCATGACAACATTTACGAGCGGGGAAGGCATTTTCAGAGCGCCGGAGATTCTGGCACGAGGACCTCGGCAGACGATCAAGCCGTGATCACGGGCGGCAATCGAAACTGAACCGATCGGCCCTGACTTTGCAACTCCTAAGTAGGCGCGGCCGATGGTGCCGTCGTTGCGACTATGGGGTAGCTCAGGTAAGCAATGCTTGACGCGCCCTTCCGCGCGGACATGAACTCGCAGAGCTCAAGCGTGCGAATCCTTGAAATCGGCGACCAGAGCTATTGCGCGGATGTCTATCCGGAGCGCACGACGCTGTTGTGGGCCGGCTGGCGTCCGCCGCTTCGGCCGCTCATTAACGACCGGCTTGTCTATCAGGATTGCACGCCGGTGCGATTCTTTAAGGCGATGCGGGACGTCAGCGCAGGAAAATACGATCTTATCGTTGCCTATGCCGGGCAGTATTCGCCGTGGCACCCGCGCATATGGTTTCGTGCGTTCACGCGCGAGCCGTGGAAGCCGATCGCGACGCTGTCGCGCGGGTTCGGCGTCTCGTGGTTGAAGTTCGCGCGCCCGTCGGTGCCGGTCGCGTTTCTCGACATGAGCAATTCATTTCTCATCGGGGTCCACAATTTTTCGTTGATCGATATGGCCGATGTCTGTTTCAAACGCGAGCTGCCGATCGACCGCTGGCAGGCATTCGTCGGTCCTGGGCATCCGGTATTCCCGTCCGCTCGCATGCGGCGCAAGGAGCGCTGGCAGGCGCGGATCGACAAGCTGCGGCCGCTGTCGCTCCCGGTGGAGGAGATCGACTCGCTGGAAATCGCCGCCGGCGCATTTCCCGAGAAGACCATGGACATCTTTTTTGCCGGGGACGTGGAAGGTAATTCATCGGTCCGTCATCGCGGCATCGGGGAACTCAAGGCCCTCGCGGATCACGGCATTCGCATCGACATTCCGGAGCAGCGGCTCCCGAGAGCCGAGTACCTGCGACGTATGGCGGGTGCGTGGCTCACTTGGTCGCCGGGCGGCATCGGCTGGGAATGTTACCGGCACAGCGAAGCGCCGCAGTGTTGTTCGGTGCCGGTCATCAGTGCTCCGACCATCGAGCGCCACGCGCCGCTCATGGATGGCGAGCATGCGATTTATTACGACATCGAGCCTGGCGGGCTCACGCACGCCGTGGTTGCGGCGCTCGCGGACAGGGAGAGGCTGAAGCGCATGGCGAAGGCGGGGCGCGAATACGTGCTTGGGCACCGCACGCGGCGCGCAATCGTCGATCACGTCATCAGGACGGTGCTGAAGCCGGCCGGGTGAGCGGCTATTTTTTCCGCGGCTTGCCCGTGGGCTTGTTGCTTGCAGGCTTGTTGCCTGCAGGTTTGGCGCGCTCGACCAGCCGGGTCGTGCTTTGGCCGGGCACGAGATCGACGAGGATCACTTCGCCGCCGGCGCGTTCGACGACCTCGCGGCCGACCACTTCGCTCTTCTTGTAGTCGCCGCCCTTCACGAGCACGTGCGGCCGCACGCGGCGGATCAACTTGAGCGGCGTGTCCTCGCCGAACATTACGACGAGATCGACCACTTCGAGCGCGGCCAACACCTCGGCGCGGGCATTTTCACCTTGCACCGGTCGCCCGGGACCTTTGAGACGGCGGGCGGAAGCGTCGGAGTTGAGACCCACCACGAGGCGGTCGCAGGCGGCACGGGCCTCGGCCAGCACCCGGATGTGGCCGGGATGCAGTAGATCGAAGCAGCCATTGGTGAAGCCGATGCGCAAGCCCGCTTGGCGCCACTCGTCGAGGCGCTCATCGAAGTGTTCCGGGTCGTCGGCGATCTTTTCCTCGTACATGCGCAGCGCGCCCGGCAGTAAACGGGCTCGCAGCTCCATGAACGTCACCGCGGCGGTGCCGCGTTTGCCGACCGCGACCGCGGCGGCCGCGTTGGCCGCGCGGGCCGCGGATTCGAGATCGGCGCCGAGCGCCAGCATGGCCGCGACGGCCGCCACCACAGTGTCGCCGGCGCCGGAAACGTCGCGGACGCGCGTGGGGAGGGCGGCGATGTGCACGGGCTTCTTGCCGCGCACGACCAGCGTCATGCCGTGCTCGCTGCGGGTGACGAGGATCGCCCCGGCGCCCGCGGTTTTGGCCAGCGCCGTGGCGGCGGCGGCGATTTCCTCGCTGCTTTTCGCCTCGCGGCGCACGGCGCGGGAAAGTTCGGTGCGGTTGGGTGTGATGACGGTGGCGCCTCGGTAGACGCGATAGTCGTCGCCCTTGGGATCGACGATCACCGGCTTCTTCGCCGTCTTCGCCATCTTGATCAATGCCGCGATCAGTTTGGGCGTGAGCGTGCCCTTGCCGTAGTCGGACACGACCACCGCGCCGCATTTCCGAAGCGCTTTCTTTGCGCGCGCCAGAATCTCCGCCTCGCGCTTGGCATCGATCGGCGCCGGCTTTTCCCAATCGGCGCGTAGAAGATGGGTCGAGTGATGCTCGGAGACGAAACGCACCTTGGTGGTGGTGGGGCGCGCGGGATCGAGCGTGAGGTGAGCTTCGACGCGGCCTCCTTTGCTCGCGAAGGACGACGCGAGCGCCTGTCCGGCGAGATCATTGCCGACCACGCCGATCAGGATGCAGCGCGCACCGAGGCTTGCGAGGTTGAGCGCTACATTGCCGGCGCCGCCGGGCGCGTTCTCCTCGCGCTGCACGGCCAGCACCTGCGCCGGCGCCTCCGGCGAGACGCGGGAGACGTCGCCATAGATGTAGCGGTCGAGCATCACGTCGCCGACGCAGAGCACGCTCACGTCGCGGATCGCGGCCAGGCGCTTTTCGAATTCGAACATCCAACGATTCCGGATCGGTGTGGGCGTTCAGCGATAGGGGTCGTCGCGGCCGAGATAGTGCGTCACATAATCCTCGACCGCCGTCTCTAGCGGTGTGAAGGGCGCATCGTAGCCTGCCGCGCGCAAGCGCTCCATCCTGGCCTCGGTACGGTGCTGATATTGGCCGCGCAGGTTGGCCGGCATCTCGAAATACTCGATCCGGGGCTCGCGCTTGAGCGCCCGGAACAGCGCCGCGATCAAGTCGTTGAAGCTCCGCGCCCGGCCGGTGCCGACATTATAGATGCCGCTAACATGCGGATTATCGAGGAGCCAGAGGCTGACCGCGGCCACGTCCTTCACGTAAATGAAGTCGCGGGCGTGGCCGCCATCCGGGATGCCCGCGCGGTCGGAGGCGAACAGCCGCACCGGCTTTCCCGCCTTGGCGCCGGGGAAGGCCTTGCAGACGACGCTGCGCATTTCATTCTTGTGATATTCGTTCGGCCCGAACACGTTGAAATATTTCAGACCCACCCATTGCGGCGGCATTTTCCCGCCGCGCTTCGCGCGCTCCACGGCCCAGAGGTCGAAACGCGCCTTGCTGCGGCCGTAGAGATTGAGCGGTTTGAGCTTCGAGAGCGCTTGCGGTGAATCGTCGTCGGAAAATCCAGCAGCACCGTCGCCATAGGTCGCGGCCGACGAGGCATAGATAAAGGGTGTGCGTGTCGCTGCGCACCATTCGAGCAGCCGCACGGGGAGCTCGAAATTGTTGCGCATCACCATGGCTTCGTCGGTCACGGTGGTCGACGAGATCGCGCCCATGTGGAGAATGGCGCCGAGCTTGCGGCCCTCGAGCCAACGCAGAAGATCGGCTGGCGCGATGGTCTCGGCATAGCGGCGCTTATCGAGATTCTTGCGCTTGGCTCCGTCGATCTGGTCGGCGACGGCGATGTCGCTGACGCCGCGCTCGTTCAGGCCGGCGACCAGGTTCGAACCGATGAAACCGGCGCCGCCGGTGACCAGGATCATGCGCAATCTCCCCGCCGCCCGGCGGACGCATCCCTTTGCCGCAAGCGCGCGCGCGGCGCAACGGCGGCGAATCTGGACACTTGTGCCCGCCGGGTGCTAGCGCTCGGCCCGCCCGGAGGGGACATGGACGAGGCGCTGCTCGGCTACGCCAGGAAGCATCTCGAAGGAATCGCAGGACGCGCTCGCCGCGTGCGCGAACGATGCCGGTTTCGTCGAGACGCTGGGCAAGATCGCCGACGCGCTGGCGAGCGCGCTAACGGCCGGGCGAAAGGTTCTGCTGTGCGGCAACGGCGGCAGCGCCGCCGACGCGCAGCACATCGCGGCGGAACTGATGGGCCGCTTCGAGCAGGAGCGCGCGCCGCTCGCCGCGGTCGCGCTCACCACCGATACCTCGGCGCTCACGGCGATCGGCAACGATTACGGCTTCGAGCAGGTATTCGAGCGCCAGGTGCGCGGGCTCGGCGTCAAGGGCGACGCGTTGATCGCGCTCTCGACCTCGGGCAAATCCAAGAACGTGCTGCGCGCGCTCGACGCGGCGCGCGAGAAGGGGCTCGTGCGGATCGGCTTCACTGGCGCCAAGGGCGGCGAGATGCAGTCGCGTTGCGATTTTTTGCTGCGGGCGCCGTCCGAGCGCACTTCCATCATCCAACAGGTTCATATCGTCGCCGCGCATATCGTGTGCGGCCTGGTCGAGCAGCGGCTCGGCGCCGGACGCTGATCGTGCTGGCCGACGCGCGGCCGGTTCTGCTCGTGCCCTATCAGTGGATCGGCGACTTCGTCCGCTGCCATTCCGTCATCAAGCTGTGCAAGGAGCGCTGGCCCGACCGGCCCGTGGACGTGCTCACGTCGACGCTGTGCGCGCCGCTGCTCGATTACATGCCCGGCGTGCGCAAGGGCATCGTGTGGGACCTGCCGCGGCGGCGGCTCGCGCTCGGCGAGCAGCGCGGGCTCGCGGCGCGGCTGCGCGAGGAGAATTATGCCACGGCGCTGATCATGTCGCGCAAATGGAAGGCGGCACTGGCGCCGGCGCTCGCCGGCATTCCGGAGCGGGTCGGGTTCGTCGGCGAGCTGCGCTACGGATTGCTCACCGATGCGCGCTCCGGCGAGAAGACATTGCAACGCATGATCGACCGCTGCGCCATGCTCGCATTGCCGCGCGGCTCGGCGCTGCCGGAGCGTTGGCCGTTGCCGGAGTTCGTGGTGCCGAAGCAGGAAATTTCCAACTGGCTCACGCGGCGCGGGCTTACGGACGAAAAGCGTCCCGTCGTCGTGCTGTGTCCCGGCGCGGTCGGTCCGGGCAAGCGCTGGCCGGAGACTCGCTACGCGGAGCTGGCGCGGCTGTTGAAGACCGACGGTGTCAGCGTCTGGGTGGTCGGCGGGCCGGGCGAGAAGGCGATCGCCGACGAAATTTCGGCCGGCGGAGAATATGCGCGGGATCTTACCGGCGACGATCTGCGCGACGGCATTCTCGCCATCGCCGCGGCCGATGCCGCGGTGTCGAACGATTCGGGGCTGCTGCATGTAGCGGCCGGGATCGGAACGCCGGTCATCGGCCTGTTTGGGCCGACCAGCCCGTGGCACGACGGGCCGCTGAACCAGATCGCTGCCGTCGTCGAAGCGCCGTGGCGCGGAGCGGAAGGCGATTTTCGCGGGCGCACCACGGAGGACATTGCGGTGGAACAAGTGCTCGCGGCCGTGCGCAGGACGCTCAAGCGCGGGTGACTTTTTCGATTGCCGTAGTCACCTGGGCCACGAATGGCGGTTCATTCATCGCGCCTACGATCTCGATCGGGCCGCGCCCCATGGGTCCGGTGAGGCCCGGCTCGGACGCGACGAAGATCGCGACCAGCGGTACGCCGAGCGCGGCGGCGAGGTGCAGGAGCCCAGTATCGACGCCGACCACGAGCGTGGCGCCGGCGATCAGCCGCGCCACGGAATCGAGCGGCATGTGTTCCGGCACGCGCGCCCCCGGCACGGATGCGGCAATGCGCTCGGCCGCGGTGTGCTCGTCGCCGCCGCCCCAGGGCAGGACGATTTCCAGGCCGCGGCTGTGGAGCGCGCGGCCGGTCTCGATCCAGCGCTCCTCGGGCCAGCGCTTCTTGGCTTGCGCCGTCGCATGCACGAATACGGCATAGGGCTTTTCTGACGGCGTTCTCAGCCGGGTACGGTCGAGGCCGTAATCGAGCGCGCCGCCGGGCGAATAGCCAAGCGCGAGCGCGGTGAGGCGGCGATTGCGCTCGATCGCGTGCAGCTCGCGGCTCACTGTATGGCGGACGTTGTAGAAGTGCGATGCGAACGGCTCCTTGATGCTGTTACGATCGTAGCCGTGGTGCGGGCCGCGGGCGCAGCGCGCCATTAGCGCGCTTTTGATCAGGCCCTGCGAGTCGATCACGGCGTCGTACGGGCGTGTGCGGACCTTGCCCGCGAACGTGTGCATCTCGCTCCAAGTCGAAGGGGCGAACATGCGCGAGCCGCGCCAGCGCCGCGCGGCGACCGTGATCACCTCATTCACCGCCGGATGCAGCCGCACCAGCGGTGCGAACGCTTCCTCGACGATCCAGGCGATGCGCGCATCGGGAAAATAGCGGCGCGCGTCGGCGGCCGCCGGCATGTGATGGATCACGTCGCCGAGCGAGGAGGTCTTGATGAAGAGAATATCGGGCATGATAAGAAGAACGGCGGCTCCAGCGCAGGCCGCCCGCATAACACGGCGGCCCCGCGACCGCTTCCGCTTTCCTGTAAATCATTGACACCAATCGTGAAGCGGCCCGGATTGGTTCCTATCGCCCCGGCTTTGCGGCCATGTTAGGAGAAAGCGGGCTCGGTTGGGGTATCGAAATCCATCATGGCGTCAGCTCCGCGACGCGAATCGACGCGCGAAGTACGGGATGCGCCGCGCATTCGCGTCGGCGTGATCGGTATCGGCGTGATGGGCTCGAACCACGCGCGCGTGCTCGCGGAGCTTCCCGGCGTCGAGCTGGTCGGGCTGGCCGATCCGGACCGCGATGTGGCCGGACGCGTCGCCGAGCTGCTCGGCACCAAGGCGGTCGGTAGCCACAAGGAGCTGATCGCGGCCGGCGTCGATGCGGTGACCATCGCGGCGCCGACTCATCTGCACAATCCCATCGCGCTCGACTGCATCGCGGCCGGTTGCCACGTGCTGGTGGAAAAGCCGATCGCTTCCACGGTCGAGGAAGGGCACGCCATCGTCGCCGCGGCGCGCCGCAAGGGCCTGACCCTGATGGCGGGCCACGTGGAGCGCTTCAATCCGGCGGTCGAGGCGATCAAGGACGCACTGGCGGGCGAGGACATCCTTTCCATCGCGATCACGCGGGTCGGGCCGTTTCCGCCGCGCATGTCGAACGTCGGCGTCGTCATCGATCTGGCGGTGCACGACATCGACCTGATCCGTTGGTTCACCGATTCCGACATCATCGAGGTGCAGCCGCAGCTCGCCAGCACCGTGGCGCAGCGCGAGGACATCGCGCTTCTGCAATTCCGCACCGCCTCGGGCGTGCTCGCGCATATCAACACGAATTGGCTGACGCCGTTCAAGGCGCGCACCGTGCATGTCGCGACCAAGAAGAAATACGTGATCGGCGACCTGCTCACGCGCCAGGTCAGCGAGTGCTTCGACTACAAGGCCGACGGCAGCTATTCGATGCGCCATCTGCCGGTGGGCCATTCGGAGCCGCTGCGGGTGGAGCTCATGCGCTTCATCGAGGCGATCCGGTCGGGCGAAAAGCCCCCGGTCACCGGCGAGGAGGCGGTCGCGAGCCTGGAGATCGCGATCCGCTGCCTCAACGGCAATAAAGTCGCCGCCCATCCGGCCGCGCGCCGTGTTGCCGGCTGAGCGCGCGGCGCGGGCTTGGATCGATGAATCAGCACGCGCGCGTGGATAACAAGCCGATCCCGTTTATCGATCTCGCCGCGCAGCGGAAGCGGCTCGGGCCAGAGATCGATGCCGCTGTCGCGCGCGTCATGACTCACTGCCAGTTCATCATGGGCCCTGAGGTGCGGGAGCTCGAGATCAAGCTCGCGGACTTCTGCGGCGCGCGCCATGCGATCTCCTGCGCGAGCGGCACCGACGCGCTGGTGCTGGTGCTGATGGCCAAGGGCGTGGGCGCGGGAGACGCCGTGTTCTGCCCCTCCTTCACCTTCTGCGCCACCGCGGAAGCAGCGGCCCTTGTCGGCGCCACGCCGATGTTCGTCGATGTGGACGCGGAAACCTTCAATATCGATTCGAACAGCCTTGGGCGCGCGATCGCGACCGCGAAGAAGCAGGGCCTGAAGCCCAAGGCCGTGATCCCGGTCGATCTGTTCGGCTTGCCCGCGGACCACGATGGGTTAAGGAAAGTCGCCGACGCGGAAAAGCTCTTCGTCCTCGACGACGCGGCGCAGGCTTTCGGCGCGACCTACAAGGGAAAGAAGCTCGGCAGCTTCGGGCTCGCCACCGCCGCGAGTTTCTTCCCGGCCAAGCCCTTGGGCTGCTATGGCGACGGTGGCGCCATCTTCACCGACGACGACGCGCTTGCCGCGATCATCAAGAGCATCCGCGTGCACGGGGAGGGCGCCGACCGCTACGACAATGTGCGGATCGGCATGACCGGCCGGCTCGATACGATCCAGGCGGCGGTGCTGCTCGAGAAGCTCAAGATTTTTCCCGAGGAGATCGAGGCCCGCCAGCGCATCGCGGCGCGCTATGCGGCGGCGCTTGCCGATATCGCCATCGTGCCGCGCGTGCCCGCGGGCTATGCTTCGGTATGGGCGCAATACACGATCCGTCTGGCGAAGGGCCGGCGCGGGCCCCTGGCCGAGGCACTGAAGGCGGAGGGTATCCCGACCGCGGTCTACTATGCGAAGCCGCTGCACCGGCAGCAGGCCTACAAGGCCTATCCGGTCGCCGATGGCGGCCTGCCGGTGACCGAGCGGCTCGCGGACGAAGTGATCAGCCTGCCGATGCATGCCTATCTCGACGAGCCGACGCAGGACCGCATCGTGGACGCGGTGCGGCGCGCGCTCGCGCGGTGAAGGCAGCCGCGCGCGGCGGGTGCGGCCGATGATCCGGCGCGTCTTCACCGTCGGCGGGTACACGCTTGTCTCCCGCGTCACCGGCTTCATCCGCGACATCGTGATGGCGGCGATCCTCGGCGCCGGGCCGATCGCCGACGCTTTTCTCGTCGCCTTCCGGCTGCCCAATCATTTCCGCGCGATCTTCGCCGAGGGCGCGTTCAGCGCCGCGTTCGTGCCCGCCTATGCGCGCGCGCTGGAACGGGATGGCGCCGACGCAGCGCGGCGCTTCGCCGACCGGATCGCCGCCGGGATGGTGGTCGTTCAGCTCGTGCTGCTCGCGGTCGCGCTCGCGTTCACGCCGCAGGTGGTGCGGCTGCTGGCGCCCGGCTTCGCCGACGATCCGGCGCGCTTCGATCTCGCGGTGGCGCTGACGCGCATCACATTTCCCTATTTGGCATTGATCTCGCTCGAAACCCTGATCGCAGGCACGCTCAACGCCAACCAGCGTTTCGCGGCGGCGGCGGCGGCGCCGATTCTCCTCAACATCTGCATGGTCGGCACGCTTACGTTCGCCACGCTGTTCCCGACCGCGGGTCATGCGGCGGCCTGGGGCGTGCTGGCCGCCGGAGTATTGCAGGCGCTGTTCGTCGGCGTGGACGCCGAGCGCAACGGTTTCGGGTTGCGTCTGCAGATGCCCAAACTCGACGAGCCGACCAAGCGTTTCCTCAAGGCGCTGGGGCCGGCGATCGTTGGCGCGGGCGGTGTGCAGCTCGCGCTGTTCGCCGACACGATCATCGCGACGTTCCTCCCGGCCGGCTCGCTCTCGGCGCTCTATTACGCCGACCGCATCAATCAGCTGCCGATCGGCGTCGTCGGCATCGCGGTCGGCATCGTGTTGCTGCCCGAAATGTCGCGCCGGCTCGCCGCCGGCGACGAGCCGGGCGCGGCGGAGGCGCAAGGGCGCGCCATCGATCTCACGCTCGTGCTGTCGGTGCCCTGTATCGCGATCGCGATCGCGATTCCCGAACTCGTCATGCGCGCACTGTTCATGCGCGGTGCTTTCACCGCCGGCGATGCGACGGCTGCGGCGGCGACGCTCGCGGCTTATGCCACGGGACTGCTGCCGTTCGTACTGATCCGCAGCTTCGTGGCGCCGTTCTATGCGCGCGGCGATACCTGGACGCCGGTCAAGGCCGCGCTGATCGCGGTGCTGGTGAACATTCTGCTGAAAATCGCGCTCATGGCCAATCTCGCGCAAGTGGGCCTGGCGCTCGCCACCGCGGCCGGGGCCTGGGTCAATCTCGCGCTGCTTGTGGCTCGCGGCCAAGCGGCTCGGCTTCCAGCGCCCGGCCACGACGCTCGAAGGCGCGATGCGTTTACTTTTCGCGGGGCTCGTTACCGGCATCGCGTTGCATTTCGGCGGGCGGCTGATCGAGCCCTGGCTTTCGGTTTTGCCGCGACTGCGCGAGGAGACGCTGCTCCTGATCCTGCTTATTCTTGGTGCAGCGGTTTATGCCGCACTTGTGAGCTTGTTCCGCGGGCGAACTTGGTTAAAGGGCCTGTTGCGCGATGCCGGGAGCAAGGCATCGGTGTGACGGAAAAGCTCCGAGCGTGTATGTACGGAGCGAGAATCGACAAGGATTATCCGATGCAGTTCGTTTCCGCCGCGCGTATCAGCGTGGGGCTTATGCTTGCGCTGGCGCTTGCCGCCTGCGGCGAGGCCGCGCAGCAGCCGGCCGCGCCGCCGCCGCCGCCGGTCACCGTGGCCAATCCGGTGAAGCGCGCGATCACGGACCAGGACGAATATGTCGGACGGTTCGTCGCGGTCGATGCGGTAGAAATTCGTGCGCGCGTTTCCGGGTATCTGGAGACCATCCACTTCAAGGACGGCGAGCTGGTGAAGAAGGGCGATCTGCTGTTCACCGTCGACCAGCGGCCGTTCATTGCCGCGCTCGAGCAATCGCGCGCCGATCTGGCGCGCGCCAAGGCGGCGTTCGACTTCGCGGTGGCCGACCTCAACCGCGGCCAGACCCTGATCGGCCAAAAGACGATTTCCGAGCAGGTCTACGAGCAGCGCATCCAGACCAAGCGCGCGGCCGAGGCGCAGGTCGCCGCCGCGGAAGCGGCGGTGCGGATGGCGGAATTGAATTTGGAGTTCACCGAGCTGCGCGCGCCGGTCGCGGGCCGCATCGGCGACCGGCGCGTGTCGCCGGGCAATCTCGTCACCGGCGGCACCGCGGGCAATACGACGTTGCTCGCCACCATCGTCTCCATCGACCCGATCCGCTTCGAGTTCACCTTCGATGAGGCCGCGTTCCTGCGCTACACGCGCATCGAAGGCCCCGGGCAGGAGCTCGAGCCGCGCGGGCGCGGGCTGCCGGTGGAGCTGAAGCTGCTCGACGAGCAGCAATTCGGCCACAAAGGCCGGATCGATTTCGTCGACAACGCCATCGATCAGTCCACCGGCACGATCCGCGGCCGGGCGGTGTTCGACAATGCCAAGGGCTTGTTCACGCCGGGCATGTTCGCGCGCATCCGCGTGCCGGGCTCGCCGCCCTATGACGCTTTCCTGGTGCCCGATGCCGCGATCGGCACCGAGCAGGTGCGCAAGTTCGTCTATGTGGTCGACGGCGGAGAACACGGTCCGGCAGAAATATCTCGTGCTCGGTTCGCTGCAAGGCCCGCTGCGCGTGGTCAAATCGGGACTGGCGGCCGACGACAAGGTGATCGTCAACGGCCTGATGCGCGCGCGGCCCGGCGCCAAGGTGACGCCGATGCCGGAAGGTGCGCGGCCGCCGGGAGCGCCCGGGCAGAAGAAATAAGGCGCAGGACGCGATGAATATTTCGCACTTCTTCATCGACCGGCCGATCTTCGCTTCGGTGATCTCGATTTTGATCGTGATCGTCGGCGCCGTGACGCTGGTGCGCCTGCCGATCGCGCAATATCCGGAAATCGCGCCGCCGACGATCAATATCGCGGGCCAATATCCGGGCGCCAGCGCCGACGTGGTGGCGACGACGGTGGTCGGGCCGCTCGAGGAGCAGATCAACGGCGTCGAGGGGATGCTCTATATCTCGTCGAACTCGACGGCCGACGGCCGCTTTTCGATCGCGGTCACCTTCGATATCGGCGTCAATCTCGATCAGGCGCAAGTGCAGGTGCAGAACCGCGTCGCCATCGCGACGCCGCGGCTGCCGCAGGAGGTGCGCAATATCGGCGTGGTGGTGAACAAGAGCTCGCCCGACCTGATGCTGGTCGTGCATCTGACCTCGCCGGATAAATCGCGCGACGCGCTGTTCATCTCCAATTACGCGAATCTCTCGATCAAGGACGTGCTGACGCGCGTGGACGGCGTCGGCTCGATCACGATCTTCGGCGCGCGCGACTACTCGATGCGCATCTGGCTCGATCCGGAGCGGCTGCAGACGCTGGGCCTGACCGCTTCCGACGTGGTCGGCGCGCTGCAGCGGCAGAACATCCAGGTCGCCTCGGGCACCCTCAACCAACCGCCGGTGGCCGACCCGCAGGCCTTCCAGATCGCCGTGCGCACGCAAGGCAGGCTCGTAGACGCCGCCGAGTTCGGCACCATCGTGGTCAAGGCTTCGGCGAACGCGACCGTGTACCTGAAGGACGTGGCGCGCATCGATCTGGCGGCGCAGGATTATAATTCGATCGCCTATCTCGACACCGACCCGGCGGTGGCGCTGGCCGTGTTCCAGCGGCCGGGCTCGAACGCACTCACGACCGCCGATGGCATCCGCAAAGCCATGGCGGAGCTATCCAAAGGCTTTCCGGCGGGGATCAGGTACGACATCCACTACGACCCGACCCGGTTCATCGCCCAATCGGTGGACGCGGTGCGCGATACGATTTTCGAGGCGATTCTGCTCGTGGTTCTGGTGGTTGTTCTGTTCCTGCAGTCCTGGCGCGCCGCCATCATTCCGCTCCTGGCGATCCCGATCTCGCTGATCGGCGCCTTCTTCCTGATGGGGATGTTCGGGTTCACGATCAATAATCTCACGCTGTTCGGGCTGGTGCTGGCCATCGGCATCGTGGTCGATGATGCGATCGTGGTGGTGGAAAACGTCGAGCGCAATATCGAGGCGGGCTTGAGCCCGCGCGACGCCGCCTACAAGACCATGGACGAAGTGGGCGCGGCGCTGGTCGCCATCGCGCTGGTGCTGTCGGCGGTGTTCATTCCGTCCGCCTTCATCACCGGCATTTCCGGTCAGTTCTACCGGCAGTTCGCGCTCACCATCGCCGGCACCGCGTGGATTTCGCTGCTGATCTCGCTGACGCTTTCGCCGGCGATGTGCGCGCTGCTGTTGCGGCCGAAAAGCGAGGCCAAGCCGCGGCCGTGGGAAGTGCCGATCCGCGGCTTCTTCCGCGCCTTCAATTTCGGCTTCGACCGCTTCGCCAAGGGCTATAACTTTCTTTCCGGCAAGGCCGTTCGCTTCGTCGTGATCATGCTGGTGGTCTATGCCGGCGTGGTCGCGTTCGGGCTCAACGAATTCCGCCGCACGCCGCAAGGCTTCATCCCGCAGATCGACCGCGGCTTCCTGATCGTCGCGGTGCAATTGCCGTCGGGCGCTTCGCTGGCGCGCACCGACGCGGTCATGCGCCGCGTCGCCGAGATTTCGCTGGCCACGCCCGGCGTCGTGCACGGCGTCAATATCGTGGGCTTCTCGGGTGCCACCTTTACCGTAGCGCCGAATTCGGGTGCCTTCTTCGCCGTGCTCGAGCCGTTCGAGGAGCGGAACAAGGACCCGCGCAAATCGGTCGGCGCGATCCAGGGTGCGCTGTTTCAACGGCTCGCGGCGATCCAAGAGGCGTTCGTCATCGTGGTGCAGCCGCCGCCGGTGCAAGGCGTCGGCAATGCCGGCGGCTTCCAGATGATGATCGAGGATCGTGCCGGGCGCGGGCCGGACGCGCTGCAGGGCGTGATCTATGCCATGATGGGCGCGGCGGCGCGCACGCCGGGCGTCTCGCAAGTGTTCTCTCTGTTCGAGACTTCCACGCCGCAGATCTATCTCGACATCGACCGGACCAAGGCGCAGCTGCTCGGCGTCAACATGTCGGACGTGTTTGCGGCGCTCTCGATCTATATCGGCTCGTCCTACGTCAACGACTTCAATCTGTTCGGTCGCACCTTCCGCGTCACCGCCCAGGCCGAGGACCGCTTCCGGCAGAACGCCAGCGACGTCATGAAGCTCCGGGTGCGCAACGCGCGCGGCGATACGGTGCCGCTCGGCTCGTTCACGACGGTGAGCGACGTGTCGGGGCCCTATCGCGTGCCGCGCTATAATCTCTATCCGGCGGCGGAGCTCAGCGGCGCGGCGGCGGCGAATTTCTCGCAAGGCCAGGCGATCGAGATCATGGAGAAGCTCGCCGCGCAGGTATTGCCGGAGGGCTTCAGCTACGAGTGGACCGGGCTCGCGTATCAGCAACTGCGCGCCGGCAATACGGCGATCTTCGCTTTCACGCTGGCGGTGGTGTTCGTGTTCCTGCTGCTGGCGGCGCAATTCGAGAGCCTGACGCTGCCGCTCGCGGTGATCCTGATCGTGCCCATGTGCCTGGTCGCCGCCATATCCGGCGTGATCCTGCGCGGGCAGGACAACAATATTCTGACCCAGGTCGGCTTCATCGTGCTGATCGCGCTCGCGGCCAAGAACGCGATCCTGATGGTGGAGTTCGCCAAGCAACTCGAGGACCGCGGCCGCGACACGCTCTCGGCGGCGACCGAGGCGGCCCGCCTGCGGTTGCGTCCCATCCTGATGACCTCGCTTGCCTTCATTCTGGGCGTCGTCCCACTGGTGTGGGCGACGGGCGCGGGCGCCGAACTGCGGCAGGCGCTGGGGACGGCGGTATTCTTCGGCATGATCGGGGTCACGTTCTTCGGCCTCATTTTCACGCCGGTGTTCTACGTGGTCACCCGCCGGCTCGCCGATCTCGCCTGGCGGTCCACACACCGGTCCGCGCGCGCGCCGGCGGAGTGATCCTCCGCCGCGGCTGTGCTAAGAACAGCCCTTGTCTGCGGAGGGGTCCATGAACGTTCCGAAATTCGGTATCGGCCAGGCGGTGACCAGGCTCGAAGACCCGGTGCTGGTCACCGGCAAGGGCAAGTTCGTGGCGGACGAGATTCCCGCCGGTGCGCTGCGGGCCGTGCTGGTGCGCTCGCCGCACGCGCACGCGCGCTTCAAGATCACCGATCTCGCCAAGGCGCGCGGCATGCCGGGCGTGCGGCTGATCCTGGTCGCCGCCGATATCCCGGAGCTCAAGCCGATCATGTGCCTCGGCGCGCACCTGATGAAGCCTTCGGACGAGGCGCATCTCCATGTGCCGCCCTATCCGGTGCTGGCGGCCGATACAGTGCGCCATGTGGGCGACGCCGTCGCTTTTGTCGTCGCCGACACGGTCGAGCAGGCCAAGGACGCGGCCGAGGCGGTCGCGGTCGACTGGGAGCCGCTGCCGGCGGCCGTGGATCTGCGCGCCGCGGCCGCGCCGGGCGCGCCGCAGGTGTGGCCTGAGCGCAAGGGCAATCTGAGCTTCCTCGTCGATATCGGCGACAAGGCCAAGACCGAGCAGGCGTTCGCGAAGGCGCACAAGATCGTCAAGCTGCCGCACATCAACCAGCGCGTGGTATCCAACTACATGGAGACGCGCGGCGTGGTCGCTTCGTACGACAAGGCGGCGGACCGCTACCAGATCACGGTCTCGAGCCAGGGCGCGCACCTGATGCGTCATACGATCGCCGCCATGCTCGGCGTTCCCGATCCGCAATTGCACGTGAAGACCAAGGACGTCGGCGGCGGTTTCGGCGTCAAGGGCGGGCCGTATCGCGAATACGGACTCTGCGCGACGGCCGCCAAGCGCCTCGGCAAGACGGTCGCCTGGATCGGCGAACGCAGCGAACATTTCATCGCCGACGCCCACGGCCGCGACAACTACACGGTCGCGGAAATGGCGATCGACAAGGACGGCCGCTTCCTCGGCATGCGCGTCGATATGCTCGCCAGCATGGGCGCGTATCTCGGTTTCGTCGCGCCGTACGTGCCCTATGGCGGCGCTGGTATGTTGACCGGCGTCTACCGGATTCCGGCGCTGTTCGCGCGCGTGCGCGGCATCTATGCGCATATCGCACCGACCGACGCCTATCGTGGCGCCGGGCGGCCGGAAGCGGCCTATACCATCGAGCGACTGGTCGACACGATCGCGCGTGAGATCGGCATGGCGCCCGACGAGCTTCGGCGCAAGAACTTCATCACGCCCGCCGAAATGCCCTACAGCACTCAAGGCGGGAAAGTTTACGACAGCGGCGATTTCGCCGGTCATATGACGCAGGCGCAGAAGAACGCCGACTGGAAGGGCTTCGAGAAGCGGCTGGCGGCCTCAAAAAGGAACGGCAAGCTGCGCGGCATCGGGCTCGCGACCTATATCGAGGCCTGCGGCCAGACTTCGCCGGAGAACTGCGTCTCGCGGCTCGAGAAGGACGGCACCATCACGGTGCTGATCGGCACGCAGAGCAACGGGCAGGGGCACCGCACCACCTACGCTCAGATCGTGTCCGACCAGGTCCATCTGCCGCTCGAGAAAATCAAAATCGTGCAGGGCGACACCGACATCATCAACGGCGGCGGCGGCACCTTCGGCTCGCGCTCCATGCCGACCGGCGGCCCGGTGATGCAGATGGCGACCGCCAAGCTCGTCACCAACATGAAGAAGCTCGCCGGCGAGGAACTCGAAGCCTCGATCGACGACCTGGTGCTCGCCGACGGCAAGGTGACGGTGGCCGGCACCGACCGCGGCATTTCGTTCGTCAGGGTCGCCGAGCTCGGCCAAGCCAAGCCGGATCTGCTGGTCGGCAAGGAGGATAATTTCATCATCGCCGTCCCGACCTATCCGAACGGCACGCATGTCTGCGAAATCGAGATCGACCCGGCGACCGGCACCACCAAGATCGAACGCTATTGTGTGGTCGACGATTTCGGCGTGAGCCTCAATCCGCTCCTGCTCGAAGGCCAGGTGCACGGCGGCATCGCGCAGGCGCTCGGCCAGGCGCTCAGCGAGCAGGCGGTCTATGACGAATCCGGCCAGCTCTTGACCGCGAGTTTCATGGACTACTCCATGCCGCACGCGGACGACATGCCCTCGATCGAGTTCGAGACGCGGAACGTGCGCTGCACCACCAATCCGATGGGCGTGAAGGGCGCGGGCGAGGCCGGCTCGATCGGCGCGACGCCGGCGGCGATGAACGCGGTGGTCGATGCGCTCTATCGCGGCTATGGCATCAAGACCCTCGACATGCCGGCGATTCCTCTGAAAATCTGGCAGGCGATTCAGGCGGCCAACGGCAAGAAGGCGGCCAAAGGCAAGTGAGCGCGGAGCGCCGCTCCGCGCGCAAGCCCGGCCGCCGCCGCGGCGACGAAAACGTCTTTCTCGGCATCGGGCTGCAGATCGCGGCGACCTTCCTGTTCACGCTGATGGGAGCGCTGATCCGCTACCTCGGCGACCGGATTCCGCTCGGCGAAGTGATTTTCGCGCGGAGTTTCCTCGCGTTCATTCCACTCCTCGTCATGCTGGTGTGGCGCCGCGAGCTTGCTTCCGCCGTCAAGATGAAGAGCCCGTGGGCGCACATCTGGCGCGCAGTCACCGGCGTCGCTTCGATGTTCTTCATGTTCGCGGGGCTGGCGCTGATCCCGCTCGCGGACGCCACCGCCATCACGTTCGCGACGCCGCTCTTGAGCGTCGTGCTGGCCGCGATCTTCCTGAAGGAAGTGGTGCGCGTCTGGCGCTGGAGCGCCGTCGTCGTCGGCCTGATCGGCGTGCTGATCATGATCTCGCCGCATCTGGGCGCGAGCCCGCGCGACACGGCGAGCGCCTATGGCGCGCTCTATATGTTCATCGGCGCTTTCCTCGTCGCGGCGGCGATGACGCAGGTGCGCCGCCTCGCCATGACCGAGTCCACGGCCTCGATCGTATTCTCGTTTGCGGTGATCTCCTCGCTCGCTGGGCTGGCGACGCTGCCGCAGGGCTGGCTCGTGCCTTCGCTCGGCGATGGCGTGGCGTTGATCGGGATCGGATTGCTCGGCGGTGTCGGGCAGATTCTCTTGACCGACAGCTACCGCCACGCGCCGGCATCGACGGTGGCGCCGTTCGCCTACACCACGATGATCTGGGCGGTGGCGATCGGCTATTTCGCTTTCGGCGAGGTGCCGCAGCCGATCGTGCTGATGGGCGCGGTGATCGTGATCGCGGCGGGCCTGTTCGTGATCTGGCGCGAGCGCCAGCTCGGCCTCGACCGTACGCGCGAGCGCGAAGCCGAGACCCCGCCGGGCGGGCCGGCGGTGTGAAGCGCTTCAGAACGCCTTGAAGGTGATGATGGTGCGGGTTTCCTGGATGCCGGGGATGGTCTGCACCTTCTCGTTGACGAAATGGCCGATGTCGGTGCCATCGTCGACGTAGAACTTGATCAGCAGATCGAACTCGCCCGCGGTGGAATAGACTTCCGAAGCGATCTCGGCGTCGGCGAGGCGGCTCGCGACGTCGTAGGACTTGCCGAGCTGGCATTTGATCTGGACGAAGAAGGGGATCATGCGCGCCTCCGGCGGCCCAAGCGCCGCGAGGGGACCAGAATCGCGGGCGCGAGGCAAGGGCTTGAAAGCGCGCGGGCACGCGCATAGGTTCTCATTCGCAATCTCGTTGGGGTGTCCGGCTTCCGGACTGAGAGGCTTCTCGCCAACCCATCGAACCTGATCCGGGTGATGCCGGCGGAGGGAAATCGAGATGCAGGTTTCACCATCTTTCGGGCGCCGGCGCGCCGCGCGAGCGCTGCCATGAGCGAACTGGCGCAGCATACCGGCCAGGTGCTCGCGCTGGTGCGGGAGCGGAAGCCGCGCGTCCATTGCATCACCAACACGGTGGTGCAGGGCTTCACCGCGAACATGCTGCTGGCGGCCGGCGCCATTCCGTCGATGACGACGTCGGCGGAGGAAATCGCCAATTTTGTCGCCGGCGCCGATGCGTTGCTGGTCAATCTCGGCACCTTCGACCCGGAGCGGCGCGACGCGGTCGGCATCGCGCTCGAGATCGCGGCCGAGGAGGGGGTGCCCTGGGTGCTCGATCCGGTGCTGATCGAGCGCTCGCCGCAGCGCGCGGCCTTCGCCCGCTGCGCTCACGGGCCGGGAGCCGCGCGTGGTGCGCGCCAACGAGGCGGAGTTCGCGGCCCTGATCGAGGAGCCGGCGACACCCGAGGCGCTCGATAAATTCGCCATCGGCCATCTCACCGTTGCCGCGCGCACCGGCGCCATCGATCTCGTCACTGACGGAAGCAGGCGGGCTTCCGTCGCCAACGGTCATGCCTTGATGGCGCAGGTCACCGGCATCGGTTGCGCCGAGAGCGCGCTGATCGCGGCGCTCTTAGCAGTGGAAGATGAGCCGTTCGGCGCCGCGGTCGGGGGCCTCGTCGTGCTCGGGATCGCAGGCGAGATCGCGGCCGAGAAGGCGCGGGGGCCCGGAAGTTTCGCGGTCGAGCTGGTCGATGCGCTGGCCGCGCTCGATACGGCCGCGATCAACGCGCGGGCGAAGCTCTCCTGATGCGCGCCGATCTTTCGCTCTATGTGCTCCTCGACCCGGCGCGGGCCGGTGGGCGGGCTTTGCCTGAAATTGCCGCGGCGGCGGTGCGCGGCGGCGCCACGCTCGTGCAGTTGCGCGACAAGAGAGAGCGAAACGCGCGCGCTGGTGGACGAGGCCAGCGCGATCAAGCGGGCGCTGGCGGGCTCGCGGGTGCCGCTGCTGATCAACGACCGGTATCGACGTGGCGCTCGCCTCCGGCGCGGACGGCGTGCATCTCGGCCGCGACGATCTCGATCTCGCCACCGCGCGGCGGCTGCTGGGCCCGCGCGCGATCATCGGGGCGTCGTCGCGCAGCCGGGCCGATATCGAAGCGCTCGCCTTCGGCGCCATCGATTACGTATGCATTGGCGGCGTGTTCGCGACTTCGAGCAAGGACAATCCGGACAAGCCCATCGGTGTTGCGGGCTTCAAGGAGCTCGCGCGCATCGTGCGCGAGCGCGCGCCCGGCCTGCCGGTCGGCGCCATCGCCGGCATCGACGAGAGCAACGCCGCCGAGGTGATGCGCGCCGGCGCCGACGGGATCGCGGTCATTTCCGCGGTGACCGCTGCGACCGATCCGGAGGCCGCGGCGCGAAGGCTGCGTGCCATCGTGGATGGGGCGAAGAACGCGCGGGAAGCGGCGGCATGACCGCCATCGCGCTCACCATCGCGGGTTCGGATTCGGGCGGCGGCGCCGGGATTCAGGCGGACCTCAAGACATTCTCGGCGCTCGGCGTCTATGGCGCGTCGGTGATCACGGCGCTGACGGCGCAGAACACCTTGGGCGTCAGCGGCATCCACGACGTGCCGGCGGATTTCATCGCGGCGCAGATGGACGCGGTCTATTCGGATCTCGCGGTCGCGGCTACCAAGATCGGGATGCTTTCGCTCCCCTTGACCATCGAGATCGTCGCGCGCGGGCTCGATCGCCACAAAGCCAGGAACATCGTGCTCGATCCGGTCATGGTCGCGGCGTCGGGCGATCCGTTGCTCAAGCCCGAAGCGATCGAGACTCTCAAACATGCGTTGATTTCGCGCGCGCTGGTGGTGACCCCCAATCTGCACGAGGCCGCGGCGCTCACCGGCCTGCCGCTGGCGCGCGACGAGGCGGCGATGCGAGCGCAGGGCGAGGCGATCCTGGCGCTCGGCGCGAGCGCGGTGCTGGTGAAGGGCGGCCACAGCGAGGGGCCGGAGGCGGTCGATTTACTTGTGGAGAAGAGCGGCGTGCGCCGCTTCGCCGCCAAGCGCATTGCCACCAAGAACACCCACGGCACCGGCTGCACGCTTTCGTCGGCGATAGCCGCCGGGCTCGCCAAGGGCATGCCGCTCGCGGAGAGCGTCGCGATGGCCAAGGACTATGTGAGCGCGGCAATCGCCGCGGCGGGGCAGTTGAAAATCGGCAAGGGCCGCGGGCCGGTGCATCATTTCCACGCGGTCTGGCCGAAGGCTTGAGGAGAGAGAGATGGCGAAGCTGACAAGACGCACGGCGCTCGGCGCGCTCGCGGGTTCGCTGGCGATGCCCTCCGTCGCGCACGGACAAACCACCAAGTGGCGCATGGCGACGTCCTGGCCGCGCAATCTGCCGGGGCCGGGCGTCTCGGCAATGCGGCTCGCGGAGCGCATCCGCGCCATGAGCGGCGGCCGGCTCGAGATCGAGGTATTTCCGGCAGGCACCATCGCGCCGGCATTCGAGGTGCTCGACGCGGTGGCGTCGGGCGGCGTTGAGATGGGCCATACCGCCGCGTTCTACTGGCGCGGCAAGATGCCGGCCTCGGTGTTCTATACGACCGTGCCGTTCGGCCTCGGCCCGGTCGATCATACGGCCTGGCTCGAATTCGGCGACGGCCAGGCGCTGTGGGACGAGCTCTACCGGCCCTTCGGCGTGCGCGCCTTCGCGGCCGGCAATACCGGGCCCTGCATGGGCGGCTGGTTCCGTAACGAAATCCGCTCGGCTGCCGATATCAAGGGCCTGCGCATCCGCGTGCTCGGCATCGGCGGCGACGTATTCAGTCGGCTCGGCGCGACGCCGGTTTCGATGCCGGCCGCCGATATCATCACCAGCATGGCTACCGGCGCGATCGATGCGGTCGAGTTCCTGGCGCCGGCGAGCGATCTGATCACGGGCTTGCACAAGGTGGCGCCGTTCTATTACGCGCCCGGCTTCAACAAGCCGAACGGCACCGGCGAAGCGATCGTCTCGCTCCGGGCATGGGAAGCGCTTCCCGCGGACCTCAAAGCCGTCGTCACCGAGGCCTGCCGGACCGAACATGCCACCGCGCTCGCCGATGCCGCCTGGCAGAACGCTCTAGCGCTCGCAACGCTCATCGCCGTGCACGGCACCAAGGTGGTGTTCTTCCCCGATGCGCTGGTCGATGCGGCGCGGCCGATCGCGCGCGAGCTGATCGGCGAGATCGGCCGCACCTCGCCGGTCGCGGGGCGCATCGTCGAGAGCTACAACGCGATGCTGGAACGTAGCCGCGCCTGGTCCGGCCTGAGCGCCAACATGGCGGCCCAGCTCTCGCGCGGACAGGCGCGGCGATGAGCGGTCAGAAGCGCAGATTGATTCCGGCGGTGATCCAGTTGGCTTCCTCGCCGGCCAGATTGCGGCCATAGATCAGATCGAAATCGATCTTTTCCTGCGGCGTGAAGCGGACGCCGGCCTGCACGGCCGGCTGCTTGGTGCTCTGGCCGAAAATCTCGGCGATCAGCGTCACGGTGGTCGTACTCTTCAGCACGATCCATTCGAAGCCGGCGCCCCAGGTGGCGAGATTTTGGCCCGCAACATGATCCCAGAGCACGCCGCCATTGACGTTGATGCGGAATACGTCGCTCAGCACGAAAGTGACCGGCACATAGAAGAACGTGCCGGTGTGCTGCTGCGTGACGAGGTCGAGCACTACGCCGCCGGCGATGCCAACGCCGACCGGGCTCTTGTCGGTCGAAAGCAGATTGGTCTTGGCCTTGAGCGCGAGGCCGGTGCCCCAGATGCCATCGGCACGGGTGCGGGCGAGGGTGCCGCCGAGCTCGAAGGGGCGGAAGAGATCGACGACGCAGGCCGGCGACGTCACGAACATCTGGTCGCCGTTGCCGGCGAACGACACCCAGGATTCGATCTTGCAGCTTCCCGGGGCGCCGGTGTCGGACCCGTCGACGGCGAATGCACCGTCGGCGCGGGCGGAATTTGCCAAAAATGAAATTGCAGCGGCCGCAAGCGCGATCCGCACGCAGCCCAGACGCGTAGAAGGATTGTTCAAAGCGACCCCCGGCAGAAGAATCCCCGAATGGAACCTTAGCCGGGAAATCAGCAGGGGAGAAGCAGGGGGATAACCCGGCGCGGTCAGCGGTCGGGAGCCGGCACCTTTTTCGGGTCGCCGCCCAGCGCGCGCACGATGAAGCGGATCATGGCTTCCATCTCGGGAGCCAAGTCCTTGAACAGGCACTGCTCGATGAGCAGGGGATGAAACAGCGTGGCGCAGGCAGCGCCGGTGCAGGCGGCCGCGACCTTCACATCCTCGACCTTGAACTCGCCGCGCTGCACGCCGTCGGCGATGACGGCGGCGAAGGCGCTCTGCAACGCTTCGATATGCTTATCGACGACGGGCCAGTTTTCCTCGACCGCGACGCGCACCATTTCGTGCATCTTGCGGTCGTCGAGCAGCTGCGTGCGGTTGTGGTGATGGATTTCGCGGATCAGACGGGCCACGCGCGCGGTCGCGGTGCCCGGTCCGGCCGCCGCCTTCTGCGCGGTTTCGCGGATCCCCTCGGCGACCATAGTGGCGACCTCGGCGCTGATCGCGTCCTTGGAGGCGAAGAAGCGATAGACGTTGGCCGGCGACATGCCGAGCTCGGCCGCGATGTCGGCGACCGTGGTCTTGCGGTAGCCGTACTGGCGATAGAGCCGCTCGGCGGTCTCGATGATCTGCTTCCGGGTCTCCCAGGCGGCCGGGCTCTCGGCGCCGGAACGCAGCGGCGTCTCGGGAGCAGGAAGCGCGGCGGTGCGGTCGGCCATCGGTTCTTTCCGGATCAAGCAGTGCGAAAGGCGGCCAGATGCTCAACGCCAGCCAACAATGCGTCCCTAACATATGACATTTGACGTATATTGACAAGCGTTATTACTCATAGAATAGTGAGGGCCCACCGGACGCCGTCCGGCTTGCCGATTCCGATCCAGCCCATTGGGGGCGCTTATGTTCCGCACCGATCAACCGGCCCGCAGCCGCGTGCGCCGCAATGCCACGACCCTCTTGGCGCTCGGCGGCGCGCTTCTGCTGGCCGGTTGCTACGCCGACGCCACGCCGACGCCGCCCAAGCAGCGCGCGGTGCACGTGGAGCCCGTGCGCGTCGAGAGCTTCGGCGAGCAGCATGCTTATACCGGCGTCGTGCGCGCGCGCTTCGAGACGCCGATGGCGTTCCGCGTCGCCGGCAAGCTCGCGACGCGGGCCGTCGACGTCGGCGCCCTGGTGAAAAAAGGGCAGGTGCTCGCGACCCTCGACGCCACCGACTACAACCACGGGCTCGCCGCCGCCTCCGCCGAGGTGCGGGCCGCAGAGGCCGAAGTCGTGCGCGCGCGCGGCGACGAGGAGCGCGTGAAGTATCTGTTCGAGCGCGGCCATGTGGCGCAGGCGCAGCTCGATCGCGTCGCGGCTACGTATCGCACCGCCTCCGAGCGGCTCGCCGCCGCGGAGAGCCAGCGCGCTATCGCCGCGAACCGCGTCGACTACACGACGCTGGTCGCCGACGCCGACGGTATCGTCACCGAAGTTGCAGTTGAGCGTGGCCAGGTCGTCGCCGAAGGCCGGCCGGTGTTCTCCATTGCGCGGATGGGAGAGAAGGAAGCCGTGGTGGCGATTCCGGAAAACCGGATCGGCAATCTCACCGGGATGCAGGCGCGGATCTCGTTCTGGTCGCAGCCGGGCAAATCATACGCCGCCGAATTGCGCGAGTTGTCGCCGCAGGCCGATCCCGCCACCCGCACCTATGTCGCGCGCTTCCGCTTCCTCGAAATGCCGGAGCGGGTCGATCTCGGCATGACCGCGACCGTCGAGCTTTCCAAGCCGGCTGCCGAGGCGCGCTTTCGCGTCCCGGTTTCCGCGATCTGGTATCGCGGCAACGCCGCCCAAGTCTGGCGTGCCCATGCCAGCGGCAAGCTCGAGGCCGTGCCGGTGACGGTGCGTGAGCTCGGGCAGCAGACCGCGCTGGTTTCCGGTGTGCTCGCCGATGGCGATACGATCGTCACGATCGGCGTGCATCGTCTTGACGAATCCATGCAGGTGCGAATCGCCAACCGCGTAAAGCGCGAGGCGGCGCGGTGAATTCGTTCAATCTCTCCGCCTGGGCGATCCGGCACCAGGCGCTGGTGCTGTTCACGATCATTGCGCTCGGGTTGGCGGGCACCTGGTCCTATCTCAATCTCGGCCGCAACGAGGATCCGACCTTCACCGTGAAGGTCATGGTGGTGACGGCGGCCTGGCCGGGCGCCACCGCCGAGGAAATGCAGCGCCAGGTCGCCGACCGCATCGAAACCCGGCTGCAGACGCTGCCCTGGCTCGAGCAGATTCGCACTTTTACGCGGCCCGGCTTCGCGGCGATGCAGATCGTGCTCAAGGACGCGACGCCGCCGAGCGACGTGCAGGAACTCTGGTACCAGGTGCGCAAGAAGGTCGGCGACGTGCGGCAGGAAATTCCGCAAGGCGTGCTCGGGCCGTTCTTCAACGACGAATATTCCGACGTCTATATCGCGGTCTACACGCTGACCGGCGAGGGCGCGCGCCACGAGACGGTCGTCGACTACGCCGAGGACGTGCGGAAGAAGCTTCTCAAGGTCGCCCACGTCGACAAGGTCGAGATGTTCGGCGAGCAGAAGCGGAAGATTTTCATCGACGTTTCGTACCGGAAGCTCGCCACGCTCGGCATCCCGCCGCAGGCGATCTTCGAGTCGCTTTCGCGCCAGAATGCGCTGGTGCCGGCCGGCACCATCGACACGGCGACCGACCGCGTGCAGGTGCGCGTCACCGGCGCGCTCGACGGGGTCGAGACGGTTCGCGCGCTGCCGGTGGAGGCCGGCGGCAAGGTCTTTCGGCTCGGCGACATCGCCGAGATCGGCCGCGGGCTCGAGGATCCGCCAAGTTTTGTCGTGCGCTACAACAGCACGCCCGCGGTTGCGCTTGGGGTCGCCATGGCCAAGGGCGCCAACGTGATCGACCTCGGCAAGGCGCTGGCCATCGCCGAAAAGGCGATCCAGGCGGAGCTTCCAGTCGGTATCGAGTTCACCCGCGTCGCGAGCCAACCGCATGTGGTCGAGGAGGCGATCGGCGAATTCCTTTTCAAGTTCGCGGTCGCGGTCGCGATCGTGATGGCGGTGAGCTTCCTCTCGCTCGGCTTCCGCACCGGCATCATCGTGGCGCTTTCGGTGCCGCTGACGCTGGCCGGCGTGTTCGTGGCCATGCTGTTGCTCGGCATCGACCTGCAGCGCGTGTCGCTCGGCTCACTGATTCTGGCGCTCGGGCTCTTGGTCGACGACGCCATCATCGCCATCGAGATGATGGTGGTGAAGATCGAGCAGGGCTTCGACCGCGCCAAGGCCGCGACCTTCGCCTGGACTTCGACGGCGTTTCCGATGCTGACCGGCACGCTGGTGACCGCCGCGGGCTTCATTCCGGTCGGCTTCGCCAGATCCTCGAGCGGCGAATATGCCGGCGGCATTTTCTGGGTGGTGGTGATCGCGCTGGTGATCTCGTGGCTGGTGGCGGTGATTTTCATCCCGTATCTCGGGTTCAAGCTGTTGCCCGCGAAGATGGGCAAGCACGGCAATGGCCACGATCCGCATCAGACGCTGCCCTATCGCGCTCTTCGCCGCACCCTCGATTTCGCCGTGCGCCGGCGCCTGCTGGTCGTCGCCTCGACGGTCGGGCTCTTACTGCTTTCGGCCGCGGGCATGAGTCTCGTCCCGCAGCAATTCTTCCCGACTTCGACGCGGCCCGAGCTGTTCGTCGAGTTGCGCGGGCCCGAGGGCGCCGCGTTCGGGCTCGCCGACCGCGAGGCGAAGAAGTTAGAGCAGATGCTCGCGGGCGATCCCGACCTCGAATATTTCACCACTTACATCGGCGGCGGCGCGCCGCGCTTCGTGCTCGGCTACAACCCGGCGCTGCCGAACCAGAACTACGCGCTGATTCTGGTGCAGACCAAGGGCGGCGAGGCGCGCGAGCGGCTGCTGCACAAGCTGCGCGATCTGTTCGCCGAGAACGAAGGCGCGGTGCGCGGGCGCGTGTACCGGCTCGAGCTCGGGCCGCCGATCGGGCATCCGGTGCAATTCCGCGTGGTCGGCTCCGATCCGGAGGAATTGCGCAGGATCGCTTCTGAAGTGCGCGAGGTGATGCGCGCCAACAAGAACACCCGCGACGTCGAGTTCGAATGGGGCGAGAAGGCCAAGACCGTTCGCCTCGAACTCGACCAGGACCGCATCCGGCTCTCGGGCCTCAACGCGCAGGATCTCGCCGCCACCTTGCAGACCCTGATCTCCGGCTTCGAGGTCACGGCGCTGCGCGAGGGCACGAAATCGGTGGGCGTGGTGGTGCGCGCGGCCGGGCCCGAGCGGCTCGATCTGTCGCGCATCGGCGACCTCGTGGTGGCCTCGCGCAACGGCCAGGCGATCCCGGTCTCGCAAGTGGCGCGGATCGCGTATTCCGCCGAGGAGCCGATCGTGTGGCGGAAGAACCGCGAGCTTATTCTCACGGTGCGCTCCGACGTCACCGAGGGCATGCAGCCACCGGACGTGACCACGCAGCTGATCCAGGCGCTGAAGCCGATCGAGACAGCCCTGCCGGCCGGCTATCGGCTCGAGCCGGGCGGCGCCTATGAGGAAAGCGGCAAGGCGAACGCTGCGCTCTACAGCCTGTTCCCGGCCATGATCCTCGTGATGCTCGCGCTGATCATGATCCAGATGCAGAGCTTCTCGCGCATGTTCCTGGTGTTTGCGACCTTCCCGCTCGGGCTGATCGGCGCGGTGCTGGCGCTGCTGATCTCGCAGCAGCCGTTCGGGTTCGTGGCGTTGCTCGGGCGTGATCGCGCTCGGCGGCATGATCATGCGCAACACCCTGATCCTCGCCGACCAGATCGATCAGGATATCAAGGCCGGGCACACCATGCGCGAGGCGATCGTCGAATCCACCATCCGCCGCTCACGGCCGGTGGTGTTGACGGCGCTCGCCGCCGCGTTCGCCTTCGTGCCGCTCGCCACCAACGTGTTCTGGGGGCCGCTGGCGGTGGCGCTGATCGGCGGGCTTGGCGGTGGCGACCGCGCTCACGCTGATCGCGTTGCCGGCGCTCTATGCGCTCTGGTTCCGGGTGCCGCGCAACGCCGCCGACGACAAGAAGGCGACACCGAAAGCGGACCATCTGGCCGCGGGCTATGCAGTAGCGGCGGAGTGAGCGACCGATGAGCGAAACCAAGGACAATCCGGGGGTAATCGTTCACCCGCCGATCGCGTTGCTGATCGCCTTCGTGGCGGGCCTCGTTCTCGAATGGCTGCGGCCCTTGCCGTTCGTTCCTGCTTCGATTCCGCGCGTCTGGATCGGCGTTCTGTTGTTTGCCGCCGGCTTCGCGCTGCTGATCTGGGCGTTCGTCAGCTTCCGCAAGGCGGGCACCAACGTGCAGACCAGCGAGCCGACGACGGCGATCGTCGAGCGCGGGCCCTACGGCTTCTCGCGCAATCCGATCTATAGCGGGATGTTCCTGGCGCTCACGGGTCTTGCCGATCGGCTTCAACAGCCTGTGGGTGCTGGCGATGCTGGTGCCGTTCTATCTGGTGATCCGCTACGGCGTGGTCGCGCGCGAGGAAGCCTATCTCGAGCGCAAGTTCGGCAAGGTCTATCTCGATTACAAAGCGAGAGTGCGTCGCTGGGTGTAAGCGACCGTCATTCCGGGGCGCCAGCCGTAGCCCGAAGGGCGAAGGCGGGCGAGCCCGGAATCGCATAACCACCGCCTGTGAATATGGATTCCGGCCCTCGGCCCTTCGGGCCGATGCCGGAATGACGATGAAATTATTTCTTGAACGCCACGACCTTCTGCTGCTGCTCGCCGAGGCCATCGATGCCGAGGCGGATCACGTCGCCGGGCTTCAGATACTGCGGCGGCTTCATGCCAAGGCCGACGCCAGGGGGCGTGCCGGTGGTGATGACGTCGCCGGGCTCCATGACGAAGAACTGCGAGCAGTACCAGACGATGTGGGCGGCGCCGAACACCATGGTCTTGGTCGATCCGTTCTGCCGGCGCTCGCCGTTCACGGTGAGCCACATGGAGAGATTCTGCACGTCCTTGATCTCGTCTCTGGTCACCAGCCAGGGCCCGATCGGGCCGAAGGTCTCGCAGCCCTTGCCCTTCATCCACTGGCCGGAGCGCTCGAGCTGGAACTCGCGCTCGGAAACGTCGTTGCAGACGCAGTAGCCGGCGATATAGGCGAGCGCGTCCTTCTCCGAAGCGATGTAGCGCGCGCGGCGGCCGATCACGATGCCGAGCTCCACTTCCCAATCGAGCTTGGTCGAGGCCTTCGGCACCATGATGTTGTCGTTGGGCCCGACGATGCAGCTCGGCGCCTTGGAGAAGATGATCGGCTCCTTCGGGATCGGCGCGCCGGCTTCGGCGGCATGGTCGGCGTAATTCAGGCCGATGGCGATGAAATGGCGCGTGCCGCCGACGCAGGCGCCGAGCCGCGGCTTGCCCTTCACGAGCGGCAGCTTCTCGAGCTTCGCCTTCTTGATCTTGGCCAAGCCCGGCCCGCTCAATACGTCGCCGGTGATGTCCGGCACGACGCGCGAGAGGTCGCGGAGCTTGCCTTGCTTGTCGATGATTCCGGGCTTCTCCCGGCCGGCGGGGCCGAAACGCACGAGCTTCATGGGGCTACCTTCTTGGGGGTTGGGCAATGCGGAAGGGGATCATGCTTCGCCCGGCCGCTCCGGGCAAGCGGTGGGCAGTCTAATCGGCAGGCCCAGCGAATAGGAGCAGGTTTCCGTCCGGATCTTTGATGATGAAGTTCTTGGCGCCCCAGGGCTGCAGTTTGAGCGTCTGATAGAACTCGACTCCGGTCGATTGAAATTCGAGGTACAGCTGCTTGAGTTCCTCGGACGTTTCAACGCCCATGTCGGCCGAGAGCAACGCCTCGCGGTCCCTGAGCGCGGGGTCGATCACAGGGCGATCCATGCATTTGAGATTGATCAGCGCCCGATCCCGCTTCACTTGTCCATAGAAGGGCGGCTCCCCGTACACGAAGACGATCGAAAAGCCGAGCTTCGCGGTGAAGAAGTCGCATGATGCCTTGATGTCGGCGACAAACAATTGCGGAGCGATCGCGGTAATGACAGCTTTGGATGGAGTCCGTTCTGCTTGGTCTGGCATGGTTGCGATTCCTGCTTTGAGCGCCTGCCAGTTCTCGAAGCCGTGCTGTCGCGCCACCAGTTCCTGAGCGTCGCTGAGCTTGAAGCTTTGCTCCAAGACCTGGGCGTCGGTCAGGTGCTGAAAGCGAGGCAGAAGCGTCCTGATCTGCGCGACGACCGGATAATAGCGGTCGCGGTGCCAACGCAGGACGAGTTTCGCTTGCTTCTTGAGATTCTCGAGGTTGGGCATGGGCGCACTACGGTTGAGGGTTCGTAGGTGGGCTTTGCCCCTTCGGCCTTGCAGCCGATGCGCCCTACTGCAGCTCAATAAGAATGAATGACCAAGCCCAAGAATGTCAACAGGCGGTGAGCGCGACGGCAAGGTTGGGCGCGATCCGAAGATAGTGCTGGCTCATGTCCATCAAATAGTTCCAGGCCACGCGCGCGTCCAGCGGCAGGCTCGCGCGTACTCGACCGGCGAACGATGTATAGTTGCCGCATGAACAAGGCCGCAGCGCCGCGCATCCCGACCGCCGCCGACGTCGCCGACGCGGCGCGTCTGCTCGCGGGCATTGCGGTGCGCACGCCGCTGCTGCCGAGTGCAGCGCTCGATGCGCTGACCGGCGGGCGCGTCTTTCTCAAGCCCGAGCCGCTTCAGCGCACGGGCTCGTTCAAATTCCGCGGCGCCTATAACCGCCTCGCGCGCATCGCGCCGGAGGGCCGTGCCGCCGGGGTGGTGGCCTATTCCTCCGGCAACCATGCCCAGGGCGTGGCGGCGGCGGCCAAGCTCCTCGGCATGCCGGCGTTGATCGTGATGCCGCGCGATACACCGGCATTGAAGCTTGAGCGCACGGCCGCGCACGGCGCCGAGATCGTGCTCTATGACCGCGATAGCGAGGACCGCGCGGAGATCGCGCGCCGCATCGCCGGCGAGCGCAATGCAACGCTGGTGCCCCCCTTCGACGATCCCTTCATCATGGCGGGGCAGGGAACCGCCGGGCGGGAGATCGTCGAGGACCTTGAGGCCTTGGGGCTCAAGCCCGACGTCGTGATCGTGCCGGCCTCGGGCGGCGGGCTGATCGGCGGGATCGCGCTCGCCGTCAAGGAGCGCCATCCGCAAGCGCGCATTGTCGCAGCCGAGCCGGAAGGCTTCGACGACCATCGCCGCTCGCTCCGCTCCGGCAAGCGCGAGCGCAACGCCCGCATGTCCGGCTCGATTTGCGACGGGCTGCTCACGGCGCAGCCGGGCGAGATCACCTTCGAGGTCACGTGCCGCCTGGTCGGCGAGGGTGTGGTCGCAAGCGACGATGAGGTGCGTGCGGCGATGGCGTTTGCCTATCGCGAGCTCAAGCTCGTGGTGGAGCCGAGTGGCGCGATCGCGCTCGCGGTGCTGCTGGCGGGACGCGTGGACGTGGCGGGCAAGACCGTTGCGGTCGTGCTCTCCGGCGGCAACGTGGATGCCAAGTTGTTCGCGGAGGCGATCGGCGGCTGATTTTAGGAAAACAGCGCCATCTTCTCGTTTGGCGAGAGCGAGTCGATGTCGGCGGAGGCCGTTCGCGGTTTCGGCGCCGGCGGTGACGCCTGGCGCTGCGATGTTCCGAACACGTCGCGTTGGTCGAGGCTCGGCTTGGCTTGTGCCGGTGCGACCGGCGGTGCGGCCTGCGGCGTCTGCTTCGTGGAAGGGGCGGGTGTGGCCGGTGCCGCACCCGGCTCGCGCCAGATCGCGATCATCGCTTCGAGCCGCCGTTCCAAAAACTGCAGCGCATCGATCACCTTGCGGGTGCGCTGGCCAGTGATGTCCTGGAACGAGCAGGCGGTATAGGTCTCGGTCGTCAGCGCGTCGATGCGGTCGCAAGCGTTCGTGTCGATGCCGCGCTCGCGCAGGGTCCAGGCGATTTCCTGGATTTGCTCGGCGGAGTTGAGAATATCGGAGGTGGCCCGCTCGGTGAGTGCGACAATGGAGTCGAGCTCGTCGGTGGCGCGCACGATTTGGCTCGGGTCGCCGCCCTCGGGCCTGATCGCGGCGATCTCCGTCTTGGCGCGGGCGATCGAGTCAGCCATGTCGATGAGGTCGGCGCGCATGCGCTCGAGGTCGCCGCCGCCCGCTTTCTCGGCGAGCGTGCGTTCGAGCCGGGCGATAGCGTCGAGCACGAGGCGGGTATCGGCTTGACGCATGCGCCGTGCATGCTCGGCCATGAACCAGCGGCCGCGCACGGTTTCTTCCACCGCGCCGGCGATGGTTTCGTAATCCGAATCGGATAGAGCGTTGCGGTCGGGAGGTTGAATCATGGGCGCGGATCGAGGTTATGGCGGAACACGCCCGGACCTTGGGCCCGAATCACCGTTCCCCAATCTAGCCGCCGGGCGCCAGCCCGCCAACGGCGATCGCGGCGGGCGCCTGTCGCTCGCGGCCGCGTTCGGGGCGCTATTTCTGGCCATCGGCGTCTATATGCCGTTCTTCCCGGTGTTCCTTGCCGCGCGAGGGTTGTCGCCGGAGGTGATCGGGATCGCCATCGCAATTCCGACGCTGGCGAAGCTCGCGGTGCTGCCGCCGGCCGGGTGGCTGTGGGACCGGATCGACCGGCCACGGGCGATCCTGGCGGCGATCGGACTCGGCGCCGCGGCCGGTTTCGCGCTGGTCGGCTTCGCGCCGGGTCCGGTCGCGATCCTCGCCGCGGTCGCGATCTCGGCGCTGTTCTGGAGCCCGTCGTTCGCACTGATCGACGCCTTCGCCGTGCGCCTGCAGCGGGTGCGGGCGGTCGATTACGGCCGCGCGCGGCTATGGGGCTCGGTGAGCTTCGTCGTTGGCAACCTGCTCGCAGGCGCCGCGCTCGATATTCTGCCCGGTGTCTCGATCGTGTGGCTGATCGCGACGCCGTTCCTCTTGTTTTCGCTCACGGCGTGGCTGCTACCGGTGTTGCCAGCCGCGGCTCCGGCGTCCGAGGATTCCACGGATGTGCCGGTCCGCACGCCGATGCGGCTCGTGCTCGGGATCGCGGCGGTGGCGATCGTCGATGCGAGCCACGCGTTCTATTACGCCTTCGCCTCGGTGCAATGGACGGCGGCGGGCATGAGCGCCGGCCTGATCGGCTTCCTGTGGTCGATCGGCGTGATCGCCGAGATCGCGCTCTTCATCTATGCGGCGCAGGCGGTGCGCCGGATCACACCCATGCCGCTCATCGTGCTTGGCGGGATCGCCGCCGCCGTGCGCTTCGGCGCCATGGCATACGAGCCGGCGGCCGGGCCGCTGTTCGTATTGCAGGTGCTGCACGGCCTCACCTTCGGCGCCGTCCATATCGGACTGATCGCGCTGATCAGCGAGAGCATCCCGGACCGCGCGCTCGGCCGCGCGCAGGCTTCCGCCTCGACCGCGAGCGGAATCGCCATGGCGCTGGCGACGCTCGCGGCCGGTCCGCTCTATGCGCGCTATGGTGCGGGCGCGTATCTGCCGTTCGCGGTGCTCGGCGCGATCGGGGCCGCGATTGCGCTGGCGGGGCAAATTGCCCTGGCGCGCCGGAAATTATAGCTTCAGCAACATCGCCGGTCGCGGCGCGTGGGACTTCCGATGAAAGCGTTTTTTCAGGCCCTCGAGAATCTTCGCCAAAAACCTATTCCCGATCTGGCGCCGCTGCAGGAGCGCAAGCAGAACTATCGCGCGCACCCGATCGACAAAGCGTCCGCTCTCCATGATGAGAAAGTGGTCGAAATCCTGGATTATGGAATCGAGGGCGAGAACTATTATATCAGAAGCGACAACCCGCCCTATTACGAAGCGGCACCCGGAGCGATCGAAAAACTTTTCTTGAGAGAGAGCGTGGCGATTCGGCTGCGAAAAGTCGATCAGCGGCTTCGAGAAATCGGATTGCGAGTGCACGTTTACGACGCGATCCGCCCGCTCGCGGTGCAGGCCTATTTCCACGACGTCTGGATGCCCCGGCGCGTGCGCGAGCGGTACCCGAATTTCTCCGAGCAAGAGACGCTTGCCGAGGTCGAAAAATACTGGGCCGCGCCCACGACTTCGCAGGATAGCCCGGCGCCGCACAGCACCGGCGGGGCCGTGGACCTGACGATCCGCAAGGTTCGCAACGGCGAGCCGCTCTACATGGGCTCGATCTTCGACGATGCGACGGAACTGGCGCACACCGATCATTTCGAGCGCACGGCGCAGGATGCGCTCGGGCGCTTCTCCGACGCCGAGGCCCGGCAGAACCGGCGGCTGCTCTATTGGCTGATGACCGGCGAGGGCTTCGCCAATAATCCGCACGAGTGGTGGCACTTCAGCTGGGGCGACCAGATGTGGGCGAAACTCACCGGCGCGAAAACCGCGGTCTTCGGCCCGGCTAGGGACACGTAACCTCCTTCGTCCATCGCGCGCAAAGGCGCTGTGCCAAAATGGGACCGGCCCGCGCAAGTATCGGCAGCTAGAGGAAAAATTGGCCTCGACGGTGAAAGCGCGCGCGCGTATGAAAGCCCGGCGGGCCGGCTTCTAAGCCGGGTGTGGCGTGATGCGGGGAGAGTGCTTTGGCCAAAGAGGCATGGCTGAAGAGCACGATCGACGGGCGTAGACTCGTGTTGGCGGCGGCGGGCAATTGGACCGCGCTGCACGCGCGCGAGATCGAGCCGCTCGTGGACGCGGCCGTTCCGGACAAGACGAAATTCGAGCAAGTCGACATCGATCTCGCGCGCGTCGAGCACATCGACACGTTCGGCGCATGGCTGGTGGAACGTATGCGCCGCTCCGCCACGGCTGCGGGCCTGAAGACCGCGATCGTCGGCCTCGATAGCCGTTTCAAGGTTCTGTTCGACGAGATCGCCGCTTCCAACAAGAAGGACGCCTGGCGGCCGCGGCACGAGAAGCCGATCGTCGTGTCGCTTATGCACATCGGCAAGAGCGTGCTCGCCACGCGAGACGATTTCGTCGATATGATCAATTTCCTGGGCGTGCTCACGGTGGCGTTCGCGCGCGTGGCAGTGAAGCCGTGGAAATTCCGCTTCACCTCGATCGTCCACCAGATCGACATCGTCGCTTTCCGCGCGGTGCCGATCATCGTGCTGATCAACTTCTTGATCGGCGCGATCCTGGCGCAGCAAGGCATTTTCCATTTCCGCAAGTTCGGCGCCGAGAATTTCGTCGTCGACATGGTCGGCATTCTGACCTTGCGCGAAGTCGGCGTGCTGATCGTCTCGATCATGGTCGCCGGCCGTTCGGGCAGCGCCTATACCGCCGAGCTCGGCTCCATGCGCATGCGCGAGGAGATGGACGCGCTCCGGGTCATGGGGTTCGATCCGGTCGAGGTGCTGGTATTGCCGCGCATGATCGCGCTGATCGTGGCGCTGCCGATTCTGACGTTCATTGGCAGTATGAGCGCGCTGGTGGGCGCCGGAATCGTGACCTGGCTCTATGGCGGGATGTCGCCGGAGGCCTTTATCGACCGGCTGCGCGAAGTGGTCGACCTCAACACCTTCGAGGTCGGCATGTACAAGGCGCCGTTCATGGCGGTGGTGATCGGCCTGGTCGCCGCCGTCGAGGGCTTCCAGGTCAAGGGCAGCGCGGAGTCCTTGGGCGAACACACCACGTCGTCGGTGGTGAAGGCGATTTTCCTTGTCATCGTGCTCGACGGCCTGTTCGCCATGTTCTTCGCCGGCATCGGGAAATAGGCCGTGGACGCTCAGAACATCGACAACGTCATCAGTGTGCGCGACCTCGTGGTCGGGTTCGGGAAGCAGACCGTGCTCAAGGGCCTGAACCTCGACATCAGGCGGGGCGAGATTCTCGGCTTCGTCGGCGCCTCGGGCGGCGGCAAGTCGGTGCTGACGCGCACCATCATCGGGCTGCTGCCCAAGCGGCAGGGGCGGATCGAGGTGTTCGGCAAGAACCTCGACGATCTCGACGAGCTCGAGCGCCAGAAGGTCGAGAAGCGCTGGGGCGTCCTGTTCCAGGGCGGCGCGCTGTTCTCCTCGCTCAATGTGATCCAGAACGTGCAGTTTCCGCTGCGCGAGGATCTCAAGCTGCGCGGCCGGCTGCTCGACGAGATCGCGGTGGCCAAGCTCGAAATGGTGGGGCTGGACGCAAGCGTATGCGAGAAGGCGCCCTCGGAACTCTCCGGCGGCATGATCAAGCGCGCGGCGCTGGCGCGCGCGCTCGCGCTCGATCCGGAGATCGTGTTTCTCGACGAGCCCACCTCGGGCCTCGATCCGATCAGCGCCGGCGAATTCGACGAACTGATCCGGGCGCTGCAGCAGACTTTGGGGCTTACCGTTTTCATGGTAACCCACGACCTCTACAGCCTGCATTCGGTGTGCGACCGGGTGGCGGCGTTGGCCGACGGCAAGATCATCGCCGATGGCCCGGTGGACAGCCTGATGCATTCGGAACATCCATGGCTGAAGGCGTATTTTGGCGGCAAGCGTGGGCGTGTCGCGATGGCGGGAAAGCGTTCGTAAGAGTGAGGCCAGTATGGAAACGCGTGCGAACTACATTCTGATCGGGGTGTTCACCCTGGCGGTGATCGCCGGCGGCTTCGGCTTCGTCTGGTGGTTCCAGCGGCTGAGCGGCAGCGGCACCCAGGTCGCCTACGAGGTGGTCTATGACGGCTCGGTGTCGGGGCTCCGGCCCGGCAGCGCCGTGCTGTTCAACGGCATCCGCGTCGGCGAGGTGAGCGTGATCCGGCTCGATACCGAGGATCCGCGCAAGGTGGTCGCGCTGATTTCAGTCGCGGCCACGACGCCGGTCCGCACCGACACCAAGGCCGGGCTCGAGCTGGCGGGGCTCACCGGCGTCGCCTCGGTGGCGCTGATCGGCGGAACGCCGGCGGCGGCGCTCTTGAAGCCCGAAGGCGGCAAGCCGCCGCGCATCGTCGCCGGCGGAGGCGCGATCACCGACGTCATGCAGGGCGCCAAGCAGGTGCTGGAGCGTATCGACCGGCTGATCGAGACCAACGAGAAGAAGATCGATCAAATTCTTACCGACATCTCCGTGTTCACCAAGGATCTCGCCGGCAAGGACGGCCGCTCGATGGCGGTCGAGTTCGCCGATACCGCGAAATCGGTGCGCACGCTCGCCGAAACGCTGGAGCGTACGGTGCCGGCGACGCTCCACGAATACAGTCTGCTCGCCAAGGACGCGCGGCGCACGGTCGGCGATATTTCGCGGGTAGTGCGCGATTTCGAGAAGAATCCGAGCCAGCTGATCTTTGGCCGGCAGCCGCAACGGGCGCCCACTCCAGCCACGCGGTAATCGTCGATCTCTAGAAAATGAAAAGGCCGGGGCATTGGGCCCCGGCCATGACGAAACTCTCCAGCAACCAAAAGCTTATTCGAGCCGCCCGGCGGCGTGCGCGAGCAAGGTATAGACCTTGCCGGTGTCGGAGTTGAGATAGGTCTTGGTCAGGACCTGGCCGCGGTCGTCGCGAGCGACCTGATCGAGCAGGTGCTCGAACTCGTCGATGTAGCGATCGACGGTCTCGCGGAACTCGCCGCTGCGGCGGTATTTGCGGCGGATTTCCTCGAACGCCCTATGACCTTGCGACGTATAGAGCTTGCGCGAGAATACATTGCGCTCGCCGCGCTTGTAGCGATCCCAGGCTTCGATCGAGGCATCGTGGCTGACCAGCCGAGGAATATCGCCGGCCAGCGTGTCGAACGGCTCGGGCGAGGGCGGCGGCAGCGGCTGTCCAGGACGCGCGGCGACTTCGCTGGCGCGGTATTCATCATTGGGCCGGGGGCGACGAATTTCGTCGTCCGGCCGCCGCTCGCGCGGCTCGGCACCGCGGTTGCGCAGCGGATGTGCGTGCGTTCCATCTCCATTGCCGTTGACGCTCGCACGGTCGCGTGCCGGGCGCGGAGCCTCGCTCTGCTCCTCCCGCGTGGCGCGCCGATCCGTGGGCTCCGCCACCTCGGTCACGCGGGTACGCCACGAGATAACTTCACTGAGCTGGGCAATCGCCTTGAGCTGGTCGGCGACCATGTGGCGCATCGCCTGCGTGGTTTCAAACGTTTCGTTCGGCAGATCTTTCAAGCCGTCTTTCAGCTCGTCACGGGTCTCCGCCAAGGTATTCTGAACCTGTTCGGTGACGCTTCGCAGCTCGCGCGAAGACTCGGTGAAGTGCTCGAGCATTTCACGGAACATGCGGCCCATATCGTCGACCGCGTCCTGATAGGTCGACTTGAGCGCGACATTGGTGCGGCCGCGCTCCTCGGCATAGGCGCCGCGGATAAGCTCGTACTGACTGTTGATCTGCTGGGTCGTATGGACCGTCGTGTCGGCCATCAGCTTGGTGATTTCCTCCGCCCGCGACTGGCTGCCGCTGAGCGTGTCCTCGAGCACTTGCTGGAAGCCCTTGAGCCGCTCGCCGATTTCATGGGTCCGGCCGAGGAGTTTGTTCTCGAACTCGTCGGAACGCCTGACCAGCAGATTGACGATCTCCTCGATCGCAAAACGCCGTTCCTCGAGCGTCGCGTCGATACGGCCGTGGGTCTCGCTCAGAGTTTCCGCAACGCCGGAGATGACGCGCCCCTGGTTCTCGAAGCGCAGCGTGAGCGAGGAGAGATCCCGCAAGACACCGGCTGCCACGTCGCGCAAGTCGCGCACTTGCCCGTCCGCCCATTCGATCGCACCCCGGGTCGAGGCGGTCGTCGCTTCGAGGGCGGTCTGCAAGTAGGACAGGCGTTCGGTGACCTGCTTCTCCATCGGCAAGAGCTCGGTGCCCACCCCTTCGGCCACGCTCTTCACGAGGTCGTTCGCATGGCCGAGCTTTTCGAGAATGCCCGTCACATCGTTGCGCAGAATTTCGTGCGTGACGCCGACCTCCCGCGTGCGCTCGGCCAGGCCCTTCGAAACCTGTTCCGCCAGCCCGCCAAGCAGGCGCTCGATTTCGATCGCGTTCTTGCGCAGCGTCTCGCTGACGTTTTCGACCTTTTTGGCTACGGCTTCGGCTGCTTCCGCAGCCCTTCCATCGATCAATTCGGCGACGGTCCGGAACTTGCCGTCGATGATCCCCTCGAACCGGTTGATACGGGTATCGAGACTGTCGGAGACCGTCTCGACGTGCTTCGCCATTTCTTCGGCGACCTTCTGCGCACGGGTGCCGAAGGTCTGATCCGCCGCCTCGGCGCGGGAAGAAATAGTTTCGGCGATCTCTTTGGCTTTCTCGGCGAAATACTCGCCCATCCCGGCCACGGTTTTCTCGATCGCGTCGTTGGCGGCCTTGTTGCCGTCGGCGAGGGAACGAGCGATTTCGAGCGTGCGGTTAGACAGCGTTTCGTCGAGGCTCCGCGTGCGCTCCTCGATCGCCTGCTCGATCCGGGAGCTGCGCGCTTCGAAGGACTCGGCGAGTTCTTGCGTTCTCTTTGCAAGCCGGTTGTCGACTTCGGAGACGCTGTGCTGCGTCTTCTCGGCGATTTGCGTGAGTTGCTCGACCATGCTGGCGCCTTGCACCTTCACGGTCGTGTCGAAATTTTCCAACGCCCTCATGACGCGGCCGTTAAGGTCGGCGGTCGTATCGGTCAAATGCTCCGCCGCGCGGTGGCCGGTGGCCGCGATCTGCGCGGCGACTGCGTTGGCGCTCTCCTCGAACGCCTCCGACACCATGGCGCTTCTGGAGGCCAGCGCCTTGCCGACCTCGATGCCGACCTGAGTCATGCGCTCGGTGGTCTCGCCAGCCTTGATGGTCATGGCGTCGATCACCATGTCGCCTGCGGTGGCGATCTGGACGCGCGCTTCCTCGGAGCGGGTGGAGATGACGGTCGAGACGCGGTCGGTGGCTTCGGTGACGCCGGAATTGACGCGCTCGGCGATCTGCTCGACGTCGAGCGTGAAGGCCTCGTGGGTGTGAGCGATGGCTTCGCGCAACCGGCCGGCGTGTGAAAGGATGGAGTCGCGTTCGTTCTGCAGTTCGTCGACGAGGTTCCTCACGCGCCCTTCGTTGTCGTCGTAAGCGCGTTCCAGCGTCGAGACCTCGTTCTTGACCATGGCCTCGAGTTCGGTGGCGCGCGCGATGGCGCGCTCGATGCCGTCGCCGAGCGCGGCGACCTCGCGGCGGATCGCCTGGCCGACGGTGACGACCGTGTCGGTGGAAAGGTTCTCTGGCTCGGCGAGGCGGACGGTGACCTCGGTCATCGAGCGGGCGATGCCGCGCAATTCCTGCATGCGGCGGATCAGCACGGCGAGCAGCAGGAAGCCGGCGGCCGGAAGCAGAAGTCCGGCGGTGACCGGGAAGACGATCGGATTGGTCAGGAACTCGCTGAGCGAGAATTCCTGGCGATAGAGCGAGATGGCCCAGGCGATGCCGCCGACGACCCAGAGCGCCGACATGATCGACGCGAGCACCAGCGGCGTGCGCGAGGGGCGGCTGTGCAGGCGGGCGATGATTTGTCCGACCGACTGGCGGTCGTCGTTGGCGGCGGCGCGGCGCATCGGCCGGTCGGGCCGGCGCACGGGCTCGCGCGCGGATTCGCGGATCGGTTCGCGGGCGGGTTCGGCGCGCGGCATTTCCGGTTCGATTCTTTCGGCGGGTTCGCCAGCAGTGGGCGCGGCCGCGGCGAGCCGGCGCTGAAGGCGCGTCTGCTCCTGCTCCTCGGCGATTTCGGTTTGCTCAACGGATTCCGTGGACTCGGCCGGCTTCTCTTCCTTGCCGAGCTGGAGCGCTTCCTCGATCGCGGAAAGCGCCGCTTCGGTCGGATCTTGGGATTTCTTTGGTGCTTTCGCCATTTTCGCCGCCGCCTCCGGTCCGTACTCACCACGATCGGCGACATGCCGCTCGGGCCGAAGCCAAGGACCACGCAATACCCTGGAGCCCGCCCCGTTGATTGGGCTTGCGCCATCCCGACTTGCCGGCCCCGACTGCCTCCAGAGCCTGCGCGGCCGGGACTCTGGTCCACCGCTCAGCTATCCTAAACCCCGTGGGGGCCCGGGGGAACGCCGGTCTGTCGGACTTTTCGATTATCGTTAACGGATCAGTAACCATGCGGACCAAGGCGAAGACTGCAAAAGCGGGCGAACGGATCGCCGCCAGGCTGCCGGCGGCGGGGGTCGCGCCCTCCGCGGCGCAGCGGCGCTATCTGGAGCGCGGATTGGGCGAACCGGGCGGGAAATTGCCGCTTTTCGACGAAAGCGGGCGCGAAATCCCGCACCGCACAATCGAAACCTGCATCGCACATGGCTGGGCGGAGGCCTGGATCCGCAATCCGGTGAGGCCGGATTGGCTCGTGTGCCGGCTCACAGCCGAGGGATTCCAGGCGCTCGGCAAGGAGCCGCCCGGCAGTGAGGCGTCCTTGCAACATTGAGACACTTTTTTTACCGGCTGCGGACAGCATGTGGATATGTGGATAAGTCGCTGCGGATTCAGGCGGGAACAAGGTGAAAAATTCTAAGGCGGATCCTGAGGTTAGGGCCGATTCCGGGCCCTTCGACCGGGCCCATCTCGATCGCATGACCCATGGCGACCACTTGCTAGCCCAGGAAGTGCTGCGGTTGTTCGATTCCCAGGCCGAGAGGCAGCTCGAGGCCATGGCAACGGCGGACAACGCGAAGGCACGGGCCGAAGCGGCGCACACGCTCAAGGGTGCGGCGCGAGGGGTCGGTGCGTTCGCGGTCGCGCGCACGGCCGAGGATGTCGAAACCTGCGCCAAGGACGAGACCGCGTTCGCGTCCTCGCTCGCGCGGCTGAAGGCGCGCGTCGCGGAAGCGCGGCTGGCGCTGCCGGATTTGCTCGGCGGCTGACGCTCGCAATTTCCGGCGCGTCCCTATATAGGGGCGCCGAGCTCCCCTATGCCGAAAATCACGTATATCGAGCACGACGGTACGTCGCGCACGGTCGAGGCCGAAGTCGGCGCGACGGTGATGGAGACGGCAATCCGCAACAAGGTGCCCGGCATCGTCGCCGAGTGCGGCGGCGCCTGTTCGTGCGCCACCTGCCACGTACACGTGGAAGAAACCTGGAAAGAAAAGGTCGGCCCGCCCTCGGCCATGGAGGAGGACATGCTCGACTTCGCCTTCGACGTGCGGCCGACCTCGCGGCTGTCGTGCCAGATCAAGGTCACGCCCGAACTCGACGGGCTCGTGGTGAACACGCCGGCGCGGCAGGGATGATAGGTTCCACCATGGCCGACCCGACCCTAGAGACGATCAAGACCGACGCCATCATCATCGGCGCGGGGCCCGTCGGGCTGTTCGCCGTGTTCGAGCTCGGGCTCGTCGACATCAAGGCCTGCGTCATCGACATCCAGGACAAGCCGGGCGGCCAATGCGCCGAGCTCTATCCGGAGAAGCCGATCTACGACATCCCGGCCTGGCCGGTGATCTCGGGCGAGGGGCTGGTCGAAAAGTTGCTGGAGCAGATCAAGCCGTTCGCGCCGCACTTCCAGCTCGCCGAGCGGGTCGAGACCTTGACGCGGCTGAAAGACGGCGGCTTCCGGCTCACGACCGACACCGGGCTCGCGATCGAGGCCAAGATCGTGGTGATCGCGGCCGGCGGCGGCTCGTTCGAATCGAAAAAGCCGCCGATCGCCGGCGTCGATGCCTACGAGGGCAAGTCGGTGTTCTATCTGGTGCGCAAGATCGAGGCGTTCCGCGGCAAGCGCATCGTGATCGCCGGCGGCGGCGACTCGGCGCTCGACTGGACGCTCAATCTGGCGCCGGTCGCCAAGAAGCTGACGCTGCTGCACCGGCGCGACCATTTTCGCGCGGCGCCCGATAGCGTCCTGAAGATGAAGGCGCTGGCGGCCGAGGGCAAGATCGATTTCGAGCTCGGGCAATTGCATGCGCTCGAGGGCAAGGACGGCATGATCGAGCGCGTGATCGCGCGGCGGGAGGACAATTCGACCTTCGCGATCGAAGCCGATGCGCTGTTGCCGTTCTTCGGACTCACCATGAAGCTCGGGCCGGTCGCCAATTGGGGCCTCAAGCTCGCCGGCGGACTGATCGAGGTCGATACCGAGAAATTCCAGTCCAGCGAACCCGGCATTTTCGCCATCGGCGATATCAACACCTATCCAGGCAAGCTCAAGCTGATCCTGTCGGGTTTCCATGAGGCGGCGCTGATGGCGCACGCGGCGCACCCGATCGTGCACCCGGACAAGAAGCTGACCTTCCAGTACACCACCACGAGCACCAGCATTCACAAGAAGCTCGGGGTCGCCGATACGCCCGGGTCGCATTGAGGATTGTAGACGAGCTCGTCAGAGCGGCTTGCGCCAATAGGAGCCGGTCCAGTCGATCGTCTTGATCTCCGCTTCGATGCCGTGCGCCTTGCGGTAGTCGGTCACGGCCTGGCGGCAGGCAGGGATCGAATAGTCGTCAATGATGCAAAATCCGCCGGGCGAGAGCTTCGGGTAGAGCGCATCGAGCGCCTGGATCGTCGACTCGTAGAGATCGCCATCGAGGCGGATCAGCGCGAAACGCTTGGCGGGGATCGTCGAGAGCGTGTCGCGGAACCAGCCCTTGACGAAGCGCACCTGCTCGTCGAGCAGCCCGTATGCGGCAAAGTTTTTCTGCACCTGTTCGAGCGAGATCGCGAGCTGAGGATGCACATGGAAATTGAGCCCCGCGTCATGCGGGAAGTTGACGGGATCTGGCGGCGGCAGGCCCTGGAACGAATCCGCGAGCCAGACTTTGCGCGACTTGTCGCCGCGCGCCGCCAGTACCCCGCGCATCAGGATGCTGGCGCCGCCGCGCCAGACTCCGGTTTCGATGAAGTCGCCTGCAATGTTCTCGTCGATGCAGGTGAGGCACAGATCGCGCAGGCTCTTCAGCCGATGCAGGCCGATCATCGAGTGCGCCATGCTGGGCCAGTCGGCGCCGACCTCGCGCAATTTCGGATTGTAGATGAAGCCGTGCCCGGGCGTGGTCGGGGGATCGCCATAGATCGTGTTGGCGATCGTGCGGATCAGGAGGTCGAGATAGAGCTCTGCGGGCGACATGCAGGAGCTTCTATCGTAATATCGAATCGGCGGCATCAACGGGGAATGGGGAACAGGCATGGCGGTATTCGTGGTCGCGCACGGGGCGTGGTCCTCGGGCTGGGCGTGGCAGAAGGTGCGGCCCTTGATGCGCCAGCGCGGGCATGAGTTCTGGACGCCGAGCTATACCGGGCTCGGCGAGCGCTCGCATCTGGCCAATCCCGGAGATCGATCTGGAGCTGCACATCCAGGACGTGGTCAACGTGCTCGAGTTCGAGGACCTCGACGACGTGGTGCTCTTGGGCCATTCCTATGGCGGCATGGTCGCCACGGGCGTCGCCGACCGCGCCGCGCCGCGGCTGCAGCAGCTCGTCTATCTCGATGCGTTCGTGCCGCGCGACGGCCAGAGCCTGCATGATCTGGTGCCGCCCGAGCACGTCGCGCACCAGCGCGATCATGCCATCGACGGCTGGAAGGTGCAGCCGACGCCGGTGCCGGCCGACACGTCGGCCGAAGACAAGGTGTGGATCGAGGCGCGGCGCATGCCGCAGCCGATCAAGACGTTGACGCAGAAACTTCGCCTGAAGAACGGCGAAACGAAATTGCCGCGCAGCTACATCTATTGCACCAAGAAAGCGCCGGGCGACGTGTTCGTGCAGTTCGCCGAGCGCGCCCAGAAAGAGGGCTGGCCCTATTTCGAGCTCGCCGCCAGCCACAGCCCCAACGTCACCGCGCCGGCGGCGCTGGCGGATGTGCTCGACAAGATCGCCAAGAATTAACTTCAGTCATTCCGGGTGAGCGCGGCGCAAGCCGCGCGAGGCCCGGAATCCATAGGACCCGCCGTGCAAATTTGCTTGGGTAGGGGTTATGGATTCCGGCCCGCGCGCTAATGCGCGCGACCGGAATGACAAGTGCTCATTCCCTGAACTCCACCGCATCCGGCACGCGGGTGAAGGCGATCTTGGCGCCGAGATATTGCAGCGAGAGCCCGCGCTGCGAGGCGGGCGCGACGATGCCGGCCTGGTACTTGCCGCCGAGCTTGTCGATGGCGCGCCATAGCGCCTCGCCGCGGGTGAGGCCGTCGGGCCGCTGGGCGATGAACAGATCGGGCACGCGCGTCGTCACCGGCACCAGGCGGTGCATCCAGATCGAAACTTTCTTCAAAGGCTCGCGCGGATCGTGCGCCGCGAACAGGCGCCACCACATGCGGTCGAGCTCGGCGAGCAGCACGAAGCTGTCTTGAGTGGGCGACAGCGTGGTGTCCGCGACGTAGCGCGAGCGCCATTCCGCGCGGGCGGAAACGCCGAGCGCGCCGGCGGCCAGGCCATAGCGCCGCAGGCGCGTGGCGGCTTTCAGCAGCAGCGCGCGGGCGACGATGCGCGCGCGGTCGGGCGGGCGCATTTGCGGCGACAGCACGCGGCTGTGGCCGATGGAGCGGCGGTCGCCGGTGACGCTTTGAATATCGACGCCGTGCAGCTCGTACCAGAAGCGCTCGCCGCCGACCGAGCCCCACACCAGGCGCGCCTCTTTCGGCTCGAGATGCCACAGATCGGCGATGCTCATGACGCCGGCGCTGTTCAGGCGCGCCTCCATGTTGAGCGCGATGCCGGGAAGATCCGTGAGCTGCATCTTGAGCAGCGGGCCGGGCAGCTCGTGCTCCTCGATCACCACCAGGCCGTCGGGCTTCTGCATCTTGGTGGCGATCTTGGCGAGCAGCAAAGTCGGCGCGATGCCGATCGAGCAGTGCAGATACTCGCCGACCTTGGCTGTGGATGCCGGCCTTCATGCCGAGCGCGATCTTCTTCGCGTTCGCCGGCTCGCGCTCGGTGCCGATCAGGCGGCAGGAGCACTCGTCGATCGAGCCGATCTTGTGGATCGGCAGATGGTTGGCGACCTCGGCCATCAGGCGCTCGTGATAGTCCACGTAAAGATCGTGGCGCGCGGGCACGCAGACCAGACCGGGGCAGACCTTGCGCGCTTCGAAAATGCGCATGGCGGTCTTCACGCCCATGCGCTTGGCCTCGTAGCTCGCGGCGATGGCGCAGGTGCTGTCGGTGCCCTCGATCGGCACCACGGCGACCGGGCGGCCGCGCAGCTCGGGGCGCACCTGTTGCTCGACGCTCGCGAAGTAAGCGTTGAAGTCGAGCATCAGATAGCGGGGCAGGCCTTCGGTACGCATGGAACGCCAAATTGAAGCGGGTATGGGGCTGGACAGACTAGAACAAAAAGTGAACAATTTCGACTCCGGGCCCTCCGCAGCCCTGCTTGTATCGACTACGGAAACTCCGTATACGCCCATGCATACGGTCATCGAGACTTCGATCTTCATCCGGGACACTCGGCGAGCTGGAATCTTCCGAAGAGGAGCGCGAAGCGATCCTGCGATCTGATCGCGCACGACCCGATCGATCGGTGATCTCATGCCGGGCACTGGCGGTGCCCGCAAAGTGCGGGTCGCTGGGCGCGGCAAGGGGAAGTCGGGTGGCTATCGCGTGGTGACGTACTATCGGCGGATAGACGTGCCGATCCTGATGCTGGCCCTTATCGAAGGCGAACGGGCAAATCTCTCCAAGGCTGAGCGGAATGCTCTGCGAAAGCGTTTATCTCGGTTTGCCGAGATCTAGTCGCAGAGGTGTGATGCAAAGACTGAGCGAAGGAAGAAGACGATGAGCAGGCTTGGCAAGCGCCTCATTCAGGCTGCGGAAGAAGCGCTGGCGATCGCACGCGGCGAGGTCGATCCTTCGGCCTATCGTATTCATGTCCCGCCCGGCATCGACGTGAAGGCTTTGCGCCGGAGGCTGCGCCTGTCGCAGGACGAGTTCGCGCGCCGCTACGGCTTTACGCCGGCGCGCATCCGCGATTGGGAGCAGGGGCGCTCGAAGCCCGATGGCGCGGTGCGGGCCTATCTTCTCGTCATTGAGCGGGAGCCCGAGGCGGTCGCGCGCGCGCTTGCGGCTGCATAAGGCGCGAGGGGATGTTCACCGCCTTCTTCCACGAGCTGAAATCCGCCGGGCTGCCGGTCACGGTGCGCGAGTATTTGACGCTGCTCGAAGCGATGGACCGCGATCGTCGCCGGGCGGCGGGTCGAGGATTTCTATTATCTGTCGCGCGCCACGCTGGTGAAGGACGAGCGCAATCTCGACAAGTTCGATCGCGTATTCGGCCACGTGTTCAAGGGGCTCGATCTGCTCTCGGAAGACCTGCTCGCGGAAATCCCGGCCGAGTGGCTGAAAAAGCTCGCGGAAAAATATCTGACCGAAGAGGAAAAAGCGCAGCTCGAGGCCATGGGCTGGGACAAGCTCATGGAGACGCTGAAGAAGCGCATGGCCGAGCAGAAGGGCCGCCACCAGGGCGGCAGCAAATGGATCGGCACCGCGGGCACTTCGCCGTTCGGCGCCTTCGGCTATCACCCGGAAGGCATCCGCATCGGCCAGGACGAAAGCCGCCACCAGCGCGCGGTGAAGGTGTGGGACAAGCGCGAGTTCCGCGACCTCGACGACACGGTCGAGCTCGGCACCCGCAACATCAAGCTCGCGCTGCGGCGGCTGCGCAAATTCGCGCGCACCGGCGCGCCCGAGGAGCTCGATCTCGACGGCACCATCAAGGAGACCGCGCAGCGCGGCTATCTCGACCTCAAGTTACGCCCCGAGCGAAGAAACGCCGTGAAGGTGCTGCTGTTCCTCGATATCGGCGGCTCGATGGATTGGCACATCAAGATCTGCGAGGAGCTGTTTTCGGCGGCGCGCGGCGAGTTCAAGCACCTGGAAAATTTCTACTTTCACAATTGCCTCTATGAGCGGGTGTGGAAGGACAACCGCCGGCGCTGGCAGGAGACCACGCCGACCTGGGACGTGCTGCACACCTATCCGCACGACTACAAGGCGATCTTCGTGGGCGACGCCTCGATGAGCCCCTACGAGATCAGCGTGCCGGGCGGCTCGGTGGAGCACATGAACGAGGAGCCGGGCGGCGCGTGGCTCGAGCGCGTCACGCGCACCTATCCGCACGCGGTGTGGCTGAACCCGGTGCCGCAGGAGCAGTGGGAGTTCACCCACTCGATCCGCATGGTCAAGCAGCTGTTCGCCGGGCGGATGTTTCCGCTGACGCTGGAGGGGCTGGATCAGGCGATGCGGGAGTTGGTGAGGTAGGGGCGCATGTTTCCGGTGCTCTTCAAAAACATGCTAGTGGAAATCTTAACATGAAACGGACTCTCGAAATTGGGTCGGCGATATTCGCATTTCTTGCTGCTGTTCTATGGTTCTTGTCTGCGAGAGTTGAGACTCCGAAGAAGTTTCCGATTGCCATAATCAGTCAGAACACTTTAGCGGAGCAAGTAATAGGATCAGAGCTAATAAGCACAGGTCAAAGCGAAGAATTGGACGCGTTAGGGCGCGCAGTAATTCGACAAAGTCGCCTGAGTGCATTGGCTGCTAGTAGCGCGGGCATCGCCGCTCTTTGCCAAACAATTGCTCTGCTTCTCCCTGAAAAACCTTAGCGGTTGCTGCCGCAAGCTATTTTACCGTGGCACGTATACTCCGGCGCTCTATTTGAAATGAACTAACATTGCCTTCACTGCGCTTACGCAGGTTTTCTCCACGAATATCCTAGAAAAGAAAAGGCTCATCTCGCCGCAGCACAATTCATCTAGCTTGCCGGAGAGATCGTTTCGTTTGACCAATTCAACAACGTGCATTTGTATTCGCCGTAAGAAGTACATGTCAAAGAAGCCGACTGTATAAAAATCGCAAGTTCGAAACATGACATTGAGTATCAACTTTCCATTTCGAACTTTGAAGTCACCCGCAATAGGGCATGGAACGTAGCCTGGACGAATCTTGTCGAATAGGTCCGCTGGTCTCAAGAATACGAACGAAAGACAGTTCAAGCCGGGCTTATCCAGAATTTCAAAGGCGATCTTTTCAAGTTGATTTAGCTCAACATGAAATTTGTCACGTCGTGTCTTATCTGGATACGCAGTTAGTCGTGACAAATAGCTCGGTTTTACATGTCGATCTTTGGGGTCTTCGTAGACTCTTTGCGCTTTTGCCCAACCTCGCCTGACCGGATCTCCGCCGATCTCGCGATAAGTGTCTAAGAAGCTCACGTAATCGCGATAGCCTTCGTCCGAATATTGAATAGTAGAAAGAACGCTTATGCATTCCCGAACATTTTTTTGCGCCGGACTGGAGAGCAACAAGAGATACAATTGCCTCGCAGCATCGAGCTCTGAGGCTGCATTGACGAGGTGGGACATCGTTCCCGTCTATCCAAGTATGTTTGCTAGAGCTGTGACTATCAGCAAGATACCGGATATGAATGTTCCGGACTTAAGCTCACGCAACATTACCTTCAAATTTCTCTGTCGATAATTTTGCAAAAGATACAGTATGAATACTTGCTGTAAGTCCTCCTTCACGAATCCCGATTTGTTGGAGCTGTACTCCTGCCACTTAATTACAAAGTCACGCAAAGTCTCGCCAAGTTTCTTCAGTTCTGCTCGTTTCGTCTCCTCGTTAGACAATGAGTTCAAGTCATCCGCGAAATTATTCGAAGCAACGTATCGGAAGTACCAACTCCGTATATCGGCAAGTTTTCGATATGGATGACTTGCCTCAGAGACTTTCATGTACTCCCTGAGGACAACGAGGCTGGTCACTACTATCGATACAACAAACGCTGTCCCAAAAACGCGGAATGTGAGATTGTATTTGGCTGGGTCGCCCATCCCAATCATGAGAGCGCCGGCAAAGCCAAGCATTGTTAGTGCAACTGTAGCGAAACGATTTCGTTGGTTTTCATACCAATCATGGCGATCGATTGCGTACTCGATCATCTGATGGAGTTTGTCTCGAATTTCGTCGTCGTCCTTAAGTGACACGTTTTGTTCAAGGATCTGATTGAACAGCGTTGGAGATTTGCTCACGGATGACCTCTATCGTTCATCTTTTGTTCCTTGTTGGCAACATAGTCGATCGATCACTTAGAACGCAACAAATATCGGCTTGTTAGACATTATTTGCGTAGCGCAGGACGGCGCTAGCCGTCTTTACGCTCAAAAATGTAGTGGACAGCGTCCTTCGCTCGGGGCGGTTTGGGATTCCGCCCCGCCAATCCCAATTCCCGCCTGGAAAGAAAAGAGCGAAAGCTGGTCGAGCGGGCGCTTGACTAATTTCCTATATGGATTATATTCCTCGCAACCCTGCCCGCAAGGGGCGCGTTCATGAGGCGTCATTTGCGTGGGGCACGGCTTTGGCGCTCGCCATAGGCGTCGGAAATTTCCTTCAGAGCCGCGTCCTCGATCTCCGCCAGGATGCCGTCCTTGGCGAGGAACTCGTCGAAGGTTTCGGTGCGGTCGATCTTGCCCTTTTTCTTCTTCATCGAAGCGATCTCCTAGGTTGGCAATATGCTTCATCATGGACGATATTGTGGTATAGTAGCGGTTATGACCAAATTGCTCGATCAGGCCATCGCCAAGGCGCGCGAGCTTCCCGACGAGGATCAGGACACGCTCGGGGCTGTGCTGCTCGCCATGACCGACGAGGCGGCGGCGGGTGTTGCGCCGCTCGATGACGAAACGCGGGCCGCCATTCGCGAAGGGCTTGAACAAGCCCGCCGCGGCCGAGTTCGTGCCCGACGAGGAAATCCGGGCGCTCTGGAAACGCCACGGCCTATGAGAGTTCGCTACACGCCGCGGGCGCGTGACGATCTCCAGGAAATTCTCCAGTATCTCGATGAGCGGAATCCCCAAGGCGCGCAAAGCGTCAAGCGGGTCATGCAAAGGACGATCGAGTTGATCGGGCAATATCCCGCCAGCGGTCGCCGTGCCGGCATGGAGGAAACGCGCGTGCTCCCGGTCGGGCGCTATCCTTATCTCGTCTATTGGACGGTTGAAGGCGGCGAAGCCTGGATCGTCCATATCCGGCATGCGAAGCGGCGGCCGTGGTGAACCGCGGCCATACTTCGGCACTGCCTCACTAAGCGGGATCGCCGGGACTTTAGGCGCGAAGACGGCGCTTCGCGCCTTTCGCCCGGCGATGACAACAAAGAAGAGCGCCGCGAGAACGCCCTCACATGTCTTCAGGTTCAGATTTTCGCCGGAAGAACATCGCGACAAATGCAGCCGCTATCGCCCACATCGCCACGCGGAACAACACGATCGCGCTCGCGAACTGGAACCAGACCGAAGCGCCGATCGTGCGCAGCACCACTTCGGTTTGCGCCGCCCAGGGCGACGGCAGCAGGTCGGCCGCGACCTCGATGCTGCGCGTCGCCCCCCGCAAATACCATTGCAGCCATGCCGGGTAATAATAGAAGCAGAGCCCGATCAGCACGATGGTCGCCAGCGTCGTCCACAGCCGGAAGAACTGGACGCGCACCCAGCTCTTCACGCGGTTGGAGCCTTGAGAGGAGCCTTGCCTCGGGGAGGGGTTCATCGCAGAAAATTAGCGGGTCAGTTCGAAATTTACCAGCCGACCGGAACGCGAATTGCTTACTGGATCAGCGTTCCGAGAAAACCAGTGAAGTTGAACAGATAGACAAAGCCCAGGAGCGTCACGCCAACCAGCGCGCATCCGCACAGCACATACCGGCGTGCGATTGCCGCGTCGCGCTCGATCTTTCGCACCGTTCCGTCTCCAAAAAGAACGTGCCGCCCCTGCGGGTGCAGGGGCGGCGTTGTTCGTGGGCGCTCAGCTTAGAAGGAGCGGCCGTTGGTCCAAGCATTGACGTCCTTCAGGGCCTGGTCCGCGCTCAGCGCGTACTTGGTCTGAACCTGAGAGACGAGGTCGCTGGTCAGCTTCATGGTGGAAGCGTCAACCTCGGAAATCTTGTCCCACTTGACGTGGATTTCCTTGGCCGAGAGCTTCGCCGCATTGGCCTGCGGTGCGGAAGCCTGCGAGCCGGAAGCGTTGGTGTTGACGGGATTGGTCATGGTTATCTCCTGAAATATCAGTTTTATCGAATTACTTGAACGAACATTCATTCAAGCTACGCACGCACTATGACGCGCAATAGAGGTTTCAATGACGCGCAATAGAGGTCTCAATGTGTTCGTGCGCCGGAATACGTAGACGATTCGATTCAATTGTCATGTTCGCGTGCGATTCACGCGGCCGTCAGCGCTTCTTGTTGCGCCCGATAGCTTTTTCGGCTCCGGCTCGATCACGCGATATTCCGTTTCGATCGTTTTCCCGCGGCCGTCGCGGCCCGGCGCGCGCCGGCGGCCGAAGCCGAACAGATACGCCAGCGCGCCGACCAGGATGAAAATCGGAAACAGAATCAAAAACGCGCCGACCGCGACGATAAGCAGTGTCACGAACAGCGCGAGCACCAGCGCGGCGATCAGGAAAACCTGCCAGCCCTTGATCTGAAATGTGCGAATTCGATATTGCGCCATCGCTACACCTTCGGCGGCCGCAACACATAGCCATATTGCGTCGGCCAGTGCACGTGCTCGCTGAGCACGCCCTGCGCCTTGATCGCGAAGTAGGGCTCGCGCAGCAGCTCGCGCCCCATGAAGATGAGATCGGCGTCGCCGGCGGCGAGAATCTGCTCGGCCTGGCGCGGCTCGGTGATCAGCCCCACGGCGCCGGTTTTGATCGCGGCCTCGGCGCGGATGCGGCGCGCGAACGGCACCATGTAGCCGGGCGCCATCGTGACGTTGGGCTTGGGCACCGTGCCGCCCGAGGAGCAATCGATCAGGTCGACGCCGAGTTTCGAGAGCCGCTTGGCGAGCTCCACCGCGTCGGCGATGTCCCAGCCGCCTTCGGCCCAGTCGGTGCAGGAAATGCGCACGAACAGCGGCATCGTCTCGGGCAGCGCACCGCGCACGCGCTCGGCCACGCGCAGCGTGAGCCGCATGCGGTTGCCGAGGTTGCCGCCATATTCGTCGGTGCGCTTATTGGAGATCGGCGAATGGAACTGGTGCAGCAGATAGCCGTGCGCGGCGTGGATCTCGATCAGCTTGAAGCCGGCTTGCAGCGCGCGCTTGGCCGCCGCCTCCCAGGCGTCGACCACGCGGTCGATGCCCTTGATATCCAGCGCGGCGGGCTTGGCGAACGTCTCGTCGAACGGCACGTCGCTCGGGCCGAAAACCTGCCAGCCGCCTTCGGCGGGCGAGACCGTCTTCGGTCCGTGCCACGGCGCGCCGCGGCTCGCCTTGCGGCCGGCGTGCGCGAGCTGGATGCCGGGCAGCGCGCCCTGGCTCTCGATGAAGGCGGCGATTTTCGCGAGCGGCGCGACGTGCTCGTCGCCCCAGATGCCCATGTCGCCCGGCGTGATGCGGCCCTCGCGCAGCACCGCGCTGGCCTCGACCATCGCCAGCGCCACGCCGCCGACGGCGCGGCTGCCGAGGTGGACGAGGTGCCAGTCGTTGGCCAGCCCCTCGTGCGACGAATACTGGCACATGGGCGACATGACGATGCGATTGCGCAGCGTCACGCCGCGGATGGTGAGCGGGCTGAACAGCGAGTGCTTGGCGACGGTGTGCATTTGCCCACAAAACACGGCTGGCAGGGGCCGGGCAAGCGCGGTGAAAGCTGCAAATGGGGGCCTAAAAATGGTACGACCACAAACCAGAAGCGCGCTTACATCCGGCGTCGCTCACTGATCGTGGCCGTTTCCGGCAGTAGCGCCTTGCGGCTGCCGACTGCCTTGGGGCGGGATATGGGGCGGCAGCGGCACTTCCGCAAGGGCATCTGACATCTAGCGCGGGAGCATGACAGCACGATGAACTCGGGACCGATGTTCAAAGGCTCGATGCCGGCGTTCTACGACCGCTATCTGGGGCCGATCCAGTTCGTGCCTTGGGCCGCGGAAACGGCGGCGCGAATCGGGCGGCTCAAGCCCGCGCGGCTGCTGGAGACCGCCTGCGGCACCGGCATCGTGACTCTCGCGATGGCCGATGCGTCGCCGGGCACGCAGATCGTCGCCACGGATTTCAGCCAGCCCATGCTCGATTTCGCCGCGGCCAAGCGGCCGGGCGCGAAGATCGAATGGAAAATGGCGGACGCGCAGGCGCTGCCGTTTCCCGACGCGAGCTTCGACATGCTGGTCAGCCAGTTCGGCGTGATGTTTTTTCCCGACAAGGCCAAGGCCTATGCCGAGGCGCGGCGCGTGCTGAAGCCGGGCGGACAATTCCTGTTCACGGCGTGGGACAAGCTCGAGCACAACGAGCTGCCGCGGGTTTGGTCGGGAGACGATCGGCGAGTCTGTTCCCGAACGATCGGCTCGCATTCATGGCGCGCGGGCCTTATGGGTACAACGACATTCCGGCAATCGAGCGCGCGCTGCGTGCGGCCGGCTTCGCGCGCGTCGAGGCCGAGACCTTGAAGAAGCGCATTCGCGCCACCGCGCTCGACCACGCCACCGGCACTTGCCAGGGCGGCCCGTTGCGCAACGAGATCGAAAAGCGCGACGCCAACGGCCTGGAGCGCGCGACCGAGGCGGTAGCGAAGGCGCTCGAGGCGAAATTCGGCAAGGGCGAGTTCGAGGCGCGGAGTCAGGCGATTTTCATCAGCGCATTTTGCTGAGCGCTTGGAAATAGTCGGCTTTGTGCAAGAGCGAACACCGAACTCGAGCGCTCAAACAGGACTGATCAGCGCGTCTTGGTTTTTTCGTATTTCAAGCCGCCCGAACTCGGGCAAAGAATGTAGCGACCTTCGCTTCCAAATCGTTTGCGCGCGAGGAGAGCTGCGTGGTCCAGCCCGCGATTTCGCCGACTGCGGCGGCGCTTCTCCCGGTGGCCTCTTCCACGGAACGGATCTCGAGTGATGCCTCGGCGGTGTTGCTTGCTATCGTTTGAATACTTCCGGCGATCTCACGGGTCGTGGAACTCTGCTCCTCGACGGCCGTCGCAATTCCGGTCGCCATTGTCGTCAATTCTTCGATTGTGCGCGCAATCGAGGAGATCTCGGTGAGCGAACGCTTCGTCGCTTCCTGGATCTCGGTAACCTGCCGTGCGATCGCCTCGGTCGCCTTTGATGTTTGAGCGGCGAGCGACTTTACTTCGGAAGCAACGACGGCAAAGCCTTTTCCCTCTGCGCCGGCGCGCGCGGCCTCGATCGTCGCATTCAGGGCGAGGAGATTGGTCTGCGATGCAATGGCGGAAATGAGACCAACAACCGATCCGATGTGTTCGGCAGCTTCATGCAGCGATTGAATGCTTTGCTGGGTACGCTGCGCATCGCCCACTGCGGAACGCGCCAAGTTCAGGCCGCGCGTCGTTTGCTGACCGATATGCTCGATTGAACCGGATATTTCCTCGGTGGCCGCCGCTGTTCCGTTCACCCGTTCCCTCGTCTCTGCTGCTGCGGACGCCGCGCTGGCCATCCGGCTGACGGTGTCGTTGGCTACTTGCTGCAAAGTCGAAGACGAGCTTGATAGCGACGTTGCCGCTTCCTTGATCGCCTTGACCACGTCGCCGATCGCGTCTGCAAAATCCTTAATGGCGCCATCGATTGCCGTGCGCCGCATTTCCGTTGCCTGTTCGGCGGCTGTTCGATGCAAGCTCATCGCGTTCGCGACATCGAAGGCGATGAACTGCGATGCCACCTTGCTCCGCTCGGCGAGCTTACCGGTCGATAGCCGGTGTTTGCGCGCGAGCGCATCGAGCACGGCTCTCAGCACTAAGTTTCCGGCACTGCAGCGCACGCGGCCGTCAAATCCGATCGCCGCTTCCTCCTCGACGGTCTTCCGGCAGGACGCGATGTAGCGATCGTCGAGCGTTCCGTTCAGGAGCGACTCGAAATGCGACAATTCGAGCTTCTTGATCAGGGGTCTGTGTCGAACGATCATTTCCGACAGGCGCGGCATGTCGGCGGCGGTCACGAGGAAGTCGTCGATCGCCTTTTCGAGGAGCGGCGCGATCGTGTCCCATGAGTTCTTCATGACGGCGCGCGCCCGCTCGTCGATGTCATAGAGCTTGAGACGAGATTCGAAGCCTTCGATGGAGCGAGCGGGTGCCATGAGGGATGGCATGGTTGTCGAAAGTGGTTAGGACATTGTTAACGATGAGAATGCCGAGGTGTCTTGGCCTTATCGCGGGTGTCGCGTTTGCCATGGTGCGCGGCCAGGGCGCCGGCTCGTGCCAGAACTGACCCATGCGCAACGAGATCGAAGCGCGCGACCGAAGCGGTGACTCGGGCGCTCGAGGCGAGGAGTCAGGCGATTTTCGTCAGCGCGTTTTGCTGACTCGTCAAGTGCGGGTCAGATCGGCCGTAACAAGCGCCGCGGCCTCCTTGAGCCTGCCGAGATTGAGTTCGGCGAACTCCTTGGGTGTGAGCAACCCCTTCGACCAGAGCATGACGAGCGCGCCGACGGCCGTCTCGCCCCGGTAGACCGGACAGCCGATCGCCTCCAGCTTGTTGGCGAGCGGCGATTCGCTCCGGTAGTGGCTGGCACGCACCGCGTATCCCGCGGCTTTGATTTCCCGAAGCATCGAAAACAGATCGCGCTTGGTGGTGCCCAGCCTGGGCAATCCCCAGAGCGGATGGTTTCCGATCTCGTCGATCAGCGCGAGAACCTCCGCGTCGGACCAGGTTGAAAGCACGGCCAGCCCGCCGGCGGATGAGAAGACCGATACTTCGAGATCGATATGGCGCTCGTATTGAAAGAACGGACTGAGCGGCCGCGTCGATTCAATGACGCGGCTCCGGGTCCGCTCGAAAATGTGCAGATCGCACGACCAGCCGACCGAGCGCGTGAGCTCGATCATGTGCGGCAGAGCCCGGTCCACCAACAAGCTTTCGCCCGGCGCGAAGCGGCTATTGAGCGTCGGCAGATAGATATTCGCCCTGTAGAGCTTGTCGCTCAAACTCCGGCGCACGATTTTCCGCCGCGTGAGCGTGCCGAGAATGCGCAAGATCGTGGACTTCGGCAGCTTCGTGCGCGCGTGCAGGTCGCGCAGGCTGCTGGCGCCATGGGCCGACAGCGTATTCAGGACGGCCAGGCCGCGATCGAGCGAGCGATTTTCCACCAAGCGTCCCATGACACAATCGTGCCGCAGAGCGGCACTTGGTGCAAATTCTATTGCATAGCCTCCTATCACCCGGAAATCTCATGAAAAATACGCGATTAGCTTTCCGGGAGGATCACCATGGCCAATCGATACGTCGGGGTCAGTCTTGCTGCGGCATTGTCACTCTGCCTGATGGGTGCCCCCGCCCAAGCCCAGGTCAAGATCGTCTTCAATTCCTTCGCGCCGCCGACCTTCGTCATCAATCAAGGCATGATCGATGCGTGGGCCAAGAACGTCGAGCGGGTGACCGAAGGGCGCGTCAAGGTCGAAATTCCCGCCACCAGCTTGGCGCCGCCGCCGCAGCAGTGGGAAATGGTCACACAGGGCGTCGCCGACGGCGCCTATATCTTTCTCGGCTTCGCGCAGAAGCGGCTCCTGCTGCCGCAGATCGCGACGCTGCCGTTCGGAACGCCGTCGGCCACCGCTCAGGCGGTCGCGCTCTGGCGCACGCACAAGAAATTCTTCGAGAAAGCCAATGAGTCCGAGGGAGTCGTGTTGATCGGCTATTTCGGCTCGCCAGCGGCTTACCTGTGGAGTTCCAACAAGCCGATCGCTGCGGTGGGCGATCTGAAAGATGTGAAAACCTGGTCCTTGCCGGGGGATCAGGCGCGAGCGCTCGGAGCCCTGGGCGCTGTGATCGTGCCGGGACCGGCGGTGCGTTCCTACGAGATCATCTCCAAAGGCATCGTCGAGGCCTGGGGCGGCCACAACTTCGACGGCTCCGCCTCCTTCAATACCACTCAGTACGCCAAGGCAGTGACCCTGGTTCCCGGCGGCATCGGTGCGGCTGCCTTCGCGGTGTTTCTCAACAAGGCCAAGTGGGACAGCATCCCCAAACGCGATCAGGATCTGATCATGAGCGTGTCCGGGGAAGAGATCGCGAAGCTGACCAAGGTTTGGGACGACCGCGAGGCTGCCGCATTTGCGCGCGCAAAGCAGGAAGGCAGACTTCAGATCACGACGGCCTCGCCCAAGTTAATGGCCGACTTGCAGAAGTCCTGGGCGTTCCTGCCGGACGAATGGGTGGCCAATGCCGCCACGCGTAACGTCGATGGCAAGGCCGCGCTGAAGTTTTACCTCGACACGGTCAAGGAGCTGTCGAAGTAATCGCCGCTCGATGAGCGCTCCTTCCGAGAACGAGATCGTCCACCGCGCACCGATTGCGCGGTGGACGCGCAATGCGCTGACCGCGCTCGTATCGATCGTCATGTTCGCGATGATGATGCTGACCACCGCGGACGTGTTCGGCCGCACGTTCGGCAAGCCGATCAAGGGCAGCTTCGAGATCGTCACCTTCATGCTGGCGATCTTGATCTTCTGCGCGCTGCCCCTGATCTCGTGGGACGAGAAGCACATCAAGGTCAACCTGTTCGATCACTGGATCCCCGCGCCGATCCTGCACGCGTTGAATGTGCTCTGGGCGCTGGTCATGACGATTGTGATGGCCGGCATCACGTGGCGCATGTGGATTCAGGCCAACTTGATGTGGCAGGGGCAGCACGTCACCGGTTTTCTGGAATGGCCGATCGCGCCGATCGTCTACGTCATGTGCGTGCTGAGCGGTGTCACCACGATCATCTTCGCCGTGCTGGTCCGGCAAAAACTCTTCCAGCGCGGCGGGCCGCCAGCGGAAGCGCCGCTGATCAGCGCCGAAAATCCCGGAGTCGACTAGTGGAAATTTCGCTGATCGCCTTGGCGATCCTGCTGTTGCTCGCTTTTCTCGGTCTGCCGCTCGGGTTCGGGATGATCCTGGTCGGCGTCGCCGGCTTCGCGATGATTCGCAATCTGGAGGGCGCTCTGGCGATGAGCACTCAACAGATCGTCGACCTTTCGACGAACTTCGAGTTCACAGTATTGCCGTTGTTCATTCTCATGGGCGCGTTCGTCCATCGCGCCAACCTGTCGCAAGAGCTCTATGACGCCGCCAATAGTTGGTTCGGTCACCGGCGCGGCGGCTTGGCCATGGCGACGGTGGTCGCTTGCGGCGGGTTCGCGACGATCTCGGGAAGCTCGCTGGCGACGGCGGCGACGATGACCAAAGTGGCGATGCCGCCCATGCGCCGCTATGGCTACGACGACCGATTGGCGACTGGAACGATCGCCGCGGGCGGCACGCTTGGCATCCTGATTCCACCGAGCGTACCGATGGTGATCTACGGAATTCTGACCGAGACCGACATCGGCAAGCTGTTCATCGCCGGCATCGTTCCAGGCGTTCTGATGATTTTGCTCTATAATACGAGCATCAACGCCGTAACTTGGTTCAGGCCCGAATGGGGCCCCAGGGCGCCGCGGATTCCGTTGCGTGAGCGCTGGCCCTACCTCGCCAGAGTGTGGGGCGTGCTGGCGTTGTTCGTTCTCGTCATCGGCGGCATCTACGGCGGCATCTTCACGCCGACGGAGGCCGCCAGTATCGGCGCGTTCGGCGGCATGATGTTCGTCTTGTGGCGTCGGCAACTCACGTGGCGGGCTTTGATCGACTCGTTGGTCGAAGCCGGACGTACGACGGGAATCATCTTTACCGTCGGATTCGGTGCGCTGATTTTCTCCAACTTCGTCACCGTTGCCGGGCTGCCGCGCGATCTCGTTCAGCTGATCAACGCGGCTCAGCTTTCGCCGACCGGGGTCATCCTTCTGATCTGCCTCATTTATATCGTGCTCGGTTGCCTGCTCGATTCCCTGGCCATGATCTTGCTGACGGTCCCGGTGTTCTTCCCGATCATCAAATCGCTCGGGTTGGACCCCGTGTGGTTCGGCATCATCGTCATTATCGTGGTTGAGATCGGCCTGATCACGCCGCCGATCGGACTGAACGTGTTCGTCGTGCAGTCGATGGTCGATAACGTAACGCTCGGCCAGATATTCCAGGGGATTACCCCGTTTTTTTTCGCGAGCCTCGTCGGACTTCTGCTGATCGTATATTTCCCGATAATCGCGCTATGGCTGCCGAACTTGATGATGCGCTGACGAATGGCCAACGAAGAAACGGAGGAGCGCATGCAAATCACCAGGAAAGAGCTGTTGCGCGCGGCCGGTGCGTTCGCGCTGGTGGCTCCGTTCGGCAGCGTGCGCGGCGCGCAGGCGCAGGCGAACTTCCTGCGCGACATCGACCTGTGGCGCGAATCCATCAAGATCGCGAGGATTCAACCGCAATAAGCGGAGAACGGCAACGATAGGAGGAGGGGACCATGAGGAAGAGTATGCTTGCCTGCCTCGTGTTGGCGGCGTCGAGTCTCGGCGGCGGTAACGCCGTCGCGGAAATGCCCGGTTTTCGCGGATCCGATCATCTCGGAATTACCGTTCCCGACATGAAGCAGGCGGTCGAGTTTTTCCAGAATGTCATCGGCTGCAAGGCGTTCTTCAAGAACGGTCCGTTCGTCTTCAATAACAACGACTGGATGAAGGACCGCTTGAACGTCGATCCGCGGGCGACGATTCCGGAAATCCGCATGATGCGCTGCGGGTACGGCGTGAATATCGAGCTGTTCACGTACACCGCTCCGGATCAGCGAACGACCCCGCCCAAGAACTCGGATATCGGCGGCTATCATCTTGCGCTCTACGTCGATGATGTGCCGGCCGCCATCGAGCACCTGAAGAAGAACGGCATCAAAATTCTCGCCGGCCCGAACAGTCCGCCGGCGGGCGGAAACAAGGGCATGACCTGGGTGTATTTCGTCGCGCCCTGGGGGATGCATTTCGAGCTGCTCAGCTATCCCAATGGCAGGGCCTACGAGGCCGAATACGCTTCACGCCTTTGGACACCCCTGGATCCGGGGAAATAGGTCTTTGCGGCTCTGAGCGCGCGACCGAGGGGGAATTCGGCGCGGGCGAGTTCGAGGCGAGAAGGGGTTAATTTTCGCCAGCACATTTTGCTGGCCGTTCGATCGATTTTAGCTAGATGCTACCTGACTCAGAAAATGGTCGACAGCCTGGCGCAATTCGGCGGTTTGGTTGACAACATTGGCGGAAGCTTTCTCAACCATCGCCGCCGACATCGTCGTTTTGCTGACTGCCGCTGTTACTCCTCCCATATTTCCTGCAACTTTCCGTGTCTCAGAAGCCGCCTGTTGAACGTTGCGGGATATCTCGCTTGTCGCCTCGCCTTGTCTTTGAACGGAGTCCGCAATGGTAGATGCAAACAAATTGACCTCTTCCATTGATGCAGCAAGGCTCTTGATTGCTTCCACAGATTGACCGGTCGAACGCTGAATCGCGACAATCTGTCCTGAGATATCTTCGGTAGCTTTCGCCGTCTGACTTGCGAGCGATTTCACTTCGGCAGCTACAACAGCAAATCCCTTCCCCAATTCGCCTGCTCGCGCGGCTTCGATCGTGGCATTCAAAGCAAGTAGATTCGTCTGTTCGGCGATGGCACGAATCAAATCCACGACCTCTCCGATTTTCTCCGCCGACTGAGAGAGTCCCTCAACCAACTCGTTGGTGGATCGAGCGTTTTCCGTTGCTCGGATTACCACATTCGTCGCCTTGTGGACTTGACGGCTTATCTCCGTGACAGAGGAAGCAAGTTCATCGGAGCTTGCCGCAACCGAAAGGACATATGCAGACGCTTCCTCGGAAGCTCCAGCGGCATCTGCAGCACGGCCGGAAGTTTCTTCCGCCGACTGCGCAAGAATCTTTGCCGCCGATTGCATCTGGTTCATATTATTGCCGACCGCAGCCAAGAGTTCCTGAGCATGTTGGCGGAACTCGTTGATCTGGGCATCGATCTTCTGTTGCCGAGTGGCGCGAATGATTTCTTCGGCCTTAGTAGCGGCTTGCAAACGTGACTTATCCGCAGCGTTATGACGAAATATTTCCAGCGCCGAATACATTCGGCCAGATTCAGTCACGTTATCGCCAGTAGGAATGTCGATATCGACGGTCCCATCCGCAATCGCCGAGTTGATGCGTATAACATCGGCAAAGACGCGTTTGATACTGGCGGCAATCAGGTATCCCAATCCTGTCACGGCGGCGGCACTGGCGCAGATCAACGCGATGAGCATCGCGAAGTTGGATTTACTTCCGGATAACAGGTTATCCCATTCGGCTGTGCGGCCTTCGCTCGCTATCAAGACCAACAAGTCGATCGCTGCTCTTGCCGTTTCGAGTCCCTCGCGTAACTTGCTTTCATCGATGACATCACCTGCGACGGCGCGCTCAACCAGATCGGCACCTGAAACAGCCGTAGCGAATCGATTCTTGAGAGCATCGACCGTATTCGCTTCGGACGCTTCACGCGCCGCGGTGACGAAAGCCTGCGCCGCCGAGCGAATTTTATCCGGAGCCAGATTCTCTGCATGTTCGACGATGCGTTCAGCGATCTGCTCGGCCGATTGGGCTGCGCGAATGGACTGCTCAAGCTGGATATAAACGGAATTTCTTTTCAGCAGTTCTTGGTGTTCGCGTTCGACCAGGATGTAGCCAATGCCAAATACCGCGTAACCGGCCAGCGATATGCCGACGAGCAACAAGATCCATCGGGAAAGAGACATGTGAAATATTGGGCCGCGCAGCCGGCCAGGCGCAGGCTTCGCGGCCATCACGATCTGTTCCGTGTGCGATGTCATCTCGACCCTAGATGAATTCACGCCGATTGAGTTACTTTGTTCTTAAAATGCCACGTAGCCCTTGGGTCTCGCGACTGAATTCCCCGTGATGAGGCTGTGCTGGTTACTTAAGGCAACCGCGGTCGAATGCCGGAAAGAATCCGGGCGAATTCCGTGCCTCGAAGTCTCCTTGTATTATTCGGGCCGCTGGTTTGGCCGCTTTATCTCGCACGCGGCTCCGATAACACCGCCCATCCAGCAGGCTGGGCATCCGCCGACCGGAACCAGCGCCAGCAGCATCAGGGGTACGCCAAGATAGGGATGTCCGTAGGAAAGGTTAAAGCCTGCGGCAAACATGCCAATGCCGATCGCGCCGCGAACCAGGCGCGCGGTAAGGCTCGGGCTGGTGAGGCGCGCGAGCAGATCGGTGACAGCGACCATCGGCAGGCTCCCTTTGTATTCATATACGTACGATCTGACCGAAATGTTACGCGGCACGATGGATATGCCTGCTTCTGCGACCTGCATTGCTTGGAAAACGTGACGTTTCAAGCTGCGATCGACCCGGCGCACTCGCTTTGACGCAAGGCGTTGCTTCATTCCCGCCGCTGCGAAGGAACTTTCATCTTGGCCTGCAATCTCACTCCGCGCCCGCGACGCGATGCTTGCCGGCCGACCAGCCCTTCGAGGCCATGTTCCGTTCGCCGGCCGAAATCCCGATGCCCTCGAGCGTCGTCGCCATCGAATCGTTCCACCGATTGAGGAATCCGAACAAGGCGATCACGCCGAGAATCTCGACGATTTCGTCGTCGGTCCAATGCTGCTTGAGCGCGGCGCCGATCTCCGGCGACACGGCGTTTGGAACGCTCGCGGCCGCCAGCGCGAAATCGAAGGCGGCCTTCTCGGCGGCGCTGAACAGCGGGCTGCGATGATAATCCCAGACCGCGGCCAGGCGCTCGGGCGTGGCGCCGAAGCGCTCGGCGGCGAGTATCGTATGCGCCTCGCAGTAGCGGCAGCCGGCCGCGTGCGACGCGATGAAGCCGATCAGCCGCTTTTGCTCGGCGGTGACGCGGCCGCCGTTCTCCATCACCGCCTTGTTCAAGTCGGTGAAGGAGCGGGCGATCTTCGGCCGCCGCTGCATGGTGAGCACGCTGTTGGGAACGGTTCCCAGCGGCCCGCGAAAGAACTGGATGAGATCGACAAGTTCGGAATTATGATCTTCCGGAAGCGGGTCGACGAGCGGCATGGCAAAATCCTGTTTCGTACCGATTTTTCGCGGATTGACTGAGGACGGTTGAGCCTAGCCAGCAAACCCTCTATCGGCAATCCGATCCTCTGGGAGAGGGTTGCTGGACCGGAGACCACAACGTTGTTCAATTCGTATCATCGGGGTGGCTTGAGCATGCGATCGGCGTGGCTCGTTGCGTTCCTCGTTTTCTGCGCCATCGCGCCGGTCGTTTCTGCGGCGGCGGCAGACTGGCGCGCCGAAGTCGTGCCGGCGCCGGGCCGCGTGACCGCGGTCGAAACCATAGGCAAGGATGTCCGCGTCGCGATCGGCCGGCGCTGGTACCGGTTCGCCGCGGACGTAGCGCGTCTGGAGCCCGCGCCGCCGTTCGACCGTCCCGCCATTCCAGCCGGTGGGCTTCCGGATGGACGCGTCGCCATCGGCAGCGGCACGATCGCCCGTGCCTGGCTCGCCGAACCGACCGGCCGCTATCGCCATGGCGTGCTGGGCGATGCGATCGAAGCCGGCAGCTTGATGATCGAGCGCCGCGACGGTCGGCGCGGCGTTCTGCGTCTCGGCGCCGACGCGGTATTCGAGGATCTCGAGCCGCGTATCGCGAAGCTCGACGGCGTCGAGCGGATCATCGTCGTCAAGTCGTATCTCGATCGCGGCTCCGCGCTGGCGATCATCGATGCCGGCTCGGCCGCGATTATCGCGCAGACACCGCCGATCGGCCGTCCCAACGCCTGGCTCAATCCCGCCGGCATCGCCGATTTCAACGGCGATGGTGCAACCGACATTGCGCTTGTCAGGCAGCCCCATGTCGTCGGCCGGCTGGAGCTGTGGTCATGGCGAGACGGTAAGCTGCACAAGGCCGCCGAGATCGCGGATGTGTCCAATCATGTCATCGGATCGCGCGTGCTGGGCATGAGTTTAGTCGCGGACTTCGACGGCGATGGCCGGCCCGATCTCGCGGTGCCAAGTCTCGACCGGCGCGCGCTGCGGCTCATCGCGTTCACGCCGCAGCCGCACGATATCGCTCGCGTGCGGCTTCCGGCGCGGGTGACGACCAATATTGGCGCGATCCTGTTTCGCAATCGCCTCGCTTTGGTGGCCGGGCTGGAGAACGGCCAGCTGATCCTGGTGCGCGACTAGCCGTATTCGACCAGTTCATATTCTCGCCAAATGAAAAGCAAAAGCCCCGGGGGATGCCCGGGGCTTTGCGTTCTGCGCTCGGTTCAAGAAGCGGATGCGCTCAGAGCTTCCAGTTAAGCCCGACGCGAAAGGTGTGGAAAGCGGCGTCGATCGCCTTGAGGGTGGCGGTCTCGCCGGTGGACCGGGCCGGGAAGAATTCTCGTCACCGGCCCGGTGGCGCTTATCGAACCGAGGTTGATGTATTGATACTCGCCCTTCATCGTAAGATTCGGTGCGAATGCATATTCAATACCGCCGCCGGCGACGTAGCCGATTTTTGCCTCGCTTGCGCTCAACGAGCTTTGAAATAGAGCGCTGCCTCCAGTCTCGATGGCGAACATGTTGTAGCCGAGACGCCCATAGGCCAAACCGCCCGTAGCGTAGAGCAGCCAGCCGTCAGCGGTCACGCCAAAGCGGCCGCGCACCGTGCCGAACCAATCGATATTGAAATTCGCGTTGCCGCTGATGGGGACGGTGCCGCTCGGGTTGGTGAATGTTCCCGCTACGCTGCCAGTGAAGCTCGAGAATTGAAGATCGGCTTCGATGCCCACCAGCACGCTGGGTCCGTATTGCCAATTATAGCCAAGCTGCCCGCCGGCAAACAGCCCGCGGCCGAGGATGTCGCCAATGGTGCCTCTGGAAGCGGTTGTCGTTTCGCCAAAATTATTTGGCAGTGTGACGTTATCGGTGAGAAGTTCGACAGGCTTGCTGATCTGCCAAGCATACCCGCCGTTTGCGCCGAGGTAGAAACCGTTCCAACTGAACGGCGCGGACGCCGCCGGCGGGCCCCAGTAGCCCGGCGCGTCCGCGGCGAGCGCCGGCTGCGCAATAGTCAACGCAACGAGGGCTGCCCCCGCCAATAGACTCCGCTTCATGGTTTTCCCCCACTGATTTGGAAGAGTAGAAGTGCGCCCACACTGTTAAGACTTCGCTAAGGCCTCTGGACGCTGGGGGAGCATTGAAAGCGTGCCCGGCGCGGCGGCCTTGCGAGCGCGTTTCAATCGTCGCTGGGCGATCGAGGAGAAGCTCGGCAAGTGCGAGTTCGAGGCGAGGAGCTAGGCGATTTTCGTCAGCGCTTCGTGATGCGCGCCCGCTAGTTCGTGGCGATTCCGGCGTCCTTCAGGACCTTGGCGTAGCGCTCCGTGTCGCTCTTGATGATCGCGTCGAACTGCGCGGGCGTGGTCGGCGCGGGGATGGAGCCGAACGCGGTCAGCTTCGCGCGCACGTCGGGCATTTCCAGCACCTTGGCGACGTCCTGGCTCACCTTGAGCAGGATCTCGCGCGGCGTGCCGGCTGGCGCCATCAAGCCGAACCAGGACTCGTACTTGTAGCCCGGCAATTCTTCGGCGACGGTCGGAACATCGGGCAGCTGCGGCGCGCGCTTGTCGGAATTGATGGCGATCGCCCGCACCTTGCCGGCGCTGCTCAGTTCCTTGGCGTTGGGGATGGGGGCGAAATTGAGCTGGGCGTCGGCGCGGATGACCGCGGTGATCATGTCGGGCACGCCCTTGTAGGGGACGTGCAGCATATTGAGGCCGGCCAGCTGCCGGAAGATCTCGGTGGACAGAAACGAGGTGCTGGCGACGCCGGCCGAGGAGAAGTTGAACTTGCCCGGCGAAGCTTTCGCGAGCGCGATGAATTCCTTCAGGGTCTTGGCCGGAAAATCGACCGGCACGATCGCGACCAGCGGCACCGAGGCGATCACGGTCACGCCGGCGAAATCCTTCACCGGATCGAACAGCACGTCCTTGTTGATGGCGCGCGCGATGGTGTGGCCGTTGGACGTCAGCATCAGCGTGTAGCCGTCGGGCGCGGCCTTGGCCACGGAGGTCGTGCCGGGAAGGCCGGGCTTGTTTTCCACGACGATCGTCTGCTTCCACATGGCGCCGAGCTTGTCGCCGAGCACGCGGGCCAGGCTGTCGGTGATGCTGCCGGCGCCGAACGGGACCACGATGGTCACGTTTCGGCTCGGATAGGCCTGCGCCGCCGCCTCGGGCGAGGCCTGCAATAACGTGCCGAAGCCGGCGAGCGCGACGGCGCCCAGTTCGCGAGCCCAGTATTTCCGAAACTGCTTCATGGCATCCTCCCCGATCGTTTCTCTCAAAACGGCGAACATGGCCTCACGGCGCGCGGTGTTCACCGATATTTCGGGAATGGTCGCCCAGATCGCCCGCTTTCGCAACCGGCTCTGCGCGCCGCCCAAGAAGAGCGGCCAGCGCGCGGCGCAATCACGCTCCCGGCGCGGCGCTCCACGTTCGCGATCCGCTCGGGCACGCCGAATTCCTTGCGGCACACGTCGGCGAGCAGGGCGATGCCCTGGCGGATCTCGTCCTTGGAGGGACTGGCGAAGCAAAGCCGCATGCGGCTCTTGCTGTGCGCGCGGTCGGTCGACCATTCCGGCCCCGGGTTGATCGCGACACCGGCCGCCAGCGCCTTCGGGAAGAGCTTCAGCGTATCGACCTGATCCGGCAGCTTCACCCACAGAAAAATGCCGCCCTTCGGATCGTCGAATTCCGCCGCCGTGCCGAATTGCTCGTTGAGCGCTTCCATCAGGGTTTCCAGCTTGCCGCGCAGGCCGCGCGTCAGTTCCGGGACATGCGCGGCGAAATGCGGCGCGCAATACTCGGCCAGCACCATCTGCTCGAGCGCGCCGGAGCCCGCGTCGATTTTCTGCGCGAGAAAGCGCGAGAGCATTTCCCAGCCGGCGACGATGTAGCCGACGCGCAAGGCCGGCGCGATCGATTTGGAAAACGAGCCGATGTGGATGACGCCGCCGGTCTTGCTCATGGCGTAGAGCGCCGGCGGCCGGCGGCCGATCCCAGATCAGGTCGGCGTAGCAGTCGTCCTCGAAAATCGGCACGCCGTATTCTTCCGACAGCTTCAGGAGTTCGACGCGCCGCCGCTCGCCCATGATGGTGCCGGTCGGATTCTGCACGGTCGGGATCGTGTAGATGTATTTCGGCGCGGATGCCGCGCCGCTTGAGATCGGCGAGCGCGGCGGCCAGCGCATCCATGCGCATGCCCTCGCCGTCGAGCGGAATGCCGGCGGCGTTGACGCCGAGCCGGGAATATCTCGTCAGCATGCCCTGATAGGTTTCCTGCTCGACGATGACGGTGTCGCCGCGCGCGAGCAGCGCGCCGTTGACGAGATCGAAGGCCTGCAACGAGCCCGAGACGATCAGGATGTCGTCGAACGTGCAGGAAATGCCCGCGTCGCGCTTGAGCTTTTCAGCGAGAAACTCGCGCAGCGGCCGGTAGCCCTGCGGCCCGCTGGCGAGGCCGTAGCTCGCGAGCGTCCGGCCTTCGCGCTTGAGCACCGCGTTGGCCGCCGCGATGAGGCCATCGAGCGGAAGCTGGTCGGCGTCGTTGTTGCCGCCGGTGAAATTATACTTGGGCGCGCCCGTCCACTTGACCGCGGGCGGCGGCGACCCCGCCGGGAGCAGGGGCGCGAAATCGAACTTTTCGGACGGCATGGGCGGGGCGGCCTTTCTTTCACCTAGGGATACCATGCGCCGGTTTCCTGCGTCGGCCCCTTGGCGGAAACGGTGTGTCCCGTTGCAAGAACCTGCGGTATCCTGCCAATCGGGAAACGCGGGGAAACCGCCATGGCGATTGTTGAAAGCACCTCGAAGCGGCTGGTGTTGAAGTCGGGCTCGACGACGCTGACGCTCGACAAGGACACCGGCAAAATTACGCTGGAGCGCAAAGTCCTGTTGTGGCGGGCAAAGCCCACGGAGGCGGCGCTAGCCGATGTCACCGAGTTCACGGTCGATGCGGCCGTGGATCGCGCCTCGGGTGTCGAAGTTTGCAATACGATGGTGGTCTTTCGGGGTGACCAGGGCTGGGCGCTTCCGGCGGCGGACAAGAAAGAGGCGCAAGCGAACGCGGCCAAGATGCGCGAATTTCTTGGGCTCCGGGCGTAACGCCGCTTTACGTTCTGGATCGAAACGCGATTCAGGTCGGGAAGGGAGAGTTCGAGGCAAGGGGTCAGGCGATTTTCGTCAGTGCATTTTGCCGATAGCTTGGAAAAAGTCAGCTTAGTGCCAAAACCGGACCTCACTCCCAATGCCCGCAGCGTTGCGGCCAATTTTCCTTTGGCTATGCCTAGCCCAGCACTATGCTGCGTTCGAACGAATTTTTACGCACCTGACCAATCTCGCTCGGGACTACGGAGGCTCAAAAATGGCTGAACAGAAAATCCGCTTCGAGGATGGGGCGGCCTACGAGCGAATGATGGGAAAGTGGAGCCAGCTTGCAGGCAATATCTTCCTCGAGTGGCTGGCACCTTCTGCTGGCTTGAGATGGATCGACGTCGGCTGTGGCAACGGGGCGTTCACCAACATGATCGTTGAGCAGTGCGCGCCAGCTAAGATCAATGGAATCGATCCCTCTGAAGGACAGCTTGCGTTTGCGCGCACACGACTGTCGGAGCGCGTGGTCGAGTTCGGGCACGGCGATGCAATGGCACTGCCCTTTCCGGACAAGACGTTCGATGTTGCCACTATGGCTTTGGTGATTTTCTTTGTTCCGGAACCGGCCAAGGGCGTTGCCGAAATGGTGCGTGTGGTTCGCGCGGGCGGCATGGTCGCTGCCTATGCGTGGGATATTTTGCGCGGCGGATTTCCTTTGGAACCGATCTGGGATGAGATGCGTGCGCTCGACGTTTCTCCCAGACAGCCACCGAGCGCCAGCGCGTCTCGGATGGAAGCGATGCGGGAGCTGTGGACGGGGGTTGGTCTCGATGCGGTCGAGACGAAAGAAATTACAATACAGAGGACATTCGCCGACTTTGATGATTTCTGGACTATCTGCTTGGGGTCGAGTGTAGGCCCCCAGGTCGCCGCGATGCCTTCTCGTGATGTCGAAGTGCTCAAGGCGCGGGTGCGCGCGCGTCTGCCAGCAGATATTGCGGGCCGCATCACTTATGGTGCACGCGCCAACGCGGTGAAGGGCTGTGTGCCAAGTTAGACGCGCAGGCTGATGTCGCCTTCGGGTCATTAGCAGACCTCCCCAGGCCAACCGAAGACCCATGAGTTCTACTTGACTATCTTCCTAGCACTGACTATATTCCTCTCACCCTACCCGTCGAGGGGCGCTCTCGCGAGGCGTCGCTGGTGCGGGGTAGGGACGGCGCCTGCTGCTTCCGTACGCAACGGAGGCACCGGGAGGCCGGGGGTCCCCGTCCGCCGGCATTAGGACCGGCTGCCTTCGATGGCTGTACGGGGGCTGGAGGTGCGAGGCGAAAGCCCCGCGCCGTCGGTCCCAGGAAGCACGGGCCCCCGGACTGAAACCGCCGTAAACGGAGCGCCACGAGGCGCCCGCGCGCCGCAAGGCGCGAGCCAAGTCGATGCGCCTTGTGGCGCTCCGGCCCCTCGCCCGCCGCGAGGGAACACCAAGGGGCGAAGCAACACTCGGATGCAAACGCATCGCGAGAACGAGAGCGGCTGGCCGCTGCCCTGAAAGGAGATCGCATGAAGAAGCCCGCGCCCGAACCCGAAATCGAAAGTCTGGAGGAGTTCCGCCGGGTGCTTGTCGGTCGGCTCTCCGACATCAACGGGAATTGGCGCATCTGCGATCAGCGCGTCTGCCGCCGCCTTCGACGCTGCGCGGTTATGAATGCGCCTTGCTTGGAAAAGCTTCGGGCCTCGCGTCCTCGACGCAGCCCGGAGCAAGAGGCCGCGGCGATGGCCGACCTGCATCGCCGCCTGACGACTCTCGTGCGGAATGACGAGGAAGGCGTGGATGGCCGGGACAAGCCCGGCCATGACGCGGTATAGGGCGACACAGTCCGGTCATGATCGGGCGGGAGATAAAGGCGATGTTGAATCGGGCGGCAAAGGGGCTCTTGGCGGCGGCGCTCGTCGCGCTTTCAGCGCTGCCGGCATTGGCGCAGGCCTGCCGCAATCCAGGAAATTTCGATCCCTGGCTCGCGGAGTTCCGCCGCGAAGCCGTCGCCGCCGGCATTTCGCAAAACACGCTCTCTGCCGCCGCGCCGTATCTCACCTACGACGTCAACATCGTCGCGAAGGACCGCGGCCAGCGCGTGTTCTCGCAGACGTTTCTGGAATTCTCCGACCGCATGGTCGCGAAATATCGCCTCGACCAGGGCGCCAAGCGCATCCAGCAGCTCGCCGCCACCTTCCAGCGCATCGAGAACCAATATGGCGTGCCGGCGGCGCCGATCGTCGCGTTCTGGGGGCTGGAGACCGATTTCGGCGGCAATATTGGAAACCTGTCCTCGCTGCGCGCGCTGGCGACGCTGGCGTTCGATTGCCGCCGGCCGCATCTGTTCCGTCCGCAACTGATCGCGGCGCTGAAAATCATCCAGCGCGGCGACCTGACGCCCGAGCAGATGATCGGGCCGTTCGCCGGCGAGCTCGGGCAGATGCAGTTTCTGCCGTCGCATTATTTCGATCACGGCGTCGATTTCGACGGCGATGGCCGGCGCGATTTGCTGAAAAGCGCGTCCGACGCGCTCGGCTCGGGCGGAAATTTCATGAAGCATCTCGGCTGGAAGAAGGGCGAGCCGTGGCTGCAAGAGGTGCGCGTGCCGGCGCAGCTGCCGTGGGACCAGGCGGATCTTTCGATCAAGCATCCGCGCTCGCAATGGGCGCGCTGGGGCGTGACCTATCCGGGCGGGCGGGCGCTTGCCGGCCGACGCCATGCCGGCGTCGCTCGTGCTGCCCATGGGCCGCTTGGGGCCCGCGTTTCTGGCCTACGCGAACTTCGACGTGTTCCTCGGCTGGAACCAGTCGCTGGTCTACGCGACGACGGCGGCCTATTTCGCCACGCGTCTGGCCGGCGCGCCGGCGGTCGGCCGCGGCAACGAACCGGTGCCGGCGTTCAGCTACGAGCAGATGCGCGAGCTGCAGGGAATTTTGACGCGCCAGGGATTCAAGATCGGCCCGGTCGACGGCAAGCTCGGCATGCAGACGCGGGCCGCGATCAAGCAGGTGCAGATGAAGCTCGGTCTGCCCGCGGACGCCTATCCCTCGCCGGAATTGCTGGAGCGCATGCGCGGCGGGCGCTAGCGCGCTCACGAAATCGTGTGGCGAGGCCCTTCATGCGTTGCAAGCGAATGCCTAGATGACATTTCAGATGAGGCAGCGCCTTGCCCGCTGCGCGCTGTCGAGCACGCCTTCGAGTCGCCATCAAGGAAGGACGACCCCATGACCATCCAAAGCAATCGAATCGTCGCACTCGGCGTCGCCGGCGCCCTCGCAATCGGATTTGCCGTTTCGGCCGGGCCGGTTTTCGCCGCACCGGTCCCCTCCAACACCGCCGCGCTGACGCAGGTCGACGTGAATAACGTCGTCAATGTGCAAGGGCGCCGCTGGCGCCGGGGCGCCGGACCGTGGGTTGCGGGCGCCGCGCTCGGCATCGTCGGCGCCGTAATCGCCAACGAGGCATACCGGGATCGTTACTATGACAACGGCTATGGTTATGGGCCGTACCCCTACTACGCCCAGCCGTATCCGGCTCAGCGCTATTATCGCGGCTACGCCCCCCAGGGCTACGCGCCGCAAGGCTATGCTCCCTACGGCACCTGCGACAACGGCGCGACCTGCTAACGAACGGCAGCCAGCGACAATCATAGAGCCGGCCGCGGTGCGGCCGGCTTCTTGACGCCGGCGTCGCGCTCTGCACATTCGCGGCGCGGCAGGAGCAGGCGCGTGGACGACACGACGGAAACCGCGGACGACGCGCCGGTCTATGCGTTCAAGCCGCGCATGCTCGCCGCCGAGCACGCATTCCGCCTCGGTCCGGACTCGCTCGAATGGTTCGTCGGCGGCCGTCCCGGGCGGGTCGCCTATCCGATGATCGGGCGCATCCGCCTCGGCTTCCGTCTCACCAACTTCATGGGCCGCCGCTACACCGCCGAGATTTTTCCGCGCGGCGGCGGGCGCATGGACATTTCCTCGTATTCCGCGCGCGGCATCGTCGACAACGCGAACCAGGGCGCGGCGTACCGCGCTTTCATCGCCGAGCTGCACCGGCGCATCGCCAAGGCGCATGGCGATTGCCGGTTCGAGGCCGGCATGGCGCCGTGGCGCTTCTGGCCGTCGCTCGCCGTTACCGTGGCGATGGCGGGCGGGCTGGTCTACGTGGTCGGGCGCGGGATGCTAAGCGACCAGATCTTGACCGGGCTGCTCGTGCTCGCGGTGGGCGTCATATTTGTCTGGCAGATGGGAAAGACGGTGCTCGCCAATTGGCCGCGCAGCTATTTGCCCGACGCGATTCCCGAGGACGTGCTGCCGAAGATTTGAGCGGATCGCTTAGGCGTATTTGGCGCCGAGGCTTTGCGGCGTCACGTAATGGGCGAGCGTGCCGGCTTGCGCCTGCACATCGGTCCAATCGTCGGAAGGAAAGTCGATGACCGCGAGCCCCGAGGTCGGAAACGAATTCATGAGGCGCTTCTTCGCCGCCTCGTCGCCCTTGCCCGCGAGCGTGCGGGCGAGATCCTCCAGGCCCGGATTGTGGCCGAGCACCAGGAGCGTCCGCACGCCGGCATCGGTGCCGCGCACGCGCTCGATCAGCGCCTCGGCATTGGTCATATACAGGCCGGCTTCGATCTCGTGGGGCGGCGGTTCGGGCAAGGCGGTCGAGACCAGCGTCCAGGTCTCGCGCGTGCGTTTGGCGGGCGAGACGAGGGCGAGGTCCGGGCGCAGCGCCTCGCGCGTCATGAAGCCGCCGATCGCCGGCGCCTCGGCCCGGCCGCGCGGAGCGAGCGGACGCTCGAGGTCGGCTACGCCCGGCGGCCAATCGGATTTGGCATGCCGAAGCAGCATCAAGCGGCGCATGCGCCTCACTCTCGGTTGGGGAGATCGCCCCGGCCGCGTCGAAATCTGGCCGCATAAAGTCTAGCATGATGGCCGAGGCCGCCGCGTCCATGGAAACGCCCCCCGAAACCTATTATGCCGCGACCGCCGTGCCGCACACGCCGCGGCCGCGCCTCACATTGGAGACCGACACCAACATCTGCATCGTCGGTGCGGGCCTGGCCGGGCTGTGGATCGCGCGCGAGCTGGTGCGCCGCGGATACGATGTGGTGGTGCTGGAGGCGGGCCGTATTGCGCACGGCGCCTCGGGCCGCAATGGCGGTTTCTGCTCCGCGGGCTTCGCGCAGGAGCTTCCGGTGCTGATCGAGCGGGTCGGGCTCGACCACGCGCGGGCGCTCTACAAGCTTTCGCGCGAAGGGGTCGAGCGGGTGCGCGACCTCTTGGCCGAAGGCCCGCCGGGGCTCGATCCGACGCCGGGCCGGCTCAATGTACGGCGCTACGAGGACGCCGACGAGATCAAGCGCGAGGCGGACCTGCTCGCGGAAAAGTTCGACCACGACGTCGTGGTCTGGCCGACCGAGCGGGTGCGCGAGACGCTGAAATCCGACATCTATTATCAAGCCTTGCACGAGGCCGATGCGCTGAACCTGCATCCGTTGAATCTGGCGCTCGCGCTCGCCAACGATATCGAGCGCGGCAACGGGCGTATCTATGAGGAGAGCGCGGTGGTTGCCGCCGATCTCGACGGCGTGCGCAAATGGGTCGAGACCGGGACGGAGGCCCGCCGTATCCGCGTGCGTGCGCACCAGATCGTATTCTGCGGCAACGCCGGGCTCGGCGCGGCTTTTCCGGATCTGTCGCGCTGCATCCTGCCGGTGGCGACCCATGTCGGGGTCACCGCGCCGCTCGGCGAAAAGCTCAAGGAGGCGATCCGCTACGGCGGCGGCATCGCCGACACGCGCCGCGCCTTCGACTATTACCGCATCCTCGGCGACCGGCTGATGTGGGGCGGCTATATCACCACCCGCAGCAGGCCGCCGCGGCGGCTCGGCCGCATGCTGAAGCGCGATATTCTCAGAACCTATCCGCAGCTCGACGAGGTCGCGATCGAATATGCCTGGAGCGGCACGATGGGCTACGCCGTGCACCGCATGCCGCAGATCGGGCTGCTGCGCCCGGGCGTGTGGATCGCGAGCGCGTTCGGCGGGCAGGGCGTCAACACGACGGCGATGGCCGGCGACCTGATCGCGTCGGCGATCGCCGAGAACGACGACCGCTGGCGGTTGTTCATCCCGTTCGGCATGGTTTGGGCGGGCGGCTCGTTCGGCCGCGCGGCGGTGCAGATCTCCTATTGGTCGATGGCGATCCGCGATCGGATCGAGGAGCGGTTCGCGCATCGCGCCGAAGCGCGGCGCAAGGAGGATAAAGCGCGGGCGGCGGAGAACGCGCGGCTCGATCGATTGGAGGCGCGCGCACAGGCCGCGAAGCCATTGGCGGCGGAAAAGAAGAAAGCGAAGCCGGCGAAGGCCGATTGAACGCCGCGCGGCCAGCGCGCTCCCTTAATCGCACGGCGGCGGGCTTTGACGTGGATCAACGCCGCGATTGGGCAGGGCGTGTTGAATAGCCATGTTGTGCATCGCTGACCGTGAAGGAGCCCGTCATGATGTGGGGATACGATTCTCCGGGGAATTGGTTCGGCTTCATGCCCGCACCCCTCGGGATGATCATCACGATATTCGTGCTGATCTTTATTTTTGTTTGGCTGATGCGCTTCAGCTTTGGCAGCCGGCATTACCGGCGCGAACGAGGCGAATCCGCGCTCGACGTGCTCGAGGCGCGCTTTGCGCGCGGCGAGATCGACAAGAATGAGTATGAGGAGCGGCGGAAAATCCTGAGCCGCTAGCCGGCGTTCAACGCGCCTCGCGGCGGGACATGAACGCCAGGCGCTCGAACAGGTGCACGTCCTGCTCGTTCTTGAGCAAGGCGCCGTGCAGGGGCGGGATCAGCTTCTTCGGGTCGCGCTCGCGCAGGGTCTCCGGACCGATGTCCTCGGCGAGCAGCAGCTTCAGCCAGTCGAGCAGTTCCGAGGTCGAAGGCTTCTTCTTCATCCCGGGCACGTCGCGGATTTCGTAGAACAGCTTGAGCGCCTCGGCCACCAGCCGCTGCTTGATGCCGGGGAAATGCACGTCGACGATGGCGCGCATGGTGTCGGGGTCGGGGAAGCGGATGTAGTGGAAGAAGCAGCGGCGCAGGAATGCGTCCGGCAGCTCCTTCTCGTTGTTCGAGGTGATGAGGACGACCGGGCGGAGCTTGGCCTGGATCGTTTCGCCGGTCTCGTAGACGTAGAACTCCATGCGGTCGAGTTCCTGCAACAGGTCGTTGGGGAACTCGATATCGGCCTTGTCGATCTCGTCGATCAGCAGCACCGGCCGCTCGCCGGCGACGAACGCGTCCCACAGCTTGCCGCGGCGGATGTAGTTCTTGATGTCGGAAACGCGCGGGTCGCCGAGCTGGCTGTCGCGAGCCGCGCCACCGCGTCATATTCGTAGAGCCCGTGCACGGCCTTGGTGGTGGACTTGATATGCCACTCGATCAGCGGCGCCTTGATCGATTGCGCGATCTCGGCGGCGAGCACCGTCTTGCCGGTGCCGGGCTCGCCCTTGATCAGGAGCGGGCGCTCCAAGCGTGATGGCTGCGTTCACCGCGACCTTGAGGTCGTCGGCCGCGACATAGGTCTTGGTGCCTTCAAAACGCATCCAGCGGCTCCCGGCAAAATGGCCGTGCACCCTATGGGGCCGACCTGTTGCGGGCAAGTCATAGGGCCGTTGCATTGCTTCGGCATTTGGTGTTAGCCGCCTGTTGTCTAGGGCAGCCCGGGTGGATATAAGCCCGGCCAAAATAAGAACCGGGAAACGTGGGGCGTAAACGATGACGATGGTCGAAGCGGTGTACCGGCCGGCCGAGAGCGAGCCGTTCATGAGCGAACGGCAGCGCGAGTACTTCCGGCGAAAGCTCATGCGCTGGAAGGAAGACATCCTGCGCGAAAGCCGCGAGACGCTGCAGCACCTGCAGAACGAGAACGAGAATCACCCCGATCTGGCCGATCGCGCCTCCTCGGAGACCGACCGGGCCCTTGAGCTGCGCGCCCGCGACCGGCAGCGTAAATTGATCGCCAAAATCGACGCGGCATTGCTGCGCATCGAGGACGGCACCTACGGCTTCTGCGAGGAGACCGGGGAGCGGATTTCCTTGAAGCGGCTCGAGGCCCGCCCGATCGCCACGCTTTCGATCGAGGCCCAGGAACGCCACGAGCGCCGCGAGCGGGTGTACCGGGACGACTGAGCCTTCCGGCGCGCAATAATTCGTTAACCATATCGCCCCTAGCGTGAGTACAGGCCGGCCGCGGAAGGCGGGGTTCGGTCCGCTTTTTCCGCGCCGCGCGACCGGGGGCTCCGCCATGGCGGGCGAAATTCTGCACGATCTCGAATTCGTCGAGCGGGCAAAAGCGCCGGTGGCGTCGATGCGGTCAAAGCTCGTGGTGCCGGTGTCGATCGTGCTGCTGGCGATCGCGGTCGGCGTCACTTTCATTATCGTCACCGCGCGCGAAAGAAAGATCGTGACGAACGCGGCAGCCGTGTCGGCTCCTCTATTCCTGGATCTTCCGGCCATCGCGGTGAACCTTTCGACCGCCGACGAGCGGCCGCGCACGCTCAAGCTTTCCTTGTCGCTGGAGGCTACCGGATCCCGCTGCGGCCGGCGCGGTACAGGCGGCGCTGCCTTACGTGCTCGACTCCTTCCAGACGTATCTGCGCGAGCTCCGCGCGGCCGAGATCGAGGGCTCGGCCGGCATGTTCCGGCTGCGCGAGGAGCTGATGAAGCGGGTCAATCTCGCCATCGCGCCGTCGCGGGTGCGCGCGGTGCTGGTGCGCGACATCATCTTGCAGTGACACAAATGCGGCGAACGCCGATGACGGCACGGCTATCTGGGCGCGGCGCTCCTGGTTGCGTTCTCGACCGGTGCCTTGCAGGCGCAGGAGCGCATCGTCGCGCCCGCGCCCGTGCAAGTGCAGAAGCGCCCGAGCGCATTCAGCGTTTCCACCAGCGGCGGATTCGCGCGCATCGTCATCGTATTTCCGGGCGAGGCTAAGGCCGAGGCGGAGATCGCCGACGGCGCGCTCTCCATCGCGCTCCCGCGCTCCATCTCGTTGAACGTGCAGCGCTTGCCGCAGCATCTTGCCGGCTACGTGCAGGCGGCGAGCCGCGACGGCGATACGCTTCGGCTCACGCTCGCGCGCAAGGTGAGGGTCAACACCATGGCGGCGGGCGAGAAGCTCTTCGTCGATCTGTTGCCCGAGACCTGGACCGGCCTGCCGCCCGGCCTGCCGAAAGAAGTGATCGCCGATCTCGCGCGCAAGGCGAAGCAAAGTGCGCGTGTCGCCGAGAAAAAGCTGCCGGCACCGAAAAGCACGATCGCGGCGCCATCGCCGCCAAGCGCGCTCCGAGCGGTCGTGGCCGCACTCCGGCACGAAGGCGAAGTCCTGAAAATCGCGTTCCCATTCGGCGGCACGACGCCCGCGGCCGTCTTCCGGCTCGGCGATGCGCTTTGGGCGGTGTTCGACACGGCGCAGCCGATCGAAATTTCCGCGCTCGGGCGCGATCCGGGCCGCGTGGTCCGCGCCGCCGAGCTCGTCGCGCTCGCGTCGGGCCGGGCGTTGCGCATTCCGCTCGACCCGGGCAAGCCCGCCGGCATCGAGGTACGCGGCACCGAGCTTGTGCTGGTCATCGGCGAGGCCGCGGCCGGCCGCGCGCTCGCGCTCGACCGGATCATGACGTTAGAGGGTAGCGCCGCGTTCCTGCCTCTCGTCGGCGCAAACCGCGCGCACCTGCTGCGCGATCCGGAGAGCGGGGAGGCGATCATCGCGGTGACGGCGCCGCTGCCCGTGCGCGGGTTGCCGCGGGCGCTTTCCTATGTCGATTTCCGGCTGCTTGCCTCGGCGCACGGGATCGCCTTGGTGCCGAAGGCCGATGATCTCGAAATCAAGATCGTGCCCGACGGGGTCACCATCGCGCGGCCCGGCGGGCTCAATGTCGCCGTCGACGGCACCGTGGCGTCGATCGCCGCGCCAGCGCGCTTGTTCGGCACGCTCGCCTGGCAGATCGACCGCGAAGCGCGCTTCCGCCCGCGCGAGACCGAGCTGGTCGCGGCACTCGCCAGTGCCGAACCCGGCGAGCGGCCGGCGGCGCGGATCGCACTCGCGCGCTTTTATCTGGCCAACGGTCTCGGCGCCGAGGCCAAGGGTGCGCTCGAAGCGGCACCCGAACCGGACGGCGCGGCCAAGGCCGAATTCCTTGCGCTCCGCGCGCTCGCGCGGCTCATGTTGGCCCGACCGCGCGAGGCGATCGAGGACCTGTCCCGCCCATCCTTGGCGAACTCGGGCGAGGCCGCGTTGATCCGCGCGGCCGCGCTTGCCGCCACGTCGCGTTTTGCCGAAGCGCGGGAAACGTTTCGCTCGGCTGACAAAGATCTGTCGGTGCTGCCCGCCGAGTTGCAGCGGCTCGTGCGCATGGCCGCGCTGCGCGCTGCGATCGAGCTAGAGGCCTTCGACGAGGCGGGCGCGCTGCTGAAGGCGCTGGAGGGCAGGGAGTCTCCCGGTACGTTCGAGCCCAGGCTCGCGGTGCTTGCGGGCCGCCTGGCGATGCGGCTCGGAGCGGGCGAGCAGGCCGCGGCCCACTTCGCCGCCACCGAGCGAAGCGCGGACGAGGCCGCGGTAGCGGAAGCGGCGCTTTATCGGATCGAACTCATGCAGACGCGCGGCGAGATCGCCCGCGTCGTTGCGGTCAAGCAACTCGAGATGCTGGTGCGTTCATGGCGTGGCGACGAGACCGAAGCCGCGGCCCGGCGCCTCATCAGCCGCCTCCACGCCGGCGATGCGCGCGAGCGGAATCCATTGACCGCCACGGCGCGGGAATCCGCAAAAACCCCTTGAACTAAAATCGAGTCGCGCGGCTGCGGCTCAGCTCGCTTTCTTGTTGTCGCCGCGGCCGAGAAGATTCGCCATCTCCTCCTCGAGATTGTCGAAGACGTCGCGCTTGAGCGTCGTCTTCGGCGGCGGAGGCGCCGGCGCGGTTGCGGCCGGCGGGGGCGGTGTACTCGGCTTTTGCACCCGGGGTTCGGGCGTCCGCGGCGTCGGCGGTGGAGTCATGGGCGCGGGCTTGGGTTCCGGTGCGCGCGTCTCGACCCGGGCTTGAACTGGAGCTGGGGCGGCGGACGGATGCGCGACCGTGGGCGGCGGCGGCACGGGCCGCGTCTCCGGCGGCCGGCGCAGTGCCGCTTCGAGGCGCTGGGCCATCTCGGCATATTGCGGGTCAATGCGCGGTGCCGGTGCGGGTCGAGGCTCGGGCGCGGGCGGTGGCGGTGGGGGAAGCTCGGCGGCCGGCTCGGGGGTCAGCACGTACGGCTCGGGCGAGGGCGACGGAACGATCGAGGACGCGTGCTCCTCCACCGAATCGAGCATGGCGGGGCGGCCGGCGGCGCGTGCGATTGGCTCGCGCGGCGCCGGTAAGGGGGCCTGCTGGACCGCGCTTGTGGCCGCGGCCGCAGCCGCACGCACGATGTTCGGCTCCACCACCACGTCGGTGGGTCCTCCGACCAGGAGAAGATGCTCCACATTGTCGCGGCGGATCAGAACCAGCCGCCGGCGGGCATCGACCGTGGCCGATTCGAGCAAGGCCAGGCGAGGCTGACGGCCGCGGGCGACTCCGCTCTTGATGAGCGTTATCGGGCCGAAACGGCGGATAAGCCAGAACGTGAGGGCGATGAGCCCCAGGACGACCAATAGCGCGACCACGACGCGTGCAAGCGTGCCGAGCTCACTGCCAAAAAATTCCATGACGCACCTCCCAGGAGCCGCCGCGCTCCCACCGCCGCCATGCCGTTTTTACCCCCTGGCGGCGCGATTTTCGAGCGTTCTTGCAGCCCTGTGTATGGATTTGTGCGGCGGCATGCGCACCAAGCCTTGCCGAACACGCCACTTCTCGGGCACACCGATTCGGGCTTGCGCCGGCTGCTTCGCCGGCCTCGCCGACGGGGTCAGGGCCATGGCCGAAAGCGAGGCGCCGGGAGCGCCGGTCGATCGCCCACAAGTGACGGGCAGCATCGGATTGGTGCTCGTGGTGGCGGTAGCGCTGGTGGCGCTCGTCGTGTTCCTGCTCTTCGTCGGCCGCGACCGGGCCGAGCCTTACATCCTCGCGGCGCTCGCGATGCTCGCCGTAATCGGCGTCTTCGCGCTGTTCGCGGGGGCGGCCGGCATCCTGCAGCTCGCCGGGCGCGGTGCGCGCAATGACATGACCAAGGCCATCACCGACACCGCCTGGGATGGGATCGCGGTCGTCGATACTTCGGGCCGCGTGCTTTACGCCAATCGTGCCTATCTCGAGATCACGCACGCCGAGAGTCCGGAGGACGCGCGGCCGGTCGAGCGGCTGTTCACGGGCGATCCGGGCGTTTCGGAAGCGATCTATCGGCTCGCCCAGGCGGCGCGCGAGGGCAATCGCTTTTCCGAGGAGATCCGCTTCGCGGGCAAGAGCGGCGAGCCGGCGCGTTGGCTGCGCTTCCGCGTGCGGCCGCTCGGGCCCGAGGGCAAGCGCTCGAAGCTCGCGATCTGGGGCGTGTCGGACGTAACGCGCGAGCGCGAGCGCCAGGAAAACGCCTTCATCGAGCTGCAGCACGCCATCGATTATCTCGATCACGCGCCCGCCGGCTTCTTCTCGTGCGATGCCGCCGGCCGCATCGTCTACTTGAACGCGACGCTCGCCGGATGGCTCGGCTACGACCTTGCCGAATTCTCGCCGGCGGGGCTGAAGATTTCCGATCTCGTGCAGGGCTCGAGCGCGACGCTGCTCACCGGCATTGCACCGGTGCATGGCGAGGTGGTGACGCAAGTGCTCGACCTGGATCTCAGGCGCAAGAACGGCCAGAGCCTGCCGGTGCGGCTGCATCACAAGGTGGCCTTCGCCCCCGACGGGACGGCAGGCCCTTCGCGCACGCTGGTCCTGAACCGCGCCCCGACCGACGCGCCGGGCGACGCGGCGCGCGCCGCGGAAGTGCGCTTCGCACGCTTCTTCCACAATACGCCGGTGGCGATCGCCACCATCGACCGGCATGGCAGGATCGGCCAGTCGAACGCGACCTTCGCGCGACTGGTGGGCGGCGCCGAGACGCGCTCGGTGTTCGCGGTGGCCGACGAGCGCGAACGGGCGCGTTTCGAGAGCTTCGTGCGCGGCGTCCTGGAAGGGCAGGCGGGCACCAAGACGATGGACGTGGCGCTCACGGGCGGGCAACGCTTCGCGCAGTTCTATGTCACCCCGCTCGATAGCGGGAAGAGCGGCGAGGCCGCGATCGTGCATGCGGTCGATACCACCGAGCAGCGTGCGCTGCAGAGCCAGTTCGCGCAGGCGCAGAAGATGAACGCGGTCGGCCAGCTCGCCGGCGGCGTGGCGCACGACTTCAACAACATGCTGACCGCCATGATCGGCTACACGGATCTGCTGCTCGCCAATCATCGGCCGACCGATCCTTCGTTCCAGGACCTGATGCAGATCAAGCAGAACGCCAACCGGGCGGCGGGTCTGGTGCGGCAATTGCTCGCCTTCTCGCGGCAGCAGACGCTGCGGCCCCGCGTGCTGCAGCTCGGCGAAGTGCTCTCGGAGCTGTCGACCGGGCTCTTGAAACGGATCATCGGCGAGACGGTGAAGCTGGAAGTGCGGCACGGCCGCGACCTGTGGCCGGTCAAAGCCGATCTCAATCAGTTCGAACAGGTGATCGTGAACCTTGCGGTCAACGCGCGCGACGCCATGCCGGGCGGCGGGCGGCTCACCATCCGCACGCGCAATGTCCCGGCCGACGAAGTCGAGGGCTTCGGCCACGCCGAGATCGTGGCGGCCGACTACGTGCTGGTCGAGGTCGCCGACAGCGGCGTCGGAATCCCGCCCGACATTATCGATAAAATCTTCGAGCCGTTCTTCTCCACCAAGGACGTCGGCAAGGGGACCGGGCTCGGCCTCTCCACGGTCTATGGCATCATCAAACAGTCCGGCGGCTTCATCCACGCCAAGAGCACGCCGGGCGGCGGCTCGACGTTCAGCATCCTGCTCCCGCGCCACGTCTCCGACGCGGCCGAGGACGCCCAGGCGGCGCCCGAAGCGCCGGCCGCTGCGGCGGCCGATCTTACCGGAACCGGTACGGTGCTGCTGGTGGAGGACGAGGAGGCGGTGCGGGCGTTCGCGGCGCGCGCGCTGGCGTCCCGCGGCTATACGGTGCTCGAAGCCGCCAGCGGCGTCGATGCGCTCGCGGTCATCGATGAGCACGGCGGCAAGGTCGACCTCATCGTGTCGGACGTGGTGATGCCGGAAATGGACGGACCGAGCTTGCTCAAGGAGTTGCGGCGGCGGCGCTCGGAGGTGAAGGTGATCTTCGTCTCGGGCTATGCCGAGGAAGCGTTCCGCAAGAACCTGCCCGAGGGCGAGAAGTTCACCTTCCTGCCCAAGCCCTTCACGCTCAAGGAGCTGGTGGCGGCGGTGAAGGAGGCGATGACGTCCTGACCGGCTCTGCCTTCCGGTCGGCCGGGCGGCTAGATTTCCACAGGGCTGTGGATTAATAGATAAGCTATTGTCGGTGCTGGTTTTTCCAGAAAAGAGAACATCTTGCCAACCCGGAACAAACCATGTACATAGATACCAATCGGTTTCTGATTCCCTTTTCCCTTCCTCTAGGCACACGCGTGGGAGCCCGGCAATGTCGCAATCCACAGCAGCTCTTCGAGTTGTCGAAGGTTCTTCCTCCATGGACAAGACCAAGGCGCTCGACGCGGCGCTTTCCCAGATCGAGCGCCATTTCGGCAAGGGCTCGATCATGCGGCTCGGCAAGAACGGCGCGGTCGAGATCGAAACCATCCCCTCGGGCTCGTTGGGCCTCGATATCGCGCTCGGCATCGGGGGTCTGCCGCGCGGGCGCGTGGTCGAAATCTACGGGCCGGAATCCTCGGGCAAAACCACGCTGGCGCTGCATGCGATCGCCGAGGCGCAGAAGCGCGGCGGCACCTGCGCCTTCATCGACGCCGAGCACGCGCTCGACCCGATCTATGCGCGCAAGCTCGGGGTCAATATCGACGAACTCCTGATCTCCCAGCCCGACGCCGGCGAGCAGGCGCTGGAAATCGCCGACACGCTGGTGCGCTCCGGCGCGGTCGACATCCTGGTGGTCGATTCGGTCGCGGCACTCGTTCCGCGCGCCGAGCTCGACGGCGAGATGGGCGACGTGCTGCCCGGCAGCCAGGCGCGGCTCATGAGCCAGGCGCTCCGCAAGCTCACCGCCTCGATCTCGCGCTCCAACACCATGGTGGTCTTCATCAACCAGATCCGGATGAAGATCGGGGTCATGTACGGCTCGCCGGAGACCACGTCCGGCGGCAACGCGCTCAAGTTCTACGCCTCGGTGCGGCTCGACATCCGCCGCATCGGCATGATCAAGGAGCGCGACGAGGTCGTCGGCAACCAGACCCGCGTCAAGGTGGTGAAGAACAAGCTGGCGCCGCCGTTCAAACAGGTCGAGTTCGACATCATGTACGGCGAGGGAATTTCCAAGACCGGCGAGTTGATCGACCTCGGCATCAAGGCCGGCGTGGTCGAGAAGTCGGGCGCCTGGTTCTCCTATGACAGCCAGCGGCTCGGGCAGGGCCGCGAGAACGCGAAAACGTTTCTGAAGCAGAATCCCGAGATCGCCGACAAGATCGAAGCCGCGATCCGCGCGAACGCGGGTCCGCTCGCCGAACGCATCCTCGACCCCGAGGGCGGCAAGGGCGAGGACGACGGACCGGGTTCCGAAGCCGCCGAGGCCTGACGCGCGGGCCGGGCTTTCCGCCCCCGCCGGATCGCCCGGTCCTCCGGATCGTGCCGCGCACCCCACCCGCGGCGCCCCGGTAATCAGCTCAAGCCTCGGCCCCGGCCCGCCGCACCTTGCCCCGCGGCGGGCCGTACTCTTTCCCCTAATCCTCGATCCCCGTTGCCAGACGAGAGCGCGCATTCGGCGCAAGACGGTCCGTCTGGACAGCGCGATGGGCCGCCGGTAAGAGCGCGCCGTGTCAGGCATCAACGCCGCATCGTTCGACCGCGTGCTGGCGGCGCTGGTCGCCGTGGCTGCGATCGGGCTCGCGGTCTTCATGTTCACGGCTTATGCCGCCGACCCAGATCTCCTCTGGCGCGCTTTCTATCACGATCGCAATTCGCATTTCAGCTTCGGGCTCGAGCTTGCGCTCGCGATGCGCACCTTCGACCCTGTCTGGTTCTTCAGCGAGATCGAGAAGGCCAAGGTCTGGCCGCCGTTTCATGGCCTAGTGCTGAGCGCTGTGCTGGCCGTGGGCGGCCCCCATCACCGGCTCGCGATCCTGCCGAGTCTTGCGGGCTGGGCGATGACGGTCGTGTTCGTGTGGCTGATCGTGCGCCGCATGTTTGCCGCGCGCATCGCGGGCATTTTCGCAGCCGCAGTCGCGGTCATTCTGACGGCCGCGAGCCCGATCCTGCGTATGATTTCCGCCGACGTGATGCTCGAGGGTTTGGGCAGCGGTCTCTCAGCGCTCGCGCTCTGGGCTTATCTGCGCGCGAATTCCGAACCCGGCCAGCCCGGCCATTGGCGCCTCCTGGCGCTGACCCTTACGGCGCTCTTCTTCCACAAGGGCAATTACTGGGGCATCGTCGCGGCCGCGCTTGCTGCCGCGTATGTCTCGGAGCATGCCCGGGCGCTATTCGAGCATTGGCGGGCGTTCGCTAGAGTCACGGAGTTCGGTGCGCTCGCGCGCTGGGCATGGCGCGATCCGCTGCTGGTCGCCGGCGCCGTCGCTTTGACGGTGTCCGCCTATCTATATTGGCGCGGCCCGACGTCGATCGTGCTCTTCGGCAACAATGTCAGGCTCCATCCACCCGAGAACCTCGTCACCCTCGGCTACGCATTGCTGTTTCTGCGCGCGGCCATCGGCTGGTATCGGCACCGCGCAGCGTTCGAGGCCTGGCTCGGCCAGCGCGGGATCATTCTCTGGTACTGGCACGCGGCGCCGGTCCTGGTCTCCTTCCTGCTGCCCAAGCGGCTCACGACTTTCCTCTGGTTCGTCGGTCCTGCGAACGCGGGCGGCGCCGCACGCATCGATCCGCTCGAGGGCATGCGGTTCTACTGGCAGGCGTTCGCAGTGGGCTTCCACCTGGCGCCCTGGATGGCCGTTCTCGCTGTCGTGCTTGCGGTGTTGGGAGCGACGCAAATCCGCCGATTTCCGCCCGGCGCGCGTGCAGTGTTCTTCCTTGCTTTGCTCGGCTTCCTTGCGGTCGTGATTCATCCGCAGCATCAAGGGCGTTTTCTCACATCGTGGGTCTTCGCGGTCTGGATCGCCGCCGGTGCGGGTGCCGGCGTCCTATTCAATTGGGTGCTCTCGATGCGGGCTTACTATCTCCAGCTGGCTACCGCGGCGGCGGCGATCGCACTGCTCGGCGCCGCCAACCTTTGGTACCAGCCGTCGCCGGCCGCCTACAGGCACGCGTTCCGTTCGACCTCGGGTCCGTCCGACCTCGATCTCGTGCGGCCGTATCTCAAAGATCTCGATGGGGTGCGTGAAGTGATGATCGCGACCACGTTCGGCATGAGCAGGCTATTCCGCTGGACCCTGCACGAGGACTGCCAATGCAAGCGCATCGTGGAGGACCCGTGGATCGACAATCTCAGGTCGCGCGCAGAGGTTCGCCGAGTCATGGCGGAACGGATCGCCCGGTCGGCCGCCGAGCGCATCGTCATCATCGACGCGCCGGGCGGCAGATACTCGTATCCCGTCCTGGGCTGGACCTACGAGGTGATGGCCGGCATCGTCGATGCCATGGAAAGCCAGGACCGCTTTGTCCGCATCGCCACCTATCCGATTCCGAGCCAAGGGGCGCAGGCCGTCGTCTGGCGGCGGCGGGACTAGTGCCAGGGTGCCAGGGCTAGCGCCCTCGCCGGGGCGGCCGTCTTGGCGCTTCCTGGACAGCCCTTTTTCACGCCACTACAAGACCTTGCGGCCCCGAGTGGTGGATTCTGAAATGAGCGGCGTCAACGAAATCCGGTCGACCTTTCTCGACTATTTCGCCAAGGACGGGCACGCGGTGGTGCCGTCGTCGCCGCTCGTGCCGCGCAACGACCCGACGCTGATGTTCACCAATGCCGGGATGGTGCAGTTCAAGAACGTCTTTACCGGCGTCGAGAAGCGGCCCTACCAGCGCGCGGTCAGCTGCGCAGAAATGCGTGCGCGCCGGGGGCAAGCACAACGATCTCGACAACGTCGGCTATACCGCGCGCCATCACACCTTCTTCGAGATGCTGGGGAACTTCTCGTTCGGCGATTATTTCAAGGACCACGCCATCGAGCTCGCCTGGAACCTGGTCACCAAGACCTTCGGGCTGCCAAAAGAGAAGCTGATCGCCACCGTCTATATCGACGACGACGACGCCTTCAAGCTCTGGAAGAAGATCGCGGGTCTGCCCGAGTTGCGCATTCTGCGGATCGCCGGTTCCGACAATTTCTGGGCCATGGGGGAGCTCGGTCCCTGCGGTCCGTGCTCGGAGATTTTCTACGACCACGGCGCGCACATCGCCGGCGGCCCGCCCGGCTCGGCCGACCAGGAAGGCGACCGCTTCATCGAAATCTGGAACCTCGTGTTCATGCAGTACGAGCAGCTCGCCGGCGGCAAGCGCGTCGATCTGCCCAGGCCCTCGATCGACACCGGCCTGGGGCTCGAGCGATTCGCCGCGGTGCTGCAGGGCACCCACGACAATTACGAGATCGACCTGTTCGGCGCGCTGATCCGGGCGAGCGTGGACGCGACCGGGGTCGCGGCCGATGGGCTGGCCAAGGCCAGCCACCGCGTCATCGCCGACCACCTGCGCGCGTCCGCGTTTATCGTCGCCGATGGCGTGCTGCCGTCGAACGAAGGCCGCGGCTATGTGCTGCGGCGGATCATGCGGCGCGCCATGCGCCACGCACAGCTCCTGGGCGCGCGCGATCCCCTGATGTGGCGGCTGGTGCCGGTGCTGGTGCGCGAGATGGGCCAAGCTTATCCCGAACTGGTGCGCGCCGAGGCGCTGATCAGCGAGACGCTCAAGCTGGAAGAGACGCGCTTCCGCAAGACGCTCGAGCGCGGGCTTGCGATCCTCGACGAGGCGGCCAAAGGCCTCAAGCCCGGCGACAAGCTCAAGGGCGAAACCGCGTTCACGCTCTACGACACCTACGGTTTCCCGCTCGATCTCACCCAGGATGCGCTCCGGCCGCGCAATATCGCCGTCGATACCGACGCGTTCGCAAAATCCATGGAGCGCCAGCGCGAGAAGGCGCGGGGGAGCTGGGCGGGCTCCGGCGAGGCGGCGACCGAGACGATCTGGTTCGGCTTGCGCGAGAAACTAGGGGCCACCGAATTCCTCGGCTACGAAACCGAAACGAGCCGAAGGCGTCGTGACAAGCGCTGGTGCGAGGTGGCGCCGAGAGCGGAAGAGCTGAAAGCCGGCGAGGAAGGCGCGGTGGTGGTCAACCAGACGCCGTTTTATGCCGAGGCGGGCGGCCAAGTCGGCGACACCGGCATGGCTATTCGGCCGAGGGCGCGCATCTTCCGCAGTGCACCGACACGCAAAAGAGGGCCGGCGATCTCATCGTGCATTTTGGGGAAGTCGAGCAAGGCACGCTGAAGACCCGGGCTGTGCGCTTGCGCCTCGACGTGGATCCATGCGTCGCCGCACGCGATATCCGCCGCAACCATTCGGCGACGCATCTGCTGCACGAGGCGCTCCGCCAGGTGCTCGGTGACCATGTGGCGCAGAAGGGCTCGCTGGTCGCGCCCGACCGGCTGCGTTTCGATTTCGCGCACCCCAAACCGATCAGCGACGACGAGCTCTCCAGGATCGAGGACCTGACCAACGAGAGAGTGCTCGAGAACGCGCCGGTCACGACGCGGCTGATGGCGGTCGATGACGCTATCGCGTCGGGCGCGCGCGCCCTGTTCGGCGAGAAATACGGCGACGAGGTGCGCGTGGTCGCCATGGGCGAGGGCGGCAATCAGATTGGCTGGTCGGTCGAGCTGTGTGGCGGCACGCATGTCAGGCGGACCGGCGACATCGGCCTCGTCGCCGTCGTTGCCGAAAGCGCGGTCGCCTCGGGCGTGCGCCGGGTCGAGGCGCTCACCGGCGCCGCGGCGCGGCATCATCTGGCGGGCGAGGCGCGCGGCCTGCGCGACGTGGCGGCGCTGATGAAAGCGCCGGTCGCCGAGGTCACGGGGCGGATCGAGGGTTTGCTGGACGAGCGGCGCAAGCTTGAGCGCGAGCTTTCCGAGGCGCGCAAGAAGCTCGCCTTGGGCGGCGGCGCCAAGAGCGCCGAGGACGGGGTGCGCAAGGTCGGCGACGTGAAGCTCCTCGCGCGCGCGGTTTCAGGCGTCGAGACCAAGGACCTGAAAAGCCTCGCCGACGAGGGCAAGAAGCAGATCGGCTCCGGCATCGTCGCGTTCGTCGGCGTCAACGAGGAGGGCCGCGCCAGCATCGTGGTCGGCGTCACCGCCGATTTGACCCCGCGCTTCGACGCGGTCGCGCTTGTAAAGAAGGGCGCCGAAGTGCTTGGCGGCAAGGGTGGCGGTGGCCGGCCGGATATGGCCCAGGCCGGCGGCCCCGATGGCGCCAAGGCCGATGCCGCGCTCGCCGCCATCGAGGCGGCGATCGGGACCGGTTAGCGGGCGATGGCGCGCAGCATCCGCATCGCCGAGCTTAGGCGGCGCATCTACGAGATTCTCGAACTCGGGGCGTTCGGCGATTGGACGAGCCTCGTCGTTAGCCGGTTGATAGTCACACTGATCGTTTTGAATCTTGATCACGATCACACTCGAATCTGTGCCGGAACTATCGAGCCGCTATGGCGCTCTGTTCGGCGCCATCGAAATGATCTCAACCGGCGTCTTCACGGTCGAGTATCTGTTGCGGCTGTGGGCCGCGGTCGAGCACGCGCCCTATAGCCATCTGGCCGGTCAGCGCGCGCGCATGCGCTATGCGCTGAGCCCCGCCGGTATCGTCGATCTGCTCGCGGTGTTGCCGTTCTGGGTTGCGCTGCTGTTTCCGGTCGATTTGCGCATCCTGCTCGTGTTCAGAACGATCCGCTTTCTCAAGCTCGCGCGCTATTCGCCGGCCATGCGCTCGCTGCTCGACGTGCTGGCGCGCGAGCGCCGCGCGCTGTTCGGCTGTTTCGTCGTTCTCATCGGCGTAGCGCTGGTCGCGGCGTCGATCATGTATCACGTCGAGCGCGAGGCGCAGCCCGACAAGCTCGGCACCATCCCCGACGCCCTGTGGTGGGCGGTCGTCACGCTCGGCACGGTCGGCTACGGCGACGTGGTGCCGATCACCCCGCTCGGGCGATTGGTGGCGACGTTCACGATTTTCTGCGGCATCATCGTGTTGGCGCTGCCGATCGGCATCATCGCGACGGCGTTCGCCGAGGAAATCCACCGCCGCGAATTCGTCGTCACCTGGAGCATGGTGGCCCGCGTGCCGCTGTTCGCCGGACTCAACGCGGCGGAGATCGGCGACATCATGCGGCTCCTGCGTTCGCAGTCGGTCGACCCCGGTACGATCATCGTTCGCCGCGGCGACGCCGGGCATTCGATGTATTTCGTCGCCACCGGCGAGGTCGAGATCGAGCTCAAGGAAGGGCACATCCGGCTCGGGGTCGGCGATTTCTTCGGCGAGATCGCGGTGCTGCGAAGGACGCGGCGCACGGCGACGGTGAAGGCAATCAGCCGTACGAGCCTCTTGGTGCTCGACGCGCAGGATTTGCACGCGCTGCTGGAGCGGTCGCCCAGCATCGCTGAGCGGCTCAGGGAAGTCGCGACCAAGCGGCTCGGCGGCAAGAGCATCACGCCCGAGGGCGATATCGTCCGCGAGGAGTTGGCCGAGGGCGAAATCGAGGACGGAAAACCGCGCACGCGCGCGCTGCGGCCGCGCAGCAAGCCGCGCGGTTGAAAGCAAGCGCCTTCAGGCCATCGCCTTCTTCAAATTCTCGTCGACCTTGTCGAGAAAGGCTTCGGTCGAGAGCCACTTCTGCTCGTCGCCGACCAGGAGCGCCAAGATCCTTGGTCATGAAACCGGCCTCGACGGTGTCGACGCAGACCTTCTCGAGCGTGGCCGAGAACTTGGCGAGCGCGGCGTTATCGTCGAGCTTGGCGCGATGCGATAGTCCGCGGGTCCAGGCGAAGATCGAGGCGATCGAGTTGGTGGAGGTGGCGCGGCCCTTCTGGTGCTCGCGATAGTGCCGCGTCACGGTGCCGTGCGCGGCCTCGGATTCCAGCACTTTGCCGTCGGGCGTGGTCAGCACCGAGGTCATCAGCCCGAGCGAGCCGAAGCCCTGGGCCACGATGTCCGACTGCACGTCGCCGTCGTAGTTCTTGCAGGCCCAGACATAGCCGCCCGACCACTTGAGCGCGGCGGCGACCATGTCGTCGATCAGCCGGTGCTCGTAGGTGAGCTTCTTGGCGTCGAACGCCGCCTTGAATTCCTGGTCGAAGACTTCTTGGAAAATGTCCTTGAAGCGGCCGTCATAGACCTTGAGAATCGTGTTCTTGGTCGAGAGATAGAGCGGATAGCCGCGGCCGAGCGCGTAGTTCATCGACGCGCGGGCGAAATCGCGGATCGAGTTGTCGAGATTGTACATCGCCATCGCCACGCCCGCGGCCGGCGCCTGGAACACTTCGTGTTCGATGGTCTTGCCGTCGTCGCCTACGAACTTGATCGTGATCCTGCCCTTGCCGGGGAATCGGAAGTCGGTGGCGCGATACTGGTCGCCATAGGCGTGGCGGCCGATGATGATCGGCTTGGTCCAGCCGGGCACCAGGCGCGGCACGTTCCTGCAGATGATCGGCTCGCGGAAGATGACGCCGCCCAGGATGTTGCGGATCGTGCCGTTGGGCGAGCGATACATTTTCTTCAAGTTGAATTCTTTGACGCGCGCCTCGTCGGGCGTGATCGTCGCGCACTTGACGGCGACGCCGACCTTCTTGGTCATCTCGGCCGCGTCGATCGTGACCTGATCGTCGGTCTTGTCGCGATACTCGATGCCGAGGTCGTAATAGAGCAACTCGATATCGAGATAGGGGTGGATCAGCTTCTGCTTGATGAGTTGCCAGATGATGCGCGTCATCTCGTCGCCGTCCATCTCGACGACGGGATTCTTGACCTTGATCTTGGGCATGGGTTTCCCGGAAAAGGCTTGGAAAGGGTACGAAATCGGCGGCGGGACCGCGGGCGAGGCCCGAACCATCGGTTTCTCGCCGCGGCCGGCGCCGCTATAGCATTGCTGGCCGGAGGGAGAAAGCCGACCTTGTTCGGCATCCAAAAGTAGCAGAGGCGGATGTGCCAGGCGCGGGAACCGACCGGACCAGGGAATGGATCGAAGGCGGTCCGGTGATCGTGCTGGTCGAGCCGCAGCTCGGCGAGAACATCGGCGCGGCCGCCCGCGCCATGGCCAATTTCGGGCTGACGCGGCTGCGGCTCGTCAAGCCGCGCGACGGCTGGCCGAGCGCACAAGCGCGCCGCTCCGCCTCCGGCGCCGACCGCGTGATCGACGAGGCAATGCTGTTCGATACGCTGGAGGCCGCGATCGCGGACTGCACCTATGTGCTGGCCACGACCGCGCGCGATCACCACCAGGCCAAGCCGGTGATCGGCGCCGGTGAGGCGGCGCAGGAGATGGCGCCCAGAATTGCGGCCGGCGAGACGGTTGCCGTGGTGTTCGGGCGCGAGCGCAATGGCCTCGAGAACGAGGAAGTCGCGCTCGCCGACAAGATCGTGACACTGCCGGTGAACCCGGCGTTCGCCTCGCTCAATCTCGCCCAGGCGGTGCTGGTGATCGCCTATGAATGGTTCACGCTGGCAACCGGCGGGAAGCTGCCGTTCGAGATGCGCCAGCGATCGGTCTCGGCGCCGCGCGAGCAACTGTTCGCGTTTTTCGAAGGACTCGAGCGGGAGCTGGAGCGGGTCGAATTCTTCCGGCCGCCGGAGAAGCGCGAGACCATGGTGGTGAACTTGCGCAATGTCATCCACCGCATGCAGCCGACGCAGCAGGACGTCCAGACGCTGCACGGGGTGATCATGGCGCTCGCCCAAGGGCGCAAGGGACCGGCCAAGGGCGGCATTCTCGATGGCGCCGAGGCGGAGCTGCTGCGCGAGCTGCTCGCCGGGCATGGCGACGCGCGCGTCGTCCTCGGAGCACGCGCCGGTGCGCGGGCTGGCGCGGCTCTTGCGGCGCAACCCGACCGATGCGGAACGGGCGCTGTGGGAAGCGCTGGTCAAGGACCGCCGTTTCGCCGGCCGCTTCAAGCGCCAGGTCCCGGTCGGCCCGCACATCGCGGATTTCGTCTCGTTTCCGCTGCGCACATTGATCGAAATCGTGCCGGCGCACGATTCCGAAAGCGGCGCGAAAAGCCGGGCGATAAAGCGGAACTGGTTCGCCGCGCGCGGCTATCGGGTGATCGACGTGACGGATCGGGAGATCGAAGCCGACGATGCCGGCGTGCTCGATCGGCTGGCGGCCGAGCTTGTACTGGGACATCCGGACACCAAAGGATGAATTATGACGGCGATTTTGCGCATGTCTCGCTAACGCCGTGAAAACGTCTCCTTGCTATGGCCGGTGTAGCCTAGGGAGATCACTCATGACGCGCATCGCCGCTTCGTTCGTCATCGCCGCCGCACTCGTTGCGAGCGTCGCCATCGCGCAGCCGCTCGCGCAGGACCGCTTCAGCAACACACCCGAGCGGCCGGTGCGGGTGCAGCTCAGCATCAACTTCTTCGTTCCCGGCTCGATCAACGAGGCCAGCGAGGAAACGAGCAAGGTGCGCGAGCAGGCTCGCCGCATCGTCTACGACATGGCGGTCAAGGAATGCAGCGTCTTGCAAAGTGCGTTCGCGCGGGACTGCCGGCTTGAGGCGGTGAACGTGAACATCAATCGCCAGGCGGGCCAACCGGTCGAGGGCTTTCTCGTCAGCGGCAGCATGACCTACGTCGTCACGCTGAAATAGGCCGTCACTCCGGCCGGGGTCGCGCTCACTTCCCGTTCACGATTTGCCGCCACACTCCTGCCGCGAGGCGAGGAGAAAGCCCCGCGTGGGGGCTCGGCGGGTTTCATGGTGCAGTCCGAAGCAGGCGGCGTGCAAGCGCTCAAGGCGCTGGTCTTCGATTCCGGCCTCGGCGGGCTCACGGTGCTGCGCGAACTCGCTCGCGCACGGCCGGATCTCGTACTCGTCTATGCCTCCGATGACGCAGCTTTCCCCTATGGCCGGCTCGGCGATGGCGAGCTGGTCGATCGCGTGGGCAAGGTGATGGAGCGGCTGATCGCGGAGGTTAAGCCCGATCTCGTGGTCATCGCTTGCAATACCGCTTCGACCCTGGCGCTTCCGGTCCTGCGCGCGCGCTTCGCGATCCCGTTCGTGGGCACGGTGCCCGCGATCAAGCCCGCGTGCGAGCGCTCGAAGACGAAGCGGGTCAGCGTGCTCGCGACGCCCAGCACGGTGCGGCGCGACTATACCTTTGATCTGATCCGCGAGTTCGCCGGCGATTGCAAAGTCACGCTGGTCGGCAGCGATCGGCTGGCAAGCCTCGCGGAATCGGCGCTGCGCGGGGAGGCGGTGGCCGACGAAGCGATCGCGGCCGAAATCGCGCCCTGTTTCGTCGATGACGGCGCCCGCACCGATACGGTAGTGTTGGCGTGTACCCATTATCCGCTGCTGCTCGATCGCCTGAAGAAGCTCGCGCCCTGGCCTGTGGAATGGATCGACCCGGCGCCCGCTATCGCCCGGCGCGCATCGAGCCTCTTGGGTGCCCCGGGACCGGCGGCCAACGCGCCCGTGCGGGCCCTTTTCACCAGTGGCCGGACGCCCTCGGCCGCGCTCGCCGAGGTGCTTGCGGCCTACGGCGTCGTGGCCGCGGAGGCGCTTCCCGCCGCGGTTTGACAGGCCCGGCGCCAGCGGCTATCCCCACCAAGCCTTGCGGACCTTCGGGTCCGCTTGGCATTTTACGCACCCGCGGCAGTGGCTTCCTTGAGGCTCTTGCCTGTCGGCCGGACCTTCCGGCAGAGGAGGGCGCGCGACCCGCCAGGAGAGGGATCACGCGATGTCGAAACGTTTGCAGGCGAAGCACAAGCTCGATCGCCGCATGGGCGAAAATATCTGGGGCCGCCCGAAGAGCCCCGTGAACCGGCGCGAATACGGCCCCGGTCAGCACGGCCAGCGCCGCAAGGGCAAGCTCTCGGACTTCGGCGTGCAGCTGCGCGCCAAGCAGAAGCTGAAGGGCTATTACGCCAATATTTCCGAAAAGCAGTTCCGCAAGATCTACGCGGAAGCCGTGCGCCTGAAGGGCGATACCGGCGCGATCCTGATCGGGCTCTTGGAGCGGCGGCTCGACGCGCTGATCTATCGTGCGAAACTGGTGCCCACGGTATTTTCGGCGCGCCAGTTCGTCTCCCACGGCCACGTGAAGGTGAACGGCAAGCGCGTCAATATCCCGAGCTTCAAGGTCAAGGTTGGCGAAGTGGTCGAGCTGAAGGATCGCGCCAAGGAACTTGCGATCGTGCTGGAGGCCACCCAGTCTGCCGAGCGCGATGTGCCCGACTATCTCGAGGTCGACCACAAGAAGATGACCGCGAAGATGACGCGGGTGCCGACCCCGACCGAGGTGCCCTATCCGGTGCAGATGGAACCGCACCTGGTCGTCGAGTTCTATTCGCGCTGAGACTTTCCCGGATTTGATGCCGCACACCGGCGCACGTCCGTGCGCAGGAACGAATCGCTTTGTTCGAGTGGGCGAACTTTGTGCAACGACCGAGCATTTTGTGCGCTGCGATAGAATTTCCTTGTTTGTCAGCGCGACCTTATGCTGGAAGGAGCCGGGCATCGGTTGTCCCCCACAATTAGTAGGTTGCTTGATAATCGGGCGATATCTTGTAGCTTCCCCCACCGAAAGTCGTAGAGCGTAAAGCGCAACTCGAATGGGGAGAACTAGGAGATGGACATGATGCAAACGTTGAAGGGCTGGATCGGTGCGTTGACGGAAATAGGCCTCATGCTCATCGCATTGGCCATCGTCGCGGCGCTCCTCGTCGGCCCGCAGCTTCCGTTCTTCGGCAACGTGACCGCCAACCTGATCGGACTGGTGAAGGACCTCGGCGCCAACGGCCTGATCGGCCTGGTCGTGCTGGGCTTCATCCTTTGGCTGTTCTCACGGCGCTCAATCGCCTGAAGACACGCAACGCTGCCGCAACGAGGTTTCGCCCGTTGCGTCGGCAACACTGACGGCCAAGCCGGGTGGGGGCGGCGCTCCCACCCGAACCTCAGGGGCGGGCCATGATGGAATTCCTGGACAAAGCCAGACGGTATTTGTGGGCCTTCGTCGAGCTCGGCTTCCTTGCCGTGCTTTCTATCATTCTCGTGCATCTGCTCATGGGCCAGGGCTCGGGGCCGTGGGTCGCGTCGGTCGCCGACAACGTGCTCAAGTTCGCCAACGGCATGCAGCCGCAGGCGCTCGTGGGTCTGGCGATCGTGCTGGCGCTGCTCTATCTGATCATCAAGCGCTTGAAATAGCCGGGCGCGCTCCGAGGCAATAAAGAACGAAGGCCGCCCGCGGGCGGCCTTCTGCATTCGGGAATTCGGAGATCGGCGATCAGGCCTGCGCAGTCTCGCGCACGGCCAGGCCTTTTTCCTTGAGCAATTTCTGCAGCTCGCCGGCCTGGAACATCTCGCGGATGATGTCGCAGCCGCCCACGAACTCGCCCTTCACGTAGAGCTGCGGGATCGTGGGCCAGTTGGAATAGGCCTTGATGCCATTCCGCAGGTCGGCGGAGTCGAGCACGTTCATGCCCTTATAGGGCACACCGAGAAAGTCGAGGATCTGCACGACCTGCCCGGAGAAGCCGCATTGCGGGAATTGCGGCGTGCCTTTCATGAACAGGACGACGTCGCTCGACTTCACTTCCTTGTCGATGAATTGCTCGATGCTCATGGTGTCCTCAGTGCCCTTCCGGGATCGCGGTCTGCAGGGCCAGCGCGTGCAGCGCGCCGCCCATGGAACCCTTCAGCGCAGCATAGACCAACTGATGCTGCTGCACACGCGTCTTTCCGCGGAAGCTCTCGGCCACGACCGTGGCGGCATAATGATCGCCGTCGCCGGCGAGGTCGCGGATGGTTACTTCTGCGTCCGGGATCGCGGACTTGATCAATTTCTCGATATCCCGGGCATCCATCGCCATGGCCGTCTCCTGTCAGCCGCTGCTTCCCAACATATAGGCCGGAAACCACGACTCATGAAGTACTTGCAAGGCCGAGACCAATATCGGGCGCTCGCCCGGAAGCGTCAATCGGTCGCCGCCAGTGCGGCCCAGCTTCCAGAGCGGGACCGATTTCTTGGCCGCGATTGCCTCGATTTCGGGCATGCGCGCGGCGGGGACGGTCACCACGTAGCGCGCCTGATCCTCGCCGAACCAGAAGGCATGAGCAGGTAGACCCGGAGGTGGCGCCTCGAGCGCGGCGCCGATTCGCGACGCTACGGCCATCTCGGCGAGCGCGACCAGAAGCCCACCGTCCGACAGGTCGTGGACCGCGGTCAGGATGCCGTCGCGGATCAGCGTGCGGACAAGATCGCCGTTGGTCTTCTCGGCCGTGAGATCGACCGGCGGCGGCGCACCTTCCTCGCGGCCGAGGATTGTCGCCAGGAACGCGCTCTGGCCGAGCCAGCCCTTGGTCTCGCCCAAGAGCAGGATCGCCTCGCCCTCGGCCTTGAAGGCAAGCGTCGCGCTTTTGGTGAAGTCGTCGAGCAGCCCGACGCCGCCGATCGTGGGCGTCGGCAGGATCGCGCGGCCGTTGGTCTCGTTGTAGAGCGAGACATTGCCCGACACGACGGGGAACTCGAGCGCCTTGCAGGCTTCGGCGATGCCGCGCACGCAGTAGACGAACTGGCCCATGATCTCGGGCCGCTCGGGATTGCCGAAATTCAGGTTGTCGGTGAGCGCGAGTGGCCGCGCGCCGACGGCGGTGAGATTCCGCCAGGCTTCGGCCACTGCTTGCTTGCCGCCCTCGAACGGATCGGCCTCGCAGTAGCGCGGCGTGACATCGGTGGTGAGCGCAAGCGCCTTGGGCCCGTCGCCGATCCTGACCACCGCAGCATCGCCGCCCGGCCGCTGCACGGTGTTGCCGAGAATCAGGTGGTCGTATTGCTCCCAGACCCAACGCTTCGAGCACAGGTCCGGCGAGGCGATCAGCTTCTCCAGGGCTTCGGCGATCGTGACCGGGCAGGGGACGGATGCAGGATCGAGCCGCTCGCGTTTCCTGGGCTCGGCAAACGGCCGCTCATAGACCGGCGCTTCGTCGCCGAGCTCCTTGATCGGCAGGTCGGCCATCACGTCGCCCTTGAAGCGCACGATGAAGCGCTTGCTGTCGGTGGTGCGGCCGACGACGGCGAAATCGAGGCCCCATTTTTTGAAGATCGCCGCGGCTTGCGCTTCCTTGCCGGGCTCGATCACCATCAGCATGCGCTCCTGGCTCTCGGAGAGCATCATCTCGTAGGCGCTCATGCCTTCCTCGCGCGTGGGCACCGCTTCGAGGTCGAGCGTCACGCCGAGGTCGCCCTTGGCGCCCATCTCGACGGCGGAGCAGGTGAGGCCCGCCGCGCCCATGTCCTGGATCGCGACCACGCAGCCCTCGCGCATGATTTCAAGGCACGCTTCGAGCAGCAATTTTTCCGAGAACGGATCGCCGACCTGAACGGTCGGCCGCCTTCTCTTCGGCGCCGTCGCCGAATTCGGCCGAGGCCATGGTGGCGCCGTGGATGCCGTCGCGGCCGGTCTTGGAGCCGAGATAGACCACCGGCAGGCCGACGCCGGTGGCCTTGGCGTAGAAAATCTTGTCCTTGTCGGCGATGCCGACGGCCATGGCGTTGACGAGATTGTTGCCGTCGTAGCGCGGATGGAATCCGACCCCGCCGCCGACGGTCGGCACGCCGAAGGAATTTCCATAGCCGCCGATGCCGGCGACGACGCCGGAGACGAGCGCGCGCGTCTTCGGGTGCGTCGGCGAGCCGAAGCGCAGAAAGTTCAGGCACGCGATCGGGCGGGCGCCCATGGTGAAGACGTCGCGCAAAATACCGCCGACACCGGTTGCCGATCCCTGATAGGGCTCGATGAAAGAGGGATGGTTGTGACTCTCCATCTTGAACACGACGGCGAGCCCGCCGCCGATGTCGATCACGCCCGCATTCTCGCCCGGGCCCTGGATCACCCAGGGCGCCTGGGTCGGCAGCGTGCGCAGGTGCACTTTCGAGGACTTGTACGAGCAGTGCTCGTTCCACATGGCCGAAACGATGCCGAGCTCGGTGTAGCTCGGCTCGCGGCCGATCATCTTGCGGAAGCGCTCGTACTCGTCGGGCGTGAGCCCGTGCTCGGCGACGAGTTGCGGCGTGACGCGAGGTTCGTTCGGAATCATCGGCTCATGCGGCCAGCGCCGCCTTGACGCTCTCGAACAGGCCGCGGCCGTCGGTGGGGCCGATGGCCGCGTCGATGTGGTTCTCCGGATGCGGCATCAGGCCGAGCACATTGAGCTTCTCGGAGAGAATTCCGGCAATCGCATTGGTGGCGCCGTTGAAATTATAGGCCTCATTGAGCTTGCCCTCGGGCGAGGTGTAGCGGAACAAGACGCGGCCTTCGCCTTCGAGGCGAGCAATGGTTTCGCTGTCGGCGATGTAATTGCCTTCGCCGTGGGCCGCCGGAACGCGGATCACGTCGCCGGCGTTGTAGCGGCGCGTGAAGGGGGTGTCGGAGCGCTCGACCCGCAGGAACACGTCGTGGCACATGAATTTGAGCTGCGCGTTGCGCATCAAGACGCCGGGCAGGAGTCCAGCCTCGCAGAGGATCTGGAAGCCGTTGCAGATGCCGAGCACGAGGCCGCCTTTTTTGGCATGCGCCTGCACCGCGTTCATGATCGGCGCGCGCGCGGCAATGGCGCCGCAACGGAGATAATCGCCGTAGGAGAAGCCGCCGGGCAGCACCACGAGATCGGTTCCGGCCGGCAGCGCAGTATCGGCGTGCCAAACCATGGCGGGCGCGAAGCCGGTGATGTGGGTGAGCGCGCGCGCGACGTCGCCTTCGCGGTTCGAGCCAGGGAAGACGAGGACGGCGGATTTCATCTCAGCCGATCAGCTCGACGCGATAATTCTCGATCACGGTATTGGCCAGCAGTTTCTCGCACGCATTCTTGAGCGCGGCTTCGGCCGCTTTCTTGTCCTTCGACGCCAGCTCGATGTCGAACACCTTGCCCTGGCGCACGCTCGAAACGCCTTCGATGCCGAGCGATTTCAGCGCGCCCTCGATGGCCTTGCCCTGGGGATCGAGCACGCCGGACTTGAGCGTTACCGTCACGCGCGCCTTCATTGCTTCACTCCGAAACGGCAACGGGGGCAATCTGCCCCCGCCAAAACTTCACGCACGGACGCCACCTTCACTGCACCAGCACCGGCCCGCGGCCCTGCGGTGGCTCGCCTTCGGCCATGATGCCGAGGCGCTTGGCGACTTCCGTATAGGCCTCGATCAGCCCGCCAAGGTCGCGGCGGAAGCGATCCTTGTCGAGTTTCTCGGCGGTCTTGATGTCCCACAGCCGGCAGGTGTCGGGGCTGATCTCGTCGGCCACGACGATGCGCATCATGTCGTTTTCCCAAAGCCGCCCGCACTCGATCTTGAAATCGACCAGGCGAATGCCGATGCCGAGGAACAGGCCGGTGAGGAAATCGTTGACGCGGATCGCGAGCGCAATGACGTCGTCGATCTCCTGCGTCGTTGCCCAACCGAAGGCGGTGATGTGCTCTTCCGACACCATCGGGTCGTCGAGCTTGTCGTTCTTGTAATAGAATTCGATGATCGAGCGCGGCAGCTGGGTGCCTTCCTCGATGCCCAGCCGCTTGGCCATCGAGCCGGCGGCGACGTTTCTGACCACCACCTCGATCGGGATGATCTCGACCTCGCGGATCAACTGCTCGCGCATGTTGAGCCGGCGGACGAAATGGGTCGGCACGCCGATCTCGTTCAGACGCTGGAAGATGTATTCGGAGATGCGGTTGTTGAGTACGCCCTTGCCGTCCATCACTTCGTGCTTCTTGGCGTTGAAGGCGGTGGCGTCATCCTTGAAGTGCTGGATCAGCGTGCCGGGCTCGGGCCCTTCGTAGAGGACCTTGGCCTTGCCTTCGTAGATGCGGCGGCGGCGGCTCATGGGAGTGTACCGTGACTTGGTGAAGTCCATGGCGAACCGGAACCCGATGGAACGCTTCGCTGCGGGCTTCTACCGCAATGGTATGCAACGGTGCACAATTCGTATTGCGCTGCACACCGATTTTTTCGACACTAGCCGATAGGGCCCGCCAGCACAATGCAACGGGCCGCTGGCGCTGTTGATCGCGACACGGCGGACCTATATTCAAAGCTCGCTTCGCCGCAGGCGGAGCGTCCTGGAAACCCGGAACGAGAGGCGGCGATGACCACCTTCGACAAGCGCGAGGAAGGCTTCGAGAAGAAATTCGCGCACGACGAGGAGCTGCGCTTCAAGGCCACGGCCCGGCGCAACAAGCTCTTGGGCCTTTGGGTGGCGGAAAAGCTCGGCCTCACGGGCGCCGATGCGCAGGCCTATGCCAAGGAGGTCGTGATTTCCGACTTCGAAGCGCCCGGCGACGACGACGTATTCGCCAAGGTGCGCAAGGATCTCGACGCCAAGGGGGGCAAGGGCGTCTCCGACCAGGAGCTCCGAAGCGCCATGGATAGCCTGTTGATGAAGGCCGTGGACGAGCTGCAAGCCGGCCGCTGACGGCTGCTTTTTTGCGCCCGGCGCCTCCTCCCTTGCCATCGTCCGGCGAATCGGTCCCCGATCCGCCTCAATCCTGCCGGATCAAGGTTTTGCAGACCGGGCGTAATCTCCTGGAGAATCGAAGATGTACGCTCAAATGAAGTCGATCCTCGCCGCGGGTTGCTTGCTCGCGGCCTCCACGCTCGGCGTTGCGGCGTTCGAAGCCGTGACGGTCGAGCCGGCCGAGCTGCGCGAGGGGCCCGGCTGGGACTTCGCGCCGATCATCGAGTTGCCGCCGGGCAGCATCGTCGAAGTGCTGAACTGCGACCGGCGCTTTTGCGAGATCGGTATCGAGGACTATGACGGGTTCATCCCGCGCGGGGTGCTCGATCTCGGCACCTATCAGCCGCCGATCTACCTGTTCCCGCCACTGATCGCGCAACCGTCCTTGTGGCACGGCCGTTATTACTCGCGCGACCATTTCCGTTACGAGTCGCGCTCGCGCTGGCGCGACCGCGACGGCCGGCGGCTCCATGTCGTGCCCATCCGTCCGCAACCGCGGCCGCTCAGGCCGACCGGGCCGAACGAATGGCGGGGGAAGAAGCAGTTCGACCAGCGCGGACCCGACCAGCCGCGAATTCAGCGGGGACTGGAGCAGCCGCTGATTCAGCGAGGACCAGTAAACGGGCAGCCGCGAATTCAGCGGGGACCGGATCAGCCTTTTATTCAGCGAGGACCTGACCAGCCGAGGATTCAACGGGGCCCAGATCAACCGCGGACGATGCAGCCACAGCCGCAGCCGCAGCAGCGGATCCAGCAGCAGGCTCCGGTGCAACGGCTGGCCCCGCCGCCACCTCCACCGCAGCGCACACAACCGCAACCGCAGCCCCAGCCGCAGAAGAAGAAGCAGGATCAGGTGCGCTAGACGCTGCGTTGGCCGAAAATGCGAAGGGCGGCGGGGTTTCCGCCGCCCCTTTTTATTGAGGGGATGGCTGCTCAGCGCCCGAAGACGCGCTTGAAGACGGTTTCCACGTGCTTCAAGTGATACTTTAAGTCGAAGCAGGCTTCGATCTCGGATTTCTGAAGCAGGCGAGTCACTTCCGCGTCGGCCTCGAGAAGCGAGCGGAAGTTGCCGTGGCCCTCGATCGCCTTCATCGCGTTTCGCTGCACCAGCCGGTAAGCGTCCTCGCGGGCGGCGCCTTTCTCGATCAGCGCGAGCATGACGCGTTGCGAATGCACCAGGCCGCCCTGACGGTCGAGATTGCGCTGCATCGCCTCGGGGTAAACCACGAGCTTTTCGATCAGATCGGCCAGCCGGTTGAGCGCGAAATCGAGCGTCACGGTCGCGTCGGGGCCGATCATGCGCTCGACCGAGGAATGGGAAATGTCGCGCTCGTGCCACAGCGCCACGTCCTCGAGGGCCGGCTGGACATAGGCGCGCACCATGCGCGCGAGGCCGGTGAGGTTTTCGGAGAGCACCGGATTGCGCTTGTGCGGCATGGCGGAGGAGCCCTTCTGGCCCTCGGAGAAGAATTCCTCGACTTCGCCGACCTCGGTGCGCTGCAGGTGGCGGATCTCGGTGGCCAGCCGCTCGACCGAGGCGGCGACGACGCCGAGCGTGGCGAAGAACATGGCGTGCCGGTCGCGCGGCACGATCTGGGTCGAGACCGGCTCGACCGCAAGGCCGAGCTTCTTGGCGACATGCGCTTCGACGCGCGGGTCGATATTGGCGAAGGTGCCGACGGCGCCGGAAATCTTGCAGGTCGCGATCTCGCGCTTGGCGGCCACGAGGCGCTCGCGGGCGCGCGCGAATTCCGCATAGGCGAACGCGAGCTTGAGCCCGAAGGTGGTGGGCTCGGCATGGATGCCGTGCGAGCGGCCGACGCGAGAGCGTGTTCTTGTGCTCCCTGGCGCGGCGCTCCAGCGCCTGCATCAGGCGCTCGACGTCGGCGATCAGGAGATCGGCGCTGCGCGAGAGTTGGACCGCGAGGCAAGTGTCGAGCACGTCGGAGGACGTGAGGCCCGCGTGCACGTAGCGCGCTTCGGGGCCGACGATCTCGGCCAAGTGGGTGAGGAACGCGATGACGTCGTGCTTGACCTCGCGCTCGATCGCGTCGATGCGCGCGATGTCGAATTTTGCGTCGCGCCCCTTGTCCCAGATTTTCTTGGCGGCTTCCTTCGGCACCAGGCCGAGCTCGGCCATGGCGTCGGTGGCGTGCGCCTCGATCTCGAACCAGATGCGGAAGCGGGTTTCCGGCTTCCAGATTTCCGCCGCCTCGGGTCGGCTGTAGCGCGGGATCATCAGGCCGCCGCTCGGCTTGAGGCCGCGCGCAGAGCCGAGATGCGCGACGCATAGGCGTCGCGGCCGCCGGCGCCGAAGATCGCCGAGCCGGCGACCAGCACATTGGCCCCGGCCGCGGCGGCGAGCGGCGCGGTCTCCGGCGTGATGCCGCCGTCGACTTCGAGATCGATCGGGCGGTTGCCGATCATTTTCTTCAGGACGCGAATCTTGTCGACCACTTTGGGGATGAAGGATTGTCCGCCGAAGCCCGGGTTCACCGTCATGGCGAGCACGAGGTCGATCTTGTCGAGCACGTATTCGATGGCGCTCTCGGGTGTCGATGGATTGAGCGCGACGCCGGCGCGCTTGCCCAGGCCCCGGATGACCGAGAGCGAGCGCTCCAGGTGCGGCCCGGCCTCCGGGTGGATGGTGATGATGTCGGCGCCGGCCTTGGCGAAGGCCTCCAAGTAAGGATCGGCCGGCGCGATCATCAGGTGCACGTCGAGGGGCTTCTTGGTGACGGGCCGGATCGCCTGCACGATCGCCGGGCCGATGGAGATATTGGGCACGAAATGCCCGTCCATGACATCGACGTGGATCCAGTCGGCGCCGGCTGCGTCGGCTGCGCGGACTTCGTCCCCGAGGCGCGCGAAATCGGCGGCGAGGATCGAAGGCGCGACGAGGAGAGGGCGACTCATGGCTTCTCCAGGAGGTGGCCGTACCACGGCGCTCAGCCGCGGGGCAACCTTCGACGTAGAATTCGGTGAACGAGCGGCGAGAGGAGTTGCGGGCCGAGATAGATGGGGAATTGCGCCAGCGCGAAATAGAGCCAGACCAGATCGGAGACACTACCCGCGGCCGCGAGCATCAGCCCCATATTGCGATTGCCGCTTTCCCAGCCCAGTGCCAGCGCGCGTTCCAATCCAATGGACCGGAACACGAGCGTAGTGAGGGCCATGAGCCCGAAGGTGAGGCCGAAGCTGAGTAGAAGCAGACCGAGCACCAGGCCCGGCTCCGTGAACAGGCGCGCGGTTACGCTCTCCATCAGGGCCACGGCGAATACGAAGAGGCCGATCACGCTCAGGCCGTCTAAATGCTCCCGGCTATCCAGCACCCGCTCGCGGCCGAGCAGCCAGCGGATCGAACCAGCAACCAGGAAAGCGCCGGCAAGAAAAAGGAAGAGCCGCAGCGCCAGCGCGCTTGCATCGAGCGGAAGCGCGTCGCCCGCGAAGAGGGCGGCGAAGAAGGGGGCGGTCAACGGCGTCACGGCGATGGTGGCGATCAAGGTGGCGAGCGCCAGCGCCGCGTCGAGCCCGAGCAGGGCGACGAACGCGGGCGCGGACATGATCGGCGGGGCGGCGGCCTGCAACATGAGCGCGACCGAAAGCGCCCGCCAGGTTTCGCCGCCGCCGATCAGCGCGTAGAGGGCGCCGAGCGCGAGCGGCGTCGCGACCATGATCCAGAGCGTGGCCAGCACCACCGTGCGCGGGCGCGCGAACTCGCTCTTGAGCGCCGCGGGATCGACCCGCAGGAAGGCGAGCACCAAGAGGTAAAAGATCGAGGGCGCGACCAGCGGCTTGAACAGGGCGGCGAGCGGCGGAAGCGCGAGGCCGACCAGGATGCTGAGCGCGATCGCGCGGGTGCCCTGGCGGCCGAGCCAGGCCAGCGCCTCGAAAATCCGCTCTAGCGCGCCCATATTGACCTCGCGATTCGGATGAACCCGCCGTAACGCCGCGGTAAGGCTTCCGTAGCGCAGGGCGGCGCACTATCGGCGACGCTGTCGCCGGAGGAAAGGGCAGATCGTGGCGCACAAGGACGCATTGGTGCTCGGCGCCGGGATCGTCGGTGTCTCGATCGCGCTGCATCTGCAGAAGCGCGGGCTTGCCGTCGCGCTGGTCGACCGGCGCGGGCCGGGCGAGGAGACCAGCTTCGGCAATGCCGGAGTGATCGAAGGCAACACCGTGTTCCCGCCGGCGTTCCCGCGCGGGCTCAGTGCGCTGTTGCGGGTTGCGCTCAAGCGCGCGCCGGAGGCGAACTATCATCTCCTGTTCCTGCCGCGCGTGGCGCCGTGGTTGCTCGCGTATCGCGCCGCTTCTCGGCCGGAGCGCTTGATCGAGACCGCGCACCTGATGCGGCCGCTCTATGCGCGCGCGCTCGCCGAGCACGAGGCATTGCTCGGCGAGTCCGGGGCCACGCGTTATCTGCACAAGGAAGGCTGGCTCAAAATCTACCGGCGCGAGGAAAGCTTCGCGGCGCTCAAGCCCGAGCTCGATCTGGCGCGCGAATTCGGCCTGCCGTTCACAACGCTCGATGCCGATGGAGCCCGCGCGCTCGAACCGTCGCTTTCAGCGGTGTTTCGCCGCGCAGTGCACTGGCAGAACGCGGCGAGCCTCACCAACCCGCTGGCGGTGACCAAAGCCTATGCCGCGCGTTTCGCCGCGCTCGGCGGCGAATTCATCGAGGGCGACGCACGTACGCTCTCTCGTGTGGGCACGCGGTGGCAGGTTGATACGAAAAACGGCACGTTCGATGCCGACGCGGCGGTAATCGCGCTCGGGCCCTGGGCACCCGACGTGCTGGAGAAGTTCGACATTCGGTTGCCGCTCGGCATCAAGCGCGGCTATCACCGCCACTTCCGCCCGGCCGGCAACGCGGCGCTGAGGCGGCCGGTCGGCGACATGGACAACGGCTATGCGCTGGCGCCGATGGAGCAGGGCATCCGGCTCACCACCGGCGCCGAGTTCGCCGCGCGCGACGCGAGGCCCACGCCGGTGCAGTTCGGCCGCCTGATGCCGGCGGCGCAAGGCGCTGTTTCCACTCGGCGAGCCGGTGGAGCAGACGCCGTGGATGGGTTCGCGGCCGTGCTTTTCCGATTCACGTCCCGCGATCGGGCGCGCACCGGGCCAGCCGGGCCTGTGGCTCGCGTTCGGCCACGCGCACTGGGGACTGACGCTTGGTCCCGCGACCGGGCGGCTCATCGCCGAGATGATGACGGACGCGGTGCCGTTCTGCGATCCGGCGCCCTACAGCGCGGAACGCTTCGCCTAGTTACTTGCCGAACTTGTCGCGCCAGCTCGGCAAAGCGCCGGGGAAGCGGAGCGCGGTCGCCTCGAATACACCGCGTGCGACGGCGCGGGCGAGCACGTTGGCGGCCAGCGCGCCGAGCTCGGAAAGCTCGATTACCGGGTCCTTGAGCGGCCGCTTGCAGGTCGCGGCGGCGAACACGGTGTCGCCGTCCAAGGTCGTGTGGGCGGGATAGATCGCGCGCGCGAGGCCGTCCTGGGCCATCACGGCGAACTCCTTCGCTTGCGCTTTGGTCAGCGTTGCGTCGGTCGCCACCACCGCGATGGTGGTGTTCTCGCCGAGGCCGCCCTTGGCACGCAGCTTCAGCGCATCGGGCGTGAGCTTCAGCGGGAATCCGCGGCCGCCGAATTCATCGTTCTCCTCGAACGGCGCGGCCCAGAAATGCGGCCCGCCGCCGACGTTGGTGCTGCCGCAGGCATTGACCGCGACGAGCGCGCCGACCGTGTGGCCGCCGGTCGAGCGCGCGGAAGCCGAGCCGAGCCCGCCCTTGAGGTCGAGGGTCGTGGCGCCGAAGCCGGCGCCCGCGGTGCCGAGCTTGAACGAAGTGGCGGCGGCGCCGGCGGCGGCATGGCCGAGATCGCGATAGGGCGGGAAGCGCGCCCAGTTCTTGTCGCCGCCATTCACCAGATCAAACAGGATCGCACCGACTACGATGGGCACGCGAATGTCGGCGATGGCGAAGCCGCGGCCTTGTTCGCGCAGCCAGGCCTGCACGCCGCTCGGCGCGTCGAGACCGAAAACCGAGCCGCCGGAAAGCACGATGGCGTCGATGCGCTCGAGGGTGCGGTGCGGTTCCAGCAGATCGGTGTCGCGGGTGCCCGGCGCGCCGCCACGCACATCGACGGCGGCCACCGCCGCCTGGTCGAACACGATGGCGGTGGTGCCCGAGGCGAGCCTGGCGTCGTCGGCATTGCCGACCTTGATGCCGGCGACGTCGGTGATGAGGTTGCGCAAGGCTTCGGCCATGTTGGGCAGGCTCGCGCAGGCGGCAGGTGAATTGCAAGGGCTCACGAACGGTCACATCCCGGCGAGCGGCGCACACCGCCCTTGCGCCGACCGGGTCGCGGCGGCATCAAGGCCCATGGCCGAAGTCAATTACCTGACCGCGCTGCTCGCCGGGCTGATCAGCTTCCTGTCGCCCTGCGTCCTGCCGTTGGTGCCGCCCTATCTCTGCTACCTCGCCGGCACCACGTTCGAGCACGTGCTCGCGCGAGAGCCGGTGCGGCTTGTCGAGCGGCGCGAGATCGCGACTGCGTTCCTGTTCGTGGCGGGCTTCTCCACCGTGTTCGTGGCGCTCGGCGCCGGCGCCTCGGTGATCGGCGGGCTGCTTCGGGCCTATAGCAACATTCTGTCGATTGTCGCCGGGATCGCGATCCTCGCCATGGGGCTGCATTTCCTCGGCGCGTTTCGCATTCCGCTCATGGCGCGCACCGCGCGGCTCGAAGTGGAGAAGCCGGTCGGGTTCTGGGGCGCTTATGTCATGGGGCTCGCGTTCGCTTTCGGCTGGACACCGTGCATCGGCCCGGTGCTCGCCGCCATTCTCGCGCTCGCCGCCTCGGAGACCACGATCGCGCGCGGCGCCTCGCTGCTGGCGGTCTATTCGCTTGGCCTCGGAATTCCGTTCGTGCTGGCGGCGTTCGCACTGAAGCCGTTCGTGGCGATGCTCGCGCGCATGCGCCATCGGCTCGGGTTGGTTGAGAAGGCGATGGGCGCGATGCTGGTGCTCACCGGCATCGCTTTCCTCACCGGCTGGGTCTCGCGGGCGAGCTATTGGCTGCTGGAGACGTTTCCGATGCTCGCGAATTTCGGCTGAAAAAAAGGAAGCCCGCCGAAGCGGGCTTCCAAATCGCGATGCTGCGTTCGATCTCGATCAGCTCGAGCCGGCCGGGACCTCGGCGTACTTGCCGTCCTTGCCCCAGATGTACCAGACGTAATCGAGGACGGTGATGTCGCCCTTCTTGTCGTAGCCGATCTGGCCGAGCACCGTGTTCCACTTTCCGGCGCGGATGGTCTCGGCGACTTTCTTCGCATCGAAGGTGCCGGCCTTGGCCACCGCCTGCGCCCAGATCTGGAACGCGGCGTAGGTATAGAGCGTGTAGCCCTCCGGATCGATGCCCTTGTCCTTGAACTTCTTCACCACCGCGGCCGCCTGCGGCTTGTTCCGCGGATCGGGACCGAAGGTCATCATGGTGCCTTCGCCGGCGGGGCCGGTGATGGACCAGAACTCGTTGGTGACGAGCGCGTCGCCGCCGAACAGCGTGGTTTTCATGCCCTGATCGCGCATCTGGCGGACCAGCAGGCCGCCTTCGGCGTGATAGCCGCCGAGATAGACGGCGTCGATTTTGGCCGCCTTCATCTTGGAGACCAGCGCGGTGAAGTCCTTGTCGCCCTTGTTGTAGGACTCGAACATCTTCTCGCGCAGGCCCGCCTTGTTCAGCGCCTTCTTGGTCTCGTCGGCCAGGCCTTTGCCGTAGGTGGTCTTGTCGTTGAGAATGGCGATGTTCTTGCCCTTGAAGCGCTTGGCCAGATAGCTGCCGGCGACCAGGCCCTGCTGGTCGTCGCGGCCGCAGACGCGGAACGTGTTCCAGAGCTTGCGTTCGGTGAACAGCGGGTTGGTCGAGGCCGGCGTGATCTGCAGCACGCCGCCTTCGGCATAGGCCTCCGAAGCCGGGATCGACGAGCCGGAGCAGAAGTGCCCGGCGACGAACGGCAGCTTGGCGGCCGCGAATTTCTCCGCGATGGCGCGGGCCTGTTTCGGATCGCAGGCGTCGTCGCCGACCTGGAGCACGAGTTTGCGGCCGAGCACGCCGCCGGCCGCATTGAGATCGGCGACGGCGAGTTCGGCGCCGTTCTTCATCTGCGCGCCGAACGCGGCTTCGGAACCGGTCAATGGACCGGCGAGGCCGACGGTGATGTCCTGGGCCGCAGCGGCCCCGGCAAAGCCGAGGCTCGCGCCGAGCGCAAGTACGGTCAGTAGTTTCTTCATCTAGCTTCTCCCCTTGGCACTTGAACGATATGGCACTTGAACGATCTGCGAGCCCGCCGCCGAGCGGCGCCCGCTTGAAGGCTATTTTGGCGGGTTTTCCGCGGATGTCATCCGCAAAGCGACATCAAATCCCGCAGAATTTACTCGTTGCCGATGAGGCGCTTGCGCCAGGTGACGGGGCTCGATCGCTCATAGAGCCACCGATATTGGGTCACCATGAGCGTCGTGCGCGTGACACGCCAGGACAGGCAGCCGATTGCCGTCAAAAACAGCGTATCGGCGAGAAACGAAGCGAGCGAGAGCAGATCCGCCTCGAACAGCGCGAAGTGGAAAAAGCGCACGACCGCGCCGAGCAGGATCGAATACGCGATCACCTGAAGCAGCGGACGCCACGTATGAGCGCAGGCGCGCCCGGTGAGCCAGGCGGCGCCGCCGCCGAGAATGCCGGTGACGAACAGCACCTGCAGCCAGGATTCGGTTTCGTAGAGCGTGCCCATGCCGCGCCCGTCAGTGCCGCGCGCCGAGATAGGCGGCGCGCACCTCGGGCCGCTCCAGCAACTCGCGGCCGGTGCCCGAAATCGTGATCTGGCCGTTGACCATCACATAGGCGCGGTCGGCCAGGCGCAGCGCGTGATAGGCGTTCTGCTCGACAAGAAAGACCGTGAGTTTCTCGCGCTTGTTCAGGTCGCGGATGACGGAAAAAATCTGATGCACCAGTTGCGGCGCGAGCCCGAGCGACGGCTCGTCAAGCAGCAAGAGCCGCGGCCGGCTCATCAATGCGCGCGCGATCGAGAGCATCTGCTGCTCGCCGCCCGAAAGCGTGCCGCCGCGCTGATCGCGGCGCTGCTCAAGAATGGGGAAGAGCTGGAAGATGCGCGCGACGTCCTCGTCGAAATGGGCGAACTCGTTCACCGCGGCGCCCATCTGCAAATTCTCGAACACGGTCATGCGCGGGAAGATGCGCCGGCCTTCGGGCGCCTGGGCGATGCGGGCGCGCACGATCTCGTGAGTGGGAAGCTGCGTGATGTCGTGGCCGTCGAACACGATGCTGCCTTCGCGGGCGCGCGGCGTGCCGCAGATCGTCATCATCAAGGGTGGATTTCCCGGCGCCGTTGGCGCCGATCAGCGTCACGATCTCGCCCTCGCGCACGTCGAGATCGACACCCTTGAGTGCGATGACGCTGCCATAGAAGGCCTTGACGCCGCGAACCGAGAGCAGTGCGTTCACGGCCGCACCTTCACGGTTGCACCTGGGCGCGGGCGTCCTCGACCGCATCCTCGTCGACGCCGAGATAGGCGGCGATCACCCGGTCGTCGTTCCGCACCTCTTCCGGCGTGCCGTCGGCGATCTTGCGGCCGTATTCGAGCACGACGATGTGGTCGGAGATTCCCATCACCACGTGCATGTCGTGCTCGATCAGCAGGATCGAGGTGCGGGTCTCCTCGCGGATGCGGAGAAGCAGGCCGTTCAGCTCCTCGGACTCGCGCGGGTTGAGGCCCGCGGCCGGCTCGTCGAGGCACAGTAGCTCCGGCTCCATGCACATGGCGCGCGCGATCTCGACGCGGCGCTGACCGCCATAGGGCAGATCGCCGGCCGGATCGTCGGCGCGCGACGCGAGGCCGACCCGGTCGAGCCAGTGCTTGGCGCGCTCGATCGCGGCGCGTTCGGCGCGGGCATAAGCGGGCAGGCCGAACAGGCCGAGCAATGTGTAGCCCGAAGCACGCATGAGTTCGTTGTGCTGGGAGACCAGGAGATTCTCGAGCACCGTCATGCCGGCGAACAGCCGCACGTTCTGGAACGTGCGGGCGACGCGGCCGAGCTTGGCGATGCGGAAATCGGGCAGCCGCTCCAGCAGGAATTCGGCGCCGGCCGCGTGCCGGAGCCGGATCATGCCCTCGCTCGGGCGGTAAAATCCGGTGACGCAGTTGAACACCGTGGTCTTGCCGGCGCCGTTGGGGCCGATGACCGCGGTGATCTCGCGTCGGCCCGCCTGCATGGAGAGATCGTCGACCGCGAGCAGCCCGCCGAAACGCATGGTCAGATGCTGCAGGTCGAGGATCGGATCTTGCTCCCAGAGCTTCATGTGCGGCCCTCCGCGACTTTCTCGGCGGGGATCGTCTTCTTCTCTGTGAGAAATACCGAGGGATCGCGCGTCGCGACCAGACCGCGCGGGCGCCAGACCATGATGGCGACCATGGCCATGCCGAACAGCAGCATGCGCGCCTGGGCGAATTCGCGGAACAGTTCGAAGCCGCCGATCATCACGAGCGCGGCGAAGGCGACGCCGACCTGGCTGCCCATGCCGCCGAGCACGACGATCGCCAGAATCAGCGCCGACTCCGTGAAGGAGAAGGATTCCGGGCTGATGAAGCCCTGTCGCGTCGCGAAGAAGGCGCCGGCGAAGCCGCCGAACATGGCGCCGATGGCGAAGGCCGTGAGCTTGGTGTGGGTCGTGTTGATGCCGAGCGAGCGGCAGGCGATCTCGTCCTCGCGCAGGGCTTCCCAGGCGCGGCCGATCGGCAGCCGGCGCAGGCGGAGGGTGACGAAGTTGGTGAGGAGCGCCAGCGCGAGGATCACGTAATAGAGAAAGATGATCCGGTGCAGCGGCGTGAATTCGAGGCCGAAAGTATCGGCGAAGCCGCCTTCGCCTTCGATGAAGGGGATGCCGAAGAAGCTCGGGCGCGGGATGCCGGTGATGCCGTTCGGCCCGCCGGTGAAGCCGGACCAGTTGATGATCACGAGGCGGATGATCTCGCCGAACGCGAGCGTCACGATCGCGAGATAATCGCCGCGCAGCCGCAGCACCGGGAAGCCGAGCAGGACGCCCCAGAAGGCGGCGAGGATTCCGGCGACCGGCAGGCAGACCCAGAACGACAGCCCGGAATACTGCGCCAGCAGCGCGTAGGAGTACGCTCCGACCGCGTAGAACGCCACGTATCCGAGGTCGAGCAGTCCCGCGAGGCCGACGACGATGTTCAACCCCCAGCCGAGCATCACGTAGGTGAGCACGAGGATGCCGAGGTCGAGATAGTAGCGGTCGGCGCTGAACAGGAACGGCATCGCGAGCGCGAAGAGCAGCAATAGCCGGGCCGGCGAAGCGCGACAAGCGGGCGATGCGCGTCGTGGTTTGGCTCGAGACGAAGCGGCCGAGATCGATACCGAACGCGCCGCTCTGGTAGAGCAAGACGATCAGGAACCGGCCGGCGAATACGACCGCGACCACTATCGCCAGCAAGAGTGGCCGGGGCAGGAGTTCGAGCTCACTGGTGGAACTCGCCTCGGTGCGCAGGCCTACCAAAAGGCCGAACAGGCCGAGCGCGATAGCCGCTGCGACGCCTGAGTCCTTCAGCGCGGCGGCGAGGTCGATGCGCGATCGATCCGCCACGCGGGCTCAGACCTTCTCGACCTCCGGCCGGCCGAGAATGCCGGTCGGAAGGAAAATCAGCACCAGCACGAGGACCGAGAAGGCGGCGACGTCCTTGTACTCCACGGAAAAATAGGCCGACCAGAAAGTCTCGATCAGGCCGATGAGCAAGCCGCCGAGCATGGCGCCGGGCAGCGAGCCGATGCCGCCCAGCACCGCGGCGGTGAAGGCCTTAATCCCAGCCTGGAAGCCGATATAGAAATCGATCACGCCGTAATAGAGCAGGAACATGACGCCGGCGACGGCGGCGAGCGCTGCGCCGATGACGAACGTAAAAGCGATGGTGCGGTCGGTATCGACGCCGACCAGCGACGCCATCTTCAGGTCCTGCTCGCAGGCGCGCATGTCGCGGCCTAGCCGCGTCCTGGCCACCAGCCACGAGAACATCACCATGAGCACCACGGTCGTCACCACGATCATGATCTGCACGTAGGAGAGCTGCACCGCGAAGCCCTCGTGCCCCATCAGCGTGAAGCCGCCGGGCACCAGCGGCGGCAGCGGCTTGACGCGCGCGCCCTGAACGATCTGCACGTAGTTCTGCAGCACGATCGACATGCCGATCGCCGAGATCAGCGGTGCCAGCCGGAACGAGCCGCGCAGCGGCCGGTAGGCGAAGCGCTCCACGGTCCAGCCATAGAGCGCGGTGAGCGCCATTGCGATCAGCAGCACGAGGAAGAGCGCCAGCGGCACGGCGGTGAGGCCGATCGCGACCAGCGCCAGAAACGCGATCAAGGCGATGAAGGCGCTCACCATGAAGATGTCGCCATGGGCGAAATTGATCATGCCGATGATGCCGTAGACCATGGTGTAGCCGAGCGCGATCAGCCCATAGATCGAGCCGAGCGCGAGGGCGTTGATCAGCTGCTGAAGGAAATATTCCACGCTTTCCCGCTCCCCTGCGGCGGCTTCGGCCATCCTCGGCCGTCCACCGGCGTTCTCCCCCGGCCGATGGGCGGCGATTCTCAAGGTTTAGCGCGGCGCCCGGCCCGCTACAAATCGGGCGCGCACGCGCCGTTGCGCGCTTCGGCTGGACGCCAGTCGGGATATTCCGTCAAATCCCGCTAGCATCCCTTCCGGGACCTCGACGCCGCGCCCAAACAGAAGCTGGAAACGCGCCGCCAAACGCCAAGGATAATCTTACGGTGCGCGGACCGGAAACCGGCCGCGCCAGGGAGCGAAGCATGCAGAAGAAGCCGGAAGACCTGATCGCCGGGAAGCAGCGGCCGTTCACGGGCAAGGAATATCTCGAGAGCCTGCGCGACGGGCGGCAGGTCTATATCAACGGCGAGCGGGTCAAGGACGTCACCACGCATACCTCGTTCCGCAATTCGGCGCGCACGCTGGCTCGCCTCTACGACGCGCTGCACGACCCCAAGACCAAGGACGTGCTGACCTCGCCGACCGACACGGGCTCGGGCGGCTACACGCATAAATATTTTCGGGTCGCGCGCTCGCGCGAGGAGCTGGTGGCGCAGCAGGCGGCGATCGCCGCCTGGTCGCGCATGACCTATGGCTGGATGGGCCGCACGCCGGACTACAAGGCGTCGCTGATGAACACGCTCGGCGCCAACGCCGACTATTACGGCAAGTTCGCCCCCAACGCGAAGGCTTGGTACAAGCGCGCGCAAGAGAACGTCCTGTTCATGAACCACGCGATCGTGAACCCGCCGGTCGATCGCGGGCGGCCGACCAACGAGATCAAGGACGTCTATGTCACGATCCAGAAGGAGACCGACGCCGGCGTGATCGTGTCGGGCGCCAAGGTGGTGGCGACCTCGGCGGCGTTCACGCATTACAATTTCCTCGGTCAGAACGCGGCGACCGCGACCAGCGATCCCGATCTCGCGATCATGTTCATCATGCCGATGGACGCGCCCGGGGTGAAACTTTTCTGCCGCACCTCGTACGAACAGATCGCAACCCAGATCGGCACGCCGTTCGACTATCCGCTGTCGTCGCGCTTCGACGAGAACGACGCGATCTTCGTGCTCGACAACGTGCTGATCCCCTGGGAGGACGTGCTGGTTCACCGCGACACCGACAAGATTCTCAGCTTCTATCCGCGCTCGGGGTTCCTCAACGGCTTCTGCTTCCAGGGCTGCACGCGCTTTGCCGTAAAGCTCGATTTCATGGCGGGGCTCTTGTCGAAAGCGCTCTACGCCACCGGCGGCGACGAGTTCCGCGGCAACCAGGCCATGCTCGGCGAAGTGATCGCGTGGCGGAATCTGTTCTGGTCGCTCTCGGACTGCATGGTGAACAATCCGCAGCAATGGATCGGCGACGCATTGCTGCCGAACCTGCAGGCCGCGCTTTCGTATCGCGTGTTCGCGCCGGACGCCTATCCGCGCATCAAGGAGATCGTGGAGAAGATCGTGGCCTCGGCGCTGATCTATCTGCCGTCCTCGGCGCGCGACTTCAAGAATCCGGAGATCGACCCGTATCTCGAAGCGCTTCGTGCGCGGCTCGCACGGCGTCGAATACAAGGAGCGCATCAAGATCATGAAGCTCCTGTGGGACGCCATCGGCACCGAGTTCGGCGGCCGCCACGAGCTCTACGAGCGCAATTACGCCGGCAACCACGAGGACATCCGCATCCAGACGCTGACCGGCGCCAAGCGCAACGGCTCGCTCGACGCCATGACGGCGCTGGTCGACCAATGCATGGCCGACTACGACGAGAACGGCTGGACCGGCGATACCTGGATCGATACGGACGAGGCGAAGGCGGCCAAGGAAAAGATCAAGGGAAAAATCCGCGCGGCGGAGTGAGCGCCCATGATCGGCGACGAACAGCGGCCCGACGATTCGACCGGCGGCGCCTTTCTCGCCGAGCCGCCGGTTCCGGTGGTGACCGTCGAGCCGCACATTTTTCGCGAGGCGATGAGCCGGCTGGGCGCCGCCGTCCACGTGGTGACCACCGCGGGCGAGGGCGGCAAGGCCGGCTTCACCGCGACGGCGGTGAGTTCCGTGTCCGACAGGCCGGCGACGCTGCTGATCTGTCTCAACCGCGCCAGCCGCAATAATTCCGCGCTGTTCACCAATCGCGTGCTGTGCGTGAACACGTTACCCGCCGGTGCGGACGAGATGGCCGATTTGTTCGCCGGCCGGACCAAGGTCTACGGCGAGGATCGTTTCGCCGGCGGCCAATGGACGACGCTGAAGACCGGCTCGCCCGTTCTCCTTTCGGCGGTGGCGGCGTTCGATTGCCGCGTGCTCGAGGTGAAGCCGGTGGCCTCGCATTACGTCTATTTCGTCGCGGTCGAGGCGATCCGGAAAGGCCCGGCCGGCGCGGCGCTCGTTTATCACGAGCGCGAATACAAGAAGGTCTGAACGCGCCCGTCCGACCAAGCACGGCGTCATTCCGGGGCGCCACCGATCTCGGGTTTACCCGAGATCGGCAATTGATAGTTCCCAAGTCGGCTGTAGCCGACTTGGGTGGTGGCGAGCCCGGAATCCATATTCACAGACGGAGATTATGGATTCCGGCTCCTCGCTTCGCTCGGCTCCGGAATGACGAGTGGATTTGAGCAGGTCAGTGACCCAGTGCTTTGGCAGGGCGCCCCGGGTCGCCTATGCTCGCGCCATGCCGTCGGTGCAGACGCTCCCGCTCTTCCATCTCTATGGCGATCCGCCGGACGATCAGGCGTTCAATTTCGTCCATGTGGAGACAATTTCTTCGCGCTCGTCGATCCACGCCTGGACCATCAGTCCGCACCGGCACCGCAATCTGTTTCAGATTCTGGTGGTGGAGCAGGGCGGCGGCACGCTCGACCTCGAAGCCGATGCGCTGCCGTTCCGCGCGCCGGCTTTGATCCTGCTGGCGCCCACGGTGGCGCACGGGTTTCGCTTCCGCGCCGAGGTCACCGAGGGCTACGTCGTCAGCTTCACGGAGGACGTGGCGAGCGTGCTCGGCCAGAGCGAGCCGGTGGCGCTGGCGCGGCTGCATTCGCTGGCCGAGCATCCGCTGTTGTCGTTCGCGCGGGCGGAGGAGGTCGCCAAACTCGGCAAGCTGTGCCGCGAATTGCTCGAAGAGCTTTTCCTGGCGCGCGAGGGATTCGAGATGGCGGCGCGGGCCTATCTCACGCTGATCGGCGTCGAGGTGGTGCGGCTCGCCGCGAGCCGTGCGCGCTCCGGCAGCGTGACGTTGGCTCCGGCCGATCCGGTGGTCGAGGAGCTGCGGCGGCTGATCGAGACGCATTTCCGGGCCGAGCGGCAGATCGGTTTCTATGCCGACGCGCTGGCCATGACCTCGGACCGGCTCAACGATCACGTGAAGCGCGCGACCGGAGTTACCGCGGGCCATCTGTTGCGCCAGCGGGTACTGACCGAGGCCAAGCGGCAACTGGTGTTCACGAATCTGGCGATCGGCGAGATCGCCTATGACCTGGCGTTCGCCGACCCCTCGCATTTCGGCCGCTTCTTCAAGAAACAGACCGGCAAGACCCCGCAGGAATTCCGCGCCGGCCGGCGGGGCTGAGCGGGATCAGCTCTTCTTCAGCAGGAACTTCTCGACCGCATCGGTGAACGCCGGAGGCAGCTCGACGTTGGAAATGTGCGCGGCGTCGAGAACCTTGAGCTTGGCGCCCTTGATGCGCGAGACGATCAGCTCGGCGGCCGAAACGGGCGTGGCGTTGTCCTGCTTGCCGGCGATCACCAGGGTCGGCGCCTTGATGTCGCCGATGCCCCAGCGCTGGTCCATGTCGCGGATCGCGGCGCAACAGCCGGCATAACCGTGCGGCTCGATCGCCACCATGGTCGCGCGGAAGCGCGCGATGGTCTCCTTGGCGCGCTCGTGGAAGCTCTTGGTGAACCAGATGCCGAGCACGCTGTCGGCGATCGCCTCCATGCCCTTGGCGTTCACGGCGCGGATGCGCGTGTTCCACATGTCGGGCGTTCGCGCTCTTGGCCGCGGTGTTGGCGAGCACGAGGCGGTCGATGTATTCGGGCGCGTGGCGCGCCAGCCACATGCCGGTCATGCCGCCCATGGAGAGCCCGCACCAGTGCGCGCGCAGAACGCCGAGCTGGCTCAGCACCTTCAGCGCGTCGCGGCCGAGCCGCTCCATCGAATAGGGGCCGGCCGGCGCGCCGGAGCCGCCATGGCCGCGGGTGTCGTAGCGGATGACGCGGAAGCGATCCTTGAGCGCGGCGGCCTGCTGGTCCCACATGTGCAGGTCGGTGCCGAGCGAATTCGAAAAGATGACGGGCGGGGCGTCGGCGGGGCCTTCGACTTCCACGTTGATCGGCGTGCCGTCGGCGTCGATCGTGGGCATGGGTGTTTCCTTATCGGCCTCGGCGGCTGTGGGCGCGAATTTTCGGGACTTTACGCTGCGGCATCCGCGTCTGAAAGCCCTCGGGCAGCGCGGATCATGCCCTGGGAATATCGCGAACGGCCTGCAGCACCTCGTCCGGCCGTTCGCTCATCAGCATGTGGCCGGCACCCTTGAGCACGACAACGCGCGCATTGGGCAGGGCGGCGGCGAGCTCCGTGCCGCCCTTGGCCGGGGTCATGAGATCGCGCTCGCCCAGAATGAACGTCGCCGGCACCCTGACCTGTGCGGCAGCTCTGAGCGCATCGCGATAATTGTCACAGGCGGCCAAGTCCTTGAAGAGAACGCCCGGGCGTTCGCGCTCGAGCAAGCGCGCGCTCCCGCCCAACATCCACATGCCGGGCGCAAGCGAGCCGCCCATGCTCGCGCGATGGCCCTCGCCCCAGATCGAGATCATATCGACCGCGGCGTGATCGTTCGCCTCGGCAGCCGCAAGGAGATCGCGCGACACCGGCATGGCGGCCGCGGTGGCGATCAAGCCGATGGCGCGGACTTTCTGCGGATGGCGCGCGGCGGTTTCGAGCGCGACCAGAGATCCCATGGAGTGGCCGATGATCGTGGCCTTGCTCGCGCCGGCGGCTTCGATCAGCGCTGCAGTCCAATCGGCCATGGCGGCGATGGAGCCGAGCGGTTCACCGTCCGAGCGGCCATGCCCGGGCATATCCGGCGCCAGCACGCTGGAGCCGCGATGCGCGAACCAGCGCGCCAAGAGCGCCCAGACCGTGTGGTCGAGCCCGGCGCCGTGCAGGAAGACGATAAGCGGCAGCGCGGGATCGAAGTCGCGTCCGCCGGTCGCCGCGTAGGTTCTGATGCCTTTGACGACGAGATACATCGCTCACGCCTTCTGCGAGGCGCGCAGCGCCTGGGCGAGATCGTCGATGATGTCGTCCGCCGCCTCGATGCCGACCGCCAGACGCACCAGCTCCTCGCCCAATCCGGCGGCCTTCAATTGCGCCGCATCCATCTGCTGGTGCGTCGTGCTCGCCGGATGAATGACCAGGGTCTTGGCGTCGCCGACATTGGCGAGGTGGCTGGCGAGGCGCAAAGCCTCGATGAATTTTCGTCCGGCCGCGCGGCCGCCCTTGATGCCGCAACTGACAATGGCGCCGGCCCCCTTCGGCAGCAGCCGCTTGGCGAGCTTGAAATCCGTGTGGGATTCGAGGCTCGGGTGGACGACCCATTCCACCGCCTTGTTCTTGGTCAGAAAATCGAGCACCGCCGCGGTGTTTTCCATGTGGCGTTGCATGCGCACGGCCAAAGTCTCGACGCCTTGCAGCAAGTAGAAGGCATTGGTCGGCGACAGGCAGGCGCCGAAATCGCGCAAGCCCTCGGTGCGCGCCCGCATGATGAAGGCCGACGGGCCGAATTCCTCGCCGAAGACGATGCCGTGATAGCCGGCATAGGGTTCGGTGATGGTGGGAAACTTGCCCGAGGTCTGAAAGTCGAAACGGCCGCCATCGACGATGACGCCGCCGATCGCGATGCCGTGGCCGCCGATCCATTTGGTGATGGAGTGCATCACGAGGTCGGCGCCGAGTTCGATCGGCCGGCTGAGATAGGGGGTTGCGAACGTGTTGTCGATCAGGAGCGGAATGCCGGCGGCGTGAGCGATTTCCGAAACCTTCGGGATATCGAGCACCTCGAGGCCCGGATTGCCGATGGTCTCACCGATGACGAGCCGGGTATTGGGGCGGATCGCAGCGCGCATGCCTTCGAGGTCGCGCGGCTTGACGAAAGTCGTCGTGATGCCGAAGCGCGGCAAAGTGTGCGTCAGCAGATTGATCGTGCCGCCATACAGTGAAGCGGACGCGACGATATGGTCGCCCGCGCTCAACAGCGTGGCGATGGCCAGGTGCATCGCGGCCATGCCGCTGGCGGTGCAAACGGCGCCCACGCCGCCCTCGAGTGCCGCAAGCCGTTCTTCCAGAACGGCCGTCGTCGGGTTGGAAATGCGGGTGTAGATGTGGCCGGCGCGCTCCAGATTGAACAGGGCCGCCGCGTGGTCCGCATCCTGAAAGACAAAGGAAGTCGTTTGGTAGATCGGAACGGCGCGTGCGCCGGTCACCGGATCGGGATGCTGGCCGGCGTGCAGGCTGAGCGTTTCAAAGGCCGGAGGCTTCGGTGCGGGCATGCTTCCCTCGCGAGAATTCGACCGTATCTTCAACCATATCTTGGGCGCGCCATCATCATTGCGCCATCGCGCGATTGAATTCCATGGGCTCGGCCTGCATGCGGCCGGGCTGGCACTAGGCAGCGGCGCGCGGATGGGTAAGGTCGCGGGGCTACGGAGGTATTCATGGCCCTGGAAATGTCCGGCGAATACGTGTTGCCGGTCCCGCGCAAGACCGTGTGGGACGCGTTGAACGATCAGGAAATGCTGAAGCGCTGCATTCCCGGCTGTCAGACGCTGGAGAAGAAATCGGACACCGAATTCTCGGCGGTCGTGGTCACCAAGATTGGGCCGGTCAAGGCGCGCTTCAAGGGCAATGTGCGGCTCGAGGATCTCAATCCGCCGAACAGCTACCGCATCATGGGGGAAGGCGAGGGCGGGGTGGCGGGCTTCGCCAAGGGCGGCGCCAGCGTGAACCTCTCCGACGCCGAGGGGGGCACGCTTCTGGTCTACAAGGCCGAGGCCAATGTGGGCGGCAAGCTCGCCCAATTGGGCCAGCGGCTGCTGGCCGGCACGGCTAAGAAGATGGCCGACCAATTTTTCGCCAATTTTGCCGAAGCCCTTACGCCGGGCGTGGGCGTCAAGGGGGGGAAGAAATAAGACTGATCCGGCGGTTCGGCGGCCAAGGTTCTGCGTTCATCTACCTTGACCGCGATAGCGGATCGGCGCGAAACTAAAACCAATCTAAACAGGGCGCGGTCTTACAGCGCCTGGGCAAGCGGCGCTGCAAGGCTTTCGGGAGGAGTTCCAATGACTACCGTGACCTTGACGGTCAACGGGCGGCATGCGTCCGCCGACGTTGATGCGCGTACCCTGCTCGTGCAGCTCCTGCGCGAGCATCTGCATCTCACCGGAACCCACGTGGGTTGCGATACCAGCCAGTGCGGCGCGTGCGTCGTGCACGTGAACGGCCGCGCGGTGAAGTCCTGCACCATGCTGGCCGTTCAGGCCGACGGCGCCAAGGTCGTCACCATCGAGGGCGTGGCCTCGAACGGCAAGCTGCACCCGATGCAGGAAGCTTTCCGCGAGCATCACGGATTGCAGTGCGGGTTCTGCACGCCGGGCATGATCATGAGCGCGCTCGATATCGTGAACCGCAAGGGCAACAATCTCGACGAGCACACGATCCGCGAGGAGCTGGAAGGCAATCTGTGCCGCTGCACCGGCTACCACAATATCGTGAAGGCGATCGCCGCCGGCGCAAAGGCAATGCGCTGAAGCCGCCAACGGAAACCGGGAGGACACCATGAGCGCATCCAGTATCGGCGCCTCCGAGCGCCGCACGGAAGACAAGCGCTTCATCACGGGCCGGGGCCAATATACCGACGACATCCGCCGGCCGTATCAGACTCACGCCTGTTTCCTGCGCTCGCCGCACGCGCACGCCACCATCAAGGGCATCGATTCCAAGAAGGCGTCGAAAATGCCCGGCGTGCTCGCCATCCTCACCGGCGCGGACATCGCCAACGACAAGATCGGCGATCTGATCTGCGGCTGGATGGTGCTGTCGAAGGACGGCTCGCCCATGAAGGGCGGCCGTCACCCGGCGCTGGCGCAGGGCAAGGTGCGCTATGTCGGCGACTCGATCGCCGTTGTGATCGCCGAGACGCTCGACCAGGCCAAGGACGCGGCCAACGCAATCAAGGTCGATTACGGCGTGCTGCCGGCGGTCGCCGATCTCGCCAAGGCGCGCGACGCGGGTGCTCCGCAAATTCACGAAAACGCGCCGCGCAACACGATCTATGAATGGGTGATCGGCGACGAGGCCGCGGTCGATGCCGCGATGAAGCGCGCCAAGCACGTCACCAAGATCGACATCGTCAACAACCGGCTGATCCCGAACGCGATCGAGCCGCGCGCGGCGATCGGCGAATACGATCAGGGCACCGAATCCTTCACGCTGTGGACCACGAGCCAGAACCCGCACGTGGCCCGCCTGGTGCTCTCGGCCTTTATCGGCATCGCGCCGGAGCACAAGTTCCGCGTGATCGCGCCCGACGTGGGCGGCGGCTTCGGCTCCAAGATCTTCATCTATCCGGAAGAGACCGTCTGCATCTGGGCCTCGAAGAAGGTGGGCCGGCCGGTGCGCTGGACCGCGGAACGCAACGAATCCTTCCAGTCCGACGCGCACGGCCGCGACCACATCACGCACGCGGAGCTCGCAGTCGACGAGAAGGGCAAGATCACCGCGCTCAAGGTCAAGACGCTGGCCAATATCGGCTCCTATATGTCGACGTTCTCCTCGGCGGTGCCGACCTTCCTGTACGCGCCGTTGCTTTCGGGCCAGTACGAAATCCCGGCGATCTATTGCGAGGTGGACGGGGTTTTCACCAACACCGCGCCGGTCGACGCCTATCGCGGCGCCGGGCGGCCGGAAGCGTGCTTCGTGATCGAGCGGATCGTTGAGGTTGCGGCGCGCGAGCTCGGCATCGACCCGGCCGAGTTCAGGCGGAAGAATTTCATCAAGAGCTTCCCGTACCAGACGCCGGTCGCCTCGCTCTATGACGCGGGCGATTATCCGGGCGCGCTCGACAAGGCGCTGCAGCTCCACGACTACAAGAACTTCGGCAAGCGCAAAGCGGAGTCGGAGCGCAACGGCAAGCTGCGCGGCATCGGCTTCTCCTCTTATATCGAGGCCTGCGGCGTGGCGCCGTCGGCGGTCGCCGGCTCGCTCGGCTGCGGCGTCGGGCTCTGGGAGTCGGCGGAGATCGCGGTGACGCCCACCGGCATGGTGGAAGTGCTCACCGGCAGCCACAGCCACGGCCAGGGCCACGAGACCACGTTCGCGCAGCTGGTGTCGGCCAAGCTCGGCATTCCGATGGACCACATCACCAGTCGTCCACGGCGACACCGACAAGGTGCAATTCGGCATGGGCACCTACGGCTCGCGCTCGGGCGCGGTCGGCATGTCGGCGATCGTGCAGGCGGTCGACAAGGTGATCGCCAAGGGCAAGAAGGTCGCTTCGCACATCCTCGAAGCCGCCGAGGGCGACATCGAATTCAGCGACGGCAAGTTCAAGGTGGCCGGCACCGACAAGTCCGCGGCGTTCGGCGAGATCGCGCTCGCGGCTTACGTGGCGCACAAATTCCCGACCGCCCAAATCGAGCCTGGGCTGAAGGAGCACGCGTTCTACGACCCGACCAACTTCACTTTTCCCGCCGGAACGCACATCTGCGAGGTAGAGATCGACCCGGAGACCGGCGTTACCGTGATCGCGAAATGGACCGCGATCGACGACTTCGGCACGGTGATCAACCCGATGATCGTCGAAGGCCAGGTGCATGGCGGCATCGCGCAGGGCGTCGGCCAGGCGCTCCTCGAAAACGCCGTCTATGACAAGAACGGCCAGCTGGTGACCGGCTCCTTCATGGACTACTGCATGCCGCGGGCCGACAATCTGCCGTCGTTCAACGTCGATTACGTCTTCACCAAATGTCCGTCCAACCCGCTCGGCATGAAGGGCTGCGGCGAGGCGGGCGCGATCGCGGCGCCGGTGGCGGTGATCAATGCCATCACCAGCGCGGTCGGTCACGAGAACGTGCCGATGCCGGCCACGCCGAATGCGGTGTGGGCGGCGATCCAGAAGAGCGCGAAGTTGCGCAAAGCGGCCGAGTGAGCGGGAGGAAAGCATGTATTCGTTCGCCTATCATCGTGCGAAGAACGTCAAGGACGCGGCCGCGCTGCTGAAGAAAGCCGACGACGCGAAACTGCTCGCCGGCGGCCAGACGCTGATTCCCACGCTCAAGCAGCGGCTCGCCGGGCACGGCGCGCTGGTCGATCTCGGCGGCGTGAAGGATCTCTCGGGCATCGCGCTCAAGGGCAAGGTGCTCGTCATCGGCGCCATGACCCGCCACGTCGAGGTCGCGAACTCGAAGGTAGTGAAAAAAGCGATCCCGGCGCTGGCCGAACTCGCGGAAGCGATCGGCGATCCGGCGGTACGCAACGTCGGCACCATCGGCGGTTCGGTCGCCAATAACGATCCGGCGGCCGATTACCCGGCAGCGTGCCTCGCGCTCGGCGCCACCATCGTCACCAACAAGCGGAAGATTCCGGCCGACAAGTATTTCAAGGGCCTGTTCGAGACCGCGCTGGCCGACGACGAAATCATCACCGAAGTGCAGTTCCCGCTGCCGAAGAAGGCGGGCTACGCCAAGTTTCCGAACCAGGCCTCGCGTTACGCGCTGGTGGGCGTGTTCGCCAGCACCGGCCCGGCCGGTACGCGCGTGGCGGTCACCGGGGCCGGCGAAAGCGGCGTGTTCCGCGTCGCCGAGATGGAAAAGGCGCTCGCCAAGAACTTCTCGGCCAAATCGCTCGACGGCATTGCGGTCAAGCCGCGCGGCCTGAACACCGATATCCACGCTAGCGCGGAATATCGCGCACACCTGATCGGCGTGATGGCGAAACGAGCGGTGGCGTCGGCCTAAGCCATTCCGCAATCACCTTACCAAGCGCCTCCGGATCGCATCCGGGGGCGCTTGCTTTTCCCGATACGCATTCCACGCTCCGGCATGCTAGAAAAGCGCGCTTTTCCGGGAGTAATTCGTGAAGACCGACCGTAATCAAACCGCCGTTCCAACCTCGATCGACGAGACGCTGAAGCTGTTGTCGCGCGGCGGCTATGTGGCCGACCGGTCGCTGGCGACCGTCGTCTACCTCGCGCTCAAGATGGGCCGGCCGCTGTTCCTCGAAGGCGAGGCGGGCGTCGGCAAGACCGAGGTCGCCAAGGTGCTCTCAGGCACGCTGGGGCGGCGGCTGCTGCGGCTGCAATGCTACGAAGGGCTCGATATCGCATCGGCGCTCTACGAGTGGAACTACGCGGCGCAGATGATCGCGATCCGTATCGCCGAGTCCGAAGGCATCGACCGCGAGCGGCTGACGTCGGATATTTTCTCCGAGCGCTTCCTGGTGCGGCGGCCGTTGCTTGAGGCGCTGTCGCCCGATCCGGCAGGCGCGCCGGTGCTGCTTGTGGACGAGCTCGACCGCGCCGACGAGGCGTTCGAGGCGTTCCTGCTGGAAGTGCTGGCCGATTTCCAGGTGACGATCCCCGAACTCGGCACGGTGAAGGCTTTGGTGCCGCCGATCGTGATCGTGACCTCCAACCGCACGCGCGAGGTGCATGACGCACTGAAACGCCGCTGCCTCTATCACTGGATCGATTATCCGAGCTTCGAGCGCGAACTCGCCATCGTGCGCGCCAAGGTTCCAGAGTCGGCGGAGAAGCTTTCGCGCGACATCGTCGGCTTCGTGCAGCAGCTCCGAAAAGAAGATCTGTTCAAGGCGCCGGGCACGGCGGAGACGCTGGATTGGGCCTCGGCGCTGGTGGCGCTCGACGCCAAGGCGATCGAGCCCGCGCTGATCTCCGACACGCTCGGCGTCGTGCTCAAATACCAAGACGACGTCGTGCGCTTCGACCAGCCCAAGCTCGAGCAGATGCTCGAGAGACTCGCGGGCGGCGCTGAAGGCGGCGGAATGAGCGCGCGCGCGCCGCGCGAGCCGGAGCGCGGGCATTTCCCGGAGCACGTCGCCGAGTTCGCGCGCGTGCTGCGCCGGGCCGGCATGCCGGTCGGGCCCGGTGCGGTGGTCGATGCGGTGAAGGCGGTCGAGGCCGCGGGCATCGAGCGGCGCACGGATTTTTACTGGGCGCTGCATGCCGTCTTGGTAAAGCGCCACGAGCACGATCCGATCTTCAATGAGGCGTTCCGTCTCTTTTGGCGCCGCCGCCACGGCTTCGAGCACGTCATGGACGCGATGCTGCCGGTGGCGCCCGAGGCGGCCAAGCAGCGCGCCGCGCAACGCCGTGTCGAGGAGGCGATGACGCCTTCGGCGCGCGAGCCGCGCGAAATTCGAAAGCAAGAAGTGCAGATCGACATGAGCGGCACCATGTCGGATCTCGAAGTGCTGCAGAAGAAAGACTTCGCGCAAATGAGCGCCGACGAGATCGCCGCCGCGCGTCGCGCGATCGAAACCATCGTGTTCGCCGACGACGAGAAGCGGCGCCGCCGACTGGTGGCGAACCCGCGCGGGCACCGGATCGATATGCGCCGCACGTTGCGCGCGAGCCTGCGCACCGGCGGTGCGATCATCGACCTCAAGCGCCGCGCGCCAGGGCACAGGAAGCCGCCGATCGTGGCGCTGCTCGATATTTCGGGCTCCATGAGCGAGTATTCGCGCGTGGGCCTGCATTTTCTTCATGCGCTGACCGAAGCGCGCGGCAACGTCTCGACCTTCCTGTTCGGCACGCGGCTCACCAACGTGACGCGCGCGCTGAAGACCCGCGACGCGGACGAGGCGCTCGCCTCCTGCGCCGGCACAGCGCAGGATTGGTCAGGCGGCACGCGGATCGGGATCGCCCTGCACGATTTCAACAAGCACTGGTCGCGCCGGGTGCTCTCGCAAGGCGCGATCGTGTTGCTGATCACCGATGGGTTGGAGCGCGACGCCACCGAGCGGCTCGGCTTCGAGCTCGACCGGCTGCACCGCTCGTGCCGCCGGCTGATCTGGCTCAACCCGCTCCTGCGCTATGACGCGTTCGAGGCGCGCGCCAAGGGTGTTCTCGCGATGCTGCCGCATGTCGACGAGGTGCGACCGGTGCACAATCTAGCGAGCCTCGGGGCGCTCGCCGAGGCGCTTGCGCACGACCGGCCGAGCGCCCACATCGATCCCAAGCGCTGGCTCAGCCGGGCCGCCTGAAGGAGACCAGGATGGATCAAGCGACCGAACAGGACGTGCTTGCCGCCGCCGAGCGTTGGCGCAAGGAAGGCCGCAAGGTGGCGCTCGCCACCGTGGTCGAGACCTGGGGCTCGGCGCCGCGGCCAGTAGGAAGTCATCTGGTCATCGATGACCGGGAAAATTTCCTGGGCTCGGTTTCCGGCGGCTGTGTCGAAGGCGCCGTGGTCGCGGCCGCCAACGAAGTGATCGCAAGCGGCAAGCCCAAGCTCCTCGAATTCGGCGTCGCCGACGAGACCGCCTGGAAAGTCGGCCTCTCGTGCGGCGGCAACATCCGCGTTTATGTGGAGAAGGTCGACTGACCTTCGTCTGACGGCGTTCCATGCGTCTCGATCTTCTCGCCGCCCTCAATGCCGAACGCGCCGCGCGGCGCGCGGCGATCCTTGTGACGGATGTGACGACTGCGGCGCAGCGGCTGGTCAAGGCCGCCGACGTGGCTTCCGATCCGTTGCACCAGGTGCTGGCCGAGCGACTCTTGAGCGGCAAGAGCGGCACGGTCGAGGCGGGCGGCACGAAATACTTTCTTACCGTGCAATTGCCGCCGCCGCGGCTCGTGATCACCGGCGCGGTGCATATCAGTCAGGCGCTGGCGCCGATGGCGCGGTTGCTGGGCTATGACGTGACGATCATCGATCCGCGCACGGCGTTTGCCACGCCCGAGCGCTTTTCCGGTGTGCAAGTGCTCGCCGAATGGCCAGACCTGGCATTGCCCAAGCTGCATCTCGATCCCGCCACCGCTTTCGTCGCGCTCACGCACGATCCGAAGATCGATGAGCCGGCACTGCAGGCTGCGCTCAAGGCCGGCTGCTTCTATATCGGCGCGCTCGGCTCAAGAAAAACGCACGCCAAGCGGCTGGAGCGGTTGCGCGCGCTCGGCATTACGGACGATCTACTCGCACGCATCCACGCGCCGATCGGACTCTCCATCGGCGCGGCGAGCCCGCCGGAGATCGCGGTCGCGATCCTGGCCGAAATCACGCTCAGGCTTCGCCGCGGCGCCGAGGCGCGGCCATGAAATTCGGCCCGGTTCCGCCGCGCGAGGCCAAGGGCGCCACCGCCGCGCACTCGGTGCGCGCGAATGAGCGCGTGGTGAAAAAAGGCACCGTTATCGGCGATGCTGAGATCGCGGCGTTGGAGCACGCCGGGATCAAGGAGATCGTAGTGGCGCGGCTGGAGCCCGGCGACGTGCCGGAGAACGAAGCCGCGGCTTCGCTCGCCAAGGCGGTCGCGGGCGAGGGGGTCAGCATCGAAGACGCCTTCACCGGGCGCGCCAATCTCCATGCGAAATCTTCCGGCGTGCTGCTGGTCGATCGCGCCGGCGTCGACCGGCTCAACCGCATCGACAAGTCGGTCACGTTCGCCACGCTTCCGGAATACAAGCCCGTGCGCGCCGGCGAGATGATCGCGACGGTGAAAATCATTCCCTTCGCGGTTTCAGGCGACGTGCACAAGGCGGCGCTCGCGGCGGCGCGGCGGCTTGTTTCGGTCGCAGAGCTACAAGCTGCACAAGGTCGGCGTGATCTCGACCAAGCTGCCGAGTCTCGCCGATAAAGTGATCGAGAAAACCGTTCGCATAACCGCCGAGCGCCTGAAGCCCGCCGACGCGACGATCCACTCGGAGCTGCGCGTGCCGCACGAGACCGGCGCGCTGGTGGGTGCGATCAAGCAATCGATCGAGAAGGGCGCCGAGCTGGTGGTCGTGTTCGGCGCCTCGGCGATCGCCGACCGGCGCGACGTGATCCCGGTTGCGATCGAACAGGCCGGCGGCCGCATCGAGCATTTCGGCATGCCGGTGGACCCGGGAAACCTTCTGCTGCTTGGCTCCGTGGGCAAGGTGCCGGTGATCGGCGCGCCGGGCTGCGCCCGCAGCCCCAAGGAAAACGGCTTCGACTGGCTGCTGGCGCGGCTGCTCGCGGGCCTGCCGGTCAAGCGCGAGGACGTGACCGGGCTCGGCGTCGGCGGGTTGCTGATGGAGATCGTCACTCGCCCGCAGCCGCGCGCGGAGCCGCCGAGCGCGCATGCGCCGCGCGCGGCCGTCATCGTGCTCGCGGCCGGACGCGGCACGCGCATGGCGAGCGAGAACAAGCTCGCGGCCGATCTCGACGGCAAGCCGATCATCCGCCACGCGGTCGAGGCCGCGCTCGCCTCGCGCGCGCGGCCGGTCATCGTGGTCACCGGCCATGAGCCCGAGCGAGTGAAGGCCGCGCTCAAGGGCTTGCCGGTGACCTTCGCGCACAATCCGAATTTTGTCGGCGGCTTGTCCACCTCGCTCAAGGCCGGTATTTCCGCGCTCTCGCCCGATATCGATGTGGCTGCGATCCTACTCGGCGACATGCCGCAAGTGAGCGGTGCGCTGGTCGACAAGCTGATCGCGACGATCGATCCGGCGCGCGGCGCGCTCATCGCGGTGCCGACCCGCGAGGGCAAGCGCGGCAATCCGGTAGCCTGGGCGCGTCGGCTGTTCGAGGAACTCACGAAACTCGAAGGCGATGTCGGCGCGCGGCATCTGATCGGCGCCAATAGCGAAGCTGTCGTCGAGGTGCCGGTCGAGGACGAGGCGGCGTTTCTCGATATCGATACGCCCGAAGCGCTGGCGCAGGCTCGGGCAGGGGGAAAACGATGAAACAGTTGCAGGATCGCGTCGCGATCGTAACCGGAGCCAATAGCGGCCTCGGCCGCGCCATCGCCGAGGCCTTCGCGGCGGAGGGCGCCAAAGTCGTTCTCGCGGCGCGGCGGAAGGAAGCGCTCGACGAAGTAGCGGCCGGGATCAAGGCCAAAGGCGGGATCGCACTCGCCGCGCCGACCGACGTCACCAAGGAGCCCGAGGTGATCGCGTTGTTCAAGACGGCGCTCGATGCGTTCGGCCGCGTCGATATCCTGGTGAACAACGCCGGCGTGGCCAAGGGCGCACCGATCGAGGATCTGACGCTCAAGACTTGGCAGGAATTGATCGATGTGAATCTCACCGCCGCGTTCCTGTGCAGCCGGGAAGCGGTTCGCGCCATGAAGAGCCGCGGCGGCGGCCGCATCATCAATATGGCGAGCATTTCGTCGCGCGCGCCGCGGCAACATTCGGCGGCCTACACCACGAGCAAGTACGCGATCGAAGGCCTCACACGCTCGCTGACGCTGGACGGCCGCGCCTATGGCGTGGTCGCTTCGGTGATCCATCCGGGCGTGGTCGCCACCGGGTTCACGCCCGGCGCGAAGCCGGGTCCGGGCAAGACGCCGCAGGATTATCTGATGGATCCGGCGGACATCGCGCGGATCGCGCTTCTGATGTGCACGCTGCCGCCGGAGGTGAATCTGTTCGACGCCACGATCCTGCCGAATCAGCAGCCTTCCTTCCTGGGCCGCGGCTGATCAGAACGGCGCATAGAGCGAGAGCGTCGTATAGACGCCGCTGCCCTTGTCGGAATTCGACAGCATGCCGGCGGCGAGCGTGAGCTCCGCGGGCGCGAGCCTGGTTCGCAGCAGAACGCCGGCCCGTAGCTCCGAATAGCGCGCGTCACCGAAAGCCGCCGCTTCGATTCCGGCCTGAAACGCAGACTGAAACTCGTGCACGAGCGATGCGCGCGCCGTGTACGAGCGGTTGACGGTCGATGCGCTCAAGGACGCGGTGGCGACGAAGTTCTGCAACGCGCGCCAATGGATTTCGAGCAAGCGCCTTCAGTCCGGCGCTGGTGCCGGCGACCGGGTTCGACGGGTCTGGCGCTTGCAGCGCGTGATGCTCCAGATGCGCACCGGCATAGGCCACGAGCGTGACCGCATCGAAGGCGATGCGCCGGCCGATGAGCAGTTCGCCGGACGTGATTTGGCCCGTGTTGACGCCGCCCGGCACCGCGCCGGTGTCGTAGCGATAGCGGCCATGGCCGCCGAAGATTCGAATCCGCGTCCCGTCTTCGTCGAGGCGTTTGAGCGGCGCGACCACGATCCCCGACCAGCCGAAGATCGTGTCGCGCGCGATATCGACGCCGGCGAAGAAGAACAGGCGGCGCGTCAGCCAGTCGGAAGGCGGCGCTTGTTCGGCTGCGGACGCCGCCGCGCCAAGGCACACGATGCCAAGCGCAAGCGCCGCGCCGATCGCGCCCCCGCGAACTCCCATGCCCATCCCCGCCACTACACGCTGTGGTGGATGGCAGCAGGGTTGCTCGCGCTGCTCTATCTATCAGGGCTTGTATGTAGCCAATCGGAGGTTGTAAAATCTTGAAACTACACAAAATTCTGCGAGCTTTTATGCATGCAATCCACAGCCAATTCGCATGAGCGCGTGTGGTGGCGCGCGGCTATAGTCCCGCGCCGAACCCCGCCGAGGCAGTCATGGACGAGAAGCGCCGCCATCTCCGTTTCATCAATGTGGCGCACTTCGTCGATCATTATGTGCTGCTGATTTTTCCGACCGTGGTGCTCGGGCTCGAGCTCGAGCTCAATCGCTCCTACGGCGAGCTGATCGCGCTTTCCACTGCCTGTTTCGTCGCCTTCGGACTGTTCTCGCTGCCTTCGGGCTGGCTCGGCGACCATTGGAGCCGGCGCAAGATGATCGCGATCTTCTTCTTCGGTTGCGCCGTTTCGCTGGCGGCGGCGGCGATGGCGCCCAACATGTTCTGGCTCGCAGCGGCGCTGCTCGTGCTCGGCGTGTTCGCGTCGATCTATCACCCGGTCGGCGTCACGTTGCTGGTCGCCAATGCGCGCGACCGCGGCCGCGACTTCGCCACCAACGGCGTGTGGGGCAATCTGGGCGTCGCCTTCGCGCCCGGCATCACGGCGCTGATCGCCGTGACGTTCGGCTGGCGGCCGGCTTTCGCGTTGCCGGCGGTCGTGTGCGCCGGGATCGGCGTCGCGTATCTGATGATGACCGAGGAGCACAAGGAAAAGCCCGCGGATCGCGTGCGCATCGCCGAGGTTCCGCTCACCTGGGGCATGATGGCGTGGATCTTCGGCTTCTTCGCGTTGGTTTCGTTCTCGGGCGGGCTGGTGTTCAACATTCTCACGGTCGCGGTGCCCAAGCTGGTGGACGAGCGGCTGGCGCAGGACATCCCGCTCGCGCTCATCGGTTCGGTCGCCACGATGGTGCTGCTGTTCGGCGGCATCGCGCAGCTCACGGTCGGGCGGCTGGTATCGCGCTTTCCGCCGCACATCCTGTTCGCCGGCATCGGCATCATGCAGCTCGTGGGCATCGCCTGGGCGGCGATGGCCTCCGGCCCGATGTTGTTGGTCGCGCTCGCGGTTTCGATCGCGGCGATCTATGCGCAGGTTACGGTGGGCGACGTGGTGATCGCGCGCTATACGGCCGACGCCTGGCGCGGGCGCGTGTTCGCGGTGCGCTTCTTCCTCGCCTTCATCACCAGCGGACTTGCCGTTTTCGCGATCGCGTTCCTGCACGGGCGCGGCGGCTTCGGCCTCGTGCTGCTGCTGACGGCCATCTGCGCGGCGTTGTTCGCGGTCGCAGTGGCGGGGATCGCGGTGCTCGCGTCGCGGGTCGAATCCGGTCCGCGCGTGCAGCCGGCGGAATGACTTGAGCCGGCGCGGCGTCATGCCGAAGTCCGTTTCATGACCGGCGAGGACAGCCGTTTCGTCCGCAAGGTTGCGATCGGCATTCTTGTGCTTGCCGCGATCCGGTTCATATTTTCCGCACAGTCTCCTCTTCTCTACGACGAAGCCTATTATTGGCTGCTCTCGAAGGATCTTGCCGCGGGTTACTACGACCATCCACCGATGATCATGTTCCTGATCCGGCTGGGCACGCTCGTTGCCGGCGACACGGAGCTCGGGGTGCGGTTCTGCTCGGTCTTTGTGGCGCTCGCCGCGACCTGGGCGATCTGGCGGGCGGCGGAGATCCTGTTCGGCGACGCGCGGCTCGCGGCGCTGGCGGCGCTCTATTTCAATCTTATGCTTGCGACCGCGGGTTCATTCACGACGATGACGTCCGACGGCCCGGTGCTGGCGGCGTCGGCTTTCCTGCTGTTCTTTCTCGCCAAGGTCATCGAGACCGGACGCGGCGCGTGGTGGCTTGCCGCGGGCGCGACGGTGGGGCTCGGGCTGCTGTCCAAGTACACGATGCTGTTCCTGGGCGCGGGTGTCGGCCTCTGGCTGCTGATCGTGCCGCAGATGCGGCGCTGGCTTCTCAGTCCCTGGCCCTGGCTCGGCGGGTTCGTCGCAGCGCTCCTGTTCGCTCCCGTCGTCTACTGGAACTGGCAGCACGATTGGGCCTCGTTTCTGCTGCAGTCCGGGCGCGGGCAATGGCTCGCGCCGGGCTTCCCGAGGAACTTCATCTTCGGGCATGTCGGCGGCCAGATCGCGTTCGCCACACCCTTCATTTTCGTGCTCGGCATGATGGGGCTTGCCGCGTTCATCGCCGGACGCGGCGCGAGCGGTCCGGCGCGCGGGCTGATCGGCGCGATGTTCTGGCCCGCCACGATCTATTTCCTGTGGGTGTCGCTGAATCAGAGGGTCTTGTTTCATTGGACCGTGCCGGTGTTTGCGGCGTTCGCCATCGCAGCAGCCGCGGCACACCGCATGGAATGGCGGGGTATTTGGGCGCCTGTCGCCACCGTGTCGCGGCGGCTCGCGACCCCGATCGCGCTCGCGATGATGTTCGTGACTGGGCTCAATGCTTCCCATTTTCTCATACCACTCGGGCGTAGCGATATTTTCGCCCAACAGATTTCGCCGGGCAGGCGGCAAGTCGTGCCGCAGGTGGAGGCGTTGCGGCTGCAAATTGGCGCAGCCACGGTGATCACGACCGACTACCGGACCACCGGATGGCTCGCGTTCTATCTGCCGTCGCGGCCGCCGGTGATCGAGATCGCCGAGCGGATCCGCTGGGTCAACGCGCCGGAGCCGAGCGCGGCGTCGTTCGCCGGGCCTCTCCTATACGTAATGGATACGCGCCGGGACGACACGCCGATCGTGCGCCGGCTCTATGAAGAGGTGGAAGAGATCGCGCGCCTGTCGCGCCGCGAATATGGCGTCGATCTGGATACCTACATCGTCTATCGCGTGGCGCGGCCGAGAGGCGATCCCCTGGATCGCGGTCCGCCGTTGCGGCGGATATTCGGGCGCTGAAAAGAAACAGGCCCGGGTTTTCGCCCGGGCCCGCCGATCATTGAACGTCGTCGTTCTGCGTCAGAAGTCCATGCCGCCCATGCCGCCGCCCGTGGGCATTTGGGGCGCGGACTGCTTCTTCGGCAGCTCCGCCACCATCGCCTCGGTCGTGATCAAGAGGCCCGCGATGGACGCCGCGTTCTGCAGCGCCGCACGCACGACCTTGGTCGGGTCGATGATGCCCTTGCTGACCAGATTGCCGTACTCGCCGGTCTGCGCGTCGTAGCCGAAGGAATACTGGTCCTTCTCCAGGATCTTGCCGACGACGACCGAGCCGTCCTCGCCCGCATTGAGGGCGATCTGGCGGGCCGGCCAGGAGAGCGCCTTGCGGACGATCTCGATGCCGGTCTTCTGGTCGTCGTTCTCGGGCCGCAGGCGCTTGAGCGCGCCGGCAGCGCGCAACAGCGCGACGCCACCGCCCGGCAGGATGCCTTCCTCGACGGCCGCGCGGGTCGCGTGCATGGCATCATCCACGCGGTCCTTGCGCTCCTTGACCTCGACCTCGGTCGCGCCGCCGACGCGGATCACCGCAACGCCGCCCGCCAGCTTGGCGAGGCGTTCCTGCAGCTTCTCCTTGTCGTAGTCGGACGTGGTCTCCTCGATCTGCGCCTTGATCTGCGCGATACGGCCTTCGATCTCGGCCTTCTTGCCGGCGCCCGACACGATCGTGGTGTTTTCCTTCTCGATCGTCACCTTCTTGGCGCGGCCGAGCATTTGCAAGGTCACGTTCTCGAGCTTGATGCCGAGATCCTCGGAGATCGCCGTGCCGCCGGTCAGCACCGCGATATCCTGCAGCATGGCCTTGCGGCGGTCACCGAAGCCGGGTGCCTTCACCGCCGCGACCTTGAGGCCGCCGCGCAGCTTGTTCACCACGAGCGTCGCGAGCGCTTCGCCCTCGACGTCCTCGGCGATGATGAGGAGCGGCTTGCCGGACTGCACCACCGCTTCCAGAAGCGGCAGCAATTCCTGCAGGCCCGAGAGCTTCTTCTCGTTGATGAGGATGTAGGGGTCTTCCATATCGACCCGCATCTTGTCGGCGTTGGTGATGAAGTAGGGCGAGATATAGCCGCGGTCGAACTGCATGCCCTCGACCACGTCGAGTTCGGTCTCGAGCGATTTGGCCTCTTCGACCGTGATGACGCCCTCGTTGCCGACCTTGGCCATGGCCTTGGCGAGGAAATTGCCGATCTCGGCGTCGCCGTTGGCGGAAATGGTGCCGACCTGGGCGATCTCTTCGTTGGAGGTGACCTTCTTCGAATTCTTCTTGAGGTCTTCGATTACCGCCTCGACCGCGATGTCGACGCCGCGCTTCAGGTCCATCGGGTTCATGCCCGCGGCCACGGCCTTGGCGCCTTCCTTGACGATGGCCTGGGCGAGCACGGTGGCGGTAGTGGTGCCGTCACCGCTGGTGTCGGAGGTCTTGGAAGCGACCTCGCGCACCATCTGTGCGCCCATGTTCTCGAACTTGTCCTCGAGTTCGATTTCCTTCGCCACCGTCACACCGTCCTTGGTGATGCGCGGGGCGCCGAAGGATTTGTCGAGCACGACGTTGCGGCCCTTGGGGCCGAGCGTCACCCTCACCGCGTTGGCGAGGATGTCGACGCCGCGCAGCATCTTGTCGCGGGCATCGACGGAAAATTTTACTTCCTTGGCAGCCATGGTTGTCTTGCTCCGTTCGTTTTCATTGCAGTCTCGTCACCCGGAGGCGCGAGGGCGCGGAACGCGCCAGAGTCTCAAAGGATAGCGGGACGATTACGCGGCCTTTTTCCGGGCCACGGCGACGCCTTCGAGGACGCCCATAATGTCGGACTCCTTCATGATCAGGAGATCCTTGCCGTCGAGCTTCACTTCGGTGCCGGACCACTTGCCGAACAGCACGCGGTCGCCGGTCTTCACGTCCGGCTTCACGAGCTTGCCGGCCTCGTCGCGGCCGCCGGGGCCGACGGCGATGACTTCGCCCTCGGATGGCTTCTCTTTCACGGTGTCGGGAATGATGATGCCGCCGGCAGTCTTTTCCTCGGCGTCGATGCGGCGCACGACAACACGGTCGTGCAACGGACGAAACTTCATGAGCAACCTCCAAGCATTTGTTATTGCAGCATTTTCTGACGCCGCGAGGAATTGCGCGGGACGCCTAAGCTGGAGATGGTCGGCCTCCTCCAGCTCTGCAAGAGGGTGAATAGCAAATTTTGGCACTCTGGGAAGGGGAGTGATAATGCATTGACTTAGATGGTTAATTCGGCGCGCTGCGGCACCTGGAAAGTCATCGGCGGGAGCACTGCTAGCAATCGGCGGCTCATGCTGCTAACGCCTTGAAACTGCACAAATAATCCAAGAGTTCGGCTTGCTCTCGACGAGGTGCAGCGGCGACCATGCGCTGCTGGACGTGGAGATTCGCATGCACTCGGAAGACTTCGCGAAGCAAGTGAAGGGCTACGGGCTGACCACCGCCCGCATCCTCTATCGGCTGCCGGACCATCCGCGGCTGCTGCAGACCTATGTCTGGCAGGACTATGATCTGTTTCCGCGCTTTCCGGCGCTGGCGCGCTTCCTCGATTTCTGGCGGCGCGAGCTCGAAGGGCCAGTCCATTCAGTCACGGTGGCGCATGCGCGCCTGATCCGGCCGGCAGAAATCCGCGCGATCGGCAGCGAGTTCCGGCTGCATTGAATCGCTCTGTCATTCCGGGGCCACCGATCTCGGGTTTACCCGAGATCGGCCTAACAGTTCCCAAGTCGGCTGCCGCCGACTTGGGGCGTAGCCCGCGAGCCCGGAATCCATATTCACCGACGGTGTTTATGGATTCCGGGCCCGGCGCTGCGCGCCGTCCCGGAATGACTCGTGGGTTAGTACGCGAGCTTCGGATACCAATCCTTGCCGCGACCCTCGGGCGTGCAATCGAGCAGATTCCACAGCGGCCAAATCATATCGACGTGGCGATGGTTCTGCCCCGGCTCCGCGGGCGGGAACAGAAGTTCGGTGTGATAAAAATGATGGGTCTTGCCGTTGCGGCGGACGAAAACATTGAGCGACGGCCATTGCGAGCCATCGCCGCCCTCGCCGAAGTAATCACGATTGTAGGTGTTGTTCGTGGACGACAACAATCGAAGCCCCGACCAGCCGCGCTCGCGCGCGTAAGCGCGGATGCGTTCGATCGGCGACTTCGCGATCACGACGAGGCTCGCGCGTTGCGCGACGTGCGGCGCCTGACCGCTTAGTCCGTCCAGCATCGAGGTGCACATCGGGCAGGCCTTGGCCATGGCCGGCCCATACATGAAGCTGTAGGCCACGAGCGTATCCTTGTCGCCGAACAGCTCCGAAAGCCGCACACGGCGCATGGTCGTCGTATCTGCGATATCGGCGGCACCTTCTTCAAAAGCGTAGTCCTCGGGCACTATTCCGCCCAGCGGAAGCTTCCGCCGCGTGGCCGCGACGCGTTCGATTTGGCGGCGCAACTCGATCTCGGAGCGCAACAGAACGTTTCGCGCCTTGCGGTAGGCGGCACTTTCACCGGGGAAATGCTTGTCGTGGAGGGCGGTTGCCTTGCGCTTTAATCCGTTGCTCGCACGCCGAGGTTTGCGTTCCAGCTTCCTTGCCATGGGAAAACTCCCGATGTGTTCGTGACGATGTTATTTAGCGAATATGTTAAATAATAACAGGCAAGAGATCAAGCCCGCTTTTTCTTCTTCGCCGGCATCGGGCCGACATATTTCTTCGCCAACGCAAGACCCTTCTTGAGCGCCGCGCCCTTGCAATTGTCGGGCTTGACCCAAACGAACCCATGCATTCGTCGGCCGGCCAGGATCATTCGGCTCGCGCCAGGCAATTTCAATGCAGCGGCTTCCTGCTCCTGTCCGACGCGGAACATGACGCCGCGCCAGCCGGTCCCGCAAAGCATGTTACCGCGCCACATGAAGCAAATGCCGCCGAACATTCTCTGTTCAATGATGTTGCGGGTGCGCTTCAGTGCCGAGCGCAGGCGTTCGGCGGCGGCTTGGTCGTAGGCCATGGCATGCCTCTTCCAGAGGTTATCGGTTGACGCGGCCCGCTGGCGAAAGGAGGGGCACCGTGGCAAGAGACTAACGCGGCGGAGAGGGGGCGTCAGCCCATGCGTATCCGGTTCGATTTCGGCAAGGTCCAGCTCGATGCCGAGCTGCTCGATACCCCGACCGCCAAGGCGATCGTGGCAGCGCTGCCGATCACGGGCCGTGCGCTCACCTGGGGCGAGGAGGTCTATTTCGACATCCCGGTGAAGGTCGCGCGCGAGGCCGATGCGCGCGCGGTGGTGACGCCGGGCGAGATCGCCTATTGGCCCGACGGCAGTGCTATTGCCATCGGTTTCGGCCGGACGCCAATCAGCCGCGGCGACGAGACGCGGCTGGCGTCGCCCTGCAATGTCTGGGCGAAGGCGCTCGGCGACGTTAAGACTTTGGCTTCGGTGCGCGAGGGCGCGCCGATCTCGGTCACGCTGCTCGCGAAGGAATAAGATGAAACGCTCCAAGCCGCCATTCCGCGCTGACCACGTGGGCAGCTTCCTCAGGCCGCAGCTCCTGAAGGAGTATCGTGCCAAGCGGGAGCGTAGCGACATCGGCGCTCAACAGTTCAAGGCGGTCGAGGACGAGTGCGTTCGCGCGGTGATCAAGAAGCAGGAGGAGGTCGGCCTGCAAAGCATCACCGACGGCGAGTTCCGCCGCTCGTTCTGGCACTACGATTATTTGGGCGGCATCGAAGGCGTGGAGATTTTCACGCCGGAGAAGGGCCTGGCGTTCAAGGGCGCGACGTTGCGCCCGATTTCGCTGCGGCTCACCGGCAAGATCGGTAGCTTCTCGGGCCACCCGATGCTCGAGCATTTCAAGTTCGTGCGCGACCATACCAAACGCACGCCCAAAATGACGATCCCGGCGCCGTCGGCGCTGCATTTCCGCGGCGGGCGCGAAACCGTCAGCGAGAAAATCTATCCCGACATGGCCGAATTCTATCGCGATCTCGGCCAAGCTTATCGCAAGGCGGTGAAGGCGTTCGCCGACGCGGGCTGCCGCTATCTGCAGCTCGATGAGGTCTATCTGGTTTATCTGTGCGATCCGGAATTGCGCGAGTTCGTGCGCAAGCGCGGCGAGGACCCGGACGAGCTGATGCACATCTATGCCGATCTCATCAACACGGCGATGGCCGACGCGCCCGCCGACATGACGATCACCATGCATTTGTGCCGCGGCAACTTCCGCTCGACCTACATGGCCTCGGGCGGCTACGAGCCGGTGGCCGACGTGCTGTTCAACAAGATCAACGTGCACGGCTATTTCATGGAATACGACACGGCGCGCGCCGGCGGCTTCGAGCCGCTGCGCTTCGTGCCCAAGGGCAAGACCGTGGTGCTCGGGCTGGTCACTTCGAAGAGCGGCCGGCTCGAGACCAAGGACGAGATCGAGCGGCGCATCGAGGAGGCGGCGAAATTCGTCGATCTCGATCAGCTTTGCCTTTCGCCGCAATGCGGCTTTGCCTCGACCGAGGAAGGCAATCTGCTTGCCGAGGACGAGCAATGGGCGAAGATCAAGCGCGTGATCGAGATCGCCGACGAAGTCTGGGGGTAGTCGTCATTCCGGGGCGCCCCGAAGGGGCGAGCCCGGAATCCATAACCACCGCGGCGGATATGGATTCCGGGCTCCCTCGCTACGCTCGGGCCCCGGAATGACGAAGAAAAAAGGGAGTAGGACGAAAATGAAACGCACCAAGCCGCCGTTTCGCGCCGATCACGTTGGCAGCCTGCTGCGCACCGGGCCGATCAAGGAGGCCCGCGCCAAGCGCGAGAAGGGCGAGATCAGCGCCGCGCAGCTGAAGGAAATCGAGGACCGCGAAATCCCCAAGATCATCAAGAAGCAGGAGGAAGCCGGCCTGCATTCGATCACCGACGGCGAGGAGCGCCGCGCCTGGTGGCATCTCGATTTTCTCGAAGGTCTCGACGGCACCGAATCCTACGACATGCCGCAGGGCGTGCAGTTCAAGGGCACGCAGACCAAGGCCAAGGGCGTTCGCACCGTCGGCAAGCTCGGCTTCTCGGGTCACCCGATGCTCGAGCATTTCAAATTTCTGAAAGCCCACACCGGGCAGACGCCGAAAATGACGATCCCGAGCCCGAGCGCGCTCTATGGCCGGGCCGCGAGCCGCGTGGCGGTGAGCGAGAAGGTCTATCCGGATCTCGACGAGTTCTTCGACGACCTCGGCAAGACCTACAAGAAGGCGATCCGCGCGTTCTACGACGCCGGCTGCCGCTATCTGCAGCTCGACGAGGTGTTCATGGTGCTGCTGTGCGATCCGGAGCAGCACAAGGCGCTCAAGGCGCGCGGCGACGACCCGGACAAGATGCCGGGCATCTACGCCGATGTGTACAACGCCGCGCTCAAGGATCTGCCGGCGGACATGACCATCACCATGCACCTGTGCCGCGGCAATTTCCGCTCCACTTTCGTGGGCAGCGGCGGCTATGAACCGATCGCCGAGACGCTGCTCTCCAAGATCAACGTGCACGGCTATTTCATGGAGTACGACACCGAGCGCGCCGGCGGCTTCGAGCCGCTGCGCTTTTTGCCCAAGGGCAAGAGCGTGGTGCTCGGGCTGGTCACCTCGAAATTCCCGCAGCTCGAATCCAAGGACGCGATCAAGCGGCGTATCGATCAGGCGGCCAAGTTCGCGCCGCTCGATCAGCTCTGCCTGTCGCCGCAATGCGGCTTCGCCTCGACCGAGGAGGGCAATATCCTCACCGAGGACGAGCAGTGGCGGAAGCTCCGGCACGTGGTCGAGATCGCGGAAGAAGTGTGGGGCTGATGACGGGCATCGTTTCCGGCAAGGTTGCGATCGTCACCGGCGGCGGGCGCGGCATCGGCCGCGCGATTTCGCATCTGATGGCCAAGGAAGGCGCGCGCGTCGTGGTCGCCGACGTCGGCGCGAGCATCGAGGGCGCCGGGGCGGACGCCGGGCCGGCGCAGGAAGTCGTGGCCGAAATCAAGCAAGCGGGCGGCGAGGCGATCGCCTCGACGCTCAGCGTTTCGGAGGCGGCGAACGCCGACAAGATTGTACAGGCGGCGCTCGATGCGTTCGGACGCGTCGATATCCTCGTGAACAACGCCGGGATTCTGCGCGACCGCATCTTCCACAAGATGAGCGTGGCCGACTGGGCCGAGGTGATCGCGGTTCACCTCAACGGCAGCGCTTACTTGAGCCTCGCCTGCGGCCGCCGCTTCCGCGAGCAGGGCTCGGGCGCGTTCGTGCACATGACCTCGACTTCGGCGCTGGTCGGCTCCTACGGCCAGGCCAATTACATGGCGGCCAAATTCGGCCTCGTCGGCCTTTCGCGCGGCATCGCGCTCGACATGGCGCGCTTCAATGTGCGCTCGAATTGCGTGGCGCCCTTCGCCTGGAGCCGGATGATCGAGTCGATCCCGGTCGAGAACGAAATCGCCAGGCGCGAGGTCGAGCGCGCGAAGCTGCTGAAGCCCGAGCACATCGCGCCGCTCGTCGTGTTCCTCGCCTCGGAGCGCGCCAAAGCGATCAGCGGGCAGGTGTTCGGCGTGCGGCGGAACGAGATCTATCTGTTCAGCCAGCCGCGGCCGGTGCGCACGCTGCATCGCCCGGAGGGCTGGACGCCGGAGACGATCGCCGAGACTTTGCCCGGTGCTTTCAAGGATTCGCTGACGCCGCTCGAAGGCACGGCGGAGTTTTTCAATTGGGAGCCGGTCTAGCGCTCAGCCCCGTCCGACGAACGGCATTTTCGTCGCCATTACCGTCATGAACAGCACGTTGGCGTCGAGCGGCAGGCTCGCCATATAGGCCACTGACGATCCGACGTGGTCCACGTCCATCAAGGGCTCGGGTTTTACCGAGCCGTCGGCCTGCGGCACGCCCTGGGCCATGCGCGCGGCGAGTTCGGTGAGCGCGTTGCCGATGTCGATCTGGCCGCAGGCGATGTCATAGACGCGGCCGTCGAGTGCGGTGGCTTTCGTCAGGCCGGTGACCGCGTGCTTGGTCGAGGTATAGGGCGCCGAGCGCGGGCGCGGCGCGTGCGCCGAGATCGAGCCGTTATTGATGATGCGGCCGCCGCGCGGCGTCTGGTCCTTCATGATCTTGAAGGCCTCCTGCGTGCACAGGAACACGCCGGTGAGGTTCACCGCCACGACCTCCATCCATTTCTCGTAGGTCACGTCTTCCAGCGGAACCGGCGGCGCGCCCATGCCGGCGTTGTTGAACAGCACGTCGAGCCGGCCGAAGGTCTCCTTGGTCTTGGCGAACAGCGCCTTCACTTCCTTCGGATCGCCGACATTGGTCGGAACCGCGAGCGCCTTGCCGCCGGCCGCCTCGATTTCCTTCTTCACTGCATCGAGCGGCTCCTTGCGCCGGCCCGCGAGCACGAGCGTATAGCCCGCCTTTGCCAGCGCCTTGGCCGAAGACTTGCCGATGCCGGTGCCGGCACCCGTGACGAGGGCGATTTTGGAAGCTGCGGCCATGCTTTCACTCCTGGGATTTTGTTGCCGTCACCTTAGCATGTCATTCCGGGGTGCGAGCGTGCCGGGCCTCGAAGGATGACGGCCAATGCATCCATGCGTTACCATCGCATCCACTTGGAAACGAGGCAGGGCGCGGGAAGGGCCGATGAGCGAGAGCGGGATTATCACTGCGGGGCTGCTCGTCATCGGCGACGAGATCCTGTCCGGCCGGACCAAGGACAAGAACATCGGCTATATCGCCGAGTATCTCACCGCCATCGGCATCGATCTGAAAGAGGTGCGGGTGGTGGCCGACGGCGAGGCGGCGATCGTCGAGGCGGTGAACGTCATGCGCGCCCGCTATACCTATCTCTTCACCACCGGCGGCATCGGCCCGACCCACGACGACATCACCGCCGATTGCGTGGCCAAGGCGTTCGGCGTTCCGCTCGAATTCGATCCGCGCGCGGTCGCGATCTTGCGCGAGCGCTTCAGCGCGCGCGGCGTCGAACTCAACGAAGCACGGATGCGCATGGCGCGGGTGCCCAAGGGCGGCGAGATCATCGAAAACAAGGTTTCCGGCGCGCCGGCGTTCCGCATCGGCAACGTGATCGTCATGGCCGGGGTGCCCGCGATTATGCAGGCGATGCTCGACGCGGCGGCGCCGACGCTTAAGACCGGCGTGAAGATGCTGTCGGAGTCGGTGCGCGCGGACCTGCGCGAGGGCGATATCGGCGGGCCGCTCGGCGAGATCGCCAAGGCGCACCCTGAAACCAGCATCGGCAGCTATCCGTTTTTCGACGACAAGCTCGGGCCCAACACCAACGTCGTGATCCGTGCGCGCGATCCGGCCAAGCTCGCGGCGGCCAAGGCCGCCGTGGAGGCGATGCTTGCGAAGCTGCGGGGCGAGACGAAGGCGGCCAACTAGAGCTTCGACAATTCCGATCAGATCGGGGATAGTTCCGCACAAGCAAAGGGAGGAAAGCATGAAACTCGGATATGCACTCGTGGCCGCGGCGGTTCTGGCGCTCGCGTCCATGCCGGCACAGGCCGCCAGCAAGCAGCAGATGGAAATCAACAAGAAAAACGTGATCGCGTTCTACGACGCCGCTCTCAATAAGAAGGACTTCGAGGCGGCGAAGAAATATTTCGGCGCCGGGTACAAGCAACACAATCCGAACGCGGCCGACGGGCCGGAGGGGTTGAAAGCCTTCATCGCCTTCATCAAGGACAAGTTCCCGAATAACAAAAGCGAGTTCAAGCGCGTGTTCGCCGACGGCGACTATGTGATCGTGCATGTGCACGCGGTGCGCGAGCCCGGCACGCGCGGCTTCGCGATCATCGATATCTTCCGGCTCGACGGGAAGGGCAAGATCGTCGAGCACTGGGACGTGGTGCAGCCGGTTCCGGAAAAGGCCGCCAACGAGAACGGGATGTTCTGAGCCGAATGTCCGGACGATGAGCGAAAGACAGCCCTTGCGGCCGAGCCGGCGCGATCTGTTGCGCGCCGGCGCGGCGGCGAGCGTGGGGCTCGGTCTCGGCCCGGCGTTCGGGCAGGAACTTACGCCGACGCCCGAATGCATCTCCAGCCAGGCCGAGACCGCGCGGCAGTCCGAAGGGCCGTTCTTCAAACGCCGCTCGCCGGAGCGAAGCCAGCTGCGCGAGCCCGGCATGGCGGGCACGCTCGTGGACCTTTCGGGCTTCGTGCTGACGCGCTCGTGCCGGCCGTTGCCGCGAGCGATCGTCGATCTGTGGCAGGCGGACGAGAAGGGCGTCTATGACAATGCCGGCTTTCGCTTGCGCGGGCACCAGTTCACGGGCGCGGAGGGGCGCTATCTGTTCCGCACCATCGTGCCCGCCGCCTATGATTTCCGCACCGCCCATTTCCACGTGAAGGTGGCCGCGCGCGAACGGCCGGTGCTGACGACGCAGCTCTATTTCCCCGACGAGCCGAAGAACTTGCGCGATCCGCTGTTTCGCCCGGAGCTTCTGATGCGGGTCGCGCGCGCCGGCGACCTGGTGCGCGCGCGCTTCGATTTCGTGCTGGATATGAGCTGACCGGCTCGGCTAATGCTGATCGGGGCAACCTGCAGGCGGGGGCGAATTCAATGACCGAGCAGAAAGTTCCGGAAAAGATATTCCCGGTTTCCTGGGACCAGTTCCATCGCGACGCGCGCGCGCTGGCCTGGCGGCTCGCCGAATCCGGGCCGTTCTCGGCCGTGGTCTGCATTACGCGCGGCGGCCTGGTGCCCGCCGGCATCGTCGCGCGCGAGCTCGACATTCGCATCATCGAGACCGTGTGCATGGCGAGCTATCACGACTACAAGAACCAGGGTCCGCTCAAGGTGCTCAAGGGCGTGGCCAAGGAGGTGGCGGCGATCGGCGGCGGCGATGGCAAGGGCGTGCTGATCGTCGACGATCTGGTGGACACCGGTAGAACCGCCAAGGTGGTGCGCGAGATCTTGCCCAAGGCGCACTTCGCCACGGTCTACGCCAAGCCCATGGGCCGGCCGCTGGTGGACACTTTCATCACCGAAGTGTCGCAGGACACCTGGATTTATTTTCCGTGGGACACCGGGCTCGCGTTCCAGCCGCCGATCCGTGGCGTGGAATAGCGGAGCCTCGCGTCAGGCGGCGAACTCGACGCCGATCCGGTTGTCGTAGCGCCAGCGTAGATTGCAGACGCGCTTGTTGCCGTCGGCGAGGATCAAGTCGAATACCGACGGGATGCCGACCGAGCCCGCCACTTCGAGGCAGGCGCCGTGCTTGGTCATGTTGCGCACGATGCAGTCGAATATGGAGAAATGGTTGTTGAAGGCGATTTTTCCAGCCTTCAACGTGCGCAGACGCGGCTCCACGCGGCGTTGGGGGGAGGGCATCTCTTGTGCAGTCGAGCCGGGCATGGTGGTTTCTGATTCTTTCGCTGTTCAACCGTGGAGAAGGATGCACGATTCGGAATCGAAGCGAAATTCATTCTGATCCTACGCTTAATGTATAAAGATTCGTTAACCGCTCAAATGCGGGCGATCCAGCAAACCCGCCCCGGCGCGGCGTTTACCGAATGGATCGATTCACCTTTCCAGGCGCGCCCGCCGCAGCCGTAGCGCGTTGGCGATCACGCTCACCGAGGAGGCCGCCATGGCCGCCGCGGCGACGATGGGCGAGAGCAGAATTCCGAACAAGGGATAGAGCAGGCCGGCCGCCACCGGCACGCCGGCGGCGTTATAGAAAAAGGCGAAGAAAAGATTCTGCCGGATATTCCGCATGGTCGCGGCCGAAAGCCGGCGGGCGCGCACGATGCCGAGCAGATCGCCCTTCAAGAGCGTGATGCCCGCGCTCTCCATCGCCACGTCGGTGCCGGTGCCCATGGCGATGCCGACATCGGCGGCGGCCAGCGCCGGCGCGTCGTTCACGCCGTCGCCGGCCATGGCCACGACGCGGCCCTCGCGGCGCAGGCGCTCGACGATGCGGCTCTTTTCCTCGGGCAGCACCTCGGCCTCGACCTCGGCGATGCCGAGCCGCCGCGCCACGGCTTCGGCGGTGGCGCGGTTGTCGCCGGTGAGCATGACGATGCGGATGTCCTCGAGCGTGAGGGCGGCGAGCGCCGCGGGCGTCGTGGCCTTCACCGGGTCGGCGATGGCCAGCAGACCCGCGAGCTTGCCGTCGATCGCGATGAAGATCGCCGTCGCGCCATCGGTGCGCTGACGAGTGGCTTCGGATTCGAGCATGTCGGTCATGGCTCCGAGCCCGGCGAGGTAGCGCGCGTTGCCGAGCGCGACTTGCTTGCCCTCGACGCGGCCGATCGCGCCCTTGCCGGGGGAGAATCGAATTCGGTCGCGTCCGCGAATTTCATTCCGCGCTCGTTCGCCGCCGCGACGATCGCGCTCGCGAGCGGATGTTCGCTCATGCGCTCGACGCTCGCCGCGAGGCGGAGTAGTTCATCGGCCTCGAAGCCCGGGGCGGGAACGATCGCAGTCACTTTGGGCTTGCCCTCGGTCAGCGTCCCGGTCTTGTCGATCACCAGCGTATCGACGCTTTCCATGCGCTCGAGCGCGGCCGCATTCTTGATCAGCACGCCCATCTCGGCGCCCTTGCCGATGCCGACCATGATCGACATGGGCGTCGCCAGCCCGAGCGCGCAGGGGCAGGCGATGATGAGCACTGTGACGGCTGCAATGAGGCCGAAGCCGAAGCGCGGCTCGGGTCCGAAGGCGGCCCAGGCGGCGAAAGCGAGCAGCGCCACCGCGATCACCATCGGCACGAACCAGGCGGAGACCTTGTCGGCAAGCCGCTGGATCGGCGCCGCGCTGCGCTGGGCCTCGGCCACCAGTCGTACGATCTGCGCCAGCAGGGTATCGCTGCCGATTTTCTCGGCGCGCATGATGAAGCTGCCGGTAGTGTTCTGCGTGCTGCCGATCAATTTAGCGCCCGGCTCCTTGGTCAGCGGCATGGATTCGCCGGTGACCATGGACTCATCGACCGCTGAGCGGCCCTCTACGAGAACGCCGTCCACGGGTACCTTCTCGCCAGGCCGCACGCGCAGACGGTCGCCGACGGCAACGACGGCCAGGGAAACTTCCTCCTCGTTGCCGTCTGACTTGACACGGCGCGCGGTCTTGGGTGCGAGGTCGAGCAGCGCGCGGATCGCGCCGGAGGTGCGCTCGCGGGCGATGAGTTCGAGCACCTGACCCAAGAGTACGAGTACGGTGATGACGGATGCAGCCTCGAAATAAACCGCGACGCCGCCGTGATGGTCGCGGAAGGCCGGCGGGAAGACGCCGGGAACGGCTGTCGCGATCACGCTGTAGATCCAGGCGACGCCGGTGCCAAGCGCGATCAGCGTGAACATGTTGAGGTTGCGCGTGACCAACGATTGCCAGCCGCGCACGAAGAACGGCCAGCCGGCCCAGAGCACGACGGGCGTAGCGAAGACGAATTGGATCCAGTTGGCGCGCGGAGTGCCGAGATACTCGGTGATGCCACTGATGTGTCCGCCCATTTCGAACAGAAACACGGGCAGGGTGAGCGCCAGCCCGACCCAGAAGCGGCGACGCATGTCGATGAGTTCGGGGTTCGGTCCGGCTTCGGCCGTGACGATCAGCGGCTCCAAAGCCATGCCGCAGATCGGGCAGGCGCCGGGGCCGATCTGGCGGATCTGCGGGTGCATCGGGCAGGTATAGATCGTGCCATCGGGCACTGGCGCGGCCGGCGCGGCGTCGCCGAGATAGCGCTGTGGATCGGCGATGAATTTTTCGCGGCAGCCGGCGGAGCAGAAATAATAGGTGCGGCCGGCATGCTCGGCGCGATGCTTGGCGGTGTGCGGATCGACCTGCATGCCGCACACGGGGTCGACCGTGAGGTTGGCCGCCGCGGGCGTTTGAGGCGTCGGGCCGTGATCGTGCGAAGCATGTGCCATCGGGCTTGTCCTTTATACCCCCAGGGGGTATATAGACCCTATGCGCAGGGAAGCCAAGTCCTCAAGTATGAAACGGCTCGGGCGGATCGAGGGTCAGGTGCGCGGGCTCGCGCGCATGGTCGAGGGCGACCGTTATTGCATCGACATCGTGACGCAAATTTCCGCGGTGCGCGCGGCGCTGCGGCGCTTCGAGGAGGAAGTGCTCTCCGACCATATCGCGCATTGCGTCGACCACGCGATCAAGAGCGGCGACCGGCGCGAGCAGCGCAAAAAAGTCGCCGAGCTGATGGACGTGGTGCGAAGGGCGGAGCGGTAATTTTCGTCATTCCGGGTGAGCGCCGCTGCAAGCGGCGCGAGGCCCGGAATCCATAGCCACAGACGATGCAAAATATGTTCGGTTGGTGATTATGGATTCCGGGCTCGCGGCCCGGGATCAAGTCCGGGTCCGCGCCCCGGAATGACGGTCAGGAGATTTTCTTCCTCGCCAACCCCGCGCCCTTCGCCAACGCCACGAGCTTGGCAGTCGCGATGTCGCGCCGCATCGGCGCCATTCCGCAATTGGTGCAGGCGACGATGTTCTCCTTCGGCACGTATTTCGCGGCCTCGGCGAGTACGCCGGCGACTTCCTCGGGCGTTTCGATCGTGTCGCTGGCCACATCGACCACGCCGACGAGCACGTCCTTGCCTTTCAGGAGCCGCAGCAGCTCGATCGGCACATGCGAATGGATGCACTCGACCGAGACTTGATCGATCCTGCTTCTGGCCAATGCCGGAAAAATCTCTTCGTACTGCCGCCACTTGCCGCCGAGCGTCGCCTTCCAGTCGATATTGGCCTTGATGCCGTAGCCGTAGCAGATGTGCACGGCGGTGGTGCATTTCAGGCCCTGGGCCGCGCGCTCGAGCGCGGCGATGCCCCACTCGTTCACCTCGCCCATGTACACGTTGAAAGCGGGCTCATCGAACTGGATCACGTCGACGCCGTCGGCCTCCAACGCGCGCGCCTCTTCGTTGAGGAGCGCTGCGAACGCCATCGCCATCTTTACGCGGTCGCCATAGTGGCGGTCGGCCACCGTGTCGACGATGGTCATGGGACCGGGGAGGGTGAACTTCAATTTGCGCTTGGTATGCGCGCGCGCAATGCGCGCCTCGGTCGCGTGTACGCGGCCCTTGAGGCGCAGCGCGCTCACCACCTGCGGCACCATGGCCTTGTAGCGGTCGGCGCGGATGCCGATCTCGATCTTGTGCTCGAAATCGATGCCCTCGACGAACTCGACGAAGCCGTGGACGAAATGCTGGCGCGACTGTTCGCCGTCGGAAACGATGTCGATGCCGGCGTCTTCCTGCTCCTTGAGCGCCAGGATCGTGGCGTCGCGCTTGGCCTCGGCCAGCGCGTCGCCCTGCAGCCGCCACGGCGCCCACAGGCGATTCGGCTCGGCTAACCAGGCGGGTTTCGGCAGGCTGCCGGCGATTGTGGTCGGAAACATCGGGGAGTTCTCGGCGGGCGGCGGATCATACATGCGTTCGGCCGGCCGCGGCATCGGGCGGCGCAAGGGTGCCATGCGCAAACGCGTCCCGCTGCCCACGCGCGTGGGCCGATTGAGCGAGAGGCACTGCCCGCGTATCGTCCGCCCCGCGCCGACGTGGCGGAATGGTAGACGCATGGGACTTAAAATCCCTTGGGTAATTACCCGTGCAGGTTCGACTCCTGCCGTCGGCACCAATCAGAAACTTCGCGAGGTGGCTGAGGCACGCGGATGTCTTCCCGATGCCTTTGTCCCTAGATCGATCTTGACCCATATCAACGCAGTTCTGAACTCCGAGGATCAAGGAGACCCGTAAATCTCCTTTTTGTTAGGGTTCGCTATGAATCGAACTGCAACAATTTCGCTCTTCGCCTTGGTTGCAGTAGTCGCCGCCAGCGCGCTGGTTTTCCTATCCTACGACGACGAACTCAGCCACGCGCGCGACGAGGTACGCCGGGGTGGCCGGATCGCGAATACCACCGCCGGTCCGATCGAATATGCTGAGAAAGGCGCTGGCGTTCCGCTCCTCTCAATCCATGGCGCAGGCGGTGGCTACGATCAGGGCCTCGCAAACGTCGCCGATCTCGTGCGCGACGGCTTTCGCGTCATCGCACCATCGCGGTTCGGTTATCTGGGCACCCCTATCCCGTCGGACACATCGCCTGCCGCCCAAGCCGATGCGCACGCGGCACTTCTCACCGAACTGAAGGTCGACAAGGTGATCGTCGTCGGCATTTCCGCCGGCGCGCGCTCGGCGGTGGAACTTGCACTCCGCCATCCGCAGCAGGTGGCCGCGTTGGTCCTGATCGTCCCGGGAACATATGCGCCGGCGAGCCCGGTGGCGATCGAAGAAAGCCGCGCGAGCGCTCTCGTGCTCTGGCTGGTCAATAATGGGGCGGACTTCGCTTGGTGGGCTACTGAAAAGATCGCGCCGTCGATCTTGATCCGCTTCATCGGCGTGCGGCCAGAGCTGTTCGCCTCGTCGCCGCAGGCCGAGCAGGACCGGGTGATGCAGATTGTCCGGAACATCGAGCCGCTATCGCGGCGCTTCCCCGGCATCAACATCGACAGCAATCCCGATCGCGCCCGGCCACCGCTCGAGCGCATTACCGTGCCGACGCTCGTCATCTCGGCGCGCGACGACCTGTTCAACACGCTGCCTGCGGCTGAATTCGCGGCAAGCACCATTCCTAACGGAAAGCTGGTCGTTTACGAGACGGGGGCCATTTGCTGGTCGGGCGCCAGCAGGAGGTGCGTGCTGTCGTCCGCGATTTCCTCGCCAGCAACTGATGCCAGACCGCTGAACCGTCGCAGCGAGTTGGTGATCAGACAAATCGGACAGGTGCAGCTGTTTCGTTCGTTACAATCCGACCAATTCCGCGTGCACACCTTGGTCGAGAACGACTTGAAGCAGTTGCCGCGAGGTCACCGCCTCTGGGTCGTATTCGACGACCATCAGATGTGGCTTGCTGTCGTGATAAGCGACAGCCGTCACACCTTTGCGTGCTCTGACAGTGTCCGCGATCTTGGTGCGGCGTGCGTGGTCAATCGTCTCGTCTATGTGCAATGTGACGTCCGCCATTCCCGCCCCCTTATGTCGGCGTTTCCATTGTCGGCATCTTCTTTGACATCTCGCGGAAAAGCCATATCCGATTTGTGTAAGCAGTCGAAAGACCGCCGCCGGCGGCTGCGCGTGTGCGGTGTGAGTAGCGTCAGCGCAAATGCAGCAAGGGCGACAAGACGCCGAACGGGCCGCGCCCTTCTCATCGGTGCCCATTCCGAACGGCGTGAACAGCAGGACGGGATGCCTTGTGCCGAAAAAAGGTTGCAATGTCAGCAAGTTACGCTAGACCGAATTATTTAAAATCCCTCGGGGGGAAACTCCCTTGCAGGTTCGACCCCTGCCGTCGGCATCAATAGTGTAGCGAACGATTCTCGTGGGTCGCCGCGGGCCCATCCATTTCTCCGAGGGGAGGCCTCATGCTCCGCTGGTTCCACGCGATCATGCCGAAGGAGAAGCGCTTCTTCGAGCTGTTCGCCGCGCATTCCAAGGTGGTGGTGGCGGGCGCGGAAGCGATGCGCGCCATGCTGGAAGGCGGCGACGCGGTCGAAAAACACATTCAGACGGTGATGGATCGCGAGCACGATGCGGACGTCATCACCCGCGAGGTGCGGATCGCGGTGCGGCGCACCTTCATCACGCCGTTCGACCGCGGCGACATCACCGATCTCATCACTTCGATGGATAACACCATCGACCAGATGCAGAAGGCGGCCAAGGGCATCATGCTATTCGAGGTGAGGAATTTCACGCCGCAGATGCGCGAGATGGCCGACACTATCGTGCAATGCGCGAAACTGGTCGAGGAGGCGATTCCGCTGCTGCGCTCGATCAATGCGCAGGCCGGCCGCATCAGCGAGATTTGCGAGCGCATCTCGCACCTGGAAGGCCGCGCCGACGAACTGCACGACACCGGCCTCAAGGAACTCTATCACTTGCACTCGAAATCGAATTCGACGGCGTTCTTCATCGGCCACGAAATCTACGATCACCTCGAGAAAGTGGTGGACCGGTTCGACGACGTCGGCAACGAAATCCACGGCATCGTGATCGAGCACGTCTGAACGGGGGCCGGGCCGATGGAAGCGACGACGCTGGTATTTCCGCTTCTCGTCGCGCTGGTCATCGTCGCGCTGGCTTTCGATTTCCTCAATGGCCTGCACGACGCGGCCAATTCGATCGCAACCATCGTGTCGACGCGCGTGCTCAAGCCGCACTACGCCGTGGCGTGGGCGGCGTTCTTCAATTTCATCGCTTTCCTGTTCTTCGGATTGCACGTGGCCGAGACGCTCGGCGTCGGCATCGTCGCCGCCAACGTGATCGATGCGCGCGTCATCTTCGGCGCGCTCACCGGCGCGATCGCCTGGAACCTGATCACCTGGCATTACGGGATTCCTTCAAGCAGCTCGCATGCGCTGGTCGGCGGGCTGCTGGGCGCCGGCATCGCCAAGGCCGGGCTCGGTGCGGTGGTGTGGGCGGGCGTGAGCAAGACGGGGGCAGCGATTTTCCTCTCGCCGTTCGTCGGCTTCGTGCTTGCGCTCTTTCTCGTGTTCGTGGTGTCGTGGCTGTTCGTGCGCACGACGCCCTATGCGGTCGACAACACGTTCCGCTCGCTGCAATTCGTCTCGGCCTCGTTCTATTCGCTCGGCCACGGCGGCAACGACGCGCAGAAAACCATGGGCATCATCGCCGTGCTGCTCTATTCGCAGGGCATGTTGGGCGACAAGTTCTATGTGCCGTTCTGGGTGGTGATCACCTGCCAGGCGGCGATGGGGCTCGGCACGCTGATCGGCGGCTGGCGCATCGTGAAGACCATGGGCTCGAAGATCACGCGGCTGACGCCGGTGCAGGGCTTTTGCGCGGAAACCGGCGGAGCGGTCACCTTGTTCGTGGCGACCTGGCTCGGGGTTCCGGTTTCCACCACCCACACGATCACCGGTGCGATCATCGGGGTCGGCGCGGCGCGGCGGGTCTCCGCCGTGCGCTGGAACATCGCCAGCGGCATCGTGATGGCCTGGATCGTCACAATTCCGGCCGCGGGGCTAATCGCCGCGGTGACCTACGCGGTGGCCGCGTGGTTGGGATGATATAGAGCAGACCGCTCTTGCTGAATTTCACCAGCGGATGAATTGCGCCGCGAAATATACGACGAGCGCCGCAAGTCCGATCCAACAGAGCCAATAGAGCAGCTGAAACCACCACGGAAGCATTGCGCCGGCTTGCAGGTCGAGCCGGCGGCGTTCGTACATGCCCCAGCCGTGGCTCGCGATTCCAAGCGCGATGGTGAGCCAGGCGATCGCGCTCCCGGCGACGGGTAAGATCAGCCCGATACCGACACCCAGCACGAGCGCGCCCGTGGTCGAGAGGAGTTCGGCGGCTTTGCGCTGCGCCGTGACATCCGCCGCTGACCTTGCGGTTGTCATGGGCCTGCCTCCCGCTCGGAGCTTACGGCCTGCCGCCGACGCGATTGAGCACCCAGCCGAAAATCGCGCCGAGCCCGAAGGCCCAGACGACGGATACGACCAGCGCGTAGAGGAACGAGCCGAAATTGAACATCGTCGGTCCGCTCTGCAGCTTGCGGAAATCGAGCCCATGGAACAGCGCGTTCATGTAAGACGCGGCTGCGTCGGGCCAGAGCCAGAAGACCAGCGCGCAGGCCGCGTAGCCGATGCCGACGGTCACGGCGAGCGCGATGCCGGTGTGGATTGGATTGATCGCGTTCATGGTGTTCTCCTATCCTTGATCTTCTCCTTATTCTTCACGGGGATCGCTTCGAACTCGCTCACTGTTTGGGTGCAGGCCAGTCTCTTCCGACCAGATTTTGAATGGTGCCGTGGCCGGGCAGGCGCACGGCGCTGGTGGTGAAGGCTTGGTCGGCTTGCAGCTGGTAGATATTGAGCACGTAGAAGCCGCCAATCGCGATAACGACGGCAGCGACGACCGAAATCAGAAAGACCTTCATGGCTGTCCTCCTATGGGTTCAAGCGGGCCGGGACGAAACCGGCTCGGCGCCAGCCGCGCTTTTCTTGGTCCGTGGTTTCTTCGCACGCAGCGGATTAGCCGGGGCCTTGGCTTTGGCCTTCTTGGTGGCCGTCTTCTTTTTGGGATGATGGGCATCAACCGCCTGTAGCGGCGGGCTCAAGGCCGGGCCTGCGACGAGCGCGGTCGCCAGGGCGATGATCGCGAGCAAGCGTTTCATGACCTTGCTTCCTCGAATTCGTGCAGCGCGTTCTGGCCTCGCTTGTTTATTATGAAATATACTTTGCTTACTCGTCCGGTTGCGCGTTGATATGGATCAACCGGGCCGATGCAACGGAAGGACGCGGCAATGAACGAAGACGCCTTCAACACCAGCATTCGCAAGTTCCTGAAGCAGGTCGGCGTCACCTCGCAGCGCGAGATCGAGATGGCGGTGCGCGCGGCGCTGGCGTCGGGCAAGCTCAAGGGCAACGAGAAGCTGCCGGCCAAGATGGTGCTCACGATCGGGCCGATCGGCCTCACGCACGAGATCGTGGAAGAGATCGTGCTCGGCTAACGCGGCCCGGACCCGGCGTCGTAATCGTAGATCCATTCGTTGCGCTTGATCAGCCCGTCGCCGCCCATGGCGCGGAGCGCGACATCGCGGGCGAACGCCAGCGGCCCGCTCAGGCGATAATAAAGTCCGGTCGAGCGCGCGGCGGTCTGCAGGCGCGCGGTGCGCGACGCGCGCTCGGTTTCATACGCGCGGAGCGCGGCGGGCGCGTCGCTCGCGCCCTTCAAGTGGCGGCCGAGCACGAGCGCGTCCTCGAGCGCGGCGGCGGCGCCTTGCGCCAAAAACGGCAGCATCGGGTGCGCGGCATCGCCCAGCAGCGTCAGCGCGCCGCGGCCCCAGTCGGTGAGCGGCGGCAGATCGTGCAGCGCCCAGCGGCGGAACTCGCCCGCGGCCGAAAGCACCGCGCGCGGCGCCGCGGCCCAGCGCTCGAAGGCCGGGGCCAGCGATTTCGCGTCCGCCGCCGCGTTCCAGTCCTCGCTCCGCCATGGGTCGGGAAAGATCGCGACCACGTTGATGCGCGCGCCGCCCGCGACCGGGTAATGCACGAGGTGCCCACCCGGCCCGAGCCACAGGCGCACCGCGGGCTCGCTGAAGGCCGCCGGCAACTGCGAAGCCTGCAGTACCGTGCGCCAGGCGACGAGATCGTGGAAGACCGGCCTGGCGTCCAGGTGCAGCCGCGTGCGGATGCTCGACCACAGCCCGTCGGCGGCGACGAGCGCGATGCCGTTGCGCTCGGTCCCCTTACCGAGCCGGGACGAGTGCGCGGTGACGCCGCGCGAATGCTCGGCGAAATCCGTGATCGTGGTGCCGAGCTCGAGCTCGATGTCCGGGTGATCGGCGGCAGCGAGATAAAGCTCCTGTTGCAAGTCGGCGCGCGCCGCGAGCAGCCAGGGCGCGCCGTCGGCGGACGCGGCCGCAAGCGGCGCTTCGACGATCACGGCGCCGGTCTTGCCGTTGCAGACCTTCAGTGACCGCGCCTCGACAGCGCGCTCGCGCAGCCGCTCCAGCACGCCGAGCGCGGCGAGCGCCCGCGTCGCGTTGGGAGAAAGCTGAATGCCGGCGCCGATCGTCTCGATCTTCGCGGCGCGTTCGCACAGGATGATGCGGAACCCGGCCTTGGCCAAAACGAGCGCGACGGCGAGCCCGCCGATGCCCGCACCCGCGATAATGACGGTGCGCGAACGCGCCACGGCTTAGGCCGCGGCCCGCTCGTTCAGCGCGCACTTGGCCGGCCGGGCCCGGTCGGGCGCTAGCACCGGCTCATGGCGATAGAGCGTCGAGCAATAGGGGCAGACGATCTCGTCGCGCTCACCCATGTCGAGATAGACGTGCGGATGGTCGTGCGGCGGCCGGGCGCCGATGCACTTGAACTCGCGCGCGCCGATCTCGATGACCGGGAGGCCCGGATCGTTGTGGAAATGGGGAATGACGGGATCGGCCATGGGATGTTTCCGCTCTGCTTGCTGTTTCGCGCGGACCATAGCCAAATCGTGTGGCAACCCCAAGCCTTGTTCTATGCAAGCCTTGCTCTATGCAAGTCTTGTTCTATTGAACCGGGCGGAGTGAGCATGCCGAGCTTCCGATACGACGGGGTCGAGATCGCCTATCTCGATGAGGGCACGGGCGATCCGATCATGCTCGTGCATGGCTTCGCCTCCAATAAGGAGACCAACTGGATCGTGCCCGGCTGGGTGTCCGCGCTGAAGGGCGCGGGCCGGCGCGCGATCGCGCTCGACAATCGCGGCCACGGGGCCTCGACCAAGTTCTACGATCCCGCCGACTATGCGCTCGCCAAGATGGGCGGCGACGCGGTCGCGCTCATGGATCATCTGAAAATCGCCCGCGCCGACGTGCTCGGCTATTCCATGGGCGCACGGATCACCGGCCAGGTCGCTTCCGCCCACGGCGCACGCGTGCGCTCGGCAATTCTCGGCGGCATCGGCATCCGGCTGGTGGAAGGCGGCGGCAACGCGGAGGTCATCGCCAAGGCGCTCGAAGCGCCGAGCCGCGTCGAGGTGCGCGATCCGCTCGCGCTCGGATTTCGCGTGTTCGCCGAACAGACGCGGAGCGACCTCAAGGCGCTCGCCGCCTGCATGCGGGCGCCGGCGCGGACGATCACGCGGGAGGCGGCGGCCTCGATCCGGGTCCCGGTTCTGGTCGCGACCGGCACCACCGACGATATCGCCGGCAAGGGCCGGCCGCTGGCGGCGCTGATCCCGGGCGCGGAGGTGCTCGACATCCCCGGCCGCGATCACATGCGCAGCGTGGGCGACCCGGTGTTCAAGCAGGGCGTGATCGATTTTCTGGCGCGGCGGGCGTGATGCGATCACGCCCTCCGAAAACCGAAACCTTCCTCGGCGCCTCCGGCAACAAGCTGGTCGGCGATGTCCATGGGCGCGGTCCTCGCGCGGCGCTTCTGCTGCACGGCGGCGGACAAACGCGTCATGCGTTCGGCGGCACGGCAGCGGCGCTCGCCGCCGCGGGGTGGACCGCGATCACGCTCGATCAGCGCGGCCACGGCGACTCCGAATGGCCAGCGGATGGCTTCTACAGCTTTCTCAATTTCGGAGAAGACGCGGCAACGGTCGCGGCGGCGCTCGAGAGTCGCTTCGGTTCTCCGCCGGTGGTGATCGGCGCGTCGCTCGGCGGAGGCGCGGCGCTGATCGCCGAGGGAGAGGCAGCAAAGGCGGGGTTGCCACCGCGCTTTTCCGCGATCGTGCTTGTCGATGTGACTCCTCGTTTTGATCTTGCGGGCGCGCAAAAGATCGTCGGCTTCATGGCCGAGCGCGTACGCGAGGGGTTTGCCTCCATCGAGGAAGCCGCAGATGCGGTCGCGAAGTACCTGCCGCATAGACCGCGACCGAGATCGCTCGGCGGACTCAAGAAAAATTTGCGCCTCGGGCAGGACGGCCGCTGGCGCTGGCATTGGGATCCGCGGTTCGTGGAAGGCAAGACTCCGGTGCATATCGCGCGTGAAATCAGCGAAGAAATGAGCGTCGAAGCCGCGCGCTCCTTACGCATCCCGGCGCTCTTGGTGCGCGGCGCTTCGTCGGAGCTGGTGGGTGAGGAGCATGCGCGCGAGTTCTTGCAGCTCGTTCCGCACGCTAAATTCGTGAACGTCGCGGGCGCCCGTCACATGGTCGCAGGCGATCGCAACGACGCGTTTTCCGATGCGATCATCGAGTTTCTGACCGATCTGACGCATGTAGCCGAAACAGAGAGTCTGTAGAGTCGTTTGGCTACGGCGGTTTCAGCCCCAAATCAAACTCACCGCATCTTCAAGCGATGGTTCAACTCACCTTCAAGTCTTGATTCCAAAGAATTGATTCAAGTTCAGGAACCGACAGACCCGCGCGGGTGGGCGATTGAAGCGCTTTAACCTCTACGCAAAGCTGGCATTTCAGCCATGCCGGTAATATTCACCCCGTTAGGGCGGCTGTGCTAGAAAGGCTCAACCCATTATTCGCGCCGGGAGACCCCCTTGGCCAAGACCGTTACGAAACTTGCCCACAGTGTTCGCAGCCTCGATCCGGTATGGGCGCGCATCCGCGAGGAAGCCGAAGCGGTCGCCGCCCGCGAGCCGCAGCTCGCGAGCTTCATCTTCGGCACCATCCTCAATCACGACTCGCTCGAGCACGCGGTCGCGCACCGCATCGCGGCCCGCCTCGACCATCCGGACGTGTCCGGCGAGATGATCCGGCATGCCTATGACGAGCTGTTCGAGGCCGAGGCCGCGACCGGGGCGGCCATCCGCGCCGACATTTCCGCGGTCTGCGACCGCGATCCGGCCTGCACTCGCGCGATCGAGCCTTTGCTCTACTTCAAGGGCTTCCATGCGCTGCAGACTCACCGGCTCGCGCATTTCCTGTGGAACCGCGGGCGGCAGGACTTCGCGCTCTATCTGCAGAGCCGGTCCTCGTCGGTGTTCGGCGTCGATATCAATCCGAACACGAAAATCGGCCGCGGCGTGTTCATCGATCACGGCACCGGGGTGGTGATCGGGCAAACCGCGGTGATCGACGACGACGTGTCGATTATGCAGGGTGTCACGCTCGGCGGCACCGGCAAGGAGCGCGGCGACCGGCATCCGAAGATCCGGCGCGGCGTGCTGATCAGTGCGGGGGCCAAGATTCTCGGCAATATCGAGGTTGGGTCCTGCGCGCGCGTGGCCGCGGGCTCGGTGGTGCTGAAGCCGGTGGCCCCGAACACGACGGTCGCCGGCATTCCGGCTCGCGTCGTGGGCAGCTCCAACTGCGACGACGAGGCGCCCGCCCGCACCATGGACCAGATGTTCGACCTGGCGTTCTCCGGCGAAGGCATCTGACGAGACGGCTTGCCCGGCCGCTCTGGGCGTGGCTAGGCTCCGGATTCCGGAGTGACGCGGGGGAATTGCGTGGAAAAGGCCGAACTCGACCGCGTGCAGCTCTATCTTCGCCGGCTGTTCGTCAACCACGAGATCCGCGTGACGGCGAGGCCGCAGCGCGAGGATCTGGCCGAGGTCCATATCGGCGGCGAACTGATCGGCATGCTCTCGCTCGACGACGAGGACGGCGACCGCTCCTATAATTTCCAGATGGGAATCCAGGAGGCGCAGTTCGACCGCGCGCAGGCCTATCTTCGCAAGCTGTTCGACAATCCCAATATCCGGGTGGTGGGGCGGCCGAAGAAGAAGGATTCGGCCGAAGTTCTGGTCGGCGAGGAATTCATCGCCGTGCTGTTTCTCGAGGACGGCGAGCGTTCGCTCAGTCTCACGATGGCGATCCTCGACACCGATCTCGAATAGCGCATGCCGATTTACGCACTCGACGGGGCGCGGCCATCTTTCCCGGCGTCGGGGCGCTATTTCGTGGCGCCCGACGCGGTGCTGATCGGCCGCGTCGTCATCGAGGAAGACGCCAGCGTCTGGTTCAACGCCGTGCTGCGCGGCGACAACGAACCGATCGTGATCGGCCGCCGCTCCAACGTGCAGGACGGCTCGGTGCTGCACACCGATCCCGGCCTGCCGCTCACCATCGGCGCGGGCTGCACCATCGGCCACCGGGTGATCCTGCACGGCTGCACGATCGGCGAGAACACGCTGATCGGCATGGGTGCGACGCTGCTGAACGGCGTGAAGATCGGCAAGAATTGCCTGGTCGGCGCCAACGCGCTGGTCACCGAGGGCAAGGAATTTCCCGACAATTCGCTGATCGTCGGTGCGCCCGCGCGCTCGATCCGCAAGCTCGACGAGGCCGGCGTCACGATGCTCAAGGCCGCGGCCGAGGTCTATGTCCGGCGGCTGGAGCAGTATCGGGGCAAGCTCGAGCGTCTCTGAAAAAAGGTGAGGCCGGCTCCTGGGGGGAAGAGCCGGCCTCGGCGTACCCGGTCTGGGGACGGGGAGGGGTGGGACGTGACCGGATACGCTAGCTCAGATCCTTTCAGCGAGCGGCGACGAAGGGCGTCGGCCGCTGGTCGCCGAGCGCGATCCAGATATTCGGATCGGCCTGCGACTGACGTTTGACGAAACGGTAGCCAGTGTCGGCCCAGGGCATGATCTCCTCGATCTGATTGTCGAGGATGAATTCGCCCTTGTCGGTGCGCACGGTCAGCACCGAATGGCCGTCACCCTTCTTGTCGCGCACGACGGTGATGAGCAGCGCCTCGCGCGGCCAGCCGAGCTGCATCAGCAACTTGCGCTTGAGCAGCACGTAATCCTCGCAGTCGCCGTAGCCGGAGTCCGGATAGGTCCACTTCTCGATCAAGCCGAATTGCTCGAGATCGGTCATCGGCTTGATCTTTTCGTTGACGTAGCGGTTGACGCGCACGAGTTCCTGCATGACCGCCTTGTTGATTTGCACGTCGCGCGGCTCGCTCCGTTCGGCGCGGCACTCCGCCGGCCGCTCGGCGCAGAACTGCACCCAGCCGATCGGCGGGCGCGCGGTCTCGCCGACCGCGACATAGAGCAGCCGCTCGCGCGGGCCGGCCGCGGCCGGTGCGAGGGCAGCCGACGCGGCGACCGCGACCAGCGTGGCCGCGAACAACCAAGTGATTTTCTGCCGGGGTTGCTTTTGCATGTTTTCCCCACTCCCTGTGGTGGAAAACTCGCACAAGCGTTTTGATGCCCCGCTAAGTGCGGGAGCGAATTGCGGGACGAATTGGCGAAACTCTCTTAGGAATGTTTGGCTAGGGGTTGAATTGAATTTGCATAAAATTTTATCGAACGCGCGCGATGCCGGCGTTCATTCGCACCAACCGGCCTTGCGCCGGCCATTCCGACGCCATGACCGGACCGTGCCTTGCCAAACGATATCGCCGGGACTTCAGATATGAAGACGGCGCTTCGCGCCTTGCGGCCCGGCGAAAATATTTGATTAACCGTAGTGGAGCGCGGCCTCAGATCTCGGCGTTGAGATCCTGCTCGAGGGTCTCTTGGGTCTGGACCCGGCTGAATTCCATGGCGAAGCCGCCGTCATGGTGACGAACGACGCGCCCCAGCGTGCGGCCGAGCGTGACCGGCGAGCCGACCGGCAACCGCACGTCGGCCATGACCGAGGCGCCCGAGAGCGATACGTCGGTGACCTTGCAAGGCACGGTGACCCCGGTCGGCAAGATCAACGTCGAGAGCGGATTCTTGAGCGAGAAGCGGTCGTGGCGGCGATCCTCGGGCATGCCGAGGATTTGGCGATTGGCGAACCAGGTGAGCTGATCGGCGAGCTTGTCGCGCCGGCGCGCGGTGCCGGCGATGGTCATCGCAAAACCGTTGTCGATATGGCGCACGCAGCGCCCCTCGAGACGGCCGAGGTGATCGATATAGGCGACCACGTGCTCGCCGACGCGCGCGAGCATGGTGGTGATCAGCGCGGCCCCGCCCGGCGACATATCGAGCGTCTGGCAAGGATACTCCTTGCGGTCCTCGAGCATGTAGCGGCCGAGCAAGCTGAGCTTTACGCGCTGGTGACGGCGCCGTTCCTGGCTCAGCGGCAAAACCACCGCCTGCTTGCTCTCGCTCGTTGCCATAGATCGATGCTCGCCCGGAGTGACCCAGGCTACCGTATCGGCCCGTGGTTAACGGGGAGTGACCCCTTGGGGCTATTGGCGGCGGAAGGCTTAAGCGCGGCCGCCGGGCAGGACCTTGAGCCGGCCCGCCGGGCGCGGCCTTTCGTCGTGATCCAGGCCTTCCTGCGCTAGCGGAACGATGCCGGGATACAGGCGCCGTGCCGAGACGATACGCAGCCGTTCCACCGGCACGGTCCCGACCCAATACGGCACGTCGAGGGCCGCCAGCGAGCCTACCAGCCGGGCCTGGGTCCGGCCGCGATGACGCAGCGGCAAGGCCATTAATTCGAGGTCGATGGTCTGTCCGGTGGCGGTCTCGCCGCGAAGGCCCACCACCATGGGGATGACGCCGCCGGTAACCTCGGTAACCAGTTCGGCGATCTCGCCCCGGTCTCCGGGTGCGAACAATGAATCCAGCGATGCGCCCTTCAATTCCCGGCAAAACAGCGCGCACAGGCGCGTTCCTGCGAGCCGGATGGTGAATTGCCGGGGCATGCCGAGCTCCAGGAGATAGACGTCGCCCAGGAGCGAGCGGATCGCGCCCGGGTCCAGGTCGGCGCGATCGGGCGCGGCCCGGGTGCCGCGCAGGCGGTCCCAGTAGGCGTGCAGGGCGCGGGAAGCGGCATGCTTCATTCGGCTTCTCCAGAGCGACTTCGGTGTCGCAAGGACTTGGATGTCGCAAGGACTTGGCTGTCACAAGAAGGGACAGCGTGACGGAGAATTTGCATTGCGCGTGCCGCTCGGAAGGCGGGAGCAAGGCGGGCCATATTAGGGTTAAGCCGACATATTTGTGCATTGTATCCGCCCTTGCCGCCGGGGCGGCTGCGCCTTAAGGGACGGGTCCCTCATCCCGGACCCGCCGCTTGTCACCCACTCGCGAGCCGATATTTCGCATGCCTCCCGTCGTGGCCGCGCTCGTGGCCGCGCTGGCGCTCATGCATCTCGCCCGCTGGTTGATCGACGAGCAGGCCGATCTTCAGGTGCTCTTGTGGTTCGCCTTCGTTCCGGCGCGCTACGGCGGATCGGTGCCGATCGATCTCGCGTTTCCCGGCGGGTTCGCGGCGGACGTGTGGACCTTCGTCAGCTACGCGTTCCTGCACGGCGATATCACGCATCTCGGCGTCAATCTGGTCTGGTTGCTGGCGTTCGGAACGCCGGTGGCGTGGCGTTTCGGTACGGCGCGTTTTCTCGCTTTCTTCGCGGTCACGGCCGCGGCCGGCGCGCTCGTGCATTTGCTGACGCACCCCGGCGAGCTCGCGCCGCTGGTCGGCGCTTCGGCGGCGATTTCCGGCGCCATGGCGGCGGCGGTGCGTTTCGCATTCGAGGAGGGTGGGCCGCTCGGCTTCATGCGCGGGCAGGGGCCGGATGCGTTCCGCGTGCCGGCGCCGCCGCTGTTGCGCGCGCTGCGCAATCCGCAGGTGATCGTTTTTCTTGGCGTCTGGGTGGTGTTGAACCTGCTGTTCGGCGCCAGCAGCGTTTCCTCGAGCTTCGCCGAAGGCTCGATCGCGTGGGAAGCTCATTTCGGCGGCTTCTTCGCCGGGCTGTTCCTGTTCCCCTGGTTCGATCCGGTGCGGCCGCGGACTTGAGCTTCGCGCGCGTGAACGCGCGCTTTTCGCCCACTTCTCGCCCTCTTGCGCCCGGGCGCCGGCAGGCAGATGATTCCTCGGGGACTGGGACGCGACCATGGAGGAAGCCCATGTCCGTCCGTGCGATTCTCGACATAAAAGGCCGTGACGTGGCCACGATTTCGGCCGACGCCACGCTGGCGGAAGCGATCGCGCATCTGGCCGAGAAGCGGATCGGTGCGCTCGTGGTCACCGGCATCGAGCGCTCGGTGAGCGGAATTTTGTCGGAGCGCGACATCATGCGTGCGCTGGCGCAGCACAAGGAGGCCGCGCTGGCGCGGCCGGTCGCCGAGTTCATGACCCGGCGCGTCGTCACCTGCACCGCCGATGACACGGTCGGCGAGCTCATGCACCGGATGACGGCGGGCCGTTTCCGCCACTTGCCGGTGATCGAACACGGCCGGCTCGCCGGCATCGTGTCGATCGGCGACGTGGTGAAGTCCCGGGTCGCGGAGATCGAGCGCGAGAGCGAGGCGCTGCGGGATTACATCAGGACGGCCTGAGCCGTCAGCCAAGCGCGGCGATCGCCTCGTTCAGCTCCGGCAGTGCGCGCTCGGTCGCCTCGGCGCCGAGACGGATCGCCTCCTCGGCGCGGGCGAATTCGAACATGCCCATGTGCCCGAGCTTGGGCGCGATCATCAGGTCCGGCGGGTCGCCGGCGAGCCGCGAGCGGGCGATGCGGTCCTGGGTGATGTTGAAGGCTTCGACCATCACCGCCGACACCCCGCGCGGCTCGTAGGCCGCGGCGGCCTCGGCGGCGGGCTCCAGGCCATTGTCCTGGATCACGGTGCCGCGGCCAAACATGTCGGCATTGGGATTGACCGCGATCACGACCCGGGCGCCGAGCGCGCGGGCGGCGGCGACCGGGATCGGGTTGACCAGCGCGCCATCCATCAGCCAGCGGCCGGCGACCTTCACCGGCGGGAAAATGCCGGGCAGCGCGTAGCTCGCGCGCATGGCCTCGACCAGGCTGCCCTGGGTCAGCCAGATCTCGTGGCCGGTGCCGATCTCGGTGGCGATGGCGGCGTAACGCAGCGGCAATTCCTCGATCGCGACGTCGCCGAGGGTCTCCTTGAGCTGGCCGGCGAGGCGGCCGCCGCCGATCAGCCCGGTGCTCCAGAGCTTGATGTCGAGAAAGCGGAGCATGCGCCGGCGCGTGACCGAACGGGCCCAATCCTCGAGCTCTTCGAGGCGGCCGGCCGCGTAAGCGCCGCCGACGACGGCGCCCATGGAGGTGCCGGCGATCACGTCGGGCTCGATGCCGGCGGATTTCAGCGCGCGCAGCACGCCGATATGCGCCCAGCCACGCGCGGCGCCGCCGCCGAGCGCGAGTCCGATCCTGGGCCGGGCGCTCGCGCGCTCCTGCCGGTCGACCTCGGGAGTTTCCGGTGCGCGCGGTGCGCGTCTGAGCCAGTGCAGCACTTCGATCTACCTGCGCTGAAGAGGGTGCCGAATCCTCAATTCGTTCCGTTCATCATATAGGGAGCATCCGTGACGTAAGCACGTCAGCCGAACATCGTTAGAGGAAGGTTAGCGGCGCGCCGGCCGGGCCTTTCAGCGCAACGCGTCGATAGAAGCAGGAGCGGCGGCCGGTGTGGCAGGCCACGCCTTGACCCGCGACTTTGACCTTGAGCAGCACCGCGTCCTGGTCGCAATCGATCAGCATGTCGCTGACGGCGAGCGTATTGCCGCTACTCTCGCCCTTGCGCCACAGCTCCCGGCGCGAGCGCGACCAGAACCAGGCCTCGCCGGTCCTGACGGTGCGCTCGAGCGCTTCCTCGTTCATGTGCGCGAGCATCAGCACATCGCCGGTCGCCGTATCCACGACGATGCATGAAATCAGTCCGGTGCCGTCGAACTGCGGCTCCAGGCGGTCGGTGGTTTCGATCTCGCTCGCGGCAGGCATGGAAAACTCCATCGGCCCGCTTGGTGGTGCGGGCCGATGCAGTGATAGCGCCGAATTGGTCGTGGAGAAAGCCGCTTAACTCTTGAAGCAGGTCAGCCTTTGCGGCTGTCGCGCACCAGGTTGAAGAAGCGCACCTGCTCGGCCGGATCGTCGCGGAACACGCCGGTGAACTGCGTCGTCACGGTCGAGACGCCGCTCTTCTGCACGCCGCGCATGGCCATGCACAGATGCTCGGCCTCGATCATGATCGCAACGCCGCGCGGCTTCAGGTTCTCGTCGATCGCGGTGATGATCTGCGAGGTCAGGTGTTCCTGGGTCTGCAGCCGGCGGGCATAGATGTCGATCACGCGGGCGAATTTGGAGAGACCGACGACGCGCTCGATCGGAAAATAAGCCACGTGCGCGCGGCCGATGACCGGCACCATGTGGTGCTCGCAGTGCGTATAGAACGGGATGTCGCGCACCACGACCATGTCGTCGAAGGTGCCGATCTCGCCGAAGGTGCGGTCGAGCACATCGTCGGCTTCTTCCTTGTAGCCGCGGAAGAACTCTTCGTAGGTCCGGACCATTCGCTTGGGCGTATCCTTGAGGCCCTCGCGGTTCGGGTCTTCGCCGATCCACGCCAGAAGCGTTCGGACAGCAGCCTCGGCTTCCTCGCGCGAAGGCCGGCGTGCGTGCGCGGCCTCGGCCGCGGCATCAGCTCGCTTCTGGAACGACGTAACGACAGCGTCCATATTCATTCTCTCCGTTCGACCGGCCGCGGCTTCCGCCGTGGCCGGAGTGTCACCGGTTATCTGTTTTTAGCGCCCGCTTGAGGGTGGTGGTGTGCCCGCTTCGGGGTGTTATGGCGGCTCACCCATGAACCAGCCATGAACCGTCTAGTTCGATGCTTTATTCCCCGCGAATCTTCCGTCTATCTGCGCGTACGAATTGGACCGGATTCAGGCGCAACCGCCTTCCGACGCCGGCGGCGTGAAAAAAATTTACGCCGCGGCAGGAGCCGGGCGTTTTCGCAGGCCGGGAATCACGGGAGGTAGACACGCCCCAGTCCTCAAGGCGAAACCACAAACCTGCGGCCGGCGGCCGACGAGGCTGGTTCGGTCGATCGGGCAGCCAACCCCGGCTGCCTTCCAACCTCACCAATCGAGCACTATATTTCGTTCGGATCGTGACAAGCAAACGAACGCTACTTGTCCTTACCGGGCGGCCTAAGCCTCGGATAAGAATAGGGAAATCAGCCGATCGGCGGAAAGATTGCAACCCGGCAATCCGGGCCGCCAGTGCCGCGCCTTAGACTTCCGGCCTAGTGGGCCGGTAATACAGAGCCATGCTGGACCGAGCCTGTGCTGGATCAAGTCTATAATCGCCGAATTCTGGAACTCGCCGCCGACATCCCCCGGATCGGGCGGCTGGCGGCGGCGGACGCGTCGGCGACCGCGCACTCCAAATTGTGCGGCTCGACGGTCGTTGTGGACGTCGCCATGGACGGCGACCGGGTCGCGGACTTCGCGCACGAGGTGCGCGCCTGCGCGCTCGGCCAGGCATCGTCCTCGATCATGGCGCGCAACGTCGTCGGTTCCACCGCCGATGAATTGAAGCGCGTGCGCGGCGAGATGTTCGACATGTTGAAGAAGAACGGCAAGCCGCCGTCGGGAAAATGGGCGGATCTTGCGGTGCTCGAGCCGGTGCGCGATTATTCGGCGCGGCACGCCTCGACCATGCTTACCTTCGACGCGGTGGTGGACGCCATCGGCAAGATCGAGGAAAAGCGGAAGGCGGCGCGATGAGTGCGAAGCGGCTCGAGGCGATGTTCGACGCCGCGGCGCGCGCGCCGCGGGTGGCCGGGCGCGGGCTGGTGCTGGCCTATCGCTATACGTTCTCGGCGATCGCCGGCTTCGAATGCCGGCATCTGCCGACCTGTTCGGAATACGCCGACGAAGCGCTGCAGCGCCACGGTCTATGGGCGGGCGGCTGGATGACGGCCGCACGCATCTGCCGGTGCCATCCGTACGGCACGGCGGGGCTGGATTTCGTACCGCGGACTTTATCGCCGCGCGCGCACTGGTATACTCCGTGGCGCTACGGAGTTTGGCGAGGGACGATGGAACGCGCCGACGGTTGATACAATTACGCCCCCGTCGGCGCGCCCGGCGCTTCAGCGGCTTCCGGTTTGCAACAACTCTAGCCGCCGAGGCGCTTCCCTCGACCCGAACTCACGCGCTTTCTCGTACCAGGCTTGCGCCATCGCGACGTCGGGAGCGGCGCCGTAGACGCCGAGCTCCTTGAGCACGATGGGGTCGTAAGTGGCGGCAAGGATCAATGCGGCGCGTGGATCGCGCGCTTCCGCCGCGCGGCGCAACAGCAACCGCGCGCTGGCAAGATCCCCGGTCTCGAACAATTCCTGACCGCGCTTGAGCAGCGTCGCCAGTTCCTCGAGGTCGAGGCGGCGGCCAGTGGTCGGCGGCGCCGCGTTGGGCGTTGCGTTGTTATTGCGCCATTCGAGCCGCATGGTTTGCGTATCGGCGAGCGTTCCGTCGGGCAGACGCAGCGCGACCGTGTAGTCCATGGTGCCGACGAAACCCTGCGGCGGGCGCACGTGCGCACTGGCCAGCTGATCGGCCGGCACCACCCAGCCGGTCGAGCCCCAGGGGCGGCCGGCGGAGAGCACGGTTCCGGCCGCGAGGCCGCTCACGATCGCCATCGCACCGTCGATCGGGCCCTCGGCTTTCAAGCCGACCGGAATCACGTCGCCGTTTTCGATGCTGGCGCCCTCGATCACGAGCCTTATGGCGGGAATCTCCGGCACCGGCTCGGCCGCGTGCGGCGCATAAGCGGTGACACGGGTGAGTACGTCGGAGCTCGCGGTCATCAGCGAATCCGGCAGCGATATTTTTCCGGTGGCCGCGTAGACGGCGAGGCCGGCGAGACAAGCGACGCCGGCGGCGACCGCGTAGGGCATGAAGCTTCGCTGCGCGGGCATCGGCGCGGGCGGCGGCGGCAGCACGACCGGATCGAACTCGCGGCGGATGCGGCGCTGCTCGAGCGCGATCTCGCGCTCCAGCCGGTCCATTTCCTCGGAAGAGAGACGGAGCCGGGTCGGCGCGCGGGGTCTTGCCGGCGCTTCGGATTTGCCGGGGAGCCGGGCGGGATGGTTCTCGAAGGCGGGCTGCAGCGAAGCTTCGCTGGAGCGCACTTGCTCGCTGGCGATCTCGCGCTCCAGGCGATCGAGATCGGGGACCAGGCCGGCCTGCTCGCTGGGCGGCGGCGGCTCCTCGGCGCGCGCTTCGGGGAAAGCGTCGTAGAGCTCGCGCTCCTCGAGCGACGGTTCGCGCTGCTGCGGCTGATGAATGGGGGAACTCATGACAAACCTCCCATTTTCCCGGTTTCCCGGTTCGGTTGCGGTTGCGGTTGATGGATATGGTCGGGGCTGTTCCTCCTTAGCGGCGCTCGCGCGCCGTCTTCCATTTCAGGAATTCCTGAAAAAGTTTCTCGCGATCCTCGGGCGCGAACGCGCTGGCGGGACTTGCGGCTTGGCGCGCGGCGACGAAGTCGCTGAACTGGGAGCGCTCGGCCGTGGTCGCGGGCTGTTGCGCCTGCACCGGGCGGTTCTTCTGCAGCCATTCCTCGGCCGCTTCGAAACGGTTCCAGCCAGGCAACACCGCGGCGAGATTGATCTCTTTCCACTTCGGATGGCGCGGCTTCTTTTGGAACTCCGCGATCTTGGGGAAGAACGCGTTGACGAAATTTTCGATACGCCGATAGCGCTCCGAGCCCTTGGGCCAGTTATAGGCGAACAGAACCGCGGCCACGGCGATGGTGTCGATCTGCTGGCCGGGCTCGATCAGGGTCGGGTAGTCCTCGTGCGTGAGCACGGCAGGATAGAAATAGTCCTGCAACGGCTTGGAATAGGCCACGGGCAGGATACGGAATCCGTCCGAGGCTTTCAGTGTGCGCCCGGAGCCCGTGGGCTTGCCGGCGATCAGAATGCTCGCGGCGATCTCGCCCTTCTTCAGCGCCTCGAAGGCGTCGCCCTGGCCCATGTTGACTTCCTTGGCCGGGATTTTCAGCCGCTCGAAGATTTCGCGGGTGGAGAGCTGGGTGCCGCTGCCGATGTCGCTGAAATTGACCGTCTTGCCGGCCAATTGCTCGATCGAGGTGATGCCGGACTCGGCGCGGACGATGAGGTGCATTTCCTCGTTGAACAGCTTGGCGATGTAGACGAACTTGTCGTCGACCGGGCCGATCTCGTTGGTGCGCTTGAAGCGGTTGAGCAGCACCGACTGGGTGATGCCGAGATCGACGCCCTTGAGGAACCGCACGTCGCGCAGGTTTTGCCCGCCGCCCTTGCCGATGACGGCCAGCACACGGAGCGTGTTGTCCTTCTCGTCGTCGAGCACCGCCGTGAGATCGTAGGCGGCCGACAGATAGGTGCCGTTCAGATTGCCCGAGACGATGTAGATCGTATTCTGGTTGGTGAGCTGCCCGAGCCGGCCGACATTGGGCCTTTCCTGGGCGCCTACGGGCGCTGCAAAAAAGCTTGCACCGGCAAGGTTTGCAGCAGCGAAGAACAAGGCGAACGCGATACGCGCGATATTGTTCTCGGGTACGCGGACGCAACCGGCCGCACGCGGCCGTGACAGGACGTTCATGACCCCTCCGTTTCACGCCCGGCGACCGGAAGGATTTATTCCGAGACGCCGCTTCCCACATTTCGGCCCTGTGCGGGCTCTTGTTCCGGAGGCGAATCAAGCGCGCGAATGTGTCATCCGTTCGCAGGCTTTGTGACTTGATTCGGGTATTCCATCGGCCGCGAAAAAATGATGAAATGTTTTGGAAAATCCTCAACAAAAACGGCGCGCGCCGCAGCGGACTCGGCGTCCGCCGCAATCTGATCTACAAATGTCCGGTCACGCTTACCTGCGTTCGTAGGCAGCGAGTGAGCAGGAGACGAAGAAATGGTCACGCTGACCTTTCCCGACGGCGCGCGCCGCGAATATCCCGACCACAGCACGGGCCTGGACGTCGCCAAGGCGATTTCGCCGTCGCTCGCCAAACGCACAATCGCGATGGCGCTCGACGGCGTGCTGGCCGATCTCACGGACAAGATAGAAAGAGACACAAAAATTGAATTCATCGCGCGCGACGACCCGCGCGCGCTCGAACTGATCCGCCACGATTGCGCGCACGTGATGGCCGAAGCGGTGCAAACGCTGTGGCCCGGCACGCAGGTGACGATCGGCCCGGTGATCGAGAACGGCTTCTATTACGACTTTTTCCGCAACGAGCCGTTCCGGCCGGAGGATTTCCCGGCGATCGAGAAGAAAATGCGCGAGATCGTGGCGCGCGACAAACCCTTCAGCAAGGAAATCTGGTCGCGCGAGCAGGCCAAGAAAGTGTTTCGCGACAAGGGCGAGAACTTCAAGATCGAGCTGATCGACGCGATCCCGGCCGGCGAGCCGCTGAAAATCTACCAGCAGGGCGACTGGTTCGACCTGTGCCGCGGGCCGCACATGACCTCGGTCGGCAAGGTCGGCAACGCCTTCAAGCTGATGAAGGTGGCAGGCGCCTATTGGCGCGGGGATTCCAGGAACCCGATGCTGACCCGCATCTACGGCACCGCCTGGGCCACGCAGGAGGCGCTCGACCAATATCTGCACCAGCTCGAAGAGGCCGAGAAGCGCGATCACCGCCGGCTCGGACGCGAGATGGATCTGTTCCATTTCCAGGAGGAGGCGCCGGGCGCCGTGTTCTGGCACCCCAAGGGCTGGACGCTGTTCCAGACGCTGGAAAATTACATCCGCCGCCGCCAGGAGGCCGTCGGCTACGCGGAGGTGAGCGCGCCGCAGCTGATGGATTCCGCGCTGTGGGTCGCGTCCGGGCACATGGAAAAATTCCGCGACATGATGTTCATCACCGAGGAGCGCGAGGACGAGGCGCGGCGCTACGTCATCAAGCCGATGAACTGCCCGGGCCACATCCAGATTTTCAAGAACGGACTGAAGTCGTATCGCGATCTGCCCTACAAGCTCGCCGAACTCGGCAAGGTGCATCGCTTCGAGCCGTCGGGCGCGCTGCATGGGCTGATGCGCGTGCGCGCCTTCACGCAGGACGACGCCCACGTGTTCGTCACCGAGGAGCAGATCACGGCCGAATGCGTCGCGATCAACGAGCTGATCCTCTCGATCTACCAGGATTTCGGTTTCGGCGACGTGCGCATCAAATATTCCGACCGGCCGGAAAAGCGCGTCGGCGACGACGCGGTGTGGGATCGCGCCGAGGCGTCGCTCATGAAGGCGCTTGAAGAGTGCGGGCGGCCCTGGACGCTCAACCAGGGCGAGGGCGCCTTCTACGGACCCAAGCTCGAATATGTGCTGCGCGACGCCATCGGCCGCGACTGGCAATGCGGCACGGTGCAGGTCGATCTCAACATGCCGGGCCGGCTCGGCGCGTTCTACATCGCGCCCTCGGGCGACAAGGTGACGCCGGTGATGATCCACCGCGCGCTGTTCGGCTCGCTCGAACGCTTCATCGGCATTCTGGTCGAGCACTATGCCGGGCACCTGCCGCTGTGGCTCTCGCCGGTGCAGGCCGTTGTATGCACGATCACGGAGGACGCCAACGGCTACGCCGAGGAAGTGATCGCGGCCGCCAAGCGCGCGGGACTGCGCGTCGAGGGCGATCTCCGGAACGAGAAGATCACTTACAAGGTGCGCGAGCATTCGCTGGCGAAAATCCCGGCGCTCCTGGTGGTCGGTAAAAAGGAAGCTGCGGAGCGCTCGGTCTCGATCCGGCGGCTCGGCTCGCCGGAGCAATCCTCGATGCCGCTCGACGCGGCGCTCAAGGCGCTCACGGCGGAAAGCGTGCCGCCGGATCTGAAGCGGGAGCGTGCGCATGCCTGAGCGCGTCTACAACGTTCTCTTCCTCTGCACCGGCAATTCGGCGCGTTCGGTGATGGCCGAAGCGATTCTCAACAAAGTTGGCCGCGGAAAATTCCGCGCCTTCAGCGCCGGCAGCCAGCCCAAGGGCCGGATCAATCCGCACACGATCGAGCTACTCAAGGGCTTCGGCTACGACACCGCTGCCTTCCGCTCCAAGTCCTGGGACGAATTCGCGCGGCTTGGTGCGCCGGCGTTCGATTTCATCTTCACGGTTTGCGACGACGCGGCCGGAGAGGCCTGCCCGGTCTGGCCGGGCAAGCCGATGACCGCCCATTGGGGCATACCCGATCCGGCCGCCGTCACCGGCACTCCCGCCGAAGTGACCAAGGCGTTCCGCGAGGCCTATCGCATGCTCGCGCGCCGCATCGAGAGTTTCGCGGCGCTGCCGTTCGAAAAGCTCGACGGCATGTCCATGCAGGCGAAGTTGCGCGAGATCGGCCGCATGGAAGGCGCCACCGCCAAAGTCACCGCCGAAGCCACCGGCAAGACCGAAGCGGAAGCCTGATGCAAGCATCGCTCGCGCGCCGTCTCGTCTCCGAGGGATTGGGCACCGCGATCCTGCTCGCCGCCGTGGTTGGCTCGGGCATCATGGCGGCGAAACTTTCCGGCGGAAACGGCGCCATCGCGCTCTTGTGCAATACGCTGGCGACCGGCGCGATTCTCACCGTGCTGATCCTGATGTTCGGCCCGGTCTCCGGCGCGCATTTCAATCCAGCCGTGAGCATCGCCTTCGTGCTGCGCGGCGAGCTGCCGTGGCGGGAAGCCGGATTGCTGATCTCCGCGCAGATCATAGGCGGCGTGCTCGGCGTATGGGCCGCGCATTTCATGTTCGAGTTGCCGCTCTGGCAATTCTCCACCACCGCGCGCACCGGGGCGGGGCAATGGTTCGCGGAAGCCGTCGCCGCCTTCGGCCTGGTGCTCACGATTCTCGGGTGCCTCGCTAATGCGCCGGCGGCGGTGCCCTACGCGGTCGGCCTCTACATCACTTCGGCCTATTGGTTCACCGCCTCCACGTCGTTCGCCAATCCGGCGGTGACCATCGCGCGCTCGCTCTCCGACACCTTCGCCGGCATCGCACCGGGCGACGTCGCCGCGTTCATCGTGGCGCAGATGATCGGGATGCTGGTGGCGGTGGGGTTGGCGAGGTGGTTGTTTCGGCGGGGGCAATAGGAAAGCATCACTTGACAATATTCCTAGAAGGACTATATTCCACACATCCCACCCCTCCCGAGGGGCCTCTCTAGAGCGTTCTTTTGACGTGGGGTGGGTGGCGGTGGCCTTGGCGTGGGCGTAACGCACCCAGCCAGGGCGGCCCAAGCCGCGTGGTCCCGGCGAGCCGACCGCTCGTCACTGGACCCCACTGACGGCGGCGCACGGTGTGGTCAGAAACACACGGCGCCGTTTGGGTCCGTCAGCGGTGGATAGCAACGCGCCGGAGCGAGACTCTGGCCGGTAAGTCCACCGGGGGCTACGCGGAGCAAGCCTCAAACACCGCGCGCGGGACGCCGGCGGTATGACCGGCACCTCGTGGGAATACCTCCTGTGTCTCTCTACTTTTTCGACACAGGACCGTGGGGACCGGAAGTCCCCGGCGTCCCGCGCGCCCTCGGACTTTTGAGAGCGCGACCTGCCGATACCTCGGAGCGGAATCCGCTCGCGGGAATGCCCTGTCATGGCCGGGCTTGTCACCGCAAGTCGGGGTTACCCGACTTGCGGCATTCAAGGGTGCGGAACTCGGGCAAGCCCGAGTTCCGTTGCCATCCCGATCAGGAGGGCAGTGCCTTGATAAGCGGGATTGCCGGGTCAAGCCCAGCAATGACGAAAATAAAAATGTACGGTGAGAAAATTCTACCGCGCCCGGCGCGTCGGCTCGGCCCGCGGCGATTCGTTCTGAAGCTGCGAGAGCAGCACTTCCACGTCGCGATCCTTGCCGGCCTCGACGCGGAAATTCGTGCTGTAGATCCTGCCGTCGTTGCGGGCGATCGCGACGTATTCGCCCTCGGCCAGAATCACGCTCGGAAACGCGCCGATCGATTCCTTCACCGAGTCGCCGCCCGGCGTCAGCACCGACCAGGCGGTATTGGCGATCGCCTCGCCGCCCGTGGCGCTCACCAGCCGGAGCGTCACCTGCGCGGCGCGATGATGCACGGTGGCGTCGGTGAGCTTGCCCGCGTCGATGCGCACGTCGGCCTGGATCACCGCGTTGCCGTCGCCATAGGTCGAATGCACGTAATAGGCGCCGGCCGGCAGCAGCACGACCTCGCCGGCGCCGGCGCCGCGCAGCACCGGCGGCCGCTCGCCCACGCGCGCGGCACCGGGCCGCTGCAGGAAGCTGCCCTCATAGACGTCGAACTTGAGCCGCGGGCTCGCGAGCAGGGTCTCGCCGACCTTGCCCTGAAGCCGCAAGCCGCCGGCCGGGAGCAGGATGATTTCGCGCCGGGCCTCGTTACGCAGCGTCACGCGCTGGGTCGCGGTCGCCAGTCCATAGGCGACGCTCACGACATAGTCGCCGGGCGGCAGCGCGAACAACGGCGCGGCTTCGGTGCCTTCGGCGACCAGCGCGGGCGGTCCGGCGGTCGCGCCCTTCTCGGCGAACACGCGCCAGTGCAGCGAGCGGGGGATATAGGCGCCGTCGGCGGCGTAGCGCGCGGCGAGCGCGAGCGCGACGCGCCCGGAGGCGACCGCGGGAATGAAGGCGTGCGGCTCGCGCATCTGCGAGGGCGCGCGCGGGGTCTGCGGCACGCTGACACCGGGGCCCGAAGGCGCGGGCGGCGGAGCGAACGGCGAAGCCCCGGGCCCGGTGAAGGGCACGGCCTGTTGGGCGAGGGCGGTGGCCGGCGCAAGCAGCGCCGCGAGCAGCGCGAATGCGCGCAGGCCCTGATTTCCAGGCAAGTCGCGGAACCTCCCAAGGCAATCGGAGCGAGTCGGCATTTGTCCCCCCGAGATCGGGCGAAAGCAAGCCCGTCCAAGGACCGCACGGTCGCCCGGGCCTTTCGGGTGCGCTATTGCCCATGCTAGGCCACGCGACCCATGGCCGATCCCCTCGATTTCCTGAACCGCCGCCGCTCGTCCCGGCCGCTCGACCTCGCCGAGCCGGGCCCGAACGAGGCGCAGCTCAACCAGATTTTGATTATCGCCGCGCGGGTGCCGGACCACGGCAAGCTCGTGCCCTGGCGCTTCGTGGTGCTCACGGGCGAAGGCAAGCAGCGCATGGCCGAGGCGCTGGCGGCAAAGCTTCGCGCTGCTGCACCTGCGGTCGCCGAGGACCAGATCGAGAAGGAGCGCTCGCGCTTCGCGAGCTCGCCTTTGATCGTGGCCGTCGTCTCGCGCGCCGGGCCGCATCCGAAAATCCCCGAATGGGAGCAGGTGCTCTCGGCCGGTGCCGCCTGCATGAATCTGCTGCACGCGGCCAACGCGCTGGGCTTCGGCGCGGCGTGGCTCACCGGTCCGTTCGCCGCACATCGCGGCGCGCTGGACGCGCTGGGTCTGAAGCCGCACGAGAAGATCGCCGGCTTCGTTCATATCGGCACGCCGCTGCAGAAGCAGGACGAGCGCGACCGGCCGACGCTCGCCGACATCGTCACGCGGGTCTGAGCCATGTTCTTCGAGCCCGAAAAGCGCGACCCGTCGGTGCTGCCGCACGATCCGTTCAAGGCGATCGTGGCGCCGCGGCCGATCGGCTGGATTTCGAGCATCAGCGCCGCGGGCGAGGTGAATCTGGCGCCCTATTCCTGGTTCAACGGCGCCTCGTCGCGGCCCAATTGCGTGATGTTCTCGAGCGAGGGCCACAAGGATTCGTCGAAGAACATCGAGGAGACCAGGGAGTTCGTCTGCAATTTCGCGACCTGGGAATTGCGCGAGCAGATGAACGCGACCTCGGCGCACGTCCCGCGCAACATCGACGAGATGAAGCTCGCGGGCCTGGAGCCGGCGCCGTCGCGCATCGTCAAGCCGCCGCGGGTCAAGGCCGCGCCCGCCGCGCTCGAATGCAAGCTGCTGACGATCGTGCCGCTCAAAGGCCTCGACGGCCAGCCGCTCAATGCGCGCATCGTGGTCGGGCAGGTGGTCGGAATTTATATCGACGACCGCTTCGTCAAGAACGGCATGCTCGATACGGCGGCGATGCAGCCGATCATGCGCGCGGGCTATCTCGATCAGTATTTCCGCGCCGGCGAGCGCTTCGCCATGACGCGGCCGGCCTAGAGCAGCCCCGCCGCCTTGGCGCGTGCGATGAGCCGCTCGGCGCGGTCGATGTGCGGCTTATCGATCATCTCGCCCTTGTAGTTCAACACGCCAGCGCCGGGATTGGCCTTGAACGCGGCGAGCACACCCTGCGCCCATTCGAGCGCGGCCTTGGTCGGCGTGAAAATCTCGTTGATCAGCGGAATCTGCGCCGGGTGGATCGCCATCTTGCCGGTGAAGCCGTCGCGCACGCCTGCGGCCGCGTCGGCGCGCAGCCCGTCCATGTCGTTGAAATGCACATAGACCGAGTCGATCGGCGTCACGCGCGCGGCGGCGGCGGAATAGAGACAAAGCGTGCGGGCCAGGCGATAAGGATCGGTGAGACTTTTGTCGGGATTGCGATAGGCCTCGGCGCCGATGTCGGCCGACAAATCCTCCGCGCCCCAGGTCAGCGCCACGAGCCGCTTGCTCGCGCCGCGATAATCGAGATTGAGGATGGCGGCCGCGGTCTCCGTCACCAGCGCGATGATCTTGGTGGCGCCATCCTCGACGCCGGCCAAGGCTTCCGCGACCGAGAGCTTGGCGTCGAGCAGGATCACGTCGGCGGCGCTCTCGCACTTGGGGAGCAGAATTCCGTCGGGCCGGCCGGTGATCACCGCCTCGAGGTCCGTGTCCACCAGTCCGGTCGGCAGCGAATTGGTGCGTACATAGAGGAGAGGGCGCTTGGCCTTGGTGCGCGCCGATTTCAGGAAATCGCGCGTCATCATGCGCGCCTTGGGCTTGGATTGCGCGGCGACGGAGTCCTCGAGATCGAGCAGCAGCGCGTCGGCGCCGGAGTCGAGACTCTTGGCGAGCTTGCGGTCGCTGTCGCCGGGCACGAACAGAAGCGAACGCATCAAGCCGGCCGCTTCTTCATGAAGGCCTGGCGGCGGCACTCGGCCACGAGATCGCCGTTCTGATTGAACGCCTGGTGATGGAAATCGACGATGCCGGCATCGGGCCGCGACTGCGACGCGCGCTTGGCGAGCACCTCGGTCGTGCAGCGCACGGTGTCGCCTTCGAACAGGGGGTGCGGGAACTTCACCTCGGTCATGCCGAGATTGGCGATCGTGGTGCCGACGGTGGTGTCGTTCACGGAAATGCCGATCATCAGCCCAAGGGTAAAGAGCGAATTCATCAGCGGCTTGCCCCACTCGGTCTCGCGCGCGCAGAAATCGGCGTCGATATGCAGCGGCTGCGGATTGAGCGTCATGTTGGAGAACAGCATATTGTCCATCTGCGTCACGGTGCGGCGCAGGCGGTGCTGAAACACGTGCCCGGCCTCGAAATCCTCGAAATAGAGGCCGCCTCGTTCGTGGCGGCGGGGCTCGGGCATCGGGTCCTCCCTTACCGGCGAAAGCCGGCGCGAACGGTCTAGCACGGCGCCGCGCGAGCAGGATCAAGGCTTCGCCGGGTGCCGCGATTCTTAACGGATTCCAAACAATTACGGTAAACGCTTTATTAAGCCCCCAGCGCCGACAATCCCGCGTTGCACGTTTCGAATCTCAGGGGGCGCCATGATCGTCCGCCAATTTCTCCAGTGGATCCAGACCGCGCTGCCCGGCGAGCGGGCCGACGCCACCAGCGCGCTCGCGCGCGCGTATCTGCACTCGGAACTCACGCAAGAGGACCGGCTCGCCGCCGAGGCCGCGATGACGGTGCTACTTGACGATCCGTCGCCGCTGGTGCGCCGGGCGCTTGCCGATGTGCTCAGCTCGTCGGCCGAAGCGCCGCAGACGCTGGTGCTCGCGCTGGCCAACGATCAGCCGGAGATCGCCGAGATCGTGGTTGCGCGCTCGCCCTTGCTCACCGAGGCCGAGCTGGTGGACCTGATCGGGGAGGCCAACGAGCGCATTCAGAATGCAATTGCATCCCGCGTGCCGGTGCCGGCATCGCTCGCGGCAGCGGTCGCCGAGGTCGGCTGTGCCGGAGCGTGCCTGGTGCTGATCGAGAACCCGGACGCCGATGTCGCTCCGGCTTCGCTTGCGCGTATCGCGGCGCGTCACGGCATGCTCGCCGCGATCCGCGAGCGGCTACTCATCCATCCCGAGCTTCCGGTCGAGACGCACCAGGCGCTGGTCGCGACCCTTTCCAGTACGCTCGCCCGCTTCGTGACCGACCGGGAATGGCTGCCGGAAGAACGCGCGCTAAAAGTTACCCGCGAGGCCTGCGATCGCGCGACGGTAGCGATCGCGGCCGAAACCGAAGACGACCGCGTCGCGCCCTTGGTGCGGCACCTGCGCTCCAGCGGCCAGCTCACTGGCGGGCTCGTATTGCGCGCGTTGCTGTCGGGCAATGTGCATTTCCTGGTCGAGGCGCTCGCCGACCTCACGAATCTTTCGCCGCGGCGGGTCGCCGCGATCCTCGACGATCCGGCGCGGCATGCGTTCCGTGCGCTCTATGAGCGCGCCGGCCTACCGCACGCGGCATTCGGCGCTTTCAAGGCGGCGCTCGAGGTGATCCAGGAAATGGGCTTCGACGACACGGCGCACGGTTACGCGGTGCTGCGGCGGCGCATCGTCGAGCGGGTGCTGGAGCGCTACCAGCGCGCGGCGCCGGGCGAACTCGATCAGTTGCTGGCGCTGCTGCGGCGTCTGGCGGCGGAAGCCACGCGCGAGGAAGCGCGCTCCTTCACAGCGGATCTCGTCGCGGCGGCGTGATTCAGGAGCCGAACTGCTCTTTCAGAATCCGCTCGTCGAGGCTGTGGTCCGGGTCGAACAGCATCACAATGGACGAAGCCGTGTCCATGCGCGTCTTGACCGATACCACCGAACGCACCTCGAAATGATCGGCGACCGCGTTCACCGGACGCTTGTCGGGCTCACGCACGACGATCTCGACCTCGGCGCGGTCGGGCAGCAGGGCGCCGCGCCAGCGCCGGGGACGGAACGCGCTGATCGGCGTCAGCGCCAATAGCGGCGAGTTGAGCGGCAGGATCGGGCCGTGAGCGGACAGATTATAGGCCGTCGAACCGACCGGGGTGGCGACCAGCAAGCCGTCGCAGATCAATTCCTCGAGCCGCAATTTCCCATCGACCGAAATGCGCAAGTTCGCCGCCTGATAGGACTGGCGCAGCAGCGACACCTCATTGAAGGCCGGCGCGCGATGAATCTTTCCGCCGGCGTCCTTGGCTTCCATGCTGAGCGGATGCACGACGCAATGTTGCGCAGCGGCGAGGCGTTCCTTGAGGCTGTCCGCGCGGAACTCATTCATCAGGAAACCGACCGAGCCGCGGTTCATGCCGTAGACCGGGATGCCCTTGTCGCGCAGCTGATGCAGGACCCGCAGCATCAGCCCGTCACCGCCGAGCGCCACGACCACATCGGCCTTGTCGGCCGGAGCATTGCCGTATTGGGCGGCAAGCAGTTTCTGCGCCGCCAACGCCTCGCTCGTCTCGCTCGCGAGGAAGGCGATCCTGTCGTAGCGTGTGGCGGGTTTGGTCATGAGGAGGGCCGGCTTCGGCCGGTGCAGCGGCAATGGAGCGACCGGTTCTCGTCTATACGACCTATCCTTCCCTTGTCGAGGCGGAGCGGGCAGGGCGCGCCCTCGTCGAATCGGGGCTCGCCGCCTGCGTCAACATCCTGCCCGGCATGGTCTCGATCTATCGCTGGCAGGGGAAGATCGAGCGCGCCGACGAGGTAGTGATGATCGTCAAAACACAACCAGCGCTAACGGGTAAGGTTGCCGAGGCGGTGAAGGCCGGGCACCCCTACGAGGTGCCGGCGATCCTGTTCCTGGAGACCACGGGCGGTGGAAAGTCGTTCGTGGACTGGATTTTCGCGGAGACTGCAGCGCAGGCCGGGCCCAGCCGATGAACGCCGGATGAACATGAACCCGGGGCTTCATTCACCTACATGAATTCTGGCTAAAAGGTGGCTTCAGAACGAGTTCAGCCCAAAAACCGCAAACAGGTTGCTCGACTGGCACTGGGGCTGGTCGAAGTCGCGAGCAATCGCGACCCCAGGGAAAAGGAATACCAACATGCTGATCAAGAAACTGATGGCCGCGTTGCTGTCGCTTTCGCTGATCCTCGGCCCGGTGCTCATCGCAGCGTCGGTCGAGCCGGCGGTTGCTGCGACGGCTGACGTCGCCGCGAAGAAGAAGATGGCGAAGAAGAAAAAGGCCAAGAAGAAGGTGAAGAAGGCCAAGAAGAAAGCCAAGAAGGAGGAAGAAGAAGGCCGCTAAGAAGGCCAAGGCCCCGGCCAAGGCGAAGGCCCCGGCCAAGGCGAAGGCGGACGCGAAAAAGAAGAAGTAAGCCGTCGTCACGCGATCGACCAGATCGTGGCCTGACGACCTATCGAGTTTTCCTGTTTCGAGGCCGGCCCCGGTGGCCGGCCTCGTTGTTTTCAGAAACTCAATGACCGAGCTTCACCTTCAATCCCGCGAACGCCATGAACGGCGGCGCGCGATAGGAGAAGATCTCTTCGTAGCGCTGATCGAGCACGTTCTCCGCGCGCACGAACAGGGTGGCCATCGGCGTCATGTCATAGGAAAGATAGGCGCGCAGGATCGTGGCGCCCGGCAGCGTCAACAGCGTCGTGCTGGTGGGGCCGAAATAGAAATCCTTGCGCGTGCCGTTGAATACGACGCCGAGCACGGCCTTGGCCCGGTTCCCGGCGAAGCGAGCGGTTGCCTCGATGGAGCCTGAGTGTGGCGGGCGGCGGATTTCAATCTGGCCGGTGGAATCGAGGGCCTGCGTATAGGTATAGGTTCCGTTCAGCGAGAGCCAATCGAGAATCTGCGCTGAGACCGCGACCTCGACACCCTGCCGTTGCGCGATGCCCGATCCGTTCACATAAATGAAGCCGCCGAGCCCCGGATTGAACGTGAGTTCGATCTTGTTGGTGTAGCGGCTCGAGAAATACGTGACGTCGGCAACCACGCGATCGCCGAACAGGCGTTGCTCGACTCCGACGTCCCAGCCGATCGATTGCTCGGGCACGAGGTTCGGGTTCGGCAAGTTGAAAGTCGAGCCGAACAGTTCGAACACGGTCGGATCGGTGATGCCCTTGCCGGCGCTTGAGTGGATGCGGGTACCGGTCGCCGGAAAGCGCTGGGAGAGGGCGACGCGCCAGCTCAGCACGTCGGCGAAGCCCTTGTTCCAGTCGTGACGCAAGGCGCCGGAGAGCGTGGTGTGGCTCGGGAGGTCGAGCACGTATTCGCCAGCCAGGCCCAGCCGCTCCTTGAGATAGCCGATCGGGCTCCCGATCTGGGTGAACTCCTCGCGCCGGTGATCAACGAGGACGGTCGCGGTATGGCGCTCGCCACCGAAAATCGCCGTGTCGAACAGGAACGTGGATTTGTAGTCGAGCATGGTGCGGAAGCCGTCGGCCCCGAAGGCGCCGAGGAAGGCATCGAAGCTGCGCAACTTTTCGTCGAAGAACTTGACGTTGGCGTTCTGCACCCAGCGGCCGTCGAGCAGCTTGAGCGTGGCGCCGAAACGGGTGGCGAGGCTGTCGTAGGCGGTGTGGCCGATACTGTCGACGATCAGGCCGTAGGTCGCGGGATTCACCGGCGGGCACATGAAAGTCATCGGGTCGAAGGTGCAGTTGAAGTCCTGCGCGTCGGTGTAGGCGAAGCGGCTGGTGGCGCGAACCACGCCTTCCAGGTTGAAGTTCGGCGTGATGTCGACGCCGCCTTTGGCGGTGAAGGTGAAGGCGCGGCTGCCGTCGGGCTCGAAGCCGAAGCGGGAAATGTTGTAGCCGCGCGTGCTGTAGTCGGAGATGGTGACGGAGCCGTAGAACGGGCCGTTGGCGCCGCGCACATTGATGCTGCCGGAAAGGGTCTTGTGCGAGCCGGTCTCGATCTTGGCGTCGAGGCGCGGCCGCTCCAGACCCTTGCCGGAGCGGGTAACGATGGCGATGACGCCGGCATGGGCGTTGGCGCCGTAGATGCCCGATTGCGGTCCGCGGATCACCTCGATGCGTTCGATGTCATCGACGGCGAGGTCGGCGAAATCGAAGCCGCCGTCGCCGAGTCCGTTCACCTCGATGCCGTCGATCAGCACCAGAAGGTGATTAGCCTCGGCGCCGCGGATGCGAACCTGGGTTACGGCGCCACGAGTGCCTGCGGAATCGATGGCGACGCCGGGCACCTGTCGCAGTGCATCGGCGACCGTCTCGATGCCCTTGGCGCGGAGCTGGTCGCCGAGCAGCACGGTCGCGCTGGCGCCGACGCGCGAAGCTTCCATTGGATATTGGTTGGCGGAGATGACGGTTTCCGGCAGCTGACTTACTTGCGCCAGCGCCGTCGTCGTCAACAAAGCGGAAAGGAAAATTGCGAGATGGGTCGTCCTGACCATGGTCTGCCTCCGAGCGGGTGATGTGCGGAGGCATGCGCGCGCGCCGGAGCTGAACTCCGGTCATGAACCCGGCAATGTCTCGGATCAGGCACGGCGCCCTCCGCAACGGTTGACTTCACAAGTCACCGCTGCGGAACGACCGCTCCGTGCGCGCTCCCCGCACGCCGGAAGGGTGACCGACGCAGGTCGGTCTCCTGGCTCGCGGGTCATCGCCTCGATCCGCCTTCCCGAGCTTGCGCCCAGTGGCAATTGGTCGAGGCTCGCCGCTTACAGTTGCGGGAGCAGCCGCGGATTCGGCCCGGTTAAAGACCCCACCGCGTTCCCATGGTCCGTACCGAAAGACTCGGGCCGGACCACCTGCATCTCATCCATCAGACGAAGTGGGGGCTCCGGAGTCAAGCAATCCCAAGGGGTCGCGGGCATAGGTGAAAGTACGGTCTTGCTATTGCCAAAATAATCGGGGCAGCATCCCAAGAACGTGGGCAATTGCCCCGCCCTGGATCTGGTTGGCTCCGGGCTCGTTGTGCGCCGGGAGGCCGTTGTGGCCCGAGAGAATTCGCTTCGCAACAGCCGCGCCGTCGCCGCCCTCGGCCACGGCCGAATCCGCGTCTCGTTCGAATTCTTTCCGCCGAAAACGGAGGAGATGGAGCGCACGCTATGGGAAGCGATCCAGCGCCTGGCGCCGCTCTCGCCGAGCTTCGTCTCGGTCACCTACGGCGCCGCCGGTTCGACGCGCGAGCGCACGCACGGAACGGTCAAGCGCATGCTGGCCGAGACCGCTCTCGTCCCGGCGGCGCATCTCACCTGCGTCAGCGCGGCGCGCACGGATGTCGATGCGGTCGCACGGAGTTACTGGAACGCGGGCGTCCGTCATGTCGTGGCGCTGCGTGGCGATCCACCCGACGGCGTCGGCGGGCGCTACCAGCCTTTCCCCGGCGGATACGACTATGCCGACGCGCTGGTCGCCGGGCTCAAGCGCATCGGCGATTTTGAAATCTCAGTCGCCGCTTTCCCCGAGAAGCATCCCGAGAGCGCGTCGATCGACGACGATCTCGACGTGCTGGCGCGCAAGCTCGATGCCGGTGCCAGCCGGGCGATCACCCAGTTCTTCTTCGATAACGACGCCTATTATCGCTTCATCGAGCGCGCGCGCCGGCGCGGCATTTCGGCGCCGATCGTGCCCGGAATTCTGCCGGTGCAGAATTTCCAGCAGACCCGGCGTTTCGCGGAAAAAGCCGGCGCCTCGGTGCCGCGCTGGCTCGCCGAACGCTTCGCCGGTCTCGACGACGACGTGGCGACGCGGAAACTGGTCGCCGCCACCGTCGCCGCCGAGCAGGTGCTCGATCTGGTCGATCACGGCGTCTCCGATTTTCATTTCTATACGATGAACCGCGCCGATCTGGTGTTTGCGATTTGCCATCTCTTGGGTCTGCGGCCGATGACGCGGCACGATGTTCCGACGGAGGAAGCGGGCCATGTCCGCCGTGCCGCCGGTCTCTGAGCTCGAGCGCGAGCTGCGCGCGCTCGCGGCCGAGCGCATCCTGGTGCTCGACGGCGCCATGGGCACCATGATCCAGTCGTTCGGGCTGGACGAGACGGCATTCCGCGGCGCGCGCTTCGACGCCTGGAACCGGGAGGTGAGGGGAAACAACGATCTCCTTAATCTCACGCGACCCGAGCCGATCCGCGACATTCATCTGGCCTATTTCCGCGCCGGGGCGGACATCGTCGCCACCAATACTTTCTCCTCGACGCGCATAGCGCAAGCCGATTACGGCATGGAGACGATCGCCTACGAGCTCAATCTCGCGGGCGCAAAGCTCGCGCGCGAGGCGGCGGTCATCGCCGAGAAGGAAGATGGCCGGCGGCGCTTCGTGGCCGGCGCTATCGGGCCGACGAACCGAACCGCCTCGATCTCGCCCGACGTTTCGAATCCTGGGTTTCGCGCCACCACCTTCGATGACCTCGTCGTCACTTATGACGAACAGGCGCGCGGGCTCGTGGATGGCGGGGTCGACATTCTGCTGATCGAGACGGTGTTCGACACCTTGAACGCTAAGGCCGCGATCTTTGCGCTCGAGTCGCTATTTGCGGAGCGCGTAATCCGCCTGCCTGTGATGATTTCCGGCACGATCACGGACCGGTCTGGCCGCACGCTTTCGGGCCAGACGCCGGAGGCGTTCTGGACCTCGATCGCGCACGCGCGGCCATTCGCGGTCGGCCTCAATTGCGCGCTCGGCGCGCGCGAGATGCGCGCCCATATCGCCGAGATCGGCCGGGTCGCCGATACGCTGGTCTGCGCCTATCCGAACGCGGGATTGCCCAATGCGTTCGGCCGCTACGATGAGAGCCCGGCCTTCATGGCGGAACTGCTCGGCGAATTCGCCAGCGCGGGCATCGTAAATATCGTCGGCGGCTGCTGCGGTACGACGCCGGAGCATATTCGCGCCATCGTCGATGCGGTCGCTGGCAAGCCGCCGCGCCGCGTGCCGGAGATTCCGAAGCGGCTTCGGCTCGCCGGGCTCGAGCCGTTCGAACTCTCGCCGGAAATCCCGTTCGTCAATATCGGCGAGCGCACCAACGTCACCGGTTCGGCGCGTTTCCGGAAGCTGATTACCGCCGGCGACTACGACGCGGCGCTCGATGTCGCGCGCGACCAGGTCGACAACGGCGCCCAGGTGATCGACGTTAATATGGACGAAGGCCTGCTCGATTCAGAGCGGGCGATGGTCACGTTCCTCAATCTCATCGCCGCCGAGCCGGACATCGCCCGCGTCCCGATCATGATCAACTCCTCCAAATGGTCGGTGATCGAGGCGGGGCTGAAATGCGTGCAGGGCAAGGGCATCGTCAATTCGATCTCGATGAAGGAGGGTGAGGAGGCGTTCAAGGCCCATGCCCGGCTGGTGCGCCGCTACGGCGCCGCGGTCGTGGTAATGGCCTTCGACGAGAAGGGCCAGGCCGATACGCTGGCGCGCAAGACTTCCATCGCCGAGCGCGCCTACCGCATCCTCACCGAGGAGATCGGCTTTCCGCCCGAGGACATCATCTTCGATCCGAATATCTTCGCGGTCGCGACCGGGATCGAGGAGCACGCCAATTACGGCGTCGATTTCATCGAAGCTGCGCGCTTTATCCGCGCTCGGCTCCCGCACGCGCACGTATCGGGCGGCGTCTCGAACTTTTCCTTCGCCTTCCGCGGCAACGAGCCGGTGCGCGAGGCGATGCACGCGGTGTTCCTGTTCCACGCGATCCGAGCCGGGATGGATCTCGGCATCGTCAATGCCGGCCAGTTGCCGCTGCACGACGATCTCGATCCGGAGCTGCGCGCGGCCTGCGAGGACGTGGTGCTCAATCGCCGCGCCGACGCGGCCGACCGGCTGCTCGCGCTAGCGCAACAGTATCGCGGTGGCGGCGGCAAGGAGAAGCGAGAGGCCGATCTCGCCTGGCGCTCATGGGGCGTCGAGAAGCGGCTCGAGCACGCGCTGGTGCACGGCATCACCGAGTTCATCGAGGTTGACGTGGAGGAGGCGCGCAAGCTCGCGGCGCGGCCGCTCGACGTGATCGAAGGCCCCTTGATGGCGGGCATGAACGTGGTCGGCGATCTGTTCGGCTCGGGAAAAATGTTTCTGCCGCAGGTGGTGAAATCCGCGCGTGTGATGAAGCAGGCGGTCGCCTTTTTGAATCCATTCATGGAAGAAGAGAAGCGCCGGACCGGCGTCGCGCTGTCGCGCAGCGCCGGCAAGATCGTGCTCGCTACCGTCAAGGGCGACGTGCACGACATCGGCAAGAACATCGTCGGCGTGGTGCTCCAGTGCAATAACTACGAGGTCATCGACCTCGGCGTGATGGTTTCGGCGCAACGGATTCTGGAGACTGCGCGCGAACAGAAAGCCGACATGATCGGGCTTTCGGGCCTGATCACGCCTTCGCTCGACGAAATGTGCCACGTCGCCGACGAGATGGAGCGGGAAGGGTTCGACTTGCCGCTCCTGATCGGCGGCGCCACCACGAGCAAGATCCATACGGCGGTGAAAATCTCGCCACGCTACCGCCGCTCCCAGGCGGTGCACGTGATCGACGCCAGCCGGGCGGTCGGCGTGGTGTCGAGCCTGCTCAATCCGGAAATTCGCGCGCGCACGCTCGAGCAGGTGCGCGCCGAATACGGCCGCATCGCGGAGCAGCATGCGAACAATCAAGCCGATACGCGGCGCCTGTCGATCGCGGAGGCGCGGGCGAACCGGCTGATCCTCGATTTTTCGAGCTACCTGCCGCCGCGGCCGACGTTCCTCGGCACGCGCGTGTTCGACGGCTACGACTTGTCCGATCTGGTGCGCCTCATCGACTGGACACCCTTTTTCGCGTCCTGGGATCTGCAGGGCCGCTATCCGTCGATCTTCGACGATCCCAAGATGGGCGCCGCCGCGCGCGAACTGCACACGGATGCGCTCAAGATGCTGGAAAAGATCGTCGCCGAGAAATGGCTCACGGCCCGCGCCGTCATCGGCTTCTGGCCGGCCAACGGGGAAGGCGACGATGTCGTGCTGTTCCACGATGAGGCGCGGCGCGAGCGCACCGCCGTGCTGCATACGCTGCGGCAGCAGATGCCGAAGCGCGAGACGCGCTCGAATATCGCGCTCTCCGATTTCGTGGCGCCGACGGGAAGCGGCGTTGCCGATTATGTTGGCGCATTCGTCGTCACCGCCGGGATCGGCGAAGCGGCGAAATCCGAGGCGCTCAAGGGCGCCAACAACGATTACGACTCCATCTTGCTGAAAGCGCTGGCCGACCGGCTGGCGGAAGCCTTGGCCGAGCGCATGCACGAGCGCGTGCGCAAGGAGTTCTGGGGCTACGCTCCGGATGAGAGCCTCACCAATGAAGAGCTGATCGGCGAGAAATATCGCGGCATCCGGCCGGCGCCCGGCTATCCGGCGCAGCCCGACCACACCGAGAAGGCGACGCTGTTTCAGTTGCTCGGCGCGGAAGCGGCGATCGGCGTGCAGCTCACCGAAAGCTTCGCCATGTGGCCGGGGGCGGCGGTCTCCGGACTCTATTTCTCGCATCCGCAGAGCGCTTATTTCGGCGTCGGGCGCATCGACCGCGATCAGGTCGAGGATTACGCCAGGCGCAAAGGCTGGAGCCTGGCGGTCTGCGAGAAATGGCTCGCGCCGAATCTCGCCTATGATCCCGCCCGCATTCCGCGCGAGGCCGCGGAATAGCCGGCGCGCCCCGCAAAAAAGAGGCCGCCCTTTCGGACGGCCTTTCCCGCAGGGGGGCGGGGAGTTCGTGAGTTTTCAGAGCAGGTGGCTGTAGCCGACCGGATGCAGCCGGTAGCCGGAACCTTCCTTGGCGATGTAGCCGACCGCCGGGAAGGGCCAGTGATAGCCGCCGACCAGCATCTTGTCGGCTGCTGCGCGGTCCAAGAGCCGCTTGCGGGTTTCGACCGCCATGGGGCCGTCCATATCGAAGGAGAACTGCCATTCCGGATTGCGGACGAACAGGTAGGCATTGTTGGTGGCGTCGACGACGGTCATCATCGACTGGCTGCCGGACGCGATCGCAAAAGCGGTATGGCCGGGCGTGTGGCCATAAGCGGGAATCGAGGTAATGCCGGGGGCCACTTCCTTGCCCGGATCGTAGCGGGCGACCTTGCCCGAGATCGAGCCGAACACGCGGCGACAATTCGCGAACGCGCCCTTCATAGCCTCCGGGGCCGCCGCCATCTTGGCGTCGTCCATCCAGAATGCCCATTCCGGCGCCGGCACCATGATCTCAGCATTGGGGAAGGCGATCTGCTCATCCTTGGTGCGGATGCCGTTGATGTGGTCGCCATGGAAATGAGAAATCACGATCGTGTCGACCTGCTTCGGATCGAAACCGGCAGCCGTGAGATTGTCCATGAAGCTCGACGCAGTCGGGGTGAAGCGGCCGTTGGTGCCGGTGTCGATGAGGATAAGCTTCGAGCCGGTATTGACCATGATCGGCGTGAACGGAACCACCATCTTGTCGGTGCGCTGGAACTGATCGCCGAGAGTTTTCTGAGCGTCGGCGACGGTGAAATTCTTGAACAATCCGGGCGCGAGATCCGGCATCCAGACACCGTCATGGATGGCGGTAACTTCAAACTCACCGATCTTGTAGCGATAGAAGCTGGGCGCCTGCTTGCCAGCGAGGGGCGCTGCGGCGCGGGCCGGTGTGGTGGCGGTGAGCGGTCCGATGGCGGTGGCCGCGGTTACGGCGGCGGCGCCGGCGAGCAAGCCGCGGCGGGTGAGTTGGGTCATGGCGTTTCCTCCGATCGGCGCTGTTCGCCGGGAAATGTTTTCTTGTGTTTAGTACAGTCGATCCTAGCGCGTTCGTAAGAACGTGGGACGGCGATCGGCGCGGCTAGGCTTCACGATTTAGCGAACACCGATGAAGTTCGCGGTATTCCGCGCTGCGGCGCACTTAATTGTTCTGGCCAATAACAAAGAGCAAGGCCGCTCCGGCGAGCGGCCTTGCTGCAAACGAGTCGCAAAAAACTAGAGCACTTTATTATTAGGCGTCTACTTGAGTGCGTCGGCGCCGGCTTGCGCTATCGGGTCGTCGGCGCCGCCCGAGGTTCCGATCGCGCCGATGATCTTGCCGCTCGACCAGCGATCGGAACGCCACCGTCGGACGCCACCGCACCCCGCAAGGCCATAGGAGAGAGATCGCCTGCCGCGACGCGCTCGCGGAAGGACTTGCTTGAGCGGCGGAATAGCGCGGCAGAAATCGCCTTGTCCTGAGCGTTCTTGATCGAGGCATATTGGGTGCCGTCCATTTTTCTGAAGTAGACAAGATCGCCGGTTGGCTCGACGATGGCGATCGCCATGCTCATGTTTCTTTTTCTAGCCTCGGCTTCGGCTGCATCGGCGACTTTCTTTGCCTGTTCGAGCGTGATCGGCGTGCCATAAGGGGTCGTCGGCGGCATTGGCGGTGTCGGCGGCTGTTGCGCCATTACGTGACCGCCAAGCAGAAGTGCAGCGCAGATTGCAAATGTCGTCAGCATGACACGTGGCATGACGTTTCCCTCCCATGATCGTTGTCGTGTTGTGCCTTTACGTTCGAAACCATCGGCCGGCGCGCGAATCGTAGGCAAGGCGCGGCGCGCGGGCAATCCATCGAAGCGGGCGAGGCCAGTGGACCCCGAACCCGGCTTCTGCGATGATCCGCTTGCCCAATAAACGCCTAGCAACTCAGGGTATTCCGCGTTCGAGGACGGTGCCGACCGTCACGCCCCGACCCCTCCAAAATCCCGACCGGATTCCGCCGAAGCTGTAGCACGGAGCAAGACGCATGGCCGGACGTAAGCGAGCAACGAAATCGAAAGCCGCTGGCGGAGTGAGCCCCGGTGTGCTGCTCGGCGTCTTCGGCGTCGCGATCTTTCTCTCCGCCGCGCTGCTGTTCGCGGTGCAGCCGATGTTCACCAAGATGGTGCTGCCGACGCTGGGCGGCTCGCCGCAGGTCTGGTCGGTGGCGATGGTGTTCTTCCAGACCGCGCTGCTCGCCGGCTACGCCTACGCGCACCTGATCACGCGCAATCTCTCGGGCCGGCAAACTGTCATTACTCATCTGGTGGTGATGGCGGTCGCGACCTTCTGGCTGCCGCTCTCGATGGCCACCGGCTGGGGCAAGCCGCCGGCGCAGGGCGAGGCGTTCTGGCTGCTCGGGCTGTTCGCGCTTTCGATCGGGTTCCCGTTCTTTGCACTCTCGGCCAACGCGCCGCTGTTGCAGGCTTGGTTCGCGCGCACCGATCATCCGGCGGCCAAGGACCCGTACTTCTTATATGCGGCGAGCAATGTCGGAAGCTTTCTGGCGCTCTTGAGCTATCCATTCGTGATCGAGCCGCTCAGCAAGCTCGGCGAGCAGACCCGCGCCTGGTCGATTCTCTTCTATCTGTTGATCATCTTCATCGCGATCTGCGGCGCGCTGTTGTGGCGGACTCGCGGCTCACTTAAGACCGCAATTCAGGCTCACGGCGGCCGTGCGACGCCGCCGACTTGGAAGGACGCGGCAACCTGGATCGGGCTCGCCGCCATTCCGTCGGCCCTACTGATCGCGATCACCGCGCATCTGACCACCGACGTCGCCGCGGCGCCGTTCTTCTGGGTGATCCCGCTCTCGCTTTATCTTGCGACCTTCGTCATCGTTTTTTCGACCAAGCCCATCATTCCGCACTGGATCGTGCTCGCGGCGCAGCCCTTCTTCGTGGCGGCGCTGGTCGCGGTCTATATCTTCGATGCGCTCGACAACATTTTCCTCGTCATCGCCGTCAACCTCGTGGCGTTCTTCGTGATCGCGCTCGCCTGTCACGGCGAGCTCGCCAAGCGCCGTCCGCCGGCGCAGTTCCTGACCGGGTTCTTCCTGTGGATGTCCGTGGGCGGCATGATCGGCGGCATTTTCGCAGGCCTCATCGCGCCATACATCTTCAACTGGGTGGTCGAGTATCCGCTTCTGATCGTGTTCGCGATCCTGTGCCGGCCGTTGTGGAAAGTGCCGACCGACAGCCGCGAGCAATGGATCTGGCTCGGCGCCGCCGCGCTCGCGGCCGCGATCGTGATCCCCGGTCTGGCCTACCGCTATGTCCCCGACGAGTGGCTCTACCGCACGGTATTGATCGGGCTGATCATCGCGTCGCTCTTGCTGTGGAACCGGACACTGCTCTACGCGGCGGTGATCGGCCTCGCGTTCTTCGCAGGCCAGATTTATCAGAGCGACTCGAGAAATTTCCAATCGCTGCGCAGCTTCTTCGGCGTGCATAAGATTTTCGAAACGACCGACGGCCAGCACCGGGTGCTGATGCACGGCACCACGACGCACGGCGCCCAGCGCATCCGCGATGCGAACGGAAAGCCCGTCACCGGCCGACCCGAGAACATCATGTATTACTACGACGCGTCGGCCATGGGGCAGGCGATGATCGCGGTGCGCGAGCGCAAGCGGCGTTGCGATACGCTACGCGGTGATCGGGCTCGGCGCCGGCAGTCTGGCGTGCCGCTCGCGGCCGGGCGACACGCTGCATTATTACGAAATCGACCCGCTGGTGATCCGCATCGCGCAGGACAGGGCGAAGTTCACTTATCTCTCGAGCTGCACGCCGAACATGCCGGTCGTGACAGGCAATGCGCCGCTCTCGCCGGCCGATATGCAGAAGAACCAGATCGTGTTGGGCGACGCGCGGCTCACGCTCGCCAATGCGCCGGACGGCGCCTATGACATGATCTATGTCGATGCCTTCTCCTCCGATGCGATCCCGGTGCATCTGATGACGAAGGAGGCGATGGCGATTTACCGGAAGAAGCTCGCGCCCGGCGGCGTCGTGATCATGCACGTCTCCAACCGGCATCTGGAGCTCGCTTCGGTCGTGGCCGGGATCGCGCAGGCGAACGGGATGGTTACGCGGGTCAATACCGGCGATAACGACAAGGCCGCGGACGACGACGAGTATAAATATATCGGCACCGTCACGGCCGCCGCGCGCACCGCCGACGACTTCCGCACCTTCAACCAGTTCCAGGACTGGAAGGAGCTGAAGCCCGATCCGAACCAATGGGTGTGGACCGACGACTACTCGAATATCATCGGCTCGATGATGCGGCACTACGGCTACGCGCGCTGACGCGAGGAGAACAAGCCATGTTCACGCGAAGGATTTTCTCGGCCGGGCTCGCGGCGACTGCGATCGCGCCCTGGATGCGAACTTCGGCCTGGGCGCAGGCCTATCCGAACCGTCCGGTCCGCGTCGTGCTGCCGTTCGCCGCCGGCGGCGTCGCCGATGTCACCGCGCGCATCGTCGCCGACAAGCTCGGCGAGAAGCTCGGCCAGCGCTTCGTGGTCGAGAACCAGCCAGGCCCGGGCGGCATCGCCGCCGCGCGCGCCGTGCTCTCTTCGCCCGCCGACGGCCATACGCTCGCGATGCTGACCAACGGCACGGCGGTGAGCGTGCCGCTGTTCAAGAGCCTGCCGTTCGATCCGCTCAAGGAATTCACGCCGATCTCGACGCTGGGCCTGTTCGATCTCGTCGTCGTCACCAACGCGGAGACGAAATACGGCGCGCTCGCCGATTTCCTGAAGGCCGCGCGCGAGCAGCCGGGCAAGCTCAATATCGGCACGATCGGCGTCGGCAGCACGCAGAATCTGTCGGCCGAGTTGCTCAAGGCCACGACGGGCGTGGACTTCGCGATCATTCCGTTCCGCGCGACGCCCGACGCGGTTCTGGCGCTGTTGCGCAACGACGTGCAGATCGTCATCGATATCTATGCGGGAGTGCGCTCGGGGCTTTCGGACAATAAGCTCAAGGCCATCGCGGTGACGGGCACGGCGCGCACGGAGGCGATCCCGAACGTGCCGACGGCGATCGAGAGTGGGGGCGCCGGCGAGATATCGTCACCCTGGAACGCGCTCTATGCCCGGCCGGCACGCCGCCGGCGATCGTCGCGCGGCATCATCGTCGCGCAACTGACCGGGTCGCTATACGACGGTTATGTCTATGACAACGGCTCTGCGTATGGGCGAAACCCGGACGCACCCCAGATCTGAAAAAGCGCTTCATCGAGGCTACGGCATCGACGCCGCAAGCCCACCACGCCCCCTCCGCGGACGGCATCGATCGCCCCGAGGCATGCTGGCGAACGGCTCGGGCGTGGGGATCATCGCCTAGAATACGGCGAAGCTGCTGCGCTCGGCAGCGAAGACCCGAGTTTGCTCTGAGTCAGAAGCGGGCAGCCGGCAAAGCGCTGCTGATTGCTGTGCGTCAGAAGCGGCGACCAATCACGACTAACAAGGAAATCAATATTTTCCTGCGACTGGCAATGAAATTGCTACAGACCAATCTGCTGCCGGGGATTATTGTTAAGGTCGGCGAGTGGATGTTTCGCGTCGCTCGAAAACGCGAGCAGCAAGTGAAAGCTCCGAGACGATTTGTGGGCCGCTCGATCAAGAAGTAAGGTCAAGTCGTTAGAGGACAGCAATCGTTCCCATGGCAACAACGAGGAAGACAACGAGGCCCTTGGCCTCGGGCTCGAGACCGATCAGCAATTCAAGCAAGGCTGTGACGAGTGTATGCGTCAGGTAGATGCTGTAGCTGATTGTCCCAAGGAAGAGGACGATGCGATTCTCGAGTAACGCGCGAGTCCAGTGGGAGGTCAGGGCGGTAAGAGGTGATGATTACGAAAGATGCAATCCCGAACACATAGTTCGCCTGTTTGATATCCAAGATAGCAGTCGCGAGAAACACTAGATGCTCGCGCGATTATTGAGCGACCGCAACGTGCGACGTTCAGAGACGCGGGTGACGCTCTGTTGGCAGCACCATCCGGAAAATGCTGAACTACTTCTTCTCGATGGAAATTCCGCGCTTGCCGATGTTGATCTCGATGCCGTGCGTGTTATAACGTCCTGATAGAGTTGATAAAAGAAGACCAAAGTAGGGGATGGAAGCGCACCGAGACGAGTAGTAACCGTAGCGATTCAGGAGGTACGCCCCCAACGCGCCAGATAGGATGCTACACAGAAAACAGCGTAGCCAGTCAGGCAAATACGATGACTGCCGACACACAGAGGTCAACCGACTAGTACGGAGACCTAACGAGGCCTACGCCAATTGGATAGCGCGACAAGTACAATCCTAGAAGCAGGAATGCTACGCGAGTAGCAGAAGAAGTCCTATTGGCAAGGCGTCCAAAGTTGTCTCGGTCACACCGATAACGCTAGCAGGCGATCCGGTGAAGATCTCTCGAGAAAACCGATACGTAAGATGCCGATGAAGTAGTTGTCCGATGCATCGTACAAGAAGGACCGAATGAGAACGCTAGGCATTGAATTTTCGGATTACTCGCGAGTGGGCTCGCCGGCGGCGCGATTGGCTTGGCTTTGGCTCAGCCGATAGAACGGACGGCGCTATTCACATTTGCGCTTGGGTCAATCGCAGGTCTTTCGGCATTAGCGTGTATCAGACTTTGGCTGGCTGCGCCTGGACCAACCTCCATCGGGCGAAGGTGTATGCTGCGGGACAGGCCACAGAGCGTGTGAGAATGGTCGGCGCTTGCTCGCCATGAAACAACGCTCGTAATCTCCAGGCACGTTCTCACTAGCCCAAGCCAAGGAGATAGGCCCCATGTCACTCGGAACGATCCTCGTCATCATCCTCATCATTTTCCTTCTCGGCGGCTTCAGTGGCCGCTTCGGCGGCTACGGTTACGGCTACGGTCATGGCGGCATTAGTGTCATCGGCATCATCCTGATCATCCTCGTCGTACTGCTGCTGCATGGGTCGGCTGTAATCTGAAGGCGGGATGGCGGATGACCCGTCTTCGCCTGCATCCGGAGAGCCATCTCGTTGCGCGCATCGGCTGGCTGCGAGCGGCGGTGCTCGGGGCCAACGACGGCATCGTCTCGACCGCGAGCTTGATCGTCGGCGTCGCCGCGGCGGCCGCGACGCAGCACGATGTCCTGATCGCGGGTGTCGCGGGACTGGTGGCCGGCGCCATGTCGATGGCCGCTGGCGAATATGTATCGGTCAGCTCGCAATCCGACACCGAACAGGCCGACCTCGCGCGCGAACGCAAGGAGTTGAGCGAGAATGCCGAGTTCGAGCGCGATGAGCTTGCCGAGATCTACGTCAAGCGCGGCGTCGATCAGGCGCTTGCGCGGCAGGTCGCCCAGCAGCTGATGGCGAAAGATGCCTTGGCCGCCCATGCGCGCGATGAGCTGGGAATTTCGGAAATCACCACCGCGCGACCCGTGCAAGCCGCGCTGACTCGGCCGCGACGTTTTCCGTCGGCGCGGCCATGCCCTTGCTGATGGTCGTCGTATCGCCCGCCGGTGCGCTCGTCCCGATCGTATCCGCCGCGTCCTGGGCTTTCTCGCGCTGCTGGGCGCGATCGGAGCAAGAGCGGGCGGCGCGAACGTTCTGCGCGCCACCGCGCGGGTGACATTCTGGGGCGCTCTGGCGATGGCGCTCACCGCCGGCATCGGGCGCGTGTTCGGCACGGTCGTCTGAAGATTGGGCTCGCGGAAAGCAATAGGACATTTGGCGGTATTCTGAGCGCTGAGCGAGGATCCTTTCACGCGTCATGTCGCGCGTTTGATCGCTTCCTCATCCTCTAGAAAGTACAGGAAGAGTTAGAGAAGGATGATGTGAGCGTTCAGCTCAACAATCCGCATTCCCCTACGGGTCAAATTCGGGGATATACAGGAACTAGAGACAAACCTGCGTCAAGCCAGAAAAGCCAAGTGCGTGCGCGGCAATCTGCGATACAACGATCATCCTTGCGCTGACGAATGGCGCACGGTCGGTGATCCGCACCTCCACCGAGCGCCCGTTTTCTTGATTGTCGACGCGGACCAGCGACAAGAAAGGCAGGATCCGATGCGCGGCGGTCAAATTTTCGGGACGAGTGTCTTCTCCGCCGAAGTCTGTTCCTAGGGTAGAATAGATCGACGAAGCATGACGTCTGCTTCTCAATACGCGCCCGTTTCGTGGCGCACGCCTCAAGGATCACTAAACCAATGGTAGCGGAGCTGGAAACTGCGCGCCAGAACGCCGTCAGAACCCCTTCAAAGCGGGCCGCCGCCACGTGCGATCCCGGCGAGGTGTTCGGCTAAGGATCGGACAAAGTTTGGACCAGATCAAAGACTGGAGCCGGTTACAGGACTCGAACCTGTGACCCCCTGATTACAAATCAGGTGCTCTACCAGCTGAGCTAAACCGGCGCGCTGCCAAGATACCCCATAGATAGTGAACGTGCGGTAATTTTCCCGCGTGCGTGTCCTGCGGCGCCGATAGCCTCAATTCTTGCCGCTCTGCAACGCATTCATCGCGATGGCCTGGCCGAAGCCGCGCGGGCCGGCGGCGGTAAGCCCGCCGTCCACCGGCACGATCGCGCCGGTGATATAGGCGGCGAGCGGCGAGGCGAGAAACAGCGCGAGATCGGCGACCTCGTCCTTGGTGCCGTAGCGGCCGAGCGGAACCGAGCGGCGCACGATAGCTTGCATCTCCTCGGTCGGGGCCAGGCGCCGCGCGCCCTCGGTGTCCCAGATCGGTCCGGGGATGATGGAATTGACGCGGATGCCATCGCCGCCCCATTCGATCGAAAGCACGCGCGTGAGCATATCGACCCCGGCCTTGGCGGCGCAGACATGGGCCTGCATCGGCTGCGCATGCATGGCCTGGGGCGCGGAGATATTGATGACGTTGGCGCCCGGCTTCTTCAGGAACTGATGGGCGGCGCGCAGCACGTTGAAGGTGCCAAGCAGATCGATGTCGATCACCGCCTTGAAGGCGTTGGTGGACATGCCGAGCGCCAGCGCCGGGAAGTTTCCGGCGGCGCCCGATACCAAAATGTCGATCTCGCCGAAGCGGGCGTGTACCTTCTTGATCACGTCGGCGATCGCCGGTGAATCGCGCACGTCGGCGGCATAGCCCGCGACTTCGCCGCCGTGCGCCTGAAGCGTCTTCACCGCGGCATCGACGCGGTCCTGCGAGCGGCTGGCGACCGCGAGCTTGGCGCCGCGTTTGGCGAAGGCTTCGGCGATGGCGAGATTGATGCCGCTGGTGCCGCCGGCGACGAACACGACACGGCCGGAATAGTCGAAGGGATCCATGTTTGCCTCCCGATGCGGTCTTGTTGGTCGAACGGAGCTGGTCAGCGCGCGTTCGCGATCTTTGTCGTCGCGATGTGGAGTGCGACCGCGGCGGCGTTGGAGACGTTCAGGCTCTTGATCGTGCCGGGAAGTGTGAGCCGTGCGCGGAGATCGCAAGTTTCGAGGGTGAGATGCCGCAGGCCCTTGCCCTCGGCGCCGAGTACGAGCGCGAGCGGCGCGCGGAGCGCGGCTTGCGAAAGTTCCGTCTCGGCTTCCTCGTCGAGCCCCACGAGCTGGAATCCGCGCTCCTTTAGTTCATTCATCGCGCGGGCGAGATTCTTCACCAGCACGAACGGAACATGTTCCAGCCCGCCGCTCGCGCTCTTGGCGAGGACACCCGTCGCTTCCGGGCTGTGACGAGCAGTCGTCACGATGGCGGCGACCCCAAAGGCGGAAGCGGTGCGCACGATGGCGCCGACGTTATGCGGATCGGTGATCTGATCGAGCACCAGCACGAGCGGGCCCTCGATCTCGGAAAGATCGGGTGCGGGCAGGGGATCGGCTTCGGCGAGCAGGCCCTGGTGCACGGCGTCGTCCGAAAGGCGCGCGGCGATGGTTTCGGGCCGGACGATCTCGGGCGGCTGTTTCAGCACGATGCCCGCCTCGGCGAGGCGGCGGACGGCGTTCTCGGTGGCGAACAGTTTGCGGATACGCCGGTTCGGGTTTTCGAGCGCGGCCTGGACCGAATGCCAGCCATAGAGAAGAATCGGTCCGTCGCCGCCGCGTTGCCGGTCGCGGCCTGGAAAGGGCCTGCGGCCCCGGTTTCCCTGCGGCCGATGTTTGCGCTCGCGATGGTCAGGCATGGGGGTTCTTGTCATCACGGCCCGGATTTGGCAATTTTACGCACGGTGCTGCTCGAAACCGGTGGGAGGCCCCGCCGGACAAGGGTTTCTGACCCTCCGCTGCTTGACATAAAGCATCCCCGTCCCCCATAAGAACGGCCTCAACTCCCTGCCCGGCGGCGGGGCGTTTGCGTTTGCCGGAAACAAATTCGAGATCGACGTCCAACTCCCGGAGGGGTGCCCGAGCGGTTAAAGGGGACGGACTGTAAATCCGTTGGCTATGCCTACGTTGGTTCGAATCCAACCCCCTCCACCACTGCACTCCGGTGCGGCGCCTTGCGGGTGTAGCTCAATGGTAGAGCAACAGCCTTCCAAGCTGATGACGAGGGTTCGATTCCCTTCACCCGCTCCAGCCCGGAGCACCTGAGCGAAGCAGACGCCGAAAGATTGCCGAACCGAGACACCGAAAAAGAGAGCGACACCGATGGCCAAAGCGAAATTCGAGCGAAAGAAGCCGCACTGCAACGTGGGGACGATCGGGCACGTCGATCATGGCAAGACGAGTTTGACGGCGGCGATCACCAAGGTTTTGGCCGAAACCGGCGGCGCGACCTACACGGCCTACGACCAGATCGACAAGGCGCCGGAGGAGAAGGCGCGCGGCATCACGATCTCGACGGCGCACGTCGAGTACGAGACCGCCAAGCGCCATTACGCGCACGTCGATTGCCCGGGGCACGCCGACTACGTGAAGAACATGATCACGGGCGCGGCGCAGATGGACGGCGCCATTCTGGTGGTCTCGCGCGGCCGACGGCCCGATGCCGCAGACCCGGGAGCACATTCTGCTGGCGCGCCAGGTGGGCGTGCCGGCGATCGTGGTGTACCTGAACAAGGTGGACATGGTGGACGACCCGGAGCTGCTCGATCTGGTGGAGCTCGAGGTTCGTGAGCTGCTGTCGAAGTACAACTTCCCCGGCGACAAGATCCCGATCGTGCGGGGCTCGGCGCTGATGGCGCTGGAAGACAAGAAGCCGGAGCTCGGCAAGCAGTCGATCCTGAAGCTGATGGAGGCGGTGGACGCCGCTATCCCGCAGCCGGAGCGGCCGAAGGACAAGCCGTTCCTGATGCCGATCGAAGACGTGTTCTCGATCTCGGGCCGCGGCACGGTGGTCACGGGCCGCATCGAGCGGGGCATCATCAAGGTCGGCGAGGAAGTCGAGATCATCGGCATCAAGCCGACCACCAAGACGGTGGTCACCGGCGTCGAGATGTTCAGGAAGCTGCTGGACTCGGGCGAGGCGGGCGACAACGTGGGCTGCCTGCTGCGCGGCGTCGAGCGCGAGGGGGTCGAGCGCGGCCAGGTGCTGGCCAAGCCCGGCACGTGTACGCCGCACACCAAGTTCACGGCGGAGGCCTATATCCTGACCAAGGAAGAGGGCGGGCGGCACACGCCGTTCTTCACCAATTACCGGCCGCAGTTCTACTTCCGGACCACGGACGTGACGGGTGTGTGCACGCTGCCGACCGGCACGGAGATGGTGATGCCGGGCGACAACGTGTCGATGGAGGTGCACCTGATCGTGCCGATCGCGATGGAGGAGAAGCTTCGCTTCGCCATCCGCGAGGGCGGCAAGACCGTCGGCGCCGGCGTCGTCGCAAAGATCATCGAATAGTTCGAGCCCAAGCCGGCGATGAAGGAGTGTAGCTCAATTGGCTAGAGCACCGGTCTCCAAAACCGGGGGTTGGGGGTTCGAGTCCCTCCACTCCTGCCAGGCGGCAGGAGACCGAGAGATAGAGATAAAGAGCGTGACCGGCGGGAATCGAGAAGACTGAAGAGAGATGGCAAAGAATCCGTTCGAGTTCCTGCAAGAAGTCCGCACCGAGTCGGCCAAGGTGACTTGGCCCTCGCGGCGCGAAACCTTGATCACGACCGCGATGGTGTTCGTGTTTTCGATCGTCGCCGCGCTCTTCTTCCTGCTGACCGACCAGGTGATCCGCTTGGCCATGTCCACCCTGCTCAATTTGCTGCGCTGACGGAGACCGGTTTGGACAAGCGCTGGTACATCGTTCACGCCTACTCGAATTTCGAGAAGAAGGTCGCTGAATCGATCCGCGAGCAGGCGCAAGCGCGCGGGCTTGCCGAAAAGTTCGACGAGATCCTGGTTCCGACCGAGAAGGTCGTGGAGGTGCGCCGCGGAAGGAAGATCGACGCCGAGCGGAAGTTCTTCCCCGGCTACGTGCTGGTGAAGTGCGAGCTGACCGACGACGTCTATCACCTGATCAAGAACACGCCGAAGGTCACCGGATTTCTCGGCGCCGACAAGAAGCCGATCCCGATCTCGGAGGTCGAAGCCAAGCGGATCCTGCAGCAGGTGCAGGAAGGCATCGAACGGCCTAAGCCCTCGATCACCTTCGAGGTCGGCGAGCAGGTGCGCGTATCGGAAGGACCGTTCGCCTCGTTCAACGGCACGGTCGAGGAAGTGGACGAAGAGCGCTCGCGGATCAAAGTGGCCGTGAGCATTTTCGGCCGGCCCACGCCGGTCGAGCTGGAATTCGCTCAGGTCGAGAAGACCTGAGCGCGCAAGACTTGAGCAAGTAAGTCGTGGGAGGCGAGGGCGCGCGCCAAACGCCCGGACCGGACCACGAACCGACCGCAGGCCAATGCCTGCGGCACACGGGAGATAGAGTATGGCGAAGAAGGTAACAGGGTCTTTGAAGTTGCAGGTGCCGGCGGGTGCCGCCAATCCGGCGCCGCCGATCGGCCCGGCTTTGGGTCAGCGCGGCCTGAACATCATGGAGTTCTGCAAGGCGTTCAACGCGCAGACGCAGAAGATGGAGAAGGGGATGCCAATTCCCGTAACCATCACCATATATCAGGACCGATCCTTCACCTTCGAGATGAGGACGCCGCCGGTGTCCTATTTCTTGAAGAAGGCGGCCAAGATCGAGAAGGGCTCGGGCACCACCGGGCTCGGCTTCGTCGGCCAAGTGTCCAAGGCCCAGATCAAGGAAATCGCGCAGCAGAAGATGAAGGATCTGAACTGCGACACGGTCGAAGCGGCCTCGAGCATGATCGAAGGCTCGGCCCGTTCCATGGGCCTCGAGGTGACGTCATGACCAAGCCGGGAAAGCGCATCCGCGCGGCCAAGGAGACCGTCAGCCGCACCAAGCTCTATCCGCTCGACGAAGCGGTGAAGCTGGTGAAGGACCATGCCAAGTCCAAGTTCGACGAGACCGTCGAGGTCGCGATGAACCTGGGCGTCGATCCGCGCCAATCCGATCAGATGGTGCGCGGGGTCGTGAGCCTGCCGAACGGCTCCGGCCGTGGCGCCAAGGTGGCGGTGTTCGCCAAGGGCGCCAAGGCCGACGAGGCCAAGGCGGCGGGCGCCGACATCGTCGGCGCCGAGGAGCTGGTAGAGAAGGTGAACGCGGGGCAGATCGATTTCGATAAGTGCATCGCGACGCCGGACATGATGCCGCTCGTCGGCCGGCTCGGAAAAGTGCTTGGGCCGCGCGGGCTGATGCCGAACCCGAAGGTCGGCACGGTGACCAACGATCTTCCGGCCGCGATCAAGGCGGCCAAGGGCGGTGCGGTGGAGTTCAAGGTGGAGAAAGCTGGCGTGGTGCAAGCGGGAGTGGGCAAGGCGTCGTTCAGCGCCGAGCAGCTGTCGCAGAACATCAAGGCGTTCGCAGACGCGGTGGCCAAATCCAGACCCTCGGGCGTCAAAGGCACTTTCGTTCAGAAGATCGCGATCTCCTCGACGATGGGCCCCGGCGTCAAAGTCGAACCGAATAGTGTGCTCGGGAGATGAGGGCCCATCGCATTGTTACAAGACGGCCGCGGACAAGCCGCGGCCTGTGGGGCCCCGGCGTCAAAATGGAGCCGAACAGCGTCCTGGGGCGCTGAAACGAATTTTCCGAGTCTTTTCCGAATCTTCGGAGCAGGCTCGAAACAAGTACCGCAAGCGGTTCAAGTGCCGCGTGCGGAAGTGGCCGGAAGACGATGAGTTTTCCGGCGTCCTGTCCGAGACCGTAGGCGCGAAGCGCAAGCTTCGCTTAATCCGCAAGGGCCTGCACAGACGGGGAAGACCGATTTCGGAGCGAACGCTCCTAACTCGGTTCGAACCACACCTTGGCCGGCTTGTTCGCAAGCAGGTGCCCGGGGGACAGGGCTAGGAGCGTCGGATCGCTCTTGCGCCCCGAAGCGCACGGCGCGGGCCGGCAAGGTGTAACCCGGCGGCGGAAATTTCCGCCGCCAACCGGAGAGAGAAGCGTGGACCGAGCGGAAAAGCAGGAGCTGGTCACGGCGCTGAACGGTGTCTTCAAGAACACCGGGACCGTCGTGGTGGCTCACTATTCCGGCCTCACCGTCGCTCAGATGACGATCTTGCGTCGTCAGATGAAGGCGAAGGGCGCCGGATTGAAGGTCGCCAAGAACCGCCTGGCCAAGAAAGCTCTCGAAGGCACGGACGTCGCCTCCATCGCGTCCCTTCTCAAGGGACCGACCGTGATCGCTTATTCCAAGGATCCGGTGGCGGCGGCCAAGGTCGCTGTCGACTTCGCCAAGGTGAACGAAAAGCTCGTGATCCTCGGCGGGGCGATGGGAACGACCACCCTGAACCTCGAAGGCGTGAAGGCGCTCGCAAGCCTTCCGTCGCTCGACGAACTGCGCGCGAAACTCGTCGGCCTGTTCCAGGCTCCGGCGACCAAGATCGCGCGGCTCGCCAATGCGCCGGCTGCGAAGCTGGCGCGGGTGTTCGGGGCATACGGCCAAAAGAGCGAAGCCGCCTGAGGCGGTCCGGAACAACTGGTTCGAACCTAGAGGAAGAGGACAATGGCTGATTTGTCGAAGATGGTAGACGAGCTTTCCAAGCTCACCGTGCTGGAAGCGGCCGAGCTCGCGAAGCTCTTGGAAGAGAAGTGGGGCGTGTCAGCGGCGGCCGCGGTCGCAGTGGCTGCCGGGCCCGGTGCCGCTGCCGCCGCAGTAGAAGAGAAGACCGAGTTCACGGTCGTGCTCACGGCTATCGGCGAGAAGAAGATCGAGGTCATCAAGGAGGTCCGGGCGATCACCGGCCTCGGCCTCAAGGAAGCCAAGGACCTCGTCGAGGGCGCGCCGAAGACCGTGAAGGACGGCGTGAACAAGGACGAGGCCGCGAAGATCAAGGCCACGCTCGAGAAGGTCGGGGCCAAGGTCGAGTTGAAGTAATCGCATGACGTGCGTGCGGGCGGCGCTGATTAGTGGCGCCGCCCGTCGTGCCCGCTTTGGCGGGTGAGGCGATACGAACGGCGAACGCGCGCTTGGCGCGAGGATGACGAGGAAGAAATGGCGCAAACTTTCACCGGCCGGAAACGGGTCCGCAAGTTCTTCGGCAAGATCGAGGAAGTCGCGGAGATGCCGAACCTCATCGAGGTGCAGAAGGCGTCCTACGACCAGTTCCTGCAGATCGCCGAACCGCAAGGCGGACGGCGCGACGACGGCTTGCAGACCGTGTTCAAATCGGTGTTTCCGATTTCCGATTTTTCGGGCGCGTCGATGCTGGAATTCGTCAAGTACGAGTTCGAGGCGCCGAAGTACGACGTCGACGAGTGCCGTCAGCGCGGCATGACGTTCGCCGCGCCCCTCAAGGTGACGCTGCGGCTGATCGTGTTCGATATCGATCCGGAGACGCAGGCCAAGTCGGTCAAGGACATCAAGGAGCAGGACGTCTACATGGGCGATATTCCGCTCATGACGTCGAACGGCACCTTCATCGTCAACGGCACCGAGCGCGTGATCGTTTCGCAGATGCACCGCTCGCCGGGCGTGTTCTTCGATCACGACAAGGGCAAGACGCACTCTTCGGGCAAGCTGTTGTTCGCGGCGCGGATCATTCCCTACCGCGGGTCGTGGCTCGACATCGAGTTCGACTCCAAGGACATCGTGCACGCGCGTATCGACCGGCGGCGCAAGATCCCGGTGACGTCGCTGCTTTTCGCGCTGGGCTTGGGCGCGGAGGAAGTTCTCAACACCTTCTATGGCCGCATCGCCTACAAGCGCATCAAGAGCGGCGGCTGGCGCGTGCCGTTCGATCCCAAGCGCATGAAAGGCTTCATGCCGCGGAACGATCTGGTCGACGCCGATTCCGGCGCGGTCGTGATCGAGGCCGGCAAGAAGCTCTCGGTGCGTCAGGCGCGCACGCTCGCGGAGAAGGGGCTGAAGGCGCTCAAGCTCTCCGACGAGGATCTCTACGGCCAGTTCATCGCCGAGGATCTCGTCAACAAGAAAACCGGCGAGATTTTCGCCGAGGCCGGGCAGGAGCTCGACAAGAAGACCGTCGATCTGTTGAGCGAGGCCGGCTACAACGAAATTCCGGTGCTCGACATCGACTACATCAACACCGGCGCCTATATCCGCAATACGCTAACGATCGACAAGAATCTGACGCGTGAGGACGCGCTGTTCGACATTTATCGCGTGATGCGTCCGGGCGAGCCGCCGACGGTCGATACGGCGGAATTGATGTTCAATTCGCTGTTCTTCGATTCGGAGCGCTACGACCTGTCCGCGGTCGGCCGCGTGAAGATGAATATGCGGCTCGATCTCACCGCCGACGATACCGTGCGCATTCTGCGCAAGGAGGACATCATCGCGGTGATCAAGACGCTGCTCGGGCTGCGCGACGGCAAGGGCGAAATCGACGATATCGATCATCTCGGCAACCGGCGCGTTCGCTCGGTCGGCGAGTTGATGGAGAACCAATACCGGATCGGCTTGCTCCGCATGGAGCGGGCGATCAAGGAGCGCATGAGCTCGGTCGATATCGACACCGTGATGCCGCAGGATTTGATCAACGCCAAGCCCGCGGCGGCCGCGGTGCGCGAGTTCTTCGGCTCCTCGCAGCTCTCCCAGTTCATGGATCAGACCAATCCGTTGTCCGAGATCACGCACAAGCGGCGTCTCTCGGCGCTCGGGCCCGGCGGTCTTACGCGTGAGCGGGCCGGCTTCGAGGTGCGCGACGTGCACCCGACGCACTATGGCCGGATCTGCCCGATCGAGACGCCGGAAGGCCCGAATATCGGGCTGATCAATTCGCTCGCGACTTTCGCGCGTATCAACAAGTACGGCTTCATCGAGACGCCCTATCGGAAAGTGAAGGACGGGCGCGTCACCGAGGAAGTGATCTATCTCTCCGCGATGGAGGAGGGGAAATACTACGTGGCGCAAGCCAACGCCGTGCTCGACGCGCGCGGGCGCTTCACCGAAGACCTGATCGTCTGCCGGCACTCCGGCGACGTGCTCATGGTTTCGCGCGACAAGGTCGACTTCATGGACGTGTCGCCGAAGCAGCTCGTGTCGGTGGCCGCGGCGCTCATCCCGTTCCTCGAGAACGACGACGCCAACCGCGCGCTCATGGGCTCCAACATGCAGCGCCAGGCGGTGCCGCTGGTGCGCGCGGAAGCGCCGCTCATCGGCACCGGCATGGAAGACGTGGTGGCGCGCGATTCCGGCGCGGTCATCGCCGCGCGCCGCACCGGCGTCGTCAACCAGATCGACGGCACGCGCATCGTCGTGCGTGCGACCGAAGAGTCCGACGCCACCAAGCCGGGCGTCGATATCTACCGGCTGATGAAGTTCCAGCGCTCGAACCAGAACACCTGCATCAACCAGCGTCCGCTGGTGCGCGTGGGCGATCTGGTGAAGAAGGGCGACATCATCGCCGACGGTCCCTCGACCGAACTCGGCGAGCTCGCGCTCGGCCGCAACGTGCTCGTCGCGTTCATGCCGTGGAACGGCTACAACTTCGAGGACTCGATCCTGTTGTCCGAGAAGATCGTGAAGGACGACGTCTTCACCTCGATTCACATCGAGGAATTCGAGGTGATGGCGCGCGACACCAAGCTCGGACCCGAGGAAATCACCCGCGATATCCCGAACGTCTCCGAAGAGGCGCTGAAGAATCTCGACGAGGCGGGCATCGTCTATATCGGCGCCGAAGTGCACGCCAGCGACATCCTGGTCGGCAAGATCACGCCCAAGGGCGAGAGCCCGATGACGCCGGAGGAGAAGTTGCTCCGCGCCATCTTCGGCGAGAAGGCGGCCGACGTTCGCGATACGTCGCTGCGCGTTCCGCCCGGCGTGCAAGGCACGGTCGTCGAGGTGCGGGTGTTCAATCGCCACGGCGTCGACAAGGACGAGCGCGCGCTCGCCATCGAGCGCGAGGAGATCGAGCGGCTCGCCAAGGACCGCGACGACGAACAAGCGATTCTCGACCGCAACGTGTTCGGCCGCATCGCCGAAATGCTCGAGGGCCGGCAAGGCGTCGCCGGGCCCAAGGGTTTCAAGAAAGATTCGAAGATCACCCGCGCGGTGCTCGACGAATATCCGCGCTCGCAGTGGTGGCAGTTCGTTTCACCCAACGAAAAACTGATGGGCGAGATCGAGGCCGTGCGCAAGCAATACGACGAGTCGAAGAAGGGGCTCGAGCAGCGCTTCCTCAACAAGGTCGAAAAACTGCAGCGCGGCGACGAGCTGCCGCCCGGCGTGATGAAGATGGTCAAGGTCTTCGTCGCGGTGAAGCGCAAGATCCAGCCCGGCGACAAGATGGCCGGCCGCCACGGCAATAAGGGCGTGGTGTCGAAAATCGTATCGTCCGAGGACATGCCGTTTCTCGCCGACGGCACGCCGATCGACATCGTGCTCAATCCGCTCGGCGTGCCGAGCCGCATGAACGTCGGCCAGATCCTGGAGACGCATCTGGGCTGGGCCTGCCACGGCCTGGGCCAGCTCGTGGCCAAGGCGTGCGACGCCTATTACTCCAAACAGGACATGCGGCCGCTCAAGGACACGCTGAGGAAGGTCTATGGCAAGGACGAGACCATCGCCTCGCTCGATGACGAGGGGCTGCTCGAGCTCGGCGAGAACCTGAAGCGCGGCATTCCGATCTCGACCCCGGTGTTCGACGGCGCCAAGGAAGCCGACATCGAGCACATGCTGGAACTGGCCGGCCTCGACAAAGCCGGGCAGGTGGAGGTGTTCGACGGGCGAACCGGCGACACGTTCGATCGCAAGGTGACCGTCGGTTACATCTACATGCTGAAGCTGCATCATCTGGTGGACGACAAGATCCACGCCCGTTCGATCGGCCCGTACTCGCTGGTCACCCAGCAGCCGCTCGGCGGCAAGGCGCAGTTCGGCGGCCAGCGCTTCGGCGAAATGGAGGTCTGGGCGCTCGAGGCTTACGGCGCCGCTTACACGTTGCAGGAGATGCTGACGGTCAAATCGGACGACGTGGCCGGCCGCACCAAGGTCTACGAGGCCATGGTGCGCGGCGACGACACGTTCGAAGCGGGCATCCCCGAGTCGTTCAACGTGCTGGTCAAGGAAATGCGCTCGCTCGGACTCAATGTGGAGCTCATCAACACCAAGCCGAAGCCGGCTTCGTCCGGCCCCGACGAGAAGGTCGCGGCCGAGTGAACTTGACACGCGCGTTAAGATCGTTGGCGTGAGCTAGCAGTTTTGCAATTTCATCCGGCGAGCGCCGTTCGCGGCGCGGCCGGAGTGAAGGAGAAGGTGATGAACCAGGAAGTAATGAATCTTTTCGGCCAGCAGCTGCCGCCGGCGCAGGTCTTCGACCATATCCGGATCGCGATCGCTTCGCCGGAGAAGATTCTCTCTTGGTCTTACGGCGAGATCAAGAAGCCGGAGACCATCAACTACCGCACGTTCAAGCCGGAGCGGGACGGGTTGTTCTGCGCCCGCATCTTCGGGCCGATCAAGGACTACGAGTGCTTGTGCGGCAAGTACAAGCGCATGAAGTACAAGGGCATCATCTGCGAGAAGTGCGGCGTCGAAGTCACGCTGTCGCGCGTGCGGCGCGAGCGCATGGGCCATATCGAGCTCGCGGCGCCGGTCGCGCACATCTGGTTTCTGAAGTCGCTGCCTTCGCGCATCGGGCTCATGCTCGACATGACGCTGAAGGATCTCGAGCGCATTCTCTATTTTGAATACTATGTCGTGATCGAGCCGGGCCTGACCTCGCTCAAGGAGCGCCAGCTCCTGAGCGAAGAGGATTACATCAAGGCCCAGGACGAGTTCGGCGAGGACAGCTTCACCGCCATGATCGGCGCCGAGGCGATCCGCCAGATGCTGCGCGCACTCGATCTGGTCAAGATGGCCGCCGATCTGCGCAAGGAAATCGCGGAAGCGACCACGGAGCTCAAGCCGAAAAAGCTCGCCAAGCGCCTGAAGATCGTCGAGGCATTCCAGGATTCCGGCAACAAGCCGGAATGGATGGTGCTGACCGTGGTTCCGGTGATTCCGCCGGATCTGCGTCCGCTGGTGCCGCTCGACGGCGGCCGGTTCGCCACCTCGGATCTGAACGACCTCTACCGGCGCGTCATCAACCGCAACAACCGTCTGAAGCGGCTGATCGAGCTCAAGGCCCCCGACATCATCATCCGCAACGAAAAGCGGATGCTGCAGGAAGCCGTGGACGCCCTGTTCGACAACGGCCGCCGTGGCCGCGTCATCACGGGCGCCAACAAGCGCCCGCTGAAGTCGCTGGCCGACATGCTCAAGGGCAAGCAGGGCCGTTTCCGCCAGAACCTGCTCGGCAAGCGCGTCGATTATTCCGGCCGCTCGGTGATCGTGGTCGGGCCGGAGCTGAAGCTGCACCAGTGCGGGCTGCCGAAGAAGATGGCGCTCGAGCTGTTCAAGCCGTTCATCTATTCGCGGCTCGACGCCAAGGGATTCTCCACAACCGTCAAGCAAGCCAAGAAGATGGTCGAGAAAGAGAAGCCGGAGGTTTGGGACATCCTCGACGAGGTGATCCGCGAGCATCCGATTCTGCTCAACCGCGCGCCGACGCTGCATCGCCTGGGTATCCAGGCGTTCGAGCCGGTGCTGATCGAAGGCAAGGCGATCCAGCTGCATCCGCTGGTGTGCGCCGCGTTCAACGCCGACTTCGACGGCGACCAGATGGCGGTGCACGTGCCGCTCTCGCTGGAAGCGCAGCTCGAAGCGCGCGTCCTGATGATGAGCACGAACAACATCCTGCATCCGGCGAACGGCTCGCCGATCATCGTGCCGTCGCAGGATATCGTGCTTGGGCTCTATTACCTTTCGCTCATGCGCGAGGGTGAACTGGGCGAGGGCATGGCGTTCGGCAACATCGGCGAATTGGAGCACGCGCTCGCAGCGGGCGTCCTGGGCCTGCATGCCAAGATCAAAGGCCGCTACGTCTCGGTGGATGAGAAGGGCAAGAAAACCTCCAAAATCTACGAGACCACTCCGGGCCGGCTCAAGCTCGGCGAATTGCTGCCGAAAGACCACCGGATTCCCTTCGACCTCGTCAACCGTCTGATGACGAAGAAGGATATCTCGTCGGTGATCGATCAGGTCTATCGTCACTGTGGGCAGAAGGAGACCGTGATCTTCTGCGACCGCATCATGACGCTGGGCTTCCACCACGCGTTCAAGGCCGGCATTTCGTTCGGCAAGGACGACATGGTGGTGCCGTCGAAGAAGTGGCAGCTGGTCGACGAGACGCGCACGCTGGCCAAGGAATTCGAGCAGGAATACAATGACGGCCTGACCACCGAAGGCGAGAAGTACAACAAGGTGGTCGATGCCTGGGACAAGTGCACCAAGCGCATCGCCGACGAGATGATGCGCGAGATTTCCGCGGTGCGTAAGGACGCCAACGGCCGCGACCTGCCGATCAACTCGATCTACATGATGGCGCACTCGGGCGCCCGCGGGTCGCCGGAGCAGATGAAGCAGCTCGCCGGCATGCGCGGCCCGATGGCCAAGCCTTCAGGCGAGATCATCGAGAGCCCGATCATTTCCAACTTCAAGGAAGGGCTGACCGTGCTCGAGTACTTCAACTCGACCCACGGCGCGCGCAAAGGCCTCGCCGACACCGCGCTCAAGACCGCGAACTCGGGCTACCTCACGCGCCGGCTCGTGGACGTGGCGCAGGACTGCATCATCAACGAGGAGGATTGCGGCACCAAGGCCGGAATCCGCATGCGGGCGATCATCGACGCGGGCCATGTCGTGGCCTCGCTCGCGAGCCGCGTCCTGGGCCGCACCACGGCCGAGGACATCTCGGACCCCAAGACGGGCAAGACGCTGGTCAAGCGCGGCGTGCTGCTCGAAGAGCCGCAGGTCGAGGTGATCGCCGCCTCGGGAGTGCAAGAGGTGCGCATCCGTTCGGTGCTCACCTGCGAGACCGTGAACGGCGTGTGCGGCAAGTGCTACGGGCGCGATCTTGCCCGCGGTACGCCGGTCAACATGGGCGAGGCGGTCGGCGTCATCGCCGCGCAGTCGATCGGCGAGCCGGGCACCCAGCTCACCATGCGTACGTTCCATATCGGCGGCGCGGCGCAGATCGCCGGGCAGTCCTTCATCGAGTCGAACTTCGAAGGCACGGCGAAGATCAGGAACCGGGACATCATGAAGAACTCGGATGGCGATCATATCGCCATGAGCCGGAACTTGGCGATCGCGGTGATCGATCAGGACGGTACCGAGCGTGCCGTGCACCGCGTGCCGTTCGGCGCGCGGCTCAAGGTCGATGACAACGACAAGATCAAACGTGGCCAGCGCATGGCCGAGTGGGATCCGTACGCCCGGCCGATCATCACCGAGGTGAGCGGTACGGTCGCGTTCGAGGATCTGGTCGAAGGCCAGTCCTTGAGCGAGTCGATCGACGAGGCGACCGGCATCGCCAAGCGTGCGGTGACCGACTGGCGGACCACGACCCGGTCCGGGGAGACGCTCAGGCCGGCAATCGTGATCCGTTCGGGCAATGCGATTGCGCGGCTCAGGCGCGGCGGCGAGGCACGCTATACGATGCCCGTCGATGCGATTATCTCGGTCGATCCGGGTTCCTCGATCAAGGCGGGCGACATGCTCGCGCGCGTCCCGACCTTGAGCGCGAAGACGCGCGATATCACGGGCGGCTTGCCGCGGGTGGCGGAGCTGTTCGAGGCGCGGCGGCCGAAGGAAGCCGCCATCATCGCCGAAATCGCGGGCACCGTGCAGTTCGGCAAGGACTACAAGAACAAGTACCGGATCAACGTCATTCCGACCGATTCCAAGCAGGAGACGGTCGAGTATCTGATCCCGAAGAATCGCCACGTCTATGTGCAGGAAGGCGACGTGGTGGAAAAAGGCGACTTCATCGTCGACGGCAACCCGGCGCCGCACGACATCCTGGCGATCAAGGGCGTCGAGGAGCTCGCAGGTTATCTGGTCAACGAGATCCAGGAGGTCTACCGGCTGCAGGGCGTTCACATCAACGACAAGCACATCGAAGTGATCGTCCGGCAGATGCTGCAGAAGGTGGAAGTCGACGATCCGGGCGAGACCGAACACATCACCGGCGATCAGATGGACAAGATCGAGTTCGACGAGATCAACGCCCGCATGAAGGCCGAGGGCAAGAAGCAGGCAAAGGCGCATCCGGTGCTGTTGGGCATCACCAAGGCATCGCTGCAGACCCGCTCCTTCATCTCGGCGGCGTCATTCCAGGAGACCACGCGCGTACTCACCGAGGCCGCGGTCAACGGCAAGAGCGATACGCTCGAAGGGCTCAAGGAGAATGTCATTGTCGGCCGGCTGATCCCGGCGGGCACCGGCGCGGCCATGGGCAAGGTGCGCATGGTCGCTATGAAGCGCGACGAGCTGATCGTGAAGCAGCGCGCGGCGGAAGCCGCGGAAATCGCCGCGGAAGCGGCGGCGGCAGCGGCCAGCGAGAAGGCGGCCGAGCTGATCGAGGGCCCGGCTCCGGCGGAATAGGCCCGCTGCGATGGGACGAAACGAAGGGGCCGCCGGGAGAGGCGGCCCTTTTCGTCCAAATTCGCCAAATGCCCGCCAAGGCTTGAAAAATCTCGCTTTCCCGGCCCTCCGGGGTTGACGAAGCGCGACCCGGGCGGGTAGAAACTGCCACTTATGCGGCAGGGCGGTCGGCGCCGCCGGTCGGTGCGTCCAGCATCGACCAAGGGCACCGAAACGCTGCCTCTGACAACAGTGTCAGATCAGGGTGACTGACTGCGGCGCGCTCCGCGTCGCGGTCCTCTGCGCAACGGGAAGGCGCCCTTCCGCGCGAGCGGACGGCGCGCTTTCGTTTGCGTTTGGATGCGGGAACGAAGCGAGAAGAAATGCCGACCATCAACCAACTGATCCGCAAGCCGCGCGTCGCGCCGCGCTATCGCGACCGGGTTCCGGCGCTGCAGAACTCGCCGCAGAAGCGCGGCGTGTGCACGCGCGTCTACACGACGACTCCGAAGAAGCCGAACTCGGCGCTGCGCAAGGTAGCGAAGGTCCGGTTGCAGAACGGCTACGAGGTGATCGGCTACATCCCGGGCGAGGGTCACAATCTCCAGGAGCACTCGGTCGTCATGATCCGCGGCGGCCGCGTGAAGGATCTGCCCGGCGTGCGCTACCACATCCTGCGTGGCGTGCTCGACACCCAGGGCGTCAAGGACCGCAAGCAACGCCGTTCGAAGTACGGCGCCAAGCGGCCCAAGTGATCGTACGGAGCTGATGCATGTCCCGCCGCCACCGCGCCGAACGCCGCGAGGTTCTGCCCGACCCGAAATTCGGGAACGTGACGCTGAACCAATTCATGAATTCGATCATGCACCACGGCAAGAAGTCGGTCGCCGAATCGATCGTTTACGGCGCGTTCGACCTGATCGAGGGCAAGGCCAAGCAGAGTCCGATCAACGTATTTCAATCCGCACTCGACAACGTGAAGCCGGCGCTCGAGGTTCGTTCGCGTCGCGTCGGCGGCGCCACTTATCAAGTACCGGTGGAAGTGCGGCCGGAGCGGCGCGAGACGCTGGCAATCCGCTGGATCATCGAAGCCGCGCGCGCGCGCAACGAAAAAACGATGGTGGACCGGCTGTCGGGCGAACTACTCGACGCGTCCAACAACAAGGGCAACGCCGTCAAGAAGCGTGAAGATACCCACCGTATGGCGGAGGCCAATCGCGCCTTCTCGCACTATCGCTGGTGACGAGAGAGTCGATTAGGAAACTTTGCAATGTCGCGCATTCATAAAATCGAGGACTACCGCAATTTCGGCATCATGGCGCACATCGATGCCGGGAAGACCACGACTACGGAGCGAGTCCTCTATTACACCGGCAAGAGCCACAAGATCGGCGAGGTCCATGATGGCGCGGCCACCATGGACTGGATGGAGCAGGAGCAAGAGCGCGGCATCACCATCACGTCCGCCGCGACGACCTGTTTCTGGCGCGACAAGCGGTTGAATATCATCGATACGCCCGGCCACGTCGACTTCACGATCGAAGTGGAGCGCTCGCTCCGCGTGCTGGACGGCGCCGTATGCGTGCTCGACGGCAACCAGGGCGTCGAGCCGCAGACCGAGACCGTGTGGCGCCAGGCCGACAAATACGATGTGCCGCGTGTCGTGTTCGCCAACAAGATGGACAAGATCGGCGCCGATTTCTTCCGCTGCGTCGACGAGCTCGTGGATCGCGTGGGCGCCAAGCCCGTTTGCCTGCAGCTTCCGCTCGGCATCGAGGCGACCTTTCGGGGCGTCATCGATCTCATTCGCATGAAGGCGATCGCGTGGGACGACGAGGCGCTCGGCGCCAATTTCCACGACGAGGAAATCCCGGCCGACATGAAAGAGAAGGCGGCCGAGTACCGCATCAAGCTGATCGAAGCGTGCGCCGACCTCGATGACGAGGTAATGGCCAAATACCTCGACGGCCACGAGCCCGACGAGGCGACGATCAAGCGGCTGATCCGCAAGGCGGTGGTGGGCCGCAAGTTCCACCCGGTACTGTGCGGGTCCGCGTTCAAGAACAAGGGCGTGCAGCCTCTGCTCGATGCCGTCGTCGATTACCTGCCGAGCCCCGCCGATCGCGAGGCGATCAAGGGCACCGATACGAGGGATGGCCACGAGATCACTCGCCAGCCGGTCGACTACCGACCCGGTGTCCGCCCTGGCTTTCAAGATCATGGACGATCCGTTCGTCGGCACCATCACCTTCTGCCGCATCTATTCCGGCACGCTTTCATCGGGGCAGCAGCTGGTGAACTCGACGCGCGAGCGCAAAGAGCGCGTCGGCCGCATGCTCCTGATGCACGCCAACAACCGCGAGGACATCAAGGAAGCCTTTGCGGGCGATATCGTCGCGCTGGCGGGACTGAAGGAAGTCCGCACCGGCGACACGCTGTGCGATCCGCAGAAGCAGATCATCCTGGAAAAGATGGATTTCCCCGATCCGGTCATCGAGATCGCGGTCGAGCCGAAGACCAAGGCCGATCAGGAGAAGCTCGGCGTCGCGTTGCACAAGCTCGCGACCGAGGATCCGTCATTTCGCGTCTCGACCGATCCCGAGTCCGGCCAGACCATCCTCAAGGGCATGGGCGAGCTGCACCTCGACATCAAGATCGATATTTTGAAGCGCACCTACAAGATCGAGGCGAATATCGGCGCGCCGCAGGTCGCCTATCGCGAGACCATCACGCGCAAGGTCGAGGTCGATTATACCCACAAGAAGCAGACCGGCGGTTCGGGCCAGTTTGCGCGCGTCAGGATCGAGGTCGAGCCGAATGGCGCCGGCAAGGGCTATGAGTTCGAGAACGATGTCGTCGGCGGCACGGTGCCGAAAGAATTCGTCCCCGGCGTCGAGAAGGGCCTGGAGTCCGTGCTCGGCGCGGGCGTGCTCGCGGGCTTTCCGGTCGTCGATCTCAAGGTGACGCTGACCGACGGCGCGTACCACGACGTCGATTCGTCGGCGCTGGCGTTCGAAATCGCGTCGCGCGCGGCGCTGCGCGAGGCCTTGCAAAAGGCCGGACCGGTTCTTCTGGAGCCGATCATGAAAGTCGAGGCGGTGACGCCCGAGAACTGGATGGGCGACATCATCGGCGACCTTAATTCGCGACGCGGCCAGATCATCGGCACCGACACGCGCGGCAACGCGGCGGTGGTGAACGCGATGGTGCCGCTCGCCAATATGTTCGGCTACGTCAACACCCTGCGCTCGGCGACCCAGGGGCGCGCGACCTTCACCATGCAATTCGATCACTACGAGCAGGTGCCGCAGAACGTGGCGCAGGAGGTTCAGGCGAAATACGCCTGAACCTTTTTGTCATTCAGCCGCATCAAAAAAGACCGGAACGGAGAGTCCCATGGCCAAAGCGAAATTCGAACGAAAGAAGCCGCACTGCAACGTGGGGACGATCGGGCACGTCGATCATGGCAAGACGAGTTTGACGGCGGCGATCACCAAGGTTTTGGCCGAAACCGGCGGCGCGACCTACACGGCCTACGATCAGATCGACAAGGCGCCGGAGGAGAAGGCGCGCGGCATCACGATCTCGACGGCGCACGTCGAGTACGAGACCGCCAAGCGCCATTACGCGCACGTCGATTGCCCGGGGCACGCCGACTACGTGAAGAACATGATCACGGGCGCGGCGCAGATGGACGGCGCCATTCTGGTGGTCTAGCGCGGCCGACGGCCCGATGCCGCAGACCCGGGAGCATATTCTGCTGGCGCGCCAGGTGGGCGTGCCGGCGATCGTGGTGTACCTGAACAAGGTGGACATGGTGGACGACCCGGAGCTGCTCGATCTGGTGGAGCTCGAGGTTCGTGAGCTGCTGTCGAAGTACAACTTCCCCGGCGACAAGATCCCGATCGTGCGGGGCTCGGCGCTGATGGCGCTGGAAGACAAGAAGCCGGAGCTCGGCAAGCAGTCGATCCTGAAGCTGATGGAGGCGGTGGACGCCGCTATCCCGCAGCCGGAGCGGCCCGAAGGACAAGCCGTTTCTGATGCCGATCGAAGACGTGTTCTCGATCTCGGGCCGGGGCACGGTGGTCACGGGCCGCATCGAGCGGGGCATCATCAAGGTCGGCGAGGAAGTCGAGATCATCGGCATCAAGCCGACCACCAAGACGGTGGTCACCGGCGTCGAGATGTTCAGGAAGCTGCTGGACTCGGGCGAGGCGGGCGACAACGTGGGCTGTCTTCTCCGCGGCGTCGAGCGCGAGGGGGTCGAGCGTGGCCAGGTGCTGGCCAAGCCCGGCACGTGTACGCCGCACACCAAGTTCACGGCGGAGGCCTATATCCTGACCAAGGAAGAGGGCGGGCGGCACACGCCGTTCTTCACCAATTACCGGCCGCAGTTCTACTTCCGGACCACGGACGTGACGGGTGTGTGCACGCTGCCGACCGGCACGGAGATGGTGATGCCGGGCGACAACGTGTCGATGGAGGTGCACCTGATCGTGCCGATCGCGATGGAGGAGAAGCTCCGCTTCGCCATCCGCGAGGGCGGCAAGACCGTCGGCGCCGGCGTCGTCGCAAAGATCATCGAATAAGTCCCGCGTAGCAGGAACATCCGGTTACCCGGGGGAAAGCAAAAATGAACGGCCAGAACATCCGCATCCGCCTCAAGGCGTTCGACCACCGCATTCTCGACGCGTCGACGAAGGAAATCGTCAACACGGCGAAGCGCACGGGTGCGCAGGTGCGGGGCCCGATTCCGCTGCCGACGCGGATCGAGAAGTTCACGGTCAACCGCTCGCCGCACATCGACAAGAAAAGCCGCGAGCAGTTCGAGATGCGCACCCACAAGCGCCTCTTGGACATCGTCGATCCGACGCCGCAAACGGTGGACGCGCTGATGAAGCTCGATCTGGCCGCCGGCGTCGATGTCGAGATCAAGCTCTAAGGTCGAAGGAAAAAGACAATGCGTTCCGGCGTAATTGCACAGAAGCTCGGCATGACCCGCGTCTTTACCGACGCGGGCGAGCACGTGCCCGTCACGGTGCTGCGGCTCGATCGCTGTCAGGTGGTCGGCCATCGCACGGCGGAGAAGAACGGCTATGTCGCGTTGCAACTCGGCGCCGGCAAGCGGCGGCCGCAGAGCGTGAACCAGCCCATGCGCGGCCACTACGCGGCCGTCAAAGTCGAGCCCAAGAAGAAGGTCGCCGAATTCCGCGTCGATGAGGCGCATTTGATCCCGGTCGGCGCCGAGCTGACGGCGGATCATTTTGTCGCCGGACAGTTCGTCGACGTGACCGGCACCTCGATCGGCAAGGGTTTCGCCGGCGGCATGAAGCGCCATCATTTCGGCGGCCTGCGCGCCTCGCACGGCGTATCGGTTTCGCATCGCTCGATCGGATCGACCGGCGGCCGCCAGGATCCGGGCAAGACCTTCAAGAACAAGAAGATGCCCGGTCATATGGGCGACGTCACGGTGACGACGCAGAATTTGAAAGTCGTCCGCGCCGATGTGGAGCGCGGGCTCTTGCTGGTCGAAGGCGCCGTGCCGGGCGCCAAAAACGGCTGGATCATGGTGCGCGACGCGGTGAAGCGCCCGCTGCCCAAGGAAGCGCCGCAGCCGGGCGCGTTCCGCATGCTGAGCGAGGAGCCGGCGCCGGAACCGAAGTCCGAGCCGAAGCCGGAACCCAAGGCCGCGCCGAAAGTCGAAGCGAAAACCGAGAAGAAGCCCGAAGCCAAGGCAGCGCCGAAAGCCGATGCGAAGGCGAAGCCCAAGCCCAAGGGCGGGGGGAAGAAGTGATGGAACTCCCGGTCGTATCGCTCGACGGCAAGAAGGCCGGATCGGTCCAGCTATCGGACGAGATCTTCGGCCTCGATCCGCGCGCGGATCTCCTGCATCGCATGGTCAATTGGCAGCTCAACAAGCGCCAGGCCGGCACGCACGACGTCAAGAACCGCGCCGAGATTTGGCGCACCGGCAAGAAGATGTACGCGCAAAAGGGAACCGGCCGCGCCCGGCATAGTTCGGCGCGCGCGAACCTGTTCCGCGGCGGCGGCCGCTCGTTCGGCCCGACCCCGCGCAGCCACGCGACCGATCTTACCAAGCAAATGCGTCAGCTCGCGCTCAAGCACGCACTGTCGTCGAAAGCCAAGAGCTCGGACCTCATCGTGATCGACGAGGCCAAGCTCGGCGAGGCGAAGACCAAACAGCTCGCCCAGCGTTTCGGCAAGCTCGGCTTGAAGAGCGTGCTGATCATCGACGGCGCCGAGGTCGAGAAGAATTTCGGGCTCGCGGCCCGCAATCTTCCCGAGGTCGATGTGCTGCCGGTCGCCGGCATCAACGTCTACGACATCCTGCGCCGCACCAAGCTCGTGCTGACCAAGGCCGCAGTCGATGCACTGGAGGCGCGCCTCAAATGACCGCCGAACAGCGCCACTACGACGTCATCATCGCACCGCTCATCACCGAGAAGGCGACCGCCGCCTCGGAGAAGAACCAGGTCGTATTCGAGGTGGCCAAGAGCGCCACCAAGCCGCAGATCAAGGAAGCGGTCGAGAAGCTGTTCGACGTGAAGGTGAAGCGCGTCAACACATTGAATACGAAGAGAAAAACGAGGGTGTTCCGGGGCCGCCGCGGCGTCGTGGGCAACTTCAAGAAGGCCATCGTGACGCTCGAGGAAGGCCACTCGATCGACGTCACGACCGGGCTATGAGCGGAGATCGACGATGGCGCTGAAGACCTACAAACCAGCGACGCCCGGCCTCCGGCAGCTCGTGCTCGTGGACCGCGTCGGCGTATGGAAGGGCAAGCCCGTCAAGGCGCTGACCGTCGGCAAGATCGGAACCGGCGCGCGCAACAACCTCGGCCGCATCACGGTCCGTTTTCGCGGCGGCGGCCACAAGCGAGCGCTCCGGCTCGTCGATTTCAAGCGCTTGAAGCGCGACATGCCGGCCACTGTCGAGCGCCTCGAGTACGATCCGAACCGCACCGCGTTTCTGGCGCTGGTCAAATATTCCGACGGGGAGCAGAGCTACATCCTCGCGCCGCAACGCCTGGCGCCGGGCGACAGCGTGGTCGCGGGCGAGAGCGTGGACGTGAAGCCCGGCAACGCGATGCCGCTCGAGAATATTCCGGTCGGCACCATCGTCCATAATGTCGAGATGAAGATCGGCAAGGGCGGCCAGCTCGCGCGCTCGGCCGGTACCTACGTGCAGATCGTCGGCCGCGACCAGGGCTATTGCATCCTGCGGCTCAAATCGGGCGAGCAGCGCCTGGTACATGGCCGCTGCTTCGCCACCGTCGGCGCGGTTTCGAATCCCGATCACATGAACATTTCGATCGGCAAGGCGGGCCGCAATCGCTGGAAGGGGCGGATGCCGGGTAACCGCGGCGTTTCGATGAATCCGGTCGATCACCCGCACGGCGGCGGCGAAGGCCGCACCTCGGGCGGCCGCCATCCGGTCACTCCTTGGGGCTTCCCGACCAAGGGAAAGAAGACGCGCAAGAACAAGCGCACCCAGCGCTTCATCGTCTCGCGCCGTCACGCCAGAAAGAAGGTGGAGTAATGGCCCGCTCGGTCTGGAAAGGCCCGTTCGTGGACGGGTACATATTGAAGAAGGCGGAGACCGCCAAGTCGTCCGGCCGCTCCGAGATGATCAAGATCTGGAGCCGGCGCTCGACGATATTGCCGCAGTTCGTCGGTCTGACGTTCGGCGTCTATAACGGCCGCAAGCACATCGCCGTGTACGTGACCGAGGACATGGTCGGCCACAAGTTCGGCGAGTTCTCGCCGACCCGGACGTTTCAGAGCCATTCGTCGGACCGCAAAGCCAAGCTCACGACCGGCGCACCCGGCGCGGCGCGAGCGGCGCCGGGCGCCGAGGCGCCGGCAGCGACTCCTGCAAAGGGTTGATGAGAAACAGCCATGGGCAAGCAAGCACGAGCGCGCGTTCTGAAGGATACCGAGGCCAAGTCGGTCTTGCGCATGCTGCGCGTCTCGCCGCGCAAGCTCGGCCTCGTCGCGGGCCTGATCCGCGGCAAGAAGGTCGCGGCCGCGCTCGCCGACCTGCAATTCTCGCAGAAGCGGATTTCCAAGGACGTGAAGAAGTGTCTGGAATCCGCGATCGCGAACGCGGAGAACAACCACGATCTGGACGTCGACGATCTGGTGGTCGCCGAAGCATTCGTGGGCAAGGCACTCGTCATCAAGCGCTTCGTTGCGCGCGCACGCGGCCGCGGAGCGCCGATCAAGAAACCATTTTCGAACCTCACGATCGTCGTGCGTGAGGTCGAGGGGAAAGCCTGATGGGTCAGAAGGTCAATCCAGTCGGCTTGCGGCTCGGCATCAATCGCACCTGGGACTCGCGCTGGTTCGCGGGCAAGGGCGAGTACGGCAAGCTGTTGCACGAGGACATCAAGATCCGCGAGATGCTGTTCAAGCAGCTGAAGCAGGCGGCGATAGCGAAGGTCGTGATCGAGCGGCCGCACAAGAAGTGCCGTGTCACCATCCATTCGGCGCGGCCGGGCGTGGTCATCGGCAAGAAGGGCGCCGATATCGACAAGCTCAGGAAACAGGTCGCCGGCATGACCCAGTCGGAGGTCATCATCAACATCGTCGAGATCCGCAAGCCCGAGCTCGACGCGCATCTAGTCGCCGATTCGATCGCCCAGCAGCTCGAGCGCCGCGTCGCGTTTCGCCGCGCCATGAAGCGCGCCGTGCAGTCGTCGATGCGGCTCGGCGCCGAAGGCATCCGCATCAATTGCTCCGGCCGGCTCGGCGGCTCGGAGATCGCGCGCATGGAGTGGTACCGCGAAGGCCGGGTGCCGCTGCATACGCTGCGCGCCGACGTCGATTACGGCACCGCCACCGCCTTCACCACTTACGGCACCTGCGGGGTCAAGGTCTGGATCTTCAAGGGCGAGATCCTCGAGCACGACCCGATGGCGCAGGACAAGCGGCAGGCCGAGAGTGAAACCGGCGGCGGCCGTCCGCGCCGCGATGCGGCATAAAGAGACTGGATCATGCTTCAACCAGCACGCACCAAGTTCCGCAAGGCGTTCAAAGGCCGCATCCACGGCCGCGCAACGAGCGGCAACGCGCTCGCTTTCGGCCAATACGGCCTGAAGGCGCTCGAGCCGAACCGGATCACCGCGCGCGAGATCGAGGCCGCCCGCCGCGCCATGACGCATCATATGAAGCGCGCGGGCCGGGTGTGGATCAACGTCTTTCCAGATGTGCCGGTCTCCAAGAAGCCGACCGAAGTGCGCATGGGCAAGGGCAAGGGCACTCCGGAGTTCTGGGCCTGCCGGGTGAAACCCGGCCGGGTTCTGTTCGAGGTCGACGGCATCGACGAAACCACCGCGCGCGAGGCCATGCGGCTGGCCGCGATGAAGCTCTCGGTCAAGACGCGCTTCATCGCGCGCATCGGGTGAGGGGAAGATCATGAAGGCGGCCGACGTGCGGCAGATGACCCCGGATCAGCTCGAGGACAAACTCGGCGAGCTGAAGAAGGAGCAGTTCAACCTGCGCTTCCAGCGGTCCACGGGGCAACTCGAGAACACCTCGCGCGTGCGCGTCGTGCGCCGCGACATCGCCCGCATCGAGACCATCGCGGCCCAGAAGCGCGCGGGTGCTCCGATGCCGGCGAAGAAGGCGGAAGAACCGAAGGCCAAGGCGAAGAAGCCCGCAAAGGGAAAGAAGTAGGAGAACGGAATGCCGAAGCGCGTGCTGCAAGGCGTGGTCGTCAGCGACAAGGCGGACAAGACCGTCGTGGTTCGCGTCGAGCGCCGCTTCTCTCATCCGTTGCTCAAGAAGACCGTGCGGCAGACGAAGAAGTATCACGCGCACGACGAGAAGAACGCCTGCAAGGTCGGCGACCAGGTGCGGATCGAGGAGCATCGGCCGATCTCGAAGCTGAAACGGTGGATCGTGCTCGAAGACGCCAAGCAGGCGAAGTGAAGACTGGATTTGGTTCGAAAGCGCCGGAAAGAGTGAAGGCTAAGTCATGATTCAGATGCAAACCAACCTGGACGTCGCGGACAATTCCGGCGCGCGCCGCGTCATGTGCATCAAGGTGCTCGGCGGCTCGAAGCGCAAGTACGCGACCGTCGGCGACGTGATCGTCGTCTCGGTCAAGGAAGCGATTCCGCGCGGCCGCGTGAAGAAGGGCGAAGTGTTGAAGGCCGTGGTCGTGCGCATCCGCAAGGATATCCGCCGTGCGGACGGTTCGGTCATCCGCTTCGACCGCAACGCCGCGGTGCTGATGACCCCGCAGATGGAGCCGGTCGGCACCCGCATCTTCGGCCCGGTGCCGCGCGAGCTCAGGGCCAAGAACCACATGAAAATCATTTCTTTGGCGCCCGAGGTGCTGTGATGGCGGCAAAAATCCGCAAGGGCGACAAGGTCATCGTGCTCACCGGCCGCGACAAGGGCCGGAGCGGCGAGGTGATCGAGGTCAGGCCGTCGGAGAGCCGGGCGCTCGTGCGCGGCGTCAATATGGTGCGCAAACATCAGCGCCAGACCGCGGCGCTACAGGGCGGCATCGTCTCCAAGGAGGCGCCGGTGCATCTTTCGAATCTGGCGATCGCCGATCCGAAGGACGGCAAGCCGACGCGCATCGGATTCAAGATTCTGAAGGATGGCCGCAAAGTGCGTATCGCGCGGCGCTCGGGGGAGGCGATCGATGGCTGAGAAGACCGCCTATACGCCGCGCATGAAGACGCTGTTCGAGGAGCAGATCCGGCCGAAGCTGATGCAGGAGTTGGGCTACAGCAACCCGTTTGCCGTGCCGACGCTCGACAAGGTCGTGCTCAACATGGGCATCGGCGAAGGCGTCGAAGATTCGAAGAAGGTCACGGCCGCGGCCAACGATCTCACCCGGATCGCCGGGCAGAAGGCCGTGGTGACCAAGGCACGCAAGGCCATCGCGAACTTCAAGATCCGCGAGGGCCAGGCGATCGGCGCCAAGGTCACGCTGCGTAACGCGCGGATGTACGATTTCATCGACCGTTTCGTGAACGTGGCGCTGCCGCGCGTGCGCGACTTCAGGGGCCTGAGCCCGAAGAGCTTCGATGGGCGCGGGAATCTCACGATCGGGATCAAGGAACACATCATTTTCCCCGAGATCGACTTCGACAAGGCCGAGGAGGTCTGGGGCATGGACATCGTGGTCTGCACGACCGCGAAGAACGACGAGGAGGCGCGGGCATTGCTCGCCGCTTTCAATTTTCCCTTCCGGCAGTGAGGGTTAGCCTTCAAACGCGGATATCCAGGAGTTCGAAATGGCAAAGACGAGTTCGATCGAGAAGAACGAGCGGCGGCGCAGGCTGGCCAAGAAGTATTCGGCCAAGCGCGCGAAGCTCAAGGCGATCGTCTACGACAGGAAGATTCCGATCGAGGACCGTTTCGCAGCGGGGCTGAAGCTCGCGCAATTGCCGCGCAACTCCTCGCCGAGCCGAATCCGCAACCGCTGCGAGATAACCGGCCGGCCGCGCGGCTATTACCGCAAGATGAAGATCTCCCGCATCGCGCTCCGTGAGCTGGGCTCCAAGGGCCTGATTCCCGGACTCGTGAAGTCGAGCTGGTGAGGAGGCGCCGATGACGATGATCGATCCGCTCGGCGACATGATCACCCGCATCCGCAATGCGCAGATGCGGAGCAAGGACCGCGTCGCCACGCCGGGCTCGCGCTTTCGCGGCCGCGTGCTCGATGTCCTGAAGAACGAGGGCTATATCCGCGGCTATTCGACCACCGAGCACAAGAACGGCCGTACCGAATTCGACATCGAGCTCAAGTATTTCGACGGCGCGCCGGTGATCCGCGAAATCGCGCGCGTGTCGAAACCGGGACGGCGGGTCTATGTGTCGGTGAGCTCCTTGCCGCATATCCAAAACGGACTCGGCGTCGCCATTTTGTCGACGCCCAAGGGGGTCATGGCCGACCACGAAGCCCGCGAACAGAACGTGGGCGGCGAAATCCTCTGTACGGTGTTCTGATGTCGAAGATCGGAAAGAAGCCCATCGCCATCCCCGCCGGTGTCAGCGCGGCGGTCGATGGCCAGAAGATCAGGGTCAAGGGACCCAAGGGCGAGCTTTCGCTCGTGATCGCCGATGAGGTCGCCGCCAAGATCGAGAACAACACGATCTCGTTCTCGCCGCGCGGCGAGACCAAGCGTCATCGGGCGGCCTGGGGCACGTCGCGGGCGAACGTGAACAATATCGTCGCCGGCGTCACCAAAGGCTACGAGCGGCGGCTCGAGATCACCGGCGTCGGCTATCGCGCGGCGGTGGCGGGCAAGAACCTGCAGCTTGCGCTCGGCTACAGCCACGAAGTGAATTTCGCGATCCCGGACGGCATCGCGATCGCGACGCCGAAACCGACCGAGATCGTGGTGACCGGCATCGACAAGCAGAAGGTCGGCCAGGTGGCCGCCGAAATCCGCGAGTTCCGTTCGCCGGAGCCCTACAAGGGCAAGGGCATTAAGTTTGCCGGCGAGTACATCTTCCGCAAGGAAGGCAAGAAGAAGTAACGGGGAACAGGCATGGCTAGGATTACCGATCGGACCATGCACCGCAAAGCGCGGGTGCGCCGCGTGTTGAAGCGCGTCGGCGGCGGCCGTCCGCGGCTGTCCGTTTTCCGTTCCTCGAAGCATATCTACGCCCAGGTCATCGACGATGCCGCCGGCGCGACCGTGGTTTCTGCATCGAGCCGGGAGAAGGATTTGCGAGGAAGTCTCAAGACCGGCGCCGACATCGCGGCCGCCAAGGAAGTCGGCAAGCGCGTGGCGGAGCGCGCGAAGGCCAAAGGCGTCAAGAAGGTGGTGTTCGACCGCGGCGGCTATTTGTTCCACGGGCGCGTCAAGGCGCTCGCGGAAGCCGCACGCGAGGGCGGACTAGAGTTCTGATAGGGAAGGTCGGAGATCAAATGGCACGTGCCCCGCAACGTCCGAGTGGTGATCGCGCTCCGCAGCGCCCGGGTGGCGATCGCCCCCAGCGGCAAGGCGGCCGGGACCGGCGGGATCGCTCGCGCGATCGCACCGACCGCGACGGCTCGATCGTCGACAAGCTGGTGCACATCAACCGCGTGGCCAAGGTGGTCAAGGGCGGACGGCGCTTCGCTTTCGCGGCGCTCGTCGTCGTGGGAGATCAGAAGGGCCGGGTAGGCTTCGGCCACGGCAAGGCGCGCGAGGTGCCCGAGGCGATCCGCAAGGCGACCGAGTTCGCCAAACGCAGCATGGTGCGGGTGGCGCTGCGCGACGGCCGTACGCTTGCATCACGACGTCATCGGTCATCATGGCGCGGGCAAGGTGATCCTGCGCAAGGCGCCGCCGGGAACCGGAATCATCGCCGGCGGCCCGATGCGCGCGGTGTTCGAGACGCTCGGCATGGCGGACGTGGTGGCCAAGTCGATGGGATCATCCAATCCTTACAACATGGTGCGCGCGACCTTCGATGCGTTGAAGCACCAGGACAGCCCGCGCTCCGTCGCGGCGCGGCGCGGCCTCAAGGTATCGGTACTGCAGTCGCGGCGCCGCGAGGTCGACACCGAGACGTCGGAAAAAGAATAAGGAATTCGGGAGCCGGACATGGCCGCAAGCAAGAAGACGATCACGGTGGAGCAGATCGGTAGCCCGCTCCGCCGTCCGCCCAATCAGAGAGCGACCCTCATCGGGCTCGGCCTGAACAAGAGCCGCCGGCGCCGTACGCTTCAGGATACGCCGCAGGTGCGCGGCATGATTGCCACGGTGGCGCACCTGGTGCGCATCGTGGAAGGCAAGTGAGGAAGCAATGAAGCTCAATCAACTCGTTGGCCTGCCTGGCTCGCGCCAGTCCGCGCATGCGCGTCGGCCGCGGCATCGGCTCGGGCAAGGGCAAGACCGCCGGCCGCGGCGTCAAGGGTCAGAAGTCGCGCACCGGCGTCTCGATCAACGGCTTCGAGGGCGGCCAGATGCCGCTGCATCGGCGCCTGCCCAAGCGCGGCTTCAACAATATCTTCGCCGCGCGGCTGAACGAGGTGAACCTCGGCCGTGTGCAGGAGGCGCTCGACGCGGGCGCGCTCAAGGCAGCGGAGCCGATCACGGCCGAAGTGCTGGTCAAGGCGGGCGTGCTGCGCCGGAAGAAGGACGGGGTGCGTCTGCTTGGCGGCGGGGAGCTCAAGACCAAGGCCTCGTTCGTCGTCCACGGGGCGTCGAAGTCGGCGATTGCCGCGGTCGAGAAGCTCGGCGGCAAGGTCGAGGTGCTCTATGTCCGGCCGGAGCCGCCGAAGCCGGAAGAAAAGCCGAGGCAAAAGAAGCAGCAGGAATTGCAGGCAAAGCCGGAAAAGCAAGAGAAGAAGCCGGCGGAGAAGAAAAAGACGTCCGAAGAGAAGAAGCCTGCGGCAAAGAAACCCACGGGCGAAGCGGACGCATAGTCCCTATATGAAGCGCGGGTACGGGCGGGCTGCAACGGAGCGCTAGATGGTCTCGGCGGCGGAACAACTTGCAGCGAACTTGAACTTCGGCGCCTTGGCCAAGGCCGAAGAGCTGAAGAAGCGGATCTATTTCACGCTTGCCGCGCTCGTGGTCTACCGGCTCGGTACATATATCCCGATGCCCGGCATCAATCCGGACACCTTCGCCGAGGCGTTCAAGCAGGCGAGCCAGGGCATCCTCGGCCTGTTCAACATGTTTTCGGGCGGTGCGGTCGAGCGCATGGCGATCTTCGCGCTCAACATCATGCCCTATATCTCGGCCTCGATCATCCTGCAGCTGCTTACCAGCGTCTCGAAGCAACTCGAGGCGCTGAAGAAAGAAGGCGAGGCGGGGCGCAAGATCATCAACCAGTACACGCGCTACCTCACGTGCGTGCTGGCGGCGGCGCAAGCCTATGGCATCGCCATCGGCCTGGAGGGCGCCGGCAATATCGTCGCCGAGCCCGGCTGGTTCTTCCGCATCTCGACCGTGATCACGCTCACCGGCGGGACCATGTTCCTGATGTGGCTCGGCGAGCAGATCACCTCGCGGGGCATCGGCAACGGCATCTCGCTCATCATTTTCGCCGGTATCGTCGCCGAAGTACCGGGCGCGATCGCCGGAATGCTCGAGCTCGGCCGGCAGGGCGCGATGTCGACCGGCGTGATCATTTCCGTGGCCCTGATGGCGGTAAGCGTCATCGCCTTCATCGTGTTCATGGAACGGGCCCAGCGGCGGCTGTTGATTCAGTATCCGAAGCGGCAAGTCGGCAACCAGATGTTCGAGGGTCAGTCCTCGCATCTTCCGCTCAAGCTCAATTCTTCGGGCGTAATTCCGCCGATCTTCGCCTCGTCGCTCCTGCTGGTGCCGACCACGGTCGCGCAATTCAGCGCCGGGAGCGGACCTGAGTGGTTGAACGCGATCACCACTTATCTCGGCCACGGCCGGCCGGCCTACATGTTCCTGTACGTGGGGCTGATCGTCTTCTTCGCGTTCTTCTACACGGCGATCGTGTTCAATCCGGTCGAGACCGCCGACAATCTGAAGAAGCACGGCGGATTCATCCCCGGCATCCGGCCCGGCGAGCGTACGGCCGAATATATCGACTATGTGCTGACCCGCATCACCGTGGTGGGCGCCGGCTATCTCGCGATCGTTTGTTTGTTGCCGGAGCTGCTCGTATCGTACGCGGCGGTGCCGTTCTATTTCGGCGGTACATCGCTGCTCATCGTGGTCACGGTGACCATGGATACGGTGGCGCAGGTGCAAGGCTATCTGCTCGCGCATCAATATGAAGGCCTGATCAAGAAATCGAGGCTGCGGGGCAGCCGCCGATGAGGCTCGTGCTCTTGGGACCGCCTGGTGCGGGCAAGGGTACTCAGGCGGAGCGGCTCGGGGCGCGCTTCGACATAGCGCGGCTCTCGACCGGCGATATGCTGCGCGCGGCGGCCGCGGCGGGAACGCCGGTCGGCTTGCGTGCCAAGGATATCATTGCGCGCGGTGAGCTGGTGCCCGACGAGGTAGTGGTCGGAATCATCGCCGACCGCATCAATGAGCCGGACGCGGCCAAAGGATTCGTGCTCGACGGATTTCCGCGCACGGTGGCGCAGGCCGAAGCGCTGGAGCGGCTCCTGAAAAAACGGGGCCTAAAGCTCGACGCGGTGATCGAACTTGCGGTCGATGAGGGGATTCTGGCCCGGCGGATCGAGAGCCGGATCGCCGAAACGCGCGCCCGCGGCGAGAAGCTGCGCGCGGACGACGACCCGGAGATCCTGAAGTCGCGGGTCGCGGCATATCGGGCGCAGACCGCGCCGCTTTCGGACCACTACCGGGGCAAGGGCATGCTCAGGACCGTGGACGGCATGCAGACGATCGATACGGTGGCGGCGGCAATCGAGCGAGGGGTGCTCGGCAAGTAACGAGCCGGGACCGCTCGCAAGGGACGGAAAACGCGAAGGAAATCGGTGCGGCGAGCCCGCACCAGGTCGCGGGCGGGGGGGCCTAGCGGAAGTCGCTCAAAGCCCGCCTAAAGACCCGTAAATCCAGGCGTCGCAGAGGTTGACGAATGGTGACCGTTTGCCTAAATAACCCTTATCCAGTCGGTGTTTTGGCGCGATGCCGGACCTTCCATGGAAGGGCGGGCGTCGGCGTCACTTTGCACGTTCCGAGGCTCCCTGCGGCGAGCAAGTCAGTGTGAGGCGCGCGAGCGCTTGAGAACGTAGCGCGGACCGGCCGGTCCGCTTGGAGAAGAGATCGTGGCACGAATTGCAGGCGTGAATATCCCCACGAACAAGCGTGTCGTCGTGGCGCTGCAATATATCCACGGCATCGGCGCGCACCGGGCCAAAGAAATCGTCAAGAAGGTCAACATTCCGGAAGCCCGCCGCGTCAATCAGCTCACCGACCACGAAGTGCTGCAGATCCGCGAGACGATCGACAAGGATTTTCTGGTCGAAGGCGATCTGCGCCGCGAGGTGCAGCTCAATATCAAGCGGCTGATGGATCTCGGCTGCTATCGCGGGCTCAGGCACCGCAAGAATCTCCCGGTGCGCGGTCAGCGCACCCACACCAACGCTCGCACGCGCAAGGGCAAGTCGCGTCCGGTCGCGTCCCGCAAGCCCGCTCCCGCGCCGGCGTAAGGCGCGTACTCGACAGCCAGGCCGCTAGGCGAACACAGGACGATCAGAATCAATGAGCAAGGAAGCACCCGCACAAGCACCGGCAGCCGGCCAACAGCCCGGCCGCGTACGCCGGCGCGAGCGCAAGAACATTTCCTCGGGCGTCGCGCACGTCAACGCGAGCTTCAACAACACGATGATCACGATCACCGACGTGCAGGGCAACACCATTGCCTGGTCGTCGGCTGGATCGCTGGGCTTCAAGGGCTCGCGCAAGTCCACACCCTATGCCGCGCAGGTCGCGGCCGAGGATGCGGCTAAGAAGGCGCAGGAGCACGGCATGCGCACGCTGGAGGTCGAGGTGGCGGGGCCGGGTTCCGGCCGCGAGTCGGCGTTGCGCGCGTTGCAAGCCGCGGGCTTCACCATCACCTCGATCCGCGACGTGACGCCAATCCCGCACAATGGTTGCCGGCCGCGCAAGCGGCGACGCGTCTGATCTCTCAAGATCGGTAGAGTAAAGCCGAATTTTCCTTCCGCCGCAGGCGGAGCCGCGAGGCCGATCGTGCCCGCGCCGATATCGCGAAGGGTGAACTCGTGAACACCAACGTCAATCCGAAAAACTGGCAAGAGCTGATCAAACCGGAGAAGCTGCAGGTGCAGACCGGCACGGACTCCAAGCGCGTCGCGACCGTGGTCGCGGAGCCGCTGGAGCGCGGCTTCGGGCTAACGCTCGGCAATTCGCTGAGAAGGATTCTGCTTTCCTCGCTGCAGGGCGCGGCCATCACCTCGGTGCATATCGACAGCGTCTTGCACGAATTTTCCTCGATCGCCGGCGTGCGCGAGGACGTGACCGACATCGTGCTCAACATCAAGGACGTCGCCATCAAGATGCACGGCGAAGGTCCGAAGCGCATGGTGGTGAAGAAGCAGGGGCCGGGCACCGTGACCGCCGGCGACATCCAGACCGTCGGCGACATCGTGATCCTCAATCCCGATCTGGTGATCTGCACGCTGGACGAGGGCGCCGAGATCCGCATGGAGTTCACCGTCAATACCGGCAAGGGCTACGTGCCGGCCGACCGCAACCGCTCCGAGGATTCGCCGATCGGGCTGATCCCGGTCGACAGCCTCTATTCGCCAGTGCGCAGGGTTTCCTACCGCGTCGAGAACACCCGCGAGGGCCAGGTTCTCGATTACGACAAGCTCACGCTCTCGATCGAGACCAACGGGGCGGTGTCGCCGGAGGATTCGCTCGCTTTTGCCGCGCGAATCCTGCAGGACCAGCTCAATATCTTCGTCAATTTCGACGAGCCGCGGCGCGAGATCGAAGCGCCGGCGATCCAGGAACTGCCGTTCAATCCGGCGCTGCTCAAGAAGGTGGACGAGCTCGAGCTTTCGGTGCGCTCGGCCAACTGCCTGAAGAACGACAACATCGTCTATATCGGCGACCTGATCCAGAAGAGCGAAGCGGAGATGCTGCGCACGCCGAACTTCGGGCGCAAATCGCTGAACGAGATCAAGGAAGTGCTCGCCTCGATGGGCCTGCATCTCGGCATGGAAGTCACCGGCTGGCCGCCGGAGAATATCGACGAACTGGCCAAGCGCTTCGAAGACCACTACTGAGGCGCGAACCGCGCAGGGGAATGTCATGCGTCACGGTAAAGCCCGTCGTAAGCTCAACCGCACTGCGGAGCACCGCAAGGCCATGTTCGCCAATATGGCGTCGAGCCTGATCGTGCACGAGCAGATCGAGACCACGCTGCCGAAGGCCAAGGAGCTGCGGCCAATCGTGGAAAAACTCATCACGCTCGGCAAGCGTGGCGGCCTGCATGCGCGCCGCCTCGCGATCGCCAAGATGAAGGACCTGCCTGCGGTCAAGAAGCTGTTCGACGTGATCGGCCCGCGCTACAAGGGCCGCAACGGCGGCTATGCCCGCATCGTCAAGGCGGGCTTCCGCCACGGCGACAACGCGGCGATCGCGGTGATCGAGCTAGTCGATCGCGATGTCGAGGCCAGGGGCAAGGAAGACCGCGCCCGGCACGAGGCCGCCAAGGCGGCGCTGCCGGCCGAACAGTCCGCGGCCTAGTTCCGCTCACAGCCTTCTAGAATAAAGTTCGCCCCGGCAGTTGCCCGCCGGGGCGCTTGGAGGTCATGGCCGGATGGCGATTGCGGTCAGCCGTTCCCAATTTGGTTGAGTCAGAAGTTGCGGCGCCAACGGCTCCAGACCGACCAGATATCGGCGGATTGGTTGCAGATATTGGCTGCGAGCACAACAGCCGGGCAGGATTCGGTGTCGATCCGCGTCCAAAGTACGTCGAGGCTGAGGTCGAGAGTCGGAGCCGGCGACCAGATCACGTTGCCGCCCGCCTGCCAGATCTTCGTGATCGGAGGCAGGATGAATGTCGGGTTCGCGGTGCCGTTGAAGGCCGGCTCGTATCTGTTGTAGCCGACCCAGAAGGCCGAACGCAGGTTCGGTTGCCAGAAGTGACGGAACATCAGGTTGGCAGACCACGCCTTCGAGCGTTGGAACTCTGTGCCAGCCAGGCCTCCGACGAATGCGTCATAGAGCGCAGTCGCGGGACCGACGCCAAGCGTGTTCTTGAGGCCGACAACCGAAGCGATGCCGTTCTGGGTAGACGAGATGCCGGTGTACTCCACCGCGCCATCCGCATAGACGCCCTGCAGCACGATGCTGTCGCCCGGAGCGATCATCGGGGTCTTGATCTCGATGCCGCCCAGAATCGCCCAGCCGTACTGGTCGCTAGCCGCAGTGGTCGTGAACGGAGCACCCAACGAGGCCGCTTGGTTCACGCGGAGCTGGTGCAAGGCGCCGCTGATTTGAGCGGAACCCCACGCCTGACTGACGCGAAGGTTGGCGACGATGTCGGGCATTTCCTGGCCACCATAGGCATTACAGGTAGCGGCGTAATTGACACCGGTGAAGTTGAAACAAGCGTTGTTAGCCGCAAGCCTCGTGCGAATTGCCTGGCCGTCCTCGATCGAGATCGTGGCGGAGAAGCCGTTACCGAACTGTGCCGTGTAGGCGAACAGCGGTGCCCAGTGATAGGCGATACTCGCCAGCGTATAGATCGAGTAGGACGAGCTGAAATCAAAGAACGACACGGAATACCCCGCCGTGAAGCCGGCGAACTGGATAAACGCGCGCTCGAGATAGGCGGCCACGTTGCCGCCAGCGGAACCGCCGTTCGTGTTGTTGTTGTAGTCGGCGCCGAACGCGATGTAGGTGCGCACGGTTCCGATCGCCGTCTGCGAGCGTGCGTCGAGGATGGCCACGCCGCGCGTACGGAAGTGGAGCCGGTTGTCATCGCGATTCAGGATCAGGTTGTCGCCGAGATTGCCGTTGTAAATCAACGGGACGCCGGTTCGCGCATTCCAGCCCGTTTCGACAAAGACAAATCCGCCGACACGCAAGCAGATGTCGGTGCCAGGGATGTAATAGAACCCCGCGCCGTACGCAGTGCAGATCTTCACGTACTCGACCGGCTTGGCCTTTACGGGAAGGTCTGCGGCTTGCGCCCCCGCCACGGCTACCAAACCAGCAGCGGAGCCGAAGAGCACTCGATTCACCCAACGCATCATTGCCTCCTGTTCATTCCTTTTTGTGTTTCGGGCGACGGGTCACGAGCCCCCCATCGGTATGAGATTAGGTAGCGGCCGTTGTGACGTCAACGAATTATCCAGTAAAATCAATAAGTTAGACTTGATCCAAGCTGCGACAGATTGCAGCCGTTCAAAACTGTCAGATTGAAGCGGTTCGAAACTCCGCGAAAAACCTCTTCCGCACATGGAGTTGCCGTCTCCTCTATCTGCTCGTTCGCGGGCAACGGATTCCCCGTTCGGACGCGCGAGCGCATCCGTCGAGCATTTCCCGTTCGTTCTGGAGCCATCCGATCCCGATTGCCGCACGTGCCAAGCGTGCTGCCCGCGAGGCGGACGGCGCGGCCGAAAGCTCCCCCTCGACCACGCTCGCACGCTAGCGGGCGTACATATCGGTTCGATGTAGGTTTTGTGACTGTGGACGAATTGGATCGGCTGTTGCAGCTATGCAACAGGAATCAGAGGCGCGGCGCTTGTTTGGCTATTTCTTGCGCCGCCGGGTCTCGCGGATCGCGTCATAGAGATTCACCGGCGCGAAATCGTCGGTGATCATCACGCCCTTCGAGACATCGAGGTTGTCCTGCCGCGCCAGCAATAGCTGCGGCAGCGCGAATCGAAATCCGTAACGCTCTTGCAGCTTGGCGGCGCGCTCCGCGAGCGCCTCGCGGCTCGGTGCCGGCTTGGGCGTGACGACGACCGCGACCTCGCCCTCGCCGGAGGGATAGAGATGGACGGTCGGGAACACCGCGCGCATCGTCACGATCGCGCTCAGGTGCAAGAGCGTGCCCTCGTGAATGTTGAAGATCGCGGCGCCGCCAGGCGTCAGCCGCTGCTTCACGAGATCGTAGAACTCCCGGGTCAGCAAGTGAAACGGGATATAGCCGCCGTGAAAGGCGTCGACCACGATCAGGTCGTAGAGCTGCTTGTTGCGGTTGAGGAAGACGCGGCCGTCGCCGTCGAGATAGCGGATGCGGGCGCTTTCCTTGATGCCGAAGTACTTTTTCGCGGCGGCGGTGACGCCGGGATCGATCTCCACGGTGTCGATCGCGGTCTCGGGCAGGTAGCGGCCGAGATAGGTCGAGATCGTGCCGCCGCCGAGCCCGATCATCAGGAACTTCTTCGGCTCCTCGGGATAGACGATCGCGGTGGTCATGGTCTGCGCGATTTTCAGCGGCAGGTCGTCGGAATCGCGCAGGTTGGTCATGGACTGGGTGACGTCCCAGCCCTTCAGCGAAAACGACATGGAGAGAATGTGGCCCTGCTTGGTGACGAAGATGTCGTTGTACTCGGTCTCGACATGGGCGATCCGGCCGTCGCGGCGATTGAGCAAAGCGGCGCGCGCCGCTTCGTCGAGCAGGTCCTCGGCGTGTGAGGGCAGGGGCGCGAGGCCGGCGATGACGAGCACTGCGATCAGGACGCTCGCGGCCGTCCGCCGGCCCCGGTCGGACACGATCAGGAACAGGCCCGCGAGCACGCCGGCGGCGCCGAGCGAGATCGTGATTGCGCGCGTGCCGATCAGCGGGATCAGCCAGAAGGTCGTTCCCAGCGTGCCGACGATGCTGCCGAAGGTCGAGATTCCGTAGACCATGCCCGAAACCGTCCCCGAGCCGTGGGTCGTGCGCAGCAGGAGCCGGATCGCGAACGGCGAGTACATGCCGAGGAACGTCACCGGGAAGAACATGATGGCGAACGAGGATGCCAGGCTGCCGGTGCGGATGTCGTCGAAACTGGCGAGCAGGGATTCGAGCACCGGCTCGGAGAATAGCGGCAGGAACAGAAGATACACCGAGCCGATCAGCACCGTGACGCCGAGCACCGCGGCGCGCGGCCGCCGGTCGGCGAGCCAGCCGCCGAGGAAATAGCCGATGCACAGCGCCGCGAGCACGGTCGAGATCAGGGCGGCCCAGGTATAGATGCCGCTGCCGAAATAGGGGTTGAGATAGCGCGAGCCGAGCATCTCGAAGCCCATCACGATCGCGCCGACGACGAAGGCGACGGCGTAGATGATGAGCGTGAACGCGGCGGAAGGGCCGCCGCCGAGGTCGGTTTGCGCCGGCGGCGATTGCAGGGGAACTCGATGCAAGGGACTGCCTCGTTGGCGGTTTGGCCCGCTGGAACCCGCACGCTGCCGGGCGTAGCGACCTCTATCAAGCGGTTTCGGTGCGCGGAAGGCCGAAGTTTCGGCACCGGGCATTGCGGCGGGCGGCACCAGCCTGACAAGATGTATGTCACGCGAACAGGGGGTCCCCATGCAAACTCGCACCATGCTTCCAGTGGCGTTGTTGCTTGCCGGCTTCTGCGGCGGTTTCGCCACCATGACCAAGGGCACGAACCAGGAGGTCGTCTTCTCCTTTCGCCAGCCGGGGACGGCCTGCACGGTGAACCGCGACGGGGCACTGCTCGGACGCGTCTCGGGCGCGCGGCCCAAGCTCGCATTGAAGAAGGGCGCCTCGCCGATCGAACTCGAATGCTCGAGCGGCGGCCGGAAGCTGAGCGCCAAGGTGCATCCGGCGATGGCCAAGGAGACGATCGCCGGCGCCGTGATCTCGCTCTCGATCGCGGCGGTCGACATGATCTCCGGCGCGGCCTGGGTGTTGCCCGACAAGATCGTCGTCGATCTCGCCGCGAAGAAAGTCACAGTACCCGAGGGCTGGCGCGTCGAATGAAGCGGGAGCATTCGCGGGGCTAGGCCCGGCGGCGGGAGCGCCGCACCGTCCTTTATAGTAAGCTCGTCCTATGCCTCCGCGCGCGAAACGCGACTCCAACCTGTTCCAGGCCGCCGGCCTCGATGCCGGGGCGCCGCGGCCGCTCGCCGACAAGCTGCGGCCGATGAAGCTTTCGGAAATCGTCGGGCAGGATCATCTCCTGGGGCCCGACGGCGCGATCACGCGCATGCTGGCGACGCGCTCGCTCGGCTCGCTGGTCTTTTGGGGGCCGCCGGGCACCGGCAAGACCACATTGGCGCGGTTGCTCGCCGAGGAAACGGATCTGCATTTCGAGCAGCTCTCGGCGGTGTTCTCCGGCGTCGCCGACCTCAAGAAGGCGTTCGACGCGGCGCGCGAGCGGCGCCAGATCGGGCAGGGGACGCTCTTGTTCGTCGACGAGATCCACCGCTTCAACCGCGCGCAGCAGGACAGTTTCCTGCCGGTGGTGGAGGACGGCACCGTCACGCTGGTGGGCGCCACCACGGAGAACCCGTCCTTCGAGCTGAACGCGGCGTTGCTCTCGCGCGCGCGAGTGCTGGTGTTCAAACCGATCGATATGGAGTCGCTCGAAAAAATCCTCGCGCGGGCCGAGGAAATCGAGAAGAAGAAACTGCCGCTCGATGCCGACGCGCGGGCGGCGATGCTGCGCATGGCCGACGGCGACGGGCGGGCGATTCTGACGCTCGCGGAGGAAGTCTGGCGCGCGGCGCGCAAGGGCGAGACGTTCGACGCGGCCCGCCTGGTCGAGATCGTGCAGCGGCGCGCGCCGATCTACGACAAGTCGCAGGACGGCCACTACAATCTCATCAGCGCGCTGCACAAGTCGGTGCGCGGCTCGGATGCGGATGCCGCACTCTATTATCTCGCGCGCATGCTCGATGCCGGCGAGAACCCGCTTTATCTCGCGCGGCGCATCGTGCGCATGGCGATCGAGGATATCGGGCTCGCCGACCCGCAGGCGCTGGTGATCACCAACGCCGCCAAGGACGCCTATGACTTTCTGGGCAGCCCCGAGGGCGAGTTGGCGTTGGCGCAAGCGGTGATCTACGTGGCGACCGCGCCGAAATCGAACGCGGCTTATGTCGCCTATGGCCGCGCCATGCGCACGGCCAAGGAGGCCGGCTCGCTGGTGCCGCCCAAGCACATTCTCAACGCGCCGACCAAGCTCATGCAGCAAGAGGGCTACGGCTCGGGCTACGATTACGATCACGACACCGAAGAGGCCTTTTCCGGCCAGGACTATTTCCCCGAAGCGCTCGGCCGCAAGACGTTTTACGAACCGGTCGAGCGCGGCTTCGAGCGCGAGATCAAGAAGCGGCTGGAATATTGGGCGAAGCTGCGAGGCGAGCGGAAGGGCCAGCCATAGCGGTCATCTTTCGCCAAGATGCGGCGCCAACAGGGCGGCGACGACGGCGCGCTTGTCGGCCTGGGATAGCGGGCGATCGGTCGTGCCGACTTCATGCAGCCAGCCGTCGCTCCACTGGAAATACGATTCGGACATCGCAACGCCCTCCTTGTAGGGCTTGTTGCTCATCGAGGCCTTCCGCAAGCGCGCCAAGTCGGCGTGGCGATAGAGAACCTCCCAATTGCCGCCGCCGGTATCGAGTCCATCGAAATAGTCCGGACGAAAATCGAGCGGCTTGTCCGCAACGGCGTCAAATCGAAAAAAGCAGAAGCCGGCCCACAAGAACCAGCGCTCGCCAGCTCGCCGCACGGCGCCGTAGAATTCCTGTTTCACAAGGCAGGCGAATGGATCGTCGGGGGCGGTCGGAAAGAGGTCGTCATCGAGGAAACCGAAGGCGGCAGGCGCCCCCGGACGCACGAGGTTGCGCCACAGCCAGTTGAGGGCAAGGCCGTGGTTATGGCTCAGGCGCCGTCGGCTGCGTGGCAGCCGCAGGTAGGGCGCGCCCGCGCGTTCCGCGATCGCCCGGATCGCAGCGGCGGCGGCATCGTCAAACGAATTGTCGGCGATCAGGTAAACATCGTGCGGCACATAGCGGCGCACCAATCGGACTTGCCACTCGATCGCCTGCCAATCTTCGTAAGCGAGCGTGATCAAGACATTGCGGCCGGCAAGGCCGCGTGCAATCGCGCCGATATCGCCGGTGAGCGCGGGCTTGCGCACATGCAGCTCGTTCGACGCGTCGTAGACCAGGTTCTTGTACGTCTGCGTCAACGGCCGGAGGTGGAGCCAATCTTCGAGCGTATGTTGGCTGAGCCGCTTCGGCATGAAAGCTGTCGATTCCGGCCCATGCCGGCTCCACTATTTCGTGTTTTTCACGAAATCTGCGGCGAACGACGCGCCTGCCAAGAGGCAGGCGCTACGCAGGATTCGGTCGAACATGGTTTCCTCCCGTGAGAGTGCGGCGCTGGCGCTTACTTCACGCCTTTGATGAACTCGAGCATGGCATCGGCGAGCTGCTTGTCGTCGGTGTTCACCGCATAGACCGTGGACATGTGGCTGTGGTTGGGAAGAAAAATCTTCTTCGGGCAGCGGTTCTTGTTGCAGAGATTGGCGTTGAGGATTTCCGACTGCTTGACGATGAACGGCGGATCGAGCTCGGCCCACGAAACGAACAGCGGCAGCTTGCTGTTCACCACACCCATAAGCGGCGAGCGTTCCGCGTATTTCGTAGGGTCGTCGCCGAGATAGGCCTTGGTGCCGGGGTCGGTGAGACCTTCGAAGTCGAAGACCCCGGCGAGCAGAAGCACGCCCTTCACACCGATATTGTCCGGAGCCGGGTGAAGCTTAGGGTCGGCGATGAAGCCCGCGACGATCGCGCCGCCTGCCGAACTGCCGGCAAGAAAAACCTGGCGCGGATCGCCGCCGTGGCTCGCGATATTGTCGCGCACCCACTTTACGACGGCGGCGATGTCTTGCGGGGCGGCCGGCCAGGGGTTCGCCGGCGCGAGCCGGTAGGTGGCGTTCACGCCGACCATGCCGTTCTTCGCGGCGAAGAGCATGAAATTGTCGTAGAATGGGCTGTTGTTGGGCCCACGCTTGTTGCCGGCGACGAAGCCGCCGCCATGCACGAAGATGAATACCGGCAGCGGGCCGGCCGCGTTCTCCGGCGTGAACACGTCGAGCGCATTGCGGGCATCGGGCCCGTATTTCAGATCGCGCGTGACCTTCACGCCGGCATAGGGCTCTTGCTGCTGCAGCGGCGCGTAGATCGGCGCCGTCTTGGGCGGGTCGATCCCGCGGCCGATCTCCTTGATCTTTGCCGCGATGTCGGGCGGCATCTGGGCGCTCGCGCCGAAGGGGGCGAGCACGGCTAGCGCGCCCGCGAGCAGGCAGGCGAATTGAGTGTTTCCACGCATTGGCTTCCTCCTTTGTGGCTGGTCCGTTCGCTAGTTCAAGTTCTTGATGAACTCGAGCATCGCGTCGGAAAGCTCGGTGTCCTTGGTATTTATCGCATAGGTGATCGAGATGTGGCTGTGGCCCTTGAGCTTGATCGAGCGGAAATTCCGCTTGGCGTCGCGCAGCGCCGCTTCGAGCCGCTCGCTTTGCGCGCCGATGCTCGGCGGCTCGAACTCGGCATAGGCCATCATGAGCGGAACCGGCAGCTTCAATAGCCCCTTGAGCGGCGAGCGCTCGGCGTATTTGGCGATGTCGTCGCCGAAATAGCTCCGGTAGCGCTCATCCGGCGCCTTCACCGTGGTCAGGTCGTAATTGCCGGAGATCAGGATCAGGCCCTTCAGGCCGGAGCCATCGACGCGATGGAACTGCGGCATCACGGCGTAGCTCGCGACGTGCGTGCCGCCGGCGGAATGGCCGCACAGGAACACGCGCTTGGGGTCGCCGCCGTGCGCCGCGATATTGCCGAGCACCCAGCGCACGGCGCCGGCCACGTCCTCGGCGCCCGCGGGCCAGGCATGCGCGGGCGCCAGGCGATGGGTGGCGTTGACGCCGACCATGCCGTGCTTCGCCGCCCACAGCATGATGTTGTCGTAGAAGAAATTATTGCCCTCGCGCTTGTGGCCGCCGGTATAGCCGCCGCCGTGAATGAAGATGAAGACCGGCTGGCTGATGGCCGCGCCTTCCGGCACGAATAGATCAAGCGCCTGGCGCGCATCGGGGCCGTACTTGATGTCGCGCGTGACCTTCACGCCGGCATAGGGCTCCTTCTGGTGCAGCGGCGCATAGACCGCAGCCGTCGCGGGCGGGTCGATCACCGGGCCGATGGCTCTAATTTTATCGGCGACGTCGCGCGGCATGAAGGTCATGGCGTTTCCCCGGCGGCAGAGGCCGAAGCCTAGCGCATAAGCGGGGCGCGCCAGAAGAGCAGTTCTGGCGTTCGCTGCGTTGCGATGGTACGCCTCCCGCCGAACGGCAGTGGGCAAGCGGATGATCGCAACTTTTCTCGTATTCCTCGGCGGCGGCATCGGGGCCGCGGCACGGCACGGGGTCAATCTGCTCGCCGCGCGGGCATTCGGGATCGAGTTCCCCTGGGGCACGCTGGCGGTGAACGTGATCGGCTCGTTCGCGATCGGCGCGCTCGCGGCCTGGTTCGCCTTCCGCGGCGACACCGGCGCGATCTGGGGCCAGCCGATGCGGCTGTTTTTGACCACGGGGATTCTGGGCGGCTTCACTACGTTCTCGGCCTTCTCGCTCGATTTTGCCGTGCTGTTCGAGCGCGGCGAGGTCGGGCTCGGGATCGCCTATGTGCTCGCGTCGGTCATCCTCTCGCTCGGCGCGATTTTCCTCGGGCTGTTGCTCGTCCGCGCCGTCGCCTGAGATGCCGGTCGAGACCCGCAAAGTTTCCGACGACGAAGCCGGCATGCGGCTGGACCGCTGGTTCAAGACGCATTTTCCGGCGCTGCCGTTCGGCCATCTGCAGAAGCTGCTGCGCACCGGCCAGGTGCGCGTGGACGGCGGGCGGGTGAAGACCGACGCGCGGCTCAAGCCCGGTCAAAAGGTGAGGGTGCCGCCGATCGAGAAGAACGCGGCAGTCGCGTCTCGCAACCCGAATTCTTCGCTTGAGGGGACGCCGGCGGGGCCTCGTGAAAATCGGCAGCCGGTGACGGGGAAAGGCGACGCCGCGTTCCTCAAGTCCATCACGCTCTATGAAGACCGCGAGGTGCTGGTGCTGAACAAGCCCATGGGGCTTGCGGTGCAGGGCGGCTCGGGCACGGTGCGCCACATCGACGGCATGCTCGAGGCGCTGCGCGGTAAGGACGGGGTCAAGCCACGCCTGGTGCATCGGCTCGACAAGGATACCTCGGGCGTGCTGCTCGTCGCCAAGACGCGGCTCGCGGCGGCGGCGCTGGCGAAAACCTTCCGCTCGCGCTCGGCGCGGAAAACCTACTGGGCGCTGGTGCCGGGCGTGCCGAAGCCGAAGCAGGGGCGCATCTCCACGTTTCTCGCCAAGGGCGGCGGGCCCGACGGCGAGCTGATGCGCGTCGCCAAGCACGGCGAGGAGGACGCGGCCCACGCCGTCACCTATTACGCGGTGGTGGATAATGCGGCGCAGAAGCTCTCGTGGCTGTCGCTGAAGCCGGTGACCGGGCGCACCCATCAGCTGCGCGCGCATCTGGCGCATATCGGCCATCCGATCGTGGGCGACGACAAATATTTCGACATCGAGAACTGGGAGCTGCCCGGCGGCATGCAGAACAAGCTGCATCTGCTGGCGCGGCGGCTCGTCATCCCGCATCCGAGCGGCAAGGGCACGATCGACGTGACCGCGCCGCTGCCGCCGCACATGCGCCAGACCTGGAGCCTGATCGGGTTCGACGACAAGCTGTACGACCCGATCGTGGACGCGCCGGAGGAGTGATGATCCGCGATCCGTTCGACGATCCGGTCGGCGGAAACCCGATGGAAGCGGCGCGGCGCGGCGCGCGGCCGGCGCTGATCAAGCGCTTCTACAAGCAGGCGAGTGTCCGGCGAGCGCGACGGCGCGTTCGCGATCCTGCTCGACGGCAAGCCGGCGAAGACTCCGGCGAAAAATGCGCTCGCATTGCCCAGCCGCCCACTCGCCGAGGCGGTGGCGGAGGAGTGGGCGGCGCAGGGCGAGCACATCGATCCGGCGAAGATGCCGCTGACGCGGCTCGCGCATGCGGCGATCGACGGGGTCGCCACGGAAGCGGTCGCGGCCGAGATCGAGCGCTACGCCGGCAGCGATCTTCTGCTCTATCGCGCGACCGAGCCCGAAGATCTGGTCGCGGCGCAGGCGAAGCACTGGGACCCGGTACTGGCATGGGCGGGCGAGGTATTAGGCGCGCGCTTCACGCTCGCGCGAAGGGATCAAGCACGTGGCGCAGCCGGAGGCAGCGATCCATGCGATCCGCGCCGAGATCGCGCGCTACAAGTCGCCGTTCGCGCTCGCGGCGCTGATGAGCCTCACCAATATTTCCGGCTCGGCCTTGCTCGCGCTGGCGCTGGCGCGCGGGCGGCTCTCGGCCGACGAGGCCTGGGCCGCGGCGCACGTGGACGAGGACTGGAACATCCAGCGCTGGGGCGAGGACGCCGAGGCGCATGGCCCGCCGCGCCGCGCGGCGGCTCGAGTTCGACGCGGCGGCGCGGATGCTGACGCTGCTAGATTGGAGCTGAGCTCAGCCGAATTTCACGAACAGCTTGGCGAAGGCCGGCTTGATCTTGCCGCGCGCGGCCTTGATCGCTTCCACGTTGCCGGCGCGCGCCGCGGTCTGCAGCTCGCCGACCGCGCCGAGCACGGCGCCGAGCAGCGGCGCGAATTCCGGCGCTTGCGCCGCGTCCGCCGGCGGCGATTTCTTCAGCTCATTGCCGAGCAAGGCGAGCACGGCCGCGTCCTCCACAAGCTCGGTGAGCCCGGCGCCGGTCAGCCCGCCATAGGGCTTGGTCAGCACTTGCTCCATGAAATGGTGGAAGGTGTCGATGCGGTCGGAATAGGCGATCAGCCCGTTGCGCGCACGCAGCTCGCCGAGCCGCTCGCGCACCGCTTCCAGCGTCTCGTGCGCCTCGGCGAGATCGCCCTTGGCGATCTCGGCCTTGGCGCGGGCGAGCACGCCGCTCACCTGGTCGAGGCTGGCGGCCCATTTCGCGTCCTCGGAATAGTGCGGCGGCGGGCTCGCGCGATATTTGGCGACCAGCGCCGACCACTTGGCGTCGAGCGCGGCCATGGTCTTGTCGGAGCCGTCGCGATTCTTGGTGTTGGTGGCGAACAGCGCGTTGCGGTAATCGGCATAGGCGGCGCGCAGCGCGGTCTCGTAATCGGCGATCGGGCCGGCGAAAGCCGCGGGCGCGAAGGCGAAGAGGCCGAGCGAAGAGGGCGGCGAGCAGAGCTGAGGCGGATGGCCTGGCATGACATGATGGATGTGGCTCCTTTTCAGCGTTCTGCATGGCCCCAGCGGGCGCCCCGGACTTTGATGCAGATCAAGCGCCGGTCTGCCTTGCCGATTCCGCATGGCATATGCGCCGTGGTATGGGTCGCGACACGGATTCGTGAGCGGGCTGCCATGAAGGACATCATCGACAAGCTGGAACAGCGGCGCGCGGGCGCCAAGCTCGGCGGCGGCGAGGCGCGCATCGAGGCGCAGCACAAGCGCGGCAAATTGACCGCGCGCGAGCGCATCGAGCTTCTGCTGGATAAAGGCAGCTTCGAGGAATTCGACACCTTCGTGCAGCACCGCAACACCGATTTCGGCATGGAGAAGACCAAAATCCCCGGCGACGGCGTGGTGACCGGCTGGGGCACGGTGAACGGGCGGCAGGCGTTCGTGTTCGCCAAGGATTTCACCGTGTTCGGCGGCTCGCTCTCCGAAGCGCACGCGGGGAAAATCACCAAAATCCAGGACATGGCGCTGAAGACCCGCGCGCCGATCATCGGCCTGTTCGACGCCGGCGGCGCGCGCATCCAGGAAGGCGTCGCCGCGCTCGGCGGCTATGGCGAGGTGTTCAAGCGCAACGTGATCGCGTCCGGCGTCATCCCGCAGATTTCCGTCATCATGGGCCCGTGCGCCGGCGGCGACGTCTACTCGCCGGCCATGACCGACTTCATCTTCATGGTGAAGGACACCAGCTACATGTTCGTCACCGGCCCCGACGTGGTGAAGACGGTGACCAACGAAACGGTGACCGCGGAAGAGCTCGGCGGCGCGCGCGTGCACACGACGCGCAGCGGCGTGGCCGACGGCGCGTTCGAGAACGACGTGGAGTGCATCCTGCAAATCCGCCGGCTGCTCGATTTCCTGCCGGCCTCGAACGAATCCGGCGTGCCGGAATGGCCGTCGCACCGACGACATCGAGCGCATCGAGCCCTCGCTCGACAGCCTGATCCCCGAAAGCCCGAACAAGCCCTATGACATCAAGGAGCTGATCCTGAAGGTGGCCGACGAGGGCGACTTCTTCGAGATCCAGGAGGCGTTCGGCAAGAACATCGTCACCGGCTTCGGCCGCGTGGCCGGGCGCACCACCGGCTTCGTCGCCAACCAGCCGATGGTGCTGGCGGGCGTGCTCGACAGCGACGCCTCGCGCAAGGCCGCGCGCTTCGTGCGCTTCTGCGACGCGTTCAATATCCCGATCGTGACCTTCGTGGACGTGCCCGGCTTCCTGCCCGGCACCGCGCAGGAATATGGCGGGCTGATCAAGCACGGGGCGAAGCTGCTGTTCGCCTATAGCCAGTGCACGGTGCCGCTGGTGACGCTGATCACGCGCAAGGCGTTCGGCGGGGCCTATGACGTGATGGCCTCCAAGCACATCGGCGGCGACGTGAACTATGCCTGGCCGACGGCGCAGATCGCGGTGATGGGCGCCAAGGGGGCGGTGGAGATCATCTTCCGCGGCGACATCGGCGACAAGGACAAGATCGCCGCGCGCACCAAGGAATACGAGGAGCGCTTCCTGTCGCCGTTCGTGGCGGCCGAGCGCGGCTATATCGACGAGGTGATCGAGCCGCACGAGACGCGGCGGCGGATCGCCCGCGCGCTGGCGATGCTACGCACCAAGCACGCCGAGCGGCCGAGGAAGAAGCACGATAATTTGCCGCTGTAGTTATTCTTTTTCCTCCCCCTTGCGGGGAGGGTCGCCCGTCGGAGCGTAGCGTAGACGGGCGGGGTGGGGGTCGTGCCAATCATCTCACATTGGGATACCTACTGCATGTATTTGAACCATTACATGGGCACGTAAATGGTCTGGGTCAGCTTATCGGCGGACGAGCATGCCGCTATCGAAGATATGGAAGCAACTAAGTCTGATCGGGCTGCTGCAATAGTTGCTGCCGCGCTTCTTGAAGAACGTCTCGCTGAGGCTATTAAAACGAAATTGTATCACGAGAAGGAAGTTGTCGAGCGGCTATTTAGGCCAAGCGGTCCATTGGGAAGTTTCAGCGCCAAGATCGACCTCGGATTCTTGATGGGCTTATACGGCAAAGATGCTCACTCTGATTTGGTTGCGATAAAGGAAATACGAAACGAGTTTGCTCATAGGTTACGGACCAAAAATTTCACTTCACAACGCGTTCGTGATCTATGTCAAAATATCGAGGTGTCGGATTGGAATTTTGAAGTTGCTCCAGCGAGACGAAAGGACAAATTCAAAAAACAAAAAATGTTTGTCGGCCTTGATGTTAACAGCCCAACATATATCAGAGATAAGTATGTACGGGCATGTCAGGTATTCGTCGTCATATTTGTATTGTTCACTCGTAAGAGGAAGCCGCGTACTCCTTACTTTTAAGCTCTGCAGAGGCGTGATAGGGGTTTGGCATGAGCACTTTGGAGATTGATGTTCGCGATCTGCGCGTGAAGACGGTCGTCTTCACGGCGACCGAACTCGTGGTCACGCTCGCGGACGGCCGCAAGATTTCAACGCCGCTCGAATGGTATCCGCAGCTTGCGGGCGCCAGCGCGCAGGCGCGCGCTAATTACGAGATCATGCCGATGGGCATCCACTGGCCCGATCTTGACGAAGATTTGAGCGTGGCCGGGATGCTGGCTGGAAACCGCGCGAAGTGATTGAGCCGCTTGATCCACGGCGGCGGATCGCCCGCGCGCTGGCGATGCTGCGCACCAAGCACGCCGAGCGGCCACGGAAGAAGCACGATAATTTGCCGTTGTGAGCAATATTACGAGGGATGAAATATTTTCGGAGTGATAGATGAATCAAGATATTGACGATCTGCTTTCTGAATTCGACGACCTTCGAGAAGACGTCTCCCGGTCGAAGCACGAATTCTTTGGCTCCAATCTTCGGAGATGGTTCGCATTTCTGGACGACACGCCGGAAATAGCAAATACAATTAGAAGACTTGAAGGCAGTATCGATTTTGAACAGTGGCGCAAAGATGGATTACAACCTCAGTGTGGGATGGGGCATGGCAGAATTGTTCTTCCTGAAGGACGTGATAAGCGGCTTGGTGCTCTTATCGGCATGTTTCGTTCACTTACAATGAGCGAGAATGCTGGACTACAATTCGCGCATAGCTACGTATCATCGAAACGAAATATCAACGAAAACATAGCGGATCTTGTTGATCAGCTTTTTGACCCGTTTGCGAGAGACTTACGGCGACAAATATCGCGCGATTTGACTGACGAGACCACTCCTGAACCGGCCCCGATAGTTGTTCCTGCATCAGACCGAATTGTTGAGATTGACCACAATAAGCCAGCTCACAAGGAGACAGAGACCGCATTGGAACGCCTGCGGGAGGCCGTGCGCGGTGAGAATGCGTTCGACAATCCCGATGAAAAAGAGCGATGCATTGCAGAAATCGAGACGATCCCAGTCCTGATACGACCAAAAAATGTGCGGCTACTCTTACTTGCCAGCGCTGTTGGCGTGCTGACGTACCTAGTAGCGAAGTTTGCGGACGCAGTAGTAGGACGCCTCGCCGAAAATGCCTTAAAGAAGCTATTGGAGCTAATACCAGCTCTCGCGCCTTTTTTTGGCTGACTCTGCGCGTATGACGGAATAGCAGAGCTGTCTTCCGGTCCGGCGCAATGCGTTGTGCAATGAGCATGTCGGGGAAGGGGTGCGATGTTCTCCAAAGGCTTCGTGCAGTTGGCGCAAGACTGGCAGACACTCATCGCGGCCCTATTGGCTTTGCTTGCCGCGTGGTGGACCGTTCGGCCACTTAAGCAGCAAATCGCAACGGATAGGGAGCGACACTCCGATACTCTGAAGCGGAAAGAATTGTCTGCGAGGGCGCAGATGCCAGATGCTCTTAGCGCGCTATGTAATTTTACGGAAGACTGCATGAAATTTCATGACGGCAGGAGGCGTGAGCTGCCAACGCCAGCAACTGAAGCAATCGCGGCATTAAAGACTGCCATCGAGTTTGTTGAACCTCAGCCGGCCCAGAAGATATTCGAATTGGTTTCGTTCTACCAAGTGCACAACGCGCGACTATTCTCTGATCGACGGGAGGGGGTCGAAGAGGTTCAGCGTTGGTATGATACGGTTCGTCTTCGGCACTACATTGATCGTCTTTACGAGTATGCGCGAAATGAATCTCAAATAGTTGAGGGCGAGCAAACAGCGGAAAGGCTGATTTCTTCGCTGCGACAAACGGTTGGCTTGGAACACTGCTTCGAAAACGAGGATCGGTACGTGGCAGTCCGCGCTATGATCGATCGACTTCACGATGAGCAAGGACGCAGACCCCAATAACGGCAAGAAGATTCGTCATTCGTAGCGTCGTGACATGAATGTGGTCGCGCTCGCAGGCCGCCATCCGGCGACGATCGCCTGAGCCAATGTGGAGCCCCATGATGACGGGGGCCGTCGAAAACAGCGGCCCTTCGACTTTTCTGGACCGCGCGTTGCTCACCCGCGCCCAACCTTCGCCACGTGCGCCGTCACCGGCCCGTCGATGCCCTTGAGCGTGAGCGAGCGGCGCTCGGCCTTTAGGACCTTGCTCGACACGTCCGGCCACAGTGTATCGCCGATCACGAGCTCGCCCGCGCCGGCGGCCGCGACCAGGCGCGCGCCGGTGTTCATGGTCTCGCCCAGCGCCGCGAACTCATAGTTGCTGCCGTCGCCAATCGAGCCCACGAAGGCGATGCCGGAATGGACGCCGACGCCGATCGGCAGCCACGGGTTCGCGGCCGTCGCCGTGGCCGACAGCGCGCAAGAGATCGAGTCCGGCCTGCACCGCGTCGCGCTTGTAGTTCGGCCCGGCCATGCCCTCTATGAAGATGCCGATCACCTCGTCGCCCACCATCTTGTCGATCACGGCATTGTTGCGGATGAGCACCTTGGTCGCTGTGATGAAGAAGCGCTGCATCAGCGCGGCGAACTCGGTCGGCTGCATCCGCGCCGCCATTTGCGACGAGCCGCGCACGTCGGCATAGAGCACGGCGAGCTCCACCTCGGCGCCGCCGCGGTGTTCGCGGAACGCGCGCTCGCATTCGTCGCAAAAGCGCGGGTTGCGCCGCCAGGGGCCGCGGCCGATCTTGCGCATCAACGGCGCTGCCAGCCCCTCGAACGGCGCCCAGCACAGATGGCAGCGGTGGCCCGCGCCCGGCGAGATCAGCCGGAACGCTTGGCGCATCCAGAGCTTCGAGCGCATGCGGCCCGAAAGCACGTTGCGCCAGAACGGGTCGTCTTGGGTGTGCGCGCTGGGGTCGGCCATGAAGGTCCACAAGTCGCTGCCGGAATTGTCGCGGCCAGACTAGGGCAATCGCACAATATTGTCCCCGTCAAACTTCCGCCGCAATCTAGGAATTTAATCCAGACATCCCCGCTCATCTGGGGCGTCTTCTAGGGACGTCTAGCTGGCGGAGCGGGGATGTGGCGCCCGCGGGCGAGGCTCGTAAGCCTCGCACTCGGGCGACTCCGGGGCTCCGCCCGGGCGGCACTAGGACCGCCCTGCGAGGAGCTCGCTGGACTGGGACAGGGCCGCAAGGTCCGCGTCCCAGGAAGCGCGGCCCGGAGTTGAGCCACGGTCCTTCGGGAACGTGGCGAGTGCCGCGATGGAGCGCCGTAAGGCGAGTGCCCGGGGTTCCGGGCACGACGCGTCCCGAAAGGGCGCGAAACAGATGCAGCGCCGAGCGGCGCTCCATCCCCCTCGCTCCGGCGAGGGGACCCTGACGATCCCTCGGGGCGAAATCCGCCCGCGAGAATACTTCGTCACGGCCCGGGTCGACTGGGCCGCCCGAGGGCTTGACCCGGCCATCCCGATCAGGAGGGCACGTTGCCTCCCTAAGCGGGATGCGCGGGTCAAGCCCGCGCATGACGAGGAGAAGAAAGAACGTAGCTGTTTGAATCCTTGAATTAAGCGGCCGAAGGCCTGTAGATGGTCCCATGATCCGCATCACCGACCAAATCCACCTCGACGAGCACGAGCTCGAGGAGCATTTCATCCGCGCCTCGGGGCCGGGCGGGCAGAACGTCAACAAGCTCTCGACCGCGGTGCAGCTGCGCTTCGACGTGCGGCGCTCGCCGTCGCTGCCCGAGGGCGTGCGCGCGCGGCTCATGCAGCTCGCCGGCCGGCGCATTTCTGGCGAGGGCGTGCTGGTGATCAACGCGCAGACCTTCCGCACCCAGACGCAGAACCGGCGCGACGCGCGCGAGCGGCTCATCGATCTCATCCGCCGCGCCGCCCAGGTGCCGAAGGCGCGGCGGGCGACCAAGCCCTCGCGCCGCCAGAAGAAGAAGCGGCTGGAGAGCAAGAAGATCCACGGGCGGACCAAGAGTTTGCGGGGGCGGGTGGCGGAGGAGTGACTTTTTCTGTCATGGCCGGGCTTGTCCCGGCCATCCCGATTCATTGGGCACGGCCGTGCCCACCTAAGCGAGATCGCCGGGTCAAGCCCGGCGATGACAGATTCCTCTCTAAGCCGGCATCGGTATCTCGCTCACGCGATTGGGCACATGATAGCCGCGCTGCACGGCCGGTCGCTTGGCGATCGTCAGGTACCAGCGCTTGACGTTCTGGAATTCGTCGAGGTTCATGGTCTGCCATTCGAAGCGCGAAATCCACGGCCAGATGGCGATGTCGGCGATGGAATAATCGTCGGCCACGAATTCACGCCCGTCGAGCCGGCGGTCGAGCACGCCATAGAGCCGGTGCGCTTCTATCAGAAAGCGCTTCTCGGCATAGGGCGCCTTGCCGGGATTGTATTTCACGAAATGATGCACCTGGCCGAGGAACGGCCCGGGCCCGCCCATCTGCCACATCAGCCATTCGATCACGCGATAGCGGGGCTCCAGCGCCTTCGGCATCAGCTTGCCGGTTTTCTCCGCGAGATAGAGCAGGATCGCGCCCGACTCCATGAGCGAGAGGCCGTTGTCGTGATCGACGATGGCGGGGATTTTGTTGTTCGGCGCTACTTTCAGAAATTCCGGCGCGAACTGCGCGTCCTTGCCGATGTCGATGGGGATCACGTTATAGGGCAGCCCGAGCTCCTCGAGCGCGATGGAAATCTTGCGGCCGTTCGGCGTCTGCCAGGTGTAGAGATCGATCACGATTGTTGTCCCTCGTCATTCCGGGGCGCGACCGATCTCGGGTTTACCCGAGATCGGCAATTGATAGTGCTCAAGTCGGCTATAGCCGACTTGAGTGGCGCGAACCCGGAATCCATAAACACGAGCGGTGCGAAAAAAGCGAGGGCGGGGGTTATGGATTCCGGCCCGCGCGGCCTCAGGCCGCGCGACCGGAATGACGGAGGCGTATCAAGCCGGCTTCACCCGCGCGACGTAGGCCTGCACTGGTTCCGTATAGCCCTTGAGCTCCAGGCTGCGCGGCTCGGCGGAGACTTTGCCCGACACGTCCTGCCACGCCGCCTCGCTCATGACCATTTCGCCCGTCTTGGCGGAGGCGACCAGCCGCGCGCCGAAGTTCATCGTGTCGCCGAGCGCGGCGAACTGATAGGTTCCGCCCTCGCCGCCGATCGAGCCGACGAATGCAATCCCGGTATGCACGCCGACGCCGATCGGGAGCCATGGGTCGGCCCGTTCGCCGTGGCCGGTCGCGCGCAGGAGGTCGAGCCCGGCCTCGACCGCGCGCCGCTTGAAATCGGAGCCGGCAAGGCCGGGAACATAAATTCCGATCACCTCGTCGCCCGCCATCTTGTCCACCACGGCGTCGCTGCGAAGGAATATCTCTGTGGCGGTTTGAAAAAAGCGCTGCATAAGGGCGGCGAATTCGGAAGGGCGCATGCCGGCGGCCATTTGCGTCGAGCCGCGCACGTCGGCATAGAGCACCGCGATGTCGATCTCGGTGCCGCCGCGGTGCTCCCGCAGGACTTCTTCGCATTTCTCGCAGAAATGCGAATTGCGCTGCCAAGGCCCGCGCCGCATTACGCGCATGAGCGGTGCGGTGAAGCCGTCGAACCCCGCCAGGCAGATGCGGCAGCGATCATGCGCCGTGGGGGAAAGTATGCGCATGAGCTGCCGGCCATGCCGCATGGTTTGAAACTCGCCCGACAGCATCGGGTGCCAGAAGGGACTGAGGCCCTGGGGTTTATCAACCGGATCAGCCATGCGCGCGTTATCTCCGACGCGCCAAGCTAGCACAATGGGCTATTGCTGCGCGCCCAAGTAATAGAGCGCGCCGGACGACATCGCGCCGCCGACGACGCAGGGCAGGCCGAGCACCACCGCGCCCGCGGCGGCGGCGCCGATGCAGCCGAGCGCGATGGCGCCCTGGCCGATCTGCCCCCAGGTCGAGAGCTTGCGCTTGTAGCCCGGCCCCTTGCGCTTCAAATCCTCGAGCGCGGCCATCGCATCCTTCTTGATGCGCGCGATGTCCATGGTCTCGGCGGCCTCGATCACTTCTTTCAGCGGCGCCTGCACGTCCTCGGGCTGTTTCGGGGCGATGCGCTTGACGTGGGCGAAGAGCTTGTGGTCGCGGGCGGCGTTGGAGGCCAGCGTGTATTTCGCCATGCTGCCGAGCGTGACTTTCTCGATGCTGTCCTCGTCCTTGGCGAGCGGGAGCATGGCGATGAGGCGCGCGAGCGGCTCGTCGGCGCCGGTCGCGAAATAATAGCCCCACAGCGTGTCGATCAGTTCCGGCGGCGGCTCCTCGGCGCGCGGCTGCTTGCCGAAATAGCTGCTCGGCTTGAGATAGCCCTGCAGGCGCTCGGACATGGCCGGGCTTTTCTCGAAGGCGATGCGGTCGAGGGCGGGCAATTCGCCGGAAATGTATTTGTCGATCATCGCGCGGCGCTCGGGCATGCGCCAGGCGAAGTTGCGCAACAGCCGCTTCCATTCCGGCAGGCCCGAATAGGCGATGGCGCGGATCAGCGCCCAGTGGCTCTCGGGCGGCAGCGGGAACATGCGCGCGATCAGATCCTCGGCCCAGGCCGGGTTGCCGCCGATCACGCCGGCGAGGAAGCCGACATAGACGCCGGACGATTCCGCGTCCTTGAACGCGCCGAGGCGGGCCATGGCTTTCACCGCCACGGGCACGCGCATCGGGTCGGGCTTGTGCCGGTAATCGAACATCCAGCGCTGCAGCGCCTCGGCCGAGATCGGCGCTTGTCTGGGTGTCGCGGCGGAAGCGGGTGCCGCCAATGCCAGCGCGGCAAACAGGACGAATACGCGACGCATGCCAACTCCTGGCGCCCCCGCCAGCGGGCGGAGATCACCAGCGGGGTGGGACATTTTCGTGACCGGCGGCGGCCCAAATCGGGACGGTTCGTCCGGATTACTTGCGGTTATGACGACTATAAGCCCGGCGCTGGCGCAAGCCGCTCCAGATGCGTCAAAATCCCGGCAAAACGCGGGACGACAACAAGAATTGGGGAGGGACCATGAGCGCCGGTAGGGCAAGCGCCGACGAATATCCCGTGCTGATCGCCGGCGGCGGCCTGGTCGGCCTTTCGACCGCGATGTTCCTCGCGCAGCACGGCATCGCCTCGCTCGCCATCGAGCGTCTGCGCGGCGGCTCGCCGGTGCCGCGCGCCGCGTTCTTCCACATGCGCACGATCGAATTGTTCCGCAACGCCGGGATCGAGGACGAGGTCCGCAAACAGTCGGACAAGGAGTTCGTGCCCGAAGGCGCCATGATCATCATGGACACGCTGTCGGGCAAGAAGCTCGCCGATATCATTCCGGTGCTCAATGCGGGCGTCGATGCGCTCTCGCCCTGCCGGCGGCTGTTCATCACCCAGCCCGGCCTCGAGCCGATCCTGAGGAAGCGCGCGGAGCAGGCCGGCGCGAAAGTGCTCGACGGGCACGAGATCGTCGCCGCCGAGCAGGACGACGCGGGCGTCACGGTGACCGCCAAGGACATCGATACCGGCCAGGAGAAGACGATTCGCGGCAAATACCTGGTCGGCGCCGACGGCGCGCACAGCAAGGTGCGCGATCTGATGGGCGTCGAGTTCGACGGCCGCGGCGTGTTCTCGAACAGCATCACCATTTACTTCCAGGCCGATCTGTGGCCGCAGCTCGGCGGCAAGCCGCTCTCGGTGATCTACATCAACAACCCGACGCTCGGCGGCTTCTTCCGCATGGAGAAGGATTGCCAGAACGGCTTCCTGGTCGTGAACACGGTGGGCGACCCGAAAAAGGATCCGAAGGCGGCTGCGGATGCCGCGGCCGATATCAGCGAGCAGAGGTTGATCGAGTTCGTGCGCGTGGGCGCGGGCGTGCCGGATCTGCCGGTGAAGATCACCGGGATCGCGCGCTGGCGCGCGACCTCGGACGTGGCGCGGCGTTTCCGCGACGGCCGCATATTCCTGGCCGGCGATGCGGCGCACCTGATGCCGCCGAACGGCGGCTTCGGCGGCAATACCGGCGTGCACGACGCGCACAATCTCGCCTGGAAACTGGCGATGGTGTTGAAGGGCGCCGCCGATCCGAAGCTGCTCGCCACCTACGACGTCGAGCGGCGGCCGGTCAGCAAGTTCACGGTCGAGCAGGCCTATACGCGCTACGTCACGCGCACGGCGCCCTATCTCGGCGCCAAGGATTTCCAGCCGCCGGCCCCCGACTTCAACATCGAGCTCGGCTATCTCTACCGCTCGCCGGCGGTCGTGCCCGACGGTGGCGAGGCCGACGGCAAGAGCCACGACAATCCGCACCAGACGCACGGCCGGCCCGGCTCGCGGGCTCCGCACATTTGGCTCAACCGCGGCGGGGAGCGGGTATCGACGATCGACCTGTTCGGCCGGTCCTTCGTTCTGCTCACCGGCCTCGAGGGCGCGGCATGGGCCGGCGCGGCGCGCGCGGCGGCGGGCAAGTTCAAGGGACTCGAGCTCGACACCTATTGCATCGGCACGGCGATGCTGCGCGATCCGGACCTGCGCTTCGCCGAGTCCTTCGGCGTGACGTCGAGCGGCGCCGCGCTGGTGCGGCCGGACGGATTCGTCGCCTGGCGCGCGAAGGCGATGCAGCCCGATCCCGAGCGCGCGATGGCGGCGGCGCTCGGCGCGGTGTTGCAGCGGGCCTAGCTAGTTCGATTTCTTTTCCGGCGGGATCACCAGCTGGGTCTGGGTGACGATCGCCGCGAGCTTGCCGTCGCCGCGCACGATCTTGGTCTGCCAGACCATGGTGGTGCGGCCGCGGTGCAGCGGCGTGCATTCGGCGCGCGCGGTGTCGCCGACCGGGACGGCGGCGAAGAAATTGGTCTTGCTCTCGATCGTCACGGTGCCGCCGCCCTTGGGCAGGTTCGCGCTGGTTCCGACTCCGCCAAGGGTATCGGCGAGCGTCATGATGGCGCCGCCATGCAACACGCCGTGACGGTTGGAGAGCTCCGGCCGCGCCTCGAGGGTGCCTTCGACCAGCTCGGCCGTGCATTTGGTGATCTTGAGGCCGATAAGGCGCGAGAAATGCGGCGCATCGCCTTCGAGGAATTCCTTTACGTCGTCGATTGCCACTTGCAGGAACTCCCGTGTGATTTTTCCGCCGCTTCAACCAATCCCGGCGAGGCGCGCGACCATGCGGTCGTGAATCGCGGGAAAGCGCACGAGAAATCCGAGGAGGGAAGGGAACAGCACCCGGCCGAAGAAGCCCTGGCTGGTGGCGATCCGCTGCATCATGTCGCTCTCGCGCACGACCGCGGCGGCGTGGCGCTGCTGGGTCGCTTCCCAGGCGGAAAGATCGCCCGCTCCGGCGATCACGTGGGCCAGCGTGACCGCGTCCTCGATGCCGAGGTTCATGCCGCGGCCGCCCGCCGGCGAATGGATATGCGCGGCATCGCCCACGAGCCAGACGCGGCCGGTGCCCCGGCGTTTCACCATGCGGTGGCTCACGGAGAAATCCGACTGCCAGTGCACCTTGCCCGGCTTCCAGCTGGCAGGGACGCGCGCGAGCACGTTGGGCGCGTTCGAGATCAGCCGATGCCGCCTGCCGCCGAGCGGCCCGCGCACCATGACGGGCCCGCGATAGTCGAGCCTGAGCTCGGCGCGGTCGAGCTCGGCGTCGCCGAGCAGCTCCACGTCGGCAAGGCTCCAGTGGAACGGGTAGGGCGCGCCGGGAAATTCCAGCCCGATCCGGTGGCGCACGGTCGAGTGCGCGCCGTCGGCGCCGATGATCCAGTCGGCGGTGAACAGCGCTTCGCCCTTGGGCGTCTTGGCGCGGGCGGTGGCGACTGTCGGTGCCGTTGACGATATCGACGACCTCGACGCCGCGCTCGACCGCGACTCCGCGCTCCAACAGACATTCGATGAGCACGCGCTCGGTTTCGTTCTGGGCGAGCGCGAGCAGGAACTTGCGCGGCGGCGGCAGGCGGGTCGCGTCGATGGTCACGCGCACGCGGCCGTCGACCACGATGCGGGCGCCGCGCAGCTTCACCCCGGCGGCGATCAGGCGATCCGACGCGCCCGCCGGATCGAGCAGGTCGAGGGAGCGCGTGTTGACGAGGATGGCGCGGCTTTCCTTGGTGGCCGCCGCCACTTTGTCGACGATGCGCACCGAGACGCCGAGCCGGGAAAGCTCGAGCGCGGCCGAAAGCCCTACGGGCCCGGCGCCGACCACGAGTACGCTGGTCTTGTCTGCCATTGGTCCGCGAGAGTGTGGGGCCGAACGCAGGCCGTCAATGATCGAACGGGCGGAGCGCTCGCGCGTTCCGCCCGTTGGTGAGGCTATTCCGCTCGCTCAGCGCGGCTGCGGAACGATGCGGATATAGGGCTTGGGCGACTTCCAGCCGTTCGGATAGGTCTTCTTGGCGTCGTCGTCGGAGACGGAGCCGGCGATGATCACGTCCTCGCCGTGCTTCCAGTTCACCGGCGTCGCGACCTTGTGCTTGGCGGTGAGCTGCAGGGAGTCGATCACGCGCAGCACCTCGTCGAAGTTCCGGCCCGTGGTCATCGGATAGACCAGGATGAGCTTGATCTTCTTGTCCGGGCCGATGACGAAGACGTTGCGCACGGTCTGATTGTCGGCCGCCGTGCGCTTGGCCGGATCGCCCGAGGCGCTCGCCGGCAGCATGCCGTAGAGCTTCGACACGTTGAAATCGGTGTCGCCGATCATCGGATAATTGGGCGCATAGCCCTGGGTTTCCTTGATGTCGTTGGCCCAGGTCGAATGCTTGTCGACCGGATCGACGGAGAGGCCGATGATCTTCACGTTGCGCTTGTCGAAGTCGGGCTTGATGCGCGCCATGTAGCCGAGCTCGGTGGTGCAGACCGGGGTGAAGTCCTTGGGGTGCGAGAACAGCACCGCCCACTTGTCGCCGATCCAATCGTGGAACTTGATCTTGCCTTCGGTGGTTTGCGCCTCGAAATCCGGCGCGATGTCGCCTAAACTTAGAGCCATGCTTGCCTCCTGATTTTTGCCGAGCGCGCTCGCGAGCCGATGCGCGCTGTCTCTGGTTCTCAATCCAATATAGGCTTTTTCACATGACGCGCTAGACGAATTTTTTAATCACATAAATTGGACGTTCAAATTTCGATTGCCCTCATTCCAGCGGCGGCAGGGCGGCCTCGATCTTGGCGCGATGCGGTTCGTACCAGGGCGGCAACATCACTTTCTGGCCGAGCTTCTCCTTCGGCTCGTCGAGCGTGAAGCCGGGATCGTCGGTGGCGATCTCGAACAGGATGCCGCCCGGCTCGCGGAAATAGACCGAGCGGAAATAGTTACGTTGCACTTGCTCGGTGGCGTTCAACCCGAGCGCCAGCGCGCGCCGGCGCATTTCCATCTCCTCGGCGTCGTTGGCGGCGCGGAAGGCGATGTGGTGATTGATGCCGAGGCCCTGCTGCGAGCGCGGCGAGCCCCGGCGTGATGCGCAAATCGATCGCCCGGCCGAGCGGGCCGCCTTCGGCGAGATAGCGATGGCGGTTGTGCTCGACGCCGGCGGCTTGAAGCCGAATACCTGCTCGAGCACGCGCCCGGTGGGCGCCGGGTCGCGCACTTCGAGCGTGATGCCGTGGAAGCCGCGGATGGCGTGCTCGGCCGGGATTTCGCCGTTGGACCAGCCGGGGATCGCCGCGCGCCCTTGTCCGTCACCAGTTCGAGCTTGAGGCCGTCGGGGTCTTCGAGCGCGACGGCGGTCTCGCCGAAGCGTTGCGTCGGCGCGCCATGCGCGACGCCCGAGCATCGAGCCGCTTGATCCAGTAGTCGAGCGAGCCCTCGGGGATGGCGAAGGCGATTTCCTGGGCCTCGCCGGCGCCGTGCTGCCCTTTGGGCAGGTCCTTCCAGATGAAGAAGGTGAGCGCCGTGCCGGGCGAGCCGACCTCGTCGCCGTAATAGAGGTGCCAAGTGCCGGGATCGTCGAAATTGACGGTGCGCTTGACGAAGCGCAGCCCGAGCGTGCGCGTGTAGAACGCGACCTGCCGTTTGGGCTCGCCCGCGATCGCGGTGATGTGGTGGATGCCGGCGCTCTTGGTCATTTCCGTTCGATCCCGGTAGGGCTTGCCTGCGGCCGTCAACATATAGGGTGGAAGGCCGCAAGAGTTAACAGGCTGGTAACCGCCGTGGCCGCAAATTCGCTTCCTGGTGTGGAGTAAGGCGATGGACGGGGGTACGGCCACTTCGCGGAACGAGGTTCAGGTCCTTGAGACGCTGCGCGAAGAGTTCTTCCCAACCGGCATATTGAGCGAGACCGCGGCACGCGAGCTGCTGGCGCAATACGCGCCGCACGGCCGGGTCGCCACGGCGGCCGGGATCGAGACCCTGTTGCGCGTCATCGAAGCGGCGATCCAAACGCCGTCCTTGCTGCCCGCCTTCCTGATCGGCCAGCTTTGCGCGGCGGTCATTGCCGGCGAGGGACCGGCGCTCGGGCGGCGCCCGCATTTCAGCCGTGCAATCGATGCCGAAGACGTGCGCTTTTTGCGCCGCGTGCTCGAAGCCGCGGGTGGAACGGCCGGAATGCCGGTCAGCCGGGCCGAAGCCGAGGCGCTGTTCGATCTGCACGACGCGGCCGCGGCCGGCGGCAGCGATTCCAGCTTTCACGATCTCTTCTGCAAGGCGATCGCCAATCACCTGATCGCGGCCTCGGGCCATGCGGTGCCGCCACGGCGCGAGGCGCTCGCCGCCGAGCGGGACCTGGTGTGGGTCGCGGTCGGCGCGGAGGAGGTGGCGTGGCTCGCCAGCCATATCATGCGCGACGGCCGGCCGACCGCCGCGGAGCTGCGGCTCCTGGGGCTGCTCGGTCACGGCCCGAATGCGTCGGACCCGTCGGTACGCCGGCTCATCGATTTTGCGGCTTGAGCGCCGCCGCCGGCGATTGGCTATAATGGATGCCGGTCAGGGGAACGGCTCCATGCGAACGATTGTCCTCGCGGCAGCAATTGCTGTGCTGATGCTGACGACGCATGCCGAGGCGGCGTGTCAGGTTCCGCCGCATCGCTTCGTATTCGGGTCCGACCTCGAACTCGAGGTCGAGATCACCGGCGGCACGCGCTGCCCGATCACGGTCCGGCTCGGCGCGAAAAGTACGGCCCAGAGCAACCGCATCACGAATCCGCCGGCGAACGGCACCGCGCGGACGAGCGGCGCCGCGGGCGTGCTCTACCAGCCCAAGGCCGGCTTCACCGGCAGGGACGCTTTTGCCTTCACGGTGTGCGGCGGCGGTGGCGGACGATCCGGCTGTTCGACCGTGCGCGTGCGCGTGACGGTCCAGTAGCGGCGCGCGCAATTGACAAGCCCGGGTCCGCGCCGCAAACCCGGCCCGTGTAGCGCGTAGGCCGGGGCATGTTTCGCAAGATTTTGATCGCCAATCGCGGCGAGATCGCGTGCCGCGTGATGAAGACCGCGCGGCGCATGGGCATCCGCACGGTCGCGGTCTATTCCGACGCCGACAAGGACGCGCTGCACGTCGCCATGGCCGACGAGGCGGTCGGCATCGGCCCGGCGCCGGCGGCGCAATCCTATCTGGTGATCGAGAAGATCGTCGCCGCCTGCAAGGCGACCGGAGCCGAAGCCGTTCATCCGGGCTACGGATTTCTCTCGGAGCGCGCGGCCTTCGCCGAGGCGCTGGCTGCGGCCGGGATCGCGTTCATCGGGCCGAACGCGGCGGCGATCGCGGCCATGGGCGACAAGATCGAATCCAAGAAATTCGCGGCCAAAGCCAAGGTCTCGACCGTTCCCGGCTTCCTCGGCACCATCGAGGACGAGAAGCACGCGCTGAAGATCGCCGACGAGATCGGCTATCCGGTGATGATCAAGGCCTCGGCCGGCGGCGGCGGCAAGGGCATGCGGGTCGCCCGCGACAAGAGCCGAGGTCGCGGAAGGCTTCACGCGCGCGCGCTCGGAGGCGAAGGCGAGCTTCGGCGACGAGCGGGTATTCATCGAGAAATTCATCGAGAACCCGCGCCACGTAGAAATCCAGGTGCTCGGCGACAAGCACGGCAACGTCATCTATCTCGGCGAGCGCGAGTGCTCAATCCAGCGGCGAAATCAGAAAGTGGTCGAGGAAGCGCCGTCGCCGCTGCTCGACGAGAAGACGCGCAAGGCCATGGGCGAGCAGGCGGTGGCGCTGGCCAAGGCCGTGAACTACGACTCGGCGGGCACCGTGGAGTTCGTCGCCGGGCAGGACAAGAGCTTCTTCTTCCTCGAAATGAATACGCGGCTGCAGGTCGAGCATCCGGTGACCGAATGCGTCACCGGCATCGATCTGGTCGAGCAGATGATCCGCGTCGCCGCCGGCGAGAAGCTCGCGATCAAGCAGAGCGACGTGAAGCTCAATGGCTGGGCGGTGGAGACGCGGATTTATGCCGAGGACCCGTTCCGCGGATTCCTGCCTTCGATCGGGCGGCTCCGTCGCTTCCGGCCGCCGGCGGAGGGCAAGCGCGGCGATGCCTCGGTGCGCGTCGATACCGGCGTCGTCGAGGGCGACGAAATCTCGCTCTATTACGATCCGCTGATCGCCAAGCTGGTGACGCACGCGCCGACGCGCGCGGCGGCGATCGATGCGCAGGCCGACGCGCTCGATGCGTTCACCATCGAGGGGATCGAGCAGAACATCCCGTTTCTGGCGGCGCTGATGCAGCATCCGCGCTGGCGCGCGGGCAAGCTCTCGACCGGGTTCATCGCCGAGGAATACCCGGAAGGCTTCCGCGCGGTCGCGCCGCAAGGCGAGCTCGCGCAAAGGCTCGCCGCGGTCGCGGCGGCCGTCGATCACGTGCTCGGCGAGCGCAAGCGCAAAATTTCCGGCCAGCTCACCGGCCGCGCGGTGACGCGCGAGCGGCGGCGCATCGTGCGGCTCGGCGACACCGAGCTCGAGCTCGAAGTCATTCGCCAGGACGAAGCGGTGGCCGTGCGCTTCGCCGCGGACGGCGCCCACGTGTTCGTCCTGCAATCGCGCTGGAAGCCGGGCGATCCGGTCTGGGCCGGGCTGATCGACGGGAACGAGATCGCGGTGCAGGTGCGGCCGGGCGCCAACGGGTTCCTGCTCATGCACCGGGGCGTGCGCACGCGCGCCCACGTCTATACCGAGCGCGAGGCGGCGCTGGCGCGGCTCATGCTGGCCAAGGTGGCGACCGATTCCGGCAAGGAAGTGCGCTGTCCGATGCCGGGGCTGGTGATGTCGATCGCGGTGGCCGAGGGGCAGGAGGTCAAGACCGGCGATACGCTCGCCGTGGTCGAGGCCATGAAGATGGAGAACGTCTTGCGCGCCGAGCGCGACGGCACGGTGAAGAAGATTCACGTCAAGCCCGGCGACAGCGTGGCGGTGGACGCGGTGATTCTGGAGTTTGCCTAACCGTCATTCCGGGGCGTCCGTCAGCGGCGAGTCTGTAATCCTTGCGGCCGGCCGATAGGCCGGTCCCGCGGCGCTCGGCCCCGGAATGACAGGGTAAGGATGCCGATGTCCCTCTATTTCGCCTACGGCTCCAACATGGACCGCGCGCACATGGCGCGGATGTGCCCGCGCGCGAAGGCGTATGGGCCGGCGCGGATCAAGCACTATCGCTTCTTCATCACGGCGAGCGGGCACGGCTCGATCGCGCCGCATCGGGGCGCCAACGTCTGGGGCGTGTTGTGGCGCGTGACCGCGGTCGATGTCGCCGCGCTCGATCGCTACGAGGACGTGGCCGGCGGGCTCTATCGCCAGGAGATGCTGCCGGTGCACCACGACGAAAAGCTCTTGAGCGCGCTGGTCTATATCGCGACCGACACGACGCCCGGCCGCGCGCGCCCGCAATACCGCGCGCAGGTGATCGGCGCCGCGCGCGAATGGAAGCTGCCGGACGATTATGTGCGCGCGCTCGAGCGCGCGTTCGGCCCGGAGTGAGCGATGCGCGTCGTCCGGCTCACGATCCGCGGCCACGTGCAGGGCGTGGGCTATCGCGCCTTCGTCGAGGACGAGGCAGTGGCGCGCGGGCTCAAGGGCTGGGTGCGCAATCGCCGCGACGGCTCCGTCGAGGCTTTGATCGCCGGGGAACCGCAAGCGGTGGACGCGATGATCGCCGCCTGCCGGCGCGGGCCGCGCTCGGCGCGGGTCGATGCGGTCGAGATCGCGGAAGCGGACGAGAAGGCGCTCGCCGCGCGGCGTCCGGGCGAGGATTTTTCGATGCTGCCGACGGCCTGACGCCGCCTAGTCGCCGAAGACTTCCGCGAAGCTCGCGCGCAACGCCTTGTCGACATCAGCCATCGACGCCTCGATTCCAAGATCGGCCAGGCTGGTGACGCCGTGGTGCGGATCGTTCACCCCGCAGGGCATGATGCCGGAATAGTGCGAAAGATCCGGCGCGACATTGAGCGAGACGCCGTGATAGGTGATCCAGCGGCGCACGCGCACGCCGACGGCGGCGATCTTGTCCTCGCGGCCGTCGCCCTTGTCGGGCCGCTTGACCCAGACCCCGATGCGGTCCGCGCGCCGCTCGCCCTCGACGCCGAAGCGCGCGAGCGTCCGGATCAGCCATTCTTCCAGCGCGAACACGAAGCGGCGCAGGTCGGCGCCGCGCGGCTTGAGATCGAGCATCACATAGGCGACCCGCTGGCCGGGGCCGTGATAGGTGAAACGGCCGCCGCGGCCGGTCTCGAACACCGGAAAGCGCGCCTCGATCAGCTCGCCGGGTTCGGCGCTGGTGCCCGCGGTATAGAGCGGCGGGTGCTCCAGCAGCCAAACCAGCTCCGGCTTGTCGCCCGAGGCGATCTCGGCGACGCGGGCCTCCATGGCGGCGAGCGCATCGGCATAGGCCACCGGCCGCGCGCTGGTGTGCCAGTCGACCGGCACGCGGCGCGGGCTGAGCAAGGGTGCCTGGCGGGAGGAGGGCTCGTTCAACGCAATAGCCTTTGGCCGTGGAGGGGCGGTCCGCCCTTGAGGATACAGGATCGATTTGTTACATCGAAGCGCGCGGCGGGATAGCCGCGCAAATCCAGATTCCCATGCGGTCGTGGCGGAATTGGTAGACGCACTAGCTTGAGGTGCTAGCGGGGCAACCCTTGGAGGTTCGAGTCCTCTCGACCGCACCATTACTACCTGCGACGGCGGCCCCCGGGCCGCCGTTTCGCTTTGTTTGCCATGCGGCCGTGTGGCCTTTGCCCCCGCCGGATTCGGACCTACCATCGACCCAGCGGGAGAAGGGCATCGAGGAGCCAGCCTATGTCGAAACTCATTCTTTTCGCGCTTGGCGCCGTGCTGGCGCTCGCTTCTCCGGCCTTCGCCGCGGAAGAAGTCGTCACCATCGGCGGCGGAAGGGCGCTGCTCGACAAGCCGGCCGGCGCGCGGGCGGGCATCATCCTGGTGGCGGGCGGCGACGGCAATCTCGCGATCAGCGCCGACGGCCAGATCAACCGGCTGCGCGGCAATCAGCTCATTCGCACGCGCGGCATGTATCGCGCGGCGGGGCTCGCGGTGCTCACGGTCGATATCGGCGTCGATCTCGGCGCGGCGGTGCAATACATGCGCGGCATCGTGAAATCGGTGACGCTCGCCGGCACCAGCCGCGGCACACGTGCGCATCGCGCAGGCGGTCGCCGCCGGCGCGCGGCCCGATGGGGTGGTATTCACCGCGGGGTTCATGCAGCAGGTGCAGGGCATCCTCGGCTCGCCCGGCTCCTTGCCGCGCACGCTCGTGGTGCATCATCGCGAGGACACTTGCCGGTTCACGTTGCCCGGCGCGGTCGAGCCGTTCGTGCAATGGAGCGGCGGCAAGGCGCGGGTGGTCTGGATTACCGGCGGGACGTCGACCGGCGATGTGTGCGAGGCGCGGGCATATCACGGTTTCAACGGCGTGGACGGAAAAGTCGTTTCGGCCGTGGCGGGCTTTGCCAGGCGTTGAGTGGAGCGTCAATGAAGGCGGAGCCGAAGCCGCGCGATCCCGATTGGGACGCCAAGGTGCGCGCGAGCTTCGCGCGCCAGACCTTCATGGATACGATCGGCGCGCGCATCGCGGCGCTCTCGCCCGGCCGATGTGATGTGGAAATGCCGTTTCGGGCAGACCTATGCCAGCAGCACGGCTATCTGCATGGCGGCGTCGTTACCGCGATCGCGGCCAATGCGGCCGGCTACGCGGCGCTCACGCTGATGCCGGCCAATTCCTCGGTGCTCGGCGTCGAGTACAAGATCAATCTCGTAGGTGTGGCTGAAGGCGAGCGCTTCCTTGCGCGCGGCTGGGTGTTCGCGCCGGCCGCACGCTCTCGGTGGTGCAGAGCGAGGTCGAGGCGGAGCAGGGTGGCAAGCGGCGTCCGGTGGCGCGCATGCTGGCCACCATGATGTGCATGGAAGGCAAGCCCGAGCTTGGGGTCGCGGTGGCCCCATGAGCGAACTGCGGCCGCGCGACCCCGATTGGGAAGTCAAAGTACGCGACAGCTTCGCGCGTCAGTCGCTGATGCAGACCATCGGCGCCAAGATCGCGGCGCTTGCGCCGGGCCGGTGCGAGATCGAGCTTCCGTACCGGCGTAACCTCTGCCAACAGCACGGCTATCTGCACGCGGGCATCGCCACTACAATCGCCGACAGCGCGGCCGGTTACGCAGCCTTTTCGCTGATGCCGGCCGGGGCCTCGGTGCTGACGGTCGAGTTCAAGGTCAATTTCATGGCCCCGGGAGCCGGCGAGCGCTTCCTGGCGCGCGGCAACGTCGTGAAGCCCGGGCGTACGCTCATCGTGGTCGAAGCCGAAGTCGCGGCGATCGCGGACGGCGAGGAGAAATCGATCGCGCAGATGCTTGCCACCATGATGTGCCTGGAAGGAACGCCGGACCGGTCGAAGGATTAGGAGAGGACGATGCTCGCGAACGCCTGGGAAGGCTTCAGGTTCGATCTCGGCGAAACCGCCGACATGCTGCGCGAGACGGTGCGCAATTTTTCCGCCGATCACATCGCGCCGCGCGCCGACGAGATCGACAAGACCAACACTTTCCCGCGCGACCTGTGGCCGAAGCTCGGCGAACTCGGGCTGCTCGGCATCACGGTCGAAGAGGAATACGGCGGTGCGGGGCTCGGCTATCTCGAGCATTGCGTGGCGATGGAAGAAGTCAGCCGCGCTTCGGCTTCGATCGGGCTGTCCTACGGCGCGCATTCGAACCTCGCGGTCAACCAGCTGCGCCGCAACGGCAACGAAAAGCAGAAGCGCAAGTATCTGCCGAAGCTGATTTCCGGCGAGCATCTGGGCGCGCTCGCCATGTCGGAGCCCGGCGCCGGTTCCGACGTGGTCGGCATGCGCACGCGCGCCGACAAGAAGGGCGACCGTTACGTGCTGAACGGCTCGAAAATGTGGATCACCAACGGGCCGGGCGCCGACACGCTCATCGTCTATGCCAAGACCGATCCTGCCGCCGGCGCGCGCGGCATCACGGCGTTTCTGATCGAGAAGGGGATGAAGGGATTTTCCACCGCGCAGAAGCTCGACAAGCTCGGCATGCGCGGCTCGGATACCTGCGAGCTGGTGTTCCAGGATTGCGAGGTGCCGGAGGAGAACGTGCTCGGCCGGCCCGGCGAGGGCGTGAAAATCCTGATGAGCGGCCTCGATTACGAGCGCGTGGTGCTGGCCGCCGGGCCCTTGGGCATCATGCAGGCCTGCCTCGACGTGGTGCTGCCCTATGTGCACGAGCGCAAGCAATTCGGCGAGCCGATCGGAAATTTCCAGATGGTGCAGGGCAAGGTCGCCGACATGTATGTCGGCATGAACGCGTGCAAGGCCTATGTCTATGCGGTCGCGCGCGCGTGCGACCAGGGCAAGACCGCGCGCGAGGACGCGGCCGGCGCGATCCTGTTCGCGGCGGAGAAGGCGACGCAGGTGGCGCTCGACGCGGTGCAGCTGCTCGGCGGCAACGGCTATATCAACGACTACCCGACCGGGCGCCTGCTGCGCGACGCCAAGCTCTACGAGATCGGGGCGGGGACTAGCGAAATCCGCCGCATGCTGATCGGAAGGGAATTGTTCGAGAAGACGAAATGACGCTTCGACCCATCGCCCTTGCAATCGCCGCGATATGCCTCTCCGGCGCGGCGCAAGCGCAAACGCGCGAGCCGACGGTGCAGGAACTCACCGCGGTGCGGTACTGTTTCGCGAAATATGAGGACAAGCTGGAAATCGAGAAGAATTGCCTCTTCAAGCTGGTCGCCGAGCCCTGCATGGAAGAGGAGGGCGGCTACTCGACCTTCGGCATGGCCGATTGCCACCGCATCGAGACGAAGATCTGGGACCGGATTCTGAACGAGACTTTCAAGGAACTGCTCGCCGATCTCAAGGACAAGGAGCGGGAGAAGAAGCTGCGCGAGATGCAGCGCGCCTGGATCGTGAGCCGCGACCGCACGTGTGAGTTTTACGACCGGGAGATTCACGGCTCGCAGGCCATCCCGATGGGCGCCGCCTGCATGGCGCGCGAGACGGCGCGGCGCGCCATCCTGCTCAAGGGCTTTCAAGGCATCTAGTTCGCAATTATAAGGTCCGAATGTCCCTCACCCCCGATCTCCGCGCCGCCCTGCTGAAGGTCTCGGCCGCGACCGTCACCACGGTGCTCATCAAGCAGGGCGTGCGGCGCCATTTCATCGAGGGCGCGCGGCCGCTGGTGGGCGAGGGCGAGCGGGTGGTGGGCGAGGCCTTCACGCTGCGCTTCATTCCGGTGCGCGAGGACATCGCCACCACCGCCTCCTGGGCCGATCCGCGCTCGACGCGGGGCGCGATCGAGGAAATGCCCGCCGGCTGCATCGCGGTCGCCGACGCCATGGGCGTCACAGCGGCGGCAATTTTCGGCGATATCCTGGCCATGCGGATGAAGGTGCGGAACGTGGCGGCGCTGGTGACCGACGGAATGCTGCGCGATCTCGACGGCATGCGCGCGACGGGTCTGCCGACCTGGTGCGCGGGCGTGGCGGCGCCGCCTTCGGTCGGCGGGCTCACCTTCGTGGGCTGGCAGGAGCCGATCGGCTGCGGCGGCGTCGCGATTTATCCGGGCGACATCATCATCGCCGACCGCGACGGCGCGGTGTGCATCCCGAAGGCCATGATCGCCGCCGTGGCGGCCGAGGCCACGGAACAGGAGCAGTTCGAGGCCTGGGCGTTCGAGCAGGTCAAGAACGGCGCGCGCGCTGCCCGGCACCTATCCGCCGAACGAGCAGACCAAGGCGCGCTACGAAGCGGCCAAGAAGAAAGGGCGTTGAAATGGCGTTCACGCAATCGGTCGAGGCGAACGGCGCGAAAATTCCTCTTCTCGGGCTCGGCACCTGGGACGTGCGCGGCAGGAATTGCGTGAGCCAGGTCGCGCAGGCGCTGAAGATCGGCTATCGCCACATCGACACCGCGCAGGCCTACGACAACGAGACCGAAGTGGGCGAGGGCATCCGCACCAGCGGCGTGAAGCGCGACGCGATCTTCCTCACCACCAAGGTCTGGCACACGAGTTTCCGCGCCGACGAGCTGGAGCGCTCGGTCGAGGCGAGCCTGGTGAAGCTGAAGCAGCCTTATGTCGATCTGTTGCTGCTGCACTGGCCCAATCCGTCGGTGCAGCTCAAGGAGACGATCGGCGCGCTGTGCAAGATGAAGACGCGCGGGCTGGCGCGCCACGTCGGCATTTCCAATTTCACGGTGAAGCTGGTGGACGAGGCGGTGCGGCTTTCGTCGGAGCCGATCGTCAACAACCAGATCGAGCTGCACCCGTATCTCGACGCCTCCAAGGTGATCGCCGCCTGCAAGCGCCACGGAATTTCGGTGACCGCCTATAGCCCGATCGCGCGCGGTCGCGCGCACGGCGATATCGTGCTCGAGAAGGTCGGCAAGGCGCGCAAGCACGCGAAGACGGCGGCGCAGGTGAGCCTGCGCTACCTCGTGCAGCAGGGCTTTGTCGTTATCCCGCGCACCAACAATCCGGAGCGGCTCAAGGAAAACGCGGCGATCTTCGATTTCGAGTTGACCAAAGCCGAGATGGATGAAATCCGCGCTCTCGCCTCGGCCAAGGGCCGCGTCGTCAGCGTCTCCTGGGCGCCGGATTGGGATTGAGGGCGCGGCGGGAAAGGCGAGGGAACCATGGCGCAGAAAATCACACTCAGCTACCGCACGCTGATCGACGAGGCGCTCGCGAAGATCGAGACCATTCAGCCGCAAGACGCCGTGCAGCTGCACGGCCGCGACGACGTGGTGCTGGTCGACATCCGCGACATCCGCGAGCTCAAGCGCGATGGGCGGGTGCCCGGCGCGGTGCATTGCCCGCGCGGCATGCTGGAGTTCTGGATCGATCCCACTTCGCCCTATCACAAGCCGGTGTTCGCCGCGGACAAGAAATACGTGTTCTTCTGCGCCGGCGGATTGCGTTCGGTGCTGGCGGCGGAGACCGCGCAGCGCATGGGGCTCAAGCCGGTCGCGCATATCCACGAGGGCTTCGGCGGCTGGAAGAAGGCCGGCGGGCCGGTGGAGACCGATCCGAAGTAGCCTGTCATCCCGGCCAAACGAGCCCGCGAAAGCGGGCGAGTGCGAGCCGGGATCCATAGCCGCCGGCCGCAATTTTTACGATGCAGGCGATTATGGATCCCGGGTCTCGGCGTCCGGACGGACGCCTCGCCCGGGATGACAGATATTGATGTTCGAGATCACAACTCTGCGCTTGCTTGCTCGCAGGCGTTCCCGCAGATCTGAACGACTGGGAGGGATTCTTGGCGCTCACGCTGGTCATCGGCTCGAAGACCTATTCCTCGTGGTCGCTGCGGCCGTGGCTGGCGCTGGCGCACCACAAGATTCCGTTCGACGAGGTGCTGATCCCGAACGGCTCAGCCGAATTCAAGGAAAAGGTCGCGGCCCAGGGTGCCGGCAAGACGGTGCCGATCCTGCTCGATGGCCAGGAGAAGATCTGGGAATCGATCGCGATCCTCGAATATCTCGCCGAGAAATTCCCTCAAATTAAGCTCTGGCCGGCCGATCCCTTGGCGCGGGCCCATGCACGCACGATCTCGGCCGAGATGCACGCGGGTTTCCCGGTGCTGCGCGGCAATTATCACTTCAACCTGCGGCGCAAGCGGGCGCGGCGCACGCCCGTGGCCGAGGTCGGGCCGGAGATTGCGCGCATCCAGGCGCTCTGGCGCGGAACGCGCGAGCGCTTCGGCAAAAGCGGCGATTTTCTGTTTGGCGAATTCTCCGCCGCCGATTGCATGTATGCCCCGGTCGTGGGCCGCATCGTCAGCTACGAATTGAAGGTCGATCGCGTCGCCTCGGCTTATGTCGAGGCGATCCAGGCGTTGCCGGCGTATCGCGCCTGGTTCGACGCCGCGCAAAGCGAGCGCTTGGCCCTACGCGCAGACCGACGCGCTGGACTGACGGATCATTTCCGCGGCGCGCCCTTGGCGTTCCGCTGCGATGGCGGCGCTGGCACGGGCTTCCCGGCAACACCCAACGCTTCCGTCACCAGTTGGCCGAGCGCGATGAAATCGGCCTTGCGCGGGGAGGTGCGCCGCCAGGCCAGCCCGATCACGCGGCCGGGCGCGGGTTCGGCGAAGCGCAAGAGCTTCACTCGTTCGTCGCGGACTTCGACATCGACGGCGACGCGCGGCAGCAGCGTGATGCCATAGCCGTTCGCCACCATTTGCATGACGGTGGCGAGGCTCGTCGCACCGAGACTTGTTGCACCAAGACTTGTCGCATCAAGACTTGTCGCATCAAGACTTGTCGCATCAAGACTTGTCGTATCAAGACTCGCGTCGCGGCGCGCGCTCGTGCAATAGGCCAGTGCCTGATCGCGCAGGCAATGACCTTCCTCGAGCAGGATCAGGCTTTGCTGATCGATGTCCTGAGCGCGGACGCGCCGATTCTCCGGGCGAGGGTCGGATGCGGGTACGGCGAGCACGAACGGATCGTCGAACAGGCGGAAGGTTTCGATCTCGCTTTCCGGGATCGGCAGCGCCAGCATCACGACATCGAGGGCGCCGCGCGCAAGCTCGTGGAGGAGGACGTGGGTTTGGGTCTCGCGCAGTTCGACGCGGAGCTCCGAATGGCGGCGATGCAGGAGCGGTAGGATTTTCGGCAGCACATAAGGAGCCAGCGTGGGGATGACGCCGATCTGCAGCCGTCCGACGAGCAGCCGTTCGCCGTGACGCGCGATATCGACGATGTCGCGCGTCGCAGACAAGATGCGCTCGGCGCGCCGCGCCACCTCGGCACCGATATCGGTGAGCATGGGCTCGCCCCGACGCCGCTCCACCAACTCTACGCCGAGCGTCTCCTCCAGCTCACGAATCTGCATGGACAGGGCCGGCTGGGTCACGGCGCAGGCCTCGGCAGCACGGCCGAAGTGCCGGTGTTGGACCAGGGCGGCGAAATACTGAAGCTTTCGCAAGGTGATCATGGCGATAAGCTATTCTTATCGAGATAGTGAAGCAATCCGATTGGACCTGATTGTTGATCTAGCGCAATCCATTCTCAGCCCCACCCGGTTCGAATGACCTGGAAATAAGGAGATGAGGCCATGGCAGAAAAACGCCCGACCCTGACTACGACCGCCGGCGCGCCGGCGAACTCGGCGCCGCGGACGCCGAGCGCGACGTGCGCGGTTTCGCGCTGAAGTTCTTCACCGACGAGGGCAACTGGGATCTCGTCGGTAACAACTCCCAGAAGTCATGATAGTTCCATACGGAACAACTCGAAGAAAAATTACAGAACACGATCGGAAAGAAACATGGACGCAAAGACTGACAAGAGCGCGGGCAAGTGCCCGGTCATGCACACCAACCGGGACTGGTGGCCGAACCAGTTGAACCTGAGTGTTCTCCACCAGCACTCCACCCTGTCCAATCCGATGGGCGAGGCGTTCGACTACGCCAAGGAATTCAAGAGCCTCGACCTGAATGCCGTGACCAAGGACCTTCATGCCTTGATGACGGACTCGAAGGAGTGGTGGCCGGCCGACTATGGCCACTACGGGCCGCTGTTCATTCGGATGGCGTGGCACAGCGCAGGCACGTACCGCATAGGCGACGGCCGCGGCGGCGCCGGAGCCGGCCTGCAGCGCTTCGCACCCCTCAACAGCTGGCCGGACAACGTGAACCTCGACAAGGCGCGGCGGCTGCTCTGGCCGATCAAGCAGAAGTACGGCCGGAAGATCTCCTGGGCCGACTTGATGATTCTCGCGGGTAACGTCGCCCTCGATTCGATGGGATTCAAGACGTTCGGTTTCGGCGGCGGCCGCGCCGATGTCTGGGAGCCCGAAGAGGACATCTACTGGGGCCCCGAGGGCAAGTGGCTCGCCGACGAGCGCTACAGCGGCGAGCGTGACCTCGCAAATCCTCTCGCCGCCGTGCAGATGGGTCTGATCTACGTCAATCCGGAAGGCCCGAACGGCAAGCCGGATCCGGTCGCTGCGGCCAAGGACATCCGCGAGACCTTTGCCCGCATGGCGATGAACGACGAGGAAACCGTCGCGCTCATCGCCGGCGGACACACCTTCGGCAAAACCCACGGCGCTGGCGATCCGGCGCTTGTCGGCCCTGAACCCGAAGCCGCCGGCATCGAAGAGCAAGGCCTCGGCTGGAAGAGCAGTTTTGGCAGCGGCAAGGGCGGTGACACGATCGGCGGCGGCCCGGAAGTCATCTGGACCACGACGCCAACGAAGTGGAGCAGCAACTTTTTCTGGAACCTGTTCGGCTACGAATGGGAACTGACCAAGAGCCCGGCCGGTGCGCAACAGTGGAAGCCGAAGCATGGCGCAGGCGCCGGTACGGTGCCGGATGCGCACGACCCGTCAAAGCGTCACGCGCCATCCATGCTGACCACTGACCTCGCCTTGAAGTTCGACCCTGCCTACGAAAAGATTTCGCGGCGCTTCTACGAGAATCCGGATCAGTTCGCAGACGCGTTTGCCCGGGCGTGGTTCAAGCTGACGCACCGCGACATGGGCCCGATCATGCGTTATCTCGGCCCGCTCGTTCCGAAGGAGGAGCTGCTGTGGCAAGACGCGATCCCCGCTGTGGATCATCCGCTGATCGGGGAGCAGGACATTGCTGCTCTGAAGGCGAAAATCCTCGCGTCTGGGCTGTCCGTTTCCCAGCTGGTCTCGACGGCTTGGGCGTCGGCGTCGACGTTCCGCGGCTCTGACAAGCGCGGTGGAGCGAACGGCGCACGCATTCGCCTCGCGCCGCAGAAGGATTGGGACGTCAACCAGCCGGCTCAGCTGACCAAGGTGCTGCAGACGCTCGAAGCGATCCAAAAGGAGTTCAACGCTTCACAGTCTGGCGGGAAAAAGGTCTCGCTTGCCGACCTGATCGTTCTCGGCGGCTGCGCGGCGATCGAGAAAGCCGCGAAGGACGCCGGGCACAACGTGAAGGTTCCCTTCACGCCGGGGCGCATGGACGCGTCGCAGGAGCAAACCGACGTCGACTCCTTCGCGCCGATCGAGCCGATCGCCGACGGTTTCCGCAACTATCTCCGCGGCAAGCAGCGCTTGTCCGCCGAGGAGATGTTGGTGGATCGGGCGCAATTGCTGACGCTGACTGCTCCAGAAATGACGGTTCTCGTCGGCGGCCTGCGCGCGCTGAACTCGAACTTCGGCAAGTCCCAGCACGGCGTCTTCACCAAGCGGCCCGAGACGCTGACCAACGACTTCTTCGTCAACCTGCTCGACATGCGCACGCAATGGCAGCCGTCCGCTGGCTCTGAAGGCGTGTACGAGGGGCGCGACCGGAAGACGAACGAGGTCAAGTGGACCGGCACCCGTGTCGACCTGATCTTCGGTTCGCACTCGCAGCTACGCGCCCTCGCGGAAGTCTATGCGTGCGCGGACTCGAAGGAGAAGTTTGTGAAAGACTTCGTGGCGGCCTGGACCAAGGTGATGAACGCTGATCGCTTCGACCTTGCCTGATCTCTGCGGAAAGGTTTTCGAGGGCTTCTAGAGCGCAGCCGCCGACCGAGCATCGGGTGATCAGGCCCAGATCGAGGCTGCGCAAATCCTACGAAGCCTGCGGAAACCCTGGACGTTTGGTGGAAGCCTTGGAGGAGTGATCTTTCCCTCTCCCCAGCGGGGAGAGGGAGAATAGCGTTGCCATCGCCCCGCCTTCACGGCACCTTGGCAAGAGGGGGTGACCCGTGGCGGCGCTGACTTCGTCGGTCGACAGCAAAACCAAGGAATTCAAGCAGAACGCCGCCGCCATGGCGGCGCTGGTCGAGGAATTGCGCCGCCGCCGCGAGGAAGCGGCGCTCGGCGGCGCGGAAAAGGCGCGCGAGCGCCACGTCAAGCGCGGCAAGCTCTTGCCGCGCGAGCGCGTGATGCGGCTCTTGGACCTCGGCACGCCGTTTCTCGAGCTTTCGCCGCTCGCGGCCAACGGCCTCTATGACGACGCCATCCACGGCGCGGGGCTGATCACCGGCATCGGCCGCATCGAAGGCCGCGAGTGCGTGATCGTGTGCAACGACAGCACGATCAAGGGCGGCACGTATCTCCCGATGACGGTGAAGAAGCACCTGCGCGCCCAGGAGATCGCGGCGGAGAACCGGCTGCCCTGCATTTATCTCGTCGATTCCGGCGGCGCGAACCTGCCGCACCAGACCGAAGTGTTTCCCGACCGCGAGCATTTCGGCCGCATCTTCTACAATCAGGCGCGGCTCTCGGCCGCCGGCATTGCGCAGATCGCTTGCGTCATGGGCTCGTGCACCGCGGGCGGCGCCTATGTACCGGCGATGTCGGACGAGACCGTGATCGTGCAGGGGGCCACCATTTTCCTCGGCGGGCCGCCCTTGGTGAAGGCCGCGACCGGCGAGGTGGTGACGGCCGAGGAGCTCGGCGGCGCCGAAGTGCATACGCGCCGCTCCGGCGTCGCCGACCATTTCGCCACCGACGACGCCCACGCGCTCGCCATCGTGCGCCGTATCGTCGCGAACCTCAACAAGCCCAAGCGCGTCGACCTCGAATACGACGAGCCGCGCGAGCCGGCCTTCGACATCGCCGAGCTCGACGGCATCGTGCCCGTCGGACCTGCGCAAGCAATACGACGCGCGCGAAGTGATCGCGCGGCTGGTGGACGGCTCCGAGTTCGACGAGTTCAAGCGGCTCTACGGCATCACGGTGGTCACCGGCTTCGCGCGGCTGCACGGCATGCCGCTCGGCATCATCGCCAATAACGGCATCCTGTTCTCCGAGAGCGCGCTGAAAGCGGCGCATTTCATCGAGCTATGCTGCCAGCGGCGCATTCCGCTGCTGTTCCTGCAGAACATTTCCGGCTTCATGGTCGGCAAGGACTACGAGGCCGGCGGCATCGCCAAGGACGGCGCCAAGATGGTGACGGCGGTGGCCTGCGCCGCGGTGCCCAAGCTCACGCTGATCGTCGGCGGCAGCTTCGGCGCCGGCAATTACGGCATGTGCGGCCGCGCCTATGGGCCGCGCTTCCTGTTCACCTGGCCGAACGCGCGCATCTCGGTGATGGGCGGCGAGCAGGCGGCGAGCGTGCTCGCCACCGTCAAGCGCGACAATCTCGAGGCCGAGGGCAAGAAGTGGTCGAAGGCCGAGGAGGACGAATTCAAGCGCCCGACCCGCGAGCAATACGAGGCCGAGGGCAACCCCTATTTCGCCACCGCGCGGCTGTGGGACGACGGCATCATCGCGCCCTCGGAGACGCGCAAGGTGCTGGCGCTGGCGCTATCCGCCGCGCTCAACGCGCCGATCCCGCGGACGAGGTTTGGGGTGTTCAGGATGTAACCCCTTCCGTCATGCCCGGCCTTGTGCCGGGCATCCCGCTTAGGGACGCAGTGCCTTCCTGACCGGGATGGCCGGGACAAGCCCGGCCATGACACGGTGGGAAATCAAGCAGGGAGGCAAACATGTCGCAGAAGGTATTTTTCACCGCCGTCGTTATCCTCTACGTCATCCTCGGCGTCGGCAACTTGCTGGCGCCACAGGAATTCATCAGCGGGTTCGGCGTGACCCTTAATGCAGCCGGCGTGCTGATGGCGCGCGTGGTGGCCACCGCGGCGCTTGCCTTCGCGATCATCTATTGGGCCTGCCGCGATGCGGCTCCGTCCCGGCTGTTCACGGCTGTCCTCTTTGGCAGCCTCACGGAAAAGGCGATCCAGGTTGTTCTCATCGTGTACGCGATCAATGCGGGCGTATTCAATTCGATGGGCTGGGTGATGGCGGGTCTGCAGCTCGTGCTCGCCATCGGCTTCGCCTATTTCGCGTTCGGCAAGCGCTGACGCGCGGCGTTCAACGCGCCGATTCCGAGAATGAGGTTTGGGGTGTTTAGGATGTGAGGGATGCTATGCCTGAGTAAATGCATTTGGACGCTACTCTCGGTCGGATTTGCCCCCTCATGCGCTCGAACCGCCGGTATGGGACCTAACGGCGAAAACACAGTGCGGTATTGAGAGCAAGAATGGTGTGAGCGGTGCGCTAACGTGCGAACGACTAGTGGTCACACCTTCGTCGCTCAACCGAGCCCTGGTCGAATGATTGATGGATCGACATTTGATCAGTTGGATAGTTGGATCGACAGTTTGTCCTACACCCGGTTTGGTTGACAGCATCCGAAGCTAATTTCATCTGCTTTTCGAACTCCACGGGGCTCAGATATCCGATCGTCGAGTGCCGGCATTTCGGATTGTAGAAGCGCTCGATGTAATCGAACACGTCGGCCCTGGCCTCATCTCGCGTCCGGTATGTTTTGTGTGCTGTTCGTTCAGTCTTGAGCGACGAGAAGAAGCTCTCCATCGCCGCATTATCCCAGACATTGCCGGATCGGCTCATCGAGCAGACGATGCCGTGGTCGGCCATCAACCGCTGGAACTATGTTCCGGGGTCCGAATGCGCGAAGCCGACGCGTGCCGACCGCGCCGCAGCGCGGACGCCGAGGGCACAGCCGCAAGGGATCACGACCCGAGACGCGGGAGAAGTCTCAATCCTGGCGCAACTCGAGGACGTTGAACAGCAAGCGCGCGCGGCGCTGGCGCGTGGAGACTGTGGTGAGTACCAGAGGATCAGGAATCAGCTTTCTGACAATGCGAAGAGTACGCTTTACTCAGGTTTTACCCGCAGAGCAGGAGAAATCCTAGCTTCACTGCCGGCGGATTGTCCGAGCGCCGCCACCAATTTCAAGATCGGCGCCAGCGTATCGGCGCTCGACGGAGTCGATGTCTCGAACGGCGGTCTGGGCGGCAAGCGGACAGCGATAATGCTGGGCACCGACGTCCAGATCGAAGTGCGGGGGAAGTTCCAGCTTCGGGCATGGGGCGCAGGGGCCGACACGACCAGTGGCCCGATTTTCATCGCCCCCACCATGGACGATCGCATCTTCCTGCAGCCGAACGGCGGCACCCAGGTCGTACCGGGCTTCCTTCCAGGCACGGTCAAGACCGATGCGAACCTCCTCCAGGCCGGGTTCATGCTCGACGTCATGATGTCCCGCAACGTCGTGCCGCTGATGCCGTCGCCTCTTATCAACGGTCTTCGCCTGGGTCGCCGTATTGGAGCATCGGCTACGAGCACAAGCGGCAGAGCACAAACCTGACGGCAAACTATAATTCGATCGATTTCTTCATCAGCGACAGCCGCTGGGTCACGACCGATCGCTTCATGCTCGGCATGGGGTGCATCCTCGTTCTGGCGCAGACACCGGGGATCGATTTCTTCCTCGGCTGGCAGGCCCAGTTAAATCTCAACTCGGTGAAGGCGCACGGCGTCTACTCAACGGCGCAAACGGGCGTCTTCAGCGAGACGGTGACCGGCTCCTCCTCCCGCTTGGGCGTGACCGGGTCCGGCAAGCTAACGGCAGGCACAATGATAAGGCTCGGCACGGCGCAGCTCATATTTTAAGGAAGGCTGGGCATGACCCCGTGGTGCAGGAAATATCGGGTTGGAAGGTTGTAATGGCGAAGCAAACAGAACCGACTTTGGGCGCAGTAATACGTCGCACTCGATATGACACCAGAGCGGAATTTTGGCGGCCGCTGCCAGAGACTTTGATAGCGGGCCGGATTGTTCGGAGCTTAACGTCCTGGCCTCACGACCCGGCGCAACCGGTCGAGCGGCTCGCCTTGATCTTCGCCCTTCGGGCTACGGCGGGCGCCCGGGAATGATGGATAGCTCGACAAGCCCGGCCATGACTTGGACTTGCCGGTCATTTAGTTTGCCTCCGATGATGCGTCGGATACGGCTCCTCATTGGCTTTACGCTACTGGCGGCGGCGGGCGCCGCGCTGGTGGCCGCGGAGCCATCCAGCGCGCATGCCGCCAAGGCGCCCGCGTCAAAATGCAATCGCGCCGCGTTCCGGGTCATTCTCGACGTCGGCCATACGGCGCAGGAGCCCGGCGCGACCAGCGCCCGCGGCGTGCCGGAGTACGATTTCAATCTGCGGCTGGCGCGGCGGATCGAGGCGAAGCTGCTGGACGCCGGCTTCGCCAAGACCGTGCTGCTTGTCACGGCCGGTCCGAACCGGAAGGAATTGCCCGCGCGGGTCGCGCGCGCGAACGCCATGCGCGCCGATCTCCTCGTGTCGATCCATCACAACTCGGTGCCGGAATTCTTGATCGGCAAATGGGAATATGAAGGTGCGGACGGTCGTTTCAGCGACCGCTTCAAGGGCCATGCGATTTTCATTTCGAACGAAAACGGCAAGGCAAAGACGAAGTCTCGCATTCGCGCGCCTGTTGGGACGCCGGCTGAAGGCCGCGGGGCTGCAATACACGCCCCATTACACCGAACCACTAATGGGCCGCCGGCGGCGCGTGCTGGTCGATCGGGAAGCGGGCGTCTACCGGTTCGATCAGTTGATCGTCTTGAAGCAGGCGCACACGCCGGCCGTGCTGCTCGAGGCAGGGTCCATCATCCACCGCGACGAGGAGCTGGTGATGTCGTCACCGGAGCGGCAGTCGCTGATCGCTGCGGCGCTAGCCGCGGCCATCGAGGCATTTTGCGCCTCGCGCGGGCTGCGTTCCTAGTCGATCGCCGACGTACGCTTGCGCGCGGTCTTGTCGTCGCCGCTGAAGGTTTTCTTGAACCAGTCGCCGACGGGGTTCGGCTCTTCCGCGGCCTTCATGTATTTCGTCTTGCCGGATTTCTTTTTCTTCTTCGAAATTGCGCCGGTCACTTCCTCGATCAAGGGGTCAATTTTAGGCGCAGTGCGAGCGGTGCGGATGATCGGCGAGGGTTTGGCGGCGGCGACCTGCGATGTGCCCGTCGCGGCGTTGTGTGCGGGCATGGTGGCGAGCGCGGCGAGCAGGGCGGCCCCGCACAGCGAGGCGAGCGCAATGCGCCGCTTGGTGATCGGCATGGCCGGCTGGGCGGCTATGGCCCTTGCGATCACGTGCTCCGCCGATTTCGTACCCGCTTTACTCATGGCTTCCCCCTCCGTCCGGAATCGCGGCTAAGTCCGGGGAGGGTGACGGGTTATGGTTAATTTTGCGGTAACGCGGCTTTCCGCGCTGCGGCAAGACGCAGGCGGGGGCGATTACGAGCGCGGCTGGCGCGGCCAGAAGTGCTGCGGCGGGCCGTAATAGCGCTGGCCGTAGTTATGCGCGCAGATGAAATTGATGAAATAGCCGGGCTCGCGGATGCCGTCGGTGATGCGGGCGTATTTGCCCCACCCGGCGCAATGGGCCGAGGCGGAATTCGGGCGCGAGCCGCTCGTTCTCCACCGACCAGGGAATGATCCCGCCGGTGTCGTTGCCGCGCCAGACATAGGCCGAAGCGAAGCCGGCGGAGGAGAGCAGGAGGGCGAGCGCCAGTGCCGGCATTCCGAACGATCTTGCGGCCATCGTCTGTCTCCCGTCGCGACTCTCGAAAAGCAATCCTAGCGGGCGCGCGCCGGGCTTGTCGCGCCGTCCGCGGCGAGGCTGTGGGTTACGTGGCTGGCTCGCGCCGGAACGGCGCTCGGGCCGGGGGCTATGCTAAACTTATGGCCCACCCGCCGGGCAAAAGGCGGCACGGGGAAAGCAGTCATGTTGAAGCTGTTCGCAGCGGCGGCGCTGGCCGTCATCGCTAGCGCTGCCGGCGCGCGCGCAGTTCTACGAGGTCGATCCGGCCGACATTCCCGGCAAGCCGGGCACGGTCATCCGCATCGCCGCGTTCGAGAACTCGCCGGCCGGCGCGCAGGCCTATCGCGTGCTCTATCGCTCGGTCGGCCTGCACGGCGAGCCGATCGCGGTTTCCGGCACGGTGATCCACCCGCTCGGCCAGCCGCCGGCGGCCGGGCGCAATGTGATCGCCTGGGCGCATCCGACCACCGGCGTCGCGCGGCGCTGCGCGCCCTCGATGTGGCCGCTGATGTTCGACGAGATCCCGGGTCTGACGGAGATGATCGCGCGCGGCTACGTGGTGGCGGCGACCGACTATCCGGGCCTCGGCACGCCGGGCACCCATCCCTACATGATCGGGGTCAGCGAGGGCCGCGCGGTGCTCGACATGGTGCGCGCCGCCATGGCCATGCCCGAGCCCGGCGCCAGCGAGCGTTTCGTCGTCTGGGGCCATTCGCAGGGCGGGCATGCCGCGCTCTTTACCGGCGAGCTGGCGCGCGCAATATGCGCCGGAGCTGAAGCTGCTCGGCGTCGCCGCGGCGGCGCCGGCCACCTATCTCGGCGAGCTGTTCGCGGCCGACATCGACGGAGCCACCGGCAGGGCGCTGGCGAGCTTCACGCTGTGGTCCTGGTCGCGAATCTATCACGTGCCGCTCGAAACGGTGATGTTTCCGCAGGCGGTTCCGGCGTTCGAGCGGGTCGCGGCCGGCTGCATCGAGTCGCTCAATCAGGCGCTCGCGGTCGCCATCGCGGAGCGGCCGCTGCAGCGGGCGTTCCTGAAGGTGAACATCATCCGCACCGAGCCGTGGAAGACCTTCATCGCGCGCAATACGCCGGGCCACGCGCCCGCCGGCATGCCCTATTTCATCGCGCAGGGCACGGCCGACACGACGGTTCGCCCGCGCATCACCGCGCAATTCATCCGCGCGCTTTGCCAGCAGAACGTGCCGGTGCGCTTCGTCAGCATGCCCGGCCGGAACCATAACCAGATCGCGCGGGCCGCAGCCCGCGCAGCCGTCGCATGGATGGCCGATCGCTTCGCCGGCGCGCCTCCGCCGAACGATTGCCGGCGCTGAAGCTCGCGAAAAGACAAAGGCCGGGCGAAGCGGGCCCGGCCTTCATCTTGAATGCGGCAACAGGCAGCGCGACAGGCGCTATTGCTGCAGCTTATCCCACTGCTCGCGCACCATCGGTCTTGGCGATGCGCGCATTGGCGTTGAGCACGTCCCAGTTCACCACTTGGCGCTGGGACGTCTGCGTCGGCGCCGGCGATGCCTGCGACGGGGCGAACATCGCGTCATGGACATAGGCCGCGCCGATGGTCAGCGCCGCGCCCAGGATCATTCCGAAGATCACTCGCATATCGCAGTCTCCTTATTCATTTCACTCCGCGACCCTGCGCGGACAATGCGGCAGCAAGCGGAACGCATGTGCCGCACAAGGGTCCTAATGGCGCATCCGCTGTCCTATTCGGGTGTTGAACGTGGTCTTCACCCCGCCAAACCATGAGCGGCAAGAGTTTCCCGCCGGTCTGCCTGGACGGAGGTATACTGGCGGCGCATATCGGCCTGGACCCGATTGCATGCTGCGGGGTCGGGCGAAGGCGTAGAAGCGCGGCCCGCTGCTGATTGCGCAGCGCAACATCAGGTTTCCTCACATGGCCAACACGGTTCCAAGCCCGACAGGGGCTGCGGCGCCGGCCTATGGGAACAGTCAAGTTCATCCCAAGGCCGGCTTTTGGGCGCTCACGATCGGAAGCATCGGCGTCGTCTATGGCGACATCGGCACCAGCCCGCTCTACGCGGTTCGCGAAGCGGTGGTCGCCGCGGTCGGAGCGAACGGAACGATCACGCGAGGAAGTCGTCCTCGGCGTGCTCTCGCTGATCCTGTGGTCGCTGCTCATCGTCGTCACGCTCAAGTACGTCGATCGTCCTCCTGCGCGCGGACAACCACGGCGAGGGCGGCACGCTCGCGCTCATGGCGCTCGCGCAGCGGGCGCTCGGGCCGGCCGAGCCTCGCGATCTTCTTGCTCGGCGTGATCGGCGCCGCACTGTTCTACGGCGATGCCATGATCACGCCGGCGCTCTCGGTGTTGTCCGCGGTCGAAGGCCTCAAGATCGCGACGCCGGCCTTCGAGCCCTACGTCGTGCCGCTGACGGTAGCTGATCCTGGTTCTGCTCTTCATGGTGCAGTCGCGCGGCACCGCCAGCGTCGCCGCTTTCTTCGGGCCGATCACCGCGGTATGGTTCGTCGCCATCGCCGTCGCTGGCGTCGTGAAGATCGCGGAGAATCCGGGCGTGCTCGCGGCGGTGAATCCGACCTATGCGCTTTCGTTTCTCGCGAGCCACGGCGTCATCGGGCTGGTGACGCTCGGCGCGGTGTTCCTCGCGGTCACCGGCGCCGAGGCGCTCTATGCGGACCTCGGGCATTTCGGCCGGCGGCCGATCCAGGTGGCGTGGCTCGCGTTCGTCTTTCCGGCGCTGCTCATCAATTATTTCGGGCAGGGCGCGCTGCTGCTTGGCCAATCCAAAGGCCATCGAGAATCCATTCTTTCTGATGGTGCCGGAATGGGCGCTGCTGCCGTTGGTCGGCCTCGCCACGGCGGCGACCGTGATCGCGAGCCAGGCGGTGATCACCGGCGCCTATTCGATCACCCAGCAGGCGATCCAGCTCGGGCTGCTGCCGCGGCTCGAAATCCGGCACACCTCGGCAGTCCAGTTCGGCCAGATCTACGTGCCGCGGGTGAACTGGATCCTGCTGTTCGGCGTGCTGCTGCTCGTATTCCTGTTCCGCAGCATCGAGCGCGCTCGCCATCGCCTACGGCATCGCGGTCACCGGCACGATGGTGGTGACGACGCTGATGGCGTTCGTGGTGATCTGGAAGGTATGGAAATGGAACCCCATCGTCGCGGCGGCCCTGATCGTTCCGCTGGCCGCGATCGACACCACCTTCCTTGCGCCAATCTTCTGAAGGTTCTCGACGGCGGCTGGTTCTCGCTGCTGGTTGGCGAGCTGCTCGTCATCGTCATGCTGACCTGGCGGCGCGGCGCGCGCGTCCTGTTCGAGAAGACGCGCCGGCTCGAGGTGCCGCTGCGCGATCTGGTCCGCAGTCTGGAAGCGAAGCCGCCGCATCGGGTACCGGGCACGGCGGTTTTTCTCACCGGCGATCCGGAAGGCGCGCCGACCGCGCTCCTGCACAGCCTCAAGCATTACGGGGTGCTGCACGAGCGCAACGTGATCCTCACCATCCAGACCGCGGACACGCCGCGCGTCTCCGACGACGACCGGGTGCGGATCGAGGCGATCAGTCCGTCGTTCTCGAAGATCATCGTGCGTTACGGATTCATGGAAAACCCGAACGTGCCCAAGGCGCTCGCGCATCGCCCGCAAGCTGGGATGGACGTTCGACATCATGAAGACGTCCTTCTTCCTGTCGCGCCGCAACCTGCGGCCGGCGGCGGCCTCGGGCATGCCGCGTTGGCAGGACCTGCTCTTCATCGGGCTGGCCCGCGGCGCCAACGACGCGACCAGCTACTTCCAAATTCCGTCGGAGCGGGTCGTCGAGATCGGCACTCAGGTGAACGTCTAAGGTCTCGAAAACCTACCCTGCACGAACGAACAATGGCCGCGCCCGGAAGGTCCAGCACCTTCCGGGCGCGGCCTTGCGTCTCGGGATGGCATCGTCAGGGGCCGCGTGCTAGAAGCCCGCCCCGCTGCAACGCACGCAACGTAAACTCGGCAATTCCCCGAAATGGCCCAAACGGCGTCCGGCCCGCAAACGGCCGCGGCCCACGTGAACGGCGAAGCCCGTCCGCGCGAGAGCTTTTGGGCGCTCACCGTCGGCAGTATCGGTGTCGTCTACGGCGATATCGGCACCAGCCCGCTCTACGCGTTCCGCGAGGCGGTGGTCGCGGCAAGCGGGGCAGGCGGCCCGGTCTCGCGTGAAGCCGTGCTCGGCGTGCTTTCACTGATTCTCTGGTCGCTGATCGTCGTCGTTACGCTGAAGTACGTGTTGATCCTGCTGCGCGCGGACAATCACGGGGAAGGCGGAACGCTGTCGCTCACCGCGCTCGCTTTTCGGGCGCTCGGCCGACGTACCGGTCCGGTTCTCTTGCTCGGCGTCGTCGGTGCGGCGATGTTCTACGGCGACTCCTTCCTCACGCCGGCGATCTCGGTGCTTTCCGCCGTCGAAGGCCTCAAGATCGTGACGCCGGCGTTCGAGCCCTATGTCGTGCCGATCACGGTGGCGATCCTGATCGCGCTGTTCGCCGTGCAATCGCGCGGCACGGCGAAAGTTTCGGCCTTTTTCGGCCCGATCACGATCGTCTGGTTCCTGGCGATCGCCGTGGCAGGGCTGATCCATATCGCCGACGATCCGAGCGTGCTCGCGGCGATCAATCCGGCCTATGCGATCTCGTTTCTCGCAGGGCACGGCATTATCGGCCTGGTGACGCTCGGCGCCGTTTTCCTCGCGGTCACCGGCGGCGAAGCGCTCTATGCGGACCTCGGGCATTTCGGCCGCAAGCCGATCCAGTTCGCCTGGCTTGGGCTCGTGTTCCCGGCGCTGGTCATCAATTATTTCGGGCAGGGTGCGCTGGTGCTGGCGAACCCGGCGGCGATCGAGAACCCGTTCTATCGCCTCGTGCCGGAGCAAATGCTCTTTCCGATGGTGCTGCTGGCGACCGCCGCGACCGTGATTGCGAGCCAGGCGGTGATTACCGGCGCTTATTCGATCACGCAGCAGGCAATCCAGCTCGGCCTCCTGCCGCGGCTGGCGATCCGCCACACATCAGAAACGCATTTGGGCCAAATCTACGTGCCGCGCGCGAACCTCATCTTGCTTATCGGCGTGCTTTTGCTCGTCGGGTTGTTTCGGAGCTCCAGCGCGCTCGCGTCGGCTTACGGCATCGCGGTTTCCACGACGATGGTGGTGGACGGGATTCTCGCCTTCGTCGTGATCTGGAAGTTGTGGCAGTGGAAACCATGGAGCGCGGCGCTTCTGGTGCTGCCGTTCGTGATCGTCGATATGACGTTTCTCTCGGCGAATCTTCTGAAGCTGTTCGAGGGCGCCGCGGTTCCCGTGTTGTTCGGCGCGGTCGCCGTATTCGTGATCCTGACCTGGAGGCGCGGCACGAATATCCTCGCGCAGAAGACGCGGCGCATCGAGGTGCCGTTCGCGCCGCTGTCGAAGAGCCTCGAGAAGAAGCCACCGCACATGGTGGCGGGCACGGCGGTGTTTCTCACCAGCGATCCGCAGTTCGCGCCGACTGCGCTATTGCACAATCTCAAACACAACAAAGTGCTGCATGAGCACAACGTGATCCTGACCATCGTCACCGCGGACAAGCCGCGCGTCTCCGAGGAGGACCGCGTGCAGATTCTACAGTCCTCGCCGCATTTCATGCGCGTGGTGCTTACCTTCGGCTTCATGGAGACGCCGAACGTGCCCAAGGCGTTCGCGCTCGCGCGCAAGCTCGGCTGGACCTTCGACATCATGTCGACTTCGTTTTTCCTGTCGCGCCGTAGCCTGCGGCCGGAAGCGCACGGCGGGATCCCGCGCCTGCAGGACCGCCTGTTCATCGCGCTCGCGCGTAGCGCCGACGACGCTAGCAATTATTTCCACATTCCTTCCGATCGCGTGGTCGAAATCGGCACCCAGGTTACGGTTTAGCGGGCGTATTTCGGGCGATCCCATCACCCACAGGCGTTCGCTTCGTGTCGACGGCCCGGCAAAATCCGAGTAGATAGAAGCGCATGGAGGCCTTGTTCACTGCCATAACCGTTCCAACCTGGGCGGCCGCGATCGGCGTTCTGGCGGTCGTGATCGTTGTGATCTCCCTGTTCCGGGGGCGCAGCGGTCACGAGTTGCACGGCACGCTGAGCGTGCTGACGCAAGTCGCGCTAGTCGCGGTGATCGGCGGCACGGCCTATTTCAGTCTGCGGGAGGTAGAAAGCATGTCGAGACGCGCCGAGCGAAGCGCGCTCGAAGACCGCGCGGCAGCTCTCCTGTCGCGCGCGTCGCAGCCCGGTTCGGTGCTCGCCTGCGTCGATGGCGCGAGCGATCCGGCGCTTGCCGAGGCCTGCGAGCGTACGCTGTTCGCCGAGCCGCAACGGGTCGCCGCGGCGCTCGCGCACGTGCGCGAGCGGCTGTTGTTCGTGGCCGATGCGGTCGCTTTTGCGGAAGCGCGCGACACGAGCTATCTCGGCCGGGTCAAGGAATTTCGCGACTCCATCGAAACCGACGCCTATGGCTTCGTAGCGCACGTCATGGCGGCCGAGGACAAGTGCACACCGGAGGCCTGCGCGCGTTTCCGCATTTTGCGCGATCCGGCCAAGGTGAAGGACAATCTCGCCGCCAAGCGCATGGAAGGTCTCGTCGGCAAGCATGCCGCCGCTTGGCGCGAACCGGAGAAGCCTGCTCCGACGAAGCCGGTTTTAGCGCCGGCGCCCGAACCAGAACCCGCGCCAACTCCGCCCGCGGCGACAACGCCGGCATCGACGCCGCCGGCAACGGCTGGGCCTGTTCGTCCGGGCGCAGCTCCAAAGTCGCAGCCACGTACCAAGGACAAGGCCGGCACGCAGCCAAGGACCGGTACTCCGAACTCGCCGGGCACCGTCACACCGGCATCGACGCGCCGCACACCCGAGCCGGTCGCGGGCCTGCCGCGAGTCGTGCCGCGCCGCTATCTGGAGCAGGAAGAGGAAGACAAAGACAAGACGCCGCCGCAAAGCAACGCGCCGGGCACGCCGCCGCCCCCGCCAGCCGCGGGTGCTACCCCCGCCGCGTCGCCCGCAGCTACCCAGCCAGCTACGACGGCGCTTCCGCCGCCGACAACCATCACCCCGCCGCGGCCAAACTGAATCCACACTACGCCGCTGGCATCCCGCCCCGCGGCGGCTAGGATCGCGCGATGTTCCGCTCGGTGCTCATCGCCAATCGCGGCGAGATCGCGGTCCGCATCATCCGGACCGCTCGCTCGCTCGGAATTCGTACGATCGCGGTCTATTCGGAGGCCGACCGCGACGCTCTGCACGTGCGGCTCGCGGACGAGGCGCATGCGATCGGCGCGGCGCCGGCGCGGGAGTCCTACCTCAATCTCGATCACCTGATGGAAGTCGCGCGCGCGGCCAAAGCCGAATGTCTGCATCCGGGCTACGGATTCCTTTCGGAACGCGCGGAGCTTGCCGAGGCCTGTACAGCGGCGGGTGTGGTCTTCGTCGGGCCGCCGGCCGCGGCCATGCGCGCCATGGGGCTGAAGAACGAAGCCAAGGCGCTGATGGTCAAGGCGCGCGTGCCGATCGTGCCCGGCTATCACGGCGACAACCAGGAGCCGAAGTTCCTGCGCCAAAAAGCCTACGAGATCGGCTATCCGGTATTGGTCAAGGCGATCGCCGGCGGCGGCGGACGCGGCATGCGGCGGGTGGAAAAGGCGCTTGAATTCGAAGCCGCGCTGGAAGCGGCCGCGCGCGAAGCGCAATCCTCGTTCGGCGATGCGCGTGTCATGATCGAGAAATACGTGGAGCGGCCGCGGCACGTCGAGGTGCAGGTTTTCGCCGATGCGCACGGCAACGTGGTGCATCTCTATGAGCGCGACTGCTCGCTGCAGCGGCGCCACCAGAAGGTGATCGAGGAGGCGCCGGCGCCGGGCATTACGCCCGAAGTGCGCGAGGCCATGGGCCGGGCTGCGGTCGAGGCCGCGCGCGCGGTGGGTTATCAAGGCGCGGGTACGGTCGAGTTTCTGGCCGAGGGCGGGGCCGAGTTGAAGCTCGATGGGTTCTGGTTCTTGGAGATGAACACGCGGCTGCAGGTCGAGCATCCGGTGACCGAGGCGATCACCGGCCTCGACCTGGTCGAATGGCAGTTCCGCGTTGCCGCCGGCGAGATGCTTCCGCTCAAGCAGAGCGATATCCGCCTCGACGGGTACGCGGTCGAGGCCCGCCTTTATGCCGAGGACCCGGAACGCGGCTTCCTGCCCTCGATCGGACACGTGCATGCACTGCAATTGCCCGCGGGCGAGGGCATTCGCGTCGATACCGGGATCGAGAGCGGGGACGAGATCACACCCTATTACGATCCGATGCTGGCCAAGATCATCGCCCATGGCCGTTCGCGCGAGGCCGCGTTCAACCGTCTCGCCAAGGCGCTGGCCGAGACCGTGGTGATCGGTCCGCGCACCAATGTCGCGTTTCTGCGCGCGCTCGCGTTCTCGCCCGAGGTGCGCCAGGGGCGGGTCGATACGGGCCTGATCGAGCGGGAGCTGCATTCGCTCGGCGGCACGCCGAAAGCTGCGGATCATGCCGCCGCGGCGCGGGCGGTGGAGCTGCTCCTGGCGCGCGAGCAGACGCGGCTCTCGGTTCGGGCGAAGGCGCGCACCAACGAGCGGCAGAATGTCTGGGATACCTTCGGCCCGTTTTCGCTGACCATGGCCGCGGAAACCGGGGTTGCGGTCACTATCGACGGCGAGCGCGCTTCCGCGTTCGTTCGCTTCGAGGCCGATGGACCGAAGGCAAGGATCAATGGGGAGCGCGCCGCCGATTGCCTCGTGGTGGAGCTGCCCGGCGCCGCGATCGCCTGGCGCAACGGCAAGCAGACCTGGGTCGCGCTTGCCGACTCGACGGCGGTGGACCTCGAGCATCTCGACGGCAGCGGGCTCGTGACCGCGCCGATGCACGGCAAGGTGCTCAGTCTCGAGGTGACGAAGGGCGAAGCGGTGAAGAAGGGCCAGCGGCTCCTGGTGCTCGAAGCCATGAAGATGGAGCATGCGCTCACGGCGCCGTTCGACGGCAAGATCGCGGAGCTCCTGGTCAGGGTCGGCGATCAGGTGGCCGAACGCGCGAAGCTCCTGATGATCACGCCTACGGAACCGGAAGGCGCGAAATGACACTCCATCTCGTCAAGCTTTGCGTCGGCTGTGACTCGATCCGCGATCTGGAAGAATGGATCGCCGAAAAGCTCGCCGAGAAGCGCAAGAAGAAGCAGCCGCTCGAGCATATTCATCGCACCCGCATGATGCCGACACGGAAAGACGAGCTGGTGGACGGCGGTTCGCTCTATTGGGTGATCCGCGGCCAGGTCGCCTGCCGGCAGAAAGTCCTCGACGTCCGGCCCTACACGGACAAAGAAGGCATCAAGCGCTGCGCGATCGTGCTCGATCCGAAGGTCATCCCGGTGACGCCGCGGCCGTCGCGGCCGTTCCAGGGCTGGCGCTATCTGCGCGCCAAGGACGCGCCTGCCGATCTCAGGCGCGGCAGCAAGGGCACGGCGAATCTCCCCGAAGAGTTGCGGCGGGAGCTGCGTGAACTCGGCCTGCTCTAGGCTGACGCACGCTCAGACCCCGATATTGTCGATAAGCCGCGTGGTGCCGAGCTTGGCCGCCAGCAGAAGGCGGATCGGTCCTTCCTTGGCGGAGGCGATCGGCGCCAGCGTTACCGCGTGGCGCGCCTCGATATAGTCGATCGCGAACCCGGCCTGGGCGACCCGCTTGCGACCGCGCGCGAGCACGGTTTCCACCGGCTCGCCGGCCTTGATCGCTTTGGCGCTCTCGGTGAGCGTTTGATAGAGCACGGGCGCGCGCTTGCGTTCCTCGGACGACAGATACGCATTGCGGGAGGAGAGGGCCAAGCCGTCCTTTTCGCGCACCGTACGCGCACCCACGATCTTGACCGGAAGGTCGAGGTCGCGAGCTAAGCGCGTAACCACTTGAAGCTGCTGGTAGTCCTTTTCGCCGAAGATCGCCAAATCGGGGCCGGCTTCGATCAGGAGCTTGGCCACGACGGTCGCGACGCCGCCGAAGAAATGTGGCCGGAACTTGTCTTCGAGACCGGCCTTGGCGGGGCCCGCGGGCTCGATCCGCGTGGCGAAACCGCCAGGATAGACCTCGGCCACGGCCGGCGCGAACACCAGATCCACCTTTTCCGCCTTGAGCTTGGCGATGTCGGTCTTCCAGGTGCGCGGATAGGTGCCGAAGTCCTCGTGCGGGGCGAATTGCGCGGGATTTACGAAAATCGAGACGACCACCCGGTCCGCCAGGCGCCGCGCCAGGCGGACGAGCGAAATGTGTCCTTCGTGCAACGCTCCCATGGTGGGAACGAGTGCGATCTTCGCGCCGCGCTCGCGCCACAGAGTAACGGCGGTACGCAACGCCTTGATCTTGCGGACGATCTGCGGGCGGCTCATTCGTCATCCATCCCAATACGCGGGCGCGGAACCTAGCAGAGGTGGCGTGGACCGGCCACGGGGAGGCGGCCGTTCTCTGTTTGGAAAAATAATTTGCATGCGCCGGGCCGCCAGCGCTTGACGGTTCGCCTCAGGGATTCGCACTATTGCACCAGTGGGGTTGGCCCGCGTTCGGGTTCGGGTCGCATGCGTTACGAGAGTCCAGCTGTCAGTACAACGGGTGCGTCGCGCGGAGCGCGATCGGCTCACGTCGTCGTCATCGCCAACGAGAAGGGCGGATCGGGCAAGACCACGACGGCGATGCATGTCGTGGTCGCGCTGCTGAAAGCCGGCCAAAAGGTCGCCTCCGTCGATGTGGACAGCCGCCAGCGCAGCCTCACGCGCTATGTCGCCAACCGCCGCCTGTGGACCCGAAAGTGCGGCGTGCCGCTCGAGTTGCCCGACCATCACGCGGTCGACCGCGCCAATGGGCGCAACCTCGATGAGAACGAGGCCGCCGAGTTCACGGCGTTCGCGGCCGCGATCACCGCGGTCGAGCACAGCCACGATTTCGTGGTGATCGACACGCCGGCCACCGACAGTCACCTGATGCGGCTCGCCCACGCCATGGCCGACACGCTGGTGACGCCCTTGAACGACAGCTTCGTCGATTTCGACGTGCTCGCGCACATCGATCCGGAGAGCTACGAGATCACCGATACGAACCACTACGCGGACGTCGTCACCGAGGCGCGGCGCCAGCGCCGCATCATCGAGGAGTCGGCCGCCGACTGGATCGTGGTCAGGAACCGCGTCGGCCAATTCGAGACGAAAAACGGGCGCAATCTCCAGGACGGCCTGCAGAGCCTCGGGCGCCGGCTCGGCTTTCGGCTGTCCGACGGATTCTCCGAGCGCGTGGTCTATCGCGAGCTGTTTCCGCGCGGGCTGACGGTGCTCGATACCTTGAACGAGAGCACCCTCGGCCAGAAGCCGTCGCTCGCCCATCAGGCGGCGCGGCAGGAAGTGCGCGTACTGATCGACGCGCTCCGACTGCCGGTCGACGAGCGCGGCCGGCGGCGCGCGGCGGCGCGGGCCGAATGGCAGCGCAATTCCGGCCAACCGCTCGATACCGGCGAATTCATCGCCGAGTAAGGCTCGCGGCGGAAGGCTGCTTGCGGAACGCCACAAGACTCCCGATTTGAACTAGAATGGCGCAGGCGATCGCGCCCGGAGACCCTATGGCCGAAGACCGCAAGAATAGCCGCGCGCCCGCACCGGCGGGCAAGGATACCCGGCCGGCCACGGCGCGCCCCGAGATCGACGCCTTCCTCGCGCAGGCGCGCTCGCTCGGGCCGCGCACGGACGGAAAGCGCGGCCGGCTCGTGTTCGCGCTCGACGCCACCATGAGCCGCCAGCCGACCTGGGATCTGGCCTGCAAGCTTCAGGCGGAGATGTTCGAGGAGACGGCGGCGATCGGCGGGCTCGACGTGCAGCTCGTCTTTTATCGCGGCATTTCCGAATGCGCGGCCTCCGCCTGGGTTTCGGACCCGGCGCGGCTCGCCTCGCTCATGGAGAAGATCGATTGCCGCGGCGGCCATACCCAGATCGGCCGGGTGCTTTCGCATGTGCGCAAGGAGAGCAAGCGCGAGCGTGTGGATGCCTTCGTGTTCGTGGGCGACGCGATGGAGGAGAAGGTCGACGATCTCTGCGCCATCGCGGGCGAGCTCGGCTTGCTCGGCGTTCCGGCTTTCATGTTCCAGGAGAACCGCGAGCCGATCGCCGAGCAGGCTTTCCGCGAGATCGCGCGGCTGACCAAGGGCGCCTGGTGTCCGTTCGACACCGGCGCCGCAGCGCAATTGAAGGAACTGCTCCGTGCGGCCGCCGCTTATGCGGCCGGTGGGCGCACGGCACTCGCGGACCTCTCCAAGCGCGCCGGCGGCGATGGCGCGGTGCGTTTGCTGGGCCAGATTCGTTGAACGAATGACGCTTTTTCTCGGCATCGCCGCAGCTTCGCTCATCCTGTTCGCGCTATGGACGTTCAAGCGCGCGGACCCGCAAGTGCTTGCGCAGCGTTTGCGGATGGGCGCCGGCGTAGTGCTGATGCTTGTCGCCGGCTATCTCGGGGTCACAGGACGGCTGTTCGCCGCGATACCGCTTGCGATGTTCGCCGCCGGATTGCTCGGCTGGCTGCCGCGGCCCGCGAGCATCAGTGCGCGCATGCGCAAGACGCCGGGTCAGGTTTCCCGCGTGCGCGCCTCGGCGGTCGAGATGGAACTCGACCACGATACCGGAGACATGCGCGGAAAGATTCTCACCGGCAAGTATCAGGATGTGCCGCTCGACGCGCTCGACCGCGCCACGCTGATCGGCGTGCTCGGCGAAGTGGACGCCGAGAGCCGCGCGCTAATCGAAGCTTATCTGGACCGCCGGGACGCCGGATGGCGTGAAGACGTCGAGAAAGACCATGGTGCGCGGAGCGCCGAGCCGCCGAGCCATGGCCCGATGACCGAGGAAGAGGCGTACCAGATCCTGGGGCTTGAACCGGGAGCCGAGAACTTCGAGATCCGCCGGGCGCACCGGACGCTGATGAAGAAGCTCCACCCCGACCAGGGGGGCTCCAACTACCTCGCGGCCCGCGTCAACCAGGCTAAAGACATTCTGCTTCGTCGCCATCGTTGAACTCCGAACTTCACGCACGTGTTGGTGACGCCACTCCACCCGGTCGTTGCCGGTCAGTTTTTCGTCGCCAGGCAGGCGATGTCGCTCTTCTTGAGCAGTTCGCAGGCGCGCCGGGCGCCGGCCTCGTCGAGGCCGGCGAAACGCGCGCGGAACAAGGTGCTCGAGCCTTTGACGGTCTTTTCGGTATAGGGGGCGGCCTTGGCGAGCAGCGCGGCGAGCTTGCCGCGCGTCGCATCGATGCGTTCGCGCGCCTGGCGCTCGTCGGGGAAAGCGCCGACCTGAATCAGCCAGCCGCCGCGAACGTTCGCCGGAGCGCGGGTGGGGATCGAGGGCGCGGGCGGGGCGCTAACGGGTGCCGGGGTGACGACGGCCACGATTGCCGGTGCGGGCGATGCAATAGTGGGGGCTGCAACGGGTGCTGCCGGAGCGGGGGTTGCGGTGGGTATCGCCGGAGCGGGCGTTTCGGTGGGTGCCGCGGCTGGAGCGGGCGCGACGAGTGCCTGCCGCTCGGCCGCGGGCTGCGGGCCGACGTTCCATTGCTGGATGACGGCGCCGGCCGGCGTCATGAGTGAGGTCGAGGGTACGATGCCAAGCGTGCCCGGCTTGGCGGTGCCCGGAGACGCGGGCTCGCCGCTCTTGCCGACGACATAGGTCTTCACCGGCGTCGGCCGGATCGGCTCCTCGGAGCCGGGGCTCGGTGCCGTAGCGGAGATCGGGGCGATTTCGACGGGCCCGGACGAAGCGACGCGCACCGGGCGCGCGGGCGTAGCCTCCGGCGCCTCGACGACGCGCGGTGCGGTGCGAGCGCCGGTGGACGCGCGCGCAAGGCTCGCCCGGATCAGCTCGCGCATGCGCGCATCGCGGGCGGCGGCGGTGTTGCCGCCGAGCACGACGGCGACGACGTGGCGCTGGTTCGTACGCACACTGGAGACGAGATTGAAGCCGGATGCGCGCGTGTAGCCGGTCTTGATGCCGTCGAGGCCGTCGATCTTGCCGAGCAATTTGTTGTGGTTGCGGATGCCGACGCCCTGCCACTCGAAGCTCTTGATCGCGAAATAGCGATACTGGCGCGGAAAGCGGTCCTGGACCGCGCGGCCGAGAATGGCGAATTCGCGGGCGGTGGTGACCTGCTCGGCGTTCGGGAGACCGGAGGCGTTCTTGAAAGTGGTGCGCTGCATACCGAGCGCACGGGCCTTTTTCGTCATGAGCTGGGCGAAATTCTCCTCGCTGCCGCCGATGGCTTCGGCGATCGCGACCGCCACGTCATTGGCGGAACGGGTGACCAGCGCCTTGATCGCGTTCTCGACGGCGATGGTGTCGTCTTCGTCGAGGCCGAGCTTGGAGGGCGCCTGCGCCGCGGCGCGCGCGGAAACCTTGAGTTTGGAATCGAGCTTGAGCTTGCCCGCCTCGATCTGCTCGAACAGCAGGTAGAGCGTCATGATCTTGGTGAGCGAAGCCGGGTGGCGGACCGCGTCCGCCTTGGTCTCGTGCAGCACCTTGCCGGTCTTGGCATCGATGACGATGGCCGAGTAGCCGGTGTGCCAGCCCTGAGCCGGCGCGCGCTTGCGCGGGCGGGCTTCGGCGGGCGCGGCGAGCAGGGCGGCTGCGACAAGGGTCGCGATCAGCGCGAAGGCCGCACGGGCGCGGCGTGACCCCTCAAGACGCAAACGCAACATCGAACCGCCCGTTCCCTGACAGCGCTCTGGAGGCGCATAAGTACGAGGAACGCAGTTAGAAAACGGTAAACCCGCCGGAGCTCAAAAAGCCTTGCAGGAGAAAGACTTGGAAACACTGCTTGTGCGATGCAACATTTTCTTGACTTTCATGTTGCAGCGCACTATTTAGGCTACAGAGCGACGCAAGAAGCGCCGCTCGTCCAACCCAAGACGAGGCAGCGCCCGGTCTTGCGCCGGCGCGATAGAGGGAAATCCAATGTTCGAGAATTTCGAGACGATCCAGAAGCTGAACAAGGACAATGCGGACGTCGCGCTGAAGAGCTTCGGTGCGGTGTCGAAGGGCGTGCAGGCGATCGCGATCGAGTTCGCCGATTACTCCAAGAAGTCGTTCGAGAACGGCACCTCGGCCTTCGAGAAGCTGGCCGGCGTCAAGTCGCTCGACAAAGCGATCGAAGTGCAGACCGACTATTTCAAGACCGCCTACGAAGGCTTCGTCGCCGAGGCGACCAAGATCGGCGAGCTCTATGCCGATCTCGCCAAGGAGACCTACAAGCCGCTCGAAGGCGCGATCTCCAAGATCAATTCCGGCAAGTAATCACGCAGCTTCATCGCGTGAATACGAAAAAGCCCGGCCGTATGGCCGGGCTTTTGGTTTTTGGAAGGCCGCGAAGGAGAGCGGCCGCGGCCTTTATTGCGACAGATGCATGTCGGCGAGTTCGGTGGCGATCTGTTGGAACGTCGTGACGATCTGAGACCCCGAGGTCAGCATAAAGAACTTGGTGGCATCTGTGGCACAGTTCTTCAGCACCGTGGAGGTCGGATCGCCGTCGGTATTGACCTGCACCGTGTAGACGATGACTCCGGTGGCCTTGACATTGGCGCAGGTAATCGCCTCCCGCGCGTCGATCGACGACGCGGATGTGTACCAGCGGTCTTGTGTGTTCAGACCGTCGCTCAGCAGGATAATGGCCTGCTTGTACGTGTAAGAGGGATCCGACGGCGGAATGGTGAAGGGCGCGCTGGTCAGGGTCTGCCAACCCCAGGCCAATCCGATCGCCTGGTTCGTGTTGCCGGCCGGCACCAGGGCGTTGATCTTGTTGGTCAGCGCGGTCCAATCGTAGCTCAGGCCCATGACCGTCATCGTCGCGGGCAAGAGGAATATTGCTCGGCCGGGAACAGCGTGCCGGGGGCTGAGGGTGCCGTATTCTTCGTGTCGTAATCGGCGGTCCCCACCGGGTCCTTATTGCGGTCGGTAATGCAGCCATTCCAGGTGCTGCGGGCTGTCGCTGCAGGGGTGCCTGCAGGGCGCCAAGTGTGCTGCCTGCAGACCTTGCTGCTGCCGCTGCCTCCGCAGTAACAGTCGCTCGTCGTTCCGCAGCTCGCGCTCGAACCGGTTGAAATCGTCACGCTACGATAGCAGCCATTGTAGTAGATGCCGACTTTGGCCGCGACCCTCGCGCCGTTATCGAGGCCCGGGCAGATGTAGCCGCTAAAGGTGCCGCTCGAAGGAATGGTAGTCGTCGTCGAGCTGCCGGTCGTCGGGGTGCTGGCGCAGCGGAAACCGTGGCTCGAATTGGTGAAGGGACAGGTGGAGCCCGGCCCGGTCTGGGCCCAGGTAGTCCGGTTGGCGCTGCTGGCGAGCCAAGTAGCCATGTATGGCGGCGGAGCCTCCCATTCCGTAAAGTCGACCCAGTTCGCGTTCCAGTTCGAAGTCGCGACGGCCACGTCCTTGTTGAACGGCACGATCGACACATAAACGTCGCCGTTCACCACTGCGGCGTTCTTGAGCTGGGTGAGCAGGTTCTTTGTCGCGGTCTGCATCGCCGACATTTTGCCGGCGCTCGACATCGATCCGGTGACGTCGAGCACGAGCGCAACGCGCAGCCGGGTGTTGCCCCATTTAATCTCGGAATGCGCGCTGATCGGAAAGGAGGTGACGCCGAGCACGCTGATGAGCTCGGGCTGGTAGTAGCCGTGGGCCTCGATATTGAGCTTGCCGACCGTTGCGGTGATGTTCAGCGTAAGATTGGTGATCGGGGTCAGGCCCATATTGGCCTTGAACCACTCCATGCCACGGGCATCGAGCTCGGCTCTGCGAAGCCGGCATGATCTTGGCCAGAGCCAGGCCGGTGGCATCGACCGCAGCTTGCAGGGTCACGCGCTGGGCGCTCGCCATGCTGTAATCGACCGCGGCGCCCATCGACCCGATGACCGGGATGAGCGCAAAGGCGAACAGAATGGCGATATTGCCCTTCCGGTCGGTGAGAAAGCGACGCAACAAGCTACGCATGATCTGGCTCCTGGTTTGGGGCCACGATGCGCGATCTTCGTTGCGCGACTATTGATTCGATGTTGGATTCGCCCGTTTACTTCTAAGAAACCGGCGGGGTGGTTAACCAATCGTCGCGAAACCCTTGGATTTGCAAGGGATTCGGAGCGACGCGGGCGCGGCCCGGGGCAGACCCCGAGCCGCGCCTTAGTTCATTGCGAGAGATGCAAGTTCGAAAGTTCCGTGCCGATCTGGTCGAACGTCGTGATCATCTGCGACGCGGACGTCAGCATGAAGAACTTGCTCGAATTGGTGGCGCAGTTCTGCAGCACCGTTTGGAGTCGGATCGCCACCGGTATTGACCTGCACCGAGTAGATGACGACGCCGGTCGCCTTGACGTTGGTGCAGGTAATCGCTTCCCGAGCATCGATCGACGCCGCGCTGGTGTACCAGCGGTTCTGGGTGTTCAGGCCGTCGCTCAGCAAGATGATGACGTGCTTGTAGACGTACTCCGGATCCATCGCCGGTACGGTGAAGGGGCCGTTCGTCAGAGACTGCCAGCCCCATGCCAATCCGATCGCCCTGGTTGGTGTTGCCGGCCGGCACGAGCTCGTCGATCTTCTGGTTCAGCGCGATCCAGTCGTAGGTCAGGCCCATCATCCTCGCCGGGCAAGAGGAATATTGCTCGGCCGGGAACAGCGTGCCGGAGACCAGCGGGTTCGGCGCCGTGTTCTTCGTGTCGTAATCGGCGGTCCCGACCGGATCCTTGTCGCGGTCCATGATGCAGCCGTTCCAGGTGTTGTGGGCGTTGGGGGTCCAGACGCCCGTGAAGGAGTAAATCGGCGTGCTCGACCAGATGCCGCCGTTGTTCTGGCATGAAGTCTGACCTGTGTATTGCGGCTTCGAGCACCTGTAGAGATGGGCTCCCTCGCAGGAGTTCCGGTTGGTGAATTGCGTTGCGCATACAGTTGTGCCCACGCACGCGCAGGTGCCGTCGCAGGGCGTCCCAGCTATTGAGCGCTTCGGTTCCATTGGGCTCGAGCCAATCAAATTTGACCCAGTTCGCGTTCCAGTTGGCCGGATCTACGGCCACGTCCTTGCTGAACGGAATGATCGACACATAGACGTCGCCGTTCGTGGTGGCGGCGTCCTTGAGCTGGCCGAGAAGGTTCTTGGCCGCGGTCTTGAGCGCGGTCATTTTGCCGGCGCTCGACATCGATCCGGTGACGTCGAGTACGAGCGACACGCGCAGCCGCGAGTTACCCCATTTGACCTCGGTCTTGGTCCCGACCGGGAAACTGGTGATGCCGGCGACGTTGACCATGATCGGGTTATAGACGCCGTATGCGGACAGGTTCATCTTGCCGGGCGTCAGGGCCGGGGTGATCGTGAGCAGGATGTTGAGAACGTCCGTCTCGGTGTAGTTGGCGAAGAAGAATTGCGTGCCCTTCGTGTTCAAGTCCGCCAGCGTCGTGCCGCCCGGGAGTCTGGACAGGAACAGGGCGGTGGCGTCGAGCGCCGCCTGCATCTTGGTGCGGGCGAGACTCGCGCGGCTGTAGTCGATCGCGGCACCCATCAGGGCAAGGATGGGAATGAGCGCGACGGCGAACATGACGATCATGCTGCCCTTTTGATTGGACCAGAAGCCTTTTTGATTCGACCAGAAGCGCTGCATGGCATTCTCCGCGGGTGTTTTGCACGCGGGAATCGGGGTCTCGTTTCCGGTTCCGGCGTGTCTCTACCGGCGGAGCATCGGGGTGGCGGGTAAAGGTAGGATTTTTTCGGATGCGAAAAACAGCCTCATTGTTTATTGAAATAGTCACCATCGGCCCTACATCCGGGCCTTGCGGCACGGCCTCTGGCCGGGCTGGAAAGGGCTGATCCGCCAAACTAATATGCGCGAGCCGCAGGCTGCCTATGGCCTTGCGGCGGCCAGAACCCAAGGGGGTGTAGGGCCATGTGGGACGGATCGAACGTCTAGCGATGCACAACGATTGGCTCAGGCCCCGCATGGGCAATGACGACCGGCCGCGGCGCGACGATAGCCTCGGCACGGCGGTCGTCACGCGCACCAAGGTGCAGACCAAGCGGCCGGCGCTCTACCGGGTGTTGCTGCTCAACGACGATTACACGCCGATGGAGTTCGTGGTGCATGTACTGGAGAAATTCTTCAGCAAGAGCCGCGAGGACGCCACACGAATCATGCTTCATGTGCATCATCACGGGGTGGGGGAGTGCGGGGTGTTCACCTACGAAGTGGCGGAAACAAAGGTCACGCAGGTTATGGACTTCGCCCGCAAGCACCAGCATCCTCTGCAATGCGTGATGGAGAAGAAGTGACCCGGCCGGAATCGAACTGATGCCCAGTTTCTCGCGCAGCCTCGAGCAGTCCCTGCACCGCGCGTTGGCGCTCGCCAACGAGCGTCATCACGAGTACGCGACGCTCGAACACCTCTTGCTTTCTCTGCTCGAGGATCAGGACGCGGCCGCGGTGTTGCGCGCTTGCAATGTCGACATCGAAAAGCTCAAGCGCAACCTCGTCGAATATATCGACGGCGAGCTCGACAACCTGGTCATGGAGGCCGACGAGGACTCCAAGCCGACCACCGGCTTCCAGCGCGTGATTCAGCGCGCGGTGATTCACGTGCAGTCCTCGGGCCGCGAAGAGGTGACCGGCGCCAACGTGCTGGTCGCGATCTTCGCCGAGCGCGAGAGCCACGCCGCGTATTTCCTGCAGGAGCAGGACATGACGCGCTACGACGCCGTGAACTACATCAGCCACGGCATCGCCAAGCGCCCGGGCATGTCCGATTCGAAACCCGCGCGCGGCGTCGACGAAGAGACCGACACCAAGATCGGCGACGACGGAAAGAAGAAGACCGACGCGCTCGAGGCCTATTGCGTCAATCTCAACAAGAAGGCGCGCGACGGGAAAATCGATCCCTTGATCGGCCGCGATACCGAGATCAGCCGCACCATCCAGATTCTATGCCGCCGGCAGAAGAACAATCCGCTGTTCGTCGGTGAGCCGGGCGTCGGCAAGACCGCGATCGCCGAGGGGCTGGCGCGCCGGATCGTGCATGGCGAAGTGCCGGAAGTCTTGAAGACCTCGACCGTGTTTTCGCTCGACATGGGCTCGCTCCTGGCCGGCACGCGCTATCGCGGCGATTTCGAAGAGCGGCTGAAGCAGGTCATCAAGGAGCTCGAGGCCTTTCCGAACTCGATCGTGTTCATCGACGAGATCCACACGGTGATCGGCGCCGGCGCCACCTCGGGCGGCGCGATGGATGCTTCTAATTTGCTCAAGCCCGCGCTCGCGTCGGGCTCGCTGCGCTGCATCGGCTCCACGACGTACAAGGAATACCGGCAGTATTTCGAAAAGGACCGCGCGCTGGTGCGCCGGTTCCAGAAAATCGACATCAACGAGCCGTCGCCCGAGGATGCCGTCGAAATTCTCAAGGGGCTGAAGCCTTACTTCGAGGACTTTCACAAGCTCCGCTACACCAACGAGGCGATCAAGGGGGCGGTCGAGCTGTCGGTGCGCTACATCCATGACCGGAAGCTCCCGGACAAGGCGATCGACGTGATCGACGAGTCGGGCGCGGCGCAGATGCTGGTGCCCGAGGGCCGGCGCAAGAAGACGATCGGCATCAAGGAGATCGAGGCGACCGTCGCCACCATGGCGCGGGTGCCGCCCAAGACCGTCTCGAAGGACGACGCGCAAGTGCTCATCAATCTGGAGGCCGGGATCAAGCAGGTGGTCTACGGCCAGGACAAGGCGATCGAGTCCCTGGCCTCGGCGATCAAGCTCGCGCGCGCCGGACTGCGCGAACCGGAAAAGCCGATCGGCGCCTATCTCTTTTCCGGCCCCACCGGCGTCGGAAAAACCGAGGTGGCCAAGCAACTGGCGCTGACGCTCGGGGTCGAGCTGCTGCGCTTCGACATGTCCGAATACATGGAGCGCCACACGGTCTCGCGCCTGATCGGCGCGCCGCCCGGCTACGTGGGCTTCGACCAGGGCGGTTTGCTCACCGACGGGGTCGACCAGCACCCGCATTGCGTCTTGTTGCTCGACGAGATCGAGAAGGCGCACCCGGATCTATTCAACATCCTCTTGCAGATCATGGACCACGGGAAGCTCACCGACCACAACGGCAAGCCGGTCAACTTCCGCAACGTGATCCTGATCATGACCACGAACGCGGGCGCGTCGGAGCTGGCGAAAAACGCCTATGGCTTCACGCGCTCGAAGCGGGAAGGGGACGACGTCGAGGCGATCACCCGCATGTTCTCGCCGGAATTCCGCAACCGGCTCGACGCCACCATCACGTTCGCGCATCTCACGCCGGCGATCATCAGGCGGGTGGTGGACAAGTTCGTGCTGCAGCTCGAGGCGCAGCTCGCCGACCGCAACGTGACCATCGAGCTCGCCGACGAAGCGAGCGAGTGGCTGATCCAGCACGGCTACGACGAGCAGATGGGCGCCCGGCCCATGTCGCGCGTCATTCAGGAACACATCAAGAAGCCGCTCTCGGATGTGCTGCTGTTCGGCAAGCTCAAGGACGGCGGCCACGTGCGCGTCGTCTTGAAGGCCGACGAGAAGGGCGAGAAGTCGCTCGGCTTCGAGTTCCCGGAAGGCCCGGTCACGCCGCGGCCGGAGAAGGTCGTCGCCAAGCCGAAGCGCAAGCGCCCGGCGCGGCGCATGGGCGCCAAGCCGAAGGCGAAGAAGCCGGGCGGTTCCGGCACCGGCGGTCCATCCTCGCCGAAATCCGGCAGCCCGGTGCCGAAGGTTCCGCTGCGCACCAGTTGACGCGAGTTCCGCCTCTGTCTTCCCACGCGGTTGCTCATGCAATCGCTTCGCTTTGTCGGCAGTGATCCGCCCCAACCCATCCAAAGAACACGTCCCGCCGCCCGGCGACCGCCACTGGATCGCCCAGGGCATGCGCGCGGGCATCCGCTCGCAACAGGGCTATGTGCTGTGGGCGACGTTCGTCGGATTCGGCGGGCTGGTGCACGACGCGAATTTTCCGCTCGGCGCGGCGCTGCTCTCGACGATCCTGATCTGGGCGATACCGGCGCAGGTGCTGCTGATCGAGGGCTATGGGGCCGGCACTCCGGCGGCGGCGATCGCGCTCGCGGTCGGGCTCTCCTCGGCGCGGCTGTTGCCGCTGGTGGTTTCGATCCTGCCGTTTCTGCGCTCGAAGCGCGGAATCGCGGCGCAGTTCTTCGCCGCACATTTCATCGCCATCGGCGCTTGGGTCGAGGGCATGCGGTTGCTGCCGCCCTTGAAGGCCGAGGCACGACTCCCGTTCTTCTTCGGTTTTGTCGCCACGTTCGTCACCGGCGGGCTGATCGCGACAATAGCCGGGTTCGCGCTCGCCGGATTTTTGCCGCGGCCGCTCGCGCTCGGGCTCCTGTTCCTGACGCCGATCTCGTTCCTGCTGGCGCTCGCGCGAAACTCGCGCGACATGGTGGACGTGCTCTCGCTGATTTTTGGGCTCGCGCTGGCGCCGCTGTTCGCGGTCTATGGCGGCACGCTCGACCTGTTATGGACCGGGCTCGCCGGCGGCACGGCGGCTTGGGCAATCCATCGCTTGCGCAAGCGGAGGCGGAAATGAGCGCGCTGTTCGACGGGGCGCTGTGGCCCTATTTGCTCGTGGTGCTCGCCGGGTTCTTGCCGACCGAAATCTGGCGCTCGCTCGCGGTCGTGCTGGCGCGCAATCTCGACGAGGAGAGCGAGTGGCTGATCTATGTGCGCGCGGTGGCCACCGCGATCGTCGCCGCAGTGGTGGCGCGGCTGGTGCTGATTCCGGGCGGCGATCTCGTCACGGTGCCGCTCGGGGTGCGGCTCTCGGCGGTCGCGGTCGGGCTCGGTTTCTTCTTTTTCGTTCGCCGGTCGCTGCTGCTCGCGGTTATCGCCGGCGAGGCGGTGCTGATCGCCGGCGCTTGGTGGTACGCGGCGCACTGAGCTCAACCTGTTTCTTCTGCGAGAGCTTGGACACGATGAGCGCGTGGGCGCGGGCAAGATAGGCCCTGAACTCGGCAGGCTTCAGCGAGTTGAGCGGCGCGACCTTCACCCAATGGGCGCGGGCGAGATAGGGCGACGGCCTGATGCCCTCGGCTTGCGTGAGAATGTGAAAGCTGTCGTCGCTCGTCTTGAACGATATGCGCTGGGGCTTTTCGCCGCGCGGGGCCATCCACGCGAACATCTTGCCGCCGACTTTGAATACGCGCTCGCCGCCCCACTGAACGGAGAGCTTGGCGCCGGGCAGCGAAAGAAGAAATTTCTCGATGGTGGCCGGAGTCATAGGGTTTTTCTCGTCATTCCGGGACGCCGCACCGATCTCGGGTTTACCCGAGATCGGCATGATTCAATACCCAAGTCGGCTACAGCCGACTTGGGTGCGGCGGGCCCGGAATCCATATCCGCCGTTCGTGGTTATGGATTCCGGGCTCCTCGCGAGTCACCGGGCTCGGCCCCGGAATGACCAAGTCAAGTGCTTGCGATCGCCGCCTTCAGTTTCTCGGCGTGCTCGGCCAACACTTCGGGCGCGGCCTTCTCGCTCGCGGGCGGCTTCAGCGCGACGCCTTCCTTGCGCGGGATCACGTGGACGTGGAGGTGGAACACCACCTGGCCGCCGGCTTTCTCGTTGAACTGCTGCACGGTGATGCCGTCGGCGCCGAACACCTGCATCGCGGCCTTGGCGACTTTCTGCGCGACTTCATGCACGTGGGCGAGATCGGCGGGTGCCACGTCCATGAGATTGCGCGCGGCGCTCTTCGGCAGCACCAGCGTGTGGCCCGGCGCGCGCGGCATGATGTCGAGAAACGCCAGCGCCTTGTCGTCCTCATAGACCTTGTAGGCGGGAAGGTCGCCGCGCAGGATTTTGGCGAATAAATTGTTGCTGTCGTACGCAGCCATGGCCCCCTCCCGTCAGATGGCGGCATCCTTGCGGAACGGGCCGAGCGCCGCAAGCTCCTCGCTCTCGGACGCTACATGGGCGCGTTCGCGCACGAGATAGTCGGCGACCGCGCGGCGCAGGCCCGGATCGGCAATCCAGTGAGCGGAATAGGTGGTCACCGGCATATAGCCGCGGGCGAGCTTGTGCGGTCCCTGGGCGCCGGCCTCGACGCGGGCGAGCCTGTGCTCGATCGCGTGTTCGATGGCCTGGTAGTAGCAAACCTCGAAATGCAGGAAGGGCCGGCTCTCGGTCGTGCCCCAATAGCGGCCATAGATGGTGTTCTCGCCCAGGAAATTCAGAGCGCCGGCGACGTAGCGGCCGTCGCGCTTGGCCAGCACGAGCACGATCTGGTCGGCCATCTTGTCGGAGACAATCGAAAAGAAGGCGCGGTTCAGATACGGGCTGCCCCCATTTGCGGGAGCCGGTGTCCATGTAGAAGGCGAAGAACGCGTCCCACGCGGACTCGGTCAGCTCCTTGCCGCTGAGGCGGACAATCTCGACGCCTTCGGCCGCCTCGCGGCGCTCGCGCTTGAGGATTTTTCGCTTCCGGGAGGAGAGGGCGGCGAGGAAATCCTCGAAGCTGGTGTAGCCGTCGTTGAACCAGTGGAATTGGCAATCGTTGCGGGCGAGCAGGCCGAGCTTGGTGAGATATTTCCAGTCCGATTCGGTGGCGAAGGTGATGTGCAGCGACGATGCCTCGCGGCGTTTGCACAACTGGAGCGCGCCGGCGACCAGCGCTTCGCGCGCAGATTCCATTTTCGGCCCCGGCCGGACCAGCAGGCGAGGTCCAGTGACCGGCGTGAAGGGAATCGAGACCTGAAGTTTCGGGTAGTAGCGGCCGCCGGCCTGCTCGAACGCCTCGGCCCAGCCGTGATCGAACACGTATTCGCCGCGCGAATGATTTTTCAGATAGCAGGGCATGGCGGCCAGCACCGCGCCGGTCTCGTTCTCGACCAGGAGATGCTGCGGCGCCCACCCGGAGCGGACGGAAACGCAGCCCGACTCTTCGAGCGAGGACAAAAACGCGTGCGAAACGAACGGATTGTGCCGATCCGGCACAGGTTCACTTAGCGCCGGTTCTTCAGATTTCGATTCAAGGACTTCAGATTCCGATTCCGGTTTGCCGCGATTCTTGCTTCCGCGGAGTCGCTTCGCGGAGTTTTCTGACCCGGCTTCGAGCGGCGCGCCGTAGGCGCACGCGTCCCAGGTCGCGGCCGGGATCGCCGCGATCGAAGACTCGACGCGCACGCTCAGTTTCTCGCTCATGGGGTCATTATGGCAGAGGCGGAGCCCGGCGAAATCAGGGCCGGAAGCCCTCGAAAATCATCTGGTTCGCCCAGAAGCGGGCGCGTTTGCGCTCGGCCTCGGTGCGCACCGTCCAGGTCAGCAGCGGCATGCCGAGCGCGTGGCGCGCCAAGAGGGGCGCGATCGCGGGCAGGTCCTGCACGCGGTACGCCACGAAGTGCGGCCGCGTGGAAAGGAAATGCAGAAGATTGCCGAGCGTGAATTTGCGCTGCCACGGCATCTTGTCCCAGTGCTCGGCGCGGTAATAGCGCTCGGCCACGATGCCGCGCGGCAGGCCTGGCGCGTGCTTGCGTAGTGCCTCGACCATGCGCGGATCGAACGACATGGCGGCGACCGGGCCGGCGTAGCTCAAGAGCTCCGTGGCAACGCGCGTGACAAGCTTCTCGTCGCCGTCCCAGGCGCTTTTCAGCTCGAGCACCAGGGGCGTGCGACCGGCAACGAGCGCGAGCAGCTCGCCCAGCGTGGGAATGCGCTCGCCGGAGTCCTTGAAAGTGATCTTTTTTAGCTCAGTCGAGGTCTTCGCGTTCATCGGCCCGCTGGCCGTCGTGAGCCGATCGAGCGTGTCGTCATGGAACACGATCACTTCGCCGTCGGCGGAAAGCTGCAGGTCGGTCTCGATGCCGTAATTGGCGGCCACGGCGGCAGCGGCGGCACCGAGCGTGTTCTCGACCAGCGCGCCGCCGTGCAATGCACGGTGGGCGATGGGCCGCGCGGTCAGCCAATCGAGTCCGGCCACTCAGGCGACCTCGAATATGGCTTCGACCTCGACCGCCGCATCGTTGGGCAGTTCGGCGACGCCGACGGCATAGCGGCTATGGCGGCCGGCATCGCCGAGCACGGCCACGATCAGGTCGGAGGCGCCGTTCACCACCTGCGGCAATTGCGCGAAGGTGGGCAGCGCATTGACGAAGCCGCCGAGGCGGACACAGCGCACGATCTTGTCGAGATCGCCGAGCGCGGCCTTGGCTTGGGCGAGCAGATTGATGGCGCAGAGGCGCGCGGCGGCCTGGCCTTTGGCAAGGTCCACCTCGGCGCCGAGCTTGCCCTTGATGGCCTCGCCGCCTGCCAAAGCGGAAACCTGACCCGAAAGGAACAGAAGGTTGCCGGTGCGCACCGCCGGCACGTAGTTGGCGAGCGGCGCCGGCGGGGTCGGGAGCACAATTCCGAGCTCTTGAAGCTTTTTCTCGACCGATCCGGCCATCCATCCCTCCGGCTTCACGTTTACGCCCCACTCTTGGACGATCAAGCGAATCCGTGCAAGGCGCGGCGATTGTCGTGCCGATGCGGGCGACCTAGAGTGACGGCGGAGGAATCGCGATGCGCATTTTCAGGGCGAAACTCTTAGTCGCGCTGCCGGCAATGGCGTTGCTCGTGCTCGGCGCCGCCGGTGCGTTCGCCCAATCGGTGCCGCTCGCGGCCCACCGCGCGTTCTACGAGCTGGTGCTCGATCCCAGCAAGTCGGGCATGAAGGTGGACGGCGCGCGCGGCCGCATCGTCTACGAGGTCACCGGCAGCGCCTGCACCGGCTGGGCGATCACGCTGCGGCAGGTCACCGAACTCAATAGCGGCGAGGGCAAGCGCACGGTCAGCGACTTGCGCAGCATCACCTGGGAGGACGGCGACGCGAAATCCTATCGCTTCAAGACGCAGAATTATCTCGATCAGGCGATTCGCGAGGAGGTCGACGGCACGCTCGACCGGGCGGGCAGGGACGGTCTCGCGGTGCGGCTCACCAAGCCCAAAAGCGAGCGGCTGACCTTGCAGGGCAGGATCCTCCTGCCCACCGAGCATATCCGCAAGCTCATTGCGGCGGCGGCGGCGGGCGAGCGGACGCTCGAGGCCAAGGTTTTCGACGGCTCGCCCGACGGCAAGCGCATCTATGACACGCTCAGCGTGCTCGGCGCGGTGGTGGTGGGCGACAAGGACCTCGAGGAGGCGTCGCGGCGGCCCGAACTCGGCTCGCTCAAGCGCTATCCGGTGACGATCAGCTATTTCGAGCCCGGCACCGGCGAACGCACGCCCACCTATGTGCTCGGCTTCGAGCTTTACGAGAATGGGGTCAGCCGCGCGCTGCGGCTCGACTACGGCACCTTCGCCATGCGCGGGGAGCTGAAAACCATCGAGTTCCTGAAGTCCACGCCCTGCAAGCGCTGACAGCTTCAATCCCGCGGGTCGTCCGCGAACACGAGCCGCGCCTTGGCGAGTGTCTCGGGCTCGAGGCCGGATTGTGCCGCGAAAGCAACGGCGAGCGCCTCGTCGTTGAGGAGGAAGTCGAGCACGGACGGAAGAAATCCGGGCTCGCGCGCGGCCTCGCGCAAGGTTTGCGGCGTGAGACCCGTAAGCGACAGAAAGCGGGCGATTCGTTCGGGCTCGGCGGCGAGAAAGCCCAATGCCTGAGCCGCGACAGCCTCCGCCATCTCGCGCGAAGGCGCATGTTTACTCGGTTTGTGCGGCGGCATTTGCAATTCAGTAACGATTGCGACGTAGCGTTGGCAACAGCATGCCCGAACCCGACCGCGGCCGAAAGGCCACGGCACTTTCGCGCACGCCGCCGGGGACGGGGGTCGGCCAATGCCCAAGACCGTGCTGATCGTGGAGGACAACGAGCTCAATATGAAGCTCTTCCGCGACCTGTTGGAAGCGCACGGCTACAACACGATCGAAACCCGCAACGGCATCGAGGCGCTGGACCTGGCGCGCAAGCACAAGCCGGACCTGATTCTCATGGATATCCAGCTGCCGGAGGTTTCCGGCCTGGAAGTCACCAAGTGGCTGAAGGAGGACGACGAACTGAAGTCGATTCCCGTGGTCGCGGTCACCGCATTCGCCATGAAGGGCGACGAGGAGCGCATCCGCGCCGGCGGCTGCGAAGCCTATCTCTCGAAGCCCATTTCGGTCGCGAAATTCATCGAGACCATCCGTCATTTCACGAAAGACGATTGAATGAGCGCGCGCATTCTCGTGGTCGACGACGTTCCGGCCAACCTCAAGCTGCTGGAGGTGCGGCTCAACGCCGAATATTTCGAGGTGCTGACCGCCAATAACGGCCGCGATGCGCTCGAAATCTGCGAGCTCGGCCAGTGCGATATCGTTCTGCTCGACGTGATGATGCCGGGCATGGACGGCTTCGAGGTCGCCCGCCGGCTCAAGAAGAACCCCGCGACCCACCACATCCCGATCGTCATGGTGACCGCGCTCGACCAGCCTTCCGACCGCGTGAAGGGGCTGGAAGCCGGCGCCGACGATTTTCTGACCAAGCCGGTGAACGATCTCGCGCTGATCACGCGCGTGCGCTCGCTGGTGCGCCTCAAGATGGTGATCGACGAGCTGCGGATGCGCGCGGCGACCTCGCGCGACATCGGAATCGCCGCGCTGGCGGACGCCGCGGCCGATGTCCGCATTTCGGGCAATGTGCTGGTGGTCGACGACCGCGCGTCGTCGCGCGAGCGCATCGCCACCGCGCTTGCCGCCGAGCACAAGGTCGAGGTCGAGACCGATCCGCAGCAGGCGCTGTTTCGGCTCGCGGAAGGAAATTTCGACCTCCTGATGGTGAGCCTGGAGCTCAAGGGCTATGACGCGCTGCGGCTGGTGGGCCAGGTGCGCACGGTCGAGCGCACGCGGCATTTGCCGATTCTGCTGATCACCGAGCCGGAGGAGGGGGCGCGCCTGCTGCGCGGCCTCGATCTCGGGGCCAACGACTATATCGTGCGCCCGATCGACCGGAACGAATTGCTGGCGCGCGTGCGCACTCAGGTGCGCCGCCGGCGCTACACCGAGCAGCTGCGCGACAACCTGCAGCAGTCGATGGAAATGGCGGTCACCGATCCGCTCACCGGCCTGTTCAACCGGCGCTACATGGAACGGCATCTCGGCACGCTGGTCGAAAAATCGGTCGGCCGCGGCAAATCGCTCTCGGTGCTGATCATCGACATCGACTATTTCAAGTCGGTCAACGACCGCTACGGCCACGAAGCCGGCGACGATGTGTTGCGCGAGTTCGCCGACCGCATGCGCACCTGCGTGCGCGGCATCGATCTGGCCTGCCGTTACGGCGGCGAGGAATTCGTCGTGGTCATGTCGGAGACGGATCTTTCGGTGGCGACCGCGGTGGCCGAGCGCATCCGCAGGAAGATCGCCGGCGATCCATTTCCAGTGCAGCGCGGGGAGCGCTCGATCGAGGTCACGATCTCGATCGGGATCGCGGCCTGCACCAGCCCGAACGAGGACGCGACCGCGATTCTCAAGCGCGCCGACGAGGCGCTGTACCGGGCCAAGCGCGACGGCCGTAACCGGGTAGTGGCCGACGCGGCCTGAAAACCCGCGCGTTCCAGCGCGGCGGTAAGGTTAAACTTTCACAGTACCGGGCAGGAAACAGGGTACAGCGGGCCCCAGGTCATTTCTTTCCCTAATGCGTTCGGATAATTTTTAGCCGCCGGGCTGAACGCGCGCGGCGCGCTTTCGGCTCTCCAAACTAACCCTGCGGAATGCTCAGGTCCGCCGCATCTCCTGGGTCCGTAGGGTCGGCCGGCGGTGGTGGCAAGGGTGGCCTCCCCGAACCGTTCACCGCCGGCCACCAAATTTCTCCTGCGACCACGGAAACGAGAAAGGGCGCCTTCGCGGGCGCCCTTTTCGTCACCGGTGACCGCTGGTTCGCTCCTCATCCGATGACGATTCGGTCCCGCGGCGCCGGAATGGCCGGCTGGAGCGCCGCGCCTGATCGAAGGAAAGCAATGCGCGCCGCGTTACTTGATCTTCTGTTCCTTGAAGACGACGTGCTTGCGCGCGATCGGGTCGTATTTATTCTTCGACATTTTCTCGGTCATCGTGCGCGAGTTCTTCTTGGTCACGTAATAGAAGCCGGTGCCGGCGCTCGACACCAGCTTGATTTTCAGTGTTACGGCCTTGGCCATGTGCGGAATCCTCGGTTCGGCGGGAGGCAAGCGGATTGGGTGGGGAAAGTCAAGGAAGGTCGAGCGCACTTGAGGCGCCTGATCTCACTTAAACATGGATGGCCCTATTGCTGCCTCATTCTAGGAATTTAATCCAGATATCCCCGCTCATCTGGGGCGTCTTCTAGGGACGTCTAGCTGGCGGAGCGGGGAGTGGTTCCCGCGGGCGTGCCTCGTAAGCACGCACTCGGGCGGCTCCGGGGCTCCGCCCGGGCGGCACTAGGACCGCCCTGCGAGGAGCTCGCTGGACTGGGACAGGGCCGCAAGGCCCGCGTCCCAGGAAGCGCGGCCCGGGGTTGAGCCAGGTCCTTCGGGAACTGGCGAGTGCCGCGGTGGAGCGCCGTAAGGCGAGTGCCCGGCGGATTCCGGGCACCGCGCGCCTCTCACAAGGCGCGCAAACAGATGCAGCGCCAAGCGGCGCTCCATCCCCCTTCTTGTGCAGGAGGGGAAGCGTATCCAAGCCTCGGAGCGGATTCCGCTCGCGAGAACGACTTTGTACGTGCGCAAGTCGGATATATCCGACTTGCGAGTGCCGTTTGAAATCAGAATGTCAGCGATAGAGATACTTGCGCGAGGGCGGCAGGCCGGAGGGCTTGCGTATGCGTTTCCAGGCGAGCGTCTGGAAAATGCCGTAGGTGCCGCGCGCGAAAGCGATCGAGGAGAATCCGAGATAGAGGATCCACAGCCGGGTCTTCGCGCTGCCGACCTCGCGCTCGGCCGCCGCGCGGTTGGCCGACAAGCGGTCGTGCCACAGCCGGGTGGTGCGCGCGTAATGCTCGCGCCAGGCCTCGACGTCGCGCACCTCGAAGCCGTAGCGCTCGAGATTGGCGATCGACATGCCGAGATGGTCGAGCTCGCCGCCCGGAAAAATGTAGCGCACCGCCGCGATCGCCGCCTGGGTTTTCTTCTTTTTCAGGCGCTCGTATTCCCCCGAGCGCAGCGCGATCGAATGATGGAGATAGAGCCCGCCCGGCTTCAGCATATTGTGGACGGTCTGGAAGTAGGCGGGATAATTGGCGACGCCGACCTGCTCGAACATGCCGATCGAAGCGATCTTGTCGAACTTGCCCTTGACCAGCGAATAATCGCGCAATTGGATGGTCACCCGGTCCTTGAGCCCGAGCCGCGCGATTTTCTTCTTCGCATAGGCGAACTGCTCCTTGGCCAGCGTCACGCCGACGGCGTGAACGCCATAGTGCTTGGCGGCGTGACACACGAGCGCGCCCCAGCCGCAGCCGATGTCGAGCAGGCGCTCGCCGGGCCGCAAGCGGAGCTTGCGGCAGATCATGTCGAGCTTGTCGCGCTGCGCGGTGGCGATGTCGTTGTTCCAGTCCTTGAAATAGGCGCAGGTATAGACCATCTCCGGATCGAGAAAGAGCGCGTAGAAGGCGTTGGACAGGTCGTAGTGGTAGTGGACGTTTTCCTTGTTGGCGGCTTCGCTTCCGTCCATGCGCGCCTCGTGGCCGCGGATGTTCTCGAGCGGCCACGGCCCGCCGCGCGGCACGAACAGAAACTTCATCGCCGTCGCCAGCACCAGCTTCTTGTTCAGGCCTCTCCTGATCTCCCTGGTGCGCATCGTTGGCCGGCGCTCGAACAGGTCGAACACCGTGCCGTTCTGGAGATCGATACGCGCGGCGACCCAGAGATTGAGGAAGGTGTCGAGGTTCGGCCGCCGCAGCAGCGCCGCGACGACGCCCTCGTCGGCGATGACAATGGAGAGCGCACGCGACTTGAGGCCGGCAGGGACGGTGGAGCCGTCCCACAGCACGAAGCCGAAATCGAGCGAAAGCAACTCGTGGAAATGGGCGAGCAGCCGCTTGAAAGTTTCAAGCCGACGCGCGGCTTTTCCGTTTGCCGGGGGCATCATTGAAACTCAAACGGGATTGGCTTTTCTCCCGCCGCGTTCGATGGTCTGCGGCGCGTCGGAGGTGATGAGCGTGCCGGCGAGCTCGAGGCAGCGCTTGGTCAATTCGTGCGCGCCCTCGGCGAGCTCCTTCGAGTTCTTCACGATCTCGACGTTGTTCTCCATGTCCTCGTGCGACCAGCCGCGCGAGTGCGCGATATAGGGAAACTGCGGGAAGATGAAGCCGAGCTCGGCGAAGAAGCCGAGCATCTGGCCGGCCACGGCCTGGATGTTGTCCTGGCCGCCGACGATGATGAAGCCGGCGACCTTGTTACGGATCAGCACGCGGTTGTGAATGGTGATCGAGTTTTGCACGCAGTTCAGCCGCTCGGTCATCTTGAAATAAAGCGAGGAAGCCGCGCCCCAGCGGATCGGCGAGGCGACGATCACGGCGTCGGCCCAGAACACGAGCGCTTCGTAGACCTCGCGCATCTCGTCCTTGTCGTCCATCTGCGTGATCGAGCAGGGCCAGGTGCAGGCGCGCGCGGCCTTCGAATAATAGCCCTCGCAGTTGCGAAACTTGAGATCGTTGAGACGGATCAGCTTGGTCTCGGCGCCTTGCTCTTTGGCTGCCTCCAGCGATTGAACGAGCAGATGATCGGAGCCGGAAAAGCGCGGAATGTTGTTGTTCATGACCGTGGTGGAAATGCCGGCGACGCGCAGCGGGCCCGGCGCGCGCGCGATGTCGCGCAACAGCGCATCGGGCTCGTGCGGGATGCGGCCGCGTTTGGTCGGGTTGGCGAGGTCGATGAGGACGCGGCCCTTCTCGGCCTTGACCGGAAAAGAGGGCACGCGGTCGGCTTCGTAGCCCGGCTCGCCTTCGCCGGTGCAGCGGTTGAACTTGTAGGCGTGCCAGGGGCACACCACGAACTCGCCATCGACGTGGCCTTTGCCGAGCGGGCCGGTGGCGTGATTGCAAACGTTCGATATGGCGCCGAATTTCCCGTCCTTGAACGAGAGCGCGAAATGGGCGTGCTTGGCGGTGACTTCCTGCAGCGGGAGCTTCGAAAGCTCATCGGCCGCGCCGACGTCGATCCATTCCGGTTCGCGAGCCATGGCGATCTCCTAGGCGTTCAGTGGGACCTTGATCGAGGCGGCGGTGCCCGGCGCGAGCGGGCGCGGGTCGACCTCGACGATACCGTTCTTCAGCCGCACCCGGTAGGTGGCGACTTGCTCGGTGAACGGCGGCGGCGCGCAGCCGTTCTTCAATTGATATTGATAGCCGTGCCACGGGCAGGTGATCAGCCCGTCGATGATCTTGCCTTCGCCGATCGGCCCGTTCTGGTGGGCGCAGACATTGCTCAGCGCACCGACCTGGTCGCCGTCGCGGAAGATGGCGATGCGCTCGCCGCCCGGCGCGGCCACGATCTTCGCGCACTTGTCGCGGATCGAGAGCGGTGGCCCGACCGGGATCCAGCCTTCAGCGCTAGGCGCAATACCGCGGTCGATCGCGCGTCCACGCAAGGCGGCAAGCAGGTGCAACGTCGAAACGACCATGAGCGACGCGACGAGCATGATGGGAATGCCGAGCCCGCGATTGGTTTGCATGGCGCCGAGCGCCACGTGGATGACCACGAGGCCGTAAGCCACATAGACCGCCATGTGGATCGCCTTCCACACCGGCGGCTTCAGCACCGCGAGCCAATAGTCGTGGCTGGTGGAGGCCATCAGCAGGAAGATGAAGAGCGCGAGCAGGCCAAGGGTCTTGAATGGGAAGCCGATGAACTTGAGATAGTTCGGCCAATTGGTCAGCTCGTCCACGAGACTCGGCAACACGCCGAGCACGATGAACCACTCGACCATGGACCAGGCGTGCACGCAGGCGACCAGGAACATCAGCACGCCGAAGTGGCGCCGGTTATAGAGCAACGGCAGGAAGCGCGGATTCAAGCGCGCGAGCGGGCCGATGCACAGGATAATCGAGAGCATCAGGAACGCGCAGGTGCCGAAAGCGCGGATGCGCAGGTCGACCCATTCCGCCTGGTTCTTCGGCGGATGCAGCGAGCCTTCGATCAGCATGAAGCCGGCGATGTAGAGGACGACGCCTCCGATCAGCCAGGCGTCGTAGACGTATTTGGTGCGGCTCCACTGGACCGCGACATAGCCGCTCATCGGCGTGTCTCCGTGGGCGGCGGCGCGAGCGGTTCGGCCGGCGCGCGGAGCACGAGCGCCATGACGAAGCCGAACGCGACTACGAGCGCGAGCAGGGGCCAGATAAAACGATGGGCCTTGCGGTGCGGCCGTCTCATTCGTGGACCTTCGCCTTGAGCCAGCGCTGCAGCACCAGCGGCCACAGGACGATGGATGCGGGAAAGAACAGGATACGCGCGCCTGCGGAAACCGGGATCGGCTCGGGCAGCGCCCTGGTGACGCCGTAAGTCAGGAAAGCGAGGGCAACGACGAAGCCGACCGCGACATAGAGCGCGGCGGCATAGAGCGCGATCCAGCCCAGGCTGAGCATCGTTTCCCCCGTGCGGAATCTGCCGCACCCGCAATGCATTTACAATCGGCGGGCCGGTTTGGATGCGGGCCCTAGTCGATTTCTTCGCGGAAGAAGCGGCCGGACTTCCAATAGTAGAAGGGCACGGCGGACCGCGCAGTTCCGAGGGCGACGCGCGCGGCGGTCTCGGCCAGCACCACCTTGGTGATCGAGGGCAGGTTCTCCTTCTCGGCCTCGGCAAAGGTGAGCCATTTCAGCTCGACGAACTCGGATTCGGGGCCGACGGCGCCCTTCAATTCGGCGCCGACGGCGCTGCGCTCGGCGAGAAAAAAGCGCGTGTCGAAGCGGCGCGGGCGCTTGGGCGGGGTGATGGCGCGGAATACGAATTCGAGCGCGGAAAGATCGGGAGCGACCCCGGCTTCTGCAAACGGACTCCAGGTAGGCGAGGGCGCGGTGAGCGCGCCGCCGAATTTCCTGCCCAAGAGCAGTCCGGTCTCCTCCATCGTCTCGCGGATCGCGGTGAGCGCCAAAGCGCGCGCGCGCGAACGGGTCGGGCGCCGTACGCGCTCCATCAGGCGGCGCTCGCTCGCGGCATCGAGCGGGGCGGCGATCGGCATGCGCGAGTCGGCGGCATCGACGCGGCCGCCGGGAAAGACGAAACGGTTGGGCAAGAAGACATGGCGTTCATGGCGGCGGCCCAGGAGCACTCGCGGCTCGGCGCCGGAGCGGTCCACCAGCACCAGCGTTGCCGCATCCTGCGGACGGGCCGTGCGGCCGGAGCCATATCCGTCTCCGTCCTCGATTCGCTCGATCCGGGTGAGATGCTCGGCGTACTCGTTCATCGTTTGCCCTGGTGCTGGTGGCGGCCGCGGAAATCGCGCCGCTCCGGGCGCCGCTCGCCCCGTCCGCGCTTCAGCTTCAGATCATAGCGGCCTTCACTCAGCAACTCGAAGCGCAAGGCGCCGGCGACCGGGATAGCCTCCACCAGCTTCACCTCCACGCGGTCGCCGAGACGATGCGTTTCGCCGGTGCGCTCGCCAATCAAGGCGCGATGCGCCTCGTCGTGGCGGAAGAAATCGGCGCCGAGCGAGCGCATCGGAATGAGACCGTCGGCGCCGGTGTCGTCGAGCCGCACGAACAGGCCCGCGCGCGTGACCCCGGTGACGTGTCCGTGGAAGGTGGCGCCGACCCGGTCGGCGAGGAAATGCGCGATTAGCCGGTCCGCCGTGTCGCGCTCGGCGGCCATGGCGCGGCGCTCGGCGGCGGATATGCGGGCCGCGACCTCGGCGAGCGCTTCCGGCATCGTGTCGGGGAGCGCGCCGGCGCCGAGTCTAGCGCCGCGGATCAGCGCGCGGTGCACGACGAGATCGGCATAGCGGCGGATCGGGCTGGTGAAATGCGCGTAGCGGTGGAGCTGCAAGCCGAAGTGGCCGTAGTTTTGCGCCGAGTATTCCGCCTGCGCCTGGGTTCGCAGCACGACTTCGTGCGTGAGTTTCTCGATGTCCGAGCCCTTCACGCGCGCGAGCACTTGATTGAAGTGTAAGGGCCGGAGTTGATCGGATTTCGCGAACTTGATGTCGAGGGTGGCAAGAAACTCGCGCAACGCAGTGACCTTGTCGAGCGTCGGCTGGTCATGCACGCGATAGATGAGCGGGACGCGCAGCTGCTCGCAAGTCTCGGCAGCCGCGACATTGGCGAGGATCATGAATTCCTCGATCAGCTTATGCGCGTCGAGCCGCTCGGGGTTCATCACGCGATCGAGCGTGCCGTCGGGCTTGAGCAGGAGTTTGCGCTCGGGAATATCAAGCGCCAGCGGCTCGCGTGCGTCGCGCGCATTGGCGAGAGCGCGATAGGCGCTATAGAGCGGCTTCAGCGCGCGATCGAGCAGCGGGGCGGTCACGTCGTCGGGGCGGCCGTCAATCGCGGCCTGGGCCTGCGCATAGGCCAGCCGCGCGTGCGAGCGCATCATCACGCGATGGAACGAGTGGCGGCGCTTTCTGCCGTCGGCGCCGATGGTCATGCGCACGGCGAGCGCGGGGCGATCCTCGTTTGGTTTGAGCGAGCAAAGGTCGTTCGAAATGCGCTCGGGTAGCATGGGCACGACGCGGTCGGGGAAATAGACCGAGTTGCCGCGCTCCAATGCCTCGCGATCGAGCGGCGAGCCGGGCCGCACATAGTGCGCGACGTCGGCAATCGCCACGGTGAGCAGGTGCCCGCCGAAATTGGCCAGGTCCGCGTCGGGCTCCGCGTGCACCGCGTCGTCATGGTCCTTGGCGTCGGGCGGATCGATGGTGAGGAGCGGCAGCGCGCGCCAGTCCTCGCGGCCTTCGAGCGGGGCGGGGCGAGCGGCCTCGGCCTCGGCGACCGCGTCGTTTCTGAAAAGATTCGGGATACCGTGAGCGTGGATCGCGATCAGGCTAACGGCACGCTCGGACTTGATCGAACCGAGCCGCTCGCGCACGCGCGCCTGCGCAAGGCCATAGACGCGGCTTTTCATCAGATCGACGGAAACGAGATCGCCGTCCTCGGCGCCTGCGGTGGCGCCGGGCGGGATCGTGACTTCACGGCCCTGGCTCTTCTTGTCGACTGGCACGAGCCGGCCGCCGCCATTGGGCAACGCGCGGAAAATGCCGAGCATCTGCGCCCGCGCCCGCTCCAGAAGCTTCATCACGCGGCCGGAATAGTGGGCGGTGTCTTCGGCATCGCTGCGCTCGGTGCGCACCAGCACGCGATCGCCGATGCCCGGCGCGGGGCCGTGCGAGTTCCTGCCGAACACGAGGCGGATCCTTGGCGGCGTGCCGTGCTCAGCCTCGTCCCATTCGACCGGCTCGGCGATCAGCTCGCCGTCTTTGTCGCGGCTGGAGATTTCCGCGACCACGACGGAGGGAAGGTGACCCCGCACGTTCAGGCGGCGATGGCGGCGCTGGAGCTGGCCGCCGTCACGCAGATCGCGAAGCATTTCCTTCAGCTCCGCCTTGCCCGCGGCGTCGAGGCGAAAGGCACGCACGATCTCGCGCTTGGACACGTCGCCGCCGCGCTGGGCGACGAAGGCGACGAGTTCCTCGCGCGTCGGCGGCTTGACGGGGACTCTCGGTTGCTTGCGGCGCTTGGGCAAAGGAAAATTTCCGGCGGCGATCCGACGCTAGCGAAGCCGCGGCGTTTCGTCGATGTTCGCGCCGACGGTCGGTGGATGGCGCCTGATCCTAAGCAGCTTCCTTGGCGTCCGGCTTTTTCTTCGAGCGCTTGGCGGGCTTTTTCGCCGTGGTCTTCGTGGCTGCCTTAGGCGCTTTCGCCTTTTTCGGCGGCTTCGTGCCCAGCTTCTCGGCGCGCGCGGCGATCAGCTCGACGGCTTCCTCTAGCGTGACGTTGGCGGGATCGGAGGTCACCGGGATCGTGGCGTTGACCTTGCCGTGCGAGACATAAGGCCCGAAGCGGCCTTCGTGCTGGCTAACGGGGCCGCCGAACGTCGGATGGTCGCCAAGCGGCCTGCCGGTGGGGCGGCCGCGGCCACGGCCGGGTCCGCGCGCGGCTTTTTCGGCGAGCAAGGTCATCGCGCGGTTGAGGCCGATGACGAGGACGTCGTCGCCGGGTTCTAGATTGGCATAGTTGCCGTTGTGCTTCACATAGGTGCCGAAGCGGCCGATGCCGGCCATGATCGGTTCGCGGGTCTCCGGATGCAGTCCGATCTCGCGCGGCAGCGCCAGGAGTTTGAGCGCCTGTTCGAGATCGACGGAGGCCGGCTCGGTGTCCTTGGGCAGACCGGCGCGTTTCGGCTTCTCGTCTTTTTTGTCTTTTTTGTCTTTTTTGTCTTTTTCGCCGTTCTCGCCGAGCTGGACGTAGGGGCCGAAGCGGCCGTCGCGCTGCGTCACCTCAAGTCCGGTCACCGGGTCCTTGCCCAACACGCGGGTGGCTCCGGCACCGTTCTGCGACATCAGTTGGCGCGTGTAGCGGCATTCCGGATAATTGGAGCAGCCGACGAAACCGCCGAACCTGCCGATCTTCAGATTCAGCCGGCCGGTGCCGCACTGCGGGCAGACGCGCGGGTCGACGCCATCCGCGCGAGGTGGAAATACGTGCGCGGCGAGCATCTCGTCGAGCGCGTCGATCACCTGCGTGAGGCGTACGTCCTTGATCTGATCGACGGCGGCGATGAAATCGCGCCAGAAATCGCGCAGCACCTCGCGCCAGTCGATCTCGGCATTGGCAATCTTGTCGAGCTTCTCTTCCAGATCGGCGGTGAAATCGTATTCCACGTAGCGCATGAAGAACGCTTCGAGGAAGGCGATCACCACGCGGCCCTTGTCCTCGGGGATGAGGCGCTTCTTGTCGAGGCGGACGTAGCCGCGATCGCGCAGCACCTGCAGCACGGAGGCATAGGTCGAGGGCCGGCCGATGCCGAGCTCTTCCATGCGCTTGACCAGCGACGCCTCGGAGAAGCGCGGCGGCGGCTCGGTGAAATGCTGGCTGGAGAGGATAGCGCGGCGCTCGGCGGGCTCCCCTGCGTTCATCTCGGGGAGGCGCTTGCTCTCCTCGTCCTCCTCGTCGTCGTCGTGACCTTCCTGATAGAGGGTGAGGAAGCCGTCGAATTTGATGACCGTACCGGTCGCGCGCAAGTCGATCGTGCGCGCGCCGGCACGCGCCTCGACCTCGGCCGTGGTGCGCTCGAGCTCGGCCGACTCCATCTGGCAGGCGAGCGTGCGCAGCCAGATCAGCTCATAGAGCTTCGCCTGGTCGGCATCGAGATAGCGCGCGATGTCGCGCGGGCGGCGATGGAGATCGGTCGGGCGGATAGCTTCGTGAGCCTCTTGCGCATGCTTGGATTTGTTTTTGTAGACGCGTGGGGAGGGCGACACATATTGCTGGCCGTAATCCTTGGCGATCACCGAGCGGGCCTGGGCGATGGCCTCGCCGGCGAGCTCGATGCCGTCGGTGCGCATATAGGTGATGAGACCCACCGTCTCGCCATCGATGTCGGCGCCCTCATAGAGGCGCTGGGCGATACGCATGGTGATGGACGGGGCGAAGCCGAGCTTGCGGCTGGCCTCCTGCTGGAGCGTCGAGGTGGTGAAAGGCGGGTAGCGGGTGGCGCTTGGTCGGCTTCGATTCGACCGAGGCTACCTTGAAGGTTGCGGTCTCGAGGGCCTGGCGGAGGTCGTCGGCTTGGGCTTTGGACCCGACGTCGAGGCGCTGGAGCTTCTTGCCGTCGGCGCCGACGAGGCGGGCCTCAAACGGGTCGCCGCGTACGGTCGCGAGCTGGGCCACGATGGACCAGTATTCCTGCGGAACGAATATTTCGATGTCGCGCTCGCGGTCGCAGACCAGCCGAAGCGCCACGGACTGGACCCGGCCGGCGGAGCGGGAGCCGGGCAGCTTCCGCCACAGGACCGGGGAGAGGGTGAAGCCGACCAGGAAATCCAGCGCGCGCCGGGCACGGTAGGCATCCACCAGCGCCGCATCGATCTGGCGGGGGTGCTGGATCGCCTCGATGACGTCCTTCTTGGTGATCGCGTTGAAGACTACCCGCTCGATCTTCTGGTCCTTGAGGGCGCCCTTTTCCTTGAGAATCTCAAGGACATGCCAGGAAATGGCTTCGCCCTCGCGGTCCGGGTCGGTGGCCAGGATGAGCTTGTCGGCGCCTTTGACGGCATCGGCGATCTCGGCCAGGCGCTTCTGCGCCTTGCCGTCGATCTGCCAGATCATGCGGAAATCGTCGTTCGGGTCGACCGACCCATCCTTGGGCGGCAGGTCCCGCACATGGCCATAGGAGGCAAGCACCTGATAGCCAGGCCCCAGATACTTATGGATTGTCTTCGCCTTGGAGGGCGATTCAACGATGACGACGTTCATTAGTCGGGCTGTCGTTCCCTATCCGAATCAGAAAGTTGCGCGGAGGCCCCGCATAGGGCGGGCGAGGTAGGCCGGAACGGGGTAGCAAGTCAAATCGGGCACTTAGAGGCAGGTGCTCACATGCCTGCAATCTGGCTACAACCCATACGGGTAAAGTTGCAATCATCCTACCTGTACGTTAGGGTTGTGGGCCAGCGCGAAGTCCAATGCGGACGGGCATTTCAGCGGCATAACGGGCAGGCCGGATATGGCCGAAAAGGCGCACGGAAATAGCCAAGTTCAGCCCGAACAGGTGGCAATTTACGTGGCGGACCTGGCAAGGCAGCTGAAGCAGATGGCGGAGCGTCACGGCATGCCGGAGCTCGCCTATCTTCTGGACCTCGTGCGGGCCGAAGCCGAGCTCAAATCAAGGCCAGAGCCGCGCCCGCACGCCTGATACGGCCCGTCAAATCAACGAGACCAGCCCGCCGCCGTGCCGTTCGATCCGGCCGGCAAGCTCCAATTCCAAGAGCACGATCTGCACTGCACCGGCGGGTGCGCGCGCCTCGCGCACGAGATCATCCACGGCAACCGGGGTCGGCCCGAGCAGTTCCAGCACTCGTTTGCGGAGCATGTCGTCGGCGCCCACCTGATCGGCCGGCTCCGGCCGGTCGGGTTCGCGCATGGGCGGCATGGGCCGACCCAGAATCGGGGTCAGGATGTCGATCACGTCGGCAACCGAGGTCACCAGCGTCGCCCCTTGCTTCAGCAGGCGGTTGGTTCCTTGCGTGCGGGGGTCGAGCGGGGAACCCGGAACGGCGAACACCTCGCGGCCCTGTTCAAGTGCAAGCCGCGCGGTGATCAGCGAACCCGAGCGCTCCGCGGCCTCGACGATGACGGCGCCGAGCGCAATTCCGGCGATCAGGCGGTTGCGGCGCGGGAAATCACGGGCACGGGGCTCCCAGCCGACCGGCATTTCGCCGACGGCGGCTCCGGTTGCGACGATCTGCTCGAGTAGTTCAGCATGTTCAGGGGGATAGGGCTTGTCGTGGCCGCCCGCGAGCACCGCGATCGTACCGGTCGAGAGGCTGGCGCGGTGTGCGGCCGAATCGATGCCGCGGGCGAGGCCGGAGACGATGGCAAAACCGGCAGCACCTAGCCCGCGCGCCAGCTCGCCGGCGAAACGCATGCCGGCGGCGGACGCATTGCGCGCGCCGACGATCGCCACCGCGGGCTCGGCCAGCACGGCGCCATTGCCCTGGATGGCCAGGAGCGGCGGCGCGTCGTCGATCTCGCGCAGGCGGGAGGGATATTCGGCCTCGCCGAGGGCCACCAGACGCACACCGATCTTGGCCGCGGCGGCAATCTCGGTCTCGGCCTCGGCGCGGGTGGGGATGCGCAGGCTGCCCCGGCCGCCGAAGCGGGCGAGGCCGGGCAGGGCCGCGAGCGCCGCGGCAGCGCCGCCATATTGGTTCAATAGCGCGCGGAAGGTGCGGGGGCCGACGTTCTCCGAGCGAATCAGACGCAGCCAGTCGGTACGCTGCTCGTCGGTGAGACGCCCGCTCATCCGCGCGCGCCGATTTTCGGTTCGGCGCCAGTGAGAAGGCGGCCGATATTGGTGCGATGGGTGAACCAGAGGAGCAGGCTGAGGATCGCGAACAGGCCTGCTTCGAGCTGCATACTCATCGCCAGCAGTATCAAAGGCGTGGCCAGGCTCGCGGCCAGCGCCGAAAGCGACGAAATGCGGAAAATCGCGGCCATCGCGACCCAGATCCCGATGAAGGCCAAGGCCACAGGCCAAGCGATGCCGAGCAGCACACCGATATAGGTCGCAACCCCTTTGCCGCCCTTGAAACGGAGCCAAACGGGAAATGCGTGACCGAGAAAGGCGCCGAGGCCGGCGGCGAGCGCCGCGTTGCGACCGGCAAACCAGGCGGCAAGGAGGACGGCCGCGGTTCCCTTCAGCGCGTCGAGCAGGAGCGTGGCGGCCGCGAGCGCCTTGCTGCCGGTGCGCAGCACATTGGTGGCGCCGATATTGCCCGAACCGATGTCGCGCACGTCGCCGTAGCCGCCGAGCCGGGTCAGCAGCAAGCCGAACGGAATCGAGCCGAGCAGATAGCCGGATGCGAGGGCTGCGATGATTTCGGGCGATAGAGGCATGGCCGTTGCGTCATCCTTCGAGGCTTGGGCTTCGCCCTCGCACCTCAGGATGACGCAACATTTTGCAATCCGAAAGCCCCGTCATCCTGAGGTGGCTGCCACCGATCTCCGGTTTACCCGAGATCGGCAATTTGACTGCGCAAGTCGGCTATAGCCGACTTGCATGGCAGCCCTCGAAGGATGACGGTGTGGCGCGCTATCCTGCGTGTCGGCGCGGCGGGGGAGAGGGCTCCTTCAGTCGCAATCCCTCTTCGATCGCTTTCGCTTCGTCCTTGTAGACGACCAGATCCTTCGGCCGCTCCGCCTTCAGGAGCCGCGTCGTGTCCGCGGTGAAGTGCCCTTTCTTGACGTCGGCGACAACGAAATTGTCGATATCGGTCTCGCAATACATGCAGCGCAGCATCGCGCGGTCCTGCGCGGCCGTGCTCACGATGTAGAATTTGTTGCGTACGTACTGGGCTTCCATCGGCTCGTGCACGATACAGTTGGCGTTGGCACAGCGAATGCCGGAATGGATCGGCTGCTCATAGACCGGAAACGGATGTTTCTCGAAGCCGCCGTCGAATTTGTGCAGCGAGACGTTCTTGTGCAGGCCGAGCAGCAGCGAGATCAGCGCCATGCGCACCGGCACGCCATAGGCCGCCTGCTGGAAATAGACCGCGCGGCGGTCGGAATCGACCTCGGCGTCGAGCTCGCCGACGCGCGGCAGCGGGTGCAGCACGCTGGCGTCGGAATATTTCGGCTCGTCGAGGAATTTGGCGTCGATCTTCGGATAGGCTTGGTCCTTCTCCGCCCAGCGCTCTTTCTGAAAGCGTGTGACGTACACCGCATCGACCTTCTGTTCGATCACGCTGATGTCGTGATCGATTTCGGGACCAGAGAACAGCGATTGCTGATGCGGCTCGTCAGGCGTCACGTAGAGCGCGTCGATTGAGGCGTTCGACACGAACTTGCAATGAAACTCCTCGCGCAGCCGCCGGTCGACGTGCGCGGGCAACTCCATGCCCTTGGCCGGCATCGGCTCGATATTGGCGCCGAAACGCGCCAGCGCATAGACGAAGGAATGGATCGTGCGGCTGCCGCGCAGATCGCCGGAAATCGCGACCTTCAGATTCTTCAGACTCTTGTTCTTTCTCTTAAGGGTGAAGAGATCGCACAGCGTCTGCGTCGGATGCTCGTGGCCGCCGTCGCCGCCGTTGATAACGGGGATCGGCGAGTATTCGGCGGCGAGACGCGCGGCGCCGTCGCGCGGATGGCGAATGACGAGAACGTCGGCGTAGTTGGCGATCACCCGAACGGAGTCGGCCAGACTCTCGCCCTTGGCGGCCGAGCTGGTGGCCGGATCGGCGCTGGTGATGAAGTCGCCACCCAGGCGCAGCATCGCGCTCTCGAACGAGAGGCGCGTCCTAGTGCTCGGTTCGTAGAACAGGCTCGCCAGGATGGAGTTGGGGGCGAGATTGGTGCTCTTGGCGATGCGGTAGGGAATGTTCGGATCGGGAAGCTCTTGGAGAAACGCTTCCGCGATTTCGAAAATACTCTCGATGTCCTTGTTCGACAGGTCGTTGATCGAAATCACGTGGCGGGTGGTTGGGCGAGGTTTCGATACCATCTCTGCCGCTCAGCGTGTCCAGCGCGCGGGAGTTCGCGCGGAAAATTCCTCGCAGCCGGGCAGGTGCCGGCGGCCGCGTGGGGCCCAAGTCATGCGATCGACCATGTTCTGAAGGTAGTTGCTTAATAGGAGTCCGTGGCCGCGGCAAGCGGCGTGTGCCGCCACGTGCTACGATGTTCTCGGTCCATTGGTTCGATTCACCATGTCAGCGCCGCTGCCGTTCGTTACTCACGAGGTGTTCAACCAGACCCCGCCCTTGGGAAACGTCGACCTTTGGGGCGGCGATCCGGCGCTGGTCGGCGGGGTAAAAGCCTTTGCCGCACCGGGAAACGCGGACGTCGCCGCGCTCGCGAGCTTCGGCAAGCGCTGGGGTCAGGCCGAGTTCTTCGAATTCGGCCGGCTCGCCAACGAATACCCCCCGAAGCTGAAGACCCACGACGCAAAAGGCTTCCGCGCCGACGTGGTGGAGTTCCACCCGGCCTATCACGCGCTGATGCGCGAGAGCATGGCCGCGGGCATCCACAGCTCTACCTGGGGACCGGACGGCAAGCTCGCGGCGCCAGGCGCGCACGTCATCCGCGCGGCACGGCTCCATATGTCGGCGGAAGTGGAACAGGGCCATCAATGCCCCATCGTCATGACACACGCTGCGACCGCGGCATTGCTCGCTGAGCCGACGCTGGTCGAGGAATGGCTGCCGCGTATCCGCTCGCACGAGTACGACCCCTCCTTCCGCAAGGCGTCCGAGAAGAAGGGCGTCACGCTCGGCATGGGCATGACCGAAAAGCAGGGTGGCAGCGACGTACGCGCCAACACCACGCGCGCGGAACCCGACGGCGACGCGTGGCGCGTCACCGGGCACAAGTGGTTCCTGTCGGCGCCGATGTGCGACGCCTTCCTGGTGCTGGCGCAGGCCAAGGCCGGACTCAGCTGCTTCCTGCTGCCGCGCTTCAAGCCGGACGGCTCGCCGAATGCGATGCGCCTGGTGCGGCTCAAGGGCAAGCTCGGCAACCATTCGAATGCGTCATCCGAGGTCGAGTTCGAAGGCGCCTATGCGCGCCGCTGCGGCCCGGAAGGCGAGGGGGTCAAGACCATCATCCAGATGGTTCAGCTGACCAGGCTCGATTGCGTGATCGGCTCGCTCGGCATCATGCGCTCGGCGCTGATGCAGGCGATCCATCACGTGCGCCATCGCATCGTGTTCCAGAAGAAGCTCGTGGATCAGCCGCTGATGCGCGCCGTGCTCGCGGATCTGGCGCTCGAACGCGAGGGGTCGCTGGCGCTCGGACTCAGGCTGGCGTCGGCGTTCGATCGCGCTGCGAGCGATCCGCAGGAGGCCGCTTTCGCACGGCTCGTGACGCCCGTGGCCAAGCTTCTGGTCTGCAAGAGCGTACCCGGTTTCGTCTACGAGACGCTCGAGTGCCTGGGCGGCAACGGCTACGTGGAAGAAGGCCCGCTGGCGCGGCTCTATCGCGAGGCGCCGCTCAACGCGATTTGGGAAGGCTCGGGCAACATCATGGCGCTCGATCTGCTGCGCGGCGCCGCGCGCGAGCGCGACGGTATCGAGCAGATTCTGAACGGGTTCGCAAAGTCGCTGTCGGATCTCCCGCACGCCCGCGCCGCGCTCGACCGGGTCAAGGCCGGGTTCAGCGGGGCCGATCGCGAGGCGCGAGCGCGGCGCACCGGCGAAACGCTGGCGCTGCTCGCCGCCACGGCCGCGCTCAAAGCGTCGGCGCCGGCCGAGATCACCGAGGCTTACGCCGTGACTCGGCTCGGCGGCCTTGCGGCGCGCAATTACGGAAACCCGGTTCCGGGACCACTGGCCGAAGGGCTTCTGCAGCGGGCGTTAGCCGAGGTTGCCTGAGGCCAAGTACTTAAGACTCTAGGCAATTTGGCGTCACACTGTCGCCCAAGTCCATTCAGTAGCTATTCATTGGTGGGATGGAAAAATGTCGCCATGATTCCCGTGCAAGTTCACGGGAGCAGACGCCCGCCGAAACGGCGGAACAGAGAGGTTAGACTTCCATGAGGAATGCAACGAACAAGATCGCAGCGCTTGGCGTCGCCACCGCGCTGGCGGTGAGCGCACTGGCTCCGACGGCCGCTTTCGCGGCGCCGGTCGGCACGCGTGCGGCTCAACTCGAAAAGTCCTTCACGGGTAACGTCGTCGAGGTGCAGTGGCCGCGTCGCGGCCGCTGGATCGCGCCGGCGATCGCCGGCGCCATCATCGGCGGAGCGATCATCGCGGGCTCGCGGCCGTACGGCTATTATGACGGCCCCTATGGCTATTACGACGGCCCGCCGCCGCCTCCGGGCTACTACCAGGCTCCGCCTCCGGCTTACTACGAGCCGTCTCCGCGCGGCGGCCCGCGCCAGTGCTGGGTCGAGTCGGGCCCGAACGGCGCCACCGGTTATTGGAGTCCGTGCTGACGGTCTGACCGGCGATTTTGAAGCGAAGCGGCGGGCGCTTGGCCCGCCGTTTTCGTTTCAAGGCGCGAGCCAGGCGGCTGCCGCGAGCGCGAGCGGGATGGTAGCGAGCGCCACGACGGTCTCGAAGGTGAGGATGTGCGCCAAGAGCGGCGCGTCGCCGCCCATCTGGCGTGCGAGTACGTAGGAGCCGGGCGCCGACGGTACGCTCGATGCGACGGCCACGACGGAAAGCGCCGCGCCCGACAGCCCGAACGCATAGCCGAGCCCGATCGCGATGGCGGGCATGGCGAATAGTTTCAAGATCGTGGTCACGATTACCGTCGCGTGCGGCCGCCACAACTTATCGAGATCGAGCCCGGCGCCGACCGCGAGCAACCCGAGCGCGAGCGCCGCGCGGCCGAGGATTTCGGCGAAATTGACCGCAACTTTCGGCAGCGGCAGACCGGAAAGGTTCAGCGCGAGGCCGGCGAGCACCGACCAGATCAGCGGGTTGCGCAGGATCTGGCCGGCGACGACGCGTGCATCGGGCGATTTGTCGGCCGCGTACCAAGCCAGCACCAGCACGCAGAGGAAATTCAGCAGCGGCACCATGGCGACGATCGCCACGGAAGCGAGCGCGAGCCCCAAGGCGCCGTGCAGACCGCCGGCGATGGCGAGCGCCACATAAGTGTTCCAGCGCACCGCGCCCTGAAACACGGACGTGAAGGCGGGTCCGGAGAGCTTGAGAGAGCTCGCGAGCAGCGGCTTGCACACGATCAGCGCGACCGAAAGCGTCACGATCGCCACGGCCAGTGCGCCGCCGACGCCCGCCGCCGGCACGCGCGCGAGATCGCTGGTCGCGGTCGTGACCATCAGCAGCGCCGGGAACAGCACGTAATAGACCAGACGTTCGAGGACATCCCACGAATGGCGCTCGGGCAAGAGCGCGCGCTTCAGCACGACGCCGAGCGCGATCACAAGGAAGACGGGGATGAGTGCGGTAACGACGGCCATTTCAGGATTCGCAGGGTGGGCGCGCTTGTCTTAGCCGAGCGTGGGCCGGTGGGCGAGGGTGCGGTGTCCGCCGCGCCCAGAAATCGCTAGACTGCCGGCTTCAACGGCAAAGGGTGACGAATGAAAATCGCATTAATCGGAGCTTCCGGCCGCGTGGGGTCGCGCATCATCACCGAGGCACTCGCGCGCGGGCATCAGGTCACGGCCATCGCGCGCAATCCGGAGAAGATCGAGAGCCGCGCCGGGGTCGTCGCCAATAAGGGCGATCTCGGCCATTCCGCGGGCCTCGCGCCGCTCCTGAAGGGCCATGATGCGGTGATCAGCGCGGTGCGCTTCGTCGGGGCGGACGCGGCAAGCTTGCTCGAAGCGGTAAAACAGGCCGGCGTGAAGCGGCTGCTAGTGGTCGGCGGCGCGGGCAGCCTCGAGGTCGCGCCCGGAGTGATGTTGATCACGACGCCGCAGTTTCCCGAAATGGCGAAGCCGGAGGCCACGGCCGGGCTCGAATTCCTGAACGTGCTGCGCGGCGAGAAGGAACTCGACTGGGTGTTCGTCTCGCCGGGTGCGCTGCTGGCGCCGGGCGAGCGGCTCGGCAAATACCGTCTCGGTAAGGATCAGTTGCTGAAGGACGAAAGTGGCAAGAGCTCGATCTCGATGGAGGACTTCGCCATCGCGATGGTCGACGAGCTGGAGAAGCAGAAGCACCACCGCCAGCGCTTCCACGTCGCCTATTAGTCATTCCGGGGCGCGCCGCTTGGCGCGAGCCCGGAATCCATATTCACAGCCGGTGGTTATGGATTCCGGGCTCCTCGCTTCGCTCGGCCCCGGAATGACGAGTGAAAATGCTCGATATGATTCAGCCGCGCGCCAGCCGGTCGAGCGCGCCCTGTAGAATGAACACGGCGGCGTGCTGATCGATCACCGCCGCGCGCTTCGCGCGGCTGGCGTCCTGCGCGATCAATTCGCGCTCGACCGCGGCGGTGGAGAGCCGCTCGTCCCAGAGCGCGATCGGAAGCTCGGTGCGCGCCGCCAGATTGCGCGCGAAGGCACGGACCGATTGCGCCGCCGGGCCTTCGGAGCCGTCCATGTTCAGCGGCAGGCCGAGCACGAAGCCGACGGCGTCGCGCTCGGCCGCGAGCTTCAGCAGCCGCGCCGCGTCGGCGGTGAATTTCGTGCGCGCGATGGTCTCGACCGCGGCGGCGAGGCGGCGGTCCGGATCGCTGGCGGCCACGCCGATGGTCTTGGCTGCCGAGATCGAGGCCGAGCAGCGTGCCGCGCGGCGGCAGGTGTTGCGCGGCTTCGATAAGCGGGAGCACGGGCGCGGGCATGGCGTGCGGGTAGCATGGGCGGGCGCGCCATTCCACGGCGTTTCGGTTATGCTCCGCCCGCATTTCCAGAAGGACCCTCGCCATGCGCGTCACCTGGTACGGCCATTCCGCCTTCCGGCTCGATTTCAAGGACCAGGCGGTGCTGATCGACCCGTTCTTCACCGGCAATCCGGGCTTCGGCGGCGACAAGGACGCGGCGGTCAAGGGCGTCTCGCACATCCTGCTCACGCACGGCCACTCGGATCACGTGGGCGACGCCATCGAAATCTCGAAGACAGACCGGCGCCAGGATCGTGGCCAATTTCGATCTGTGCATGTGGCTGGCGGGCAAGGGCGTCGAGAAATTCGACCCGATGAACACCGGCGGCACCACGGACCAGCGCGGCTTCACGGTTTCGCTGGTGCGCGCCGATCATTCCTCGGCGCATTTCGAGAACGGCGTCTCGCACGCGCTCGGCAATCCGTGCGGCATCATCGTGAAGGCGCCGGGCGAGCCCACGGTCTATCACATGGGCGACACCGACATTTTCTCCGACATGGGCCTGATCAACGAAATCTACCGGCCCGAGGTGGCGATGGTGCCGATCGGCGACCGCTTCACCATGAGCCCGAAGACCGCCGCGCTCGCCGTGAAGCGCTTCTTCATGCTGAAGGCGGTGTTTCCCTGCCACTACGGCTCGTTCGTGCCGATGGTCGAGGCCAACGCCGACAAGTTCGTCAACGAGATGAAGGGCCACCCGACCAAGGTGATCGTGCCGGAGAAGGGCAAGGCGGTGGAGGTGTGAGCATGTGGCCCGACCGCCGGCTGCTCGATCTGTTCGGGATCGAACATCCGATCCTGCTGTCGCCCATGGGCGGCGCGATGGATTGGGAACTGTGCGCGGCGGTGGCCGAAGCGGGCGGGCTCGGCGCGCTGCCGTGCGTGATGTACACGGCGGCGCAGGCGCGCGAGCAGGTCGAGAAAATCCGCGCCGCGACGCGGAAGCCGATCAATCTCGGATTTTTCTGTCACCAGCCGCCGGAGCAGAACAACGCGCGCGAGGCGGCATGGCGCGACCGGCTGGCGCCTTATTACGTCGAGCTCGGCCTCGATCCGCGCGCGCCGGTGCCGGCGCCCTTGCGCGCGCCGTTCAACGCGGAATTCTGCGAGATGGTGGTGGAGCTGAAGCCCGCGGTGGCGAGCTTCCACTTCGGGCTGCCGGAGCCGGCATTGCTCAAGCGCGTGAAGGACGCGGGCTGCAAGGTGATCTCGTCGGCGACCACGGTGGCGGAGGCGCGCTGGCTCGAGGAGCGCGGCGTCGATGCGATCATCGCGCAGGGCGCCGAGGCCGGCGGGCACCGCGGGATTTTCCTGTCCGACGATATTTCCACGCAAGCGGGCACCTTCGCGCTGGTGCCGCAGGTGGTGGACGCGGTGAAGGTGCCGGTCATCGCCGCCGGCGGCATCGCCGATGCGCGCGGCATCGCGGCCGCGTTCGCGCTCGGCGCGGCCGGCGTGCAGATCGGCACCGCCTATCTGCATTGCCCGGAGTCGAAGATTTCCGCGCCGCATCGCGCGGCGCTCAAGGCGTCGGCGACACCAGCACGGCGCTCACCAACGTGATGAGCGGCCGCCCGGCGCGCGGCATCGTCAACCGGCTGATCCGCGAGCAGGGCCCGATCTCGAAGGAAGCGCCGGCGTTCCCGCTCGCGGCCAACGCGATCGCGCCGTTGCGCGCCGCGGCGGAGAAGCAGGGCTCGGGCGATTTCTCGCCGCTGTGGTCCGGCCAGGCCGGGGCGCTGGGGCGGGCGATGCCGGCGGGGGAACTGACCCGGCGGCTCGCGGCCGAGGCGCTGGAGCGGATGAAGGAATTGGCGTCCTACGTGTCATTCCGGCCGAGCCGCGATGCGGCGACTGAATCCATACCACCGCGTTCGCTTTCGCCCGTGATTATGATCGGGCTCGCGGGCTTGCCCGCGCCGGAATGACGGGTGGTGCTACTGCCAATGCGGTCTGCTATAGCGCACACGACGATCGTCTTTCGGGGAAGCCCTCATGTCCGTCGACGCGGCCACTGTCCGGCGCATCGCGCATCTCGCGCGCATCGCCGTCGAGGATCGGCGAGGTCGAGCATCTACGCGGCGAGATCAACGCCATCCTCGCTTTCGTCGCGCAACTAGAAGAAGTGAACGTCGAGGGCGTCGAGCCGATGACGTCGGTTACTCCGATGAAGCTCAGGATGCGCGAGGACAAGGTCACCGACGGCGGCGACGCCGCGCGCGTGCTCGGCCAACGCGCCCGAGACGCAGGACGGGTTCTTCCTGGTGCCGAAAGTGGTGGAGTGAGTCCTTGGCCGATCTCACTTCGCTCACGCTCACCGAAGCGCGCGACGGGTTGCGCGCGAAGAAATTCTCCGCGCGCGAGATGGCCGACGCGCATCTGAAGGCGATGGAGCAGGCGCGCGGGCTGAATGCCTTCGTGCTGGAGACGCCCGAGCGCGCGCGCGAGATGGCGGCGCGAGGCCGACAAGCGAATTGCAAAAGGCGAAGCGCGGCCGCTCGAAGGCATTCCGCTCGCCGTCAAGGATCTGTTCGCGACCGAAGGCATCCGCACCACGGCCTGCTCGAAAATTCTCGACGGCTTCACGCCGACCTACGAATCGACGGTGACGAGCCAATTGTGGCGCGACGGCGCGGTGCTGCTCGGCAAGACCAATTGCGACGAGTTCGCCATGGGCTCGTCGAACGAGTCCTCCGCCTTCGGCCCGGTGACTTCGCCCTGGCGGCGCAAGGGCTCGAACGCGCCGCTGGTGCCCGGCGGCTCGTCGGGCGGATCGGCGGCGGCGGTGGCGGCGCGGCTCTGCCTCGGCGCCACCGGCACCGACACCGGCGGCTCGATCCGCCAGCCGGCCGCCTTCACCGGCATCGTCGGCCTGAAGCCGACCTACGGCCGCTGCTCGCGCTTCGGCATCGTCGCGTTCGCGTCCTCGCTCGATCAGGCCGGGCCGTTCGCGCGCACGGTGCGCGACAGCGCGATCCTGCTGCGCTCCATGGCCGGGCCCGACCCGAAGGATTCGACTTGCGCAGATAAAGAAGTGCCCGATTACGAAAAGGCGATCGGCAAGTCGGTGAAAGGGATGAAGATCGGCATCCCGAAGGAATATCGCCTCGATGGCATGCCGAAGGAGATCGAGAAGCTGTGGGCGCAGGGCGCCGAATGGCTGAAGAAAGCCGGCGCCGAGATGGTCGAGATTTCGCTGCCGCACACCAAGTACGCGCTGCCGGCTTATTACATCGTGGCGCCGGCCGAGGCCTCGTCCAATCTCGCGCGCTATGACGGCGTACGCTACGGCCTGCGCGTGCCGGGCAAGGACGTGATCGGCATGTACGAGGCGACGCGCGCGGCGGGCTTCGGGCCTGAGGTGCGGCGGCGCATCCTGATCGGCACTTATGTTCTGTCGGCGGGCTATTACGACGCTTATTATCTGCGCGCGCAGAAGGTGCGGACGCTGATCAAGCGCGATTTCGAGCAGGCGTTCGCCAAGGGCGTGGACGCGATCCTGACTCCCGCGACGCCTTCCGCGGCGTTCGCGATCGGCGAAAAATCGGGCGCCGATCCGGTCGAGATGTATCTGAACGACGTGTTCACCGTGACGGTGAACATGGCGGGCCTGCCGGGCATTTCCGTTCCCGCCGGCCTCGACGGCGCCGGGCTGCCGCTCGGGCTGCAGCTGATCGGCCGGCCGTTCGACGAGGAGAGCCTGTTCTCGCTCGGCCACGTGATCGAGCAGGCGGCGGGGAAATTCCAGCCGGAGGCATGGTGGGCATGACGAAATTCCGCACGCTCGATGAATTCAAGCGCTCGCTCGCCGAGGCCGCGCCGCCCGCGCAGCTCTCCGTGCCGCTCGCTTCGCTGTGGTGGATGATCAAGGGCGACTGGAAGCGCGCGCACGATCTGGTGGACAAGGCCGAGGGCCGCACCGAGGCCTGGGTGCATGCGCACCTGCATCGCGCGGAAGGCGATCAAGCCGAACGCGCGCTATTGGTACGCGCAGGCCGGCCGCGAGCCGGTGGACGGCTCGCTCGAATACGAGCGCGAGATGATGGCGAAGACGATCATCGAAGGGGAAGTGTGATGGTTTCAAGACGAGGAGGCGCAGGCATGAAATTCATAGCTTCACTCGTGTTTGCCGCCGTATTGCTGCTCGCGTTCATTCTCGTTCCTGATGCGCGTGCCGCCGAGCCGCAGCCCGGCTGGTGGGAGGTGAAGATCAAGAGCATGGCCCGTCCGGCCCGCATGAGGTGGTGAACAACAACTGCATCAAGCCGGAGCATACGAAAAATATCGCCACCGGCTTCAGTCCGGCGGAAAACCCCGGCACGTCCTGTACGCAGGTGAACTACAAATGGGACGGCACCAAACTCAGCTTCCAGATCCGCTGCGACCTCCAGGGCAGCAAGTCCGAGGGCGAAATGGTTTACGTGTTCGACACGCCGACGCACTACACGGCGACGATGACGAACAAGATTTCGGTGCGGGGCCAGAGCATCGTCACCACCATGACGATGGAAGGCCGCCGCGTCGGCGATTGCCCGAAATAGGCCGAAGAGCAAGATGAGCGTTGCGGCGAAAAAATCGAAACTCATCCCCGGCGCCAAGGGCGACTGGGAAGTGGTGATCGGCATGGAGGTGCATGCCCACGTCACCTCGAAGGCCAAGCTTTTTTCCGGCGCCTCGACCGAATTCGGCGGCGAGCCCAACTCGCCACGTCTCGCTGGTGGACGCCGCGATGCCGGGGATGCTGCCGGTGATCAACGCCTATTGCGTCGAGCAGGCGGTGCGCACGGGGCTCGGGCTGAAAGCGCAGATCAACAAGAAATCCGTGTTCGACCGGAAGAATTATTTCTATCCCGACCTGCCGCAGGGCTACCAGATCAGCCAGTACAAGAGCCCGGTGGTGGGCGAGGGCCGCGTGCTCGTCGACACGCCCGGCGGCGAGATCGAGGTCGGCATCGAGCGGCTGCATCTGGAGCAGGACGCCGGCAAGTCGATCCACGACCAGCATCCGAGCCTGTCGCTGGTCGATCTCAATCGCTCCGGCGTCGCGCTGATGGAGATCGTGTCGAAGCCCGACCTGCGCTCGGCCGACGACGCCAAGGCGTATCTCACCAAGCTGCGCGCGATCCTGCGCTACCTCGGCACCTGCGACGGCGACATGGAGAAGGGCTCGCTGCGCGCCGACGTGAACGTGTCGGTGCGCAAGCCCGGCGGCGCGCTCGGCACGCGCTGCGAGATCAAGAACATGAATTCGATCCACTTCATCGGCCAGGCGATCGAGTTCGAGGCGCGGCGGCAGATCGAAATTCTCGAGGACGGCGGCAAGATCGAGCAGGAGACGCGGCTGTTCGATCCGGCCAAGCGCGAGACGCGCTCCATGCGCAGCAAGGAAGAGGCGCACGATTACCGCTATTTCCCCGATCCCGATCTGTTGCCGCTCGAATTCGACGATGCGTTCGTGGCCAAGATCGCAGCCTCGCTGCCGGAACTGCCGGACGAGAAGAAGGCGCGCTTCGTGAAGAGCTACGGGCTTTCGGCCTATGACGCCGGCATTCTGGTGGCCGAGCGCGAGACCGCCGAATTTTTCGAGGCAGGCCGCCAAGGGCCGCGACGCCAAGGCGGCGGCGAATTACGTGATCAACGATCTCTATGGCCGCCTCAACAAGGAAGGCAAAGGCATCGAGCACTCGCCGGTGTCGGCCAAGCAGGTGGGCGCGATCCTCGACCTGATCGGCGAGGGGACGATCTCGGGAAAAATCGCCAAGGACCTGTTCGAGATCGTCTGGTCCGAAGGCGGCGACCCGCGCGCCATTGTCGAGCAGCGCGGGATGAAGCAGGTCACCGACACGGGTGCGATCGAGAAGGCCGTGGACGAAGTCATCGCCAAGAACCCCGACAAGGTTGCCGATGCGAAGACCAAGCCGCAGGCGCTCGGCTGGTTCGTCGGTCAGGTGATGAAGGCCACCGGCGGCAAGGCCAATCCGCAGGCGGTGAATGAGCTTCTCAAGAAGAAGCTTGGGCTCTAGTCGCGCCGCCACTTACTTCTGTCTATTGACCACGTTCTCCGGCACGATTTCGGCCTTGAAGCGGAAGAGCTGCGGGTCGGCGGGATCGACCGTGATGCGGACCCAGTGCGTGTCCGGCCAGCCGAAGGTTTCCACGCGCGTGAAATTCTCGAACAGCCGGCTCGTCTTCCTACTGTAGAGCGGCTTGTCGACGCGGAATAGGTGCGTATCGCCGTGCAGGTACGCCACCGGCTTGTCGAATGTCTCCAGTTCCTCGGAGAGCGCCTGGATGTAGTCTCCATAGATTGCCGAGCCGGCGGGGAGTTGTCCGCCGCGCGGAATGAAGGGAATGAAGTAGCGGGTCTTGGATGCCGCCGGCCAGAAATTTTCGAAGCCTGGATTGGCCTGCGTGAGGATCACAAGACCGCGGCTATTCGAAGCCTTCGCCTCGGCGAAGGTCTGCTTGATCCAGGCGAGGTTCGCAGCTTTGCGCTCGACCTGCTCGGCGCTCGTTTCCGGCGTACGCCCGAAATTGTCATTACTGCCGACGATATGAAGCGTGACGAAGGTGACGCCGCCCATGGACCAGCGCAGGTTCTCCCGGAACTTTGCGAAATGCGTGTCCGCTGACTGGTTCTTCACCGCGATCGGCTTTTGCCCGAGGCTCTTGCCTTCAGGGAAGAACATCGCGCGGATCTTGGCGAGCAACTCGAGCGGCTCGACCTTTTTGGCCTGGAGCGGCCAGCAATCGGTCCAGTCGTTGTCGCCGGGCGTGAGAATGAAGGCGTGACGGATGGTCTGGAACGAGTTGTAGATCGCCTTGTAGTTCTCGTCGACACAGGGCATCGAGGCCGAAGCCGGGTTCTGGTTATAGGGCCGCGCGTCGAACTGGAAATCACCGATGTGGGCGACGAAGGCGAGATCGGCGATGTTCAGCGCTGCCAGTACGCGCTGATACTCGCGCTCTTGCACTTTCGTGTAAGGCATGTCGCCGATCAGGGCGAAATCGAAGGCGCGCTCCTGCGCGGTTGCGCTGCTAGCCGCGGTGACAAGCACGAATGCGGCGGCGATCGCGCGGATCGAATTCGGTGTCACGGTTGTTCCTCCCACTCTTAATCTTTTTGTGTCGCGATGCTAGCAAACCAACGGGCCGGCGAGAAACGCCGAGCATAGTATCGGAATGGGAGAGACTGGGACGGGCTCACTTTGCCATCGCGCGACCGTGAAAAAGAAATCGGCGGCGCCGAGGAGGGGGCGGGTGGCGCCGCCGGTTTATGCACTACGCCGCAGCCCATAGTGATCGCAATTCTTCAGGAAGGCGACGCCACACCCGGCGCGATCGTCGAGGTGTTCGGCGACGGCCGCGTGGTGGTGGTGCCGCTCAAGAATATGCAGGTGCCGGCGGGCCGCACGCTCCAGGTCTGGACGCTATGGGACCAGGCGCGCGGGCCGGTATCGGTCGGGCTGATCGACCGGGCACGGCGCGCGAGCTTCGCCGTGCCGAACTATCCGGCGCGCAGCCAGCAGCTCTACGAAATCACGCTCGAGCCCGCAGGCGGATCGCCCACGGGCCGGCCGACAGGCCCCGTGTTGATGAAGGGCCTGGCGACGATCCCGCTCTAGCCGCCGCTTACTTCCGGCTCAGGCAGTCCTTGGAGAACGCGCGCCAGGTCTTGCCCGCGGTCTTCTTCGACTTCTTCAGGCCCTGCCATTCGGTGCCGCAATCCTTCATGCGCTGGCGGGCGGCCTTCTGCTTCTCGCTCGGGGCCTTCTTGGCCTTCTTGGCTTTTTCCTTTTCCGCCGCGGCGGCATAAGCGGGCGAGGTCGATTGAACGAGCGTGGGCACGCTTACGGCCACCAGAATGGCCGCCAGCAACGCGGCGAAGCAAATGCGCAGTACCATGGTTACCTCCCAAGGCGGCCGGCGCCGCCCGTCAGGGGGAATCTCGCGCGAACTCCGCCCCGGCGCAACCTGCATTGCTGGCCTGTGCGCAGCGAAGTTGCGGGCGGCGGTGCTTCGTCCTAGGTCTCACGACCCGGGTCACGGGCCCGCGGCAGCGAAGGGAAGCGTCATGGCTATCGAAATAGGCTGGGGCAAGCCGCAGACGCAGCCGATCGTCGTCCTTTACTGGGGCACGCCGAACGGCTGGAAGATCACGATCATGCTCGAGGAGTGCGGGCTGCCCTACACGATCAAGCCGGTGAACATCGGCAAGGGCGAGCAGTTCGAGCCGGCGTTCGAGGCGGTTTCGCCGAACATGCGCATCCCCGCCATCGTCGATCCGGAAGGGCCGGACGGCAAGCCGATCTCCGTGTTCGAGTCGGGCGCGATCCTCGAATATCTCGGCCGCAAGACCGGCAAGTTCTACGCCTCCGATCCGCGCAAGCTCGTCGAGATCCAGGAATGGGTCTATTGGCAGATGGCCAATCTCGGTCCGTTGGCCGGCCAGGCGCACCATTTCCGGCTCTACGCGCCGGAGAAGATTCCCTACGCCATCGAGCGCTACGAGACGCAGGTGAAGCGGCTTTACGTCACGCTCAACAAGCGGCTGGCGAAGCGCGACTACATTTGCGGCGACTACTCGATCGCCGATATGGCGAGCTTCTCCTGGGCGCGGCGCTGGGAGCGGCAGGGTCAGAAACCCGACGATTTCCCCAACGTGAAGCGCTGGCTCGCGGCGATCGAGGCGCGGCCGGCGGTGGCGCGGGCGCTGGCGATCAAGATCGACGTACCGCCGACCGACCTCAAGAGCGACGAGAAGGCGCGCCAGTTCCTGTTCCAGAACGTCGGGCGTTGAGGTGCGCGGCGCGCGTCACTGCGCCCGCGTCCAGGTCTGCGTGCGGCAGATCAGGCCGCCCATCACGCAGCCTCCGAGCTCCATGGCATTGGCGCCGGCGAACTTCATCTTGCCGTTATAGGTTTTGCCGTCCTGGAAATTGTAGAGCTGGCCGTTCCAATCAGCGCCGCTCTTCTTCATCCCCCAGATCATGCGGATGCCGACGACCGGGCGGTCGCGCTTCGACGCTTCCGGGTTGTTGACGTCCTTGCCGGGGGTCTTCTGCCATACGACGGTGCCGCAGAGCTCGGCGCCGCAGGCGGCGATACGCACGCGCGTCTCGCCGGACTGGCTGAGCCAGGTGCCGGTGGCATCCTGGGCCGCGGCCGGCCCGGCGCCGAGGCTGCAGAGCAAGAGTGCCGCGGCTGCGATCGAAATCCTCATCGGTCCCTCCCTGTCCTTGTCCACGAATCCTAGTCGGCGGCACGGCGAGGGGGAAGCCGTGCGGCCTTGCGGGATGGTGATCAATCCGTCACCCGGCATCGTTTCCGACTTGGTTTGCGCCATTGGTCGAGTCCGGCAGGCGCTGGTTTGCCTTGCTGAATCGAAGCTGAATCCCGAGCTCGCACTCATGGTTCGTTTAGCTAAATCCTTAAGATGCAATTCAAATTAGGCCTGCAGTTTACCCGTGCCGGGACAGGAGCCCGGCGGTGCCGTGGCGAAACAAGACCGCTCCGGCGACAAGGGGAACTGAAATGTCGATTGGCGAACTTACCGCGCTCGAGAGCGCGGCGATGGGGCAGCCGAACCTGGCCGGCGAGATTTTCTTCCGGCTCGGGATGTTGTTCTCCATCGGACTCGACGTGCCGGGCGATCGCGTCGCCGCGCACAAGTGGTTCAACCTGGCGGCCGCGCGCGGCAACAGCGACGCTATCCGGCACCGCCGCGAGCTTGCCGACGAAATGTCGGGGCACGAGATCGCGGATGCACAACGCGCCGCGCGGGAGTGGCTGACCACGCATTGATTAGAATTTCGGGGAGGGGGCGAGACGAAGGGGCCGGCGACGAAGAAGCGCCGGCCCTTTCGCTTTTATTATGCGCTTTTTTTGCCGCAATCGATCGTGCCCGCGCTACAATAGATTCGATTTATGTTGCATTGCAGGGTGCTGATGGCTTGACCCTGCGCAAGGAATTTCCCGCTTGAGTCTGGCCACGCAGCTCCTGCAGCCGATCCGCGCGATGCGGCTGCGCTACGTGCCGCTGCTGATGGTCTATTTCTCCTATGGCGCCACGGGCGTCGTCGATATCTCGCGTGACCTGTGGGTGAAGGAGAGTCTCGCGCTATCGCCGGCGGAGCTCGCCGGCATCGGCGTATGGTTCACGCTGCCCTGGACCATCAAGATGGTTTTCGGGGAGCTGGTGGACACCGTCCCGATCCTGCGCTCGCGGCGCAAGGTCTACGTCTTCATCGGCGCGATGTTCACGGCCTGCGGCATGCTTACGCTGGCGGGCGCGGCGGGCGGATGGATCGCCTGGCTCAAGCCCGACCAGCTGTTCGTGCTCGGCATGATGCTGATCGTGCTCGGCACCGTGGTGCAGGACGTGGTGGCCGACGCTATGTCCACCGAAGTAGTGGAGCGCGTCGACGCCGAAGGGCGGCCGCGGCCCGACGCCGAAATCCGCGCCGATCTCGGCATGGTGCAGGTGCTCGGCCGGCTTGCGCTCTCAATCGGGATTCTTTCGGTCGCCGGGCTTTCGGGCTTGCTGTCGAACTATTTCAGCCGCGAGACGGTTTTTCTGTTCGGCCTCGTCGTGCCGGCGGTTTCGGTGACCGGCAGCCTGCTCATCCGCACCGAGCCCACGGAATCGCGGCCGGTGGATTGGCGGCTGCTCGGGGGAGGGTTCGCGTTCGGCGCCGTCGTGCTCGCGATCAGCATCGGCGATATGCCGTATGCGCAGGAGCTGGTGTTTGTGCTCTCCATGGCGGTGATCTGCACCATGCTGGTGATCGTGACGCGCGAGCTCGCTCCGGCGAGCCGGCGCGCGATCCTCTATACAACGCTCATCATCTTCGCGTTTCGCGCCACGCCGGGCGTGGGCGACGGCTATTTCTGGTGGACGCTCGATATTCTGAAGTTCGACGGCTCGTTCTACGGCGTCCTGCGCCAGACCTCGGCGGTGATCGGCCTGGTGGCCTTGTGGCTGCTGGCGAAACCGCTGACGCAATATTCGGTGGCGAAGACGCTGGTGTGGCTCACATTGATCGGGTTCGTGCTCTCGGCGCCGACCATCGGGCTCTATTACGGCGTGCACCAATGGACCGAGGCGAATTTCGGCTTCGGTGCGCGCTGGATCGCGCTGATCGACGCGGCCGCGGCGTCGCCGTTCGCGCAGCTCAGCATGATCCCGCTCTTGACGCTGATCGCCTATTACGCGCCGGCCGGGCACCGGGCCACCTGGTTCGCCTTGATGGCGTCGCTTGATGAACCTCGCGCTGGTCGCGGGCCAGCTCGGCACCAAATATCTCAATCTGCTGTTCCCGGTGCAGCGCGGCGACTATGGCGAGCTTGGGGTGCTGATGATCGTCGCCGCGGGCCTCGGGTTCCTGATCCCGATGACGGTGATCGCGCTGTTCGGAAGGCGGATCTAACGCGCCTTGCAAACGACCGGCCCGTCCGGCATGAGTGGCGGCACGGAGACGTGGCCGAGTGGCTGAAGGCGGCGGTTTGCTAAACCGTTATACGGTTTACCCCGTATCGAGGGTTCGAATCCCTCCGTCTCCGCCAGCATTTAGAAATAAGCCATTGTTTTGAAATGACTTTCGAAGCCGAATACGTCGGCCATCCCACATTCGCCCTCACAAGGCCGCCCGAGATCGCTCATGCCTTAGAGGGCGTCTTGGGTGCGTCGATTCTTGGGTGGTGTACTGCGAGGGGATGATCGGGATCTCGGCTTCCGGCTCTTCAGACGCAGCATCTCTACTTTCTTCTGCAGTAGGTAGGACATACGAGCCAGTCGTCAAAATTCAGAGTCATTTAATCCAGACATCGGCGGTTGCGGCGCGGCCGCACCCCGTGCAGATCATCTTCAGATGTTCAAAGTCCTCCCCGTACTTCGGGTGGGGATTGGCTCGATCTCTAACCTCCATTTGCAAGCCGCAATTCGTGCAGTGCCAATGTCGTGGAACCACATGTGGTTCGGGAGACACCAATTTCACCGTCTCACCTAGTCGCTGCCCGCACGCGTCACAAACGAGGACTTCAGATTGGAACCCAAATCCCCGAACAGGGTGAGGCTCGATGCGACTTACGGTTCGCATCGGCCCAGCCCAGCATTTGGGACAAGTCTTAACTTCCGCGGATGTCCGCATCGCCCAGCTCCGTATTGCAATTTTGGTGACAAATCCGTGCCGTTGATTGGCCTACCATTCGAATTTCAACTTTCCAGTTCCACTGTAGCTGTACAGATTTCCTGCAAACTCTCCGTCGAATTTGGCGCTGACGGTCACACGGTTTAGGAACTTGAGTTCAGCGATGATTGACGCGAGAGCGATGTTCTGCGCGGGCGTAGCTCCGTCGATAGTGAAAGTTGCCCCCGGCAGCGTCTGGAACGTCGCCGTGATCCGGCGGACGTTATTGAAATCGTGCACCCAGGCCAGGCGAGATCGAAGCGTGAGAAGCGTCCCGTCGGTAAGCGGAATGGTCCGGCCTAGCCAGAAACCAAGTTCACTGCGCGCGAGCAGCGCCGTCTTGGCGTCGTAATTGAGCGCGAAGCCCGGTGAGCCGGAGGCTGCATACTCGCGGTAAGCAGGTATGAAGATGGCCTGGAACTGACCCCCGACGTAAGGCGTGAAGTCGAACAGGTTGGTTGTGAACCGATAGCCACTCTCGACGCGCAATCCCGGGCCGTGAATATGGAAATCTGCCGCCAATCGATCGATGCCGGTAATCGTCACCGTGCGATCCGTCGAGGCCTGATGCCAAGCATAGGCGAGCGCTGCGGAGAAATAGGCGGGTCCATTGCGCGTTAGGGCGTAGAGGCCCGCCTCAAACATATCCGTGCGGCCGCTACCCAGCCCATCAGTCAGGCTCCAAGAGTTTCCGCCCCCGGCGAGCGCAAAGCCGATCATCGTGCTGTGTGAGATTTTTTGGTCAACGCCTACGGCTAACCCGCTAACTCGGGCATCGGTGTCATGGCTGCCGATCAGCGCGTCGCCCGCAATTCGATTTACGCCAGCATAGGCCGAGGCCCAAAAATTCGAGCGATTGCCGGTTTGTTGACTCTCGGGCTGAATCGATGGCGCGTAGGCAAGTGCCGTGGTCGATGCCAAAGGGCCCCACGGCTCAATGGAGTTGCCGACGGTCGGGCCAAAGCCAGTGGCGCCGACTCGGTTGTCATTGAAGGGGTTCAACAACATCGGCAGGAACGAGTTCATGGCGAAGGAAGCCGCCTGTTGTGCGCCGACCGCGACTTCACCCGAGAGCTGAGTTAATGCCGCTGGCAGGGAAGCAGGTAATAGGCTGAACAGGGCTGTTAGCGGGCCGCCAATTCCACCGCCGGCGTTAAAGGCTCGGTCGATAGCGGCCGCGACCGCGAGTTGGTTGCGGTTGAGACCGGGTATTTGCCCAAGCCCCAGCGACAGGTTCAAGAAAACGTCCGTAGCGCTGTAGGATAGGCCGGCCGTGAAATAGTTCGGCAGGTTAAGTGTCGTGAGCGAATCGAAAGTGCCGGTGAGTCCACCGGTTGCCGAGAGAATTGTGTAATTCGCGGGAACGTAGCTTCCGAGCTGGAAGGACGCTTGCACGTTTCCGGCTAATGTCGCGGTGCCGGTCACGACGATGCTGTCGGCGTTGCTTGGTGAAAATTCAGCGAAATAAGCGCTGCCGGTTTGAAATACGAGATTGCCTTGTACGGTGAGCAAGCCGATGGCGAGCCCGGGTGCGATCACGCCACCGGTATTTATCGTGGTCGAAGAAACAATACCGTTGCCGGCCAGCATGGCGCCGGCAGCAACGGTCAGTCCACTCGATGAAGCGATGGAGCCGTCTACGACGAGCGTGCCAGCATCGACAAACGTCGCTCCGGTGTAAGTGCTTGCACCCGAGAGATATGTAATGCCGGTGCCGATCTGGCGGAACTGACCGTTGCCGGAGATGACGCCGGCGAAGGTGAAGAGGTCGGAGCGGTTGATGGCGAAGATCGCACTGTTGACGACGTTGCCGACGATCGAGCCGGTCGTCGCTACCGTCGCCGATCTGCAGGGTGCCGCCGGTGATGGTGGTGCCGCCGGTATAGGTGCTGGTGCCGGTCAGGATGGTGACGCCGGCGCCGGTCTTTGAGAACGCGCCGGTACCGCTGATCGCCCCGGCGAAGGTGTAGGTATCGGAGCGGTTGATGATGAAGGTGCCGAAGTTGATGACGTCGCCGAGGATCGAGCCGGTGATGCCGTTATTGCCGAGCCGCAATGTGCCGGCCGTGATCGTGGTGCCACCGGTATAGGTGCTGTCGCCGGTGAAGGTGGTCATGCCGGTGCCGAGCTGCTGGAACGTGCCGGTGCCGGAGATCACCCCGGCAAAGGTGAAGTTGTTGGAGCGGTTGATGGCGAAGGCGGCATTGTTGACGACGTTGCCGACGATCGCTCCCGGTGGTGCCGCCGGCGCCGAGCTGCAGCAGGCCGGCGCTGATCAAGGTGCCGCCGCTATAGGTGTTGTTGCCGGTGAAGACCGTGGTGCCGGGGCCGAGCTGCTGGAACGCGCCGGTGCCGGAGATCGCGCCGCCATAGACGTAAAGATCCGACCGGTTGATCGCGAAGATGCTGTTGTTGGTGACGTTGCCGACGATCGAGCCGGTGGTGCCACCGGCGCCAAGCTGCAGAACGCCCGCCGAGATCAGCGTCACGCCGGTATAGGTATTGGCGCCGGTGAGGACGGTGGTGCCGGTGCCGATCTGGCGGAACTGGCCGTTGCCGGAGATGACGCCGGCGAAGGTGAAGAGGTCGGAGCGGTTGATGGCGAAGATCGCACTGTTGACGACGTTGCCGACGATCGAGCCGGTCGTCGCTACCGTCGCCGATCTGCAGGGTGCCGCCGGTGATGGTGGTGCCGCCGGTATAGGTGCTGGTGCCGGTCAGGATGGTGACGCCGGCGCCGGTCTTTGAGAACGCGCCGGTACCGCTGATCGCCCCGGCGAAGGTGTAGGTATCGGAGCGGTTGATGATGAAGGTGCCGAAGTTGATGACGTCGCCGAGGATCGAGCCGGTGATGCCGTTATTGCCGAGCCGCAATGTGCCGGCGCGTGATCGTGGTGCCACCGGTATAGGTGTTGTCGCCGGTGAAGGTGGTCATGCCGGTGCCGAGCTGCTGGAACGTGCCGGTGCCGGAGATCACCCCGGCAAAGGTGAAGTTGTTGGAGCGGTTGATGGCGAAGGCGGCATTGTTGACGACGTTGCCGACGATCGCCCCGGTGGTGCCGCCGGCGCCGAGCTGCAGCAGGCCGGCGCTGATCAAGGTGCCGCCGGCTATAGGTGTTGTTGCCGGTGAAGACCGTGGTGCCGGGGCCGAGCTGCTGGAACGCGCCGGTGCCGGAGATCGCGCCGCCATAGACGTAAAGATCCGACCGGTTGATCGCGAAGATGCTGTTGTTGGTGACGTTGCCGACGATCGAGCCGGTGGTGCCACCGGCGCCAAGCTGCAGAACGCCCGCCGAGATCAGCGTCACGCCGGTATAGGTATTGGCGCCGGTGAGGACGGTGGTGCCGGTGCCGATCTGGCGGAACTGGCCGTTGCCGGAGATGACGCCGGCGAAGGTGAAGAGGTCGGAGCGGTTGATGGCGAAGATCGCACTGTTGACGACGTTGCCGACGATCGAGCCGGTCGGTGCGTACCGTCGCCGATCTGCAGGGTGCCGCCGGTGATGGTGGTGCCGCCGGTATAGGTGCTGGTGCCGGTCAGGATGGTGACGCCGGCGCCGGTCTTCGAGAACGCGCCGGTACCGCTGATCGCCCCGGCGAAGGTGTAGGTATCGGAGCGGTTGATGATGAAGGTGCCGAAGTTGATGACGTCGCCGAGGATCGAGCCGGTGATGCCGTTATTGCCGAGCCGCAATGTGCCGGCGCGTGATCGAGGTGCCACCGGTATAGGTGTTGTCGCCGGTGAAGGTGGTCATGCCGGTGCCGAGCTGCTGGAACGTGCCGGTGCCCGAGATCACCCCGGCAAAGGTGAAGTTGTTGGAGCGGTTGATGGCGAAGGCGGCATTGTTGACGACGTTGCCGACGATCGCCCCGGTGGTGCCGCCGGCGCCGAGCTGCAGCAGGCCGGCGCTGATCAAGGTGCCGCCGCTATAGGTGTTGTTGCCGGTGAAGACCGTGGTGCCGGGGCCGAGCTGCTGGAACGCGCCGGTGCCGGAGATCGCGCCGCCATAGACGTAAAGATCCGACCGGTTGATCGCGAAGATGCTGTTGTTGGTGACGTTGCCGACGATCGAGCCGGTGGTGCCACCGGCGCCAAGCTGCAGAACGCCAGCCGAGATCAGCGTCACGCCGGTATAGGTATTGGCGCCGGTGAGGACGGTGGTGCCGGTGCCGATCTGGCGGAACTGGCCGTTGCCGGAGATGACGCCGGCGAAGGTGAAGAGGTCGGAGCGGTTGATGGCGAAGATCGCACTGTTGACGACGTTGCCGACGATCGAGCCGACGGTCGTCGTACCGTCGCCGATCTGCAGGGTGCCGCCGGTGATGGTGGTGCCGCCGGTATAGGTGCTGGTGCCGGTCAGGATGGTGACGCCGGCGCCGGTCTTCGAGAACGCGCCGGTGCCGCTGATCGCCCCGGCGAAGGTGTAGGTATCGGAGCGGTTGATGATGAAGGTGCCGAAGTTGATGACGTCGCCGAGGATCGAGCCGGTGATGCCGTTATTGCCGAGCCGCAATGTGCCGGCCGTGATCGAGGTGCCACCGGTATAGGTGTTGTCGCCGGTGAAGGTGGTCATGCCGGTGCCGAGCTGCTGGAACGTGCCGGTGCCCGAGATCACCCCGGCAAAGGTGAAGTTGTTGGAGCGGTTGATGGCGAAGGCGGCATTGTTGACGACGTTGCCGACGATCGCCCCGGTGGTGCCGCCGGCGCCGAGCTGCAGCAGGCCGGCGCTGATCAAGGTGCCGCCGCTATAGGTGTTGTTGCCGGTGAAGACCGTGGTGCCGGGGCCGAGCTGCTGGAACGCGCCGGTGCCGGAGATCGCGCCGCCATAGACGTAAAGATCCGACCGGTTGATCGCGAAGATGCTGTTGTTGGTGACGTTGCCGACGATCGAGCCGGTGGTGCCACCGGCGCCAAGCTGCAGAACGCCAGCCGAGATCAGCGTCACGCCGGTATAGGTATTGGCGCCGGTGAAAGTTAGCGTTCCAGCTCCGACTTTTGACGACCGAGCCGCCAGCGCCAGAAACCACGCCGTCGAATAAGAGTGCTTAGACCATTGCTCCCGATCGTGAATTGCCTCGATGCCGAGATTGAACGAATAAGTTGGCGCGCCAGGCAGGAATAGAATTGATCCGATCGACGCATTCGCGGAGAAAGTCAGCGATGTAACGCTCGAAAGGCCGAACGTCGCGATGCCGGTAGGTACCGCCGCCGGCGCCCAATTGGCTGCCGTGTTCCAATTGGTCGATCCCGGAGTCAGAAGCCAGGTTGCGTTTTGCGCGCGCGCCTTGGAGGCTACGGACAGGACGAAAATTGCGAGCAGCGCGCCGACAACGAATGTGACGGTTCTCGGAGTATGTCGGAATAACTTGGGGCGTGTGCGTGTAGAACGTTCGGCAAAATTAATCGCGGCAGGAACCGGCGTGAAACAAGCAATCGTGGGCTGCGACCCGTCGGTTGCATCCCCCAAAATTTTATCCGTGACACAACGGCGATACCGAGTGCCGACCATTCAGGTTGAGGACTCCCGGACCCTTCAGCCTTCAGCTGAGTCGTCCTGCCTGTAGGTGAGTCGCATCTCCAAAGCCGTCAGGGAAAATAGTAGCGGCTGTCAGGGAATTCCCCGACGCTGCGATCAAGCAATCCACCGCAGCGGATTGTTCCATTGAGTGCTGGAAGATCGGGTGGCTATTTCTCTTGCGCCCGCCGGATCGCTTCCCACACGCGCGCAGGGGTCGCCGGCATTTCGAGATCGGTGACGCCGAGCGGCGCGATCGCGTCCAGCAACGCGTTCATCACGCAGGCGAGGCTCGGCGTGATGCCGCTCTCGCCGCCGCCTTTCACGCGCAAGGGGTGGCGGGAGGTCGGGTCTTCGGCGAGCGCGACTTTGATCTGCGGCATCGTGTCGGCGCGCGGCAGCGCGTAGTCCATGAAGCTGCCGGTGAGCACCTGGCCGCTGCGCGGCTCGAGCACCGCGCCCTCGAACAGCGCCTGGCCGATGCCCTGCGCAATGCCGCCATGCACCTGGCCGTGCAGGATGAGCGGGTTGATCGGCTGGCCGACGTCATCGACCGAGGTGTAGCGCACGATTTCAACGGCTCCGGTCTCGGGATCGACTTCGAGCTCGCAGATGGCGGCGCCCGTCGGGTGGGTCGGCATGCGGCCGGTGAAGCTGGCTTCGCCGCTTAGCTTCTCCGCGCCGCCAGCCTCGATCGCGCGCGCGATGTCGAACAGCGAGAGCGAGCGGTTCGAGCCCGGCACCTGAAAGAGCCCGTTGGCGAATACGAGCGACGCCGCGTCGGCCTCCAGCAGCGCGGCGGCGGCTTCACGCGCGCGGTCGAGGATCTCGCGCGATGCCTCCAGCATCAAGGCGCCGGCAAATCGCATGGAGCGGTCGGAATGGCTGCCGCCGCCGGCGGTGACGCGGCGCGTATCGCCGGTGACGAAGCGAATAACGATCGGGCGTGACACCCAGCTCGTCGGCCATCACCTGGGCGAAGCTGGTTTCGTGGCCCTGGCCGGTCGATTGGGTGCCGACCACGATCTCGACGATGCCCTCGGGCAAGACCGTGGCCTGTACGCGCTCGTGCGGCGCGCCGACCGGGGACTCGATGTAATTGGCGAGGCCGATCCCGGCGAGGCGGCCGCGCTTGGCGGCGTGCTCGCGCCGTTTCGCGAACCCGGCCCAATCGGCGAGCGCGAGCGCCTGCGTCATGTTGGCGAGGAAATCGCCGCTGTCGATATTGATGCCGGTGGCGGCGCGGTAGGGAAATTGCGCCCGCGCGATGAGATTGCGGCGGCGCAACTCGACGCGATCGATCCCGAGCCGCTTGGCCGCGATGTCGAGCAGGCGCTCGATGATGAAGGTCGCCTCGGGCCGGCCGGCGCCGCGATAGGGTGCGGTCGGCGCGCTGTTGGTCATGACGCCGCGTACGCGCACGTGCGCCGCCGGTATGTCATAGACGCCGGCGATGACGCGCGGCGCGTTCGACAGAGGGACATAGGAGACCGGCAGGCCGCCGACGTTGAACAGAATATCTGCCTCGAGCGCGCGAATGCGCCCGGATTTATCCAGCGCCATGCGGGCCTTGGCCAGCGAGTCGCGGCCCTGATAATCGGTGAGAAAGGCTTCGGAGCGGTCGCTAGTCCAGCGCACCGGCCGCCCGACGCGGCGCGCGGCCCAGGTCACCACGACTTGCTCGGCATAGATGTTCGAGCGCGGCCCGAAGCCGCCGCCCACGTCGGGGCAGACGACATGGACGCGCTCAATCGCGACATTGAGCGCCGCGGCCAGATACTCGCGCTGCCGAACCGCGCCCTGACTGCCGGCGATCATCAAATAAGTGTCGGTCTTCGCGTCATAGCTGCCGATCGTCGCGCGCGGCTCCATCTGCGCGTTGACGACGCGCTGGTTGCGAAATTCATGCTCGATCACGATCTCGGCCGCGGCGAAGGCGTGCTCGGTGGCGGCTCGGTCGCCGAACTCGCCTTCGACTGCGATGTTGTTCCGCGCCGCGTCCCACAGAAGCGGCGCGCCGGGCGCGATCGCTTCGCGCACATCCGTGACGGCGGGCAGCGATTCGTAATCGACTTCAATCTTTTCGGCGGCGTCGCGCGCAGCAAAGATCGTTTCCGCTACGACGACAGCGACCGCTTCGCCGACATGACGCACGCGCTCTATGGCCAGCGGAAAGTGCGGCTCGTCCAGAACGGGCCGGCTCGCGGAGCTGGTGAAGGCCGGCAGATCGTGACGCAGCGTGTCTCTCGGCACCGGCACATGCCGAATGCCTTTGCAGCCGTCTGTTAGGTAGTCGGCTCCGGTGAGAACGGCGAGCACGCTGGGTGCGCGTTTTGCCGCGTTCGTGTCGATGCCGCGGATGCGCGCGTGCGCGTGCGGCGACCGGACGAAGACGGCAAAAACCTGATCCGGCAGCGCGAAGTCGTCGGTATAGCGTCCCTTGCCGCGCACGAGGCGCAGATCCTCGAAGCGGGGCAGCGGCTGGCCGACATAGCGGGGGGCGGGGCTGCGGTCGGTCAATGTTTTCTCGGAAGACTGATCCGCGTTTTCCCGTCGGGCTGGGCTACACTATCATCCGCTAGGGCCGGCGAGCCAGCGAGTGACGCGCCGCCACGGAGAGGGGCTGCGATGAAGATCCGGGCGGCCGTGGCGCGGGAGGGAAATCCGTATCCTCGCTTCGAGGACGTCGAGCTCAGCGGGCCGCGCGAAGACGAAGTGCTCGTCCGCATGGTGGCGACCGGCGTTTGCCACACCGATCTCAAGGCCGCTTCGGTGTTCGCCTTCGTGCCGCGGCCGGTCGTGCTCGGGCATGAAGGGGCCGGAGTCGTCGAGCGGGTGGGGGCGGCGGTCACCAAGGTCGTGTCCGGCGACCATGTGGTGCTGTCTTTTTCGTATTGCGGTCATTGCCGGAGTTGCCGCGAGGGCGAGCCGGCCTATTGCCATGAGCAGTTCGCGCTGAATTTCTTCTGCAATCGTCCGGACCACAGCCATCATTTGTCCGGCGGCGGTGCGCCGATTCACGGCGATTTCTTCGGGCAGTCGTCGTTCGCTACGCACGCGATCGCCACCGAGCGCAACGTTGTGAAGGTCCGCAAAGACGCGCCGCTCGAGCTTCTGGGTCCCTTGGGATGCGGTATCCAGACCGGAGCCGGCGCGATCCTGAACGATTTCAAGATTCGCCCCGGGCAATCGCTTGCGGTGTTCGGCGTCGGCAGCGTCGGCTTGAGCGCGGTGATGGCGGCGCGGATCGCGGGCGCGAGCCGCATCGTCGCGGTCGATCGTCATCCGCATCGGCTGGAATTCGCGCGCGAGTTCGGCGCCCACGACACACTGCTCGCGGGCGGCGAGCCTGTGGCTGGCGAGATCATGCGGCTCACCGGCGAGGGGGTGGACTTCGCGCTCGATACCACCGGCGCGCCGCAAGTAATGCGCGACGCGATCGACGTGCTGGCGCCGCGCGGCACCTGCGGCTTCGTCACCGGGCCGTGGGCGATCTGCTCGGCGTTCCGGTGCGCAATCTGCTGCTGGGGCGCAAGATCCGCGGCATTATCGAAGGCAACAGCAACCCCGATCTGTTCATTCCGATGCTGGTCGATCTGTTCATGGCGGGACGCTTGCCGTTCGATCGCTTCGTGCGCTTCTACGACCACGAGAAGATCGCCGAGGCCTTCGCCGACACCGAGTCGGGCAAGACCATCAAGCCCGTTCTTCGTTTCGCCTGAGCTAGTGCATCAACCGCATCGACGCGCCGGCGCCGAAATAGGCGCCGACGATCGCTCCGAGCGCGGCAGCCCAGCCGATTGCGATCAGCTTTCCCCGGTTGGCGGCGACATGGCGACTGTTCCTCCCGGCCGGCGAGCAGCGCGGGCGATTTGCCGGTGCCGCCTCAAGCCGAGATCCTTGAATGCACGGACGGCAAGTTTGCCGCGGCGGTGGCCCTGCGCGACCCGGACCGCGGCGAGTGCGCGCTGATTGCGGAAATTGCCCACCAGCGCTTCCCGCGGGCCGCAAAGGTCGACGTGGTCGACGTAGACGTCATTGGAATATGCGAGGCGGCTCGGGTCGCGGTTGAGACCCGGTAACGATCACGGTCTCCCAAGCACCGAGCGCTAAGCGGCCCTGATGGGGAGCGCAGCGGCGCGAACGACGGCGGAGGTGCTCGAGTAATGACGGCGGCATGGCATTCGCCGGATGGAGGCATTCGGAAAGGCGATCAGGAAGTTCGCCCAGCTCCACCGATCCGCCGATGTGTCATTGCGGCCGAGTACCTTGATTGCCGCGAGAGACGAATTGGCGGCGAACAGGTTGCGGACAGTGGCGATGAAGCGTGGCCCCGGGATCGTGTGTTCCTCAAACAGCACGACGACGTCGGTGTCCGCCATCGCGCTGATCTCGCGGCGCATGTGTATGGCGCTCTCGCCGGCGTCGCGGATGTGCTCGATCCTTCCCGCCTTCGGCATCATTTCAGCATCGAGCGCCGCGCCGGCCGGGGTCCCGTCGAGAACGACCAGCCGGTCGGACGGCCCAAGCTGGTCGCGGAGCGCGGCCATAAGAGGGCCCATGCCGCCGATACCGTGCGGAGCGGTCACGAAGACGCCGATGGTGGGCAACGCGCCGGAGTGCGGACGCTCTGTGAGTGAACGGGCGCTCGGCGCTGAGTTCGGATCGCTCATGACTGCCATATCGAGCGCACTAGGCCCGTGGCGGTCAAGCCTTTGCCGCTCGCTACTTGCCGATCATGCTGTTGGGGATGAGCAGCGCGATATCGGGGAAGGCGATGATGAGCGCGAGGCAAACGCCCATCGCGACCCAGAACGGCAGGATGCCCTTGAAAATCTTTCCCATCGGCACGTCGGGCACCAGGCCCTTGACCACGAACACGTTGATGCCGACCGGCGGGCTGATCAGGCCCATTTCGAGAACGATGACCATCAGCACGCCGAACCAGATCAGGTCGAACTGAAGCACCGTCATGATCGGAATCACGATCGGCATGGTGAGCACCAGGATCGAGAAGCCCTCGAGAAACATCCCGAGCAGGACGTAGATCAACATCAGGATGATCAGGATCACCATCCGTGGCACGGGCAGCCCCGCGATGGCCTGCGCCAGCTGCTCGGGCAAGCCGCTCAAGGCGAGGAACGGGCCGAACACGAACGCCCCGATCAGGATCAGAAATACGAACGAGGTCGTCTTCACGGTGTCGAGCAGAATGGTCGCGAGCGTTCCGCCGCCGAGCGAGCGGCGATAGAGCGCGTAAGCCAGCGACAGGAAAGCGCCGATCGCCGCCGCCTCCGAAGGCGTGAATACGCCGAGATAGATGCCGCCGATCGAGATCAGCCACGATCGCCACCATCGGGCCGGACCGCGAAAGGGTTTGCGATGCGCTCCTGTCGCGTGGCCACCGGACCGGGCGGGCCCAGATCGGGGCGCAAGTGCGTCCAGATCGTAATCGTGACGATGAAGAGCGCCGCGAGCAGGATGCCCGGCAAGAATTCCCGCCAGCAGCAGGCGGCCGATCGATTGCTCGGTGAGGATGCCGTAGATCACGAACGCGGTGCTCGGCGGAATCAGAATGCCGAGCGTTCCGCCGGCGGCGACCGTGCCGGTGGCGAGGCCCGGATCGTAATTGTAGCGCTTCATTTCCGGCAGGCAGACGCGGCCCATGGTGACCGCGGAAGCGACACTCGATCCGGACACGGCCGCGAATCCGGCGCAGGCGACGATGGTCGCGGAGGCGAGACCGCCGCGCCAATGCCCGACCCAGGCATAGGCGGCGTTATAGAGCTCGCGCGCTCATCCCGGACGCGCCGGCGCAGTTGCCCATCAGCACGAAGAGCGGGATCACCGCGAGGTCGTAGACCGCCGAGTAGGAATAGGGCGCGGTGCCGAGCGCCGCGAGCGCCAGCCCCAAGCCGTTGAGATAGGCAAAGCCGACAAACCCCACGAGCAGCATGGCGATGCCGATCGGCATGCGCAGCATGAGCAGCGTGATCATGACGACGATGCCGATCGCGCCGACGAGTTCAGAGGTCAGCATCGGTCTGCTTTTGGTGCGGTGGTCGGCGGACCGCCTCGACGCCCCGAATGAACATGACGAGCGCGAACATCGCCGAGCCGAAGGCGACGGTGTAGCGGAACGGATAGTGCGGCCAGCGCAGCATGTTGCTGATCTGGCTGATCGTGGCGGTGGTCTCCATTGTGGCGCGCCACGCGATCACGGCGAAAAGAGCCGCGCCGGTGAAGGCGATGAGCGCCGGCAGATAACGGAGCGATGGGCGGTCGAGCCATTTCTCGAACAAATCGATGGCAATGTGGCCGCCGGTCCAGCCGGTATAGGCGATCGCCAGGAAAACGATCACCGACATGCAGAATTCGGTGAACTCAAGCGAGCCACTGAACGGCCGGTTGAAGCCGTAGCGGAGTACGACGTCGGCTACGGTGTAGAGCATCAACAGCAGAAGGATGCCGCCGCTGATGAGCGCAAGAAAACGCAGGAAGCGGCCAAAGAGCCCCATTGGCATCTCTCTTTCCGCTTCCTGCCGCTTATTCTTGCCGGTCTACCTTCCTTGCGCCTAGCTCAACAATTTATACGCGCCGACCAGGCCGCGCGCGGGCAGGCCAGCCTTTTCGGCTTCTTCGACCTTGCGGGCGATCATCGGCTTGAAGGCGTTGATCCAGCGCTGCCGTTCCTGTGTCGAAAGGACGATGACCTCGCGGTCTTTCTTGGCGGCTGCGAGCGACTCCTGATTCTTCTTGTCGTAGGTCGCCGCTCCCTTGAGGCTGAGCGAAAGCCCGGTAGTGTCGTCGATAATCTTGCGGAGATCGGCCGGGAGCTTCTCGTAACGGCCCCGGTTCATCGCCACCAGGAACGGCGAGCGGCCGAGCGGCGCTTCGATGGTGAAGTACTTGGCGACTTCGATCAGCTTGAAATCAAGCGCCGCCGAGAGCGGGATCATGTGTGGCGTCGATCACGCCGCGGTCGAGGTTGTTGTAGATCGCGGTGACCGGCATATCGATTGGAATGCCACCGAGCGCTTCGATTTGCGCCGACTGGGCGGCTGAGGGCGTGCGGATCTTCATGCCCTTCAGGTCGTCCATCGTGCGGATCGGCTTGGCCTTGCTCATCAGGCTCGCCGTGTCCGAATTCCACAGCATCAGGACCTTGGTGTCCTTGTATTCGCGAGCCAGGAACTTATCGAAGTTCGCCCACAGCTTCTTGGTGCCATCGGCGGCATCCGTGGCGGTGCCCGGAAGCTCGGTCAGCGCCATCATCGGAAAATCGTTCGAGGTATAGCCGGGCAGCGTGAAGGTGGCATCGGTGACGCCCTGCGCCGTCTGGCGATAGAGTTCCGGCGGTTTGCCGCCGAGCTGCATCGACGGGAACAGACGCACCGTCAGCTTGTTGTTGCTCCGCTTGGCAACTTCCGCAGCCCACGGCGTCAGCACGTCGGTCCAGATCACGTGGTTCGGAGGAACGAAGCTGTGGAGTTTGATTTCCTCGGCGCCCTGTGCCAGCGCCGGAACCGACGGCAAGCCGGCGGCTGCAGCCGCCGCGACGGTGCCTTGCAGGAATGATCTGCGGGTGGTGTGCATGTCGAAATTCTCCCTAGGTCGTATTCTCTTGTTGTGATTCTTGGTCCTTGGATTCTGCCCCATTTCCCACTACGGCGCTCATACCGCGACGTTACGCGGCTGCAATCCGCACCAATGGGCTGTGGCAGTTCTCCCCTTGTGAATTGATTGTCAGCGATGCCGCCACAGGCGTCAATCGCGCGCTGTGGGAACGCGCCCACGATGCGAGCAGCCTTGATTATTGGCCGATTGTCTCGCAAGTTCCGCTCCAATTCATGGCGGCCAAAGGCCGTCGAGGGAGGAAGTCACATGAGGAAATCATTGTTGGGCCTCGGTGCCGCATGCGCGTTGTTCGCGCTTACCGGCGTTGCGGCTGCGGAGACCGTCAAGGTCGGGATGATCGGCGTGTTCTCGGGCGGCTTCGCGATCTGGGGCGAGCAGTTCCAGCGCTCGATCCAGGCCTTCCAGAAAGTGAACGGCGACAGCGTCAAGGGCAACAAGATCGAAGTCATCTATCGCGACGTCGGCGGACCCAATCCCGCCAAATCGAAGCAGCTCGCCGAAGAGCTGGTGCTGCGCGACAAGATCAAGTTCCTGACCGGCTTCGCGTTCACGCCGAACGCGCTCGCGGTCGCCGACGTCGTCACCGAAGCCAAGGTGCCGACCGTCATCCTGAATGCGGCCACCTCGGTCATCACCCGCCGCTCGCCGATGTTCGTGCGCGTCAGCATGACGTTGCCGCAACAGACCGGGCCGCTCGGCCAGTGGGCCGCGGCCAAGGGCTACAAGAAAATCTACACGCTGGTTTCCGACTACGGCCCGGGACATGACGCCGAGCTGCAGTTCGTCAAGAGCTTCAAGGCGGCCGGCGGAACGATCATCAACAGCGTGCGCGTGCCGCTCGCCACCACCGACTTCGCGCCGTATTTCGAAAACGTGTTGCAGGCGAAGCCCGATGCCATGTTCCTGTTCATGCCGGCGGGTCCGCCCTCGATCGGCGCGATCGACACCTGGGCCAAGCGCGGCCTGAAGGCGGCGGGCATCCCGCTGCTTGTGCACCGGCGAGACGCAGGAGATTTATCTCCCGGCGATCGGCGACATCGCACTCGACGTGATCTCGGCCGGCCACTACGGCACCGAGGTCGATACGCCCGAGAACACCGCGCTCAAGAAGGCGCTGACCGACATGTTCGGCCCGAACTCGATCCCCGACATCGCGTCGGTCGCAGCCTGGGACGGCATGCGGCTGATCTACGACGCGGTCGAGGCGCTCGGTCCCAACGCACCCGGCGAGAAGTACATCGACTTCATGAAGGGGCGTAAGATGAAGAGCCCGCGCGGCCCGATCGAGATCGACGCCGTCGAGCGCGACATCATCCAGAACGTCTACATCCGCCGCGTCGTGAGGAAGGACGGCAAGCTGGTCAACGCGACCATCGACACCATCCCGGCGGTGAAGGATCCGTGGAAGCTGGACAATCCCGCCGCGAAGTGATCGCGGCGCATCGCTGACCCGTCGAGCCGAACGATGGCCCGTATAGCGACCATCCTGCTCGACGGGATCGCCTACGGGATGATCCTGTTCATCATCTCCGTCGGGCTGACGGTAACAATGGGCCTCATGCGCGTGGTGAATCTCGCGCATGGGGCCTTTGCCATGGTGGGGGGCTACGTGGCCGCGGTGATGACCGAGGCGGGCTACGACTTTTTTCTCTCGGCGGGCGTGGGCGCGGTCGCGGCCGGAATCTTCGGCGGCGTCGCGGAGATGACGGTGTACCGGCCGCTGTACCGCAAGGGCGAACTGGCGCAGGTGTTGCTCACCATCGGCCTGGTGTTCGTTTCGATCGCGGCGCTGACGCTCGTGTTCGGCGTCAACTACAAGACCGTGAAAATGCCGGAGTTTCTCGAAGCTCCGATCAGTATCGGCTTCCGGCTCTATCCGCCGTATCGGCTGTTCCTGATCGCGGTCGGGCTGGTGATGGCGTTCCTGCTTTGGCTCCTGATCGACCGCACGCTGTTCGGCGCGCGGCTGCGGGCCGCGGTGGACAATCCGCGCATGGCGCGGGCCGTCGGCATCAACGTGAACCGGCTGTTCACCGTCACCTTCATCGGCGGCAGCGCGCTCGCCGGCTTTGGCGGCGCCATCGGCGCCGGCATGCTGCCGCTCGAGGCGTTCTATCCGCTGCGCTATCTCGTGCTGTTCCTGATCGTGGTGATCGTCGGCGGGGAGGGCAGCTTCAAGGGATCGTTCGTGGCCGCGATCGCGCTCGGCGTCATCGACACCACCGGCAAGTTCATCATTCCCGAGGTCGCATCGTTCCTGCTCTATACCGTGGTGCTCGCGCTCTTGTTGTGGCGGCCGCACGGACTGTTGCCGCCGAAGTCCGTGGCATGAGCGAGCAGCCGGTAACCGCCATCGGCGGCCTTGCGAGCCCGCGCGGCTTCGGCTGGATCGGGCACCTGATCCCGTGGGTGATCGCGCTCGTCTTCTATTACATCGCCGGCGGGTATCTCGAGCCTCGGCACCGGCGCGCTGATCATGATTCTGTTCGCGATGTCGCTCGACATCGCGCTGGGTTACGCCGGCATCGTCACGCTCGGCCAGGCGGCCTTCTTCGGGTTCGGCGCCTATACGGCCGGCATTTTCGCGATCCACGTGAACAACGATCCGATTCTCGGCCTGCTGGTCGCGACCGCGCTCACGGCGGTGTTCGGCCTGGTGACGGGCGCGGTGATCCTGCACACGCAGGGCGTGACGCTCCTGATGCTCACGCTCGCCATCGTCACGCTGCTTGTACGAAGCCGCCAACCGCGCGATCTGGCTGACCGGCGGCGACGACGGGCTGCAGGGCATCACCATCGCGCCCTTGTTCGGCATGTTCCGCTTCGATCTGTTCGGGCGGACGGCGTATCTCTATTCGCTCGGCGTTCTCTTCATCTGGTTCCTGATCGCGTGGCGCGTGGTGCATTCGCCGTTCGGCCGCTCGCTCGACGGGATCAGGCAGAAGCCGGCGCGCATGCGCGCCATCGGCACGCCGGTGTGGAAGCGGCTGGTCGCGGCCTATACGCTCTCGGCTGCCATAGCGGGCAGCGCCGGCGCGCTTTCGGCGCAGACCACGAAGTTCGTCGGCCTCGACACGCTCGGAATTTTCCTCTCCGGCATCGTCGCGGTGATGCTGGTGCTCGGCGGCGTGCGGCGCATCTACGGCGCGTTCCTCGGCGCGGTGGTTTACGTGGTGGTGCAGGATTATCGCCGCCAAGGTGAACCCGTTCTACTGGATGTTCTTCATCGGCGGCTTGCTCATGATGACCGTGCTGTTCCTCGAGGCCGGGCTCATCAGCCTCGTCGATTCCTCCAGCAAGTTCCTGAAGCGGCTGTTCGCGCGCCGCAAGACGCCATGAACGCGCCCGAGCCCGTTCTCTCGGTCCGCGGCCTGTCCAAGGCCTTCGGGGCGCTGCGGGCGGTGCAGGACGTCGACCTCGATCTGCCGGCCGGCGCGCGCCACGCGCTGATCGGCCCCAACGGCGCGGGCAAGACCACGCTGGTCAATCTGCTCACCGGCATGATCAAGGCGGACGCCGGGACGATCCGGCTCGGCGGCGAGACCATCGGCAAGCTGAAGCCCGAGGATCGCGTGCGGCGCGGAATCGCGCGCACCCACCAGATCAACACGCTGCTGATCGAAGAGACCGCGCGCGACAATGTCGCCATCGCCATCGCCGAGCGCGAGCGGATCGCATGGCGCACGCTGCGCTACACGAAGGATTGGCGGCGGTGCCTGGACGAAGCCGATGCGCGGCTCCGCGAAATCGGGATTCTCGACGTCGCCGGACGGCGCGTGTCGGAGCTCGCCTATGGCCAGCAGAGGTTGCTCGAGATCGCCATCGCGCTGGCGCTCAAGCCGCGGGTGCTCCTGCTCGACGAACCGGCCGCCGGCGTGCCCGCGCACGAGGCGCACATCATCCACGAAGTGCTGGAGCGGTTGCCCGCCGACATCGCGATCCTGATCATCGAGCACGACATGGACGTGGTGTTCCGCTTCGCGCGGCATATCATCGTCATGGTGCAGGGCAAGGTGCTGGTGCGCGGTGAGCCGGCGGAGATCGCGGCCAACCCGCAGGTGCGCGAGGTCTATCTCGGCCGGAGCGCGGTATGAGTCTCTCCATCGCGGTGAACGATTTATCCGCGGGCTACGGCGAGACCGTGGTGCTCGACGGCATCTCGCTCGAAGTGCCCGGCGGCGGCACGCTGGCGATCCTGGGCCGCAACGGCGTCGGCAAGACCACGCTGCTCGCGACCATGATGGGGCTCACGACGCTGCACTCGGGCACGATCAAGCTCGGCGACCAATCGATCGAAGCATTGCCGACGCACGTGCGCAACCGCATGGGGCTCGGCTATGTGCCGCAGGAGCGCGAGATTTTTCCCTCGCTCACCGTGGAAGAGAACCTCGCGGTGTCCCTGCACGAGGGCGGCTGGTCGATCGAGGCGGTGTTCGATCTGTTTCCGGGACTGAAGGCGCGGCGCAAGAATACCGGAAATCGTTTGTCGGGCGGCGAGCAGCAGATGCTCGCGATCGGCCGCGCGCTGGTGGGCGCACCCAAGGTGCTGCTGCTCGACGAGCCGCTCGAGGGCCTCGCGCCCATCGTGATCGATGCGCTGACCGACGCGCTGACGCGCATCCAGAAGGAATCGGGCGTCACCATGATTCTGGTGGAGCAGAAGGCGGAGCTGGCGCTCTCGCTGACGCAGCAGGCCGTGATCCTCGACCGCGGCCGCATCGTCTATCAGGGTACCAGCGCGGCCTTGAAGGCCGACGAGGCGACGCAGGCGCAATTGCTCGGCGTCGCCGCGAAGAAACGCTGAGCGCTACCAGCGCAGAACTCTTCGCCCGATCAGGCTGCCCAATATCGTCATGCCGCCGATCGCGATCGTGTACCAGGTCGCGACGAACAGCGGCGAGTCGTCGGTGCAGTGCGCGGCATAAAGCGCGGCGCCCAATCCGCCGGCGAGGAGGCCGGCGACCGCGCCGGCGAGCCCAGGCCGCGTCGGCGCGCCGTGGCGCAGGCCGATCAGCGCGGCCGCGAGCAGCGGCAGCGAGAGCAGGGGGACATAGGTCAGGCAATAGAGCCAGTTGGTTCCGACCAGCCGCGTGCCCCAGGAAGCGGCCGGCATCGTGGCGAGTTCCGCCAGCACGCCGAAAGCAAGCAGTGCCGGGGCGGCGGCGAGCACGAGCCAGGCGTAGCCGGTCTCGGCCCCCGGCCGCGCAAGCCGCAGCGCGAGTGCGAGCGCCGTTGCAGCGAGCAGCAACGTCACCGCGAACTTGAACAAGAAGCGCGGATCGAGCGCGACCGCGGCGATGTCGAGCCGCGGCCCGAGCCGGATCGCGAACAGGATGGCGGCCAGCACGAAAGCCGCCGCGAGCGCGACATAGAGAAAACGCGCGAGCGGCGACGCACGCTTGTCGTCGGCGGCAAGGGCGCGGATCAGGTGGTCGGTTCTCATGGCTCGGATTCCCTCAGTTTTATCGCAATCGCCGCAAGTCCCCGGTGCAGCGCAACGCGCACGGCGCCCTCGCTCACCGAAAGCCGCACGGCGGTCTCGGCGATCGAGACGCCTTCGACCGCGATCGCGCGCACCACGTCGCGCTGGCGATCGGGCAGCTCGCCGAGATTGCGCGCGACATCGCCGACGATGCCGCTCGGCTGCTCGGCGGTGTCGGGCAGGAGATCGGCGAAGTCGTCGATCGGGATCTCGATACGGCGGCCGCGGCGGCGCAGCGCGTCGATCAGCTTGTTGCGCGCGATGGCGCGCACCCAGGGACCGAGCGGAGCGACTTCGTCCCAGGTGTGGCGCTTCAGGTGAATGGCCAGCAAGGTTTCTTGCACAACGTCCTCGGCATCCGCATCGCTCTTCCCGGCGCGAGCGAGCCCGCGGCGGGCGGCCGCGCGCAGCACCGGCGCCAGCGCCTTGAGCAGCCGCTCATAGCAGGCCGTGTCGCCGGCATTGGCCCGGCGCATCAGGCCGGACCATTCGGCTTCGCGTTCCCGCACGCGCGCTCCTGCCGATAGTTCGTCGTGCATGACGGGTTTGTTACGCATGGGCGCGAAGATTCAGCAATCCCAAGATGTTATGGCGGCGAACACAGCCCCGTGAAGGGCGTAACGCCGGGCCGGGCTGCCGCGAACTAACTCATGCGAGACCGGCGAACCGGTCCGCGTTTCGTAGCCGTTACCCACTTACCGGAAAGGATCCGTCATGAATGTGAGGAAACAGATCACGACCGCGACCCTGGCGAGCTCGTTTGCCGCTGCGCTCGCTATGGCAACCGTGCCCGCGCTGGGCGCTCCGAAGCCGGCGCAGCCGACCATGGACAAGTGTTACGGCGTTTCGCTCAAGGGCCAGAACGACTGCGCCGCGGGCGCCGGCACCACGTGCGCCGGCACCGCGGTCATGGACTACCAGGGCAATGCCTGGAAATACGTGACCAAGGGCACCTGCGCTTCGATGCAGTCCCCGAAAGGCCCGGGCTCGCTCATGCCGAAGGCCTAAGCGCGTTCTTCGCCATCGACGAGGCGCGCGGCAGGAGCCGTCGCGCGCCTCGAATTCCCTCACCAAGAAGAGCGAGCGACTATGCCGATCGAATCCCGTCTGCCCCCGCGCGCCGGCGTCGGCTTCAAGCCGGAGCATTTCCGCGACATCGTGGCGGCCAGGCAGCCGCTCGGCTTCCTCGAGGTGCACGCGGAGAACTACATGGGCGCCGGCGGCCCGCCGCATGCGCAGCTCGCAAAGCTGCACGAGGACTATGCGCTCTCGATCCACGGCGTCGGGCTCTCGATCGGATCGCCGCGGCCGCTCGACCGGGAACATCTCGCGCGCCTCAAGGCGCTCTGTCGAGCGCTATCAGCCCGATAGCTTCTCCGAGCATCTCGCCTGGTCGTCGCACGGCGAGGTCTATTACAACGATCTGCTGCCGCTGCCCTATACGGAGGAGACGCTGGCGCGCGTTTCGGAGCACGTCGATCAAGTGCAGAGCGCGCTCGGCCGGCAGATGCTGCTGGAAAATCCTTCGACCTACGTGCTGTTTACCGAGAGCACGATCCCCGAGGTCGAGTTCCTGCGCGCGATTGCCGAGCGCACCGGCTGCGGGCTCTTGCTCGACGTCAACAACGTATTCGTGTCGGCGAAGAATCACGGCACCGACGCACTCGCCTATCTCGATCGCTTTCCGCTCGAGCGCGTGAAGGAAATCCATCTCGGCGGCCACGACGAGCAGGCGGACGATACCGGCGCGCCGCTGCTGATCGACGCGCACGGCTCGCCGGTGGTGGAGCCGGTCTGGGCGCTCTATCGGCACGTGATCGAGCGGGCAGGGCCGGTCGCCACGCTGATCGAATGGGACAACGACGTTCCCGCGTGGAAAATTCTACGCGCGGAAGCCGAGCGCGCCGAGGCGATCCTTGCGCGGGCCGCGCACGCGGCGGCGGCCTGAAATGTTCGCACCGACGCAAGCCTCGTTCGCCGCGGCGCTGCTCGATGCCGGGAAGCCGGTGCCCGAGGGCGTGACTTCGCACACGGCGAGACAAGCCTGCGCGGCGCTTCGCGGTCTATCGGAACAACGTGGTCGCCGGCCTCGTGAAAGCGCTCGGGGTCCGCTTTCCGGCCAGTAAGCCGGATCGTGGGCGAGGAATTCTTCAACGCCATGGCGCGCGTGTTCGTCACCGCGCACCCGCCGCGCTCGCCGCTCCTGATGACCTATGGCGACGATTTTCCCGATTTCATCGCGGGCTTCGAGCCGGCGGCGGAGCTGCCCTATCTCGCCGACGTGGCGCGGCTGGAGGCCGCGCGCACGCGCGCCTATCACGCGGCGGACGCCGAACCTGTCGATCCGAATCTGTTGCGCAGTATCGCTCCCGAAGCGCTCGGCGGCATGCGTTTCGTGCTGCATCCTTCGGCCGAAGTCGTCCGCTCCCGCCATCCGATCGTGACCATCTGGGCGATGAACGCGGGCGAAGCGGAACTGGGCCCGATCGAGGACTGGCGGCGCGAAGACGCGCTGGTCGCCCGTCCGCACCTCGATGTGGAGGTTCGCGCGCTGCCACCGGCGGAGCGGCGTTCCTCGCGGCGCTTATCGCAGGCCGTACACTCGCGGAAGCGGTCGAAGTTGCGGCGGAAGAGGACGCAGAATTCGATCTCGCCGCCAATCTCGCGGGGCTCATCGGCGCGGGTCTCGTGATTGGATTTTCCGCCGAGCCGCAGAAGGATTGACCGACATGGCGACGACATCGGCAGCCGGCTCCGAATCCGGCCTCGTGCGCCTGGTGCGCATGCTCATCGGCTGGATGGAGCTCATTCCCTATTGGCTGATCGCGCTGGTGGCGCGGCTCGCGCCGGCCGGCGTGTTCTGGCGCTCGGGCCAGACCAAGGTGAATGGCTGGCAGGTCACCGACAGCGCGGTGGCGCTGTTCGAGAACGAGTTCCAGCTGCCGATAATCAGCCCTTGGCTTGCGGCGCATATCACCGCTTACGCGGAGCTCATTATTCCCGGTGCTGTTGGTGCTCGGCCTGGCCACGCGCTTCTCGGCGCTGGGGATGCTGATCATGACCGCGGTGATCGAGATTTTCGTGTTCCCCGACGCCTGGCCGATCCACGGCACCTGGGCCGCGTGTTTCTTGATCCTGATGACGCGCGGGCCGGGCGTGGTCTCGCTCGATCATTTCATCGCGCGGCGCTATCGCTGAACGGCTTACGGCCGCGCCGGTCATCAGCTAAGGTTCTCGAACGCTACTCCGCCCGCGGCTCGCGCGGGCGGTGAAGTTTGTCCGAGGACCAACCATGTCCGTCATCGACGTGCACACCCACATGCTGTCGCGCGACTTCCTCGCGCTGCTGCAGGAGCAGGGCGGCCACTACAAGATCGCCAAGACCAAGGCCGGGCAGGAGACGATCTACAACGAAGGCGCGCCGTTCATGACGCTGTTTCCGGCGATGTGGGACTACGACCAGCGCATCAAGGACATGGACAAGGCCGGCGTCGACGTGGCGATCGTGTCGCTGACCAGTCCGAACTGCTATTTCGGCGGCCGCGAGACGAGTCTCAAGGCCGCCCGCATGGTCAACGACTCGATGGCGGCGCAGCAGCGCGCGCGTCCCGGGCGCATCCGCTGGTTCGCGTCGCTGCCCTGGCAATATGCCGACGACGCCAAGGCCGAGCTGGCGCGCGCGGTGAAGGAGGGCGCGGTCGGCGTCATGGTGCTCGCCAATATCGACGGCGCGCATCTCACCGATCCGGCTTTTGCGCCGGTATGGAAGGAGATCGACAAGCTCGGGCTGCCGGTGCTGGTGCATCCGACCACGCCGCCGGGCTTCAAGGACATGAAGCTCGACGAATACGGGCTGGTGCCGCCGATCGGTTTCATGATCGACACCACGCTCGCCTTCGCGCGCATGATTCTGGCGGGCTTCATCGACGACTATCCGAAGCTGAAGCTGATCGCCTCGCACGGCGGCGCGACGCTGCCTTATCTCGTGGGCCGGCTCGACCAGTGCTACGACCACATTCCGGCGGCGCGCGAGAAGATCAAGGCGAAGCCGAGCGAGTACCTGCAGCGCATCTGGTACGACACCGTGGTCTATGACCCGCGCGCGCTCGAGATGTGCATTGCGGTCGCGGGCTCGCCGGAGCGGGTGCTCTACGGCTCGGACTACCCGCACAATATCGGCGACATGGCCGGGTGTCTCGCGCGCGTGCGCGAGCGGCCCAAGGATCAGGCCGACAAGATCGCCGGCAAGAACGCGGAGAAGCTGTTCGGGCTCTAATATTTCAGCGCGTGGACCGAGAAATAGCCGTCCGCGTCGGTCCAGCAGGCGACCGGGCGGGCGCCGGCGGAGCGGGCGAGCGCGCGGAAGGAATCCAGCGAATATTTGTAGCTGCTCTCGGTATGGATGCTTTCGCCGGCGCGGAATTTCACCTTCACGCCGGCGACGCGCACGGTCTGCGGGCGGGTGCTCACCAGATGCATCTCGATCCGGCTCTGGTCCGGATTGAAGAAGGCGCGGTGCTCGAATTTCTCCAGATCGAAATCGGCGGCGAGCTCGCGGTTCATGCGCACCAGGAGATTCAGATTGAACGCGGCGGTGACGCCGGCCGCGTCGTTATAGGCCGCGTGCAGCACGGCTTCGTCCTTCACCAGATCGACGCCGACGATCAGCACCGAGCCGGGCCCGAGGATTTCGCCGGCGTGGCGGATGAAGCGGCGCGCGTCCTTGGGCTCGAAATTGCCGATGGTGGAGCCGGGGAAGAAGCCGGCGCGCGGGCCGGCCAGCACGTCGGCGGGCAGATCGAAATGCTGCATGAAGTCGGCGGCGACCGGGATCACGTCGAGGGCGGGGAAATCGCGCTTGAGGTGCGCCGCTTCCGCCTTGAGGAACTCGGCGGAAATGTCGACCGGCACATAGGCGCGCAGCGTCTCGGCGGCCTGCAGCAGCAGGCGGATTTTCTTGCTCGACCCGGCGCCGAATTCGACCAGCGCCGCGTTCTGCGGCAGCGAGCGCGCGATCTCGGCGCCGTGCTCCTGCAGAACGCTCAGCTCGCAGCGGGTCGGGTAATATTCCGGCAGCAGCGTGATCTGCTCGAACAGCTCGGAGCCGGCGCGATCGTAGAAATATTTCGCCATCAGCCATTTCGGCGAGGCGGTGAGGCCGCCGACCGCGTCCTCGGCGAAGGTGACGAAGGCCGGCTCGGCCTGAAATGCCCGTCGTGGCGATGCGCGCATGATCATTCTCTCGATTTCAGGAAAGTTGCCGGAGCGTCACGCGTCGTAGTCGGAGAGCCGGAGGCCCATGAATTGCCAGCGGTGGGGCGGGTAGAAGAAGTTGCGGTAGCTGACGCGCGAGTGGTTGGCGGGCGTCGCCAAGGAGCTGCCGCGCAGCACCATCTGGCTCACCATGAACTTGCCGTTGTATTCGCCGAGCGCGCCTTCGGCGGCGCGATAGCCGGGATAGGGCAGATAGGCGCTGCGCGTCCATTGCCAGACGATGCCGAAGGCGTCGGAGAGCTTGTTGGTGCGGGCGGCGACTTCCCATTCGGCCTCGGTCGGCAGGAACTTCCCGGCCCAGCGGGCGAAGGCCTCGGCCTCGAAATAGCTGACATGCATGACGGGCGCGGCGGGATCGACCGGCCGCAGGCCGCCGAGCGTGAGCGAATGCCACTTGCCGTCGATCTCGCGCCAATAGAGCGGCGCGTTCCAGCCTTCGGCTTCGACCGTGGCCCAGCCGTCGGAGAGCCAGAGCGCAGGCGTGCGATAGCCGCCGTCCGCCATGAAGGCGAGCCATTCGCGGTTGGTGACCAGCGAGCGCGCGATGCGCACGGGCTGGATCAGCTCCTGGTGCGCGGGCGTCTCGTTGTCGAAGCAATAGGTCGCGCCTTCGTGGCCGATCTTGTGGATGCCGGCGGTGAGTTCGACGAAACCCTTCGCCGCCTTCGGCGCGCGGCGGCTGCCAGTTCGGATCGTACGCGGGATTGGTCGGGTTCAGCGAGAAGGCGTGCAGAATGTCGGTGAGCATCAGTTCCTGATGCTGCTCCTCGTGATGCAGCCCGATCTCGAGCACGCGGAGGATTTCCGGAAGCGCCGCCGGTTTCGCTTCGGCGATCAGCCGCTCGACCGCGGCGTTCACGTGGGCGCGGTAGGCGGCGACTTCTTCGTTGGTCGGGCGGGTGATGAGGCCGCGCTCTGGGCGCGCGTGGCGCGGGCCGGCGGCGACGTAATAGGAGTTGAACAGGAAGGCGAAGCGCGGGTCGAAAACCTTGTAGCCGGGGACCTGCTCGGCGAGCAGGAACTGCTCGAAGAACCAGGTGGTGTGCGCGCGATGCCACTTGATCGGGCTCGCGTCGGGCATCGACTGGATGATCTGGTCCTCGGCCGAGAGCGGCGCCGCGCGGCGCTCGGTCTCCGCGCGCACGGCGCGGAACGCGTCGCGCCAGCGAGCGCGGAGCTCGTCGGACTTCGAAGCGGCGGCGAGGGCGGCAGGCGGCATGCGAATACCCTTAGCGTCCGGAACCATAACCCGCGGCGAGTGGGAATCGATGCATTTAACGGGATCGTGATGGTATTTGAAAGGCACCTCCTGACACCGTGCCTTCAGGTACTTACGCCATTCTTCGCGTTGCGGCTGGCAAATGTTACGCGGCCGGGGCGAAAATATCGCACACCGGATACGCGCCTCGCCTCAATATTTCCCGAAGATCAGATCGGGCACGAACAGCGCGACTTCCGGGACAAACACCAGGAACAGCGCGACCAGGGACACAGCGGCGAGCAGGGGGATGGACTCGCGCGTGTAGTCGCCGATCGGGCATTTGAGAATCGAGCAGACGGCATACATCGCGGCGCCGACCGGGGGCGTGAAGTTGCCGATCGTCGCGGCGATGATGAAAACGAGCCCGAAATGGACGGGGTCGCCGTCGAGATCGCGGATCAGCGGCAGGAAGATCGGAGTCAGCATGATGATCAGCACCGATCCGTCGATGAAACAGCCGGCGACCAGGATGAACACTAGAATCAGCGCCATCACGCCATAAAGATTGTCGGTCAAGCCGAGGATCGTTCCGGACACCAGCTCGGGAACGCGCTCGAATACGATGCCGTAGCTGAAGATCCCGGATAGCGCGATCAGGAACATCACGGCGCCGATATCCGACAGGCTGCCCTCGAGCGCCTCGCGGAAGCCGGCGCGCCGCAGCTGGCGATAAACGACGACGCCGATGAAGATCGCGTAGACGACGGCGAAAGCGCCGATCTCGGAAGGCGTAAAGACGCCCATTCGCAGCCCGACCAGCAGAAGGATCGGGAACAGGATTGCCCAGATGCCGCCGCGCAAGGCGGTGCCGAACTCGCCGAGAGTCGGCCTCGTCTTTCGTTCGAACTCGATGCCGCGCCGCTTCGCCGTGATAGGCGATGGTGACCGCGAGTGCTGCCCATAGCAGGAATGCGGGTACGAACCCGGCCGCGAACAGCCGCCCGATCGAAACCTGACCCACGGTGCCATAGAGGATGAAGCCGATTCCGGGCGGGATGATCGGCGTCAGCAGAGATCCGAAGGACAGCACGCCCGCCGCATAGCCTTTCGAGAAGCCGCGCTTGAGCATGCCTTCGCCGAGCATGCGGGTTTGCATCGCCGCATCGGCGATGCAGGAGCCCGATACGCCACCCATAAGCCCGGCAAGCGCGATCGAGACTTGCGCCAGGCCGCCGCGCAGGCGCCCGGTCAGCACGGAGGCGAGGTTCAGGAGTTGCTCGGTGATGCCCGACTTGTTCATGAAGTTGCCGGCCATGATGAACAGCGGCACGGCGAGCAGACGCGAAATTCTGCGTCTGCGTGATCGTGAGCTGGATCGGGATGGTCGACGGCAGCTCGGGATGCAGCAGGAAGAACAGGGCGCCCGATATGCCGATGGCGAACGCGACCGGCATGCCCATGACGAGCAGGATGACGAAGGCGCAGGCGACGAGCAGCATGGCCGGGTCCCGCGTTCAGTCCGTCGCGCCGAGGTTTTGCGGCGCATGACTCGACGTCTGGCCGCTCTTGAGCTCCTCGCGGATCTTGAGAAATGCGGTGATCAGGAGCAGCGCCGCCCCGACCGGCGCGCTCATCGTAACCCACGAATAGCTGATCTCCGGAATGCCCTGGAAGCTGCGGGCCCGGCTGATCCAGGACAGCCAGATGCCGCCGATCAGCACGTACAGGAGAAAGGCGCAGATGATCGCGTAGTTGCAGTAGGTGCAGAATTTTCTGAGCTTCGCGGGCATCCGCTCGGTGACGAGCTCGATCGACATCAGCGCGTTATTCCGCCACGCGACGTCCGCGCACAGGAAGCAGGCCCACGCGAAAAAGGCGGTTGCGATGTCGTTCGACCAATTGATCGGATCGCCGAGCGTGCGCATCACGCCGCTCATGAAGATCAGGACGACCATCAAAATGAGTAGCGCGGCGGCGACCCAGGCCTCCGCCGCGCACACTCGTTCGTACAGCTTCTTCATTCTCGAGGCCGACTCGCCGTTCAGTTCTTCCCGATCTCCTTATGCACGGCGTTCTTGGCGTCAATGATCTTGAGCGTCTCATAGGCCTTGTCGCCGGCTTTGCGGAAGGCGGCAAGATCGACGTCCTTCACGATCGTCATGCCGCGGGCCTTCAGCTGCTGCTCGACCTCGGCTTCGGATTTCAGGATCGCCTTGGAGATTTCCTCGCCGGCCTTGTCGCACTCTTCGACGAGGATGGCCTGATACTCCTTCGGCAGGCTGTCGAACCACTTGGCGCTGACCACCTGGAAGTTGATCAACATGATGTGCTTGGTTTCGTTTGCGAACTTCAGCACTTCGTAGAAGCGCCCGCCTGGGATGTTGTTGTAGACCAGCTCGACGCCGTCGATCGCACGCTGCTGCAGGCCCGGATACATCTCGCCGAAGGCCATCGCGACGGGCACGGCGCCGAGCGCACGGACCAATTCCTGCCAGATCGGCGCCGGCGGCGTGCGGATGCGCAGGCCCTTCAAGTCGTCGGGGGTCTTGACCGGCTTGTTGGTGAAGAAGTGCCGATAGCCCTGCACCCAGTTGAACGAGAGGACCTTTAGGCCGAACTTGGTCGCGAGCTCCTCCTGCCACTTCACGACGGTCGGCGCTTTGCGCAGCTTCGCCACTTCCTCGAGCGTCTCGGCGAAATAGGGGCCGTTCATCACGGCGATGCCGGCCACGTAGTTGCCCATGCGCGCCGAGTTGGTGTTCTGGCCGATATTGGCGCCCTGGCGGATCTGCTCGATGATGTCTTCCTCGCGGCCGAGCTGCGCGGAATGGAAGACCTCGATCTTGAGGCCGCCCTTGGTGCGCTCCTCCACCGCCTTGGCCCATTTCAGGAAGCCCTCGTGATAGGGCTCCTTGGGGCCGAGCACGTGATTGAACTTGAGCGTGAACGTCTGTTGCGCCAGCGCGGCCGAATTCGCGAACGCCAGCAGGCCAAGCGCCGCAAGAACCGGCAGCATTTTCTTCAGTGTTCTCATGGATCACTCCTCCCATTATTTTCGTCGTACCGCTCGGCGAGCGGTGCGTTTGCCCGTCGCGTCTTCGTTCGACCCAACAGCTTAGCGCGATCAATTGAAACGCAGCAGTGGGCAGCGTTCTATAGGATGAAATCGCTGCACGGCTGCCGCGCGGGTGCGGCGCGACACATGCGTTAATTGAGCAGCCCGACATAACGCGGCAGCCAGAGCACGAACTCGGGGAAGCCGATGGTGATGGCGAGCCCGATGAGCTGCAGCAGCACGAAGGGGACGATGCCGCGATAGATGTGCGCCATGGTCACCTCTGGCGGCACCGTCGCCCGCATGCAGAACAGCGTGAAGCCGAAGGGCGGCGTCAGGAACGAGGTCTGCAGGTTCACCGACAAGCAGAATGATGAACCAGGTGAGGAACACGATCGCCGGGGCCGGCGCCGAGGTGCGCGGCGAAATCGAGCCCCATCAGGATCGGCGCGAAGATCGGCAGCACGATCAGGGAAATCTCGATCCAGTCGAAGAAGAACCCGAGAAAGAACACGAGCACCATGAAGAAAGATCAGGATCTCCCAGGCGGTGTCGATGCCCGCGGCCTTGAGCAGATCGCCGACGATGTCGTCGCCGCCGAGCGCGCGGAAGACGAAGGAGAACAGCGTCGCGCCGAAGAAGAGGAAGAACACCATCGCGTTGGTGAGCGCCGGCGCTGCTCGATCACCTCGCGCATGGTCTGCGAGCTCGAGCTTGGCGCGAACGGCGGCGAGTAGCAGCGCGCCGGCGGCGCCGACGCCGGCGGCCTCGGTCGGCGTGGCCCAGCCGCCAAAGATCGAGCCCAGCACCAGCGCGACGAGGAACACCGGCGGGAGGAAGCTCTTGCCGACCATGGCCCAGAACTCGCGGCGCGACTTCGGGCCCGATGTCCGGTGGTAGCGGCGGGGCGAGCGATCGGGTCTGAGCCAGGAAATCGCGCCGATATAGAGCGAGATAAAGCGCGCGAGAGCAGGAGGCCCGGGAAGACGCGCCGCGGCGAACAGCGCGCCGACCGAGACCTGCAGGAGATCGCCCATCACCACCAGCATGATCGAGGGCGGGATCAGGATGCCGAGCGTGCCGGCCGAGGCGATGGTGCCGACGGCGAGCTCCTTCTGGTAGCCGCGCTCGAGCATGGACGGGGAGCGCGATCAGGGTCAGCATGATGACCGAGGCGCCGACGATGCCGGTGGTCGCGGCCATGATGGTGCCCATGCAGCGTCACCGACATGGCGAGGCCGCCGGGAATGCGCGCGGGTCAGCACCTGCAGGCAGTGCAGCAGCTCGTGGGCGATGCCGCTCCGCTCCAGCACCATGCCCATGAAGATGAACATGGGGATCGCCACCAGCACCGGATTGGCGGCGATGCCGCCCCAGACGCGCGGCATCAGGTTGAAGAACTGGATCAGCTGGAACACGTCGAGCAGGATGCCGAGCAGGCCGAAGGCGATGCCGACGCCGCCGAGCACGAAGCCGACCGGCAAGCCGCTGAACAGGGCGATCGCCAGCACCACGAACATGAGGATGGCGAGGTGCTGCGACGAGCCAGACCATCAGTTCTTCGCCTTCATCTTGTAATGGGCGAAGCCGCTTCGCGTCGCGCAGTGCCGGCGGGCCGTAGAGGAAGACGATCGTGCGCAGCATGACCGAGACGACCGCGACCGCGAGCAGCAGCACGCCGACGGCGAGGATCGCCTTGGGGATATAGCGATAGGGCAGGCCGCTCGCCGAGACCGAAGCCTCGTTCTGCAGATACGAGATGCGCGCGTAGGCAAAGCTGAAATAGAGCGCGATCAGCGCGAAGGGCAGCGCGAACACGGCGCAGCCGATCAATTCCAAGAGCGCGAGCGTGCGCGGCGTTGGCGCGCGTGAGCGCGACGTCGATGCGCACGTGCGCGTTCTTGATATAGGCGAAGCCGAGCCAGAGCGAGAACAGGGCCGCGTGCAAATGGCCTTCCAGCTCTTGCAGCCGGGTCGAGCCGAAGTTCGGGAGCTGGTAGCCGAACTTGCGCGTGACCACGTCGACGCAGGATGACCGCGGTCAGCACGACGAACAGCCAGCCGGCGGCCGAGGCGATCCGTTGGATCACGCGGTCGAGAAACTGGCTCGCCGCGAGAATTCGCTCCATCGGATACGCCCCGTCGCCGTCAGGCCGAGGCTTATTGCAGATAGCCGTGATCCTTCCAGATCGCGTAGTTCTTGCGGAATTCGGAGTAGGAATCCCAGACCTTCTTGAAGCTCGGGTTTTTCGCCAACTCCTCGGCGACAACCTCGTTCCAGGCTTTTTCATAGGCCGCGATGATCTCGCGCGGCCACTTCTTCACCTGCACGCCCCCCTTTTCCTGCATCTCCTTGATCGCCTTCCACTGGGCGGCCTCGCCCTCGGCCATGGTGTCGCGGATGAGATCGCCGCAGGCCAACTCGATGATCGCCTTGTGCTGGTCGGAGAGCGCGTCCCACTTGGCCTTGTTGATCATCAGGTCGAAGAAGGTCGCCTGCTGGTGCCAGCCCGGGAAGTAATAGAACTTGGCGACCTGGAAGAAGCCGAGCCGCTGGTCGATGGCCGGCAGCGAGAACTCGGTGGCGTCGATGGTGCCGAGCTGCAGCGCCTGGAAGATTTCGCCGGGCGGCAGCTGCTGGGTGGCGACGCCGAACTTCTCCATCACCTTCGCGCCGAGGCCGAAGAAGCGCATCTTCAGGCCCTTGAGGTCGTTGACCGACTTGATCTCCTTGCGGAACCAGCCGGAGGCCTCGGGCGGGATCAGCGCGCAGGGGATGTTGTAGACGTTGTATTTCGCGAACATCTCGCGCGCGGTCGTCGAGGCCGCCGCCGTAATACATCCACGCCAGATACTCGCCGAGCGCCCGGGCCGAACGGCACGGAGGAGAACATGTTGAAGGCGGAGTCCTTGCCGGCGAACCAGCCGGCGCCCGCCCAGGCGGCGTCGACCGAGCCTTGCGAGACGGCGTCGACCGATTGCGCGGCCGGCACCAGCGCGCCCGGCTCGTTGAAGCGGATGTCGATCTGGCCGCCGGACGCGCGGCGGACCTTATCGCCGAGCTTCTTGGCGGCGTCGCCGATCAGCACCATGCTGCCGGGGAAGGTGCTGGCCATGTTGAGGCGGACTTGCGGCTGCGTCTGCGCGTGCGCCGAATTGAGCGACAGCGCGAGCGCGACGGCGCCGGCCAGCCCGTAGGCAATTGCGCGGCTCATGATTTCCTCCCTCTAGAAAAAGAATTCTTGTTGCGGGGCACGGGCCCCGGATTTCCTCGCCTGCGAGCGTGCGGCTTGACAGGCGGGCTATTCCGCCGATTTATGGATATTGAAACGATCGTGTCAACGTACTCTCATCATATGAAACAGCCCCAGCGCGTCACCCATCAATCGCTCGAGCGCGCCATGCGCGTGATCGAGACGGTCGCCGCCGCCGGCGGGCTCACCAGCCTCGCGGATATCGCGCGGCGCACCGGGCTGCACCGCTCGACCACGCATCATCTGCTGCAAACGCTAGTCGGGCTCGGCTACTTGCGGCAGGACGCGACCACGCGCGGCTATGAGCTGGCGGCGAAACTCTTCCAGCTCACCGGGCGCACTTGGACGCCGGAGCAGCTCGGCGAGATCGCGCAGCCGTTTTTGGCGGAGCTCACGCGCGATAGCGGCGAGGGCTCCTCGCTCGCCGCCTACCGCGCGGGCTACGTGAAGATCGTGGCCAAGCGCGAGGCCGAGGGCCCGGTGCGTGTCGTGCAAGATGTCGGCGCCGACCGGCCGGTGCATGCGACCGCGGTCGGCAAGGCGATTTTGGCGTTCCTGCCGCGGCCCGAGGCCGACGGTTTGCTCGCCCGGCTGCGCTACGAGCGCTACACGCCGAACACGATCGTGACACGCAAGGCGCTCGAGGCCGAGCTCGCGCGCATCCGCGAGAGCGGCTTCGCGCCCGATGACGAAGAGCACTTCGAGGGCATCCGCTGCATCGCGGCGCCGGTGTTCGCCTACACGGGGCAGGTGGTGGCCTCGATCTGCGCGGTCGGGCCGAAGAGCCGCATGACGCGGCAGAAGTTGCGCGAGCTGCGCACGCCGCTCTATGCGCTCGCGCGCCGGCTCTCCGAACGCCTCGACTGGCGCGCGGATGAGGCGCGGGAAAAAGTGGCTTGATCTACTTCTTCACCGCCTCGATCACGCCGCGCACGTAGCCGATCTGCCGCGCGGCGCAGGTGGGGCCGTCGGGCTCGTAGATGAAGGGCTCGATCGAGGCCATGCCGGCGTATTTCATCTCGAACAGCGCCGCGAGGATGGGGCCGAATTTCATCTCGCCTTCGCCGGGGCCGCGGCGGTTCGGGTCGTTGAGGTGGATGTGCGCGACCAGGCCGGTCGGCAGATGCTTGCGGATCAGCGCGGGCACGTCGAAGCCGGCGCGGCCCATGGCCGAGCAATCGATCATGGTTTTCAGCGCCGGGCTGTTGATCGCGCGCACGATCTCGAGGGCCTCGTCCACGCTGGTGACGAAGCCGGTGTCCTGGGGCGCCAGCGGCTCCACCAGATAAGTCACGCCGGCTTTCTCCGCGGCGGCGGCCGCGGCGGCGAAGGATCTCGATGCCGCGCTTTTTCCCCTCGGCCTCGTCGCCGGGCTCTAGCTGGCGCTGCACCGGCGAGCCGTGGATCAGCAGCTTGGCGCCGAGATCGGCGGCGAGCCCGCACAGCGCGTGTATCACCCCGACGGAGCGGGCGCGCACGGTACGGTCCTTGGTGGTGATCGAGAGCCCCGCGGGCGCTACCATCAAAAAATGCAATCCGGTGATGGCGATGCCGTCGTCGGCGGCGATCTTCTTCAGCTCGGCGCGGCGCGCGGCGGTGATTTTCGGCGGGTCGTCGGAAAGCGTGACCGGCGCGATCTCGAGCCCGTCATAGCCGAGCTTCTTCACCAGCTCGCACTGCCGCTCGAACGGCAGCTCGCGGATCACTTCGTTGCACAAGCGAAATCTTCATGACCGGCCCCCGGCCGCGAGTGCGCGGCGCGGGTCAGGTATGCCGCAAGGCCTCGATCGGGTCGAGGCGGGAGGCGCGCAGCGCCGGGTACCAGCCGAAGAACACGCCGACCAGCCCCGAGAAGGCGACCGCGAGCACGATCGAATTGGTCTCGACCAGAAGCGGCCAGCCGGCGCTGTTGGCGATGACGTAGGCCGCACCGACGCCGGTCATCACGCCGACCAGCCCGCCAATGGCCGCAAGCGACGCCGCTTCGATCAGGAACTGGCGGCGGATGTCGCGCGGCCGCGCGCCGACCGCGACGCGCAGGCCGATCTCGCGGGTGCGCTCGGTCACCGAGACCAGCATGATGTTCATGATGCCGATGCCGCCGACCGCGAGCGACACGCCGGCGACGGCGGCGAGCAAGAGCGCCAGCGTGCGCGCGCTCGCCTCGCGGGTGGCGGCGATCTCGGCGAGATTGCGGACCGAGAAATCGTCGTCCTGATGCGGCTGCAGCCGGTGGCGCTGGCGCAGCAGCGCCTTCACTTCTTCCTCGGCGATCTGCAGGCTCTCGCCGTCGCGCACCTTCACGTAGATGGCGCCGACCGCGCGGGCATTGGCCATGTTGCGGCCGAGCACGCGCTGGCGCGCGGCGCTCAAGGGCAGGAGCACCACGTCGTCCTGGTCCTGGCCCCAGCTCGACTGGCCCTTCTTGGCCATGACGCCGACGACGGTGAAGGGCACGTTGCGGACGCGGATGGCCTGGCGCAGCGGATCGACGCCGGCGAAAAGATTTTTCGCCACCGTCTCGCCGATCAGCGCCACCTGCATACCGCGCTGGATTTCCTCGGGCTCGAACATGCGACCGGTCTCGACCTCCCATTCGCGCGCCTCGAACCAGCCGAGATCGACTCCGTAAGCAGTCGTCGCCCAGTTCTGGCCGCTCGCGACCGTCTGCACGGCGCCGCGCATGAAGGGCGCGGCGACCTGTACGACCGCGATCTCCTTGGCGATGGCGATGGAATCGTCTTCGGTCAACGTCGAAGCCGAGCCGAAACCGAGACGCACGCCGCCCTGGGTGATGTTGCCGGGGATCAGAACCAGGAGATTGGCGCCGAGACTTCTGATTTGCGCCACGACCTGCTGGCGGGCGCCGCCGCCGACGGCGACCATGGCGATCACCGCGGCCACGCCGATGACGATGCCGAGCATGGTGAGCGCGCTGCGCAGCTTGTGCAGCCGGAGCGCGTCGAGGGCGGAAAGCACCGCGTCCCAGAATTTCATGCGGCGGCCTCGAGCGGCATGTCGGCGAGTTCGCGCTTAGCGTCGGCCGGCGTCTGCTTGGTGTCGCCGATCACGCGGCCATCGCGGAAGCGGATGAGCCGCGCGGCGAAGCGGGCGACATCCGGCTCGTGGGTCACGATCACGATGGTGGCGCCCTCGTGGTTGAGTTCCTGCACCAGCGCCATGAGTTCGAGCGAGGTGCGGCTGTCGAGCGCGCCGGTCGGCTCGTCGGCGAGCAGCACCTTGGGATCGTTCACCAGCGCGCGCGCGATGGCGACGCGCTGCTGCTGGCCGCCGGAAAGCTCGGTCGGCCTGTGCTTCATTCGTTGGGCGAGTCCCACGCGGGCCAGCGCCTTGGCGGCATGGGCACGGCGTTGGGCGCGGGGCATGCCGGCATAGATCATGGGCAGCTCGACGTTGCCGAGCGCGTCGAGCCGCTGCAGCAGGTTGAACTCCTGAAACACGAATCCGATCTTGCGGTTGCGCAAGTTTGCCAGTGCATCGCTTGAAAGCTCGGCCACCGGAATTCCGTCGAGGCGATAGGAACCCGCGGTCGGCTGATCGAGGCAGCCGGTGATGTTCATGAAAGTGGACTTGCCCGAGCCCGAAGGACCCATGACGGCCACGAACTCGCCGGCGTCGATCGAGAGCGAGACGTCGTTCAGGGCTTTGACGGTCTCGCCGCCGAGACTGTAGAAGCGCGACAGATTCTTGAGTTCTATCAGCGCCATAGCGGGAGCCGCTCAGAAACCGAATCGGGGGAAAGTGCGCGGCGTTTCGGCCGTCTTGGGTCCGCCGCCGATGATGACATCGCGCCCCACCTCGATCGGCCCGGTAAGAACCTCCGTCAAGCCGCCGTCGGTGGCGCCGGTGCGAATCTGGATGGGCTGGGGCTTGCCGTCGGTGCCCTGCACGAAGACGCGGGCGACCTGACCGGCGCGGCCGTCGCGGGCGGGCGCGAAGCGCTCGCCGATCTCGCGGAACTTGCCGAGCTGCGCGGGCGTCAGGATCGCGCTCACTTGCTCGATGAACTCGCGCCGGGCCTGGGCGAAGCGCTCGCGGCGGGCGGCAGGATCGGTCTCGCCGAGCATGGCGCCGGCGGCGCGGCGGCGCTCGGCCAGGATGGCGTCGAGCTTCTCGCGCTGCTCGGAGGAGAGGCCGAGCTCGTTCCGGAGCGCCGCGACGAATTCCTGCGTCGCGCGCTGGGCCGCGCCGGGCGCGCGCTGCGGATCGGGCTCATTGGTGGGAAGCGCGGTGGCCGAGGGCGCCACCGGCGCTTCGGCCGAAGGCGGCCGCCAGCGCAACGCGGCGTTGGCGACGCGCAGCACGTCGGGGCGGTTTTCGGTTTCGATGCGCAGGTTCGCGGTCATGCCGGGCCGCAGTTCCAGCCGCGGGTTCTCGACCGAGACGATGGCGGTGTAGATGACGACGTTCTGCACGGTCTGCGAGCCGAGCCGCACCTGCTTCACGCGGCCCTCGAAGGTGCGGCCGGGATAGGCGTTGACGGTGAAGGAGACGCGCTGGCCGTCGAGCACGCGGCCGACATCGGCCTCGTCGACGTTGGCGGAAATCTCCATGTGGCGCAGATCGTCGGCGATCAGAAACAAGGTGGGCGCCTGCAGGCTGGCGGCGACCGTCTGGCCGAGCTCGATATTGCGCTGGATCACCACGCCGTCGACCGGCGAGCGGATCTCGGTGTTCTTGAGATCGACCTCGATCTGCCGCACCACCGCTTCGCGCTGGGCGATCTGGGCGGTGACGGAGACGAGCTGCGCCTCGGCGACGCGCTGGTCGGCGGCGAGCGTCTCTTGTTGCGCCTTGGAACCGGCCAGCAAGGCTTGCGCCTGCGCAAGCGCCGCGCGCTGGGAGTCGCGCTGGGCGCGGGCGGTGTCGAGCGTGGCCTGCGCGGCGTAGCCGCGCGACTGCAATTCGACCTGGCGTCCCAGGATTCGTTCGGCGTCGGCCGAGAGCGCCTCGGCGCGGGCGATCTGGGCATTGGCGTCGGCCTCGGTCGCCTTGGCGCGCACGATCTCGGAGCCGGCGCGCTCGATCTGCGCCTGGGTGACCAGCCTCTGCGCGCGAATTTGCTGCAGATCGGCGCGCGCGGCATCGAGCTTGGCGCGGACCTGATCGGAATTGAGGCGCGCGACGAGCTGGTCGGCCTTCACCTCGGAATTGAAGTCGGCGAGAATCTCGACCACCTGGCCGGAGAGCTGCGAGCTCACGATCACGGTCGTGACCGGATTGATGGCGCCGGTGGAATTGACGGTAGCGACGATCGGGCCGCGATCGATCTTGGCGAGCCGATAAGACGGCTCGGCGGTGTTGGCGGAAAAGTCCGTGAAGTAGCGGACGCCGAACAGCGCCGCCAGGGCGAGAGCCAGAAGCGCGAGCAAGCGAGCCATGATCTTCGGCGTCCCAGCGCCGGAAAGCCAAGAATAGCATCGGACTAGCAGGGGCACGGCGCTCCGTCACCTTAAGGTTTCTTCAGGTTGGCGCAAGCGAGCGTGCTAGCCAAGCCTTTGAAATCCGGCTATTTTCCGCCGATCCAGGGGTATCCCATGCATCTCGAACGACGCGTGCTCGTGACCGGCGGCGCCGGCTTCCTCGGCTCGCACTTGTGCGCGCGGCTGCTCGATTCCGGCGCGCAGGTGCTGTGCGCGGACAATTTTTTCACCGGCGCGCGCCGCAACATCGAGCCCTTGATCGGCCACAAGCACTTCGAGTTGATCCGCCACGACGTCACGTTTCCGCTCTTCGTCGAGGTCGATGAAATCTACAATCTCGCGTGCCCGGCGTCGCCGATTCACTACCAGCACGATCCGGTGCAGACCACCAAGACCAGCGTGCACGGCGCGATCAACATGCTCGGGCTGGCCAAGCGCGTGAAGGCGAAAATCCTCCAGGCCTCGACCTCGGAAGTCTACGGCGATCCCAACGTGCATCCGCAGCGCGAGGATTATTGGGGCAACGTCAATCCGATCGGCCCGCGCTCCTGCTACGACGAGGGCAAGCGCTGCGCGGAGACGCTGTTCTTCGACTACCGGCGCCAGCATAATCTGCCGATCAAGGTGGCGCGCATCTTCAACACCTACGGCCCGCACATGCACCCGAACGACGGGCGCGTGGTGTCGAACTTCATCGTGCAGGCGCTCTTGGGCCGCGACATCACGGTGATGGGCGACGGCAAGCAGACGCGCGCGTTCTGCTACGTGGACGATCTCATCGACGGACTGATGAGGCTGATGGCGACGCCGCACGCGGTGACCGGCCCGATCAATCTCGGCAATCCGGGAGAATTCTCGATTCTGGAGCTTGCCAGCCTGGTGATCGAGCTCACCGGCTCGCGTTCCAAGATCGCGCACCGGCCGCGGCCGGAGGACGATCCGCGCCAGCGGCGGCCCGACATCTCGCGCGCCGAGGAGACGCTGGGCTGGACGCCGAAGACCAAGCTGAGAGAGGGCCTGGAACGCACCATCTTCTATTTCGAGAAGTTGCTCGGCGAGGCCGACGTGCGCGCGATGCTGGCCAGCGAGCGGGCAGGGTAGCGGTCCGCCGCCTAGCGGCGGATGACAAGCGGTTCGGGCTTCAACCGCTTTTCGATCACCACCATGCTGTCGAAGAAGGAGATCGCGTAGATTTCCTTGGCGTGCGGGCCCAGGTCGGCTCGCGAGCAGCGTGAAACGGCCGGAGAATCATCCCTTCCGCTCGGGTACAGGGGTTGCCTCGAATACCTTCGTCATGGGCTGCGCGTTCGGGTGGTAGTCCCACCCGTATTCGCCTCCATGGGGCACGCAAAGCCCAGAAACCCCGATGCTATAAGGGCAGGCAGTGCGTGGTGTTTGTGCAACAGGTGGCCGAAAAGTGCGCTGAAGAGCGGGGGAAAAGGCCTTTCTGCGTTGATCGGCAAGGGGTGTCGACTAAGGTGCTCTCAGCGACAGGGGGGGAAACCCCGGGTCGTCCCTTCCAGTTTGGCGCTGGGGGTAGTCCGCAAGGGCAACCGACGCCAAACTCGGATGGTCACACGGGGAAATACGGGGGCCGACGCAAGACCGGAACCCGCTCCTCACAAGAGAGATAACTTGGAGGTCTAACATGAAGATGGTGAAGAGCCTTCTCCTCGGCTCCGCGGCGGGTCTCGTCGCGATCGCGGGGGCGCAGGCAGCGGACCTTCCCGTAAAGGCCAAACCGGTCGAATACGTGAAGGTATGCTCTGCCTACGGCGCGGGATTCTACTACATCCCGGGCACCGACATCTGCTTGCGTGTCGGTGGCTACGCGTTCATCGAAACGGGCTACAATGCCCGCGTCGGTGATGCGATGATCTACAGCTACACTGGCGCCGGCGTCAGCGATCATCAATCGCGACGACAACCTGATCAACTTCCGCACCCGCGGTACGGTCATCCTCGACGCTCGCTCGCAGACTGCGATCGGCACCGTTCGCACCTACATCGCGTTCGGCGCCGACTACAACAACAACCTGGCTGGCGCTGGGCCGGGCGGCAACGTCACTGCCTATCTCGAGCGCGCGTTCATCCAGTTCGCGGGCTTCACGGTCGGTCAGGCCGCGTCGTTCTTCGACTTCGGCGCGTTCTACTCGATCTATGGCTCTGTCGAGCATCGCCTGGGATTGGACGCCGGTCTTCGCCTACACGGCGCAGTTCGGTAACGGCTTCTCGGCCACGATCTCGATCGAGGACGGCCAAGCCGCCCGCACGAAGATCGGTGCCGGTCGGTGGTGACTGTCATCACCGCTGCAACGCTGGCAACACCTACGGCGGCCAGCAAGTGCCCGACATCGTCGGCAACCTGCGCGTCGATCAGGCGTGGGGTTCCGCTCAGATCAGCGGCGTTCTGCATCAGTTTCGCGTTGAACCAGGCAACGTCTGCGTTGGGCTACAGCGACGCGTAGGGCTGGGCGGTTCTGGGCGGCATCGAGATCAAGACCCCGATGATCGCTCCGGGCGACAGCATCATGCTGCAGGGCGTGTACTCGAAGGGCGCGGTGGAATACACGGGCATTTCGTCTAGCCCGCTCGGCGTCGCGACGTCCATCGGCTATCCGAACATCCAGGCGGTGTCGGCCGCGTCGACGATCATCTATGATGCCGTTGCCGTGGCTGCGGTTGCGGCGTGATCCAGCTGTCGACAGCTTGGTCGGCCAACCTGATGTTCCGCCACTTCTGGCAGCCGAACCTGCGGTCGGCTTTCTGGGTCGGCTATAACAGGATTGAGCCGGGCCTGGTTCAACTCCGCCGTTTTCTCATCCGCACCTCCGGCGGATATCAGGCAGGCGGGCGGCAACATCATCTGGTCGCCGGCTCCGACTCTCGACCTCAGCCTCGACGTGCTGTGGACACAGGCTCGAGACGACGGGCTGCATTGTCGGTCGTCGCTGGCTGTGCTCTGGTCCTGCCGTCAACATCGCGAACCAGTCCGCGGACATCTGGTCGGTTTGGACCCGTTGGCGCCGGAACTTCTGATCCGGTACGCTTACGAACCTAAAAGAACCCCGGCGGGCAACCGCCGGGGTTTTTTCTTTTATGGGCAGGGGTCAGTTCTTGTCGCAGCTCGCGGCGAAATCGCGAATCCGCGCGACGGTCGGCCGGTCGGCGAGCAAGCGGCGCGTGGCCCTGGCCCGGCACCTCGACCAGTTCCATGTCGGGCCGGCGCTTCTGCATTTCCGCGGCCGTCGCGAGCGAGAGCAAGTCCGAATGCTCGCCGCGGATCAGCATCAGGCGCGCGTGCGCGAGCCCGTCGAACAGCGGCCACATCGTCGGCGCCGGCACGGAGGCGTCGATATCCTTGAGCCAGTGGCGAAATTTTCGGGTCGTAATTGACCTCGATCCCGGCCGCGGTCTCGACGAAGCTGCGGCGTGCATAGAGCCGCCACTCGTCGTCGGAGAGCCCGGGGAACTGGCTGCCCAGCGTGCGCTTCAGCACCGCGGCCGCGTCGGCCATGGAGGCCGGCTTCGGCAGCTTGCCGACATAGCCCTTGATGCGCAGCAGCCCGGCCATGTCGAGCACCGGGCCGATGTCGTTCAGCACCGCGCCGGCGATCGCGCCGGGCTTCGCCGCGGTGAGCGCCATGGTGAGAATTCCGCCGCGCGAGGTGCCGACGAAAATCGCGCGCTCGATCCCGGCCGCCGCGAGCACGGCGAGCAGATCGGCGAGCTCGACCGGCACCGAATAATTCGCCGGATTGGGATCGCGCTCCGACTTGCCGCGGCCGCGCGAGTCGAGCGCCAACACGCGCCGCGGCGATTGCGCGTCGCTGCTGAGCGCCTGCATCACCTCGCGGAAGTCCTCGGCGGTGCGCGCGAGCCCTGGCAGGCAGATGGCGGGCAGGCGCGCACTCGTGCCAAGTCTGGTCGCGCCAGTCCCGGCCGCGAGCACATGCAGCCGGAGCCCGTCCGGGGCGTTGAAATAGAGATCCTCGAAGGCGGTCACGGCGTCAGTTCACCCGGCCCCGCGCCAGATCGGCATCGATCATCGCACCGTTCTTGCCGAAGCGGGCCTTGTAGACCTGCACGTTCTCCATGATCCGCTGCACGTAATTGCGGGTCTCGGAGAACGGGATGCGCTCGACCCAGTCGATCGGGTCGATCTTGGCGTCGCGCGGATCGCCGTAGCGGCCGATCCATTCGGCCACGCGCGAGCGGCCGGCATTATAGGCGGCGAAGGCGAGGATATAGGAGCCGCGATAGACCTCGAGCAGATCGCCGAGCTCGGCGGCGCCGATCTGCACGTTGAAGGCCGGGTCGCCGATCAGCTTCTTGGCGTCGAAAGCGACGCCGTATTTCTTGGCGATGGCCTTGCCGGTCGGCGGCGTCACCTGCATCAGCCCGCGCGCGTCGGCCGGAGAGACGGCCTTGGGGTTGAAGGCGCTTTCCTGGCGCGCGATGGAATAGACCAGCGCGCTGTCGATCGCGGGACCGGCCGGCTTGAACGCCGGCATGCCGAAAATGGGGAAGGCGTGCGCGTCGAGCGGCAGCCCGCGGCCGGACGCGGCCTTGGCGACGAACACGAGCGAACGGGCGTCCTGGGCCTGATGGGGAATCTCGGCGAGCAGCGTCGTGGTCGCGACGTCGCGCGCCCGCTCGGTGAGATCGAGGAGCATCGAGAGCGCAAGCTCGGGCTCGCCGGCCGCATACAGCAGCCGGATGGCGCGCACCGGTTCCTGGCGATCGAACTCGGCCCGCGCAGCGGCGCTCGGCGCCGGCGGCGCGGAAACCGGAAGCTCCTTGTTGCCGATGCGGCTGCGGGCGATCTGGCCGTAATAGGCATAGACGTGGCGCGCGGCGCGGTCGTATTCGGCGCGCGCCGCGACGCGATCGCCGGCGGCTTCGAGCGCACGGCCGTGCCAATAATGGCCGCGCGCGATCGAGGTCGGGTGGGACGAGAGCTTGTGGATGGCGGCGAAATGGCGTGCCGCTGCGGCGGGATCCTTGAGAAAGCGCAACGCGATCCAGCCGGCGGTGAAGTCGCGCTCGACCTGCGGGTTCTCCTTCTCGGGCATCGCGGCCTGGCTCACGATCCGGTAGGCGGTGCGCGCGTCATCGAGTTCCAGGAGCTTGCGCGCGATCAGTCGGCGCTGGACCCACCACTCGTCGGTGTCGATCAGCGCCTTGGGGTCGCGCGGCGCCGCGAGCAGGAGCTTGGCGGCGCCGGCGTAATCTTCCTTGCGGCGAAGCAACTTGATGCGCGCGAAAATATAGCCCGCCTCGGTGCGCAACGCCGCCGGAACCGCGTCGAGCAGCTTGCCGGCGTTGGCGGCCTTGCGGATCACTGCGGCGCGGGCCTTGCCATAGGCGGAAAGCTCGGCGCCGCCGCGCTCGGCCGCGCGCAGGCCGGGCTCGTGTTTCTCTTGATAGAAGAAGCGGTCGGCGCGGGCCTTGTGGTCGGCGCGCGCGAGCACGCCGGAGAATTCCTTGAGCGTCGCCGTCTCGATGTCCTTGGAAAGATCCTCCAGCTGCCAGGCTTCGCGCACCAGCGCGTGGGCGGCGTTCTTGTCAGTCGCGAGCAGCGCGCGCGCGAGCGCGAGCCTGCCTTCGCCGGAGACCGGCTTCTCGCGGCCGAAGAAGGCGCGCACCGTCGCGGCGTCGCGCCTCTCGTCATAGAGCAGCTTCTCGGCGCGGCGGCGCATCAAGGATTGGTGCGGCCAATAGGGCCGCTCGCGCAGGAACGCGTTGATCTTCTCGAAGCCCATGTCCTTGGGCGTGAGCCGGATCGCGGCCCATTGCACCAGCGCGCGGGCGGCGGGATCGCGCATCTGGCCGGCGATCGCTTGGGCCTTGGGGGCGTCGCCATTGCGCAACAGGTCGAGCGCCTGCTTGATCGAGGCCGCATCGCCGTTCTGGGCGGGTGCACGCGCGGGTGCGGCCGCGACGAGCGCGGCGAGCAAAGCGGTCGCGAAGAACCTCTGGGTCATGGCGGCAGAATCACCCCAATTGCGGCATCCTATGGCCCGACAGGGGTTAAGCTTCAATTTCCGTGATGGATCGGGGGCTTCCGCGCCCCCCGGTTCCGCGCTAATCGTGGTCACGATCAGGAGAGCATGATGTTCCGGGGCTCATTTACCGCGCTGGTGACGCCGTTCAAGAACGGCGGACTCGACGAGCGCGCGTTCCGCGAGCTGGTGGACTGGCAGATCGCCGAAGGCACCGATGGGCTCGTGCCGGTCGGCACCACCGGCGAGAGCCCGACGCTCACGCACGAGGAGCACCACCAGGTCGTCGAGTGGTGCGTGCAGCAGGTCAAGGGCCGCGTGCCGGTGATCGCGGGCGCCGGCTCGAACTCAACCGCCGAGGCGGTGTCGCTCGCCAAGCACGCGGAGAAGGCGGGCGCCGACGCGGTGCTGGTGGTCACACCTTATTACAACAAGCCCGGCCAGGAAGGCCTCTATCGGCATTACAAGGCGGTCAACGATGCGATCGGAATTCCGATCTTCATCTATAATATTCCGCCGCGCTCGGTGATCGACATGTCGGTCGAGACCATGAAGCGGCTCTCCGAGCTCAAGAATATCAAGGGCGTCAAGGATGCGACCGCGAATCTCGTGCGCGTCAGCCAGCAGCGCCTGGCATGTGGACCCGATTTCATTCAGCTCTCCGGCGAGGACCCGACGGCGCTCGGCTTCAACGCGCAGGGCGGGGTCGGCTGCATCTCGGTCACCTCGAACGTCGCGCCGCGGCTGTGCGGCGAGTTCCAGGACGCCTCGCTCGCCGGCAACCATGCCGCTGCCTTGAAAATCCAGGATCGGCTCTTGTCGCTGCATCTGGCTTTGTTCGTCGAGAACAGTCCGGCGCCGACGAAATATGCGCTTTCGCTGCTGGGCAAGTGCTCCGATGCCGTGCGGTTGCCGCTCGGTCCGCTGTCGGATAACGGCAAGCGCGTGGTGCGCGAGGCGATGGTGCACGCGGGGTTGCTCAATGCGTGAGCGGATCGCGGGAGAGGGTCGCCTCGAACCCTTGCCGATGCTATGATGCGGCTATGACGGTAAAGGCGCTGGAAATACTCATGGAACGCGCTGCCACCTGGCCGGAGGAGGTTCAGGCGGAGCTCCTGCAGTCGATGATCGAGATCGAGCGACGGCACGCTGGCGTCTATCGCCTTTCGGACGATGAGCGCGCTTCAATCGAAAAGAGCCTTGCCAAGACGCGGCAAGGGCAATTCGCCAGCGACGAGCAAGTAGCGGATCTGTTCAAGCGCTATCGGGCATGAAGGTTCGGTTCAGCTCCGACGCGCTTGCCGATCTCGACCAGATTTTTTCCTACATCGCCGCCGACAATGTGACGGCTGCCGCTGCCGTCGTCGAACGTGTCGAGCAGTCGATCGGCCGCCTGGCGGTTTTCCCCGATTTGGGGCATCCGACGGAATATCCAGGCATGCGAGTGCTGCCGCTCGGTCGCTATCCATATTTGATCTTCTATGAACTGACGGCCGACGCTATCGTGATCCACCATATCCGCCATGGCGCGCGTCGGCGGCCCTGGGAACAAGAATAGAGTATCAATCGCGATGGCCGAAAAGGCGCAGCGTCCCCCGAAGATCGTCGCGCAGAACCGCAAGGCGCGCTTCAATTTTCACATCGGCGAGACGTTCGAGGCCGGCATCGCGCTCAGTGGCAGCGAGGTGAAATCGCTGCGCTCGGGCAAGGCGACGATCGCGGAATCGTACGCCGACGCGCGCGCGGGCGAGATTTGGCTGGTCAACGCCAATATCCCCGAATATCTGCAGGCCGGCCAATTCAATCACGCGCCGAAGCGGCCGCGGAAGCTGCTGTTGCACGCGCGCCAGATCAATCGCCTGGTCGGCGCGGTCGAGCGCGAAGGCATGACCATCGTGCCGCTCAAGCTTTATTTCAACAAACGCGGCCGGGCCAAGGTCGAGATCGCGCTGGCGCGCGGCAAGAAGCTGCACGACAAGCGCGACACCGAGAAGAAGCGCGATTGGCAGCGCGAGCGCGGGCGGCTCATGCGGCAAAAGGACTGATCATGGCGGTCCTGCACGATCCGACCGTATTGCCAGAAGATCTGCCTGTGCCGCAGGACGACGGCGCCGCGCGTCACTTGCCGGGCATGCGCATGCCCGATTTGGCGCTGCCCGCGACCGACGGAAGCGTGTTCAATCTCGCGAAGCTCGGCGGCCGCACTGTCGTCTATGCCTATCCACGCACCGGAAGACCGGGCGGGCAATTGCCGACCGGCTGGGACGCGATTCCGGGTGCCCGCGGTTGCACGCCGCAATCGTGCGGGTTCCGCGACCATTTCGCGGATTTGCAGAAGGCCGGCGTTGCGCACTTGTTCGGACTCTCCACGCAGGACACGGCCTATCAGCGCGAAGCGGCGGGGCGGCTGCATCTGCCGTTCGCGTTGCTCTCGGACGAGAAGCTCGCGCTGGTCCGCGCATTACGGCTGCCGATCTTCGAAATCGACGGCATGACGCTCTTGAAGCGCCTTACGCTGGTGATCGACGAGGGAACGATTACACACGCGATCTATCCGGTATTTCCGCCGGACAAGAGCGCCGGAGAGACGCTCGCTTGGCTTCAGGCCAATCAGCCCAAGTGAGCGCGCGCGTTCGCGAACACGGCGCCGAACATCTTGGGCGTCAGGCGGCCGGTATGGGTATTCAGCGGCGAGCAGTGGAAGCTGTCGTATAAAGTAACCCGGCCAAGCTCGTGCATCGCGCCGTGGGCGAAGGGCATTTTGGCGCGCTTGCCGTCGAGCGCCAACAGCACAGCATCATGCGCGATGCGGCCTAGCGCCACGATGGCCGCGAGCTTCGGCATGCCGGCGATGGTCGCGGCGAGGAACCGGTTGCAGGTGCGGATTTCCTCGGCCGTCGGCTTGTTCTCCGGCGGCACGCAGCTCACCGCGTTGGCGATGCGCGCATCGACGAGCTGAAGCCCATCGTCAGGGCGCGCATCATACTTCCCGAGCGCGAAGCCGGATTTGATGAGCGTCTCGTATAAAAGCTTGCCCGAATAATCGCCGGTGAAGGGGCGGCCGGTTCGATTGGCGCCGCGCAGGCCGGGTGCCAGTCCGATGATGAGCAGCCGCGCGTCGCGCGCGCCGAAGCTCGCGACCGGCGCGTTGTGCCAATCGGGCTCGGCCTTGCGGCTCTTTTTTACGAAACGCGACGAGGCGAGGGCAGAGCGGGCAATCACGGCCCGGTTCGGCCGCGCTCGCCATGGCTCAGGCCTCTTCGGGGTCCGGCTCGAAGGCGCGAGCAGGCGGCGTCACGGGGCGCTGGACAAAGCCCGGCATCTGGTTGCCGGGGTTGTCCTCGCGCGGTCCGCGTGGCGCGCGCGGTCCGCGAGCTTCACGCGCGATGCGCTCGGCCGGATCGCGGCCGACCAAGTCGTGCAGATCGGCCAGATCGATGAACACGTCGGCCTGGCGGCGCAATTCGTCAGCCACCATTGGCGGCTGGGTCGAGATCGTGGAAATCACGGTCACGCGCGCGCCGCGGCGCTGCACGGCTTCGACCAGCGGGCGGAAATCGCCGTCGCCGGAAAACAGGATGATCTGATCGACGTGCGGCGCGAGTTCCATCATGTCCACGGCGAGCTCGATGTCCATGTTGCCCTTGACCTTGCGGCGGCCGGTGGAGTCGGTGAACTCCTTGGCCGGCTTGGTCACGACCGTGTAACCGTTGTAATCGAGCCAATCGAGCAGCGGGCGGATTGAGGAATATTCCTGATCCTCGATCAGCGCGGTGTAATAGAAGGCGCGCACGAGGTAACCGCGGCTCTGAAAATCCTTCAGCAGCCGCTTGTAATCGAGGTCGAAGCCGAGGCCCTTGGTGGTGGCGTAGAGGTTGGCGCCGTCGATAAACACGGCGATTTTGTCGGTGGTTGGCATGGAAAATCTCGCAATAATGGGTTGGCGAAAGCATCAGCCGCGTCAGTCGCAGCGGTTTCCAAATGGCCCGGAAACTTGAGCTTCCCTAGCAAACCTTAGAAGCAAAACCAAGGCACGTGGAAATTGTCCCCTGCGGTGTTGCGTCGCGGCGTTGCGTACGCTATACGCCGCGCACTCCCGTATCGCATCCGGCCCGGAGATTCTGCATGGCGCGCGTCACTGTCGAAGACTGTGTCGATAAGGTCGAGAACCGCTTCGATCTCGTGCTGCTGGCGAGCCACCGCGCCCGCATGATTTCTGCCGGTTCGCCGATCACCATCGAGCGGGACAATGACAAGAACCCGGTCGTGGCGCTGCGTGAGATCGCCGACCAGACGGTACAGCCGCAGGACCTCAAGGAAGAGCTGATCCACTCGCTGCAGAAACACACCGAGGTGGACGAGCCGGAGCCCGAGGGGGTGCCGCTGATCGCGGGCGCCGGTACCGGCAAGGAATCGGAGGACGCCCCGGTGCAGATGGACCGCATGACCGAGGAGGAGCTGCTCGCCGGCCTGCAGGGCCTGGTTCCGCCGGAGCAGGTACCCGAGGACGACTCGGAAATCCCCGTCTGAGCACGGCTTTTCTCAGGAATTTGCGGCCCGGCCTCTGTGCCGGGCCGTTTCGTTTCGGGGGCTTGCGCGGGCCCGGTCGTGCGACAGACGGGCCGCGCAATGATATTTTGCGGACGACCCGCCGCGCTTTGACTGCCGAGTCGTCGGCAGGGCGCGGCACCGGTCCTTGATCGGACAAGGAATTTTGGACCCCTTGGCGACGATGCGACAATACGAGCTCGTGGAGCGGGTGCGCCGCTACAATCCGCACGCGGACGAGGCGTTGCTGAACCGCGCCTATGTCTACGCCATGAAGGCGCACGGCAAGCAGAAGCGCGCCTCGGGCGATCCGTATTTTTCGCATCCGCTGGAGGTCGCCGGGATCCTCACCGATCTCAAGCTCGACGACGCCACGATCATCGCCGCGCTGCTGCACGACACCATCGAGGATACACGCGCGACGCGGGCGCAGATCGAGAAGCAATTCGGCAAGGAGATCGCCGGGCTGGTCGAGGGGCTCACCAAGCTCAAGAAGCTCGATCTGGTTTCCAAGCGCGCCGAGCAGGCGGAGAATCTGCGCAAGCTCCTGCTCGCCATCGCCGACGACGTGCGCGTGCTCCTGGTCAAGCTCGCCGACCGGCTGCACAATATGCGCACGCTCAAGTTCATGCCGGAGGACAAGCGCAACAGCATCGCCGAGGAAACGCTCGACATTTATGCGCCGCTCGCCGGCCGCATGGGCATGCACGAGATGCGCGAGGAGCTGGAGGACTTAGCGTTCCGCCAGATCACTCCGGACGCCTATCGCTCGATCGAGCAGAGGCTCGCGAGCATGCGCGAGAAGGACAAGAGCCTGATCGCGCAGATCGAGCAGGAGCTGACCGATGCGCTCGCCGCGCGCAAGATCCGGGCGCGGGTGCGGGGGCGCGAGAAGCGAGCCTACTCGATCTGGCGGAAGATGGAGCGCAAGGCCATCGGCTTCGAGCAGCTTTCCGATATCTATGGATTTCGCGTGGTGCTCGGCTCGATCGAGGATTGCTATCGCGCGGTCGGGGTCGTGCATACCAAGTGGCCGGTCGTGCCGGGCCGCTTCAAGGATTATATTTCGACGCCGAAGCAGAACGACTATCGCTCGATCCACACCACCGTGGTCGGCCCCGGCCGCCAGCGGGTCGAGCTGCAGATCCGCACCCGCGGCATGGAAGAGATCGCGGAGTACGGCATCGCGGCGCACGCGCTCTATAAGGACAGCGAGACCACTCCCACGGAAATGCTGTCGCGCGATTCAAGCGCCTATGCGTGGCTGCGGCATACGATCGAGTTGCTCGCCGAGGGCTCGAACCCGGAGGAATTCCTCGAGCACACCAAGCTCGAACTGTTCCACGACCAGGTGTTCTGCTTCACGCCCAAGGGCCGATTGATCGCGCTGCCGCGCAAGTCGACGCCGATCGATTTCGCTTACGCGGTACACACCGATGTCGGCAATTCGGCGGTCGGCTGCAAGATCAACGGCAAGACCGCGCCGCTGGTTTCGGAGCTGGTGACCGGCGACGAGGTCGAGATCGTCACCGCGGCCGGACAATCGCCGCCGGCGGCGTGGGAGTCGGTCGTGGTCACCGGTAAGGCGCGTGCCGCGATCCGCCGCTCGACGCGCGCGGCGGTGCGCGCGCAATATGCCGGGCTCGGCCGCAAGATGGTGGAACGCGCCTTCGCCCGCGCCGAGAAGCCGTTCTCCGACGACCGGCTCAGCGGCGCGGTGGCGCGGCTGGCGCGCTCGTCGGCCGAGGACGTGTTCTCCGCGGTCGGCCGCGGCGACATCCGCGCCGACGACGTGGTCAAGGCGCTGAACCCGGATTGGCGGGGCGAGCGGCCGGTGCCGAAGCCGGCGCCGCGCGGCGACGGCTGGTTCGGCTTGCGGCGCGCGGCGAATTTGCGCTTCCGCATCCCCGGATTCCGCGCCAGCCCCAATGCGGCGGAGCCCGAGGATTCGATTCCGATCCGCGGCATGAACTCGGATCTGCCGGTGCGCTTCGCGCCGGACGGCGGCGCGGTGCCCGGCGACCGCATCGTCGGGATCGTTTCGCCGGGCGAGGGGATCACGATCTATCCGATCCAGTCGCCGGCGCTCAAGGCGTTCGACGACCAGCCCGAGCGCTGGCTCGACGTGCGCTGGGACGTGGACGAGGGCACCACGCAACGCTTCCCGGCGCGGATCGCGGTGAATTCGGCGAACGCGCCCGGCTCGCTCGCCCAGGTGGCGCAGGTGATCGCCGAGCACGGCGGCAATATCGACAATATCCGCATGGCGCGGCGTTCGCCGGATTTCACCGAGATTCTGATCGACGTCGAGGTCTATGACGTGAAGCACCTCAATGCCATCATCGCGCAATTGCGCGCCAAGCCGATCGTGTCCGAAGCCGCGCGCGTGAACGGATGAGCGGAAAGCCGATTCAATGAGCGCAACGGTCAATCCGATCCGTCTCGGCGTGAACGTGGATCACGTCGCCACGGTCAGGAACGCGCGCGGCGGGCGTTTGCCCGATCCCGTTCGCGCGGCCAAGGCCGCGATCGCGGCCGGCGCCGACGGCATCACCGCGCATCTGCGCGAGGATCGCCGCCACATCACCGACGACGACATCGCCCGCCTCAAGGCCGAGATCGCCAAGCCGCTCAATTTCGAAATGGCGGCAACCGAGGAAATGCTGCGCATCGCGCTTGCGACGCGGCCGCATGCGGCCTGCCTGGTGCCGGAAAAACGCACCGAACGCACCACCGAAGGCGGCCTCGACGTGGCGCGGCAGCACAATTTGCTGGCGCCGGTGGTCGGACAACTCAATGGCGCCGGGATACGGGTCTCGCTGTTCATAGCGGCCGATCCGCAACAAATCGAAGCGGCCGCCCGCATCGGCGCGCCGGTGATCGAGATTCATACCGGCGCCTGGTGCGAGGCGCTGACCCAGGCCAATGCTGCCGAAGCGGCTGTGGAATGGGAGCGCATTCGCGCCGGCGCCAGGCTCGCGCGAAAGGCCGGGCTGGAAGTTCACGCCGGCCACGGGCTCGACTACGCAACCGCGGAAACGATTTCTGCTCTGCCCGAGATCATGGAGCTCAATATCGGCCATTTCCTCGTGGGCGAGGCGCTGTTCGTCGGCTTCGAGCAGGCGGTGGCGACGATGCGCGCGGCGATGGCAAGGGGACGCAGCCGCGTGGAGCGGGCCGCATGATCCTCGGCATCGGCTCCGACGTCACCGACATCCGCCGCATCGAGAAGGTGATCGGCCGCCACGGCGAGCGCTTCCTGGCGCGCATTTTCACCGATGTGGAGCGCTCGCGCGCCGAGCGCCGCGCCAATACGTCCGCGACCTATGCCAAGCGCTTCGCGGCGAAGGAGGCGTGCGCCAAGGCGCTGGGGACCGGCATGCGCGGCGGCGTTTGGTGGCGCGACATGGGCGTGGTGAATTTGTCCTCGGGTCGGCCCACCATGAAACTCACCGGCGGCGCGCTGAAGCGGCTGCAGGCGATCACGCCCGCCGGCTGCGAGGCGAAGATCGACCTCACCATCACCGACGAATGGCCCATGGCGCAGGCCTTCGTGTTGATCTCGGCGGTGAAGAACGCAAGCTGAGTTGCATTGCCTGGGGTGTGCCGCCCGTCTATACGGGCGGACCCGCGGGGCGGCGGCCGAACAGGGTTTCATGACCACTACGACCAACCACAAGAAGAAAGAAAGCGGCTTCGTCGAGACCGTGCGCGTGATTTTTCACGCGCTGCTCATCGCGCTGGTGATCCGCACCTTTCTGTATCAGCCCTTCAACATCCCCTCGGGCTCGATGAAGAACACGTTGCAGGTCGGCGACTATCTGTTCGTTTCGAAATTTTCCTACGGCTTCAGCCGCTTCTCGATCCCGTTTTCGCCCAACCTGTTCTCGGGCCGCATCTGGGGCGCGGAGCCGCGGCGCGGCGACGTCGCCGTGTTCAAGCTGCCCAAGGACGAAGCCACCGACTACATCAAGCGCGTGATCGGCCTGCCCGGCGACCGCATCCAGATGATCGAAGGCGTGCTGCAGATCAACGGCCGCGCAGTGCCGAAAGTGCAGCTTGCCGACGCGATTTCCGAAGAGCCCGACGGCCGCCGCGTGCGCGTCAAGCGCTTCCGCGAAACGCTGCCGAACGGCGTCAGCTACGAGGTGCTCGACCTGGTCGATAGCGGCTTCTACGACAACACGCCGGTTTATACGGTGCCGGCCGGGCACTATTTCATGATGGGCGACAACCGCGACAACTCGACCGACAGCCGCGTGCTCTCCCAGGTCGGCTACGTGCCCTACGACAACCTGGTCGGCCGCGCCGAGATTCTGTTCTTCTCGATCGAGGAAGGCGCCCACGCCTGGGAGCTCTGGGCCTGGCCCTGGAGCGTGCGCTGGGGCCGGATTTTCTCGCTGGTGCGATGAAGCGCAAGAAGCCCTCGACCGCCGCGCTCGAAGAGCGGCTCGGTTATCGCTTCGAGGACAAGGCGATCCTCGAGCTTGCGCTCACCCACATGACCGCGGCCAAGCCCCGGATCAAGGGCGGCGGCCATTATCAGCGGCTCGAATTCCTCGGCGATCATGTGCTCGGACTCGCGATTTCGGAGCTTCTGTTCCGCGAATTCCCGCGCGCCACCGAGGGCGAGCTGTCGCGGCGGCTCTCGGCGCTGGTGCGCAAGGAGACTTGCACGGAAATCGCCATCGCGCTCGACCTCGGGGCGCACATCAAGCTCGGCACCAGCGAGGCCCAATCGGGCGGGCGGAAAAAGCCGACGATTCTCGGCGACATCTGCGAAGCGGTGCTCGGCGCCGCGTTCCTCGACGGCGGCTACCAAGTTGCGCGCGACATGGTCGAGCGGTTGTGGGGCGAGCGCCTGCATATGTCGAAGAAGCTGCTGCGCGATGCCAAGACCATGCTGCAAGAATGGGCGCAGGCACGCAGCCTGCCGCCGCCGATCTATCGCATCGTGGATCGTAAGGGGCCCGACCACAAACCGGAATTTCTCATCAGCGTGGAATTGCCGGGCTTCAAGGATGCCGAAGGCTCCGGAAACTCGAAGCGCATCGCGGAGCAAGCCGCGGCGGCCGCCATGCTCGCGCGCCAAGGCGTGGTGCTCGCGGATGCCTGACGTCGTGGAAAAGCCGGAAGCGACGCGCTGCGGTTTCGTGGCGATCGTCGGCGCGCCGAACGTCGGCAAGTCCACGCTGGTGAACGCGCTGGTCGGCGCGAAAGTCTCGATCGTCAGTCCCAAGGTGCAGACCACGCGCATGCGGGTGCGCGGCATCGCGGTCGTCAAGCAGGCGCAGATCATCTTCGTGGACACGCCCGGCATTTTCGCGCCGCGCCGCCGGCTCGACCGCGCCATGGTCGCGGCGGCCTGGAGCGGGGCGGGGGACGCCGACCTCGTCGCGCTGGTGATCGACGCGACGCGCGGCATGGACGAGGAGACGGTCGCGATCGCCAACCGGCTCGGCTCCGCCAGCAGCGAAAAAGCTCTTGATTATCAACAAGATCGACCTGGTGAAGCGGGACACGCTCCTGGGTCTGGTCGCCGAGGCCAACGCGCTCACGCCGTTCGAGCGCACGTTCATGGTCGCCGCGAGCAAGGGCGACGGGGTCGCGGACGTGCGCGACTACATCGCCGGCGCGGTTGCCGAGGGGCCGTGGCTGTTTCCGGCCGACGAGCTTTCGGATCTGTCGGACCGCGTGATGGCGGCCGAGGTGACGCGCGAAAAAATGTTTCTCAAGCTGCACGACGAATTGCCGTATCAATCGACGGTCGAGACCAATTCGTGGAAGGAGCTGGCGAATGGCTCCGTGCGCATCGAGCAGACCGCGTTCGTCGAGCGCGAAAGCCAGCGCAAGATCGTGCTCGGCGAGGGCGGCAGCATGATCAAGGCGATCTCGATGGCGGCGCGCAAGGAAATCGCGGATTCGCTCGGCAAACCCGTGCATCTCTTTCTGCACGTCAAGGTGCGCGGCGACTGGGAGAACGACCCGGAGCGCTATCGCACCAGGGGTTGGATTTTCCGAAGGAGTGCTATTTCTTTCATCCCTCTCCCGAAGGGAGGACAGGTGACCATGGAATGGACCGACGAAGGGATCATTCTCGGCAGCCGCCGCCACGGCGAGGCGCATGCGGTGGTGGAACTGATGACCGCGGCGCACGGCCGTCATCTCGGGCTGGTGCGCGGCGGCGGCTCGCGCAAGGTCACGCCGCTCCTGCAAGCCGGCAACAGCGTGCGCGTAGTATGGCGCGCGCGGTTGCACGAGCATCTCGGCAGCTATGTGCTGGAAGCCACGCGCGTTCGCTCCGACCGACTGATGGGTTCGGCGGCGGCGAGTTATGGAATGCAGACCATCGCCGCGCATCTGCGGCTGTTGCCCGAGCGCGACCCGCATCTCGGGCTGCACCGCGCGCTCGAAATGATGCTCGATCATCTCGACGATCCCGCGATTGCGGGTGCGTTGCTGGTGCGCTTCGAGCTGGCGCTGCTGGCCGAGCTCGGCTTCGGCCTTGACCTCGATTCCTGCGCCGCGACCGGAGGGAGCGCTGACCTTATCTATGTCTCGCCGAAATCGGGCCGCGCCGTTTCGCGCGGGGCCGGCGAGCAATGGAAGGAGCAGTTGCTGCCTCTGCCGCAGTTCCTGATCGGGGGCCGGGACTCGGCAAGCGCTCCCGAAATCGTCGCCGGCTTCGCGCTCACCGGCTTCTTTCTGGAGCGGCGCGTGTTCGAGCCGCGGGGGCTCGAAATTTCCGAGTCGCGCGCGGCGTTCTTGGCCGCGCTGGCGCGGGCGGCCGCGGCTTGAACGGGCCTTGTTCCGCGTAAGTCCTTGGTCTACCGGTGATTCATGGGCAAGCGGGTGATTCCCCCGGGCGACCGGGGCATCGAGGAGATCGATCTGCGGGAGGCGCTCGAGGAGCGCTATCTCGCCTACGCGCTCTCCACCATCATGGGCCGCGCGCTGCCCGACGCGCGCGACGGCCTCAAGCCCGTTCACCGGCGCATCCTCTACGGCATGCGCGTGCTGCGGCTCGATCCGGGCGCCACCTTCAAGAAATCGGCCAAGATCGTCGGCGACGTGATGGGCAATTTCCATCCGCACGGCGATCAGGCGATCTACGACGCGCTGGTGCGGCTGGCGCAGGATTTTTCGTCGCGCTATCCGCTGGTCGACGGGCAGGGCAATTTCGGCAATATCGACGGCGATAGCGCGGCCGCCTATCGCTACACCGAAGCGCGCATGACCGATGTCGCGCGCCTGCTGGTCGAAGGCATCGACGAGGACGCGGTCGACTTCCGGCCGAACTACGACGGCCAGTCGACCGAGCCGGTGGTGCTGCCGGCGGCGTTTCCGAATCTACTGGCCAACGGTTCGACCGGCATCGCCGTCGGCATGGCGACCTCGATCCCGCCGCACAACGTCGCCGAGCTTTGCGACGCGGCGCTCAAGCTGATCGAAAAGCCCGGCGCGAAAACCCGCGAGCTCCTGAAATTCGTCAAAGGCCCGGACTTCCCGACCGGCGGCATCATCGTCGAGGACGGCACGCGCAACGAAGCCTATGCCACCGGCCGCGGCTCGTTCCGCGTGCGGGCGCGCTGGACCAAGGAAGACACCGGGCGAGGCACTTGGGTCGCGGTGGTGACCGAGATTCCCTATCTCGTGCAGAAGTCGCGGCTGATCGAGAAGATCGCCGAGCTGCTCACCGAGAAGAAGCTGCCGCTGCTCGCCGACGTGCGCGACGAGTCGACCGAAGAAGTGCGGGTCGTGCTGGAGCCGCGCTCCAGGAACGTCGATCCGCACATATTGATGGAGTCGCTGTTCAAGCTCACGGAGCTCGAGAACCGCTTTCCGCTGAACCTCAACGTGCTCATGAAGGGCCGGGTGCCCAGGGTCGTGGGCCTCGCCGAAGTGTTGAAGGAGTGGCTCGACCACCGCCGCGAGGTGCTGGTCCGCCGCGGCAAGTTCCGGCTCGGCCAGATCGATCACCGGCTCGAAGTGCTCGGCGGCCTGCTGATCGCGTACCTCAACATCGACGCGGTGATCCGCATCATCCGGAAAGAAGACGAGCCGAAGCCCGTCCTGATGAAGCGCTTCAAGCTCTCCGACGTGCAGGCCGAAGCGATCCTCAATATGCGGCTGCGCAATCTGCGCAAGCTCGAAGAATTCGAGATCAAGGGCGAGCACAAGGAACTGACCGCCGAGCGCGTCGCGCTAAAAAAGCTGCTCGGCTCGCCGGCGCAGCAATGGAAGAAGGTCGGTGACCAGGTGAAGGAGGTCCGCGAGAAATACGGGCCGAAGACGCCGCTCGGGAAACGGCGCACCGGTTTCTCCGAGGCGCCGGTGCACGACGAGGAAGCCTTCCAGGAAGCGATGACGGTCAAGGAGCCGATCACGGTGGTTATTTCCCAGAAAGGCTGGATCCGCGCGCTGCGCGGCCATGTCACCGACACCGCCGGGCTCACCTTCAAGGACGACGACAAGCTCAAGTTCCTCTTCCCGGCGGAGACGACCTCGAAGATTCTGGTGTTCGCGACCAACGGCCGCTTCTACACCATCGACGGCTCGAAGCTGCCGGGCGGGCGCGGCCACGGCGAGCCGATCCGGCTCTATGCCGAGATGGAGCAGGAGACCGACATCGTGACGGCGCTGAATTACGCGGGCGGGCGGAAATTCCTGGTCGCGTCGGCCACCGGCCGCGGCTTCATCGTCAAGGAGGACGATTGCCTCGCCACCACGCGCAAGGGCAAGCAGGTCCTGAACGTGAAAATGCCCGACGAAGCGCGCGCGATGGCGCGGATCGACAAGGGCCACGATACGGTGGCCTCGATCGGCGAGAACCGGAAGATGGTGCTGTTCCCGCTCGATCAATTGCCGGAAATGGCGCGCGGCGCCGGCGTGCGGCTGCAGCGCTTCAAGGACGGCGGACTCTCCGACGTCAAGACGTTCGCGCTCGACGATGGGCTGACCGTCGTCGACTCCGCCGAACGCAACTTCAATTTCCCGGAGAAGGAGCTGCGCGATTGGCGCGGCAACCGGGCCGACGCGGGCCGGCTGGCGCCGCGCGGCTTCCCGAAATCCAACAAGTTCGGCTGAGCGCGCGCGAATGTTCCGCAATGACGCAATCCGTTGGGGGTGGGCGGCAAAGACGCTGCACTGGCTCGGCGCGATTCTGATCCTCGCACTGCTTGCACACGGCTGGTGGATGACGCATCTGGCGCCGCGGGCCGACCGGCTCGCGCATTACGTGTGGCACGCCTCGATCGGCTACGATTTTCTCGCGCTCCTGGTGCTGCGGCTGTTGTGGCGCTGGATGAATCCGGTGCCGGCGCTGCCGCAGGGCTCGTTGCCTTGGGAACGGGCGGCTGCATGGGCCGGCCACGTCGTGCTCTATGTCCTGATGTTCGCTTCGGCCTTGACCGGTTGGGCGCTGGCCGGGACGTTCCGCGCGCCGATGAACCAGGCGCTGTTCGGACTCGTGCGGGTGCCGGCCATCACGTCGGGCGGCGACCGCGTCATGCACGATCTCTATGAAAAATCGCACGAGATTCTTTCCTATCTTCTGGCGGCGCTCGTTGTCGTGCATATCGTCGGCGCGCTGCGCCATCATTTCGTCAAGCGAAATAACGTATTGCGGCGAATCTTGGTGGACGACTAGCGCGCGGCTCGCCCGGGATGACAGGGCGACGGTTTTCCGTGTTCACGTCCTTTTAAGCGAACCGCGTCAGCATGGCGGCATGTGGATCGCCGCCGCCGAATTGCTGTGCTGGGTCACGCTCGGGCTCGCGCTCGGCTTCGCGCTGCATTGGTGGAAGTCGATGGCCGATCCCTGGCCGGATCAGCTCGACAAGAACGATCCGCTGCTCAATATGGCGCTCACCGACTACAGCGTCGTGAATTACGCGGCCGACAGCCGCTACGACGACGTGGGCTACTGGGAATATTACAGCCTGCGAAATCTTTTCCTCTATGTCGCGCTCGCGCTGTTCGCCGTGCTGGCCCCGGTCTACGCGACCGTGGAGGGGCACGCCTATGCGCGCGATGGATTGTGCGCGGTGGCGAACGTCGTCTCGCTGAAACCGATCTTCTGTCTCTAGCGCCGGTTCCATATACGGCGCGCTACATAAAAGATGGGCGGCACCGGGCGCCGCCCATCTTGTCGTCGCGATGCGCTTAGCGGGTGCCGCGCCGGCTCTCGCGCCGGTTATGAACGCGGCTGTCACGCGCGCCGTGCCAGCCGAGGCCGCGGCGGAGGCGGAAGCCGCAGCGATAGAAGCCGGGGCCGCGCCAGCCGTCGAGATAGAAGCAGTATTGCTGCACGTTCTGGGTCAGCTCGATGCCGTCCACCGCAAGCTGGGTGCCGCGGAGCGCATTGAGCGGGCTCGCCTGAGCGCTGCCGGCCGCAAGCACGGCCGCGGTGGCCGCCGCGAGGGCGAGTTGAATGGGACGCATGTTTTTCCTCCTTGGTTCGGGTCCGCGCCGCCAAAGAGCGGCGAATCGCATTAATCTAAGCCAAGGAACGCGAACCGAGCATGGCTAAAATGTTCATCCGACGTTCATCGGTTCAACCGAAATACGGCGAACTCGTCAGAGCGGCGTGACACCGATCTCGCCTGCGAGCTTGTTGAGGTCGGCGAGCAAGCCGTCGCCGACCGGCACGCCGTTCTTGCGCCGCCGCTCGGCCATGAGCCGTTCGGGCTCGCCGGGGGCGAGCGGCGGCCGCGCCGGATCGGCCGCTTCCTGCGCGTGCACGTCGCGCGTGAACAAATCGATCTGCGCGCGGAAGAATTTCGGGTCGGCGAAGCGGCCGATATCGAGCGCCAGCATGAAATGGCCGAGGTTGCGCGGCTTGTCGAGCTCGCCGTACATCTTGGTCACGTAAGTTCCGAACGGCACGCCCATCAGGTGCGCGCACAGAATTTCGATGATGGTGGCGAGCGCATAGCCCTTCGGCCCGGCCATGGGCGCGAGCCCGGTAACTTGGTTCGGATCGGTGGTCGGTTTGCCGGCCGCGTCGATGGCCCAGTCGGGCGGGATCGGTTTTCCTTCTTGCTTGGCGACCAGCACCTTGCCGAGCGCGATGTTGGTGGTCGCCATGTCGATGATAACCGGCGGCTCGTCGCCGCCGGGCGCGCCGAAAGCGAGCGGGTTGGAGCCGAGAAAGGTCTTCTTCATTCCGGTCGGCACCATGATCGGGTCGGTGTGGGTCATGGCGATGCCGATCATGCCGGCGCGCGCCGCCTGCTCGACGAACCAGGCCATGGCGCCGCAGTGCGAGCTGTTCCGCGCGCCGACCGCGCCGGCGCCGGTTTCTCTTGCAAGCGAAATCGCCTCGTCCATGGCGCGCACGGCGACGAGCTGGCCCATGCCGGAATCGCCCTCGACGATCGCGGTGGACAGGCCGGTGCGCTCGACCTTGATGTTCGGCCGCGGCTTGATGGTGCCGTTCTTCAGCCGCGTCGCGTAATGCGTCAGCCGCACCACGCCGTGACTATCGACGCCGCGCAGGTTGGAGGCGATCAGCGTTGCGGCCACCAGCCGCGCGTCGGCGGCCGCGAGCCCGAGCTTTTCGAGGCAGGCGGCGGTGAACGCGGTCAGCCGCTCGAAGGGGATCGGTCTATCGGGCATGGTGAAGTGGACGTTGCGTCAATCGTCGACGCGGGTCCAGCCGTCGGGCATCAGCCGCTCCTGCGGGCGGAAGCGGCCTTTGTAGTCCATCTTGCGCGCGCCCTCGACCCAATAGCCGAGATAGACATTGGAGTAGCCGAGCTTCCTGGCGCGCTCGATGTGATCGAGAATGAGGTAGGTGCCGAGCGAGCGGTTGCGCGCGTCCGGATCGTAGAACGAATAGACCATCGATAGGCCGTCGGTGAGCGCGTCGGTGAGCGCGACGGCGACCAGCGGGCCGCTGCCGCGGCCGGTGATGCCGCTATCGGGCCCGCGGCGGCGATACTCGATCATCTGCGTGCGCACGTGGGAGTCCTCGACCATCATGGCGTAGTCGAGCACCGTCATGTCGGCCATGCCGCCGTCGGCATGGCGGGTGTCGAGATAGGCGCGGAACAGCGAATATTGCTCGGCGGTCGGCACCGGCGCGCGCGCATGGCCGACCAGGTCCTCGTTGGCCTGCAGCACGCGGCGGAACGGAGCGGGATCGAACTCCTTCGCCAGCACGCGCACGGAAATGCAGGCGCGGCAGGTTTCGCACGCGGGCCGATAGGCGATCGATTGCGAGCGGCGGAAGCCGCCTTGGGTCAGAATGTCGTTGAGATCGGGCGCGCGCTCGCCGACCAGGTGCGTGAAGACTTTCCGCTCCTGGCGGCCCGGCAAATACGGGCAGGGCGCCGGGCTGGTCAGGAAGAATTGCGGCGTGTCGCGCGGTTGCTGGGTCAAGGGCCAAACCCTGAGTCGATCCGCCCTTAGAATTGCGCGGCCCGCGCGCCGCGTCAAAGGGAAATCTCAGCCGCCGCGATTGCGCTGCAACTCGGCGGCCCGCGTCCCATTATTGATCACAATCGTGCCGGTCAAAAAATCGTGCAGCAGCCGGCGGCGGCGGTTGAACAAGCCGACCAGCAATATGAGCGGGGTGAGCGCCGTCATCAGCGCCCAGAAGAAAATCACGTGCACGGCGCCGAGCAGGAAATACATCGGCGAACCGTACCAGGTGCGCATCTCGAGGCCCATCGTGCGCATGCCGATAGTGGCCGACTGCGGCGAGCCGAGCGTGGCGCCGGTATAGACGATGGCCCACAGCACGAAGATCGGCGTCAGCAGGAAGAACAACAGCCAGCCGATGCCGAGGGTGACGAGGCCGAACACCGCGATGAAGAGCGTGAGCATGATGATCGGCACGACGATGATGATGGCGTCGAGAATGAACGCCATGAAGCGGCGCGCCAGCACGCCCTGCGAAAAGTTCCGGCTGGGTGTCCGGGTCATAGGCGTGGGGCCGGATGGTGTCCGAAATGCCGATGCGCTGGGGGTCGGTCATGGCCGCTCCTCGCTCTGCGCTGGAACAAATGGGTATCGCGGGCGGCCGCGCAAGGGGTTCAGACCGGCTCGTAGCCGCCCGCACCGGTGCCAAGCCGATCGACGATGAGGCCTTCGGCGCGCAGTTTCCGCTCCACTTCCTCGGCGTGGGCCTTGTCGCGGGTCTCTATCGTTACGTCGAGCCGGGCGCCCTTGGCCGGCACGTCGAGAAACAGCCGGCGGTGTTCGACTTCAAGAATGTTCGCGCCGAGGCGACCCAAGAGCGTGGCGATCTCGCCGAGGGTGCCGGGACGGTCCTGGATGGTGATCCTGAAGCTCACGATGCGCTCGGCGCGCTCGAGCTCGCGCACCATGATGGAGGCGGCGACGCGCGGATCGATATTGCCGCCGGTGACGACGAGCCCGATGCGCTTGCCGCGGAAGCGGGCAGGCTCGGCCAGCACGGCGGCGAGGCCGGCGGCGCCGGCGCCCTCGGCGAGCGTCATCTGCAGCGTGAGAAACGCGTTCACGGCGCGTTCGAGGTGCGCCTCCTCCACCAGCAGCACTTCTTTCACAAGCTCGCGGATGATCGGGAGGGTGAGCTTGCCGGTTTCCTTGACCGCGATGCCGTCGGCGAGCGTCGGGCCGCCGCAGGCGCGCTGCTCGTCGTGCAGCTTGTTCCATAGCGACGGATAGAGCGCGCTCTCGACGCCGATGAGTTCGATCTTGGGCCGCACCGCCTTGGCGGCGAGCGCCATGCCGGCGATCAGCCCGCCGCCGCCGACCGGGAACGATCAGCAGGTCGAGGTCCAGCGCGTCGGCCAGCATTTCGAGCGCGACGGTGCCCTGACCCGCGATCACTTTCGGATCGTCGAACGGATGCACGAAGACGAGATTTTCCTTCGCCGCGATTTCCTCCGCGCGCTTGGCGGATTCGGCCACTGTCTCGCCGAACAGCACGACGCGGGCGCCGTGCGCCTCGGTGGCGGCGACCTTCACGAACGGCGTGATCTCCGGCATCACGATGGTGGAGCGGATGCCGAGCTTGGCCGCGTGATAGGCGACCGCCTGGGCGTGGTTGCCCGCGGACATCGCGATGACGCCGCGCTTCTTCTCGGCGTCGTTCAGGGAAGCGAGCTTCACCAGCGCGCCGCGATCCTTGAAGCTGCCGGTGGCCTGCAGGTTTTCGTACTTGATGAAGATTTCGGCGCCGGTGAGCGCCGAGAGCCGCGGCGCGTAAAGCGTCGGCGTGCGCAGCACGCGGCCTTCGAGCGTCTTGGCGGCGGCAGCGATGTCGGCGGCGGTGATGTTCGCCATCGATTCATTCTATTCATCATGGCGGGGCTTGTCCCCACCGCTGTCATTCCGGGACGGCGCGAAGCGCCGGGCCCGGAATCCATATTCGCTGACCGTGGTTATGGATTCCGGGCTCGCGCCACCCAAGTCGGCTATAGCCGACTTGGGCACTACAAATTGCCGATCTCGGGTAAACCCGAGATCGATGACGCGCCCCGGAATGACAAGTAATTAGGCGTAATTCCGGTGATCGATCACCGGCGCGCGATCTTCTCGGCGGCGCGCGGGGCGAAATAGGTGAGGATGGCGTCGGCACCGGCGCGCTTGCAGGCGATCAGGCTCTCCATCATGGCCTTGTCGCCGTCGATCCAGCCGTTCTGCGCCGCGGCTTCGATCATCGAATACTCGCCCGACACCTGATACACGAGCGTCGGCATGCCGAAAGCTTCCTTCACGCGCCACAAAATATCGAGATAGGGCAGGCCGGGCTTGACCATCAGCATGTCGGCGCCTTCCTCGATGTCGAGCATGGCCTCGCGCAGCGCCTCGTCGCCATTGGCGAAATCCATCTGATAGGTGCGCTTGTCGCCGACCAATGTCGTATTGGTGCCGACCGCGTCGCGGAATGGACCGTAAAAGGCCGAGGCGTATTTCGCCGTGTAGGCCAGGATCTGCACGTCGAGGTGGCCGGCGGCATCCAAGCCCTTGCGGATGGCGCCGACGCGGCCGTCCATCATGTCGGAGGGCGCCACCACGTCGCAGCCGGCGTCCGCCAGCACGCGCGCTTGCTCCACCAGCACGGCCACGGTTTCGTCGTTCAGAATCTTTCCGTCCTCAAGCAGGCCGTCATGGCCGTGGCTCGTATAGGGATCGAGCGCCACGTCGGCGGCGAGCCCCAGATCGGGGAACTCGCGCTTGATCGCGGTGAGCGCGCGGCAGACGAGATTGTCCGGGTTCAGCGCCTCGCTGCCGCGCTCGTCGCGCTGCTTCGGGTCGGTATTGGGGAACAGCATGAGCGCGGGAATTTTCAGCTTCATCGCCCGCTCGGCGACGCGCACGATCTCGTCGACGCTGTAGCGCTCGACGCCGGGCATCGAGGCGACCGGCTCGCGCCGCTTCTCGCCCTCGCACACGAACAGCGGCCAGAGCAGATCGTCGACAGTGAGCACGTTCTCGGCCACCAGCCGGCGCGACCATTCGGCCTTGCGGTTGCGGCGCGGGCGAATGGCGAGATCGAGACGGTTTCTGGCGGCGCGGTCGGTCGACCGGACGCAAGCGTTCGATGGGGCGGGCTTTGCCGGTGATGGGCGGCATCTGGCTTCCTAGGGTTCCGGACGGCGCAATCTAGCGCCGAAGCCGGGGCGAAAGGAAGTATTGTTCAACGATCGGTAAACGCCAGCTTGGCGCCGAGCGCGGCGAATGCGCCGGCGAAGGTACGGCGCATCCACATCAATACCCGCGGACGCGAGATGACGTGGTCGCGAATCGAAGCGGCGAACAGCCCGTAGCCGACGAAAACCACGAAGGTCATCAGCATGAAAACGACGCTCAACTCCAGCATGCGTGAAAGCGGGCTCAACTCGCCCGCACTCACGAACTGCGGCAGGAATGCCAGAAAGAAAATCGACAGCTTCGGATTGAGGATGTTGATCAATATGGCCGTCACGGTTACCTGAACGGCCGAACGGGTGCCGATCTGCTTCTCGACCCGCAGTGCGCCACGCTCGCGCAGCGTGTTCCAAGCCATATACAGAAGATAGGCGACGCCCAGATATTTGAAGATCTGGAAGGCGAGCGCGCTGGTGTGCAGAAGCGCCGCCACGCCCATGATCGCGGCCGCCATGTGCGGAACGATGCCGAGCGTGCAGCCGAACGCGGCCACGATACTGGCGCGCGACCCGCGCGCGAGCCCCGCCGCCAACGTGTAGAGAACGCCGGTGCCGGGTGAGACGATGACGATGAACGAAGTGACCAGGAATTCGACGCTCACGGCCAAACTCTCCTATCGCAAGCATCAAGCTTGCGGACGTGGCAATTTAACGCCGAAGATTGGCAGAGGCGAGCGGGCTATTGTCCTGTCATGGCCGGGCTTGTCCCGGCCATCCCGATTAGCGTAGCACGGCCTTGCCTTCCTAAGCGGGATCACCGGGACAAGCCCGGTGATGACGGGGATCGAGGGACGCGCATGGATTTCGAGCTTTCCGAGGAACAACGGGCGATCCGCGACACCGCGCGGCAGTTCGCGCAGGACGAAATGGCGCCCCATGCGCGCCAATGGGACGAGGAGCACATCTTCCCGGTCGATTGCATGCGCAAGGCTGCGGCGCTCGGCTTCGGCGGCCTCTATGTGCGCGAGGACGTCGGCGGGGCGGAGCTGACGCGGCTCGACGCGGCGCTGGTGTTCGAGGAGCTGGCGCAGGGCTGCACCTCGACCGCGGCCTATATCTCGATCCACAACATGGCGGCCTGGATGATCGACGGCTTCGGCTCGGATGTGCAGCGCAAGAAGTGGCTGCCCGATCTCGCCTCGATGAAGAAGTTCGCGAGCTACTGCCTGACCGAGCCGGACGCGGGCTCCGACGCGGCTTCGCTGCGCACGCGCGCGGTGCGCGATGGCGAGCACTACGTGCTGAACGGCACCAAGGCGTTCATCTCGGGCGCGGGGGTCGCGGATATTTACGTCTGCATGGTGCGCACCGGCGGCGAGGGGCCCAAGGGCATTTCCTGTTTCGTGGTCGAGAAGGGCACGCCGGGGCTGTCGTTCGGCGCGCAGGAGAAGAAGCTCGGCTGGCACTCGCAGCCGACCGCGATGGTCGTTTTCGAGAATTGCCGCGTGCCGGCGGGAAACTGCATCGGCGGCGAGGGCATCGGCTTCAAGATCGCGATGAGTGGCCTCGACGGCGGCAGGTTGAACATCGCGGCCTGCTCGCTGGGCGGCGCGCAGTTCTGCCTCGACCGCGCGATTAAATACATGCGCGAGCGCAAACAATTCGGCGCGCGGCTGGCGGATTTCCAGGCGCTGCGTTTTCGCGTGGCGGATTTCGCGACCGAGTTGGAGGCGGCGCGGCTCTTGTTATGGCGTGCTGCCGTGGCGGTGGGAAACAAGGAGCCGAACGCTACGCGGCTCGCCGCCATGGCCAAGCGCTACGCCACCGATGTCGGCTTCGAGGTGGTCAACGGCGCGCTGCAGATTCACGGCGGCTACGGCTATCTGCGCGACCACCCGATCGAGCGCGTGCTGCGCGACGTGCGGGTGCACCAGATTCTGGAGGGCACCAACGAGATCATGCGGGTGATCGTGAGCCGCGATTTGTTGGGGAATTGAGATGGTGTTCTCTCGCCCCTCATGCGCGGGCTTGACCCGCGCATCCAGTCCGCAGTTCCGCTGCATGGATCGCCGGGTCAAGCCCGGCGATGAGGGATAAAGGAAAGACTTTTCGACGTATCATGAGTGCTCAATCTGAAATCCTGTTCGAGCGGCGCGGCGCGGCCGGCATCGTCACGCTGAACCGGCCGCCGGCGCTGAATGCGCTGTCGTTCGCCATGGTGCTGGCGCTGCGCGATCGGCTCGCGCAATGGGCGGCGGATACGAACGTCAGCCGCGTCGTGATCCAGGCCGCGGGCGGGCGGGCGTTTTGCGCCGGCGGCGACATCCGCGCGATCTTTGATTTGCACAAGGCCGGGCGCACCGAGGAGGTCATCGATTTCTGGCGCAAGGAATATCCGCTGAACGCCGCGATCAAGCATTACCCGAAGCCTTATGTCGCGCTGGTGGATGGCCTCGTCATGGGCGGCGGCGTAGGGATCTCGATGCACGGTTCGCACCGGGTCGCGGGCGATCGATTTTCGTTCGCCATGCCCGAGGTCGGCATCGGCTTTTTCCCCGACGTGGGCGCGACCTATCTGTTGCCGCGGCTGCCGGGGAAGACGGGGACGTATCTCGCGCTAACCGGAAACCGCATCGGTGCCGCGGACGCGGTGGCGCTCGGCGTCGCCACCCATCGCGTGGCGTCGGCGCGGTTTCCTGAACTTCTGGAGGCGCTGTGCCAAAGCGGCGACATCGGAACAACGCTCGATGCCTTCGTGGGCGAGCCGGACCCAGTGCCGCTCGCGCTGCGGCGCGCGCTCATTGATCGCGCGTTCGCCGGCGCCACTGTCGAAGCCATCCTCGCGGTACTCGACAAAGAAGGGGCGGGATCAGGCGAGGACGCCGCCTTCGCCCGCGATCAGGCGGCCGTAATCCGGACCAAATGCCCACTCAGCCTCAAGCTCGCGTTGGAACAGATGAAGCGCGGGCCGGGCCTCGATTTCAACGAGGCCATGCGCACGGAATTCCGCATCGTCAGCCGCGTCGCGCATGGCACCAATTTCTATGAAGGCATTCGCGCGGCGGTGCTCGACAAAGACAACGCGCCGCGCTGGAATCCCCCCAGCCTCGCCGAGGTAAGCGAGGCGATGGTGGCGGCGCATTTTGCCCCGCTCGCCGAGGAGCTGCCGCTATGAGCCTGCAAGATCCGGCGGACGACGCGATCGGCCCGGAGAACGTCAGGGTCGGCATCTGGCAGCAGCGGCTCGTGCTGTTCCAGCGCATCGCCGGCGGCTTCATGATGTTCAAGGGCCTGGTGCAATGGGGCGCGCTGCTCGGCGTCGGCGCCGGGGCGGGGGCGCGGTTCCTGGATTTTCCGCTCGATGCGCAAGTCGCCACCGTGTTTTTTGGCATCGTCGATATTATCGCCGGCGTCGGCTTGTGGCTCGGCTCGACCTGGGGCGGCGTGCTGTGGTTGATCGCGGCGGCGCTGCAGATCGTCGCCGGAATGGGCTTCGTGCAATTGTCCGGGTTCCTGGTGCTGCTCACGCTGCTCGAGATACTGATGCTCGCGGTCTATGTGATCGCGCGCTTCATGGCGCATCACGAGGAAGTACGCTGAAGAAAATGCAGGGGAGAAAATAATGGCGCGCATCGGATTCATCGGGCTCGGCAACATGGGCACGCCCATGGCGCTGAACCTCATCAAGGCGGGCCACGCGCTGACCGGCTTCGACGTTTTTCCAAAAGGAATGGAAGCGGTGAAGTCCGCCGGCGGCAAGGCGGGCGCGAGTGCCGCGGCGATCGCGGGCGATTGCGAGATCGTCGTCACCATGCTGCCTTCCGGGAAAGAAGTGCGCGAGGTCTATCTCGGTCCCGACGGCATCGTCGGCAAGGCCAAGCCGGGAACGCTGTTCATCGATTGCTCCACCATCGACGTCGAAACCGCGCGCGCGGTGGCCAAGGTGGCCGAGGCGAAGGGCCTGCCGATGCTCGATGCGCCGGTGTCCGGCGGCGTCGGCGGCGCGCAAGGCGGAACGCTTACGTTCATGGTCGGCGGCAGCGACGCCGCGTTCGCGAAGGCCGCGGCCATATTCGCCGCCATGGGCAAGACCATCGTTCATGCGGGCGGGGCCGGCGCCGGACAGGCGGCGAAAATCTGCAACAACATGATTCTCGGCATCTCGATGATCGCGGTGAGCGAAGCGTTCGTGCTGGCCGAGAAGCTCGGCCTCGACAAGCAGAAGCTGTTCGACATTTCCTCGAAATCCTCGGGCCAGTGCTGGTCGATGACGAGCTATTGCCCGGTGCCCGGTCCGGTTCCCGCGTCGCCGGCCAATCGCGACTATCAGGCCGGCTTCACCGCGGCGATGATGCTGAAGGATCTCAAGCTCGCGCAGGACGCCGCGCGCGCCTCCAGCGCCACGACTCCGCTGGGGCGGGAAGCGGCCGCGCTTTATGGCAAATACGTAGAGTCGGGCGAGGGCGGAAAAGATTTTTCCGGCATTATTCGATTCTTGCGCGGCGGCTGACCCGGCGGCGTGGCTTCGTTTCGTTGGTCAACGCAATATGAATCTCGTTGGTGATAAAGGATTCACTTAGCAATTTAAGCCTTCTTTTCCGCGCGTTGGGTAGAACACGCCTCGGGGAAGGCAGACCGGCATAAAAATCGCCGGCCAAATCAAGAGGCGTCAAATGAAGAATCTTGCGCGTGTGGCGGTGGAACCCGCCGAGCGAACCGAGCGTTCGGAAGAGCCGCAGATCAAGCCGCTCTATCTCGAAGCGCTCACGCTGGTCGAGCGGCTGCATCGCCGGTTGCTCGATGTGATCAAGGACGAATTCGACCGCCGCAACCGCTCGGACATCAACAGCGTCCAGGCGCTCTTGCTGTACAATATCAACGGCAGCGAACTGACGGCCGGCGAGCTGCGCACGCGCGGCTATTATCTCGGCTCGAACGTTTCCTACAACCTGAAAAAGCTGGTCGAGATGGGCTATCTGCATCACGCGCGGTCGCGGATCGACCGCCGCTCGGTGCGCATCAGTCTGACCGAGAAGGGCCAGGAGGTTCACGACATCGTCGAGAATCTCTACAAGAAGCACGTCCAGACCGTGGAGCAGGTCGGCGGCATCGGCGCCCCGGAGCTGCAGGTGCTGAACAAGGCGCTGCAGCGGCTCGAACGCTTCTGGACCGACCAGATCCTCTATCGGCTCTGATTTCCGGCTAGAGCGCTACGTTTCAAACCGTCATCGCCGGGCTTCTGCCCGGCGATTTCGTTTATGGGGAGCCGTCATGGCGCCGGAAGCAAGCTCAGCTTCGATAGAATGCGAACAAACCATAGGCGATCAAATATGCAGGCAGGTAATTGACCGTGAAGATGAATGCCACGCCGAAATAGTCATGCTTCCGAATGCACTCGCGTACGCTCAACCCGGGCATGACAAAAACAATGAATGCGATCACCAGCGGGACCATGATCATCGTCGCGAACGCGGCCACGATGCCGCTGCCGGATTCATCGTTGAGGAACCTGCGTGCAAGATGCCGAGATTTCTCTCTGCTCATTCGGCAATGCCTTCCGAATCATCTGGCACCTTTAGAATACCACCGGTTGCCCGAGGCCGATCTGCATGGAATTGAGGGACAAGATCGGTTGGACCGTGGAGCCGGTTGGCGGCATCGGGGAGCGAACTGCAGGTGCTGAACAAGGCGCTGCAGCGGCTCGAGCGCTTCTGGACCGGCCAGATTCTCTACCGGCTCTAAGCGTTCGCGCTCGGAGTTCAGCAAGGCCCCGGTGCTCTCTCTCCCGGGGCCTTTGCATTTTTGCAGACGTCATGCCTGGGACAAGCCTGGCAACGACGATCGATACACTCACGCCTTCTTCCGCTTCTCCGCCGGCAGCTTCGCCGCCTTGCGCAGCGCGGCATTGATGCGGCTCTGCCAGCCGCTGCCGGTGCGGCGGTAGTGCGCGACCACGTCGGCGTCGAGTCGCAGGCTCACCGGTCGCTTCCGGTCGGGCAAGGGCGGGCGGCCGCGCCGAACAAGGCGCGTGCCCTCGTAGAGATCGGCACGCCTGAAAAATTCGTCGGTCAGTTCGGGCGCGTCGTCCGGATCAACCCAGGAACGTGCGCCAGCGGCTTTCTTCTTTCGCATGTGCGTGCCTCATCGATATAATGCGCCGTGCGTCATCGCGCGGCGTCCAGGTCAGCACCACCATTCGGCCCTTCAGCCATCCGGCCGTGATGAAACGCGGCTCCCGATAATCCCTGCGTTCGTCCCGGATCGTCGCGTGCCGGCCGGCAAATACGTTGATGGCGTCTTCGAAATCGAGTCCGCGTTCACGCAAAGTGATGGCGTGCTTCGCAGGGTCGAAGGTGATGCGCATCCGGAATTAGTGTATATACAAAAAAGCCCAGGCGCAAGGGGAATTGGCGAGACTGTCATTCCGGGGCGCGGGCCACCGATCTCGGGTTTACCCGAGATCGGCAATTTGTAGTGCCCAAGTCGGCTAGAGCCGACTTGGGTTGCCCGCGAGCCCGGAATCCATATTCGCTGACCGTGGTTATGGATTCCGGGCCTGCTCGCTTCGCTCGCATCCCGGAATGACCGATAGAGTCGCATAGAGCGCGAACGTGCATACCAAATATTCCAACGATTCCTTCGCACTAGGAATTTCTTCAACTTTCTTTATCCACACTCTCTCGGGCGCGCATATATTCGGGCCGTCTCGGTCCAAAGAAGGGGCGCGTCGCGACGCGAACCGACGTGCGGACCGGGAGCGGTGGCCGGCCGATGCCTTTCGCAAGGCGTCCCCCGGCGGCCCAAGCCGCTTGGTCCCGGCGCGCCGACCGCGCGTCACTGGACCCCACTGACGGCAGCGTACGGCGTGGTCAGGTCGCGCAGGCGCTGTTTGGGTCCGCGAGCGGAGGATAGCAACGCGCCGGAGCGAGACTCTGGCCGGTAAGTCCTCCGGGGGCCAGGCGGAGCAAGCCTCAAACACCGCGCGCGGGGCGCCGGGCGACCGGCGGAGCCTGCGAAACATCCTCGGCATTGCCTCGTCGCCGCGAGGCGCCGAGGCCGCGGGGTCCGTCATGACCCCGGCGTCCCGCGCCGCCCTTCAGGGGCGGCAAAACGGGTGGCGTACCCATAGCTCGGGGCGCGGAAGCGCTCGCGGGAATACACTGTCATGCCCGGGCTTGGCCCGGGCATCCCGATCAGGAGGGCAGTGCCTTCCTAAGCGGGATCGCCGGGACAAGCCCGGCGATGACGAAAAGAAAGAGCCACAAGAACGTGTGCCAGCTTGCCCCAGTCTCGCCGCGTTGTTCGTTAACGAAGCCCATGTTACTCGGCTCAAATCGGGGCGCCTGGGGTGCTTCGCGCCGGGCCGGGACAGCGAGGAGCGGGGCTTTGCCGCAAGATTTCGACCAGAATCCATCGCGCCGCGCGCTGTTGCGCGGACTCGCGGGCGCGGCAGCTTTGTCGGCGTTGCCTTCGGCCCGCGCCTTGGCGCAGAGCGCCGAATGGGCCCCGGAATTCGATTCGGCGTCCCGCACCATCACCATGCCGCGCGCGCGCTTCGCGACGCTCACCGGGCAGACCGTGCAGTCGATCGAGCGCGCCATGCAGGAATATGCCGGCATCGTTGCGCGCGGCGGCTGGCGCGCGGTGCAGGGGCCGGAGCGCATGCGTCTCGGCCGCCGCCACGGCGCGGTGGTGGCGCTGCGCCAACGCCTGATCGCCACCGCCGATCTCGATCAGCCGGCGGGCGCCTCCGATGTTTTCAACTCCTACGTCGAGGCCGCGGTGCGCCGCTTCCAGGCGCGGCACGGCATCAATGCCGACGGCGTGGTGCGCGCGAACACCTACGCGGCGCTCAACGTGCCGGCCGAGGTGCGGCTGCGGCAGCTGGAGACCAATCTCGTCCGTGTGCGCGCCATGTCGGGCAATCTCGGCGAGCGCTACGTGGTGGTGAATATTCCGGCCGCCCAGCTCGAGGCGGTGGAGGAGGGCGTCGCGGCGCTGCGCCACATCGCCATCGTCGGCAAGCCGGACCGGGCTTCGCCGGTGCTGCAGGCCAAGATCGTCGAGGTCAATTTCCATCCGTTCTGGACGGTGCCGGCCAGCATCATCAAGAAAGACCTGATCCCGCTGATGCAGAAGGACGCGGACTATCTGACCAAGAACAAGATCCGTATCTACGACCCGCGCGGCCGCGAGCTGCAGCCCGATTTCGTCAATTGGCAGACCGACGAAGCCACCAACTACATGTTCCGCCAGGATCCCGGCGAGCTGAATTCCATGGGCACGCTCCGCATCAACATGCCCAATCCGCACTCGGTCTATATGCACGACACGCCGTCGAAGAACCTGTTCGGCGAGGATCAGCGCTTCCATTCCTCGGGCTGCGTGCGGGTGCAGAACGTGCGCGAGCTGGTGACCTGGCTGTTGCAGGGCTCCGGCGACTGGAGCCGCGTCAAGATCGAGGGCGTGGTCAAGAGCGGCGAGCGCATCGACGCCAAGATCGCCAAGGCTGTGCCGGTCTACTGGGTCTACATCACGGCCTGGGCCAATCCCGACGGCATCGTGCAATTCCGCGACGACGTATACGGCCACGACGGCTTGCTGCCGGTCGCCAACCGCTAAATCCCCGGATTCGTGCCTTACTCGCGCCCGCTCCACCCGTAGGGGTGGAGAAGACGGCGGCACGCTTCATTTTGGGGGGTGCCTATGGTACTTCGGGTCGCAGACCCCAGGAGACCAGGCATGCCCGTCACCAAGGCCTCGAACGACGAGGCGGCGAGTTCGTTCTTCACCGCCGGCGTCGAGGAATCGGACCCGGAAATCTTTCGGGTGATCGAGGGCGAGCTCGGCCGGCAGAAGAACAACATCGAGCTGATCGCGTCGGAGAACATCGTCAGCCGCGCCGTCTTGGAGGCGCAGGGCTCGGTGCTCACCAACAAGTACGCCGAGGGTTACCCGGGCCGGCGCTATTACGGCGGCTGCGAGTGGGTCGACCAGGCCGAGACCATCGCCATCGAGCGCGCCAAGAAGCTGTTCGACTGCGCGTTCGCCAATGTGCAGCCCCATTCGGGCGTGCAGGCGAACCTGGCCGCGTTCATGGCGCTGATGCAGCCCGGCGACACCTTCATGGGGCTCAATCTTTCCGCCGGCGGCCATCTCACCCACGGCTCACCGGTCAATATGTCGGGCAAGTGGTTCAAGGCCGTGCCCTATGGCGTGAAGCGCGACGACCAGCGCATCGACTACGAAGAAGTCGAGCAGCTCGCGCACCAGCACAAGCCGAAAGTGATCATCACCGGCGGTTCGGCCTATTCGCGCGTCATCGACTTCAAGCGCTTTCGCGCGATCGCCGACGCGGTCGGCGCATACCTGATGGTGGATATGGCGCACTTCGCGGGCCTGGTCGCCGGCGGCGCGCATCCGAGCCCGGTGCCGCACGCCCATGTCGTGACCTCGACCAGCCACAAGACGCTGCGCGGCCCGCGCGCCGGGTTCATCCTCAGCAACGACGAGGAGCTCGGGAAGAAGATCAACTCGGCGGTATTTCCCGGCATGCAGGGCGGGCCGCTGATGCACGTGATCGCGGCGAAAGCGGTGGCGTTCGGCGAGGCGCTGCGGCCGGATTTCCGCATCTACGCGCGGAACGTGGTGGAGAACGCCAAGGCGCTGGCCGAGCGGTTGCGCAGCGACGGCTGTTCCATCGTCTCTGGCGGCACCGATACGCACTTGATGCTGGTGGATCTGCGGCCCAAGAAACTCACCGGCAAGGTCGCGGAAGTGGTGCTCGGGCGCGCGCACATCACCTGCAACAAGAACGCGATTCCGTTCGATCCGGAAAAGCCGGGCATCACTTCGGGCGTCCGCTTCGGCACGCCGGCCTGCACCACGCGCGGTTTCGGGGTCAAGGAATTCCAGGAAGTCGGCGACCGTATCTCCGAAGTGCTGAATGCACTCTCGCAAAAGGGCGCCGAAGAGGACGCAATTGTCGAGGCCGCGGTGCGCGGGAAGGTCGAGAAATTGCTCGCGCGTTTTCCGATTTATAGCTGAGGGCGCGGGAGCGCCCAGACCATGCGTTGCCCCTATTGCAGTAGTCTCGAGACGCAAGTGAAGGACTCGCGGCCGAGCGAGGATTCGGCCGCCATCCGGCGGCGGCGCATCTGCACCGCGTGCGGCCAGCGCTTCACCACGTTCGAGCGGGTTCAGCTGCGCGAGCTCACCGTGGTCAAGCGCAGCGGCCGGCGCACCCCGTTCGACCGCGACAAGCTGGCGCGCTCGATCGAGATTTCGCTGCGCAAGCGGCCGGTCGAGCCCGAGCGGGTCGAGCGCATGGTGTCGGGCATCGTGCGGAAGCTCGAAAGTCTGGGCGAGAACGAGATCCGCTCCGAGCAGATCGGCGAGCTGGTGATGGAGGGCCTGAAGCAGCTCGACGACGTCGCCTATGTGCGTTTCGCTTCGGTGTACAGGAATTTCCGCGACCCGAAGGATTTCGAGAAGGTGCTCGGCGAGCTTAGTCCGGAAGGTTCCGCCACCGACGGATCGCGCGAATGAGCGCGGCGGCGCGCATCGAGCCCGCTCCTGTTTCGGCCGAAGCGTGGGACAGCCGTTTCATGGCGGCCGCGCTCGCATTCGGCCGCCGCAATATCGGTCAGACTTGGCCCAACCCGGCGGTCGGCGCGCTGGTGGTGAGCGACGCGCACGCAAATCCGTTCGTGGTCGGCCGCGGCGCCACCGAGATCGGCGGCCGGCCGCACGCGGAGACTCAGGCGCTCGATGCCGCGGGTGATAAGGCCAAGGGCGCCACGATGTACGTGACGCTCGAGCCGTGCGCGCATCACGGCAGTACCGCGCCGTGCGCCGACGCGATCCTGCAGGCGCGGATCGCCCGCGTCGTGGTGGCGCTGGAAGATCCGAATCCGACGGTGGGCGGCAAGGGGATCGCGGCGCTGCGCGCGGGCGGGGTCAAGGTCGAACTCGGCGTCGGCCGCGAAGCGGCGAGCTTTGCTCACGCCGGGCATCTGCGGCGCATCCGCGAGGGCAGGCCGCAGGTGATCCTCAAGCTCGCGGTCTCGGCCGACGGCAAGTCGGCGCTCGAGGGCCGCCGGCCGATCATGATTTCCGGCAACGCGTCGCTCGCCGAAGCGCACATGCTGCGGGCCAGGAACGACGCGGTGCTGGTCGCGATCGGAACCGTATTGTCCGACGATCCGCTGCTCAATTGCCGGCTGCCGGGCATGGACGATCGCACGCCGGTGCGCGTCGTGCTCGATAGTTCGCTGCGCACGCCGATGACCTCGCGATTGGTGAAGACGGCGCAGCAATATCCGCTCTGGATGATCGCGCGTACAAATGCACCAGTGGAGCCGGAGCTGATGCTGGCGGCGGCCGGCGCGGACGTGATGCGCGTCGATGCGGGCCCGGACGGCCGGATCGATCTGCGAGCGGCGCTTGGGCTCTTGGCCGCGCGCGGCATCACGCGCTTGCTGGTCGAGGGTGGACCCATCTTGTCGGCGGCGCTCATCAAAGCCGATCTGGTGGACGAGGCGGTGGTTGTCCGCTCACCCAAGACGCTCGGCGGAAGGGCAGTCCCGGCGATCGAAGGCATGCCGCTCGAAGCGCTGCTCCATTCGCCGACACTCAAAGTGTTCGAGCGGCGCACCGTGGGCGACGATGCCCTCGTGCATCTCGTACGGAGCTGAGCGTGTTCACCGGGATCGTCAGCGCGGTCGGCACGCTCGTCTCGGTGAAGGGACGCGGCGATCTAAAGCGGCTGCGGATCGCGAGCGCGTATTCCGCCAAATCAATCGCGATCGGGGCCTCGATCTCGATCAACGGTGCGTGCCTAACGGTCGTTGCCAAGGGCGCCAAGGGCAAAGGCAGCTGGTTCGAAGTCGAAGCCGGCGCCGAGACGCTCGCGCGCACCACGGCGGGCGAATGGCCGGCGGGCCGAAAGCTGAATTTGGAACGCGCGCTGAAAGCGGGCGACGAACTCGGCGGCCATCTCGTCACCGGCCACGTTGATGGCATCGCTGAAATCCGCAAGCACGACGCGCTCAAGGATATGGCGCGTCTCGTCGTCCGCGTGCCCTCGCATCTTTCCCGCTTCATCGCGCCCAAAGGCTCGGTCGCGCTCGACGGCATTTCGCTCACGGTCAACGCGGTCGAGGGGGCGGATTTCTCCGTGTTCATCATCCCGCACACGCTCGCGGTGACGGCATGGCAGGGCATCGCGGCGGGGGCGAAGGTGAATCTTGAGGTCGATCTGATCGCGCGTTATCTCGCGCGGCTTGCGGAAGCCCCCTGAGCGCTGTAGCTGAAGGCGGATCAACAACCGGGCGGCGGTCATGGTCAAAGCGCGTGCGACGAGCGCGAAGGAAGCACCCGTTCCGGGCGCCCGCATCCTTGTGGTCGAGGCCCGCTTCTACGAGGACATTTCCGAACATTTGCTCGCAGGCGCCATGGCGCGGCTGCAGGAAGCGGGCGTCGGGATCGAGCACATCAGGGTGCCGGGGTCGCTCGAAATTCCCGTCGCCGCCGCGATCGCGCTCGACGTCGCTGCCAAGGCCGGCATCCCGTTCGACGGCATGGTGGCGCTCGGCTGCGTGATCCGCGGCGAGACTCTGCATTTCGAAATCGTCGCGCACGAATCCGCCCGCGCGCTCATCGATCTGGCGGTGGCGCGCAAGCTGCCGCTCGGCAACGGCATCCTCACGGTCGAGAACCGCAAGCAGGCGCTGGTGCGTGCGCGGCCCGACCGGGAGAACAAGGGCGGCGCCGCGGCTTCGGCGGCGCTCGCGCTCGTGCGTATCGCGCGCGCGCGCGCCGGTCGCTGACGTGGCGCGCCCGCGGCCGCAGGAGCGCAGCGTCGCGCGCCTCGCCGCAGTGCAGGCGCTCTATCAGATGGACCTGGCGGGGACCGAGCTTCCCGAGATTCTTGCCGAGTTTCAGAGCCATTGGATTGGCCGCGAGGTCGAGGGCGAGAACTACGCCAAGGCCGAGGCCGAGCATTTCCGCGATATCGCCGAGGGCGTGGTGCGCGAGCAGCGCTCGCTCGACCCGATGGTCGACGCAGCGCTCTTGAACGGCTGGCCGCTGAAGCGGATCGAGACGGTGCTGCGCGCGATCCTGCGCGCGGGGGCCTATGAGCTGGCGTACCGCAAGGACGTTCCCGCGCGGGTCGTGATCAGCGAATATGTCGATGTCGCCGCGGCCTTCCTCGACGAGGAGGAGACCGGCATGGTCAATGGCGTGCTGGACGCGCTGGCGCGCAGCGCGCGCGGCAAAGAGTTCGAGACGCCGGCCGCGGGGTGAGCGCATGAGCGGCAACAAGCCCAAGCAGAGCGGCGAGGACCGGCTGATCGATTTCTTCCGGGCGATCGCGACGCACCCGGGTGCGCTCGGGCTGATGGACGACGCGGCGCTGCTCACGCCGCCGGCCGGTGTCGATCTCGTGCTTAAGACGGATGCGATCGTGGGCGGCGTTCACTTTTTCCAGGATGATCCGCCGGACGCGGTCGCGAAGAAGGCACTGCGGGTCAATCTCTCCGATCTCGCCGCCAAAGGAGCCGATCCCGCGGGCTTCCTGCTCGCGCTCGCGCTGCCGTCCGAGATCGACGAGGATTGGCTCGCCGGCTTCAGCCGTGGACTCGGTGCCGACGCCAAGGCTTATGGCTGCCCGCTGCTCGGCGGCGATACCGACCGGACGCCGGGTCCCGTCACCATTTCCATCGCCGCGATCGGCTATGTGCCGCATGGCAAGATGGTGAAGCGCACCGGCGCGAAGCCGGGGGACGCGATCGTGGTCACCGGCACGATCGGCGATGCGGCGCTCGGGCTCTTGATGCGGCGCGAGCCGAAGCGGCTCGGGTTCGCCGGGCTCGATCCGCAGGCCCGCGCGCATCTCACCAATCGCTATCACTTGCCGCAGCCGCGGAATTCGCTGGCCAGCGCGCTACGCACGCACGCGTCGGCGGCGATCGATATCTCCGACGGGCTCGCCGGCGACCTCGCCAAGCTCGCGGCCGCCTCGGGCGTTTCGGCTCGTATTGAGACCAAAGACGTACCCTTGTCGGCAGCCGCGGGGCGGGTGCTGGATGCGGATCCGAGTGTCATAAAGACTATTCTCACCGGCGGGGACGATTACGAAATCCTGGCGACCGTGTCCGATTCGCAGCTCGACAGCCTACGCAAGGCGTCGGCGGCGCTCGGAATCGAGCTTTCGGTGATCGGGCGCACGGGCGAAGGCGAGGGGGTCGAGATCATCGGGCCCGATGGCGCGCCGCTCGCGCTCGATACGCTCTCCTTCAGCCACTTCTGACGCGCCCGGCTGAAACCTAGGGGCGATGCGGCCTGACGCATTGCTTCTGCAAGACGATTTTGGCAATGTCCGCGCCGCTCGGGTGCCGCAAGGGGCGGGGACCCGGGAATTCCGACCGAAACTCGAGGTTCCAATGACTGCTTTGTGGCTGATCGTCGCCTGCGGCCTGCTCTCCATCGTCTACGGCGTGTGGGCGGTGCGCTCCGTGCTCGCTTCCGATCCCGGCACCAAACGGATGCAGGAGATCGCCGCCGCGATTGCCGAGGGCGCGCAGGCCTATCTCTACCGGCAATATGTGACGATCGGGGTGGTGGGCATCGTGTTGTTCGTCCTGCTTGGCTGGCTGCTCGGATGGCTGGTGGCGCTGGGCTTCGCGATCGGCGCGATACTCTCGGGCGCGGCCGGCTTTATCGGGATGAACGTCTCGGTGCGGGCCAACGTGCGGACGGCGCAGGCGGCGACCAAGTCGCTGGCCGCGGGCCTCGAGATCGCCTTCAAGTCCGGCGCGGTAACCGGGATGCTGGTCGCCGGCCTCGCGCTCTTGGGTGTCACCGGCTACTACATGTTCCTTACGGCAGGCCTCGGTCACTCCGTATCGTCCGGCCGCGTGGTGGTGGATTCGCTGGTGGCGCTGGGCTTCGGCGCTTCGCTGATCTCCATCTTTGCGCGTCTCGGCGGCGGCATTTTCACCAAGGGCGCCGACGTCGGAGGCGATCTCGTCGGCAAGGTCGAGGCCGGCATTCCCGAGGACGATCCGCGCAATCCGGCGACCATCGCCGACAACGTGGGCGACAATGTCGGCGACTGCGCCGGCATGGCCGCCGACCTGTTCGAGACCTACGCGGTGACCGTGGTCGCCACCATGGTGCTGGCCGCGATCTTCTTCGCGGGCTCGCCCATGCTCAATTCGATGCTGATCTATCCGCTCGCGATCGGCGGCGTTTGCATCATCACCTCCATCATCGGCACGTTCTTCGTGAAACTGCCGAAGAACAAGTCGATCATGGGCGCGCTCTATCGCGGCTTCATCGTCTCGGCGGTGCTTTCGCTGGCGGGCGTCGCGCTGGTGACGCATCTGCTGATCGGTTTCGACACCACGTTGCGGACGGCGGCCGGAGTAACTTTCACCGGCAATTCGCTGTTCTTGTGCGGCGTCGTCGGCTTGCTGGTCACCGGGCTCATCGTCTGGATCACCGAGTACTACACGGGCACCAATTACCGGCCGGTGAAGTCGATCGCGACCGCGTCGATCACCGGCCACGGCACCAACATCATCCAGGGCCTGGCGGTCTCCATGGAATCGACCGCGCTTCCGGCCATCGTCATCATTGCCGGGATCATCGTCACCCATATTCTGGCCGGACTGTTCGGCATTGCGATCGCGGTGACCACGATGCTGGCGCTCGCCGGCATGGTGGTGGCGCTCGACGCCTTCGGCCCGGTCACCGACAACGCCGGTGGCATCGCCGAGATGGCGGGGCTGCCGAAGGCGGTGCGCAAGTCCACCGACGCGCTCGATGCGGTCGGCAATACCACCAAGGCGATCACCAAGGGCTACGCCATCGGCTCGGCGGGGCTCGGCGCGCTCGTGCTGTTCGCGGCCTATACGTCGGACCTGCAGTACTTCATCTCGAACGCGCAGCGCTTCCCGTATTTCCAGGGCGTGGTGCTCGATTTCTCGCTGTCGAATCCGTACGTGGTGGTCGGGCTCCTGTTCGGCGGCCTGCTGCCGTACCTGTTCGGCTCCATGGGTATGATGGCTGTCGGCCGCGCGGCGAGCGCCATCGTCGAGGAAGTGCGCCGGCAATTCCGCGAGAAGCCGGGCATCATGCAAGGCAAGGATAAGCCCGATTACGGGCGGGCGGTCGATATGCTGACCAAGGCGGCGATCAAGGAGATGATCGTGCCGTCGCTGTTGCCGGTGCTGTCGCCGATCTTCGTCTATTTCACCGTGTACTTCATCGCCGGCAAGAGCCAGGCGTTCGCGGCGGTAGGCGCGATGTTGCTCGGCGTGATCGTCAACGGCCTGTTCGTGGCGATCTCGATGACCTCGGGCGGCGGCGCCTGGGACAACGCCAAGAAGTTCATCGAGGACGGCCACTATGGCGGCAAGGGCTCGGAAGCCCACAAGGCCGCCGTCACCGGCGACACGGTCGGCGATCCTTACAAAGATACGGCCGGCCCGGCGGTCAACCCGATGATCAAGATCACCAACATCGTGGCGCTGCTGCTCTTGGCGATCCTGGCGCACTGAAAGGTTGTGCAAATTCGCAAAACGTCCGCAGCGCCATTGCCTGCAAGGCCGCTGGCCGTCTACCTTTTGCCGAATGATCTAAACTTCGGGGGCGCGCCATGATTGTGGAATTCGTGACGTTCAAGACGCCGGCCGGTTGGGATCGCGCGCGCGTGCTGGAGGATGCCAAGCACGTCGTCTCGAAGTGGGCGGCCAATCGCGATCTCCTGCGCAAGCATTTTGCGTTGGGGATCGGAGAAGACGAAGGCGTCAGCGCCGGCATTTACGTCTGGCCGTCGGTCGAGGCGGCGAAAAAGGCCCATAACGACGAATGGCGCGAGGCCGTGAAACGGCGGGCCGGTGAATATCCGACCATCCGCTATTTCGATCTCTTCCTGCTCATCGACAACGAGCATCGGCAGGTCACCGAATGGACGGCCGATGGCAAGGCACGTGAGCTCGAAACCGTTTGATTTGCCCCTGTCGCGCCCGGCATGGGAGGCTAGGCGCCGGCAGTTTTGACGCGTCACACCGAAAAATACACCAAGGGAGGACCCCATGCGACGTGACAGGAGGTGGTTGGTTGAAGGTCTCGCGGTCATGGCTACGAGCGCTCTCTTGCTCGCACACTCGCCAGCACATGCGCAGAATTATCCGACGCAGCCGATCAAGTTCGTCGTGCCGCTGGCGGCAGGCGGCGTCGCCGATATCGTCGCGCGCATCTTTGCGCAGAAGCTGAACGAAAGCGGCAAGACGGCGATCGTCGAGAACCGCACCGGCGCCGGCGGCGTCATCGGGGCCGACTTCGTGGCGAAAGCGGCGCCCGACGGCTACACGGTCCTCGTCGGCTTCCACGCCACGCAGTCGATCCTGCAGCACTTGCAGAAGCTTTCCTATAATCCGGAGAAGGATTTCATCCCGATCACGGTGGCCGTGAAATCGGCCAACATCCTCGTCGTCCATCCCACGGTCCCTGCGCAGTCGCTGAAGGACCTCGTCGCCTATGCCAAGGCAAATCCAGGGAAGCTGACCTTCGCCTCGCAGGGCAACGGCAGCACGGGGCATATCGTCGGAGAGCAACTAAAGCAGGTCGCTGGGATCGATATGGTTCACGTGCCCTATCGCGGCGGCGCACCGGCGGTCCAGGACCTGATTGCCGGTCACGTATCCATGATGTTCGATATCCTGACGCTGGCCGCGCCGCAGGTTAAAGCCGAGAAGGTGCGGGCGCTGGCGATTACTTCGGCGCAACGCGATCGCCTGTTTCCGAATGTCCCAACCATCGCCGAAACGGGTTTTCCGCAATTGGAAGGCGGGCCGTGGTTCGGCTTCTTCGTCCCGGCGAATACGCCGCGCCCGATCGTCGAGTGGCTGCACGCGGAAGCGAAGAAGGCTTTTTCCGCGCCCGACGTGCGCGAGCGTTTCGCTCAGCAGGGGCTGACGCCGATCCTGGGTACGCCCGAAGAGACCGCCGCTTTCGTTGCGGCGGAATCAAAGCGTTGGGGCGAGGTGATCAAGCGGGCGAATATCCGCTTGGAGTGAGGCGGACGCGGGCGCAGGCGCCAGGAGCAAGAAACAAACTGCCCGCGGAGCGATCTGCGGGCCGTATCTGTGGCCGGCCGGGCGGACGGTTTAACGGCTGGTGCCGAACGGGTTGAAGTTCAAGCCCTTGAAGATTTGGGTGAGGAAGCTCAGCTCCTCCCCGCCGGTGGCCGTAGTGCGGCTGATGAAGTCGAACACCTTGCCGTCCTGCAAGCCGTAATTGGCAATGCGCGTCACGCGCCGTTCGGGGTCAAAATAAACCGCGAGCACCCGCTGGTCGACGACCTCCGGTTGCAAGAAGGCGGTCTTCTGCGATTTCTGCGAAATGTAATAGAACGCCTCGCCGCTCACGGTCGCGACCGTGGAGGGCGTGCCGAGCACCAGAAGCACCTGGTCCTGGCTGGACCCGATCGGGACCTGCTCGAGCGAGGCCTCGTCGAACACGTAGCCGCGCTGGTAGGTGTTGGTGAAGCAGCCGCTCACGAGCAACGCGAGCAAGACCGCCGCGAAAACTCCGCGCGCGGCGGGCAGGACTTCGGACAACGTTCGCAAACGCATGGAAATCAAGGTCCGCACATCCCCTTGTCACGGCCGTCGGCCTGACGTAACCCGCCCCCCATCCGATTGCAATGCGGGCCGCCCTTGAGCGGGCCCGGGGCGGAAACCATGTTTACGCGGCTCATGCGGCGCGATCCCCTCGACGCCAATATCGAGAAGCTCTATGGCGCGATCGTGGCGCAGGGACGCGCGCCGGCTTTTTATGCGGCTTACGGCGTGCCGGACACGGCGGCGGGGCGCTTCGACATGATCGTGTTGCACGTGCATCTCGTCGTCCGGCGGCTCATGGGCGAGGGCGCCGAGAGAAGCACGGCCGGTCAGGAACTGTGCGAGCGCTTCTTCTCCGACATGGATGCGAACCTGCGCGAGCTCGGCGTCGGCGATCTCGCGGTGCCGCGGCAGATGCGCGGCATCGCCGAGGCCTATTATGGCCGGGCCAAGAGCTATGACGCGGCGCTGCAGGAAAAGGGAGAGGCCGTACTCGCGGCCGCGCTCGCGCGCAATGTATTCGGCAAACCGGAGCCGGTGTCGGCGGCTTCTGAGCGGCTCGCGCGCTATGTCCGTCTTCTCCAGGAGAAGCTCTTATCGAAGCCGGATGCTTCAATCGTTCGTGGTGAGATCGCGTTTCCCAGGCCGGAGGATGTATGATGAAGGACTCGCTCTCCTGGTCGTATCCGATCGACGTTGCCGGTCTGCCGACAGATGGGATCGAGCTCACGCTTGCTCCGAACAAGGAGATTCGCGCCGAGCTGGCACGGCACGCGGGCGTGCTCGCGGTGCCGGAGCTCGTGGCAAAACTTAAAGTTTCGCCCGATGGTTACGGTGGCGCCGAGGTCGAGGGCAGGCTCGAAGCGGCAGTGCGGCAGACCTGCGTCGTCACTCTCGATCCGTTCGACAACAAGGTGAGCGAACCGATCGATATCCGCTTCGCTCCGGCTTCCGCAACCCAGGTGGCGGGCAGCACCATCGACGTCGGTCTCGAGAATCCGCCCGATCCGCTGGTCGATAGGGCGATCGATCTTGCCACGGTGGTCGCCGAGCATCTGACGCTCGCAATCGATCCTTACCCGCGCAAGCCCGGGGCCGTGTTCAAGCCGCCCAAGCTGGGCCGGAACAAGGGCGAATCGCCCTTCGCTGCGCTCAAGAAGCTCAAGTCGCGGCGCAGCAAGGCCTGACCCGTGGGCATATTCCTTCTGTTGTCTCCAGGCTACGAAACGCTATTGTCCGACGGCTCCGGCGGCCGCCGGGAAATGCCTGAACCCCGCTCACAAGGCTAGGCCGGCGCATGTCCAACCACGTGCGAATTGCCCTCGACGCCATGGGCGGCGACCACGGCCTTGCGGTAGTCGTTGGCGGGGCGGCGATCGCGCTCGAGCGCCATCCGGATTCCCGCTTCCTGCTGTTCGGCGACGAGAAGGCGATTCTCTCCGAGCTTGAGCGCCACGCGCCGCTGCGCGAGGCGGCGCGCATCGTTCATACCGACGTCGTCGTGCGCATGGACGATAAGCCGAGCCAGGCGCTGCGGCAGACGCGCCGCACGTCGTCCATGTGGATGGCGATCGATGCGGTGCGTCAACGCGAGGCCGACGTCGCGGTGTCGGCCGGAAACACCGGCGCGCTGATGGCGATGGCAAAGATTTGCCTCAAGACCATGGACGGCATCGATCGTCCCGCGATCGGCGGAATCTGGCCGACCATTCGCGGCGAGAGCATCGTGCTCGATCTCGGCGCCTCGATTGGGGTCGAGGCGCACAATCTCGTGGATATGGCGATCATGGGCGCGGCCATGTCGCGGGTGCTGTTCGAACTCGACCGGCCGACGGTCGGCCTGCTCAATATCGGCGTCGAGGAGGTCAAGGGCGTCGAGGAAGTGCGCGAGGCCGGGCGAATCCTGCGCGATCTCAATTTCCCCGATCTCGACTATGTCGGCTTCGTCGAGGGCGACGATATCGGCAAGGGAACCGTCGATGTGGTGGTGACCGAAGGTTTCGCCGGCAATATCGCCCTCAAAGTGGCCGAGGGTACCGTGCGCCAGATGAGCGAATATTTGCGCGCCGCCTTCAGCCGGACCTGGAGCGCGCGGATCGGCTATCTGCTCGCGCGCCGATCGTTGCAGACGGTGCGGGACCGCATGGACCCGCGCGAATTGAACGGCGGCCTGTTTCTTGGATTGAACGGGGTGGTGGTCAAGAGTCATGGCGGCACCGACGCGCAGGGCTTCGCGACCGCCGTTGACCTCGGTTACGACGTGGTGCGCAACGACTTGCAGCATCGGATCGCCGCCGGCATCGCGCGGCACGCGGCCGGAACCGGGCTGCGCGTCGCCGGGAGAGCCGTATCGTGAGCGTGAAGCGTTCGGTGGTGCGGGGCGTCGGCAGCTATCTCCCCACCCGCGTGTTGACCAACAAGGAGCTTTCCCAACTCGTCGAAACCACCGACGAGTGGATCGTGCAGCGCACCGGCATCAACGAGCGCCGCATCGCGGCCAAGGGCGAAGTCACCTCGGATCTCGCGATCGCCGCGGCGCGCGCGGCGCTGAAAGCGGCGAACCTGCCGGCCGATGCGGTCGATCTCATCGTGCTCGCCACCTCGACGCCGGACCAGACGTTTCCCGCGACCGCGGTCACCATCCAGGCCGAGCTCGGCATCACAAAGGGCGCGGCGTTCGACCTGCAGGCGGTTTGCTCCGGCTTCGTCTTCGCGGTCGCGACGGCGGACAAGTACCTGCGCAGCGGCGACTTCAAATGCGCGCTGGTGATCGGGGCCGAGACCTTCTCGCGCATCCTCGACTGGACCGACCGCTCCACCTGCGTCCTGTTCGGCGACGGAGCGGGTGCGGTGGTCATGGAGGCGATCGACCAGCCCGGCACGCGCGAGGATCGCGGTGTGCTCACGACGCATCTGCGTTCCGACGGCCGCCACCGTTCCAAGCTCTATGTCGATGGCGGGCCGTCTTCGACCCAGACCGTGGGGCATTTGCGCATGGAGGGCCGGGAGGTGTTTCGCCATGCGGTCGGCAATATCACCGACGTAATCGAGTCCGCATTCGCGGCCACAGGCTACGGCGCCGGGGACATCGACTGGTTCGTGCCGCATCAGGCCAACAAGCGGATTATCGACGGCAGCGCCCGCAAGCTCGGTATTGCAGCGCAAAAAGTGGTCATCACCGTCGACCGGCACGCCAACACCTCGGCGGCCTCGATTCCGCTGGCGCTGGCGGAGGCCGTCGGGGACGGCCGCATCAAGCCGGGGCACCTGGTGCTGCTGGAAGCCATGGGTGGGGGCTTCACCTGGGGCTCGGCCCTGATCCGCTGGTAGGCGGATTGACCGGGGCGCAAACGGCGAATATCGTTTGAATATCAGAAGGATAAATCCATTGACCGGGGCACAGGGGGCGGCAATGGCGGAGCGGACCATTACGCGGGCGGACCTAAGCGAAGTCGTCTATCAAAAAGTAGGACTTTCCCGCACCGAATCAGCTTCTTTGGTAGAATTAGTGCTGCGCGAGATCGGTGATTCGCTCGCGCGCGGCGAAAACGTGAAGCTTTCGTCGTTCGGCTCGTTCGTCGTGCGCCAGAAGGGCAGGCGGATCGGCCGTAACCCGAAGACCGGGGAGGAAGTTCCGATTGAGCCGCGCCGTGTCATGGTGTTCAAGCCCTCGAACATCCTGAAAAGCCGGATCAACGATCGTACCGACGGCAAGAAACGCTGAGAGGGCCTTGAGGCAGGTACGTGGATAAAGGCCCGGACGCCTTCCGCACCATCAGCGAGGTCGCGCATGACCTCGGCCTGCCCCAGCATGTGCTCCGCTTCTGGGAAACGCGCTTCGGGCAAATTCGTCCGATGAAGCGCGGCGGTGGCCGCCGCTATTACCGGCCCGACGACGTCCTGCTGCTGCGCGGCATCCGGCATCTGCTCTACGAGGAAGGCTATACGATCCACGGCGTGCAGCGCATCTTGCGCGACCGTGGCGTGCGCCACGTGTATGCGATCGGCCAGGCGGTCGAAAAGCTCAACGTGCAACTCGATCCCGAAGGGATTTCCGGCGAGGAGATCGGCGCGCGCGAGGACGATCGCGCGGGTCTTTCGGGATTGCTCGATTATCTGCCCGCGCTCCTGGCGCCGCGCACCGATGCTGGCGCTGAAATGCGGCGCAACGCGGAACTGAACGATCCTCCGGAGATGCGCGACGAAGATATGGAGCCGATCCCGTTCCGCCGCTCTAATGCGGCCGATGCGCCACGGCCGGCGCAGGACGAAGAATTCGCCGCCACCGAGGGCGCCCGGCAATCGGCCGAAGCGGCGCGCATCCTGCGGTCGACCCTGCAGGAGCTTTCCGAATGCCGGCGTTTGCTCGACGCCGCGCGCGAAGACGGCCGCTGACCACCGGCGGGTTTAGCTTCGCCTGAGCTTCTCTCGATCCGATTTTTAGCCGGTCTCGCGCTTATTCGGCGGTGATCTTGTTCGCCTCGATGATCGGCTTCCAGCGCGCCAGCTCGTCCTGCATGTATTTGGCGAGCTCCGCGGGCGTGCTGGCTACGACTTCCATCATCGCTTTGCCGAGCGTTTCAACCGCTGCCGGATCGCGTAGCGCCGCCACGACTTCGCGGCTGATCCTGGCGACCAGGGCGGGCGGCGTCTTGCCGGGCGCGACCACGCCGATCCAGGCATTGGCCTCGACGCCCGGGAGGCCCTGCTCGGCGAGCGTCGGGATTTCGGGGAAAATGGGCGAGCGTTTGGCGCTGGCGACGCCGATGGCCTTGAGCTTGCCGGCGCGCACGTGCGGAATAACGGAAATCGGCGGCATGCAGCCCAGCGCCACTTCGCCGGCGAGCAGCGCCGTCACCGTTTGCGGCGAGCCGGGGTAGGGCACCTGCACGATCTTGGTGCCGCTCTTGGCGGCCACGAGTTCCATGGAAAGATGTGCGATCGTGCCGCTGCCGAACGAGGCGTAATTATAGGCGCCGGGCTTCGCCTTCAACGCCGCCAGCGTCTCCTGCAAATTCGAAGCGGGGAAATTGGCCGCGGCGACCAGCACGCAAGGCTGCGACACCGCCCAGCTCACGGGCGCCAGATCGGTGAACGGGTCGTAGTTCATCTTCTTGTAGATGAGCGTGTTGTTGACCAAGGGCCCCGTGATGCTGACGCCGATGCGGTAGCCGTCGGGCTCGGCCTTGGCCACCAGATCGGTGCCGATCATGCCGCCGGCGCCGGGCTTGTTCTCGATCAGAAACTGTTGGCCGAGCTTGGCCGCGAGGCGCTCGGCCATGGTGCGGGCGAGCAGGTCCGGCGTCGAGCCGGCGGGGAAGGGCACCACGATCCAGACCTGCCGGGTCGGCCAATTGTCGGCGGCCTGCTGCGCGAAGCGGCGGCGGGCAGCAGAGACAGTGCAAGGCAGAGCAGGAACTTCTTCACGTGCGGGGCTCCTCGCGATGGGCTTTAGGGATTGGCAGGGTAAGAACTGGTCGGAGCGGCCGGATTTGAACCGGCGACCCCCTGTCCCCCAGACAGGTGCGCTAACCGGGCTGCGCCACGCTCCGACCGGAGCCGGACTATAGGTGCGGGCAATGATCGGCGCAACGCGGGCGCCGGTATTTCAAGCCGCGCGAGTGCCGAGGATGCGCGTACGCACGCGGCCAGCGAGCGGGGCGACGTGCTCCACGCCGTAATTGAGCGCGGCCTTCATTCGTTTCTGCGACGGGCGCTCGACGTGGCGCCAGATCAGCCAGGAAAGCGCGGCGACGGCCGCGGTCGTGCCGCCGATGAGCAGCGCGGGCGACGCGACGCCGTGGAGCTTGTTCAGCACCATGTAGCCGATGTGCTGGTGCAGGAGATACATCGGGTAGGTCATGCCGCCGATGGCGAGCACCAGCGTGGCCGGCAGCGGAACCCGGCGCACGCGGAGCGCCAGCGCGACCGCGCCGATCGAAACGAGGCAGAGCACGGCGATGACCCGGTCGTCGATCGCCACCTGATAATGCTCGCGCACCCATTGCGCGTTGCCGATCGCCTGATTGATCGAGGTAACGGCCGCGAGCACGAGCAGGAGCTTCAAGAGCAACGTGCGCCGCCCGGTGTACATTTCATAGAGCAGCAGGCCGGCCGCGAAAAACCCGCTCTGATTGGTGAGGAACAGCCGCATCAGGATGCCCGAATGCAGCATGGCCTCGTTCAAGAGCGAGATCGCCATCCAGGAAACGATGATGAGCTCGATGTGCTTGCGGAACTGGCCGGTGGCCAGGAACAGCGCGACCCAGCCATAGAAAGTGATCTCGTAGACGATCGACCAATAAGCGCCGTCCATGAACGGCTGCTTGAGCGCGGGCGCAACGATGAGGAGATTGGCGAACCAGTGCATGAACGTGGTCTCGAAGCGCGGCGCGCCGATCGCGATGGTCGCGATGAAGGTGATCGTCATGCAGAGGAAGAAGGCGGGATAAATGCGCGAGCTGCGCGCGATGGCGAAGTTGATCGCGGTGCGGCCTTCGGCGGAATAGGCGATCACGAAGCCGCTGATGACGAAGAACAGCTGCACGCCGAAATCGCCGTATTTCGCGAACCATTGCAGATCCGGGAGCGAGGTCGCGGTGTAGCCGTCGGCCGCCGCGCCGCGGAAGCCGTAGTGGAACAGAACCACGGCCAGCACCGCGAACATGCGCAGCAGATCGAGGACCTCGACGCGGCTGCGGCTCTCGCCGGTCTGCACTGGACGCGGACTGGTCATGCCATTGCCCTGGTTCGACGCGACGCGGATATTGCATAGCGCTGCGCAGCGATGGCGCCGCCCCACAGCGTGCCAAGCAACAGCCAGAAATGGCGCCAATGATCGGTGTCGATGATGGCGCCCTCGATCACGACGCCGATGAAGGTGGCGAAGGCCGCGAGCATGACCGGCCGCCAGGGCGTATCGGCGCGGACGGCCTTAAAGCCGACGAACAGCGTGAGCGCGACGAGCAGGAGATACGAAATGCCCGCGATCCAGCCGCCGGCCATGAACGAGTTGAGATAGACGTTGTGCGCGTCCTCTGGGAAATAGCGAATGAACTGCAGCGGGCCGATGCCGAACGGATTGTCGAGCGCGAGCAGCGCGCCGAGGATATGTCGGCCGAAACGGCCGAGATGGCCGACGTCATAGGCCTGTTCGAGGCTCGCGCGTTCGGTGAAAAGCGCGCCGACCGACTGGGTGGAGAGGAGTGCCGCGATTGCCGCACAGATCACAAGGGCGGCGGCGATGCTGGCAAGCGCGATGCGCCCGCGTTCACGCGCGCTATTGCTGATCGCGAACAGGAAGATCACATAAAGCACGGCGGAAAAGGCGAAATGCGCCCAGGCGCCGCGCGAGAAGGTCAGAAGCAGCGCGACCACGAAGAGCGCCAGCGCCGCGCCGCCGGCCAGGAAGTTCCGTATGCCGCCGGAAAGCACGCGACGAATACACAGCAGCGCGGGCAATACCAGGAACGGCCCGAGCACGTTGGGGTCCTTGAACGTCCCCTTGGCGCGGCCATAGCGGAGCAGCTCTTCGGCGCCCGGGATCAGCTGGAAATAGGCGAGGATCGCCAGGATCGCGACGATCACGGCCGCGGCCATGTAGCCCGCGAGCAGGAGATCGAGGCGCCGGCCCGTGTCCTCGGCCAGCACGCAGGCAAAAAAGAACGCGGTCGCGACCATGAACCACGAGACCAGAGTCCAGAGGAACGTATTGTCGCGTCCGAGCACGGGTACGACGCCGATGGTCAGTCCGATGCAATAGACGACCAGGAGCAGAAGCAGCGGCAATTGGCCTGCCCGCAGCGGCAGCCCGGTGAGGAAAAAGAGCGCCATGGTGGCCAGCGCCACTACCTCATAGGGCGAGGGCTCCATCAGCACGAACGCGCTGGAGAAGCCGGTGAGCCAAAGCATGAGCCCGCACAGGCGCTCCAAGAGCGCCGCGGAACCGATGGGCACCGCGACTGCGTGGGCCATCAGTAGGCGTTTTCGGTCTTGAGCAGCGCGAAGGGCGTGCGCGCGAGGATGTAGAGGTCGAACAGCACCGACCAGTTCTCGATATAGAACAGGTCGTGCTCGACGCGGCGCTGGATCTTTTCGCCGGTGTCGGTCTCGCCGCGCCAGCCGTTGACCTGCGCCCAGCCGGTGATGCCCGGCTTCACGCGGTGGCGGGCGAAATAGCCGTCGACCACCTCGTCATAGAGCTGGTTCTGCGCCTTGGCATAGACCGCGTGCGGCCGCGGGCCGACGAGCGACAGATCGCCCTTGATCGCCACGTTGATGAGCTGCGGCAGCTCGTCGAGCGAGGTCTTGCGGATGAAACGGCCGAAGCGGGTGACGCGCGCGTCGTCCTTGGTGACGAGCCTGGCGGCGTTGGCGTCGGTCTTGTCGACGTACATCGAGCGGAACTTGAATACTTCGATCAGCTCGTTGTTGAAGCCGTAGCGCTTCTGCCGGAAGAACACCGGCCCCTTGCTGTCGAGCTTGATGGCGATGGCGACGAGCGCCATCAGCGGCGCGGCCGCGAGCAGCAGCAGTCCGCCGACGATGCGGTCGAACAGCCACTTGAGCACGTAGTTCCAGTCGGTGAGCGGCTTATCGTAGACGTCGAGCGTGGGTACGTTGCCGATGTAGGAATAGGCGCGCGGACGGAAGCGCAGCCGGCTCATGTGCGCGGCGAGCCGCAGATCGATCGGCAGCACCCAGAGCTTCTTGACCATCTGCAGCACGCGCTCTTCGGCGATGATCGGGATCGACACGAGCAGGAGGTCGATCCGGGTACGCCGGGCGAATTCGACCAGCTCGTCCACGGTGCCGAGCTTGGGTACGCCGGCGACTTGCGCCGGCGAGCGGTCGTCGTTGCGATCGTCGAAAATGCCGCAAATCGAAAGATCGGAATCTTTTTGCGCGCGGAGCGCTTCGATCAGCGCCTCGCCCGCCTTGGCGCCGCCGACGATGACGGTGCGGCGGATCAGGCGGCCCTCGCGGGTCCAGCGGCGAACTAGCGAGGAGAGCAAGGTGCGCCCGGCGAACAGCAGGAGCACCGTGCCGCCGTACCAGGTGCTGACCCATACGCGCGAGTACATGCCCTGGTACTTGGCGAAGAAGGCGGCCGCGAGCACGAACAGAAACACGATGGTCAAGCTGAGGCCGATGCGGCTCAACTGCTCTACGCGCGAGCGGAACGCGCCGACTTCATAAATGTCAGCCCACTGGAAGGCGAACACCGCAGTGGTGGCGATGGCCAGGATGGTCGTGACGTAGTGCCATTCGAAGCCGTCGAGCGGAACGACGTAGATCGCGTAGACCAGAAGCCCGAGGCCGGCGATGACGAGGAAATCGGCCGCACGGACGAATCCGGCGAGCACCACGTGCGACAAGGCCGGGGCGAATTTCTGCAGCGCAACCGCGGCCGCGAGCGGACCGAGCGCGCGTTTTTCCTTTCGCGCAGGCAGGTCTCGCGCGGGCAGGTGCAGCGTAGCCGCAGCCGCGGCGGAAGCGGATTGCGCTTCCATCGCCCGCGCGATCTCGCGAACATTGAATTCGATCATGCCGCCTTCGCCCGTGTGCCTGCCGTCCGGCGCTGTTTGGCTGCGCGCCGGTTCGTTCAGTAGGATGTATGATTAAATAACGGAAAATGCCGACGAAATATTTAAGTCTTCGATTAACTATGAATTGTCCGCCGCTAAGCCTTCGTTGCGGTTACTGATTCGTATGCGGCGAGGATTTGGTCGGTCATCGTGCCGACGGTGAACTCGGCTGCAACCCGCGCATGCAGCCGACCGGTCCGCGTTGCGGCCTCGCCGGCAAAGGCCGCGAGCATGGCGGCGGCCAACGCGGCAGTGTCGCCGGGTGGGACGAGCGCGGGAGCGTCGGGTCCGAAAATTTCCGGAATGCCGCCGACATTGGTCGCGACCAGCGGCATCGATGCAGCTGCCGCCTCGAGCACGATATAGGGGAGCGATTCCGCGCGCGACGGCACCACAAGAACACGGCCGGTGCGGAAGGCCTCGCGGGCGGGGCGCGGCGGGTAGAGCTGCGCATGCGAAGCGAGACCGAGCGCGCCCACGCGGGCTTCGAGTGCGGCCCGGTCGGGGCCATCGCCATAGAGGAAAGCGCTGCCGTTCCAGCCCTTGGTGCGCAGCAGCGCGAGCGCATCGAGCAGCAGATCGACGCCCTTGAGTGCGCGCAGCTCGCCGACATAAACGAAATCGGCGGCATCGCCGTCGGGCTTCACTGATTCAAGCTCGTCCTTGCGCACGCCGTTGTGCACGACGCGCACGATCCCGCCGGGCGTTCCGATCTTGGCCTTGAATATATCGAGGCCGTAGGCGCTCTCGAACAGGAACGCGCCGGTGCGCCGCATGAGCAGCCGCTCGAGGCCGAGATAGAAAATGCCGATTGGCGTGCCGGGCGAATAATGCAGGCTGCCGCCGTGGGGCGTGTAGACGCGGACCGCGTTGCAGCGCGCGAGTCGCGCGTAGGCGCCGCCCTTGGCGCCGTGGCCATGCAGGATATCGGCATCGCACAGGCGCGCTCTAAGGCCTACGTGACGCACCGCCGCGAAGTCGCTCGGTCCGATCTGCCGGCTCATGGCCACGCGGGTGAGGCCGAGCAGTAGGCTGGGGGATAGCTCCCGCAGCGTTCGTGCAGTGCGCTCATCACCGGTCGTAGAGTCGGTGCAGATGCCGACTTCGTGCCCGCGCGCCGCTTGCTCGCGGGCCAGATCGATCACGTGCCGGAACAGGCCGCCCACGGGCGCACGCAGGACGTGGATGATGCGGAGCTTGCGCACGGGCGCGGGATTTCCGCTCAGAGCCACCGTTCCTCGACGGTGATCGTGTCGCCGGGCCGGATCGGATACCAGAGCGGCACGCGCGCGTGCACGATCTGGCCCTGTACCGTGCGGGCGATGACGGCGCCCGACTTGCTCGCGCGCGGCGAATAGCCGCCGGCGACCGCGATGGCGCTCTCGACGGTGAGGCCGTTCACATAGGCGAACTGACCGGCGGTATTCACTTCGCCTAGGATGAAGAACGGCCGATAGGTCTCGACCTCGACCGCGACATGCGGCTCGCGGATGTAGCCGGCCTTGAGCTTGGCGGCGACCGCCAGGCTGAGCTCGGCCGTGGTGCGTCCGCGCGCTTCGACCGCGCCGATCAGGGGCATCGAGATCTTGCCGGCGTTGTCGACGGTATAGGAATTGGTCAGGCTCTCCTGGCCGAACACCATGACGCGCAGCTTGTCGCCGGCGCCGAGCGCGTAGGGCGCGCTGAAGGCGGGATCGACCTCGCCGATACGCGGCCGGTCCGCCGCACAAGCGGAGACCGCGAGCGCAAGCGCAAGGAGCAGGGCGCTTCGGGCAAACATGGAGCGGCACCGCCTTTCAGTGTCTGCAGTCTTAGCGGCCATATGGTTAACGAAACCTCACCGATCGGATGCTTGCGCAGCAACGCTTCTGCCCATTAACGCGATGGCAACCCTAATGATTTCTTATCGGGCGGGTTGTGTGGAGTGTCCCGGCGATGCGTCCGACATCGGCGTCCGAAATGGGCGCCACGACCGAAACAGGCGAGAGCGCGCTCGATCTCGCCGCGCTTGCGCGTGCGCTGTGGCAGCGCCGCCGCTGGATCATCCTGCCTACGCTGATCGCCGCGGTCGCGAGCTTCGCGGTCGTGAACCTCATGACGCCGCGCTACAAATCCGAGTCGCGCGTGCTGATCGAAAGCCGCGAAACCGTCTATAACCGCGCGGAGGGCGATCGCAACGTCGAGCGCGACCGCACGCTGGTCGACGCGGAAGCGGTGCAGAGCCAGGTGCAGCTCGCGCTGTCGCGCGATCTGGCGCGCAAGGTCGTGCGCGAGCTGAAGCTCGCCGATCGCGCCGAATTCAATCCCGAAGTCAGCGGCTCCGTGCTCGGCCGTATCCTCGCGCTGGTCGGACTGATGCGCGATGCGTCGCGCTTGAGCATCGAGGAGCGGGTGCTCGACCGTTACTATGAGCGCCTCACGGTCTATCCGATCGACAAAACGCGCGTGATCGTCATCGAATTCCAGTCGGAGGATCCCGATCTCGCGGCCAATGTCGCCAACGCGGTCGCCGACGGCTATCTCATGCTGCAGCAGCAGAGCAAGCAGGAAGCGATGCGGCAGGCGAGCCAGTGGCTCTCCGGCGAGATCGAACGCATGCGCGGCCGTGTCGCCGAGGCCGAGGGCAGGGTCGAGGCGTTCCGCACCGGATCGAATCTCTATGTCGGGCCGAACAGTAATTCGCTGAGCGCCCAGCAGCTCGGCGAGCTCAATTCCCAGCTTACGATCGCGCGCTCGCAGAAGGCCGACGCCGAGGTCAAGGCGCGGCTGATCCGCGAGCAGCTGCGTTCCGGGCGGCCGATTGAATCTTCCGAAGTGGTCAATTCCGAGCTCATCCGCCGCCTCAACGAGCAGCGCGTGACGCTCAAATCGCAGCTCGCGGAGCAGTCCTCGACGCTCTTGCCGCAGCATCCGCGCATCAAGGAATTGCGCGCGCAGATCGGCGATCTCGAAGCGCAGATTCGTAACGAAGCCGAAAAGCTGGTGCGCAGCCTCGAAAACGACGCGCGTATCGCCGGCGCGCGGGTCGAACAGCTCTCGGCGAGCCTCGATCAGCTCAAGCGCCAGGCTTCCTCGCTCGGCGAACAGGATGTGCAGTTGCGCGCGCTCGAGCGCGAGGCCAAGGCGCAGCGCGATCTTCTGGAATCGTACCTGGGGCGCTACCGCGACGTGACCGCGCGCGAGTCGCCGGACGCGGTGCCAGCCGATGCCCGGATTATCTCGCGCGCGGTGCCGACCTCGACGCCGTATTTTCCGAAGAAACTGCCGATCGTGCTGTTGGCGACGATCGCTACGCTCCTGTTCGCCGTGGTGTTCATCGCGGTCGGTGAATTGATGGGCGGTGAAGTCTATCGGCGCATCCCGAGGGCGCTCGATGAATCGCAGTCACAAACATTCTCGGCACGGGAGTCGGTCGTGCTACCCGAGGAATATGCACAGGAGGCACCGGCTGCTTGGGGCGATATTCCGCCGGAGCCGGCCATATGGCCGGAGGCCGCGGAAGATCCCGTGAGCGCCTCTGAGCGGCGCATGGATGCGTTATTCACGAAGGTTTCCGAGCTCGATCACGGTGTTCTCGTGTTGGGCGGGGTAGCGGCGGACGACCGGTCGGCCGGCGTCGTCGTCGAGCTCGTGCGCAGGCTCGCCAGCCAGGGCACGCGGGTGCTGTTGCTTGATCTGGACGTAACGCATGCGCCGTCGCGCGCATTCGTCGCCGACGCACACGCGCCGGGGATCTCCGATCTTCTATTCGGGGTCGCGTCCTTTACCGAGGTGATTCAGCGCGATCCAGTCTCGCACGCGCATGTGATCGGGCTCGGGCGCAACGCGCGCAACACGATGGGCTTGCTCACCGCGCCGCGGCTTTCGATCGTGCTCGGGGCATTGTCGCAGACCTATGATTATGTGGTGGTCGCCGTCGGTAAATTGCCGAAGCTCCCGGGCGCGGAGCGGCTTGCGCGCTTTGCACGCGCGGCGATCCTGATCGCGGACGAGAAGGAAGCCGGAATAGGGCTCGCCGATGCGCTGGTCGCTGGCGGCTTCGATCAGGTGATGGTCGTTAGGGCTGAGCCCGACATGCCGAGCCCGCGGGACCGCGCCGCCGCCTGAACGTCAGAAGACTTTGCGGATTTTTTGCGCGGCGCCCCAGAGCAGCGGGGAGCGCTTGATCGCGCGTTTGGCGCTCGCCTTGGCGGCGAGGCCGGCGGCGAGCAGACGGCCGCGTCCTGAGAGCGGCACGAAACTATCGAACAACACCTCGACCTCGTCGCACAGCGAGGTCTTGAACTCGGCTTCACCGACGCCAAGGTCGAAATACTCAAGGCCGCGATCGGCGCAGTCGGCGACCAGATGGGTGAGCAGGACGAGGCCGGGACTCTGGCGCGCGTGTTCGCCCATCGTGAAGGACGTGATCATTGCCGAGAAACGGCGGCCGTCATTGACGCCGGCAAACAGCGCCAGCATGCCCGCGCTCGTATCGAGGGCGTGCATTTCGACGAGGGGTTTTCCCGAAGCGAGACCGTGGCGGCAGACTTCACGCAGGAATGCTTCGATCCCGGGCGCCGCGAATACGTTCTCCAAGCCCTGAGCGGCGAAACGTTCGGCTTTCTGGGCGAGGAAGGCGTCGAGGAAACGGTCGACATCGGCTTCGGTGCCGGCGCGCACGTAGCGGTAGCCCGGCAGCGCCTGAAGCTTGCGCTCCTTGTTGCGCAGTTTCGAGCGGGTGCCGCTGCCATAGGCGCGGGCGAGCACTTCCTCTCCTGGCGCGCCGAGCCGCAGGCGATAGCCAAAGCTCGGCGAGGGCTGGTGCGACAGCGCCAGCATCGGGTTGCGCATGCCTTCCCAGCTTTCCGGCTGGTCCGGGAGCTCGATGGCGTCGAGATCCGGAGCCGCGGAACGGATGCGGGCGATCACGTTCGCAAGTTCGGCCCGGCCGATCCTGGCGCCGCGCCGCCAAGGGCCAAAATTGAAGCAAGCATGCTTGTCGCCGAGGAAGCGCGCGACGAGGAAACTGCCGCGGCGGATGAGGCCGAGCGGCAACAGAAACAGGGGGGTGCCGGCCGCATCGAAGCCGACGGCGATGAGCGGCGATACGCCTGCCGCCGCACCGGCATTGCGGTGCCACGCGGCGACCCATTCGTAGCGCTGGTAGGGGGTGAGAACGCCCTCGCGCTCGAGCTCGCGCCAAAAGGGCTCGGCGGCGGCCAGCGAGGTGAAAACCTCGACGCCGTCGAAGGCGCCGATGGACGCTTCGCGCGCGGGCAGCCGCGGGGCCAGGCTTCCTGCCGCGGCGAATAGCGTGGCCGCTTTGCTCGCCATGCTTAACGTCCGTTCAGACATCGAAAATCCTGCAGTCGGTAACGATCACAAAGAATCCTCAAGTTTCTGTTGGCATGATCGGGGTAAGGGTTCCCTGCGGAGAGCATCAGGTGGCGAGCTTGCGTAAAGCGATAATCCGGGCCGGTCTCGAGGCGCTGTATTTCTCCGGTGCGCACCGGGTGCTGAAGCCTGTCACCGGCGGGGTAGGGGTCGTATTCACGCTCCATCATGTGCGGCCCTCCCGGCGGGGAGCTTTCCAACCTAATCGGCTTCTGGAGGTCGAGCCAGAATTCCTCGAAGGCGTGGTAAATCGGCTCAAGGCCCGCCGTGTCGATCTTGTGAGCCTCGATGAGGTGCAAAGGCGCCTGGTCGAGCAGGATTTCAGCCGCCGCTTCGTGGCGTTTACGCTCGACGACGGCTATCGGGACAATCTCGAATACGCCTGGCCGATCTTCAAGCGGCACAAGGTTCCGTTCGCGTTGTTCGTCGCGACCGCATTCGCCGACCATCTCGGCGAAATGTGGTGGGCCGCGCTCGAGCGCGTGGTCGCCGCCAACAGCCGCATCGTGGTCGAGATCGAGGGCGACACCCGCTTCTACGATTGCACCGGACCCGGCGAAAAGGACGCCGCGTTCCATGAAATCTATTGGCGGCTGCGCCGCTTGCCCGACGAGGGCGAGATGCGCCGCATCGTGCGCGATTTGTGCGCGCGCTACGGCATCGATCCGCTGGCGCCGTGCCGCGAGCTGTGCATGGGCTGGCCGGAGATCGGGCGGCTCGCCGGCGATCCGCTGGCGACGATCGGCGCCCACACGGTCAACCACAACATGTTGCGCAAGCTCCCGGCCGCCGCGGCGCGCGCGGAGATCGAGCGCAGCGTCGACGTGATCGAGGCTTCGCTCGGCAAGCGCCCAAAGCATCTGGCGTTTCCGGTGGGCGACGCCACGTCGGCGGGACCGCGCGAGTTCGCGTTCGCCCGCGCGCTGGGCTTTGCGACCGCGGTAACGACGCGGCCGGGCGTGCTGTTCCCGGAGCATCGCGAGCACCTGACCGCGCTGCCGCGCGTCTCGCTCAACGGCCATTTCCAGGCGATGCGGTTCATCGACGTGTTCTTGTCGGGAGCGCCGTTCGCGCTGTCGAGCGGATTTCGCCGCGTCGACGCGGCGTGAGCCTTCAATCCGGCCGCTGCATCCACCAGATGAGCAGCCCGGCCGGCAGCACCCAGACGAGCCCGAGCGCGAGATAGACCAGCGTCTGCCCATAGACGGGAAGCGCCCCGACGCGGCCATAGACCAGCGACATCGCGAATAGCGCCCAGAAGATCACCAGCGCGATCAGGGCGACGGTGCCGACAAGCTTGCGCTGGCGTTGGCGCATGGCGATCCTGAAACAGACGCGGATTGCCCGCGCGGTCGCCGCTCTATATCTCTCGCGCGTCGCAAAGGGAATGTGGAGGTGCCGCTTGGTAACGCTCGAGGAAGTCCAGGACCGCTTGCGGTCGGTGCGGCGCTGGCTGTGGTGGGTGGCGATATTCCTGATCGCCATCGTGCTGGTGGGCGGCCTCACGCGGCTCACGGGATCGGGCCTCTCGATCACCGAATGGCGGCCGATAACGGGCATCCTGCCGCCGCTCTCGGAGAACGAGTGGCTGGCGGAATTCGAGCGCTATCGCATGATCCCGCAATTTCTCGCCGTCAACGCGGGCATGACGCTCGCCGAGTTCAAGATCATCTATGCATGGGAGTGGACGCACCGGCTGCTGGCGCGCGCCGTGGGCGTCGTGTTCCTGCTGCCGTTTCTCTTTTTCGTCTGGCGCGGGCTGATCGGTCGCGTGCTCGGCTGGAAGCTCGCCGGTATTTTCGCGCTCGGTGGGCTGCAGGGCGCGGTCGGCTGGTGGATGGTGCAGTCCGGGCTTTCGGTATTCACCGACGTCAGCCAGTACCGGCTCGCGGTGCACCTCACGCTTGCCTGCGTGATTCTATCGGCAACCGTCGCGGTCGCGGAGAGCCTGCAGCCGTGGCGCCAGACACCGGCCATGCCGCGGCAGCGCCGCATGGCGGGGATCCTGCTGCTCTTGGTGTTCGTGCAGATTCTCCTCGGCGCGCTGGTGGCCAAGACCGGGGCGGGGCTCACGTTCAACACCTGGCCGCTGATGGATGGACGCTTCTTTCCGCCGCCGGACGCGCTGTTTGCGATCGAGCCACTGTGGAAGAACTTCTTCGAGAACGTGCTGACGATCCAGTTCGATCACCGGATCGCGGCTTATGTTTTGTTTTTTCTTTCGGCCTTACACGCGATCGACGTGCAGCGGGGGGCGTCCGCTATGGCGCTGCGCGCCGCGGTGCTGTTCGCGCTGATCACGCTGCAGGCGATGCTCGGGATTCTCACGTTGCTCTACGACGTACCGCTATGGCTGGCGCTCGCGCACCAAGCGGGGGCGATCGCCGTGTTGGTCGTGGCGACCGTGAATGTTGCGCGGATGAGAGCCTAGGTCGCCAAGCCCTGTTCGAGGTCCGCGATGATGTCCTCGATGTCCTCGATGCCGACCGAGAGCCGCACCACGTCCGGGCCGGCGCCGGCGATCTTCTTCTGTGCGTCGGAGAGCTGGCGGTGGGTGGTGGAGGCCGGGTGGATGATCAGCGAGCGGGTGTCGCCGATATTGGCCAGGTGCGAGAACAGCTTCACATTGGAAACGAGGTTCACGCCAGCCTCGAAGCCGCCCTTGAGGCCGAAGGTGAGCACCGCGCCCGCGCCCTTGGGGCAATATTTCTGCGCGAGCTTGTAATAGCGGTTGGCGGGGAGCCCGGCGTAGCTCACCCAGGCGACATCCTTATGGCTGGAGAGGAATTTCGCGACCGTGAGCGCGTTGTCGCAGTGCTTTTGCATGCGCAGCGGCAGCGTCTCGATGCCGGTGAGGATCAGGAACGCGTTGAACGGCGACAGCGCGGGCCCGAGGTCGCGCAGGCCGAGCACGCGGCAGGCGATGGCGAAGCCGAAATTGCCGAAGGTCTCGGCCATGACGATGCCGTTATATTCGGGCCGCGGCGCCGAGATCATCGGATAGCGCGCGTCGCCGGCCCATTGGAACTTGCCGCCATCGACGATCACGCCGCCGATCGAGTTGCCGTGGCCGCCGAGGAATTTCGTGGCCGAGTGCACGATGATGTCGGCACCAAACTCGAACGGCTTGCACAGATAGGGCGTGGCCAGCGTGTTGTCGACGATGAGCGGCACGTTCGCCTGGTTGGCGATCCTCGCTATTGCCGCGATGTCCACGAGAATGCCGCCCGGATTGGCGATCGACTCGATGAAGATCGCCTTGGTCTTCGGCGTCACCGCCTTTTCGAACGAAGCCAGATCGTCGGGGTCGGCCCAGACCACGTTCCAGCCGAAGCTCTTGAAGGCGTGATTGAACTGATTGATCGAACCGCCATAGAGCTTGGTCGATGCGACGAACTCGTCGCCGGGCCGCAGCAGCGCCTGGAACACGACCGCCTGGGCGGCGTGGCCGGAGGCGACGGCGAGCGCGGCGGTGCCGCCCTCGAGCGCGGCCACGCGCTCTTCGAGCACGTTGCAGGTCGGGTTGCCGATACGGGTGTAGATGTTGCCGAAGGTCTGCAGGCCGAAGAGCGAGGCCGCATGCTCCACGTCGTCGAACACGAACGAGGTGGTCTGGTAGATCGGCGTCGCGCGCGCGCCCGTGGTCGGGTCGGGCTGGGCGCCGGCGTGGATCGAGAGGGTGGAGAAGCCCGGTTTGCGGTCGGCCATTTGATCCTCTTGGATAGTCGCCGTTCTTAATTCCACAAGATATTTGTGAAATAAGAACAATCTCTATTTGAGAATGTTGTTTAGGCTTGGGCCGGGCGTACCGTCAATGCGTCATTTGTCGTCGCCCAGGGATAGGCGCTGGACGCCGCCGGGGAGCCGCTTGGCGCGCCGGGAGGAGAGGGTGCGGGTATTCACCCCGGCCCAATTGATCTCGCCGGACAGGCGGCCGTATTCGATTTTGGGGCAGCGGTTCATCACCACCAGCATGCCCGCGGCCTCGGCGCGGGCGGCGGCCGCGTCGTCGCGCACGCCGAGCTGCATCCAGAACACCTTGGGCCGGTACGGCAAGCGCCAGCACTTCATCGAGCACGGCAGGCACGTGCTCGGAGCTGCGAAATACGTCGACCACGTCGAGGGGCTCGGGCACGTCGGCGAGGCGCGCGTAGGCCGGAATGCCGCCGATTTCTTTGCCGCCCTGGCCGGGATTGATCGGGAAGACCTGGTAGCCGCGCTCGGCCAGATATTTCACGACGAAGTGGCTCGGCCGGTTGTCGGATGGGCTCGCGCCGACGATGGCGATGTTCTTCACGGAATTCAGAATGCCGCGGATGTAGGAGTCGTCGTAGCTATCGTGGTTCAACGGTCTTCCCACTTGGGCGAACGCTTCTCAATGAAAGCGCCGATGCCCTCGGCGGCGTCCCGCGCCAGCATGTTCTCAGCCATCACGGCGGCGCCGAGGCGGTAGGCGGCGGCGAGATCCATGTCGAGTTGCCGGTAATAGGCCTCTTTGCCGATCTTGATGATGTAGGACGATTTCTGCGCGATGGTGCGCGCGAGCGCCAATGCCTCCTCGCGCTCCTTGCCGCCGGAGACGACGCGGTTGACCAGACCGATCTCGTGCGCGCGCCGGGCCGAAATCGGCTCGCCGGTGAGCAGCATTTCCATCGCGTGGTTGGACGCTACCTTGCGCGACAGCGGCACCATGGGCGCGGAACAGAAGAGGCCGATCTGTACGCCCGGCGTCGCGAAGCGCGCGGTCTCGGCGGCCACCACGAGATCGCAGGAGGCCACGAGCTGGCAGCCGGCAGCCGTCGCCATGCCCTGCACGCAGGCGATCACCGGCTGTGGCAGCTGCACGATCGAAATCATCATGTCGGCACCGCGCTCGAACAGCTTGTGAAAATAGGCGCGGCCGCCATCGGGGTCGGCACGACGCGCGGTCAATTCCTTGACGTCGTGGCCGGCGGAGAAGACGGGACCATTCGCGGCGAGCACAACCGCGCGCACGGCTTTGTCGGCGCGAATCGAAGCGAGCGCGGTGACCAGCGCTTCGATCATCGCCGCTGAGATCGCGTTGCGTGTCTCGGGCCGGTTCAGCGTCAAGAGCGCGATACCGTCGCGATCCTCGCGCAGCAGGATCGGCGCGGGGGTCTCGGTGCGGGGTGCGGCGGCGGGCTTCGACATTTCGGTCCCTCGTCGGCCTTTTGGGGGTCTTTGCCTTTCGCGGGCATCATTGTATCCGAATGCGCGGGGCGCGTACGGGCGCACGGCGCAGGGCAGGGTTACCAACCATGAAGATGAACGCCGAGGAGCTGCAGGCCTATCTCGCCGGGGTGTTCCCGCAGGCGTTCGGGCCGGGCAAGGCGTCGCGGGTCGAGGCGGTCGGCGACCGCACCGCGAGCGTGCGCTTCAGCGCGGGCGAGCGGCACCTGCGGCCCGGCGGCACGGTCTCGGGGCCCACGCTGATGACGCTCGCCGACGCCTCGGTCTATGTGGCGATCCTGGCGGCGCTGGGGCCGGTGCCGCTGGCGGTCACCACGAGCCTGTCGATCAATTTCCTGAAGAAGCCCGAGCCCGGCGACCTGATCGCGGATTGCCGCCTGATCAAGCTTGGAAAGCGGCTCGCGGTAGGCGAGGTGGGAATACGCCCGGCCGCGGGCGGCGAACTCGTGGCCCATGCGGTCGCCACCTATTCCATCCCGCCCGAGCGGGACTTGGATGAAGGCATCTAAATACCGTTATTTTAAGTGATTGTAATAAAAAGATAAAAACGTACCAGAGGTCGTTGACCGTGGCGGCGACAGCCGATAGAACCCGCCGACCTCTTCGGCCGCGCGAGCTGGCCATTCCAACGGACTGACCATGAAGACCTATTCGGCCAAGCCCGCCGAGATCGTGAAAAAGTGGGTGCTGATCGACGCTTCCGGGCTCGTGCTCGGCCGTCTCGCTTCGATCATCGCCATGCGGCTCCGGGGCAAGCACACGCCACGCTACACGCCGCACGTCGATTGCGGCGACAACGTCATCGTCGTGAACGCCGAGAAGGTGGTGCTGACCGGCCGGAAGCTCGATCAGAAAGTTTATCATCACCACACCGGCTTTCCCGGCGGCATCAAGGATCGCAAAGCCAAATTCATTCTGCAAAGCAAGTTCCCCGAGCGCGTGCTTGAGAAGGCGGTCGAGCGCATGCTCGACGAGGGACCGCTGGCGCGGAAGCATTTCCGCAATCTGCGCGTCTACAAGGGACCGAGCCATCCGCACGAGGCGCAGAACCCGGTTGTGCTCGACGTCGGTGCGATGAATTCGAAGAACAAGAGGAGCGCGTGATGGCCGAAACCGTCCAGTCGCTGGAAGGCTTGGCCGTGCTCAAGCCGGAAACGCCCGAAGCACCCAAGTACGTTCAGAAGCTCGACAAGCAGGGTCGCGCCTATGCCACCGGCAAGCGCAAGAATGCGGTGGCGCGGGTATGGATCAAGCCGGGAGCGGGCAAGTTCGTCATCAACACGCGCTCAGCCGAGGTCTATTTCGCGCGGCCGGTGCTGCGCATGATGATCCAGCAGCCGTTCGTGGCGGTGAATCGCACCGGCCAATACGACGTGAACTGCACCGTATCCGGCGGCGGTCTGTCGGGTCAGGCCGGGGCGCTCCGCCACGGCATCTCGCGCGCGCTGGTGAATTTCGAGCCGGAGCTGCGCGGCGCGCTCAAGAAGGGCGGCTTCATGACTCGCGACTCGCGCGTGGTCGAGCGCAAGAAGTACGGCCGCAAGAAAGCCCGCCGCAGCTTCCAGTTCTCGAAGCGCTAAGGCCGCAGGGGCGAGCGTTGGCCGGGCGCAAACGCGAGATCTCCGGCCGCATCCGCCGCGGAGTACGAGAGGCGGAGCCTCGATCGGCTCATTATTCTTCAGCGACGCAGTCATCGCCATTTCGATGACGCTGCTCGCGCTCGAAGTGCGCCTGCCTGCGGAAACGGGATCGTTCACGGACGCCAGGCTGCAGCATGACCTGGTGGCGATCGCGACGAAATACCTCGCCTTTTTCGTGAGCTTTCTGGTCATCGCCTCGTTCTGGGTCGGTCATTGGCGGAAGTTCACATTCATCCGCCGCGCCGACAGCCGGCTGGTATGGCTGAACATCGCTTTCCTGATGGCGGTCTGTTGCGTGCCGTTCGCAAGCTCGGTGCTGCAGGAGCACGGCAATCTGCGTACCGCGGTCATTCTCTATGCCTGCGTGGTGGTCGCCGCGGCGCTGTTGTCGGCCGCGACTGTGGGTCTATGCGTTGCGCGCGGGCCTGATCGATCCGCAAATCACACCTTTGCAGATACGGCGAAGCCTTCTATCGCCTTTGTTCACCGCCGGCGTTTTTGCACTCTCGATCGGGGTCAGCTTCTACGATGCGGATCTCGCCAAGTTTTCCTGGCTGCTCCTGGCCCCCATTTTCATGCTCTCCATTGGTAGAGAGCCGGCGCTCGGCGAGAAGTAGGCGTATTGCCGCGACTTCCCGGAACGCCCAGGCGGCGCGCTTGCTATCTTTCATATCGAATTTCTCGCGCATTCAGAGAAAAATCGCGACTTGGGTGTAAGGTTTCGGCGACGCTGCGCGGAACTTGCACATGCGCACGGCCCGATACGTCGCATTGCGCGGATAACGGAAAGCCCGCGGCAAGGTGGGTAGGAAAAGCTGGCCATCGCCACGAGGCCCAATCCGAGGCGTACCGATGCCGCTCTATCTACCGACGCTTGCCGTCATCTCGATTCTCGTTACGGCGGTGCTTGGCCTGCTCCTGTTGTTCGCCTGGGTCCAGGACCGCAGCATCCGTGCGCTGGCCTGGTGGGGCTCGGCCTATCTCGTCGGCGGCTTCGCCGTGGCGCTCATCAGCATCACGGATTCCCTGCCGAACCCGGTCGCCAGCGTGCTCGCGAACGCACTGCTGTTTTTCGCCTGCGGCCTGAGCTGGAACGGCGCGCGCCTGTTCGATGGCCGCAGCGTGCGGCCGCTCGCCATGTTCGCCGGCGTGTTCATCTGGCTTCTGCTGTTTCGCATGCCGGGCTTCGAAGAATCGACCACGGCGCGCGTGATCGCGAGTTCCACCATCATCTCCGGCTATACGCTGCTTGCCGCTTTCGAGATCTGGCATGGCACCAGTGAGCGGCTGGTCTCGCGCTGGCCCGCGGTGGGCGTGTTGACGCTGCACGCACTGTTTTTCGCTTCGCAGATCCCACTCATCTTGTTGGATCCGGCCGAGCGCACGAGTTCCTCCTTCGTCAGCGGCTGGTTCGCGATCCTGGCGTTGGAGACGCTGCTGTACGTGATCGCGACCGCTTTCATCGTGCTCGCCATGGCCAAGGAGCGCTCCGACCGCTTTTACAAGACGGTGGCCTCGACCGACGCGCTGACCGGTGTTGCGAACCGGCGTGCGCTGCTGGAGACCGGCCGGCGCATCATTCGCCGGTATGGGCACCAGGACGAACCGGTGGCGGTGCTCATGTGCGACATCGATCACTTCAAGTCGATCAACGACCGTTTCGGCCATTTCAGCGGCGACCAGGTGATCAAGCTCTTCGCCGACACGGCCACCGCCAACCTGCGCTCGACCGATCTTGTCGGCCGCTTCGGCGGTGAGGAGTTTGCAGTGATCCTGCCAAACAGCGATCTGGAGGATGCCATCCTGGTCGCCGAGCGTGTCCGGGCGGCGTTCGAGACCGCCGCAACCGAGGTCGGCGGGTATCCGGTGCGGGCCACTGTCAGTATCGGCGCGGCGCTCGCCGGCGAGGAGGCGTCATCGATCGAGGCGGTCCTCACGCGTGCCGATGGAGCGCTGTATCTGGCGAAGCGAAACGGCCGCAATCGTGTCGAGGCCGCACGCGGCGATAATATCATCATACCGCCGGAAGCTGCCGCGTCCGAAACCTTCGGCATTTCAGCGCCGGTCCCCGCAACCGCGCTCGCCAATTCCTAGACCGGCGACAGCGACTTCCTCCGAGCCGCGCTGGATGCATGCGCTACAGCTCGAAGCGCCCGAATCGGCGAGGGCTCCGGAGGCGCGCATGGAATTGGAAATCAGAGACTCTCTATCTGGTGTCGATTTCCGTCGGCGTGCTGATCGGGCTGTTGCTGCTGATCGCCTGGCTGCAACAGCGCGCAGTGACCGCGCTCGCCTGGTGGGGCGGCGCGATGGTGCTGGTCGGCGTCGGGCTCGCGTTGATCGGCGCGCGCGGAATGATCCATCACGTTCATTCGATCGCGATCGGCAATGCCCTGATCGCGCTTGCGGTCGCCGCCATCTGGACCGGCGCGCGCGTGCTGGAGCGCAGGAGCGTGCATTGGGTCGGATTGTTCGCGGGCGCCGTCGTTTGGCTCGCCGCCTGTCTGGTTCCGGCCTTCTACGGCTCGATCAATGCGCGCACCATTCTGATTTCGGCGATTCTGGGCGTCTACACGTTGCTCACCGCCTACGAATTCTGGCAGCGGCGCGGCGCCTGGCTGCTGTCGCGCCAGTTCGCGGTCGCGCTGCTGGTGGCGCACGGCGTGCTGTTCCTGCTGCGGATACGCGTTCACTCTTGCGTCGCCGATGCAGGAGGCGCTGCCGGGCTCGTTCGGCGGCTGGTATCTGTTCCTGGTCTACGAGACGATCCTGTACAAGATCGCGCTCGGCTTCGCGCTGTTCGCCATGGCCAAGGACGGCTCGACGCGACGCGTGCAAACGGCGCCCGCCAAGCGCGTAAGGTCTCGTTAACCGAGGCGGTCCAAGCTTTCGGGCATGGCGACCACCTCGACCCGCACCGGCGCGGAACTGGCCCGCCTCGATCACGCGGCGGAAGAAGCGGGGTTTGCGCTGGTCTGCGCGTATCAATCGGCCGAGGAACTCCACAGCGCCCTGATCGGCAAGTACCTGAACTTGCGCGCGCGTAGACGCGCGCTGACCTACGGCTTGCCGTTCGCGGTGCTGATCGGAATCTTCCTGCTGGTCTAGCCGCCGCTTTCGCGGCGATAGGCGTCGACCTGCATCGAGAGCGCGGCGCGGACCGTGTCGAGCAGCTCCCGGTCGCGCGATTTTCCGCGCGGCCCGAGCTCGGCCTTCGATCGCGAGCGTCGCCATTCCGTGCACCACCGCCCAGGCGCGCAACAGCGTCGGCTCCAGCCCGGTTTCGGGTGGCGTCAACGGCGTTTCGCTACCCCGCACCGCGGCGAGCCGCCCGCTGAGCACCTCGAACGCCGCCTTTCCGGCGGCACGGAAAGCATCGTCGGTGCGGTCGAGCCGATCGCTGTGGAACATGAGCCGAAACAGGGCAGGGTGCATGAGGGCGAAGCGCACATAGGCGACGCCGATCGCGATCAGCGCGGTGCCGCGATCCTTCTCGCGCTCGGCGGCTTCCCGCATGGCCTGGGTCAGCCGCGCATAGCCGGACGTGGCGACGGCGGTGAGCAATCCGTTGGCGTCGCCGAAGTGATGCGCGGGCGCCGCGTGCGAGACGCCGGCGCGGCGCGCGCATTCGCGCAGCGTAAATCCGTCGAGTCCGCGCTCGGCCAGGATGGCCTCGGCGGCGGCGACGAGCGCCGCGGCGAGGTCGCCGTGATGATAGGGCGGCGTGCGCTTCCTGCGCTTGGTCTTCGGCATGGCGCCCGTGCGGTTACGCGCGAGCTGTTTACAGTGTCAAGATTGATCTTGACAATAGAAAGATAGCGCTACAGGATATTTGCCGGTGCGAGAATCGTAATGGGGAGGGTTTCATGACCGCGGCACAGGCCTTTGGCATCGCCAATCCGTTCGCCTTGCTCGGATGGATCGTGCTGGTAGCGGCCATCCTGCTGGGCCGGCCGTTCTGGCGCGACACCGTGGCCGGGCTGCTGTGGCCGCTGGCGCTTTCGGTCGGCTACGTGATCGCGCTCTCGACCGGGTTCGCCTCGGGCGGCAGCGGCGGCAGCTTCTCGAGCCTGGCGGGGGTGCGCCAGCTCTTCACCTCGGATTGGGCGCTGCTCGCCGGATGGGTGCACTATCTCGCGTTCGATCTGTTCGTCGGCGCCTGGATCGCGGCGGAGACCGAGCGGCGGGGGCTCACGCGGCTCGTTCTGATCCCGGTCCTGCCGCTGACGTTCCTGTTCGGGCCGGCCGGCTTTCTTCTGTTCTGCATCCTTCGTTCCGTCATCCCGGCGGGGAGGGCGTCATGAGCATGGCGCAAGACACGGCGAGCAGCCGGTTCGAGTCGCCGGGGCTGTTCGGCGAATGGCGGCGGCGCGAGCCGACGCTCGCCGCCTTCGCGCTCGTGATGGCCGTCGCCATGGCGCCGACGCTGATCGCCATGGCGATCGACGCGCGCACCTTCAACGGCATCAATGTCTGGATGAAGCCGTTCAAGTTCGAGCTCTCGACCGCGGTTCAGATGGCGACGCTCGCCTGGTTCTGGGCTTACCTGGACGCGAAGCATGCGCGCGCGGCGCAGCGTGCGCGCCATCGCCTGGGCGATCGGCACTGATCTTTCTGGTCGAGGTCGGCTACATCGCCTTTCGCGCGTCGCTTGCGGAAGGCTCGCACTTCAACACTTCGACTCCGCCGCGGCGATTGCCTACCCGCTCATGGGCATCGGGATCCTCTTCACGGTCGCAGTCAGCGCCTGGATCGGCGTCCTGGTGCTGCGTTCGTCGGAAGGCGGGATTTCGCCGACCGCTGCGGCTCGCGATCGGGGCTCGGGCTGATCGGGGGCAACATCCTGGGCGCGATCACCGGCGGCTATATGAGCGCGCAGACCGGCCATTGGGTCGGCGGCGTCGCGACCGACGCGGGCGGCTGTCCCGCTGTTCGGCTGGTCGCGCACCGGCGGCGATCTGCGCGTGGCGCATTTCGTCGGCCTGCATGCGATGCAAGGGATACCGATCATCGGCTATCTCGTCCGCAACGTGCCGGCGGGGCGGACGATCATGTGGGCTTCGCTCGCGGTCTGGACGGCGGCCACGACTTCTTCTTCGTCCAGGCGCTGCTTGCGCGGCCCGTGCTTCCGCTCTGAAGGCAGCCGGGTTGGGTAGCGGCGAACACGGTGCGCGTTTCGGCGTGGCCTGTTTCCAGCCTGCGTAGCGTTAAGACTTGCCTACTGATCGGCTCGAATTTTCGCATATCCTTGCAGGGGTTTACGCAACCCTTTGTAGTATTAGGACACCATCGGGTCGCTGCCGACCCATTGGCTCTGGCTGCCATATGCCGCTCGATTTTCGAACCGTGGCCGTGACCGAGGTCTGCCTCGTTCTCACGGTCGGGCTTGTTGCTCGTGTTCACGTGGTTGCAGAACCGGCACGTGCGCGGCTCATTTGGTGGGGAGTCGCATATCTCGCCTTCGGCGGCTCGATCGATGTTGCTGATCGGCGGCGCGGCGACGAAAATACTTTTGGCTGATCGACATGGGCTGGATGACGAACATCACCGCGATCGCCCTGATGTGGAGCGCGGCGCGGCAGTTCGATGGACGACCGGTCCGCATCGGCTGGGTGTGCGCGGGCGCACTGCTCATGATCCTGGCCAGCTCTGATCTCGGGCTATCACGCTGGACCCTAACCTGGGCTTCGCTGTCGGCGGCTTGTTGAGCGGATGGCTTCTGGCGGCGACGGCATTCGAAATCTGGCGCGGCCGCGAAGAGCCGCTGATCTCGCGCTGGCCGGCGATCGTCCTTCTGCTGTTCACGGCGGTCGTGGTGGTGGCCCGCATTCCGCTGATCCGTCGCCGCGCCGATCGGGGTCGACGAGTTCACGCTCAAGAGCGGCTGGTTGGCGGCGAGCATTCTCGCCTCGCTGGTGTGCGAGATCGTCGATCGCATTCCTGGTGATTGCGATGGCCAAGGAGCGCCTCGAGTTGCGTCACAAGAGGGCTGCACGCATCGATCCGCTCACCGGGCTCGGCAACCGGCGCGCGTTCACCAGCCTTGCGCGCAGGCGGCTTCGCCGGGAACGCGACGAGGAACTCCGACCGCAATGCTCATCTTCGATCTCGATCAATTTCAAGCGCGTCAATGACCGGTTCGGTCATGCGATCGGAGATCGGGTGCTGCAACTGTTTGCCGCCGCCGCGCACCAGAGCCTGCGACCGACCGATATCGTTGGCCGTCTGGGCGGGGAGGAATTTGCCGCGCTGCTCTCGGTCGCCGATATCGGACGACGCGATCGCGATCGCCGAGAGAGTGCGCGTCGCTTTCGCGTACGGCCGCCAGGACCGTCGACGATCTGCTGGTGGCGCGCTACGGTGAGCGTGGGCGTTGCGGTAGCGCAGCACGGGCACGAGGACCTTCCGAAGCTGCTCGGCCGGGCCGACGAAGCGCTCTACCAGGCAAAAGCGCGTGGCCGGAACCGGGTCGAGGTTGCCAGCCGAAGCAAGGCCACAGCTGTGCCGCTTGAGAAATGCCGCGAACCAAACGAAACGGGGCGCCCGAGGGCGCCCCGCTCGTATTCCGGTTAGGTGAGGAAATCAGGCCGAGTAGTACATGTCGAACTCGACCGGATGCGGGGTGTGCTCGAAGCGGATCACCTCGGTCATCTTCAGCTCGATGTAGCTGTCGATGAAGTCGTCGTCGAACACGCCGCCCTCCTTCAGGAACTCGCGGTCCTTGTCGAGATCTGCCGAGCGCCTCGCGCAGCGAGCCGCAGACGGTCGGGATCTTCTTCAGCTCCTCCGGCGGCAGGTCGTAGAGGTCCTTGTCCATCGCCGCGCCCGGATCGATCTTGTTCTTGATGCCGTCGAGGCCGGCCATCAGCATCGCCGCGAAGGCGAGATAGGGGTTGGCGAGCGGATCGGGGAAGCGGACCTCGACGCGCTTGGCCTTCGGGTGTTGGTCCACGGGATGCGGCACGAGGCCGAGCGGTTGCGCGCCGAGTAGGCGAGCAGCACCGGCGCCTCGTAGCCCGGCACCAGGCGCTTGTAGGAGTTGGTCGTCGGGTTGGTGAAGGCGTTGATCGCCTTGGCGTGCTTGATGATGCCGCCGATGTAGTAGAGGCAGGTCTCCGACAGGTCGGCGTACTTGTTGCCGGCGAAGAGCGGCTTGCCGCCCTTCCAGATCGACTGGTGGACGTGCATGCCCGAGCCGTTGTCGCCGTAGATCGGCTTCGGCATGAAGGTCGCGGTCTTGCCGTAGGTGTTGGCGACCTTGTGGATGCAGTATTTGTAGATCTGCATGTGGTCGGCCATCGTGCACCAGCGGCGCGAACTTCAGGCCGAGCTCGTGCTGGGCGGACGCCACCTCGTGGTGGTGCTTCTCGACCTCGCACGCCCATCTTGGCCATGGCGCCGAGCATCTCGGAGCGCATGTCCTGGCAGGAGTCCTGCGGCGGCACCGGGAAATAGCCGCCCTTGGTGCGCGATGCGGTGGCCGAGATTGCCGCCCTCGTAGTCGGTGTCGGTGTTGGTCGGCAGTTCGATCGAGTCGAGCTTGAAGCCGGTGTTGTAGGGCGTCGGCCGAGAACTTCACGTCGTCGAAGATGAAGAACTCGGCCTCGGGGCCGAAATAGACGGTGTCGCCGATGCCGGTCGACTTGAGGTAGGCCTCGGCCTTCTTGGCGATGCCGCGCGGGTCGCGGTTGTAGGGCTCGCCGGTCGTCGGCTCGAGGATGTCGCAGATGATCGACAGCGTCGTCTCGGCGAAGAACGGATCGATGCGTCGCGGTCGCCGGATCCGGCATCAGCTTCATGTCGGACTCGTTGATCGCCTTCCAGCCGGCGATCGAGGAGCCGTCGAACATCGACGCCTTCGGCGAAAGCGTCCTCGTCGACCATGGCAGATGTCGAAGGTGACGTGCTGCCACTTGCCGCGCGGATCGGTGAAGCGGAGGTCGACGTATTTCACGTCCTTGTCCTTGATCAACTTCAGGACGTCCTTGGCGGTCGTCATGGGATACTTACCCTTTCTGGTTCGCCGCGCTCTGGCCGGAGGTGTTGGCAAAGCGAGTCGCGGTTCAGATGGCGTCGATTCCGGATTCGCCGGTGCGGATGCGGATCGCTTCCTCGATGTTGGAGACGAAGATCTTGCCGTCGCCGATGCGGCCGGTCTGCGCGGCGTTGCGGATCGCCTCGACGGCCTTCTCGACCATGTCGTCGGCGAGCACGACCTCGATCTTCACCTTGGGCAGGAAGTCGACGACGTATTCGGCGCCGCGATAGAGCTCGGTGTGGCCCTTCTGGCGGCCGAAGCCCTTGGCCTCGGTGACGGTGATGCCCTGCAGGCCGACCTCCTGCAGCGCCTCCTTCACCTCGTCGAGCTTGAACGGCTTGATGATCGCCTCGATCTTTTTCATCGCGTCTTTGCTCCTGGCCGGTCCGCCGCTGCCCGCCCGCGCCGCACGAGCGGTTAGCAGGTCCCGTGCCAGCCGCGCGGAAACGAGATAACGGAGCGAATTCAATGCTTTATAAGAAGGGTAGGGGTCGGCCGACGCCCCCCGTCCGGCCCCATGCCCAGCGTTTGTGCATGCTGGCGCGCAAAGAAGCAAGGCAGCCCTTAGTCCGACGGAAAGGGTGTGAATAGGCAGCCGGGACGCGGTGGGATGGCGCGCGCTATGAATTCGCAGCCGATGCATCGAACTCCTCACTCCCGCGGAGATGGCCGAAGCCGACCGGCGCACGATCGCGGCCGGGACGCCGGCATCGAGCTCATGGAGCGCGCGGGGCGGGCGGTCGCCGATGTGGTCGCCGCGCGCCATGCCGCTCGGGGCCGAGGTCGTGGTCGCTTGCGGGCCCGGCAACAATGGCGGCGACGGCTTCGTCGCGGCGCGCTGCCTGCGCGAGCGGGGCATTCCGGTGCGGCCGCTCCTGCTCGGCGCGCGCGAACGCTGAAGGGCGACGCGGCGGAAGCGGCCGGCGCTGGAGCGAGACCGTCGAGCCGTTCCCGGCGGACGCGTTGAAAGACGCCGCGTGATCGTCGATGCGCTGTTCGGCGCCGGCCTCGCGCGCGATCTGACGGGCGCGGCGCGGGCGGCGGTCGAGGCGATCAATCGATCCGGCGCTAGTGTGATCGCGGTCGATCTGCCGAGCGGCATCGACGGCGCCAGCGGCAAGGTGCGCGGCGCGGCGGTGAACGCGAAGGAGACGGTGACCTTCTGCCGGCGCAAGACGGGCCATCTCGCTGGTGCCCGGCCGCTTGCATGCCGGGCGCGTGCATGTGGCCGACATCGGCATTTCGGCAGCGACGCTCGCGGAGGTCGGCGGTCAAGGCTTATGCCAACGAGCCGGCTCTGTGGCGCGCGGCCTTTCCGTTGCCGCGGACCGACGGTCACAAATATCACCGCGGGCACGCGGTCGTGGTCAGCGGGCCGATGCAGGCGACCGGGGCAGCGAGGCTGGCGGCGCGGGCGGCGCTGCGGGCGGGGGCGGGGCTGGTGACGGTCGCCGCACCGCGCGCGGCGCGTGCCGGTGCTCGCCGCGAGCTTGACCGCGGTGATGGTGCGGCAGGCCGATGGGGCCAGGGTCTTGCCAAGCTTCTCGCCGACGAGCGGCTGAACGTCGTCCTGCTCGGGCCCGGCCAGGGCGTGGGCAAGGCCACGCGTGACGCGGTGGCTGCCGCGGCCAAGGCCGGGCGCGAGCTGGTGCTGGATGCGGACGCGCTCTCAAGTTTTTCGGGAGATTCCTCCGCGCTCGCCAAGCTCCTGAAGCAGAATCCGAAAAGTCCGGCGGTGATCACCCCGCACGAGGGCGAGTTCGCGCGGCTTTTCGCTCGCGATCCGGAGTGCTGAAGCCGGAATCGAAGGTCGAGCGGGCGCGGGCGGCAGCAAAGCTGCTCGGGGCGGTCGTGCTCCTGAAGGGGCCGGATACGGTCGTGGCCGCGCCCGACGGCCGCGCCGCCATCGCCGAGAACGCGCCGCCCTGGTTGGCCACCGCAGGCTCGGGCGACGTGCTGGCCGGGATCGTGGCCGGGCTGCTCGCCCAGGGCATGGCGGCCTTCGAGGCCGCCTGCGCCGCGGTCTGGCTGCACGGCGAGGCCGGCAACCGAGGCCGGGCCGGGGATGATCTCCGAGGATCTAGCCGGAGTTGAGGGCGGTTATCGGCCGGCTGTTGGAAAGCTCGCGCCGAAATAGAACGATCCCGGGTGCGGCGGCTCGCCGTCTTGCCCGGGATGACCTGACGCGACGATGTCGCCGTCAGGTCACTTCGAACCAGGCCGCCATGCCGGTGTCCTGATGCTCGATCATGTGGCAATGGAGCATCCACTTGCCCGGGTTGTCGGCCACGAAGGCGATGCGCGCGTTCCCCTCGGCTGGATCAGCACGGTGTCGTTCCACAGGGCTTCCAGCCATCGTCGAGCGTGTCGAGCAGGCGGAAATGATGGCCATGGACATGCATGCGCGTGCGGAAAGCGCTGTGTCGTTGGTGAACGGCGAGCATGACGGTGCGTCCGCGCTTGACCGAGAAGAGTGGCGGGCCGGAATGACCGTAGGAGGCGCGTCCGCCATGGTCCAGACTTGACCGGTCCATGCCGTCAGGCCGCGCCATCATGCCCGACCCATCATCCGCTCATCGCCGCCTTCGAGCGGCACGTCAAGGCGAGGGCGTTTCGGAAGTCCATGCGCTCGGGAAGGGGATTGGCCGGCAGCGCTCGCGCTCGGGGAAGCGGCGCCGCGCGCTTCGCTCGCCCGGCTCGTAGACCAGGCGCGCGACGGCGACCTCCTCGCCGATATCGACCATGATCGTCGCGAGCTGCCCGGCTGCGCAGCGTGGCATCGACGAAGACATCGAGCGCGTGCCCGGCGACAGCACGACGCGCGCGCGGTCCAGCGCGAACGGCTCGGCCGGCTGGCCGTCGATCGCCATCACCGTGGCGCCGTGACCGGCGATGCGCACCGGCATCACGCGCGCGTTGGCGACATTGACCAGGCGCAGCCGCACACGCTCGTTGGTGCGACGCGGATTTCGAGTCGCTCGCGGCATTGACCGTGAACACGTTGCCGTAGCGGCCGGCCATGGCGGCGTCGTGCATATTGCCGAAGCTCTCGTGGATGCGGCCGGCTGGGTCGAGCCGCCAGTCGTCGAACACGAGCGCGATGTCGCGGTCCACCTCGACCGGTTCCGGCTCGTCGACGATCAGGAGCCCGTACAGGCCGCGGTCGAGCTGTTGCCGCGAGTGAGATGCGGGTGGTACCAGAAGGTGCCGGCGTCGGGCGCGGTGAAGCGGTAGTCGAAGCTCGCGCCCGGCGCGATCGGCGCCTGGGTGAGGTGCGGCACGCCGTCCATGCGATTGTCAGGCGCAGGCCGTGCCAATGCACCGATGTCGGCTGGGCGAGGTGGTTCACGACGCGAACCTTGACCTCGTCGCCGCGTTGCACGCGTAACGTCGGGCCGGGAACGATGCCGTCATAGCCCCAGATCGGCGTGGTGCCGGCTCGGGGCCGCGCAGGAGCGCCTCGCCGGGCTTGAGCGTGATTACGCGGAATCCGTCGGCGGTTTGAGCCAAGCCAGGCCGGCCGACCAACGGGATCGCGGTCGCGGCGAGGCCGGCGGCAAGGAAGCGGCGGCGGGAAAGCATGGCCATAGATCGCCCGCGAGCGGGAATCTGCCTTGACGGCAGGTCAACCCGCGAACCGACACTGCAGGAGCATGGCGAGCGGAGGCAACTTAAGGATATTATGCGATTCGGCCCGTCTTTGTTTTTGCACGCTGCGCGCCACGTGCTATATCCGCGGCTCGGCCGGGAAAGGCTCTGCCGCCCATGCGCTCGCGGGCGTGGCGGAATTGGTAGACGCGCGGGATTTAGGTTCCCGTGACGCAAGTCGTGGGGGTTCAAGTCCCTCCGCCCGCACCAGATCCGTCCCGGCACAACGATCGTCCGGCAGAGAAGGCATCCGATGCAAGTGACCGAAACCCGGGTCGATGGGCTGAAGCGCGAATATCAGGTCGTGCTGCCGGCGGCCGAACTGGACAAGCGCGCCGCCGAGCGGCTCTCCACGATCAAGGGGCAGGTGAAGCTTGCCGGCTTCCGCCCGGGCAAGGTGCCGCTGCCGCATCTGAAGCGCGTCTATGGCAGGGCCGTCATGGGCGAGGTGATCGAGCAGGCGATCTCGCGAGGCGAACAACCAGATCGTGAGCGAGCGAGGCTTCCGGCTCGCGATGCAGCCGCGCATCACGCTCGCCACCGAGGAAGAGGGCGCGGTCAAGGAAGTGATCGAGGGCCGCGCGGATCTCGCCTTCACGGTCGCGATCGAGGTTCTGCCGAAGGTGGAGCTGACCGATTTCAAGTCGATCTCGCTGGTCAGGCCGGTCGCACGACGTGACCGACGCCGAGATCGACGAGATGGTTGGCAACATCGCCGAGTCGAACCGGCCGTTCACGACCAAGACCGGCAATGCCAAGGCGGAGAAGGGCGACCGCGTCGTGGTCTCGTTCGTCGGCACCATCGACGGAAAGCCGTTCGAGGGCGGCTCGGCCGAGGACGTGCCGGTGGTGATCGGGCAGGGCGGATTCCTTCCCGGCTTCGAGGAACAGCTCATCGGCATTGCGGCCGGCGACACGCGCACCATCAAGATCACGTTCCCGAAGAATTACCTCGCCGATGCCCTGGCCGGCCGGGATGCGAGTTCGAGGTGACGGCCAAGAGCGTGGAGGCGCCGACCGAGGTCACGATCGACGACGCGTTCGCCAAGACGCTCGGGCTCAAGTCGCTCGCCAAGCTCAAGGATCAGGTGCGCGATCGCATCGCGCGCGGCCACGCGGCGGCCTCGCGCGTGAAGCTGAAGCGCGCGCTGCTTGACGCGCTCGACAAGGCGCACAAGTTCGAGGTGCCGCCTTCGCTGGTCGAGCAGGAATTCGCCGGCATCTGGGATTCGGTCGCCAAGGAGCTCGAGACTTCGGGCAAGAGCTTCGCCGACGAGGACACGACCGAAGAGAAGGCGCGTGAGGAATACCGGGGGATCGCCGACCGGCGCGTGCGGCTCGGCCTGGTGCTCGCCGAAATCGGCGAGAAGAACAGCATCAAGGTGACCGACGACGAATTGACGCGCGCAGTCATCGAGCAGGCGCGGCAATATCCGGGCCGCGAGCAGCAAGTGTTCGAGAATATCGGCGCAACCCGGAGGCGGTCGCCTCGCTGCGCGCGCCGATCTTCGAGGACAAGGTCGTGGATTTCTGCTCGAGCTCGCCAAGGTCGGCGAGAAGAAGGTGAGCCGCGAGGAGCTCTACGGCGATGATGAGGAACGAAGCCGGAGAAAGCTGCGAGTAAGGACAAGGGTAAGGATAAGCCCAAAGAAAAGGCCAAAAAGAAATAGCTCGGGCCCACGCCGCGCGCCGATACGGTATGGTGCGACCGCGCGATTCGCTTGCATGGCCGGAAATGGACTGAACCATGCGTGATCCCATCGATACCTATATGAATTACCTCGTGCCGATGGTGGTCGAGCAGACCAACCGCGGCGAGCGCGCCTACGACATCTATTCGCGGCTGCTGAAGGAGCGGATCATCTTCATCACCGGGCCGGTCGAGGACGGGATGGCCTCGCTCATCGTGGCGCAGCTGCTGTTCCTGGAAGCGGAGAACCCGAAGAAAGAAATCTCCATGTACATCAATTCTCCGGGCGGGGTGGTGACCTCGGGGCTGGCGATCTACGACACGATGCAGTTCGTCCGCCCGCCGGTCTCGACGCTGTGCGTCGGCCAGGCGGCCTCGATGGGCTCACTGCTGCTCGCCGCCGGCGAAAGGGCGTGCGCTTCGCGCTGCCGAATGCGCGAATCATGGTGCACCAGCCCTCGGGCGGTTTCCAGGGCCAGGCGACCGATATCATGCTGCACGCCGCGGAAATCCACGCGCTGAAGAGGCGGCTCAACGAAATCTACGTGAAGCACACCGGCCAGACGTTGAAGACGATCGAGGATGCGCTCGAGCGCGACAAGTTCCTCACCGCCGAAGCGGCCCAGGAGTTCGGCCTCGTCGATGCGGTGATCGACAAGCGGCCCCCCACCGCCGCCGCGATCAAGGACTGAGCTGCGACTCCGGTCCCCCCCGAGAAGGCTGATCGGCACTAGGTTTGCATGGCTAGGACAGCATTGAATGTGGCCCAGAAAGGCGTCGGTAGCGTTAATGTATTCTTGATCCCCCGGCGGTTAGCATGCTTCGCTAGGATCAAGCTTCGGAGCCGGGGCGGGGAATGACTCCCCGCACGGTGACGGAGAGACGGATGAGCAAGGCCGGCGGCGACCCAAGAACACGCTCTACTGCTCGTTTTGCGGCAAGAGCCAGCACGAGGTCCGCAAGCTGATTGCCGGCCCGACCGTCTTCATCTGCGACGAGTGCGTCGAGCTCTGCATGGACATCATCCGCGAGGAGAACAAATCCTCGCTGGTGAAGTCGCGCGACGGAATCCCGACGCCGAAGGAAATCCGCAAGGTGCTGGACGACTACGTGATCGGCCAGGACCACGCCAAGAAGGTGCTCTCGGTCGCGGTGCACAACCACTACAAGCGGCTCAACCACGCGACCAAGCACAAGGACGTCGAGCTCGCGAAGTCGAACATCCTGCTGATCGGGCCCACCGGCTCGGGCAAGACGCTGCTGGCGCAGACGCTCGCGCGCATCCTGGACGTGCCGTTCACGATGGCGGACGCGACGACGCTGACCGAAGCCGGCTATGTCGGCGAGGACGTCGAGAACATCATCCTGAAGCTGCTGCAGGCCGCCGACTACAATGTCGAGCGCGCCCAGCGCGGCATCGTCTATATCGACGAGATCGACAAGATTTCGCGCAAGTCCGACAACCCCTCGATCACCCGCGACGTGTCGGGCGAGGGCGTGCAGCAGGCGCTCCTGAAGATCATGGAAGGCACCGTCGCTTCGGTGCCGCCGCAGGGCGGCCGCAAGCATCCGCAGCAGGAATTCCTGCAGGTCGACACCACCAATATCCTGTTCGTCTGCGGCGGCGCGTTCGGCGGCCTGGAGAAGATCATTTCGGCGCGCGGGCGCGGCACCTCGATCGGCTTCGCGGCGCGTTACGGCGCCCGAGGACCGCAAGCCCGGTGAAATCTTCCGCGACGTCGAGCCGGAGGATCTGTTGAAGTACGGCCTGATCCCCGAGTTCATCGGCCGCCTGCCGGTGATCGCGACCTTGGAAGACCTCGACGAGGACGCGCTGAAGCGCATCCTGACCGAGCCGAAGAACGCGCTGGTCAAGCAGTATCAGCGCCTGTTCGAGATGGAGAACGTCGAACTCACCATCCACGAGGACGCGCTGAGCGCGATCGCCCGCAAGGCGATCGAGCGCAAGACCGGCGCGCGCGGCCTGCGCTCGATCATGGAAGGCATCCTGCTCGACACCATGTTCGATCTGCCGAGCCTCGAAGGCGTCGAGGAGGTCGTCATCGGCCGCGAAGTGGTCGAGGGCGGGGCCCGCCCGCTCTACATCTACGCCGACCGCGCGAGCGACGCCGGGGCCACGGCCAAAGGCGCGTCGGTGAGTTCCGAAGGCTAACCCGCGCCACGCCTTGAATTTACTAGGGCGAGTGCCACTATCGGGCCGAAAAGCCCGCGACGCTGATTCATGGGGTCGGCGAGTTGCCGGGCGTCCTCTGTCTCGACCCGGCATCGGCCGGGGCAGAACTCCCCAGAAAGGACCGGGTCCCGATGACCACTCAAAAGCCGCGCCCACCGTCGTTCCCGGCTGAGCCAGACCTATCCCGTCCTGCCGCTGCGCGACATCGTGGTTTTCCCGCACATGATCGTGCCGTTGTTCGTCGGCCGCGAGAAGTCGATCGCGCGCTCGAAGAGGTGATGCGGACGACAACCACATCCTGCTCGCGACCCAGATGAACGCCGGCGACGACGATCCGGCGGCGGACGCGATCTACAAGGTCGGCACGCTCGCGAACGTGCTGCAGCTCCTGAAGCTGCCCGACGGCACCGTGAAGGTGCTGGTCGAAGGCGCGAGCGCGCCGCACATCGCGTCCTATCGCGATCGCACCGAATTTTACGAGGCCGAGGCGACCGTGCTGGTTCAGGAGCCGGCGAACAGATCGAGGTCGAGGCGCTCGCGCGCTCGGTGGTCAACGAATTCGAGAACTACGTGAAGCTCAACAAGAAGGTCTCGCCCGAGGTCGTCGGCGTGGTCTCGCAGATCGACGACCCCTCCAAGCTCGCCGATACGGTGGCCTCGCATCTGGCGGTCAAGATCGCCGACAAGCAGGCGGTGCTCGAGCCGCCGAACGTCGCCGCAGCGGCTGGAGAAGGTCTCGCGCTGATGGAGGGCGAGATGTCGGTCCTGCAGGTCGAGAAGCGCATCCGCACGCGCGTCAAGCGCCAGATGGAGAAGACCCAGCGCGAATATTACCTGAACGAGCAGATGAAGGCGATCCAGAAGGAACTCGGCGACGAGGAAGGCAAGGACGAGCTCGCAGGAACTCGAAGAGAAGATCAAGCGCACCAAGCTCTCCAAGGAGGCCCGCGAAAAGGCGACCCACGAGCTGAAGAAGCTCCGCCAGATGTCGCCGATGTCGGCGGAGGCGACGGTCGTGCGCAACTATCTCGACTGGCTGCTGTCGATCCCGTGGAACGCGAAGAGCAAGATCAAGAAGGATCTGTCGTTCGCCGAGAAGGTGCTCGACGACGACCATTACGGCCTGGAGAAGGTCAAGGAGCGGATCGTCGAGTATCTCGCGGTGCAGACCCGCTCGAACAAGCTGACCGGCCCGATCCTGTGCCTGGTCGGCCCGCCCGGCGTCGGCAAGACCTCGCTCGGCAAGTCGATCGCACGCGCCACGGGGCGCGAGTTCGTGCGCATGTCGCTCGGCGGCGTGCGCGACGAGGCCGAAATCCGCGGCCACCGGCGCACCTATATCGGCTCGATGCCCGGCAAGGTCATCCAGGCGATGCGCAAGGCCAAGAAGTCGAACCCGCTGTTCCTGCTCGACGAGGTCGACAAGATGGGCGCGGATTTCCGCGGCGATCCGTCGTCGGCGCTGCTGGAGGTGCTGGACCCGGAGCAGAACCACACCTTCAACGACCATTATCTCGAGGTCGACTACGACCTGTCCAACGTGATGTTCATCACCACGGCGAACACGCTCAACATCCCGCCGGCGCTGCTGGACCGCATGGAGAGTCATCCGCATCGCCGGCTACACCGAGGACGAGAAGGTCGAGATCGCGCGCAAGCACCTGATCCCGCAGCAGATCACCAAGCACGGCGTCGCCGCCAAGGAATGGTCGATCGACCAGGAGGCGCTGCTCACGATCATCCGCCGCTACACGCGCGAGGCGGGCGTGCGCAACCTCGAGCGCGAGATCGCCAACCTGATCCGCAAGGCGGTGAAGGAGCTGATGACGGAGAAGAAGGAGTCCGTCGCGGTCACGGCCGCGAACCTGGAGAAATATCTCGGCGTGCCGAAGTATCCGCTACGGCGAGGTCGAGGAGGAGGACCTGGTCGGCGTCGTCGACCGGGCTGGCCTGGACCGAGGTCGGCGGCGAGCTGCTCACGATCGAAGGCGTGATGATGCCCGGCAAGGGCCGCATGACGGTCACCGGCAATTTGCGCGACGTGATGAAGGAGTCGATCTCGGCGGCGGCGTCCTATGTGCGCTCGCGCGCGGTCGATTTCGGCATCAAGCCGCCGCATGTTCGAGAAGACGCGACATCCACGTGCACGTGCCCGAGGGCGCGACGCCCAAGGACGGCCCGTCGGCGGGCGTCGCGATGGTCACCGCGATCGTCTCGGTCATGACCGGGCATTCCGGTCAGCAAGGACGTGGCCATGACCGGCGAGATCACGCTGCGCGGCCGGGTCCTGCCGATCGGCGGCCTCAAGGAGAAGTTGCTGGCGGCGCTGCGCGGCGGCATCAAGAAGGTGCTGATCCCGGAGGAGAACGCCAAGGATCTCGCCGAGATCGCCGACGTGATCAAGAGCGGGCTCGAGATCATCCCGGTCTCGCGCATGGACGAGGTGCTGGCGCACGCGCTGGCGCGCAAGCCGGAGCCGATCGAATGGGACGAGGAGGCCGCCAAGCCCGCGGCGGCCGAGCCGGTCGTCGCCGACGAGGACGACGCCTCGGGCGTGGTCGCGCATTAGCCAAGCCAGCCGCACAGATCGCTTAATGGCGGCCGTCAGGTATTTCCTCTGGCGGCCGCTTTCGTTTCTATGGGCTGGGATTTTGCGGGCGAGGTTGGCGGCCGGCCAGGTTCCGTCGCTTCGCTGAAATAAATACAATAAAACCATACGCTTATCTGACCGAGTGAAGGTATTGAGTGGGCCGTCATCCTAGCTGGCCTAACCTTCGGTTAGGCCAAAACCATGCAACGGCGCGGGTTTGCCGCGAGCCGGACTTGCTTTCACCCCGCAAAGCGTGATTCTACCAGCGTTTCCGGCAATTCGCCGGCAAGTCGAGCAATTCCAACGGTTTCCGAGGCTAAAAAAGGAACTGTCCGATGACCAAGAACGAGCTTATCGCCGCAGTAGCCGACACAGCGAAACTGACCAAGACGTCGGCGGCGTCGGCAGTCGACGCCACCTTCGACATCATCACCGGCGCGCTAAAGCGCGGCGACGAAGTGAAACTCATCGGGTTCGGCAGCTTCAAGGTCGTGAACCGCAAGGCGCGCGAGGGACGCAATCCGCGTACCGGCGCGGCGGTGCAGATCCCAGCGTCGAAGGCGCCGAAATTCTCAGCCGGCAAGGGCTTGAAGGACTCGGTCAATATCTGACGCGAGGCCGTCCGACACGAAGTGCTGCACGAAAACCGGTTCGATGCTCCCGCTCTTTGGCGGGAGCATTGTTTTTTTCGGACGTTGCGTTGATGCAGGGTGCGGGGCTAATGCTCCCGCGGGCGGTTAGCTCAGCTGGTAGAGCGTCTCGTTTACACCGAGAAGGTCGGCGGTTCGAGCCCGTCACCGCCCACCAACCTGCGCTGCGAAGCGGTGCAGGTTGCCCGCCGAAGCCTTGGCGTAGGCGGGCAAATGAGGCTACGCAGCTTCGGTTGGCAGGCCGATCTTGCGCGCTAAGGTTGCCCGGCAAAGCCAGGGCGAAGGCGGTCCAGCTGCAGTGCAAGCGGGCGCAATCAGACGGCTTCCTTCAGATCCTTGGCCGCGCGGAAGGCGACCTTCTTGCTGGCCTTGATCTGGATCGGTTCGCCGGTCGCGGGATTGCGGCCCATGCGGGCGGCGCGATTGCGGACCTGCAGGATTCCAAGGCCGACCATGCGGATGCGCTCGCCCTTCTTGAGGTGGGCCGTGAGCATAACCACGAGATCGTTCAGCATGGTTTCCGCTTGCTTCTTCGGCATCTTGTGCTTCTCAGCAAGATCGGCGGCAAGATGCTTCAAAGTGACGGTGACGACTTTCGGCGAGGTAGCTGCCATGGGCGTTCCCCTTCGGAAGAGCTTGGCTAAGGCACGTCAAAGCGGGCACATACATGATTCGAGGCCCGTCCAGTCAGCATTTCTAGGGTCTTCTTGGCTTTTCCAAGCAGTTTTTAAGGCTCGACCCCATCCTGGGGTCCAAAAGACGGGCCTTTCCGGGCTTATGGCTGGCGCCGCGTTAGCAAATTGGCCATGATTCAGGGCGTTCCTTGGGTGCCTTGGGACGGCATCTGCATGCAAAGGACAGTTCCATGAGAGAACATTCGATCCTTGCCCATCGCGCTCGCGGCGCTGCTGATCGCAGCGGGCGCTGCGACGGCTGCGCCCGGTCTCGCGACCACCGATGTCAACATGCGCCAGGGCCCCGGAACGAATTTTCCGGTCGTGACGTCGATCCGCGGCGGCAGCAACGTCGATGTGCGGTCGTGCAACGCCGGCTGGTGCGCGGCGCGTTTCGGTCCGTTCACGGGCTTCGTGAACGCGAGCTATCTCGATTTTGGCTTTCCGCGCGCGCCGCGGCGTTACTACGCGCCTTCATCGCCCTTTCTCTACGGGCCTCCGCCTCCGCGCTATTGGGGTCCCGGACCCTATTGGGGACCCAGACCCTACTATTACGGATACGGATGGCGCCGACCCTATTGGGGTTGGTGAGATCGCACGCCGAAGCGCGCTCTTGAAACGGTGTGGCGCGTTGCTTGACTTGGAAACAGGCGGCCCCTAAGTCCGCTGCATTCCCGGGGGCGTAGCTCAGTTGGTTAGAGCGCTGCCCTGTCACGGCAGAGGTCGCGGGTTCGAGTCCCGTCGCTCCCGCCAGTCTTCGCGGTTTGCCGCGATTGCCGGTAATCCCGGGGATACCACCGCTCCTCTCAGTCATGCGCGCCGATTTGCCGATGCCTCCGCGGCGAGGCATCATCGGCGGCAACACGGGAGGACGCCGATGCACAAGATCACTGTTCCGGGTCCAGAACCGGCAGGGCCGCGAGAAGCGCACATCTACGATCGCCTGAGCGGGCCCACCACCGCGCTCATCGTGATCGACATGCAGAACGTGTTCATGCTGCCGACCATGCCGCTCGAGGTGCCGCTGGCGCGCGCGATCATCCCGAACGTCAACCGGCTCGCCCGCGCGTTGCGCGAGGCCGGCGGAACGGTGGCCTGGGTGCAAATGACGGCGGACGATCGTTTCGACGCCTGGAGTTCCTGGCACGAGCGGGCGCCGGAGAGCCGCGCCGAGATCACCGAGCTTTTGCGCCGTGGTGCCGAAGGTCACGCGCTGCACGCGGATCTCGAAGCGCGTCAGGGCGATCTGAAGGTCGAGAAGACGCGCTACAGCGCCTTCATCCAGGACTCCTCGGATCTCGACCGCATCCTGCGCGGCCGCGGCGTCGATACCATCATCGTCACCGGGACGCTCACCAATGTGTGCTGCGAGTCCACTGCGCGCGACGCGATGATGTTGAACTACAAGACCATTCTCGTGTCGGACGCCAATGCGACGCTCAGCGACGAGGCGCACAACGCGGCGCTGGCGAACGTGCTCAATTATTTCGGCGACGTGTTTTCGGCCGACGAACTGGTCGCGCGCCTTGCCATCGGCCCCGGCCTCGTGAAACGGGCGGCGGCGGGCTAGGTTCCGTCTTCGATCCGAAGACGGAGAATGCAATGCGCGCCTATCACTTGAAGGAGTTTTCCGGGCCGGACGGCTTGGCGGCCGTCGAGCTGCCCGACGCGGCGCCCGGGCCCGGCGAAGTGCAGGTGCATGTGCATGCGGTGTCGCTGAACTTTCGCGACCTCGCGATGACGCGCGGCGCCTACGGTACCGGCGTGAAGGTGCCGCTCATTCCGTGCTCGGACGCGGCCGGAACGGTGGCCGCGGTCGGTCCGGGAGTTAGCCGAAATTCAAAGTCGGCGACCGGGTGACGCCGACCTTCTTCCAGAACTGGCTCTATGGCGACGTGCGCAAGCGCGACGCGACCTCGGCGCTCGGCGGCGGCGGCAAGGGGGTGCTGGCGGAGCGGATCGTGCTTCATGAAAGCGGCATCCTGCCGATCCCCGATCATCTGTCGTTCGAGGAGGCCGCGTGTCTGCCCTGCGCCGGGCTCACGGCTTGGCACGCGCTGTTCGAGCAGGGGCCGCCGCTGCGCGCCGGCGAGACGGTACTGATCCAGGGCAGCGGCGGGGTGTCTATCTTTGCGCTGCAGTTTGCCAAGCTGGTGGGCGCCCGGGTATTCGCGACCTCCTCAAGCGACGAGAAGCGCAAGCGGCTCGAAAGTCTCGGCGTCGAAGCCTCGGTCAATTACAAGACCACGCCCGAATGGGACAAGGCGATCACGGAGTTCACGGCGGCGGCGTCGACCGCGTGGTCGAGGTCGGCGGCGCCGGCACGCTGGCGCGCTCGATCAACGCGATCCGCACCGGCGGACGCATCTATGTGATCGGCGTGCTGGCGGGTCCGGCCGAGATGAATCCGCAATCGATCCTGCGCAAGTCGGCCAATATCCACGGCATTTTCGTCGGCTCGCGCGAAATGTTCGAGCACATGAACGCGGAGATCGCGCGCACCAAGCTGAAGCCCGTGGTCGACCGCGTCTTCAAATTCGACGAGGCCAAGGCGGCGTTCCAGCATCTGGCCGCTGGCGCGCATTTCGGCAAGGTCTGCATCCGGGTCGGCTAGGCGAGGGCGCAAGGGTGAAGGCCGCGGTTCTGTACGAAGTGAAGACGCCGCTGTTGATCGAGGAGGTCTCGATCGACAAGCCGCGGCCGCGCGAGGTGCTGATCCGCACCGTGGCGGCCGGCGTCTGCCACTCGGACCTGCATTTCATCGACGGCTCGTTTCCGTTTCCGCTGCCGACGGTGCCGGGCCACGAGGCCGCCGGCGTCGTCGAGGCGGTCGGCTCCGAGGTGCGAACCGTCAAGCCCGGCGATCACGTTATTACCTGCCTCTCAGCGCCTTTTGCGGCCATTGCGAGCACTGCGTCACCGGTCACATGGCGCGCTGCGTGAACCCGGAAGTGCGGCGCGCGCCCGACCGACACGCCGCGGCTCTCGCGCAAGGAGGGCGTGCTCAACCAGTTCGCCAATCTCTCGTCGTTCGCCGAGCAGATGCTGGTGCACGAGCACGCCTGCGTTTCGATGCGCAAGGACATGCCGCTCGACCGGGCGGCGCTGATCGGCTGCGCCGTGGTCACCGGCTTCGGCGCGGTGATCCATACCGCGAAGGTGCGGCCGGGCGAGACGGTCGCGGTGATCGGCTGCGGCGGCGTGGGACTTTCGACGCATCAACGGCGCCGCGATCGCCGGCGCCGGCCGCATCATCGCCATCGACCGGGTCGGCTCGAAGCTCAATCTGGCGAAGCATTTCGGCGCCACCGACGTGGTGGACGCGCAGCCAGGGCGATCCGGTCAAGCAGGTGATGCGAGATGACCGGCGGCGGCGTGCATCACGCCTTCGAAGTGATCGGGCTGAAAGCGACAGCCGAGCAAGCGTTCAAGATGCTGCGCCGGGGCGGGGCCGCCACCATCATCGGCATGATCCCGCCCGGCGTGAATATCGAGATCGCCGGCCGCGATTTTCTAAGCGAAAAGCGAATTCAGGGATCACTGATGGGCTCGAACCGCTTCCCGGTCGATATGCCGCGGCTCGTCGATTTTTATCTGCAGGGCAAGCTCAAGCTCGACGAGCTGATTTCGCAGCGCATCAAGCTCGCGCAGGTCAACGAAGCGCTCGACGAACTGAAGCGCGGCGAGCTCGCGCGCTCGGTCATTATGTTCGACACCTGAGGGGGGGAGAGAAGAGAAGAAGAGAGAAAAAAGGAGGGGAAAAAAAAAAGAAAGAAAAGAGAGAAAGAAAAAAAAAAAGAAAAGAAAAAAAGAAAGAAAAAAAAGAAAAAAAAAAAAAAAGAGAAAGAAAAAAGAGAGAAAAAAGAAGAAAAAAAAGAGAAAAGAAAAAGAGAGAAAGAAGAAAAAAAAAAAAAAAGAAAAAGAAAAAGAGAAAAAAAAGAGAGAAGAGAAAAAGAAAGAAAAAAGAAGAGAAAGAAAGAGAAAAAAAAAAAAAAAAGAGAGAAGAAGAAAAAAGCGAGGGCCGAGAGAAAAAAAGAGAGAAAAAAAAAAAAAAAAAAAAAAAAAAAAAAAGAGAAAAAAAAAAAAAAAAAAAAAAAAAAAAAAAAAAAAAAAAAAAAAAAAAAAAAAAAAAAAAAAAAAAAAAAAAAAAAAAAAAAAAAAAAAAAAAAAAAAAAAAAAAAAAAAAAAAAAAAAAAAAAAAAAAAAAAAAAAAAAAAAAAAAAAAAAAAAAAAAAAAAAAAAAAAAAAAAAAAAAAAAGAGAGCCGCCGCGCCGCCGTCACTGCTCCGGTGTGTGTAGTTTTTGTTTTTTTGTAAATTTTTGGTGATTGCGGCTTTGAGCGCCGCTCCATCGCGTCGCGCAAGGCGCGCTTCGTGCGTTCCGCTCCAGAGAAAGCGAGGGTCAGCTCCCCGAGGGGCGATGCCCGCGGCGCGCCACCTTCTGGCCGCCGCCGGTGAACCAGCGATAGCTGGGGCCGGTGTCGATATGGATATGGCCTGAGGCATAGGTACCGATGCCGCCCGACCAGGTGTTCTTCAGATACGCAGCGACGGCCCCGTACTTGCCGCTGGGCGGCCGGAAATCCACGGCTTGGCAGTTCCGGTGATAGGAGGGCTTATGGCTGCCGGCGATCACAGCGCCCGGCCGGTGCGTCGATACGACTTGAATCGAGCCGAAACGGCCGCGCACGTCGGCCAGCGCCTGCTTGAGGGAGCCCGGCAGGCACGAAGTTTCGGTCGAGGCCGTCTGCCGGGTGTAGCCACGGTGCGTGCGGTCTTGCAGAGCGGGCTCGCCGAACAGTGCGAAGCCTTGCGTGCTCGCTCGCCGCGCCTGGCGTGTACGGCGCCCATATTTGAAGCCGCCGGAGTAGGTATTCGGCTGCTGTAGATGCGGGTAGCGGCCGTCATTGATGGTTTCGCCGAAAGCCGGCGGGGACGCGAGCAGGAAGACCGTGGCCAGTCCGGCGGCGCCGGCCACCAGCCTGCGGCGCCGGGGCGCGGTTTTCGCCGGGTCCGTGAGAATGGAGCCAAGGCGCTGATATTGCGATTGCCGAGTTGCTTTCATTTCGTGATTCCTCCAATGCCGTCAGAGAGTTGCCGCAGTGCAATCGAAAAGAGTCAGGGATTCGATGGAACAGGGGCTTTGTCGTGTTGATTTGCGTGGCAACGCCCGAAAAGCGCCGGAATCACATGGACTTGGCAAGGCGAGATCGCGTTAATTGGTAAAGCGGCAAGGTTTCCCTGGGTCGGGGAAATTCTACTCCGTCTTCGCAGCGGTGGTCTGCGACGAATGGCGGAGAGGCAATTCTCTAAAAATTGCAATAACTTGTGCGTAATCGAGGCCGCAGAACCGACGGTCTTGCTTGGTCTGGAGGCGTGGGTTAATCCGGTAACCGTCTTTCGAATTGTTCGCAAATGCGAGATCGGGAGGCACGCCTTGGGAAGCGCCCAAGGCCTGCGCCCCCGCCGCGCGCGAGAGGCTGATGACCGCCCTGATCCAGGATTACCTGCCGATCGTCGTCTTCATCGGGGTGGCGGCGGCGATCGGGCTTGCGCTCATGGTGGCGCCGTTCCTGGTCGCCTACCGGTCGCCCGATACCGAAAAGCTCTCCGCTTACGAATGCGGCTTCAATGCCTTCGACGACGCGCGCATGAAGTTCGACGTGCGCTTCTACCTGGTCGCCATCCTGTTCATCATTTTCGATCTGGAAGTTGCGTTCCTGTTTCCCTGGGCGATCGCGTTCGGCGAGCTCGGCGCGTTCGGCTTCTGGTCGATGATGGTGTTCCTTGCGGTGCTGACGGTCGGGTTTATCTATGAGTGGAGGAAGGGAGCGCTCGAATGGGATTGATGGCTCCCGCCACGCCGAAGATCGTCGATCCGCGCTATGGCGGGATCGCGCCGACCGACCCTTATTTCGCCGGCCTCTCCGACCATCTCGCCGACAAGGGCTTTCTCGTCACCGCCACCGATGATCTCATCACGTGGGCGCGCACCGGCTCGCTGATGTGGATGACGTTCGGGCTGGCGTGCTGCGCGGTCGAGATGATGCAGGCCTCGATGCCGCGCTACGATCTCGAGCGTTTCGGCTTCGCGCCGCGCGCCTCGCCGCGCCAGTCGGATGTGATGATCGTAGCCGGCACGCTGTGCAACAAGATGGCGCCGGCCCTGCGCAAGGTCTACGACCAGATGCCGGAACCGCGCTACGTGATCTCCATGGGATCGTGCGCCAACGGTGGCGGCTATTATCACTATTCCTACTCGGTGGTGCGCGGCTGCGACCGCATCGTACCGGTCGATATCTACGTGCCCGGGTGCCCGCCTTCGGCGGAGGCGCTCGTCTACGGCGTGCTGCTTCTGCAGAAGAAGATCCGCCGCACCGGAACCATCGAACGCTGAGGCGGCCGCCATGGAAGAAATCCTGCGCGAGCTCGGCGAGCACGTCACGCAGTCGCTTCCGGGCGCGGTGACGGGCTATGCGCTGACGCACGGCGAGCTCACGCTGCAGGCCGAGGCCGGCGAGATCGTGAAGGTCGCGCAGTTTTTGCGCGACGATCCGAAGTGCCAATTCTTCAGCTTCGTCGATCTCTGCGGCGTGGACTGGCCGGCGCGCGCCAAGCGCTTCGACGTCGTCGTTCACCTGCTGTCGCCCAAGCGGAACCTGCGCGTGCGCATCAAGGTCGAGACCGACGAGGACACGCCGGTGCCTTCGATCACCGGCGTTTTTCCCGGCGCCAACTGGTTCGAGCGCGAGACCTACGATCTCTACGGGATTCTGTTCACCGGTCACCCGGACTTGCGGCGGTTGCTCACCGACTACGGTTTCGATGGCCATCCGCTGCGCAAGGATTTTCCGCTCACCGGCTTCGTCGAGGTGCGCTGGGACAACTCGCTGAAGCGCGTGGTCTACGAGCCGGTGCGGCTGGCGCAGGAGTTCCGCAACTTCGACTTCCTCTCGCCCTGGGAGGGCACGGACTACGTGCTGCCCGGCGACGAGAAGGCCAAGGAAGGGAAGGGCGGATGAAGCCCTCGCTCAAACCCGGCCTCAAGCACCGCTTGAGCTTTCGCGTCTCCGACCGGCAGACGGTTCCGAACTTCTATCCGGAATCGCCGATGTTCCGGTCGATGCCTGCGGTGTTGGCGACCGGATACATGGTCGGGCTGTTCGAATGGTGTTGCACCGAGCTGCTGAACAATCATCTCGATCCCGGCGAGGGCAGCCTCGGCATTCACGTCGATTTCAGCCACCTCGCGGCGACGCCGGCGGGTTTAACCGTCACCGTCGATGCCGAGGTCACGGCGGTGGACGGCAAGCGCGTAAGCTTTCGCGTGCGCGGGCACGACGGCGTGGAAGTGATCGGCGAAGGCCGTCACGAGCGCGCGATCGTGAATTACGACAAGTTCAACGAGCGCATCGCCGAGAAGGCGAAACGCGCGCGTGCGACAGCGGGGGCCGCGTGATGGCCGAAGCCGGGGCGCTGCGCAATTTCCAGATCAATTTCGGGCCGCAGCATCCGGCGGCGCACGGCGTGCTGCGCCTCATCCTCGAGCTCGACGGCGAGATCGTGGAGCGCGTGGACCCGCACATCGGGCTGCTGCACCGGGGCACCGAGAAACTGATCGAGCACAAGACGTACCTCCAGGCGATCCCGTATTTCGACCGGCTCGATTACGTGGCGCCGATGAATCAGGAGCACGCGTTCTGCCTTGCCATCGAGAAGCTCTTGGGCATCGAAGTGCCGCGGCGCGGACAGCTCATCCGCGTGCTTTATTGCGAGATCGGCCGCATCCTCAATCATCTGCTGAACGTCACGACGCAGGCGCTCGACGTAGGCGCGCTGACGCCGCCGCTCTGGGGCTTCGAGGAACGCGAGAAGCTGATGGTGTTCTACGAGCGCGCGTCGGGCTCGCGGCTGCACGCGGCCTATTTCCGGCCCGGTGGGGTTCACGAAGACCTGCCCGAGAAGCTCGTCGACGATATCGAGGCGTTCTGCGATCCATTTCTCAAGGTCTGCGACGACATCGAGGGCTTGCTCACGAACAACCGCATTTTCAAGCAGCGCAATGTCGATATCGGCATCGTGAAGCTCGAAGACGCCTGGGCCTGGGGTTTCTCGGGCGTGATGGTGCGCGGCTCGGGCGCGGCGTGGGACTTGCGCAAGGCGCAGCCCTACGAGTGCTACAACGAGATGGATTTCGATATTCCGGTCGGCAAGAACGGCGACAACTACGACCGCTATCTCATCCGCATGGACGAGATGCGCCAGTCGATCCGCATCATGAAACAATGCATCCCATTGCTGCGCGCGCCCGATGGGCGGGGGCCGGTATCGGTGAAGGACAACAAGATCGTGCCGCCCAAGCGCGCCGAGATGAAGCGCTCGATGGAAGCGCTGATCCACCACTTCAAGCTCTATACCGAAGGCTTCCACGTGCCCGCGGGCGAGGTCTATGCCGCGGTCGAGGCGCCCAAGGGCGAGTTCGGCGTGTATCTGGTGGCCGACGGCAGCAACAAACCTTATCGCTGCAAGCTGCGCGCGCCCGGCTTCGCGCATTTGTCGGCGATGGATTTCCTCTGCCGCGGCTACATGCTGGCGGACGTGTCGGCGATCCTCGGTTCGCTCGACATCGTGTTCGGGGAGGTGGATCGATGAGCGTCCGCCGTCTCGCCGAGCAGCAGCCCAAGGATTTCGCGTTCAGCGCGGAGAATCTCGCTTGGGCCAAGCGCGAGATGGAGAAGTATCCGCCCGGCCGGCAGGCCTCGGCGATCATTCCGCTCTTGTGGCGCGCGCAGGAACAGGCCGGCGGCTGGCTGCCGGAGCCGGCGATCCGGCACGTCGCTGATCTGCTCGCCATGCCGCACATCCGCGCGCTCGAGGTCGCGACTTTCTACACAATGTTCAGCTCTTGAGCCGCGCGGCGAGTTCCTGGTGCAGCTCTGCGGCACCACGCCCTGCATGCTGCGCGGCTCGGAGGAGCTGAAGAAGGTCTGCAAGCACCGGATCGGCGACGAGCACCACGTCACCGCCGACGGAAAGTTTTCGTGGATCGAGGTCGAGTGCCTGGGCGCGTGCGTCAACGCGCCGATGGCCCAGATCAACGAGGACTATTACGAGGATCTGACGCCGGAGACGTTCGAGAAAATCCTCGATCAGCTCGCCGCCGGAAAGAAGCCCAAGCCCGGTCCGCAAGTGAACCGGCAGTTTTCCGCTCCGGTCGGCGGGCCGACTACGCTCGTTGAAGAGAAGAAATGATGCTCGCGGACAAGGACCGCATCTTCCAGAACCTCTACGGCTTCCACGACTGGGGCCTCGAAGGCGCGCGGGCGCGTGGCGCCTGGGACGGCACAAAAGCGATTCTGGAAAAGGGCCGCGATGCCGTCATCGACGAGGTCAAGAAATCCGGCCAACGCGGCCGCGGCGGCGCGGGCTTCCCGACCGGCCTCAAGTGGTCGTTCATGCCGAAGCAGTCAGACGGCCGGCCGAGTTATCTCGTCATCAATGCCGACGAGTCGGAGCCCGGCACCTGCAAGGACCGCGAGGTCATGCGGCACGATCCGCATCTCTTGGTCGAGGGTTGCCTGATCGCCGCCTTCGCCATGGGCGCCAACACCGGCTACATCTATGTGCGCGGCGAGTTCATCCTTGAGCGCAAGCGCCTGCAGGCCGCGATCGACCAGGCCTATGAAGCCAAGCTGATCGGCAAGAACAACATCCACGGCTGGGACTTCGATCTCCACGTCCACCACGGCGCCGGCGCCTATATCTGCGGCGAGGAAACGGCGCTGCTGGAAAGCCTCGAGGGCAAGAAGGGCCTGCCGCGGCTGAAGCCGCCGTTTCCGGCCAATGTCGGGCTCTATGGCTGCCCGACCACGGTCAACAACGTCGAGACCATCGCGCAGGTGCCCGACATCATGCGCCGCGGCGCCGCCTGGTTCGCCTCGATCGGCCGCGCCAACAACACCGGCACCAAGCTCTATTGCATCTCCGGCCACGTCGAGCGGATGTGCAATGTCGAAGAGGCGATGGGCATCCCGCTGCGCGAGTTGATCGAGAAGCATGCCGGCGGCGTGCGCGGTGGCTGGGACAATTTGCTCGCCGTGATCCCCGGCGGCTCCTCGATGCCGCTGGTGCCGGCCGCGCTGTGCGAGCCGCTGCCGATGGATTTCGACGGCTGCCTCTCGGTGAAGTCGAGCTTCGGCACCGCGGCGGTGATCGTCATGGACAAGTCGACCGACATCATCAAGGCGATGGCGCGCATCGCCTATTTCTACAAGCACGAGTCCTGCGGCCAGTGCACGCCGTGCCGCGAGGGCATGGGCTGGATGTGGCGCGTGCTCACGCGCATGGCCGAGGGCCGCGCGCACAAGCGCGAGATCGACCAGCTGTTCGACGTGACCAAGCAGATCGAGGGCCACACCATCTGCGCGTTCGGCGACGGCGCGGCCTGGCCGGTGCAGGGGCTGTTGCGCCATTTCCGGCCGGAGATCGAGCGGCGGATCGACGAATATTCCGCGCGCGGCGAAGTCGGCGACGACGTCATTCGGGTGGCGGCGGAGCGTGGATGAGCGGATGACGCGAAATGACTCATCGTCGACGGCAAAGAGATCGACGTCCCGCCGGAATACACGCTGCTGCAAGCGTGCGAGGCGGCGGGCGCCGAGATTCCGCGCTTCTGCTTCCACGAGCGGCTGTCGATCGCCGGCAATTGCCGCATGTGCCTGGTCGAGCTCGTGGGCTCGCCGAAGCCGGTCGCTTCGTGCGCTTGGGCGGTGCGCGATTGCCGACCCGGCCCGAAAGGGCGAGCCGCCGGTCGTCAACACCAAGACCGCGATGGTGAAGAAGGCGCGCGAAGGGGTGATGGAATTCCTGCTGATCAACCATCCGCTCGATTGCCCGATCTGCGACCAGGGCGGCGAATGCGATCTGCAGGACCAGGCCATGGCCTATGGCGTGGACGGCAGCCGCTATCAGGAGAACAAGCGCGCGGTCGAGGACAAATATATCGGCCCGCTGGTGAAGACGATCATGACGCGCTGCATCCACTGCACGCGTTGCGTTCGCTTCGCGGCCGAGGTCGCGGGCGTGCCGGAGCTCGGCGCCACCGGCCGCGGCGAGGACATGGAAATCACCACGTACCTCGAGCACGCGATGAAGTCGGAGCTGCAGGGCAACGTCATCGATCTGTGCCCGGTCGGCGCGCTCACCTCCAAGCCCTACGCGTTTCAGGCGCGGCCGTGGGAGCTGATCAAGACCGAGTCGATCGACGTGATGGACGCGGCTCGGCTGCAACATCCGCGTCGACACGCGCGGGCGCGAGGTGCTGCGCATCCTTCCGCGCCTGCACGAGGACATCAACGAGGAATGGATTTCCGACAAGACGCGATTCGTGTGGGACGGCCTGCGCACCCAGCGGCTCGATCAGCCCTATGTGCGCGAACAACGGGATGCTGCGGCCCGCGACCTGGAGCGAGGCGTTCGCCGCCATCGCCGCGCGCGTGAAGGCCACGCAGCCGAACCGCATCGGCGCCATCGTCGGCGATTTCGCGAGCGTCGAGGAAGCCTTCGCGCTCAAGGATCTGATGACGCGGCTGAAGAGCGAGAATCTCGATTGCCGCCAGGACGGCGCCAAGCTCGATCCGGCGTTCGGGCGCGCGAGCTATCTGTTCAATGCGACCATCGCCGGCATCGACCAGGCCGATGGGCTGATGATCATCGGCTCCAATCCGCGCAAGGAAGCGCCGATCCTGAACGCGCGCATCCGCAAGCGCTGGCGCACGGCCGGCCTGAAAATCGGATTGATCGGCGAGCAGGCCGATCTCACCTACGACTACGCCTATCTCGGCGCCGGGCCGGAGACGCTCGCGACTTTCGCCGAGCATGCGCCCGCGAAGCTGCAGAAGCAGATCTGGCTGATCGGGCAGGGCGCGCTGGCGCGGCCCGATGGCGCGGCGATCCTTTCGCTCGCGGCCAAGGCCGCGGTTTCGGTCGGCGCGATCCAGGACGGCTGGAACGGCTTCTCGGTGCTGCACACGGTGGCCTCGCGCGTCGGCGCGCTCGATGTGGGCGCGGTGCCGGGCAAAGGCGGACTCGATGTCGCCGGGATGCTGAAGCCCGGCGCGCTCGATGTTCTGTTCCTGCACGGCGCCGACGAGGTCGAGGTGCCGGCCGGCGCGTTCGTGGTCTATCTCGGCACCCACGGCGACCGCGGCGCGCACCGCGCCGACGTGATCCTGCCCGGCGCGGCCTACACGGAAAAATCCGCCATCTACGTGAACACCGAAGGCCGGCCGCAGCTCGCCAACCGCGCCGCGTTCCCGCCCGGCGACGCGCGCGAGGACTGGGCGATCCTGCGCGCGCTCTCGGACGCGCTCGGCGCCAAGCTGCCCTATGACACGCTTCCCGATCTGCGCCGCGCGATGATGAAGGCGCATCCGCATCTCGGGCGCATCGACCAGATCGCGCCGGCCGACGGCGCCGACATCAAGAAGCTCGCTTCGAGCTCGGCGGGAATTTCGACAAGGCGCCGTTCCGCTCGCCGGTCAGCGACTTCTATCTCACCAATTCGATCACGCGCGCTTCGGCGATCATGGCCGAATGCTCGGCGCTGGCGGCGGGCCGCATCCCGCAGGCGGCGGAGTGACGTGCGATGGATTTCTTCTGGAGCACGATCTGGCCGCTGGCGATCATCGTGGCGCAGAGCGTCGCGTTGCTGGTCGCGCTCTTGATCTTCGTCGCCTATGTGCTTCTGGCGGACCGGAAAATCTGGGCCGCGGTGCAGATGCGGCGCGGGCCGAACGTGGTGGGGCCGTTCGGGCTGCTGCAGTCGTTCGCCGATCTGCTGAAGTTCGTCGTCAAGGAGCCGATTATTCCGTCCGGCGCCAACAAGGGCGTCTTTCTGCTGGCGCCGCTGGTGACCGCAATTCTCGCGCTCGCGGCCTGGGCGGTGATCCCGCTCGATCTCGGTTGGGCCGTCGCCGACATCAATGTGGGCGTGCTCTATATTTTCGCGATCTCGTCGCTCATGGTCTATGGCGCGATCATGGCCGGCTGGGCGTCGAATTCGAAATATCCGTTTCTCGCAGCACTGCGCTCGGCGGCGCAGATGGTGTCCTACGAGGTCTCGATCGGCTTCGTCATCATCACCGTGCTGTTGTGCGCCGGCTCGCTGAATCTGACCAAGATCGTCGAGGCGCAGGCCGGGCCGTTCGGCATGTTCCAGTGGTATTGGCTGCCGCTCCTGCCGATGTTCGTGATCTTCTTCGTCTCGGCGCTGGCGGAGACCAACCGGCCGCCGTTCGACATGGTGGAGGCGGAATCGGAGCTGGTCGCCGGCTTCATGGTCGAATATTCCTCGACGCCGTTTCTGCTGTTTTTCCTTGGCGAGTACGTGGCGATCATGACCATGTGCGCGCTCGCCACGATCCTGTTCCTCGGCGGCTGGCTGCCGCCGTTCCCGGTCGCGCCGTTCACATGGATTCCGGGCTTCGTCTGGTTCGTGCTGAAAGTCTCGTTCATGTTCTTCATGTTCTCGATGGTGAAAGCCATCGTGCCGCGCTATCGCTACGACCAGCTGATGCGGCTCGGCTGGAAGGTCTTCTTGCCGGCTTCGCTCGCCATGGTCGTGATCGTGGCGGCGGTGCTGCACTTCACCGGGCTGGCGCCGAGATGAGGATCTAGATGAGGCTCGACCGCGCCGCCCGCTCGATCTTCCTCGCCGAATTCGCTTCGGCGCTGTGGCTCGCCATGCGCTATTTCTTCGCGCGCAAGTCGACGCTCGATTATCCGTTCGAGAAGGGGCCGGTCTCGCCGCGCTTCCGCGGCGAGCACGCGTTGCGGCGCTATCCGAACGGCGAGGAGCGCTGTATCGCCTGCAAGCTGTGCGAGGCGATCTGCCCGGCGCAGGCCATCACCATCGAAGCCGGGCCGCGCCGCAACGACGGCACGCGCCGCACCACGCGCTACGACATCGACATGGTGAAGTGCATCTATTGCGGCTTCTGCCAGGAAGCCTGCCCGGTCGATGCCATCGTCGAGGGGCCCAATTTCGAATTCGCCACCGAGACGCGCGAGGAACTTTATTACGACAAGGACAAGCTGCTCGCGAACGGCGACCGCTGGGAGCGCGAGATCGCAAAAAATCTCACACTCGACGCGCCGTACCGGTGAAACGATGACCGTCGCAGCGCTGTTCTTCTATCTCTTCGCGGTCGTGGCGTGCGCGGCCGCCTTCATGGTGATCGCGGCGAGAAATCCGGTGCACTCGGTGCTGTATCTGATCCTCACCTTCGTGAACGCGGCGGGGCTATTTCTGCTGCTGGGCGCTGAATTTCTCGCGATGATCCTGATCGTCGTGTATGTCGGCGCGGTCATGGTGTTGTTCCTGTTCGTGGTCATGATGCTCGACGTGGATTTCGCCGAGCTGCGCCAGGGTTTCCTGCAATATCTGCCGGTCGGCGCGCTGGTCGGGATCATCTTTCTGGTCGAACTGGTGCTCGTGGCCGGCACGTGGGTGGTGGCGCCGGAGACGGCTGGCGCGATCCGCGCGCCGATGGCGCCGCTCGATCAGGTCACCAACACGCAGGCTATCGGCCGCGTGCTCTATACGACCTATATCCACTACTTCCAGCTCGCTGGCGTCGTGCTGCTGGTGGCCATGATCGGCGCGATCGTGCTGACGCTGCGGCACAAGGACGTGAAGCGCCAGGATGTCGGCCGCCAGATCGCGCGCACGCGCTCGGAGTTGGTCGAGCTCAAGCGGGTCGAGCCGGGGCAGGGGCTGTCATGACCGTCGGCCTCTCGCATTATCTCGTGGTCGGCGCGATCCTGTTCACGATCGGCACGCTCGGCATATTCCTCAACCGCAAGAACGTCATCATCATCCTGATGTCGATCGAGCTGATCCTGCTCGCGGTCAACATCAATCTGGTCGCGTTCTCCGCGTTCCTCAACGACATCGTCGGGCAGATTTTCGCGCTCTTGGTGCTCACGGTGGCGGCGGCGGAAGCCGCGATCGGGCTCGCGATCCTCGTGGTTTATTTCCGCAATCGCGGCTCGATCGCGGTCGAAGACATCAATCTGATGAAGGGCTGAGATGTATCAGGCGATCGTCTTCCTGCCGCTGCTTGGCTGCCTGGTCGCCGGCCTGTTCGGCCGCTGGATCGGCGCGCGCGGCGCGGAGCTCCTCACCAGCGCGCTGCTGATCGTTTCGGCGCTGTTGTCCTGGTACGCGTTCGTCGACGTGGGCTTCCTCGGCCACGAGGCGCGCATCAGGCTGTTCACCTGGATCGCGTCGGGCGGATTGCAGGTCGATTGGTCGCTCCGCATCGACTCACTGGTGGCGGTGATGCTCGTCGTGGTGACGACGGTTTCCGCGCTCGTGCACGTCTATTCGATCGGCTACATGAGCGAAGACCCGCACCGGCCGCGGTTCTTCTCGTATCTGTCGCTGTTCACCTTCGCCATGCTGATGCTGGTGACGGCGGACAATCTGGTGCAGCTCTTTTTCGGCTGGGAGGGCGTGGGGCTGGCGAGCTATCTGCTGATCGGATTCTGGTATCACAAGCCCGAAGCCAACGCGGCGGCGATCAAGGCGTTCATCGTCAACCGGATCGGCGATTTCGGCTTCGCGCTCGGCATTTTCGCGCTCTACGCGATGATCGGCTCGGTCGGCTACGAGACGATCTTCGCCGAAGCCAAGACGCTGGTCGGCAAGAATATCCACTTCCTCGGCTACGACTGGGACGCGCTAACGGTCATTTGTCTCCTGCTGTTCCTTGGCGCCATGGGCAAGTCGGCGCAGTTCCTGCTGCACACCTGGCTGCCCGACGCCATGGAAGGTCCGACGCCGGTCTCGGCGCTGATCCACGCCGCCACCATGGTGACGGCCGGCGTGTTCATGGTGGCGCGGCTGTCGCCGCTATTCGAGCTGGCGCCGACCGCGCTCATGGTCGTCACCTTCGTCGGCGCGACCACCGCGTTCTTCGCCGCCACCGTGGGCCTGGTGCAGAACGACATCAAACGCATCGTGGCGTACTCGACCTGCTCGCAGCTCGGCTACATGTTCGTGGCGATGGGCATGGGCGCCTATTCGGTCGGCATGTTCCATCTTTTCACCCACGCCTTCTTCAAGGCGCTGCTGTTCCTCGGCGCCGGCTCGGTGATCACGGCCATGCACCACGAGCAGGACATCCGCCGCATGGGCGGGCTGGCGCGCGTGATCCCGGTCACCTACGCGATGATGCTGATCGGCACGCTCTCGCTCACCGGATTTCCGCTCACCGCCGGCTTCTTCTCCAAGGACGCGGTCATCGAGGCGGCTTTCGCCGGTCACAACGCCGCCGCCGGCTACGCGTTCGGGCTCACTGTGATCGCGGCCGCGCTCACGTCGTTCTATAGCTGGCGGCTGATCTTCATGACGTTCCACGGGCAATCGCGCGCCGACCATCACACGCTCGAGCACGCCCACGAAAGCCCACCGGTGATGACCGTGCCGCTCGGCGTGCTCGCGTTCGGCGCCATCGTCGCGGGCTTCGCCACCAAGGGAATTTTCACGGGCGAGCTAGGCGTCGAGAAATTCTTCCGCGACTCGATCTTCTCCGCCACGGGCAATCGCATTCTGGAAGAGATGCACCACGTGCCCTTGTGGGTGGTGGCGGCGCCGACGGCGATGATGGTGCTCGGCTTCGTCTTCGCCTACTGGTTCTACATCCACAATCCCTCGATTCCGCGCGAGCTCGCGCGCAGCAACGAGGTTCTGTACCGCTTCCTCTTGAACAAGTGGTACTTCGACGAGATCTACGACTACCTCTTGGTGCGGCCGATCAAGTGGCTGGGCCGGACGCTGTGGAAGCGTGGCGATGGCTGGCTGATCGACGGCTTCGGGCCGGACGGCGTCTCGGCGCGCGTGCTCGATGTCACGCGCAACGTGATGCGTCTGCAAACCGGCTATCTCTATCATTATGCGTTCGTGATGCTGGTCGGCGTCGCGGCGATCGTGTCGTGGTTCCTGGTACGGGGGGCTGGCTGATGGCCGCAACCTGGCCCGTGCTCTCCGTCGTCGTTTTCCTGCCGCTGGTGGGCGCGCTGTTCGTCTTCGTATTGCGCGGCGACGACGCGGCGGTGGCGAAGAACGCGCGCTATGTGGCGCTGTGGACCACGCTTGCCACATTCCTGGTGTCGCTGTTTCTGATTTCCGGCTTCGACCGCGGCAATCCCGGGTTCCAGTTCATCGAGAACCGGCCGTGGCTCGGCGGCACGTTCCGCTTTCACCTCGGCGTCGACGGCATTTCGCTGCCGTTCGTGATCCTGACCACGTTCCTGATGCCGATCGCGATCTTGGCGAGCTTCCAGGCGATCGAGAAGAGCGTGAAGGAATACATGATCGCGTTCCTGGTGCTCGAGACGCTGATGGTCGGCACATTCGTCGCGCTCGATCTCGTCCTGTTCTACGTATTCTTCGAGGGCGGCTTGATCCCGATGTTCCTCATCATCGGCATCTGGGGCGGCAAGCGGCGGGTCTACGCCACCTTCAAGTTCTTCCTCTACACGCTGCTCGGCTCGGTGCTGATGCTGCTCGCCATGATGGCCATGTACTGGCAATCGGGCACCACCGACATCGAGACGCTGCTGTCGCACAAGTTCCCGGTGCAGATGCAGACCTGGCTGTTCCTCGCCTTCCTCGCGTCGTTCGCGGTGAAGCTGCCGATGTGGCCGGTGCATACGTGGCTGCCGGACGCGCACGTGGAGGCGCCGACCGCGGGCTCCGTCATCCTCGCCGCGATCCTCCTGAAGCTCGGCGGCTACGGCTTCATCCGCTTCTCGCTGCCGATGTTTCCGCACGCGTCGGAATTCTTCGCGCCGATGATGTTCGCGCTCTCGGTGGTGGCGATCATCTACACCTCGCTGGTGGCGCTGATGCAGGAGGACATCAAGAAGCTGATCGCCTATTCGTCGGTGGCGCACATGGGCTTCGTGACCATGGGCCTGTTCACGCTCACCGTCGAAGGCGTGCACGGCGGCATTTTCCAGATGATCTCGCACGGCATCGTCTCGGCCGCGCTCTTCCTCTGCGTCGGCGTGGTCTATGACCGCATGCACAGCCGCGAAATCGCCGACTATTCAGGGCTGGTGAACCGGATGCCGCTTTATGCGGCGGCCTTCATGGTGTTCACGCTGGCGAACGTCGGCCTGCCAGGCACCTCGGGCTTCGTCGGCGAGTTCCTGACGCTGCTCGCCGCCTTCAAGGTCAATACGTGGGTCGCGTTCCTCGCCACCACGGGCGTGATCCTGTCGGCGGGTTACGCGCTCTGGCTCTATGGCCGCATCATCTTCGGCAAGCTGGAAAAGCCGAAGCTGCAATCGATCCTCGATCTCGACCGGCGCGAGATCGCGTTCCTGGCGCCGCTCGTGGTGCTCACGATCTTGTTCGGCATCTGGCCGGCGCCGATCCTCGATACCAGCGCGGCGTCGGTCGGCGCGCTGGTGGCGCAAGCCAAGGCCGCGCTCATCCCAGTCAAGGCCGCGCTGTTGCACTGATGACGCCGATCAACCTCGTACATTCCCGCCTTCGGGCCCGCCGCGCCGGAAATTCTCATTCTGGCGGGTGCGCTCGTACTCCTGTTCGTCGGCGCGCTGCGCGGCGAGCGGGTCGGGCCGGTGGTGGACGGGGGCGCGCTGCTGATCCTGGTCGCTGCCGGCGTGATCGTCGTGATGATGCCGGGCGAGAAGCTCGAGACCTTCGGCGGCAGCTTCATCGTCGATACGTTCGCGCGCTTCATGAAAATTCTGGCGCTGGTCGGTTCCGCCGCCGCGCTCTTGATGTCGCGCGACTTCCTGCGTGCGGAAAAGCTCGAGCGCTACGAATTCGGCATCCTGGTGCTCACGGCCACCGCCGGGATGATGACCATGATCTCGGCCAACGACCTGATCACGCTCTATCTCGGGCTGGAGCTGATGTCGCTCTCGCTCTACGTGTTGGCAGCGATCCAGCGCGACGACGTGCGCGCGACCGAGGCGGGGCTCAAATATTTCGTGCTCGGCGCGCTGTCTTCGGGGATGCTGCTGTACGGCGCGTCGCTGGTCTATGGCTTCACCGGCACCGTGTCGTTCCCCGGCATCGCGGCGGCGGTCAAGGTGCCGTCGATCGGGCTGATATTCGGGCTGGTGTTCGTGTTCGCGGGGCTGGCGTTCAAGGTCTCGGCGGTGCCGTTCCACATGTGGGTGCCGGACGTCTACGAGGGCGCGCCGACGCCGGTGACGGCGTTCTTCTCGGCGGCGCCGAAGGTGGCGGCGATCGCCATTTTCGTGCGCGTCGCCATCGATGCCTTTCCCAACATCGTGCCGCAATGGCAGCAGATCGTGATCTTCCTCTCGATCGCCTCCATGGTGCTCGGCGCTTTCGCCGCGATCGGACAGCGAAACATCAAGCGGCTGATGGCCTATAGCTCCATCGGCCACGTCGGCTACGCTCTGGTGGGCCTGGCGGCTGGCACCTCGACTGGCGTAGCGGGCGTGCTGGTCTATATGGCGATTTATCTGGCGATGACGCTCGGCACCTTCGCCTGCATCCTCGCCATGCGCCGCAACGGCAAGGCGGTCGAGGAGATCGACGAGCTCGCGGGGCTGGCGCGCACGCAGCCGCTGGTGGCGTTCCTGCTCGGCGCGCTGCTGTTTTCGCTGGCCGGCATTCCGCCGCTCGCCGGCTTCTTCGCCAAGTTCTATGTCTTCCTCGCCGCGATCGAGGCGCGGTTGTTCGCGCTCGCCGTGATCGGCGTGGTCGCCAGCGTGGTCGGCGCTTATTATTATCTGCGCATCGTGAAACTCATGTACATGGACGAACCCAAGGCGCCGTTCGAGCCCATGGCGAAGGAGCTGCGCCTCGTCCTCGCGGTGAGCGGAGTATTCGTGTTGTTCTTCTTCCTCTATCCGGCGCCGCTCATAGCCGCGGCGCAAGCTGCGGCGCAGTCGCTCTTCTGAGCATGGGATTTTCCGCGCGCACCGGCCGCACTCCCGTCGTCGCTTTCGCGACGCTCGGCTCGACCAATGCCGAAGCGCTCGCGCGCGCGTCGCTGGGAGAGCGCGGTCCGCTCTGGATCGTGGCTGAGCGGCAGACCGCGGGCCGCGGCCGGCGCGGCCGCGAATGGGTGTCGGAGCCGGGCAATCTCTATGCGAGCCTGCTCCTGACCGACATCGCGCCCGCGGCTGCCACGCCGGAAATCTGTTTCGTGGCGGCGCTGGCGCTGCACGATGCGGTGCTCGACTGCTGCGCGGGTCTGGCGCCCGCTCGCCTCACGCTCAAATGGCCGAACGATCTTCTGCTCGACGGCGGGAAGCTCGCCGGGAATTCTCGTCGAGGGAAGCTCGGCCGCGAACGGAACTATTTCGGTCGTCGGCTTCGGCGTCAATTGCCGCAATCACCCGCAGGACACGGCGCTGAAGGCGATCGATCTTCATGCCGCCGGGTTCGCGGTCGAGCCGGCGGCGCTTCTGGCCGCGCTCGATGGAGCGATGATGCGGCGGCTTGCCGAGTGGGATCGCGGGCGGAATTTCGCGGCGATCCGCGCCGCCTGGCTGATGCGCGCGACGGGTCTCGGCGGCGCCATTGAGGTAAAGCTCTCGGATCGCACGATCGGCGGCATGTTCGAGGCGATCGATGCCTCCGGATGCTTGGTGCTGCTGCGGTCCGACGGCGTGCGCGAGACGATCCGCGCCGGCGATGTATTTCCTCTAGCCATAGGTGGGTGAGGCTTGGCTAAGGAAGCACGCGAGCTGCTGTTCGTTCCACTCGGCGGCGTCGGCGAGATCGGGATGAATCTCGCGCTCTACGGCATCGGCACCGATAAGGGCGGCAGCTGGCTTTGCGTCGATATGGGCGTGTCGTTCGGCGACGACACCACGCCCGGCATCGACCTCATCATGCCCGACATCCGTTTCCTCGAGCAGGAAAAGCGCAACCTCGTCGGCATCGTGCTCACGCACGGCCACGAGGATCACGTGGGCGCGCTGTTCGACCTGTGGCCCAAGCTCAAGGTGCCGGTCTATGCGACGCCGTTCACCGCCGCGCTGATCGCGAGCAAGCGCGAGCAGGAGGAGGGCGCGCCGCAGATCCCGATCAAGATCGTGCCGAGCGGCGGGCGCGTCAGCATCGGCCAGTTCGATGTCGAGTTCGTGCCGGTCGCCCATTCGATCCCGGAGAGCCACGCGCTCGCCATTCGCACGCCGCTCGGGCTCGTGGTGCATTCCGGCGACTGGAAGCTCGACGATACGCCGATCATCGGCCTGCCGACCGACGAAGCCCGCTTCCGTGCGCTGGGCAAGGAGGGCGTGCGGGCGCTGGTGTGCGATTCCACCAACGCCGTGCGCGAAGGCCGATCGCCGTCCGAATCCGACGTGGTGAAGTCGCTCACCGAAATCGTGCGCGCGGCCAAGGGCCGGGTCGCGGTCACGACGTTCGCTTCGAACGTGGCGCGCATGCGCGGCGCGGCGCTCGCTGCGGCGGCTGCGGACCGCGAGGTCGTGGTCGTGGGCCGCGCCATGGAGCGGATCGTGAACGTCGCGCGCGAGATGGGGCTGCTCGATGGCGTGCCGCAGATCCGCGGCGCCGACGCCTATGATACGCTGCCGCGCAATCGCGTGCTGGTGCTGTTGACCGGGAGCCAGGGCGAGCCGCGCGCCGCGCTGGCGCGGCTTGCGGAGGACGAGCATCCGGCCATCGCGTTAGACGCGGGCGATACACTTATTTTCTCCTCGCGTACCATTCCGGGCAACGAGAAGGCGGTGAACCGCATCGTCAACGCCATGGTGCGCAAGGGCATCGAGGTGATCACGGATCGGAAGAAGCTCGTGCACGTCTCGGGTCATCCGCGGCTCGGCGAACTCGCGGCGATGTACGAATGGCTCAAGCCCGAAGTCGCGATGCCGGTGCATGGCGAGGCGCTGCATCTTTCCGAGCACGCGGCGCTGGCGCGTTCGCTCGGCGTCCCGCAAGTCTTCACCTGCTACAATGGCGACGTGGTACGGCTCGCGCCCGGCAAGGTCGAGAAGCGCGACGAGGTGCCTTCGGGGCGGCTCTATCGCGACGGCAACCTGCTCATCGATGGAGAGTCGAAGACGCTCTCGGAGCGGCGCAAGCTCGCCTTCGCCGGAGTCGTCTCGGTGGCGCTGGCGCTCGGCGGGCGTGGGGAACTGGCGGGCGATCCGATCGTCGAGTTCGCGGGGTTGCCGGAAGCGGCCGGCGGCAAGTCCATGGAAGAGATCGTTTTTGAGGCCATCGACGAGGCCATCCGTTCCATGCCCAAGGCGCGTCGGCGCGACCCCGACGCGGTCGAGGAAGCGATTCAGCGCATGGTGCGCGGCAAAATCGGCGCGGCCTGGGGCAAGAAGCCCCTGTGCCAAGTTATGGTATTGCAGCTATAGGTAGTGCCGTGGCTGGAGACGCGGGAGCGCCTCCGAGGCGTCCCGCGATGCCGGAACAAATCTCCGCGAAGAACGAACGGGTCGGCGTGCTTGCCGCCGTGCTGTCGAGCGTATTCGGCGGCATGGCCGCGGCGGTGACCCGCTACGTAATCGACGATGTGGATCCGATCACGCTCGCCGCGTTTCGGTTCGGGATCGGGTTCCTGTTCCTGTTGCCGATCGCGCTGCTCACGCGCAGCCGCTGGCCGGCGGGGCGGGACTGGATCGGCGTCACGTCGCTCGGCTTCTTGTTCTTTGCCTTTTTTTTCGTCGTCTACAATATCTCGCTGAGCCATACGACCGCGGCCCGCGGCACGCTGGCGCTTTCCACCCTGCCGCTGATGACGATGGTGGTGGCCGCGCTGCTCGGCACCGAGTCGATGACCGCGCGCAAGACATTGGGCGTGCTCATCGCGATGGCGGGCGTCGCGGCGGCGTTGCTGTCGGGGCTCGCAGCCGCCCCGGAGGGGGCTTGGCGCGGCGATCTCCTGATGATCGTCGCCACCCTGTGCATGGCTTTCTACACGGTCTGGTCGCAGCCGGTCATCGCGCGATCGAGCCCGCTTGGCTTCATTACAGCGAGCATGGGCATCGGCGCGGCCGCGCTCGTGGTGATCGCCGCCGCTACGGGCGGCTTTGCGGCCGCCGCCACGTTCGGCGCGCCGCAATGGGGCGCGATCGGCTACCTCGCCCTGTTCGGCGGCGCTGCCGCCTTCTATCTGTGGGTCTTCGGGCTACAGCACGCCTCGGCGACGCGCGTCGCCAACACGCTCACAATCAATCCGGTCGCCGCGGCGATCCTGGCAACGATCCTGCTCGGCGAGCCGATCGGGCTCAACCTGGTTTTCGGCATCGCCGCGGTGTTCGTGGGAATTTGGATCGCTTCGACCGAGCCGAAGCAGCAGGTTGGACCGGGAACCTGAGCGAGATTATAAGAGAGCCGGGAACAAGCATGATCGGCCGGCTCAATCACGTTGCCATCGCGGTGAGGGACATCGCCGCCGCGTCGGCGCTCTACCGCGATAAGCTCGGCGGCGCCGTGTCGCAGGCGGTGCCGCAACCGGAGCACGGCGTCACCACCGTGTTCGTCACGCTGCCGAATACCAAGATCGAACTGCTCGAACCGCTCGGCGAGAATTCGCCGATCGCGAAATTCCTCGAGCGCAATCCCGACGGCGGCATCCATCACATCTGCTACGAGGTCGACGATATCCGCGCCGCGCGCGACCGACTGAAGCGCGAGGGCGCGCGCGTGCTCGGCGACGGCGAGCCCAAGATCGGAGCGCACGGCAAACCCGTGCTGTTCCTGCACCCGAAGGACTTCTGCGGCACGCTGATCGAACTGGAGCAGGCATGAGCCTCTCCGTCTCCATCGCGGTCTATTTCCTGGTCTGGTGGCTTGTGCTGTTCGCGATCCTGCCGTTCGGCATCCGCTCGCAACACGAGGAGCCGGGCATGGCGTCCGGCACCGATCCAGGCGCGCCGGTACGGCCGCGGCTCTTGGCCAAGGCGATCGCGACCACGATCATTTCGGCGGTCTTATTCGGCGCGGGTTATTGGGCGTTCGCCTCGGGGTTCTTGCGGCTCGAGGATTTCCCGCTGCCGTTCACGATCCTCAAGCGCTGAGCCAACGAAAATGGGCGAGCTTTCGCTCGCCCATTCCGATCCACTCTGTTTCGCTTTCTCTGCACCGGCGCTGCCTTGCGGCGCTGCCGGCCGGAGCGGATGTTCCTCCCGAGACTTGGGCTAGACCGACGAACGCTGGCCCACTCCCAACAAATAACGCTAGCCTGCGCGAATAGGGCTGTCACTCTTGCGACGCAGCAAAGGGCTTGGGCCATTATCAACGGAGACGCGCAAGCCCCTGTAATTCCTACTCTTGTCAATTGCGGGGGTTCTGCGTTCAGTGCCAAGTACTGCGCGGCGGCGGAGCATTGAGTCGGAATTCCATGCGCCTTTCCCGTTATTTCCTGCCGATCCTGCGGGAGACCCCCAAGGAAGCGGAGATCGTCTCGCACCGGCTGATGCTGCGTGCGGGCCTGATCCGTCAGGAGGCGGCCGGCATCTATGCTTGGCTGCCGTTCGGCCAGCGCGTGCTCGCCAAGGTCTGCCGGATCGTGCGCGAGGAGCAGGACCGCTCGGGCGCCATCGAAATGCTGATGCCCACGATCCAGCCTGCCGACTTGTGGCGGGAGAGCGGGCGCTACGACGTCTACGGCAAGGAAATGCTCCGGATCGAGGACCGGCACGAGCGCGACATGCTCTACGGGCCGACCAACGAGGAGATGATCACCGAGATTTTCCGCGCCTCGGTGAAATCCTACAAGCAGCTGCCGCTCAATCTCTATCACATCCAGTGGAAATTCCGCGACGAAGTGCGGCCGCGCTTCGGAGTCTATCGCGCGCGCGAGTTTCTGATGAAGGATGCTTACAGTTTCGATCTCGACGCCGACGGCGCGCGGCATTCCTATAACAAAATGTTCGTCGCCTACCTGCGCACGTTCGCTCGCCTCGGGCTGAAATCGATCCCGATGGTTGCGGACACCGGGCCGATCGGCGGAAATCTGTCGCACGAGTTCATTATTCTCGCGGAGACCGGCGAGAGCGAGGTGTTTTGTCACCGCGACTATCTCGGCTACGAGGTGCCCGACGAAAAGGTGAATTTCGAGGACCGGGCAGGGCTCGCCAAGCTCGTCGACCAATGGACGGCGCTCTATGCCGCGACTTCGGAGAAGCACGACGCGGCGGCGTTCGCGAAAGTCCCGGGCGAAAAGCAGGTTTCGGCGCGCGGCATCGAGGTCGGCCACATCTTCTATTTCGGCACCAAGTATTCGGAGCCGATGAAGGCGACGGTGGCCGGGCCGGACGGGGCCATGCACCCGGTGCACATGGGCTCCTACGGCATCGGGCCGTCGCGGCTGGTGGCGGCCCTCATCGAGGCCAGCCACGACGAGAACGGCATCGTGTGGCCCGAGCCGATCGCGCCGTTCCGGGTGGGGCTTTTGAACCTGAAACAAGGGGATAAGGCCACGGATGGCGCCTGTGAGACGCTTTATCGTGATCTTGAAGCAGCCGGAATCGACGTACTCTATGACGACTCGGATGAGCGGCCGGGGGCGAAATTCGCCTCCATGGATCTGATCGGATTGCCCTGGCAGTTGATCGTCGGGCCGAAGGGGTTGGCCGAAGGCAAGGTGGAGATCAAGCGGCGCGCGGGGGGCGCGCGCGAGCAGGTCGCGCTCGGCGAGGCGGTCGCCCGCCTCAAGGGCTGAAAGGAATTCCGCTATGGCCGCGAAAACCGGTACCGCCCCCTTTTCCGCGTTCGAATGGATGCTGTCGCTGCGCTATCTGCGCGCGCGGCGAAAGGAAGGCTTCATCTCGGTCATTGCCGGGTTCTCGTTCCTCGGCATCATGCTCGGCGTCGCCACCCTCATCATCGTGATGGCGGTGATGAACGGCTTCCGCAAGGAACTCCTGTCCAAGATCCTCGGCCTCAACGGCCACATGCTGATCCAGCCGATCGAGCAGCCGCTCACCGATTTCGCCAAAGTGGCGGAGCGAATCTCGGGCGTGAAGGGCGTCGTGCTCGCTGTGCCGCTGGTGGAGGGCCAGGCGCTGGCCTCGTCGCCGTTTCATGCGGGCGGCGTGCTGGTGCGCGGCTATCGGGAAATGGACTTGAAGCGCCTGCCGGGCATCGGACCGAATATCCGCACCGGCTCGCTCGAGGGCTTCGACGGTGGGCAAGGCGTGGTGATCGGGAAGCGGCTTGCCAATTCCCTTTCCGTGCGCGCCGGCGATCAGGTGACGCTGGTGGCGCCGCGCGGCGCGGTCACGCCGATGGGCACCACGCCGCGGATCAAGACCTACAAGGTCGCGGCCGTGTTCGAGGTCGGCATGTCGGAATACGACGCGACTTTCGTGTTCATGCCGCTGGTCGAAGCGCAGGCCTATTTCAACCGGCCCAACGACGTGAGCGCCATCGAGGTCTATACCGACAATCCCGACGCGATCGTCCAGTTTCGACGGCTCGTCGCCGACGCGGCCGAGCGGCCGGTGTTCATCGTCGATTGGCGGCAGCGCAACGCCACGTTCTTCAATGCGCTGCAGGTCGAGCGCAACGTGATGTTCCTGATCCTGACTTTGATCGTGCTGGTGGCCGCGCTCAACATCGTCTCGGGCCTGATCATGCTGGTCAAAGACAAGGGCCAGGACATCGCGATCCTGCGCACCATGGGCGCGACCAAGTGGGCGGTGATGCGCGTATTCTTCGTCACCGGCGCGAGCATCGGGGTGGTCGGCACGATCGTCGGTTTCGCGCTCGGGCTCGTGGTTTGCCTCAATATCGAAGCGATCCGGCGCGGCATCTCGTGGCTCTTGTCCACCGAGCTGTTTTCGCCGGAACTCTATTATCTGAGCCGGCTCCCGGCCACGATCGACTCGACCGAAACGACGGCGGTGGTGCTGATGGCCCTGGTGCTGTCGTTCGCCGCCACCGCCTATCCCGCCTGGCGGGCGGCGCGCCTCGACCCGGTCGAGGCGCTTCGCTACGAGTGAGCGCATGGCCGAGGAATCGCCCGCCCTTCACCTTGAGGCCATAGAGCGGCGCTATCGCCAGGGCGACGAAATTCTTGAGATCCTTTCCGGGGTGACGCTCTCGGTATGGCCGGGCGAGTCGGTGGCGCTGATCGCGCCCTCCGGCGCGGGAAAATCCACGCTGCTGCATATCGCCGGACTCCTGGAGGAGCCGAACGCGGGCGAGGTATGGATCGGCGAGCAGGCCACGACGCGGCTCGGCGATGCCGAGCGCACCGCCATTCGCCGCGCCGACATCGGGTTCGTCTATCAGGCGCATCATCTGTTGCCCGAGTTTTCCGCGATCGAGAACGTCATGCTGCCGCAGATGATTTTCGGACTCGACAAGCGCGAGGCCCGCACGCGCTCGATGGAGCTGCTCGATTTCCTCGGGCTCGGGAAACGGCTCGATCACCGGCCGGCGGAGCTCTCGGGCGGCGAGCAGCAGCGGGTCGCGCTGGCGCGCGCGGTCGCCAACGCACCGCGTATCCTTTTGGCCGACGAGCCGACCGGGAACCTCGATCCGCATACGGCGGAGCACGTTTTCGGGACGCTGGAGAAGCTCGTGCGTGCCTCCGGGCTCGCGGCGGTGATCGCGACCCATAACCTCGATCTTGCCGACCGCATGACCCGCCGCGTCACGATCCGCGAAGGCAAGCTGGAAGAGTTGATCTGACCGCTCTTCACAGGCGTCGCCGTTCGAGTGCGACAGCGCTGGACTGGATCGGCCTCTAGCGCCCATCCTACGGATCGCGAGAATCGGAGACCGTCTTGGCCGATCCCGGCTTCGTCCATCTGCACGTCCATTCCGCCTATTCGCTCCTGGAGGGCGCGCTGCCGATCGCGCGCCTCTCGGAGCTGGCGGTTACTGACCGGCAGCCGGCGCTGGCGCTCACCGACACCGGTAACCTGTTCGGGGCATTGGAGTTTTCGGAAAAGCTGGCCGAAGCCGGCATCCAGCCAATCATCGGCTGCGCGCTCGCGGTCGTGTTCGGCGACGAGCCCGCGGGCACCAACGGCGCGCGCGTGATGCGTCTGCCGCGCATCGTGCTGCTCGCCGCCAACGAGGACGGCTACCGGAATCTCATGGCACTGGTGTCGAAGAGCTTCCTCGAGGTCGAGCCCGAGACGGCGCCGCATGTGACAGCCGACTGGCTGGCGGCGCACGCGGACGGCCTGATCGCGCTCACCGGCGGGCCGGATGGCCCGATCGACGGAATGATCGCGGCGGAGAAGCCGGAGCTTGCGCGGGCACGGCTCGGCAAGCTCGAGGCGATATTCGATCGCCGTCTCTATGTTGAAATCCAGCGCCACGGTCTGGAGAGCGAACGGGCGGTCGAGCCGGCGCTACTCGAACTCGCCGACGAGGCCGGTCTTCCGATCGTCGCGACCAACGAGCCGTTTTTTGCGACCCGCGAGGATTACGAGGCGCACGACGCGCTGATTTGCATCGCCGAGGGCACGGGTGGTGGCCGAGACCGACCGGCGCCAGATGTCGCCCGAGCACCGCTTCAAGACGCGGCTCGAAATGGCGGAACTGTTCGCCGATTTGCCCGAGGCGATCGAGGCCAGCGTCGAGGTCGCCAAGCGCTGCGCGTTCCGGCCGAAGACGCGAAATCCGATCCTGCCGCGCTTCACGGTCGGCGACAAAGCCGCCGACGAGGGCAAGGAGCTGAAGAAGCGCGCGGAGGCGGGGCTCGCCGCGCGGATCAAATCGCACGGTTTCGCGCCCGGCCTAGCCGAGCAGGAATACCGCGACCGGCTAGCCTTCGAGCTCGAGGTCATCGCCGGCATGAAATACGCCGGCTACTTCCTGATCGTCGCCGACTTCATCGTGTGGGCGAAAAATCGCGGCATCCCGGTCGGGCCGGGGCGCGGCTCGGGCGCCGGGCTCGCTGGTGGCCTATGCGCTGACCATCACCGATCTCGATCCGCTCCGCTTCGGGCTGCTGTTCGAGCGGTTCCTCAACCCGGAGCGCGTGTCGATGCCGGACTTCGACATCGACTTCTGCCAGGACCGGCGCGACGAGGTGATCCGCTACGTGCAGGAGCGCTATGGCCGCGACCAGGTGGCGCAGATCATCACCTTCGGCACGCTGCAGGCGCGCGCCGTGCTGCGCGACGTCGGGCGCGTGCTGGAAATGCCCTACGGGCAGGTCGACAAGCTCACCAAGCTGGTGCCGTACAATCCGGCGGCGCCCGTGATGCTCGCGAAAGCCATCGAGGGCGAGCCGCGGCTGCAGGAAGCGGCCGCTTCGGACGAGCGCGTGGCGCGGCTGTTCGATATCTCGCTGAAGCTCGAGGGGCTCTACCGCCACGCCTCGACGCACGCCGCCGGCATCGTGATCGGCGACCGGCCGCTGGTGGAGCTGACGCCGCTCTACCGCGATCCGAAATCGGACATGCCGGTGACCCAGTTCAACATGAAATGGGTCGAGGCCGCGGGGCTGGTGAAGTTCGACTTCCTTGGGCTGAAGACGCTGACCGTGCTGGAGACGGCCAAGCGCCTGCTCGCCGAGCGCGGCATCCAGATCGACATCAACGCGCTGCCGCTCGACGACAAGAAAACCTACGAGCTGCTCGCGCGCGGCGAGACCGCGGGCGTGTTCCAGATCGAAGGTCAGGGCATGCGCCGGGCGCTGGTGGAGATGCGGCCGGACCGCTTCGACGACATCATCGCGCTGGTGGCGCTCTACCGGCCAGGCCCGATGGCCAATATCCCGACCTATAACGCGCGCAAGCACGGCCAGGAAAAGCCCGACTATATCCACCCCAAGATCGAGGCGGTGCTGAAGGAAACCTTCGGCGTCATCATCTATCAGGAACAGGTGATGCAGATCGCGCAGATCCTCGCCGGCTATTCGCTCGGCGAGGCGGATCTGCTGCGGCGGGCGATGGGCAAGAAGATCCGCAAGGAAATGGCCGCCCAGCGCAGCCGCTTCGTCTCCGGCGCGGTCGAGCGCGGGGTGGAGCGCGATCATGCCGACGCGATTTTCGATCTGCTGCAGCGCTTCGCCGATTACGGCTTCAACAAGAGCCACGCGGCGGCCTATGCGCTGGTCGCCTATCAAACCGGGTATCTCAAGGCGAATTATCCGGTCGAGTTTCTTGCCGCCTCGATGACGCTCGATATTTCCAACACCGACAAGCTCGCCGAGTTCCGCCGCGAGGCGGAGCGGCTGAAGATCAAGGTGGTGCCGCCGTCGGCCAACCGCTCGGGCCGCGAGTTCGCGGCGGTCGATGGCGCCATCGTCTATGCGTTGGCCGCGCTCAAAGGCGTCGGCGCGCACGCGGTCGACGCCATCGTGACAGCGCGGAGCGAGCGGCCGTTCGCGGATCTGGCCGACTTCGCGGCGCGCATCGACTCCCGCGCGGTGAACAAGCGCACGCTGGAAAGTCTCGCCGCCTCCGGTGCGTTCGACGAATTGGAGCCCAACCGCGCGCGGGCATTCGCGGCGGTTGAAGGCATGATGGGGCTCGCGCAGCGCGCGGGCTCGGACGCGGCCACCGGCCAGAACGAGTTGTTCGGCGGCGGCAGCGCCAAGGCCGCCTTGCGGATTCCGGAGCTGGAGCCGTGGCTCCCGGCCGAGCGGCTCAAGCGCGAATACGAGGCGGTCGGCTATTTCCTCTCGGGCCATCCGCTCGACGACTACGCGACGGCGCTCAAGCGGCTGCAGGTGCAGCCCTGGATCGAATTCGCCAAGGCGGTGCGGAACGGCGTCAGCGCGGGCCGGCTCGCCGCCAGCGTCGTGTCGCGCGTCGAGCGGCGCACCAAGACCGGGAACAAGATCGGCATCCTCGGCTTCTCCGATCCCACCGGGCATTTCGAGGCGGTCATCTTCCAGGAGGGGCTGGCGCAGTTTCGCGACATCCTGGAGCCGGGGGCCGCGGTGCTGCTGCAGGTCGGAGCCGAGCTGCAGGGCGAGGACGTGCGCGTGCGCGTCCATAACGTCGAGGCGCTCGATAGCGTCGCCGCGCGCAACCAGCGCGGCCTGCGGGTGATCCTGAATTCCGCCGAGCCGATCGAGTTGCTGGCCAAGCGCCTGAACGGCGGCAATGGCAAGGGCGAAGGGGCCGGCGAGGTGAGCGTCGTGGTGCAGCTCGCGGAAGGGTCCGCGGTCGAGATCAAGCTGCCCGGCCGCTACGCGATCTCGCCGCAGGTGGCCGGCGCCGTGCGCGCGCTCGCCGGCGTGGTCGCGGTGCAGGAGATTTGAAAGTGGGAAAGTAGTCGAATTTTTATCTGATCGTCGTGGCTCGTAACGACTCTAGAAATTTTTCCGCCCACTGCTCGCTCGGAACGGGTGGGCACCAAGGATTAACTTCAGAGCCCGGTTGCTCGCCGGTGTCATAAAACAGGTTTGGCCTGCTGTAATGAAAAGAGAACTCGTTTGACGCAAAGTCGCGCCGATACTCTCCAACATCCATTGAACCCGAGCGCTGGGCCCAAAATCTCACATAAAATCGATCACGAGGGAGATAAAGCTCAAAAACGTTGAACGACCGATTGTGGACGTAGCCGAGAACAAGACCGCGATCAATCTTGTCAATTGGCGTCGCTGCATCTGGATAACTAGTCAAATAGATAGCCCCGTGTGCTCGCAAAATTGCGTGCGATGCTGCAAGACGCTCATGCACCGACACCATGCCACGCGTGAGTTCTGCGAACCTTTGCTCAAGGACGGTGGAAGGCGCTGAACCGCGATTTGGTTCGAAGTGGAACGGAGGCCACGTGGACCCTTGGCGACGTTTCGCCTCCGCTAGCAGCTCGCGATAACGGCCGTTTGAAACTGGACCAAAGGAGCAAGAGTCCTGCCATGGGCCGACGAAATATTGGGCGGCAACTCGTTGGCTAATGTCCTTAGCAGGCAGAAACAGCAACAAGGCTGCCAATGTCGCGATAACCCACGGCCAAATTCGTCGCTTGGAAATAGTTGCGGTCAATCGTGCTGTCATCTTTGCAACGTCGCTCGCGCTGTTAGACCGCTCGGCTTTGGGGCTGGCCTCGATCCTAAGATGGTGCCGTTAGCAGATTGTATAATCATGTTGATGCTCGTATTTGACGAGCTTCTGGTCTGGTTAGCCGACAATGATGAATTGTCGTTGTTTTCCTGCGGCTTACTTTGTGCGTTCGGCAGGACCGCGGTCGGCATGAGGCACCGTCTTGCTTGCACCCTCTGCCCCCGGCCCCTATAAGCGCGCCATCTCGCACGCGGACTCGCTTCCCTGGAGACAGGGCGGCATCCGGTGCTGGGCAAACGCCTGGCTCGGTCCGCGGAGGCTAACCGGAGAAGGAAACATGGCGCTGCCCGACTTCAGCATGCGCCAGCTTTTGGAAGCTGGCGTTCATTTCGGTCATCAATCGCACCGCTGGAATCCGAAGATGGCTCCGTTCATCTTCGGCACCCGCAACAACATCCACATCATCGATCTCGCCCAGACCGTGCCGCTGCTGGCGCGCGCGCTGCAGGCGATCGCCGATACGGTCGCCAAGGGCGGCCGCATTCTGTTCGTCGGCACCAAGCGGCAAGCCTCGGAAGGCATCGCCGACGCGGCCAAGCGCAGCGCGCAGTACTACGTCAATTCGCGCTGGCTCGGCGGCACGCTGACCAACTGGAAGACGATCTCGAACTCGATCGCGCGTCTGAAGAAGATCGAGGAAATGATCGGAACCGACGCCGGCGCCGCTTACACCAAGAAAGAGCGGCTCACGATGGCGCGCGAAAAGGCAAAGCTCGAGCGCTCGCTCGGCGGCATCCGCGACATGGGCGGGGTTCCGGACCTGTTGTTCGTGATCGACACCAACAAGGAAGAAATCGCGATCAAGGAGGCCAGGCGCCTCAATATTCCGGTCGCGGCCATCATCGACACCAATTCCAATCCGGACGGCATCACGTTTCCGATCCCGGGCAACGACGACGCGGGACGGGCGATCGTTCTGTATTGCGATCTGGTCGCCAAAGCTGCGATCGACGGCATCTCGCGCGCCCAGGGCGAGGCGGGGGTCGATCTGGGCGCCGCCGAGAAGCCGCCGGTCGAGTCCATTATCGAAGCGCCGAAGGCCGAATGGGAGAAGTTCGAGCCGCTGCCGGGCCCGCACGGGCCGCCCGACGACCTCAAGAAAATTCACGGCATCAGCCCGGACATCGAGAAGCAACTCACCGAGATCGGCATTTTCCACTTCTCGCAGATCGCCTCGCTCGGCAAGACGGACGCGGCCAAGATCGGCGATATGGTCGGTCTGCCCGCGCGCATGGAAGGCTGGATCAAGGCGGCCAAGAAGCTCGCCGCCGAGACCGAGTGAACCATGGCTGAAATCACGGCGAATCTCGTGAAGGAGCTGCGCGAGCTCACCGGCGTCGGCATGATGGATTGCAAAACGGCGCTCGCCGAGACCAAGGGCGATATCCAGGCCGCGGTCGACTGGTTGCGCAAAAAGGGACTCTCGAAGGCCGCGAAGAAGGCCGGCCGCATCGCGGCCGAGGGCCTGATCGGCGCCGTCGTCGAAGGCGGCAAGGGCGTGCTGGTCGAAGTGAATTCCGAGACCGACTTCGTCGCTCGCAACGAGGAGTTCCAGGGCCTGGTGAAGATGATCGCGCAGGTCGCTTCGCGGGTCGGGACCGACGTCGAGAAAATCAAGGCGGCGAAGGTCGGAAATCTTTCCGTCGCCGAGGCGCTGACGGCGGCGATCGCCAAGATCGGTGAGAACATGACACTGCGCCGCGCGGCTGTCCTCGAAGTGAAGGAGGGCGCGATCGGCCTCTATATGCACAATTCAGTGGCCGAGGGGCTCGGCAAAATCGGGACGCTGGTGGCGCTCGAGTCCAAGGGCAACAAGGAAGAGCTGGTAGAGCTCGCGCGCAAGATCGCGATGCACGTGGCGGCCGCGAGCCCGCTCTCGGTCGACGCCAAGGGCATCGATCCGGCGGTGGTCGCGCGCGAGCGCGGCGTGCTCGCCGACAAGGCCAAGGCTACCGGCAAGCCCGACAACGTGGTCGAGAAGATCGTCGAGAGCGGGCTGAAGACCTTCTACAAGGAGGTTTGCCTCGCCGATCAGGCCTATATCCACGACCCCGCGAAATCGGTGGCCCAGGCGGTCAAGGAATCCGAGGGCAAGATCGGCGCTCCGGTCGCCATCAAGGGCTTTGTGCGCTACGCTCTAGGCGAAGGAATCGAGAAGCAGGAGCAGGATTTCGCCGCCGAGGTGGCTGCGGTCGCGGCCGCGAAGGCGAACTGAACTCCCGGAAACCGTCGCATGGGCAAGCCCCGCTATCGCCGCGTCCTCGTCAAGGTGTCGGGCGAGGCGCTGATGGGCGAGGAGCCGTTCGGGCTCCACGCCCCGACGCTCGCCCGCATCGCCGCCGATCTCACCAAAACGAAGAGGCTCGGCGTGCAGATCGCCGTCGTGGTCGGGGGCGGAAATTTCCTGCGCGGGGCTAATTTCGCCGGCACCGGCATCGACCGCGCCACCGCCGATCAGATGGGCATGCTGGCGACCGTGATGAACGCGCTCGCGCTCGAAGCCGCAATCGAGAAAGCCGGGGCGCCCGCGCGCACGCTCTCGGCGATCCGCATGGCTAGCGTGTGCGAGCCCTATTCGCGCCAGCGCGCGCTGAAGCATCTCTCCGCCGGCCGGATCGTCGTGCTCGCCGGCGGCACCGGAAATCCCTATTTCACCACCGATACCGGCGCCACGCTGCGCGCGGCCGAGCTGCGTTGCGAGGCAGTGTTCAAGGCCACCGGGGTCGATGGCGTCTACGATGCCGACCCCAAGCGCTACCCGAAGGCCAAGCGCTTCGAAAAGCTGAGCCACGACGAGGCGTTAGCGCGGGATCTCAAGGTCATGGACGCTTCCGCCTTCGCGCTTGCCCGCGAGGCCGGCTTGCCTATCATCGTGTTCTCGATCCGCGAAAAGGGCGCCATTTCCGCCGCGATACGCGGAGAGGGTAAGGCGACGACGGTCGCGCCATAAGCGCGCAACACTTGGGCGCATAAGTCTTGCGCGATCCGATCCCATTCTCGACGAGGTGAATCATGGCAGCAGGAACCTTCGACCTCGCCGATATCAAGCGCCGCATGCAGGGCGCGGTCGGCGTGCTGAAGACGGAACTCGGCGGGCTTCGCACCGGGCGAGCTTCCGCGCATCTGCTCGATCCGGTCGTAGTCGAGGCCTACGGACAGAAGATGCCGCTCAATCAGGTCGCCAGCGTCAGCGTGCCGGAGGCGCGCATGATCTCGATCCAGGTCTGGGACCATTCGAACGTGAAGGCGGTGGACAAGGCGATCCGCGACGCCAATCTCGGCCTCAGTCCGCAGACCGAGGGCGAGGTCATCCGGCTCCGTATTCCTGAGCTCAATCAGGAGCGCCGCCAGGAATTGGTCAAGCTCGCCCACAAGTACGCCGAGACCGCCCGCATCGCCGCACGCCACGTGCGGCGCGACGGGATCGACAATCTGAAGAAGCTGCAGAAGGAAGGCCACGTCAGCGAGGACGAGATCAAGCGCCACGAAATCGACGTGCAGAAGACGACCGATGCGACGATCCACGAGATCGACCAGACGCTCGGACAGAAGGAAAAGGAAATCATGTCCGTCTGAGCCAGGACGGACCGACCCCATGACCGATCACGACGCCCCACGGCCGGAAGACTCGTCCGGCGCTCCATTGCATGTCGCCGTCATCATGGACGGCAACGGGCGCTGGGCCGCCGCGCGCGGCTTGCCGCGGCGCGAGGGCCACCGGCGCGGGGTCGAGGCGCTGCGCCAGGCGGTGCGGGCCGCGGGCGATCTCGGCATCAAGGTCTTCACCATCTACAGCTTCAGCGCCGAGAACTGGTCGCGGCCGCCGGACGAAATCAGCGACCTGATGGGGTTGCTCAAGCGCTTCGTACGCAACGATCTGGCAGAGCTGCATGGCAAAGGCGTGCGCGTGCGCGTGATCGGCGACCGTGCCGGTCTCGATGCTGAAATCCTGTCGCTGCTGGCGGAGGCCGAGAATCTCACGCGCGAAAACGAGAAATTCACGCTGGTGGTCGCCTTCAATTACGGCGGCCGGCAGGAGATCGCGCGCGCCGCCGCGCGCATCGCCGAGGAGGCGAGGGCGGGCCGCCTCGATCCGGCCGACGTCGATATGGCCGTGTTCGAGCGGCATCTCGATACGGCGGGACTGCCCGATCCGGATCTGGTGATCCGCACCAGCGGCGAACTCCGGATCTCGAATTTCCTGCTTTGGCAGTCGGCCTACGCGGAGTTCGTGTTTCTCCCGATCCACTGGCCGGATTTCGATCGCGCCGCGCTGGAGACCGCGATCGACGAGTTTCGCCGCCGCGAACGCCGCTTCGGCGGCCTCAAAGCCAGCGCGGGATCGTGAGCGCCGCCGTGGCGGAGCGCGCCATCGCTGCGCACGGCAAACGGATCGTCTCCGCGGTCATTCTCGGATTGCTGGCGCTCGGCGTGGCCATTCTTGGCGGGCCGCTGTTCCTGCTGTTCTGGGCCGCTGCATGCGGCGGAATCTTTTGGGAATGGAACGCGCTGGTCGGAGCCGCGCCGCGTAACGCTGCGCTCGCACTTGGCGGCGCCGGGCTCGCGGGAGCGGCGATTTCGCTTGGTTTCGGCGCGCCATTGGTCGCGTTGCTTTGGATTGTCGCCGGTGCTGTCGCGGTTGCGATCTTCGCGCGGCCGCCGGTTTGGAGCGCCGCCGGCGTGCTCTACGCGGCTGCGTTGCTGGTCCCCGTCATAGTCCTGCGCGGTGACGCGCGGCTCGGGCTCGTCGCGGTTCTGTTCCTGTTCGCGACGGTGTGGGCTACGGACGTGGCCGCACTTTACTCTGGCCGTTATTTCGGCGGGCCGAAGCTCGCGCCGAGAATCAGCCCGGCCAAGACCTGGTCCGGCGCGATCGGTGGCGCGCTCGCCGGTATCGCGGGCGGTATCGCACTTCTTGCAGTGATGCGTTTCGAGTTCAGTGCGATCCATTTCCTCGTGGCGCTGGCGGTGTCGGTCGTGGCCCAGCTCGGCGATCTATTCGAGTCCTGGGTCAAGCGGCAGTTCAGCGTGAAGGATGCCGGCGGGCTCATTCCCGGCCATGGCGGCATCATGGACCGGCTCGACGGGTTCATCGCCGCGGCGCTCGCCGCCGCGATTTTTGGAATTCTGCGCTCAGGCGTGGCTGCCCCGGGGCAGGGACTCCTGCAATGGTGAGCGGCGCAAAAACGCGGGTCAGCATTCTCGGCGCCACGGGCTCGATCGGCGCGAGCGCGCTCGATCTGTTGCGCCGGGGGGCGCGCTACGAAATAGGCGCGCTTACGGCCAAGCGCGACGCGCAGAAGCTTAGCGTTCTGGCGCGCGAGTTCGGCGCCAAGCTCGCGGTGGTCGCGGACGCGGCAAGCTATCGCGAACTGAAGGACGCGCTTGCGGGTACCGGGATCGAGGCCGCCGCCGGGCGCGAGGGTCTGCTCGCCGCGGCGAACCTGTCCGCGGACGTGGTGATCGCCGCGATCACCGGCGCGGCGGGGCTGGAGCCGACCATGGCGGCGCTGTCACCCGGCCGGCGCATCGCGCTCGCCAACAAGGAGTGTCTGGTCTCCGCGGGCAAGCTGTTCATGGCGACGGCGCGGGCGCGCGGCGCCGAGGTGCTGCCGCTCGACTCCGAGCACAATGCGGTGTTGCAGGCGCTCGCCGCCGGTCCGCGCGACGCGGTCGAGATGGTCACGCTCACGGCCTCGGGCGGGCCGTTCCGGACTTACGCCAAGGAACGTCTCGCGCGGGTGACGCCGGAGGAGGCGCTGCGCCATCCGACCTGGTCCATGGGCGCGAAAATCAGCATCGATTCCGCGACGCTGATGAACAAGGGCCTGGAGATCGTGGAGGCGCATCATCTGTTCGGCCTGGCGCCGGAGCGGCTCGATATTCTGATCCACCCGCAATCGATCGTGCATGCGCTGGTCGCATTCCGCGACGGCTCGGTGGTGGCGGGCCTGTCGGTAGCCGACATGCGGGTGCCGATCGGGGTCGCGCTGTCCTGGCCCAAGCGCGCCGCCTGGGACGCGCCGCGGCTGGAGCTCGCCAAACTCGGCGCGCTCTCCTTCGAGGCGCCCGATCCGGAGCGGTTCCCGGCGCTCAGAATCGCTCGCGCCGCGCTGGCGGCCGGAGGGGCCGCGCCCACCATTCTTAACGCGGCCAACGAGGTCGCGGTCGAGGCGTTCCTGGCCGGCCGGATCGGCTTTCCGGGCATCCCCGCGCTGGTCGAAACCGTTATGGCGCAAGCGGAATCGGACGGTCTGCAGGAGCCGGCCTCGGTCGAGGAGGCGCTGGCCGTTGACCATGTTGGCAGAGATCGGGCCCGGGCCCTCTTGCCCCAATTCGCCGCAAAGGCTTCTTAGTCACTTGTTAGGCATTCCCCGGCGGGGAAACAAAGGGGCCATTCATGGACTTCGTTTCGGGTCTCGGCACGTGGGGTGCCTGGCTCCTCGGCTATGTGATCCCGTTCCTGTTCGTGCTGACGGTCGTGGTGTTCTTCCACGAGCTCGGCCATTTCTGGGTCGCGCGCCGCTGCGGCGTGAAAATCGACGCGTTCTCGGTGGGCTTCGGGCCGGAGCTGCTGGGCTGGACCGACCGGCACGGCACGCGCTGGCGCCTCGCGGCCATTCCGCTCGGTGGCTATGTGCGCTTTCACGGCGACGACAGCGCGGCTAGCACGCCTGATCTCAACGCGCTCGCGAAAATGGGCGCGGAGGAAAAGCGCGGGTCCTTCTATCACAAGCCGGTGGGACAACGGGCGGCGGTCGTCGCCGCCGGGCCGATCGCCAATTTCATCCTCGCGATCGTGATTTTCGCGGCCATGTTCGCAGTGGTCGGCAAGCAGGTGACGCCGCCGCGCGTCGATGCCGTGCAGGCCGGTAGTGCGGCGGAAGCCGCGGGCTTCAAGGGCGGCGATCTGGTGCTGACGATCGACGGCAAGCCGATCGAGAGCTTCGGCGACATGCAGCGCATCGTCGGCGCCAGCCCCGGACAGGCGCTCGCCGTCGTGGTCGAGCGCGCGGGCGCGCAGGTCGCACTTACGGCGACCCCGCAAATGCGGGAAATGAAGGATAATTTCGGCAACGTGATGCGCATCGGCGTGCTCGGCATCTCGCGCTCGCCGAACGCCTCCGAGGTCGTGACCCAACGCTATGGTCCGATCGAGGCGGTGCAGCTCGGGTTCGCCGAGACCTGGTTCGTCGTGGAACGGACGATGACCTACATCGGCCGGATGATCGTCGGGCGCGAATCGGCGGACCAGTTGGGCGGGCCGATCCGCATCGCGCAGGTATCGGGGCAGGTGGCGAGCCTCGGCTTCGTGGCGCTCCTGCATCTCACCGCGGTGCTATCGATCAGTATCGGGCTGCTGAATCTGTTCCCGGTTCCGCTGCTCGATGGCGGGCACCTTTTATTTTACGCGATCGAGGCTCTGCGCGGACGGCCGCTCAGCGACCGGATGCAGGAAGTGGGCTTCCGAATCGGGCTGGCGCTCGTCGTCATGTTGATGATCTTCGCCACCTGGAACGACCTTTCGCATCTAATGGGGCTTTAGGTCCCGATAAAGCCTTGTTGTTCCCCCAGATTCCATCCGTGGCCGTGGAGCAACGCGGGCATGAAAAAGCGCTTGGGGGCGAGCCGGGGGCGGTTTGCAAGACCATGAAAAGACTGTACAAACGCTCGGAAGCGAGAGAATCCGCGCATTTCCCGTGCGCGGCAACGGTCGAATTTACTCAGGCTCCACGCTAGGTCTTGCGGCAAATGATGGTTCTAGTTGGCGTTAGGGGGAGGCGTGCGGCGCTTTGTGCCGCAATGCTTGCCGGGCTCATGTGGCTGGCCGTCGGCTTGGCCGCGCCCGATATCGCCCACGCTCAGGGTACCGCCGCCATCCAGGTGCAGGGCAACAAGCGCGTCGATGCCGACACGATTCGGGGCTATTTCAATCTCAAGCCGGGCGAACGCCTGGACGCGGCCAAGATCGACGAGGGCCTGAAGGCGCTCTACGCCACCGGCATGTTCGAGGACGTCCGTATCAGTCAGGCGGGCGGGCGAGTGATCGTCACGGTGGCGGAGAATCCGGTCATCAACCGGGTCGCGTTCGAGGGCAACCGCCGCGTCAAAGACGAACAACTGGTCGCCGAGGTTCAGTCGAAGTCGCGCAGTCCCTTGTCGCGGCCGATGGTTCAGGCCGACGTGCAGCGCATCGTCGATATCTATCGCCGCAGCGGACGCTTCGACGTGCGCGTCGAGCCGAAAATCATCGATCGGCCCAATAGCCGCGTCGACCTCGTGTTCGAGATCTCGGAAGGCGACCGCACGACGGTGCGCAGAATCGTCTTCGTCGGCAACAAGGCGTTCTCCGACTGGAAGCTCAAGGACGTCATCACCACCGGGCAGACGAATTGGCTGAGCTTCCTCAAGAATAACGACGTCTACGATCCGGATCGGGTGAACGCCGACCAGGAGCTGTTGCGCCGCTTCTATCTCAAGAACGGCTACGCCGACTTCCGCATCGTCTCGGCCAATGTGGTCAACGACCCGGGCGCTTCCGGCTTCGTGCTCACCTTGACGTTCGAGGAGGGCGAACAATACCGGTTCGGAACGATCGACGTGCTGTCCAACGTGCGCGCGGTGGACGCGGAGACGCTGCGCCGTCTCGTGCGCGGTTCGCCCGGCGCGGTCTATAACGCGGAGCTGGTCGAGAAATCGATGGAGGAAATTTCCATCGAGCTGGCGAAACGCGGCTATGCGTTCTCCCAGGTGCGCCCGCGCGGCGACCGCGATTTCGCGAACCGGCGGATCAACGTTCTGTACACGGTCGAAGAAGGGCCGCGCGTTTATGTCGAGCGCATCAATGTCCGCGGCAACACGCGCACCCGCGATTATGTGGTCCGCCGCGAGATCGATCTGTACGAGGGCGACGCCTATAACCGGGCCTTCGTCGATCGCGCCGAGCGGCGGCTGAAGAACCTCGGCTACTTCAAGAACGTCAAGATTTCCAACGAGCCCGGCTCGGCGGCGGACCGGGTGATCGTCAATGTCGATGTCGAAGAACAGATGACCGGTGAATTCTCGATCGCCGGCGGCTATTCGACCTCGGACGGCCTCATCGGCGAGGTGTCGGTCGGCGAGCGCAACTTCCTCGGCCGCGGCCAGACCGTCCGCCTGTCGGGGAGCTATGGACAGCTCAGCCGCGGCGCCGAGTTCTCGTTCACCGAGCCGTATTTCCTCGGCTACGGGATGGCCGCGGGCTTCGATCTGTTCACCAAGCTCACGGACCAGTCGACCTATTACAGCTACAGCAACCGGACCACCGGCGGCACGTTGCGCGCGGGCTTCTTCCTGCGCGACGACCTGACGCTGGGAGTGCGGTATTCGCTCTACCAGCGCGACATCTCGATCTGCGGACTTGCCGACGGTCTCTGCCGCCATCGTGCAGGCTCTGGGGCGGACACTGACCTCGTCGGTGGGCTACACGCTGCTCTACAACACGCTCGACAACCCCCAGAATCCGAATGAGGGTGCATACATCAATTTCAGTCAGGATTTCGCCGGCCTCGGCGGCGACGTCAAATTCATCCGCACCACGATCGACGGCCGCTATTACTATCCCTTGACCAGCGATTTCACCCTGATGCTTCGCGGCCAGGCGGGCAATGTCTATGGCTGGGGCAGTACGCCGCTCAATATCTTCGACCATTTCTTCAAGGGCCCGGAAATCGTGCGCGGGTTCCAGACCGCGGGCATCGGTCCGCGCGATCTCGGCTCCCGCGACCCAGGATGCGCTCGGCGGTTCGCTCTATTGGGGCGCCACCGCGGAAATCCTGTTCCCGCTCAGCTTCATCCCGAAGGATTTCGGATTGCGCGCGGCGGTGTTCGCCGATGCCGGCTCGCTGTGGAACTACAAGGGCGCGACGACCATTCCAGGCGCGCCGGCATTCTACGCCGCATGTGCCCCGTCAGGGTCCAAACAATGCCATCCGGCAATGTCTGCGTCGCGGACTCCGGCTTGATCCGCACTTCGGTCGGCGCCAGCTTGATCTGGGCGTCGCCGTTCGGGCCGCTGCGCTTCGACTATGCCTTCGCGCTCACCAAGGAGCCGTGGGACAAGTTGCAGGCCTTCCGGTTCGGGGGCATGAGCCGCTTCTGACCGAGGTCAGGGGTTCGATGCGCCGCAGTGGCGCAGGACCAGAACGTGCATGACCGTATCCTCGACATTCCGTTCACGGGACTCGATCACGCTCGGCGAGATCGTGCGGCTTACCAAGTGCGAGCCCGCCGGCGCGGTCGATCTTGAGCGGCGCATCACCGGCATCGCACCGCTCGACAGCGCCGGGCCGGACGACATCGCGTTTTACGATAGTCCGCGCTTCCTCGACGACCTCAAGCGCACCGCCGCCGGGGCGTGCTTCGTCAAGCCCGCGCAGATCGCTCATGTGCCGGCCGGTGTCGCGGTGCTGACCTGCAGCAAGCCCTATCTCTCGATGGTCGCGGTCACCAGCGAGCTGTTCGGCGGCGCGCTGCGGCCGGGGCCGGTATTCGGCGGACGCGGGGTCGATTCCGGCGCTTTCGTCCATCCGGAGGCGCGGCTCGAGGACGACGTAACGGTCGACCCGGGCGCGGTGATCGGTCCGCGCGCGGAGATCGGCAGCGGCACGATAATCGGCGCCAATGCCGTGATCGGCGCCGACGTTTGCGTCGGGCGCAACTGCTCGATCGGGCCGGGCGCCTCGGTGCTGCATGCGCTGATCGGCGACCGGGTGATCCTGCATCCGGGCGTGCGTATCGGGCAGGACGGTTTCGGGTTCATTCCGGGCCCGCGCGGGCTGACCAAAGTGCCGCAGGTCGGACGCGTCGTCATCCAGGACGACGTCGAGATCGGCGCCGGGACGGCCATCGATCGCGGCGTGAACCGCGATACCGTGGTGGGCGAGGCCACCAAGATCGACAATCTCGTGCAGATTGGCCACAACGTGACGATCGGGCGGCATTGCATCATCGTCGCTCTGGCGGGAATTTCCGGCAGCGTCACGCTCGGAGAGCGTGTACAGATCGGCGGGCAGGTCGGGATCGCCGACCGCCTGACGATCGGCGACGGCGCCCGGGTCGCGGCGCAGAGCGGCGTGAAAAACAATATTCCCGCCGGAGAGACCTGGTACTGGACGCCGGCGATGCGCGCCCGTGACGCAATGCTGTTGCTGCGGGCGCTCGACGAATTGATGGCTAATAAGAAGGCGACGGAAACGCAGGCCGCAGGAAGTGGCGATGAGCAAACCGGCTGAACAGGCGGCGAAAGCGGTGGAATATCCGCGGGTTCTCGAGATGGACGATCTGCTCCGTCTGCTGCCGCATCGCTATCCGTTCCTGATGATCGACCGCGTGATCGAGATCGACCGCGACCAGTCTTGTATCGGGATCAAGAACGTCACGGGCGACGAGCCGTTCTTTCCGGGCCATTTCCCCGGCCGGCCGGTGATGCCGGGCGTGTTGATGGTCGAGGGCATGGCGCAGACGGCCGGCGCGATCTGCGGGATGGTCAACAGCCGCGCCAGGCCGCCCTCGGTGCTTCTGCTCACCATCGACAAGGCGAAGTTCCGCCGGCCGGTTCTGCCAGGCCACGTCATCGAATATCACATGCGGATGATGACGCGGCGGAAGCGGATGTGGTGGTACCGGGGCGAGGCGAAAGTCGACGGCGAAGTCGTCGCCGAAGCCGAGGTCGGCGCTCTTCTCTCGGAAAGCTGAGCGCGTGAAGCGTATCGATTCCACCGCACGGGTTGCCGACGGCGCACGCATCGGCGCCGATGTCGAAATCGGACCCTATAGCATCGTCGGACCGAACGTAGAGCTCGGCGACGGCGTCCGGCTGCATCCGCACGTGCATATCGCCGGCTACACCAAGATCGGCCCGCGCACGGTGGTCTATCCATTCGCTTCGCTCGGCAGCCCGCCGCAATCGGTGCATTATCACGGCGGGCCGACGCGGCTGGTGATCGGCGCCGACTGCGACCTGCGCGAACACGTGACGATGAATACCGGCACCGAGGAAGGCGGCATGGAAACGCGCATCGGCGACCGCTGCTCCCTGATGGTCGCGGTACATATCGCGCACGACTGCAAGGTCGGCAGCGACGTGACGATGGTGAACAACGTCACGCTCGCCGGGCATTGCGAGGTCGGAGATTTCGCCGTGATCAACGGATTCGCCGCGCTGCATCAATTCGTGCGCGTGGGCGCGTATACGTTCATCGGCGGGCTCGCCGGATTGGGCAAGGATCTCGTGCCGTTCGCGACCGCGACGGGCCTGCTCGGCAGCCAGGCGGGGACGAGCCTGACGCGCGTCGGCCGGTTTCGCGGCGTCAATATGGTCGGCATGCGGCGCCGCGGCTTCTCGCGCGACGCGATCCGCACGGTGCGCGCGGCGCTGCAGACGCTATTCTCCGATGCGGGGCCGATGCGGGACCGGGCCGGACGATTGGCGGCCGCGTACCCAGACGATGCCAATGTAAGGATGATCGTCGATTTCATCCGCTTGGGCGGCAAGCGGCCGTTCATGACACCGGAGAAGGACGGCGCAGGCGGCGCGGGCGACGAGGAATAAGATCGAGCCGTGCGTAAGCGGCGTTCAATCGTAGCGGGCAACCCGATGGCAGATGCTGAGAGAGAAGGCCCGCTCGCCATCATCTGTGGTGGCGGCGCTTTTCCGGCGGCGGTCGCCGATGCGGCGCAGCGGCGCGGACGCCAGGTGCTGCTGCTCGCGCTGCGCGGCTTCGCCGATGAAGCGGCCATCCAGCGCTATCCGCATCATTGGATTTATCTCGGCGCGATCGGCCGCATCATCCGGCTACTGAAGCAGCAGGGATGCCGCGATCTGGTGTTCGTCGGGGCCGTGCACCGGCCGCGCTTGCGCGATATCCGGCTCGACTGGACGACGATCCGGTGGCTGCCGACTTACGTTCGCGTCGCGCGGCAGGGCGACAATCATCTGTTGTCCAATATCGCCCGGCTGTTCGGCCATTTGGGCGTGCGCGTTCGCGGCATCCACGAAGTCGCGCCTGAACTTCTCGTGCCGTCCGGCGTGCTCGGCCGCCACCGGCCAAGCGCAAACGAAGAAGCGGAAATCATGCTTGGACGCAGCGCGATCCGCGCGCTCGGTCCGCTCGATGTCGGCCAGGCGGCCGTGGCGGTCGGCGGCCGCGTCATCGCCATCGAGGCGGCGGAGGGGACCGCGGCCATGCTGGCCCGCGTCGCGGAAGTCAGGCGCAGCGGGCGGGTGATCGCGGCTGCGCGCGCCGGCGTATTGGTGAAGGGGCCGAAGCCCGGGCAGGACCGCCGGCTCGATCTGCCGGCGATCGGCGTCGATACCGTCACCCAGGCGGCGGAGGCAGGGCTCAAAGGCATCGCAGTCGAGGCTGGCGGCACCATCGCGGCCGATCCGAACGCATTGATCCGCGCGGCCGACGAGGCCGGGTTGTTCCTGCTTGGCTTCGCACCGGACACGGAGGCGAGCCGGTGAGCCGAGCCGCGCGCGGCGATGGCAAGCCGCTGCAGGTGTTCATCGTCGCGGGCGAGGCCTCCGGCGATCTGCTCGGCGCCGGACTGATGGCGGCACTTAGCGTGCGCTGCGGCGGGAAGGTGCGCTTCCGCGGCGTCGGCGGGCCGGCAATGGCGGCAGCGGGGCTGGAAAGTTTGTTTCCGCTGCCGGAGATCGCGATCATCGGCTTCAGCGGGCTGCTCACGGGCTTGCCGAAAATCCTGCGCCGCATTCGCGAGACCGCGGACGCGGTGCTCAATGCCCGGCCCGACGTATTCGTGCTGGTCGATGCACCCGATTTCACCCACCGGGTGGCGCGCCAAGTGCGCGCGGGCGATCCTGCGATCCCGATCGTCGATTACGTCTCGCCGACGGTGTGGGCGTGGCGGCCGGGGCGGGCGCGGGCCATGCGCGCCTATGTGGATCAAGTGCTGGCGCTCCTGCCGTTCGAGCCCGAGGTACACCGCAAACTCGGCGGGCCGCCCTGCACCTATGTCGGCCACCCGGTGATCGAGCGCGCCGCGGCGCTGCGTCCAACGGCTGCGGAAATGCGAAGACGCATGGTCGATCCGGCGCGGCTCCTGGTGCTGCCCGGCAGCCGCCGCAAGGAGATCGCGCGGCTGGGTCAGGTTTTCGGCGCGACGCTCGGGAAACTCGCCGCGCAAGGCATTGGATTTGAGGCGATCGTGCCGACACTGCCGGCGCTGCGGCCGGAAATAGCGGCAGCCGCCGCATCCTGGCCTGTTCCGGCGCGGATCGTGACGGAGCGCGCCGAGATCGACGAGGCATTTCGCACGGCGCGAGCGGCGCTGGCGGCGTCCGGCACCGTCACGCTGGAGCTCGCGGTTGCAGGTGTCCCAACCGTCGTCGCCTACCGACTTTCGTTCGTCGAGGTGCTGGTCGGCCAGCTGATGGTACGGGTGCCGAGCATCGTGCTGGCGAACCTGGTGCTCGGCGAGAATGCGATGTCCGAGTTCATCCAGCACCGGGCGACTGCGCGAAATCTGGCGGCCGCGCTGGCGCCGCTGCTCGGCGATACGCCGGAGCGGCGGCGGCAGGTCGAGGCGTTCAAGAAACTCGACGGGCTGATTGGGGTCGGCGGCGAGGCGCCGAGCGCGCGCGCGGCGCGGGCCGTGATCGAGACGTATGAAAAGAAAACGGAGCGCCAAGCGCCCCGTTCCTAGTCACTTCCTGCGCGAGATCGGCACGTAATCGCGCTTCTGGGCGCCGGTATAGAGCTGGCGCGGGCGGCCGATCTTCTGGCTCGGGTCCTCGATCATCTCTTTCCACTGGGCGATCCAGCCGACCGTGCGCGCGAGCGCGAAGAGGACCGTGAACATGGTGGTCGGAAAGCCCATCGCTTTCAGCGTGATGCCCGAATAGAAATCGATGTTCGGATAGAGCTTCTTCTCGATGAAATAATCATCCTTGAGCGCGATGCGCTCGAGCTCCATGGCGACGTCCATGAGCGGATCGTCCTTGTGGCCGGTCTCGGTCAGCACCTCGTGGCAGGTCTTCTGCATGATTTTGGCGCGCGGGTCGTAGTTCTTGTAGACCCGGTGACCGAAGCCCATGAGGCGGAAGGAATCGTTCTTGTCCTTGGCGCGCTTGATGTATTCGGGAATGCGGTCGACATGGCCGATCTCGGCGAGCATCTTGAGCGCGGCCTCGTTGGCGCCGCCGTGCGCCGGGCCCCATAAGCAGGCGATGCCGGCGGCGATGCAGGCGAACGGATTGGCGCCGGAAGAGCCCGCGAGCCGCACCGTCGAGGTCGAGGCGTTTTGCTCATGGTCGGCGTGCAGGATGAAGATGCGGTCCATGGCGCGCGCCAGCACCGGGTTGGCCTTGTAGTCCTCGGTCGGCACCGCGAAGCACATGCGCAGGAAATTCGCCGCGTAATCGAGATCGTTCTTCGGATAGACGAACGGCTGGCCGATCGAATACTTGAAGGCCATGGCCGCGAGCGTCGGCATTTTCGCGATCATGCGGATCGACGCGATCATGCGCTGCTGCGGGTCGGAAATATCGATGCTGTCGTGATAGAAGGCCGAGAGCGCGCCGACGCTGCCGACCATCACCGCCATCGGGTGCGCGTCGCGGCGGAAGCCCTGGAAGAAGCGGCTCATCTGCTCGTGCACCATGGTGTGGCGCGTCACCCGGTACACGAAGTCGGCGCGCTGCGCCGCAGTCGGCAGCTCGCCGTAAAGCAGCAGATAGCAGGTCTCCAGGAAATCGCCGTGCTCGGCGAGTTGCTCGATCGGATAGCCGCGATAGAGCAGGATGCCTTCGTCGCCGTCGATATAGGTGATCTTGCTGTCGCAGCTCGCGGTCGAGGTGAAACCGGGGTCGTAGGTGAACATCCCGGTGTCGCCGTAAAACTTGCTGAGGTCGACGACGTCGGGGCCGATGGTGCCTTCCATGACCGGAAGGTCCCAGGCCTTGTTGCCGACCGTCAGATGCGCGGATTTCGCCTTGGGGTTCTTGGCGTCCATCGCGGTGTTCCTAGTCGATCGAAACGGGTGGGCGGCGACGATTGCTGGCGTCCGGTTCAGGCGGCGAAATTCGTAGACCTAATGTGGGGCGCGGGCAAGTGCGGTGCAACATGGCTTTGGTAGGTGTCGTGGCCGGGCCTTGCGTTCGGCATTCAGGTTTTGAACGGCGCAAGGCGAGTCGTGGGGATAAGTGTCCGCTTCTGACCTTAGCCAGACAAGCGTAGCATGTGCGTCCTTTCATGGATGACGCGCGTATCTTATTTTCTTATCGACGGAATGATTGATCAAAATCAATACGTCGCTGCACTCGAGGAATTTACTGTGCACTGTTACGGATGTTTTGCAAAAAACATCCGCAAACGATCATGGGTCGAATGATGAACGATATCAATGAACTGCCGAACAAATCGGCCAGCTCGCGCGGCATGACCAACATTGCATCGGGCCGCCCTCGCTGGGCTCTTGCCGCCGCCATCATCGCGGTTCTGTTTGGCGTCCTGACTGTATTGTCGGGTGGACGGGCGCTCTTCGGTGGCGATGCTGCACGTGAAGCCGTCGGCAACGCAGTTACATTCGTGCTCTGGTTCAACTTTTTCTCGGGCTTTATCTACGTGCTTGCCGGCATAGGCCTGTTTCTGTGGAGACGGTGGGCAGCGCTACTTTCTGCCCTCATCGCCATCACAACCCTCCTCGTTTTTTCCGCGTTCGGCTGGCACGTGGCGACTGGTGGCGCCTTCGAAATGCGGACCGTGGGAGCAATGATATTGAGGAGCGGCACTTGGATTGTGATAGCAATCCTCGCATGTCGGGCGCTGGGATGCTTGACGCCGAAAAATGTCTAACAAACGCTATTGACCCACTATCCAACATGCCGCTACTCGCCATCATGGCCGGAGACGAGGCTGGACGGATAAGTATCGCCGAGGTTCAGGCCGCCGCCGCGAGGCCGGCTTGATCCTTCAGACGTGCGAGGCTCTCGGCCTTGCTGAGCACAAATCTTGGGCCGGGCAGTAGCGTCTTCCATCGCCCAAGGCGAGTGGCCGGGACGAGGGGGCGATCGTATCCCCCAATCAGCTTCGATACCTTTTCGCCGCGTCGATCAAGCTGGCGAATCCACCGGCAATGCCGCGCGGGAAAAAGAACACGACGAGGATAAGCAACAGGCCGAACATCGCGTAACGCCCGACGGTCCACTGCGACGCAACCTCTTCCAGGCCCACGAAGGCGAACGCTCCCAGCACCGGCCCCAGGAAGTGTCGCGAGCCACCCATCACAGTGGCGAGAACCAGTTGCATGGAGAAAATCCAATGAAGTTGTTCGGGCGTGATTTGCCGGGCCAACTGCCCGTATAGGCCTCCGGCAAGACCCACAAAAAACCCGGAAAGAATGAACGCGTACCACCGGTATCGCCACACCGGAATGCCGATGAAGGCGGCCCGCGTTTCGTTGTCCCTGATCGCCCTGAGCGCTAGGCCGAACGGCGACCGGCTGATCCTCCACAGCACCAGAACCGACGCGATGAAGGCGGCGACGATCACAGGATAGAACGCGGCAATAAATTCGGCGGGGCCAAAACTGACGCCAAGCAGTGTGAGGCGGGGAATATACATCGAGCCTTCTCCGAGAAGATACAGCGCCCATCCCAACCCGCCGAATAGCCGGAACACCGCCCCGTTGATGACCAAGGAATACGCCACCATGGAAAATGCGAGCGTAAGAATGGCGAAAAATATCTTCGTGGTGCGGACGCTGAAGAACCCGATCACGGCGGCAAAGCTGGTCGAGGCGAGCACGCCGGACGCAAAATATCCTTCGAAGGAATCGACGGGAGAAAATCGGACTAGAAATGCGCCGGTATAGGCCGCCACGCCGAAATAAGTGGCGTGGCCGAGCGAGAATGATCCGGCGGTTCCGTAAAGCAGATTCAAGCCCAGGCACGCGATGGAAAATACCAGCATGTGGGACAGGATGATGAGCGGATAGGCGGCGAGGACGAACGGCATGAGCATGAGCGCGAAGCCCGCGGCTCCGGCGAAAAGGAGCGCACGAACCCAGCCGACGCGCCAAGCGCCTTTCGACATTGCTTACGTTCCAGTAACGATCAGGCGCCTCGATGAGGTCTGCTATTGGTACGAAGCGGACTATCGACAAACTCGATCATTGCCAAACCGAACGTTCTTTGATCTGCGTCAAAGTGTTTAGCGATGTTTCCCGTCATAAATAATCGAAGTGCATTCATGACAGACGTCGTCAAACCCGTATCGACTTGGCGCAAGGTATTCGCGGCCATACTTGATTTCTTGACGGTCTTTTTTGTCGGCGGCTATATCATCGGCTACTCGACCGGCGACTTGACGACCGACGGGTTCAAGCTCGACGGAATGCCGGCGCTGATCTTGTTCGCGCTGATCGTTGTCTACTTCGTAGTCGGCAGCAAGTATTTAGGCGGTACGATTTGGCAACGCATCCTCAGCGCGCGGTAAATAAAAAATAGCTATTCGATTTTTTTGCCAAGTCAGGAAGATCGTTTCCGGCACAGATATCGCCGCGGCTTACGCCGCCGCCGCAACCCCGGCCTGATCCTTCAGGCGCGCGAGGCTTTCGGTTTTGCCGAGCACCGCGAGTACTTCGAAAAAATGTTGGTCGCGCGACGAGGCCGCTTTAGAACCGCAATCCTGCAAGAGCCCTAACCCCGGTAGCGTGCTTCCCACTCTCTAGAGAAACGGGAAAAAAATGGCCGGGCAATAGGCCCGGCCATTGCATGAATGCCGAAGCTAGAATGTCAGGCGGTCTGCTGGATCGCCGAAACCACCCACGGTGCGCCCCGCGCGCGGCGGAAAGTCCAATACTCGACGCCCTCATCGGGGGTATCGCCGCCATCGACCATGCGGCCGCTGGCGCGGTCCAGCGTCTTGTCGACCTGCTGATAGCGCATGGCGACGGTCGCATACTCGTCGTCGCCTTCGCGCCAAGCCTCGGCAAGATCTCCCTGCAGCAACTTGACGTCGGTGAGCTTGTTGACGACGCCGCGGCTCGCGTTCGCCGACAGTTCCTCCGAGTAGTAGGACAGCATTTCGGGCGTCACGCGCAAACGCAGCGCGCCGAGGTCTTCGTTGCTGTAGGCGGTCTGGACTTCGCCGAGCGTCCGCTCGAAGGCTTGGTAGTCTTCGGGCTTGATCTCGACCGGCGCCTCGGCGGCGGAACCGCCGAGGAAGCTGCCGCGCGGCTGGGCATCGTTGACGCCCAGGTCACGCATCGCCGGACCGCCGGCGAAGGCCGATGCAGGCTGCGAGCGCCGCTGCCACCAGCGCCATGCCAGCATCGCGACGATCACGACCAGGCCGACCTGCAACAGCAGGCCGATGAACGAGGCGATGCCGGCGAGGCCGCCCATGAAGCCATTACCAGCCAGAAGTCCGATCAGGCCGGCGCCGAGGAAACCGGCGGCAAGACCGCCGAGCAGACCCGGGCGATTGAGCAGCCCGCCGGGTTGCGATACCGGAGCCGCCGGACGCGCAACCGACGGACCGGGCTGCGTCACTGAGCGCTCAATCGGACGTGCGGTGTTCGGCGCGGTCGCGGTCGGCGGCGGCGCGGAAAAGGTCCGGTTGCCGCGGCTGCCCGAGTTCATTCTCGGAGCCGCGGTGGCCTCGACGGCTATGAAGGCGAGCGTGACCGCAATGGTCAGAAGAACGATCAGCGGACGAAGTTGTGGGCGAAACATGCGGGTTCCTCTCTCTGGGTCCTTCGACCCATTGGCGTTCTTGAAGCATACCGTAGCATAGCACGATGTCCGTTCGTGGCATGGAGCGGACGATCAACAAACTCGGGTATTGTCGCACTGATGCGCTAACCGCCGAGGTTCAAGCAGCCGCCGCGACTCCGGCCTGGTCCTTGAGGCGCGCGAGGCTCTCGGCCTTGCCGAGCACCGCGAGCACTTCGAAAATGCCGGGCGAGGCGCCGCGGCCGGTGAGCGCCGCGCGCAAGGGCTGGGCCAGCGCGCCGAGCTTGAGGCCCTCGCGTTCGGCATAGGTGCGCAGCGCCGCCTCGGTGGCTTCGACGGTCCAGGGCTCGATCGCCTCCAGCAGCTTCAGCATGCGCGCGACGATGGCGCGGCCTTCAGGGCTCAAGAGTTCGCGCGCTTTTTCGTCGAGATCGAGCGGCCGGTCCACCAGCACGTAGTTCGCGCTGTCGATCAGCTCCACCAGCGTCTTGGCGCGCTCCTTGAGCCCGCCCATTGCGGCAAGCAGCCGGTCGAGCTTGTTAGAGATACGGATGGCAATTGCGGTGCCGTCGGGCAAGTGCGGCAGGAGTTTCTCCACGGCGGCAAGCACCTCCGCGTCGCTCATGGCGCGCAGATAGTGCCCGTTCAGGTTCTCCAGCTTGGCGAAATCGAAGCGCGCCGCCGAGCGGCCGACGTGCTCGAAATCGAACAGCGCGACCATCTGCTCGGTCGAGAAGATTTCCTGGTCGCCGTGGCTCCAGCCGAGGCGGACGAGATAATTGCGCAGCGCCGGGGGAATAAATCCCATGGCGCGATAGGCCTCGACGCCGAGCGCGCCGTGGCGCTTGGAGAGCTTGGCGCCGTCCGGCCCGTGGATCAGCGAGATGTGGGCCATCTTGGGAATTTCCCAGCCGAGCGCGTCGTAGATCTGCGACTGGCGGGCGGCGTTGTTGAGATGGTCGTCGCCGCGGATGATGTGGGTGACGCCCATGTCGTGATCGTCGACCACGACCGAGAGCATGTAGGTCGGCGTGCCGTCGGAGCGCAGCAATACCAAGTCATCGAGCTCGGTGTTCTGCCAGACGACCTTGCCCTGCACCAAATCCTCGACCACGGTTTCACCGTCCTGGCGCGCTTTGAGGCGGATCGCGGGCTGCACGTCGGGCGGCGCTTCGGCCGGATCGCGGTCGCGCCAGCGGCCGTCATAGCGCGCCATGCGGCCTTCGCGCCGCGCGGCATCGCGCAGCTCCTGCAGCTCCTGCGGGGTGGCATAGCAGCGATAGGCGCGGCCGACGGCGATCAGCGCCTCGGCGACCTCGCGGTGGCGGGCGGCGCGCGAGAATTGATAGACGACGTCGCCGTCCCAGCCGATCTCGAGCCAGCTAAGCCCATCAAGGATCGCGTCGATCGCTTCCTTGGTGGAGCGCTGGCGGTCGGTGTCCTCGATGCGCAAATGCATCTTGCCGCCGTGGCGGCGGGCATAGAGCCAGTTGAACAGCGCGGTGCGCGCGCCGCCGATATGCAGGAAGCCGGTCGGCGAGGGCGCGAAGCGGGTGACGATTCCGGTCATGTCATGGTGAGTAGTTGCCGCGGGCGGCTGTCAATGTCGCGGGCTCGTGTACCATAGGTGCGAAGCGGATCAAGGCGGCCGCGTCCCGACAATTCTCCTCAAAAGCGCCTTGCGCCCGCGCGCGAATTTGTCACAAAGGCGCGCGCCTCGTGAGCGAGGCGGAATCGGCAACAGGGTTCGGATTATGACTGCAGGCGAGGCGGCGGCGGAACCAGGGCGGGACTTCATCCGCGACATCATCCAGGCCGATCTCGACGCCAAGCGGGTGGCGGGCGTGGTCACGCGCTTCCCGCCGGAGCCCAACGGCTATCTGCATATCGGCCACGCCAAGGCGATCGGCCTCAATTTCGGGGTGGCGCAGGAGTTCGGCGGGCGCTGCCACCTGCGCTTCGACGACACCAACCCGACCAAGGAGGAGCAGGAATATATCGACGCCATCGAGCGCGACGTGCGCTGGCTCGGCTTCGACTGGGGCAAGCATCTCTATCACGCGTCGGACTATTTCGAGCGGCTCTATGAATGGGCCGAGCACCTGATCCGCGGGGCCAAGGCGTTCGTCGACGACCAGTCGCAGGACGAGATGCGCGCGACGCGCGGCACGCTGACCGAGCCCGGCAAGCACAGCCCGTTCCGCGAGCGGGGCGTCGAGGAGAACCTCGATCTGTTCCGCCGCATGCGCGCCGGCGAGTTCCCGAACGGCGCGCGGGTGCTGCGCGCCAAGATCGACATGGCGTCGGGCAACATTAATCTGCGCGATCCCGCGCTCTACCGCATCCTGCACGCCAGCCATCCGCGCACCGGCGACAAGTGGTGCATCTATCCGAGCTACGATTTCGCCCACGGCCAATCCGACGCGATCGAGGGCATCACGCACTCGATCTGCACGCTCGAATTCGAGGATCACCGGCCACTCTACGACTGGTTCCTCGACAACCTGCCGGTGCCGTCGCGGCCGCGGCAATACGAGATCGCCCGGCTCAATCTCACCTACACGGTGCTGTCCAAGCGCGTGCTGAACGAGCTGGTGCGCGACGGGCACGTGAAGGGCTGGGACGATCCGCGCATGCCGACGCTCGCGGGCCTGCGCCGCCGCGGCGTGCCGCCGGAAGCGATCCGCGATTTCGTCAAGCGGATAGGGGTGGCCAAGGCCAACAGCACGGTCGATATGGGCATGCTGGAATTTTCGATCCGCGAGGTGCTGAACAAAACCGCGCAGCGGCGCATGGCGGTGCTGCGGCCCTTGAAGGTCGTGATCGAGAATTATCCGGAAGGGAAGACGGAGGAACTGGAAGCGGTCAACCACCCGGACGATCCTTCAGCGGGCTCGCGCAAGATCCGTTTCGGGCGCGAGCTTTACGTCGAGCAAGAAGACTTCATGGAGAATCCGCCGAAGAAATTCTTCCGGCTTTCGCCCGGCATGGAAGTGCGGCTGCGCTACGCCTATTTCGTCACTTGCCGCGAAGCGGTGAAGAACGCAGCCGGCGAGGTGGTGGAGCTGCGCTGCACCTACGATCCGGCCACGCGCGGCGGCAACACGCCGCCGGACGGGCGCAAGGTGAAGGCGACGCTGCATTGGGTCTCGGCGGCCGACAGCGTGCCGGCCGAGGTGCGCGTCTATAATCCGCTGTTCGCCAAGCCCGATCCCGACGCCGGCAATTTCGCGGCCGACCTCAATCCGAATTCGCTGGAAGTGCTGGCCGACGCGCGGCTCGAGCCGGCGCTCGCCGCGAACAAAGTCAAACGAGCTGGTGCAGTTCGAGCGTCAGGGTTATTTTTGTTTGGACGCAGACTCCGCGCCCGGCCGGCTCGTGTTCAACCGCACGGTCGGCTTGCGGGATACGTGGGCGAAGGTGGCGGGCGGGAAACCGTGATGTCATGGCCGGGCTTGTCCCGGCCATCTCGATCAGGTGGGCACTGCGTCCCTAAGCGGGATGCCCGGCACAAGGCCGGGCATGACGAGTGTTCCTTGCAGTGCGCAATCCCTGATGGCGTGAAATCACCGCCCGTGTAGCATCGCCCCAAGCGCCGCGTAGGTGGGGGCAGTCATGGCGCACGAGGACCCGCAGCCGCGGGCAGGGCGGCGTGCGGCCGTGCTGGGGATACGGCGGACGGCGGGCGCCGGTTCGCTTGGCGATCTTTTTTCTTCAGCAGGCGAAGCACTCGCTGGCCTGTTCCGAGCGGAAGCCGATGCGGCCCGCCTCGCGCCCTGGCTACCGATCGCGTTCGGGATCGGGATTCTGCTCTATTTCGCCGCGCCCGCGGAGCCGTCGCTGATCGCGGCGATGGCCGCGCTCGGATTCCTCGTTCTCGCCACATGGCTCAGCCGCGAGCGCGCCGCCGCGTTCGTGATCGCGCTCGGCCTCGCGTTTCTCGCCGCCGGCTTCGCCGCCGCGACGCTGCGCGCGGCCTGGGTCGCCCATCCGGTGCTGACGCGAAACCCCGGCCCGGTGACGCTGCAGGGCTTCGTCGAGAGCCGCGACACCACCGAGCGCTCGGACCGCATCGTGCTCCGCGTCACCAGCGCCATCGCGCGCGGCAAGCAGACCATGCCGGGCCGGGTGCGCGTGGCGCTGCGGCGCGGTACGGCGCCGGCGGTGGGCAGTCACGTGGAGCTGCGCGCGCGGCTTAGACCTTTACTCGGCCCCATTCGGCCCGGCGGCTACGATTATGCGCGCGGCGCTTATTATCAGGGGCTGGGCGCCACCGGCTTCGTGCTCGGCCGGCCGGTGGAGAAAGCAGCGGCGGTGCCGATGCCCTGGGACATCCGCATCGCCGCGGCGGTCGACGGCACGCGCCGCGCGCTCGCCGAGCGCATCCGCAAGGTGCTGCCTGGAGAGAGCGGCGCCATGGCGGTGGCGCTGGTCACCGGCATCCGCGACGGCATCTCGGCCGAAGTGAACGAGGCCATGCGCGTGTCGGGCCTCTACCACGTGATCTCGATCTCGGGACTGCACATGGCGCTCGTCGCAGGAACGCTGTTCGGCCTGGTGCGCGGCTTGCTCGCGCTGGTGCCGGGACTGGCGCTGCGGCGGCCGATCAAGAAATGGTCGGCTGTGGTCGCGCTCGCGGGGGCGGCGGGCTACTTGGTGCTTTCCGGCGGCGAGGTCGCGACGCAGCGCTCTTTCATCATGATCGCGCTGGTGCTGCTCGGGGTGCTCGTGGACCGGCCGGCGCTGACGCTGCGCACGCTCGCCGCGGCGGCGCTCGCGGTGCTGGTGCTGACGCCCGAGTCGATGCTGCATCCCTCGTTCCAGATGTCGTTCGCGGCGACGCTTGCGATCGTCGCCATGTACGACCGCTTCGGCCGGGAAATGGCGCTGCCGCCGGCGCCGCGCGCCGGCGCAATCGGGCGAACAGCGGCGGGAGCAGGGCGCTGGCTGTTGCTCGGCACCGCGACCTCGTTCGTGGCGGGACTCGCCACCGCGCCATTCGTGGCGTTTCATTTTCACCGCCTAGCGCCGTTCGGGGTGCTGGCGAACTTGCTCGCCATGCCGCTCATCGCGTTCGTGATCATGCCGGCGGGGCTGATCGCGGTGCTGCTGATCCCGTTCGGCTTCGACGCGCCGCTCTGGATCGCCATGGGCTGGGGCATCGACGGCATGCTCACGATCGCACGCTGGGTCGCGGCGCTGCCGGGCGCCGAGGGCCGGGTCGGCGCCTTCGGGGCGGGGGCGCTGCTGTGTGCCGCCGCTGGCCTCCTGCTGCTCACGATCCCGGTCTCGCGCCTGAAGCTTTCGGGCTTGCCGCTATTGGCTGTTGCGCTGGTGCTGGCGCTCTACGTCACGCGGCCGGATATTTACATCGACGCCGACGCCGAGGCTTTGGCCGTGCGCGGGGCCGACGGCAAGCTTACGATCCATGGCGCCAATCGCGGGCGGCTCGCGGCGCTGAGCTGGCTCGCGGCGGAGGCCGATGCGCGCACGACCAAGGATGAGCTCGCCACCGGGTTTACCTGCGATGCGAATGGATGCGTCGCAAGGCTCGCGGACGGGACCGTCGTGGCCGTGGCGCTTAGGCCCGAGGCTTTCGCCGACGATTGCCGCGATGCCGCGTTGGTCGTGAGCAAAAGCCAATTGCCGGAGGCCTGCGCCGCGCCGGGCATCGACCGGCGCACGCTCTCGACCACCGGGGCGATTTCGCTGCGGCGGATCGACGGCAAGTGGGTGGCGGAAACGGCGCGCTCGCCCTACGCGGATCGGCCCTGGTACGGCCGGCCGGCGCCGCCCGACCCGGCCGTGCTTGATCGCCTCGCTCGGCGGAAGCCCGCGGCTCCCGCGTCGGCAATCGATGAACGCCCGCGCCCCGGCGACGTGCCGGTGCCCGACGTGCCGGAGGGGGAGGTGGAGGAGCCCTAGACTGTCATTCCGGGGCGCGGGCGAAGCCCGCGAGCCCGGAATCCATATTCACGGACGGTGGTTATGGATTCCGGGCTCGCCGCTACGCGGCGACCCGGAATGACGACGATCAATACTTCCGATACAGCCCCACCATCTTGCCCTGGATCTTCACGCGATCCGGGCCGAAGATGCGGGTCTCGTAGGCCGGGTTGGCGGCCTCGAGCGCGATCGAGGCGCCCTTGCGGCGAAGTCTTTTCAGCGTGGCTTCCTCGTCGTCGATCAGCGCCACGACGATGTCGCCGGTGTCGGCGGCTTCGGATTTGCGGATCAGGACGACGTCGCCTTCGAAAATGCCGGCCTCGATCATGGAATCGCCGCGCACTTCGAGCGCGAAATGTTCGCCGGTCGAGGACAGCATTTCCGGCGGCACCTGGATGGTGTGGCTGCGATTCTGGATCGCCGCAGCCGGGGTGCCGGCGGCGATGCGGCCCATGACCGGAATCGAAACCGGGCGGCCGCCTTCGTCTTCGGAATTGGTGCGCACGCGCCCGAGGCTGCCCTCGATCACGTTCGGCGCGAAGCCGCGCGAGCGGCTGGGCGCGCCCGGCAGCGAGGCGTCGGGCATGCGGATCACTTCGAGCGCGCGGGCGCGATTCTTGAGGCGGCGGATGAAGCCGCGCTCCTCGAGCGCGGTGATCAGGCGATGGATGCCGGACTTGGAGCGCAGGTCGAGGGCGTCCTTCATTTCATCGAAGGAGGGCGGCACGCCCGACTCCTTCACGCGCTCGTGGATGAAGCGGAGGAGTTCGTATTGCTTGCGGGTCAGCATGGCGGCGCTCGCCTTTCTTGCTTGTTCTCGGGCTTGGTTCCGGGCCCGGGGCGGGTCAGAAACAAAGCATGAACGGAAACTATCCGTTCCAGTTGTGTTCTTCAACCGTGAAAAAGGCCCTAACGGGGGTCCGGCGGCGCTTGCGGGCGCTGGCGGCGTTGAAAATTCGAATCAATGTGTCGGCTTAAAGCCTTGGATAGGCTTGATTATTTTGCTTGCTAAAGTTTGGCCGGGATCGCCGAGCGATCAGTCGGCGAAGCGAAGAACCTGGCAAGGATCGCCCGCTTTGGCGGCCGGAGCGTGGGGGGCGCGAATCAGTAGCCCGCCGGCGCCGGAGAGATAGGCCAGCATGGAGCTGTCCTGGCGATCGAGGGCGGTCGCTTTGAGACGGCCGTCGGGTTCGCGCGTCAATTTTGGCGCGCAGATAGTCCTGCCGGTGGTCGTTTTCGGGCAGCGGCTTGCCGAGGATCGCGGGTTCCGTCTGCGGCAGAAAATCAGTACGGCCCTGCAGCTTGCGCAACAGCGGCACGAGAAACAGCAGCGCGCAAACGTAAGACGAAACCGGATTTCCCGGCAGGCCGAGCACGCGCGTGGCCCCCATGCGCGCCAGCAGCATGGGCCGGCCGGGCCGCAGCGCGACGCGGTGGAAGTCGATCTTCACACCCTCGGCGTTCAGCGCCTTGGCGACCAGGTCATGCTCGCCGACCGAGGCGCCGCCGAGCGTCACCAGAATATCGACGCCGGCATCGCGCGCCTTGCGGATCGCGGCCGCGGTGGCGTCGAGCTGGTCGGGCACGATGCCGAGATCGAGGATTTCCGCGTTCTCGGTGCGCAAGAGCGCCGCGAGCGAAAGCGGATTGGAGGCGATGGTGCGGTCGGGCCCGGCGCCGCTTCCCGGCGGCACCAGCTCGTCGCCGGTCGCGATGATGGCGACGCGGGGCCGGCGTGAGAGCGGAATTTTCGCGTGATCCATGGCGGCGGCGAGCGCCAGGTCGCGGGCGGAAATGCGCCGCCCGGCATCGAGCAGCACCTGACCTTCGGCGAAGTCGAGGCCCTTTTTGCGCACATATTGGCCGAGCTTGGCGGCGGGGAGGGCGATCTTGTCGCCTTCGGCTTTGGCATCCTCCTGCGGGATCACCGCGTCGGCGCCGGCGGGCAGCAGCGCGCCGGTGAAAATGCGCGCGGTCTCGCCGGGCTTGAGCGTTCCTTTGAGCGGGCGGCCGGCAGCGGAGGCGCCGACGAGCTTGAGCGTCGCGGGCTTGGCGAGATCGGCGGCGCGCGCCGCGTAGCCGTCCATGGACGACAGATCGGCCGGCGGCTGGGTGCGGCGCGAGGCCAGCGACTTCGCGAGCACGCGGCCATAGGCCTCGGCGATCGGGATTTCTTCCGAGGGCAGCGATGCCGCGCCGTCGAGCACGCGCTTCAGCGCTTCCTCGACGGGGATGAGACGATCCGCTCTCACTTCGCCGCTTTCCAGCGGCCCGACTGGCCGCCGGTCTTGACCAGCAGCCGCACGCCCTCGATGCGCATGCCGCGCTCGACCGCCTTGACCATGTCGTAGATCGTGAGCAGCGCGACGCTGACCGCGACCAGCGCCTCCATCTCGACGCCGGTCTGGCCGTGCACCTTCACCGTGGCGCGGGCGACATAGCCCGGCAGCTTGGGGTCCGGGTCGATCTCGATCTCGGTCTTGGTGATGGCGAGCGGATGGCAGAGCGGGATCAATTCGTGGGTGCGCTTGGCCGCCAATATGCCGGCGATGCGGGCGGCGCCGAGCACGTCGCCTTTCTTGGCGTCGCCGCGCTGCACGAGTTCGAAGGTCGCCTTCTTCATTATGATTTTGCCCTCGGCCACGGCCACGCGCTTGGTCTTTCCCTTTTCGGAGACGTCGACCATGTAGGCTTCGCCGCGCTTGGAGAGGTGGGTGAGATGTTTTTCATGGGCTCCGAAGCTCTCTTGCGCTCGATCGACACTCTTCGTCATTCCGGGACGGCGCGAAGCGCCGGGCCTGGAATCCATAACCACTGCCGATGAATATGGATTCCGGGCTCGCGGCCCCGGATCGAGTCCGGGGCCGCGCCCCGGAATGACGATGAACCGATAATTCCATCACGCGCTCTTCGCCTTGGCCTTGTCCAGTCCGAGCAATGTACGCGTCGCCGCGGTCACGTCGTCGGCGCGCATCAGGCTCTCGCCCACCAGAAACGCGTGCACCCCGGCGACGGCGAGACGCGCGATGTCGGCGGGCGTGAAAATGCCGCTCTCGCCCACCACGAGCTTGTCCTTGGGTACGCGCGGCGCAAGCCGCTCGGTGACGGCGAGCGTGGTTTCGAAGGTGCGCAGATCGCGGTTGTTGATGCCGATCAGGCGCGAGCCGATGGCGAGCGCGCGCTCCAGCTCGCGCTCGTCGTGCACTTCCAGCAGCGCGTCCATGTTCCAGTGGATGGCGGCGGCGAACAGCTCGCGCGCGGTCTTGTCGTCCACGGCGGCCATGATGATGAGAATGCAATCGGCGCCGAGGGCGCGCGATTCCGCGACTTGATAGTAATCGTAGAGGAAATCCTTGCGCAGCACCGGCAGCGGCGTCGCGGCGCGGGCGGCGACCAGATGCTCGGGCGCGCCTTCGAACGAGGGCGTGTCGGTGAGCACCGAAAGGCAACTCGCGCCGCCGGCGGCAAAAGCGCGGGCCAGCGCGGCCGGATCGAAATCGGCGCGGATCAGGCCGCGCGACGGGCTCGCCTTCTTGATCTCGGCGATCAGGGCAGGGCGGCCGTGCGAGATCGCGGCCTGCAGCGCGGCGACGAAGCCGCGCGGCGGCGCGGCGCGCTCGGCGTCGGCCTGCACGGCGGCGAGCGGGCGCTCGCGCTTGGCTTTGGCGATCTCGGTGCGCTTATAGGCGCCGATCCGCTCGAGAACGTCGCTCATGGTTGTTCAGGCGTTTGAGATTTCGACCAGCCGCTCCAGGCGCTTCCTGGCGGCGCCGGTATCGACCGATTTGGCGGCGAGCTCAAGCCCCTCTTTCAGCGACTTGGCCTTGTCGGCCACGAGCAACGCCGCGGCGGCGTTCAATAGCGCCACGTCGCGGAAGGCGCCGGGTTTTGCCGCGAGCACGCCGCGCAGCGCCTCGGCGTTATGCATGGCGTCGCCGCCGCGCAGCTCCTCGGGCTTGGCGCGCTTGAGGCCGACGTCCTCGGGCTTGATCTCGTAGGTCTTGACCTTGCCGCCGGAAAGTTCGGCCACGTAGGTCGGCCCGGAGGTGGTGATCTCGTCGAGGCCGTCGGAGCCATGCACCACGATGGCGCGCTCGGAGCCAAGCGCGCCCAAGACATTGGCGAGCGGTTCGATCCAGGGCCGCGCGAACACGCCGACCATCTGGCGCTTGACGCCGGCTGGGTTCGACAAGGGCCCGAGCAGATTGAAAATGGTGCGGGTGCCGAGTTCGACCCGTGTCGGGCCGACGTGCTTCATCGCCGGGTGGTGCGCCGGCGCGAACATGAAGCCGATGCCGGCTTCGCGGATGCAGCGGGAGATTTCTTCCGGCGCCAGCTCGATCCGGACGCCGAGCGCGGCGAGCACGTCGGCGGCCCCGGACTTGGAGGAAAGCGCGCGGTTGCCGTGCTTGGCGACCGGCACGCCGGCGCCGGCCACGATGAAGGCGGCGCAGGTGGAGATGTTGTAGGAGCCGGTGGCGTCGCCGCCGGTGCCGACCACGTCGATGGCGTCTTTCGGCGCGACGACGCGTCAGCATCTTGGCGCGCATGGTGGAGACCGCGCCGGTGATTTCCTCGACGGTCTCGCCGCGCAGCCGCAGCGCCATGAGGAACGCGCCCATCTGCGCGGGCGTCGCTTCGCCCGACATCATCTTGTCGAAGGCGTGGGCAGCCTCGTCCCGCGTCAGCGTTGCGCCGGTCGCCACCTTGCCGATCAGCGCGCGGAATCGTTCCATCAAATCACGCGCGCGTATCGGCGCGGAAGGTGCGCGCAAGTTCCAGAAAATTCTTCAGGATGGTCTGCCCGTGCTCGGAGGCGATGCTTTCGGGATGGAACTGCACGCCGTGCACCGGATGGCGCTTGTGGGAGACCGACATGACCAGCCCGTCGTCGGTCTCGGCGGTGATCGCCAGATCCTTTGGCATGGTATCGCGCTTGATGACCAAGGAGTGATAGCGCGTGGCGGCGAACGGGCCGTTGATGCCGCGCAGCACGCCTTCGCCGCTGTGTTTGATCGTGGAAAGCTTGCCGTGCACCGGGTGCGCGCGCACGATCTCGCCGCCATAGGCTTGGCCGATCGACTGATGGCCGAGGCAGACGCCCAGAATCGGCGTGGTCTCGCCCAGCCGCTCGATCACCTCGACCGAGATGCCGGCTTCCTTGGGCGTGCAGGGGCCGGGCGAAATGACGATCGCGTCGGCGCGCTTGTTGGCGAGCGCGTCGACGGTGATTTCGTCATTGCGATGCACTTCCACACTGGCCCCGAGCGCGCCGAGCGCGTGCACCAGGTTCCAGGTGAAGCTGTCGTAGTTGTCGATCAGGGCTACATGCATGGGCTCGGTTCCGGGCATGTGGGTGCCACCTTGCGTCCCAAGCCGTCAAGCGCGCGCTATTGCCCGCGCCCGGCTTCGCTGGCGAAGCGGCGCGCTTCCTCGGCGGCGCGGAACAGGGCCTTGGCCTTGTTCTCGCACTCGATCTGCTCGGAGCGCGGCACGCTATCGGCGACGATGCCGGCGCCGGCCTGCACGTACATGACGCCGTCCTTCACCAGCGCGGTGCGCAGCACGATGCAGGTGTCCATCTCGCCCATGGCGGAGAAATAGCCGACGGCGCCGGCGTAAATCCCGCGCTTTTCCTTCTCCAGCTCGTCGATGATCTGCATGGCGCGCACTTTCGGCGCGCCGGAGACGGTGCCGGCCGGAAAGCCCGCGATCAGCGCGTCGAGCGCGTCGTATTTCGGGTCGAGCTCGCCCTCGACGTTCGACACGATATGCATGACCTGGCTGTAGCGCTCGACGAAAAACTGGTCGGTGACTTTCACGGTCGCCATCTTCGATACGCGGCCGGCGTCGTTGCGGCCCAAGTCGAGCAGCATGAGATGCTCGGCGCGCTCCTTGGGGTCGGACAAGTAGCTCCTCTTCGAGCGCCTTGTCCTCGTGCGGGGTGGCGCCACGCGGCTTGGTGCCGGCGATCGGCCGCACGATCACCTTGCCCTCGCGCACGCGCACCAGAATTTCCGGGCTGGAGCCCGCGACCGCATAGCCGCCGAAGTCGAGATAAGTAGAGAAACGGCGCCGGGTTCACGCGCCGCAGCGCGCGATAGAGTGCGAACGGCGGGAGCTTAAAGGGCGCCTCGAAGCGTTGCGACAGCACGACCTGGAAAATATCGCCGGCCAGGATGTATTCCTTGGCCCGCAACACCATGGCTTCGAATTCCTTGGCCGTAGTGTTGGAGCTCGCGGCCGCCGCGATCGGGCCGACCTCGGCGTGGGGCGACTGCTTGTCGAGCGGCTTTTCCAGCGCGTCCACCACCGCGTTCAGACGCTCGACCGCGCGGGTGTGCGCGGCCTTGGCGTTGACCGACGGATCGGGGCGTACGGGCGTGACGACGGTGATGGTGTCCTGCACAGCGTCGAAAATCACCACGATGGTGGGCCGGACCAGCACCGCGTCGGGAATGGCGATGGGGTCCGGCTTCTGCGCCGGCAGCTTCTCCATCAGCCGCACCATGTCGTAGCCGAGATAGCCGAACACGCCGGCGGCCATGGGCGGCAGCAGCGCGGGAATGTCGATCCGGCTCTCGGCGATCAGCGCGCGCAGCGCCTGGATCGGCGGCTCGGGGCAGGGCACGAACGCATCGGGCTTGGTCAGCGCGCTGCGGTTGATCTCGGCCTTGCTTGCCGTTGGTGCGCCAGACCAGATCGGGATCGAGCCCGATGATCGAGTAGCGTCCGCGCACGGCGCCGCCCTCGACCGACTCGAACAGGAAGGCGTTCTGCTTGCCGCCGGCGAGCTTGAGGAAGGCGGAAACCGGCGTCTCCAGATCGGCGACCAAGCGTGGTGGAGACGAGCTGCGGCGCGCCAGCGGAATAGCGGGCGGCGAAGGCGGAATGCTCCGGGGCGGTCTCCATCAGTTCCGTTCGCCGCCGACCACCTTTTGCAGCGCGACGTCGTTGATACGCACGCCGAGTTCGCTCTGCAGGCGCAACAGATACTGGGTGACGAGATCGTCCTCGATGCCCTTGAGCAACTGCTCGCTTTGCGCCGCGAGCACGGTCGCCTCGGCCGGCAAGGTGATGGCGGTCACCCGGAAGACGACGCGGCCGACGCCGTCGTCGGGCACGGCGACGGCCGCCTTGCCCTGCGGGGTATCGAAGATGCGCGCGAGCACGCGGGCGTCGAGCCCTTCGGCGGGCTTGCTGCGCGTGAGCTTGTCCCGGGTCTGCACAGTCAGGCCCGGCGCGGCGGCGGCGAAGGTGGAACCCGCATCCAGCTTGCCGCGGATTTCTTCGGCCCGCGCGCTGAGCTTCTTCCCGGTCTCCTCGTCGCGCCAGCGCGCCTCGACCCGGGACTTGGCCTCTTCGAGCGTACGGTCGCGCGAGGCCGCGATCTCCAGCACGTCGTACCAGACATAGCCGATGGCCGCGCCTTGCACGCGCAACTCGATGGCGTCGCTCTCGACGCCGATGCGGGCGGCGAACGCGCCGGTGAGCAGCTGCTCGCGCGCCGGCAGATTTTGCAGAAGCGTGCCATCCGGCTCGCGGCCGCTGCGGTCGATCGCCTCGATGATATTGGGGGTGAGGCCGACCTTGCGGGCGGTCTCCGCCAGCGTGGCGCCGGAAGCGCGGTCGTCCTCGATCTTGTCGTGCAGTTCCAGCATCTGGCGGCGCGCGCGGTCGCCCGCGAGCTCGCGGCGGAGCAACGGCTCGACTTCACTGAACGGCGGCTCGCGGCCGGGCTCGATCTTGACCACGCGCACGATCACCGGGCCGAAGCGGCCGGCGACCGGAGCGCTGGTGCCGCCGGCGGCGAGCGCGAAGGCGGCTTCCGCGATGGCGGCGTCCAATAGCTCGCGCTTGGTCACCAGCCCGAGCGAGGTGTCCTTCTTGTCGAGCTTGCGCTCGAGAATGATCTCCTCGAACTTGGCGCCGGAGCGCAGGCGCTCGGCCACGGCGCGGGCTTCCTCGGCGTTGGCGAAGACGATCTGCTCGACCTCGCGCTTCTCGGGCGTCGAGAAGCGCTCCTTGCGATCCTCATAGGCCTTCTTCAGGTCGGCTTCGGATAGCTGGACCCAGGGCAGCAGCGCCTCCAGGGTCAGCGAGAGCAGTGCGATCTTGCGGAACTCCGGGGCGCGGAACGTGGCCTTGCGCTCCTCGAAGAACTTGGCGAGCTGCTCGGGCGTAGGGGCCGGGATTTCGCCGGCGTCCCGCGGCGCGAGCGTCACGAACTCGGCGTTGCGCTCCTCGATCTCGTAGCGGCGCACCGCCTCGCGCAGCACGGCGGGCGCGGCGACTTCGCCGCCGAGCGCGCGCGCGATCTGCTGGCGCAGCATGAGCTTGCGCTCGGCCGCGACGTAGCGCGCTTCGGTGAAGCCGTTGTTGCGCAGCACGCCCTGGAAGTACGCGGGATCGAAGTTGCCGCCGGGGCCGCGGAAGTTCGGGTCCGCCTGGATGCGGCGCGCGAGCGTGGCGTCGTCGATACCGAGCCCGAGCTGGCGCGACTTCTCGTCGAAGGCGTTCTCGGCCAGGAGTTCGCCGAGGATCTGGCGGTCGAGGCCGAGCGCGCGCGCCTGGTCGGGCGTGATGCCGCGACCGAACTGGCGCGAAAGCGTCTGCAGGCGGTCGGTATAGATGCGGCGGAAATCCTCGGTGCCGATCTTGGTCGAGCCGATGGTCGCCACGTCCTGCGCGCCGATGCCGCGGAACACGTCGGCGATGCCCCAGACGCCGAAGGAAAGGATCAGCAGGCCAAGGAAAATCTTGGCGACCCAGCTGCCGGCGCCTTCGCGCAACTTGGACATCAACATGGGATTTTCGGCTCCTGTCGCCCGCGCCCGGCGAATGCGGGCGGAATATAGGGAGGTGGGTAGGGCGGGGCAATGAACGTGACCGGCGAGAAACGGCCGGATTTGCTGCAATTTCGGCGCGAGGACCGCTGGATTGCCGCGAGGCCGGGCATAAAGGTTGATAGAGCCTCCGCGGCAGCGTGAAATTTCCCCGCTGCTACAACGACTTCAAAAATTCCTCGCAAAAACTTTATCCACACTCTTCCGCGCGCCCTTAAATTCGTTCGCGTCTCGATCCACGAGGGGCGCATCCGGATGCGACCTGATGTGGGGTCGGGATCGGCGCCCGCGGGCGCGGTTCGCAGCCGCGCACTCGGGACGCTCCGGGACCCCGCCTCGGGCCAATAGGAGCCCGCGCGAGGAGCTCGCTGACGGAGAGGCAGTCACAAGCGATTGCCTCACGAAAAGCGCGGCCCGGGGTGCGAAATCGCCGGACGGAGCGCCGCGAGGCGCCGCGCCTCGGGATCGAGGCGCGAACAAGACCGACGTTGCGCCGGACGGCGCTCCGTCCCCCTCACGCTTGTCCCCGCGAAAGCGGGGATCGGTGAGGGGAAGCAGGATCAAACCTCGGGGCGAAAACCGCTCGCGAGAACGGACTGGCGCGCCTGCGGAGTGTTTGCTAGCGCCTTGATCAGAACAGGGATCGGGATTCGAACATGGCCGAGCGCCGCCCACTGGTCGCGGGCAATTGGAAGATGAACGGACTGCGCGCCTCGCTCTCGGAGCTGGAGGCGGTGATAGCGGGCGTGGGGCCGCTCGCGGCCAAGTGCGATCTTTTGGTTTGTCCGCCGGCGACGCTGATCGCGATGTTCGCCTGGAAAACGAACGGCACGAAGGTCGCGATCGGCGCGCAGGATTGCCATCCGAATGCATCGGGCGCTCACACCGGCGATCTGTCCGCCGAGATGTTGAAGGACGCGGGCGCGAGCGCCGTGATCGTCGGCCACTCGGAGCGGCGCGCGGATCACGCCGAGACCGACGCGCTGGTTCGCAAGAAAGCCGAGGCGGCGCGGCGCGCGGGGCTGCTCGCGATCGTATGCGTCGGCGAGACCAAGGCCGAGCGCGATGCGGGCAAGACGCTCGAGGTCGTCTCGCGCCAGATCGAGGGCTCGGTTCCCGATGGGGCCACGCCGTCGAACATGGCGATCGCCTATGAGCCGGTCTGGGCCATCGGCACCGGGCTGACGCCCAAGCCTTCGGACATGACCGAGGTGCATCGGCTCATCCGCGAGCGGCTGGTGCGCCGCTTCGGCGCCGGGGCGGCTGCGACCCGCATCCTCTATGGCGGGTCGGTGAAGCCCGACAACGCCGCATCGCTCCTGCTCGCGCCCGAGTGCGACGGCGCGCTGGTCGGCGGGGCGAGCCTGAAGGCCAGCGATTTTCTCGCTATTGCGGGGGTCTATGTGCGCTGAGAGGTGCGGTCTCAGCGCGTGGACTTGGCCTTGAATCCGGCGGGTAGCAAGCGCACATCCAATCGTGTAAAGCACCGCGCGGCCCGAGGAATCCATGCAAACCGTCATCATCGTCATCCATCTCCTGATCGTGCTCGCGCTGATCGGCTTCGTGCTCCTGCAGAAGTCCGAGGGCGGCGCGCTCGGCATCGGCGGGGGTGGCGGCGGCTTCATGTCGAGCCGTGGCACCGGCAACCTGCTGACCCGCGTCACGGGGTTCCTGGCCGCGGCGTTCTTCGCCACCAGCCTGATCCTGTCGATCCTGGCCGGCTGGGGACGGCAGCCGGCCTCGATCATCCGCACCGGTCCGACCGCGCCTAGCCCGACCGCGCCGGGACCGGCCGCGCCGACCAGCGGGCCTTCGATCCTGGATCAGTTGCGGCCGCCCGCGCCGGCCACTCCGGCGGCGCCCGCCGGGCCTCAAGTGCCGCGGTCGCAGTAAAACTCACCAAGAAGGGCCGGATTTCCGGCCCTTCGGCTTTTTTAGGCATGCGGCGCGATTTCGCTCGTCGAATTGGTTTTTGAGGATTAGAGGTTAGGTCCCATGGCGCGGTACATTTTCATTACCGGCGGCGTGGTCTCCTCCCTGGGCAAGGGTCTCGCTTCCGCCGCGCTCGGCGCGCTGCTGCAGGCGCGCGGCTATTCGGTGCGGCTGCGCAAACTCGACCCGTATTTGAACGTCGATCCCGGCACCATGTCGCCCTACCAGCACGGCGAGGTCTACGTCACCGACGACGGCGCGGAGACCGACCTCGACCTCGGCCATTACGAGCGCTTCACCGGCCGCCCCGCCACCCGGCAGGACAACATCACCACCGGGCGCATCTATCAGGAGATCCTCGCCAAGGAACGCCGCGGCGATTATCTCGGCGCCACCATCCAGGTGATCCCGCACGTCACCAACGCGATCAAGGAATTCATCCGCGACGGCAACGACGGCTTCGATTTCGTGCTGTGCGAAATCGGCGGCACGGTCGGCGACATCGAGGGCCTGCCGTATTTCGAAGCGATCCGGCAGCTCGGCAACGACCTGCCGCGCGGCAGCGCGATCTATATCCATCTCACGCTGTTGCCTTATGTCACCGGCGCCGGCGAGCTCAAGACCAAGCCGACGCAGCACTCCGTCAAAGAGCTGCGCTCGATCGGCATTCAGCCCGACATTCTGCTGTGCCGCACCGACCGCGAAATTCCGCGCGAGGAGCGCCGCAAGCTCGGACTGTTCTGCAACGTGCGCGAAAGCGCGGTAATCGAAGCGCGCGACGTCGACAATATCTACGCGGTGCCGGAGGCTTATCACGCGGCCGGGTTGGATCGCGAAGTGCTCGCCGCGTTCGGCATCGAGAAAGCGCGCGAGCCCAAGCTCGATCGCTGGGCCACGATCAACGACCGTATCCGCAACCCGGAAGGCGACGTCACCATCGCCATCGTCGGCAAGTACACCGGGCTGAAGGACGCCTACAAATCGCTGATCGAGGCGCTTTCGCACGGCGGCATCGCGAACAAAGTGAAGGTCAAGCTCGACTGGATCGAGGCCGATCTGTTCGAGCGGGAAGACCCGGCGCCGTTGCTGGAGCACGTGCATGGAATTCTGGTGCCTGGCGGTTTCGGCCAGCGCGGGGCCGAGGGCAAGATCAAGGCGGCGCGTTTCGCGCGCGAGCGGCAGGTGCCTTATTTCGGCATCTGCTTCGGCATGCAGATGGCGGTGATCGAGGCGGCGCGGAACTTGGCGGGCGTCGAGGCCGCGAATTCCACCGAGTTCGGGCCGACGCCGGAGCCGGTCGTCGGCCTGCTCACCGAATGGATGAAGGGCAACGAGCTGCAACGCCGCCAGATGGGCGGCAACATGGGCGGCACCATGCGGCTCGGTGCCTATGCCGCGAAGCTCGACAAGGGCAGCCGGGTCGCCGGTATCTATGACGCGATCGAAATCTCCGAGCGCCACCGGCATCGCTACGAGGTGAACACCGGCTATCGCGAGCGGCTAGAGGACAAGGGCATGCGCTTCTCCGGCATGTCGCCGGATGGGCTGCTGCCGGAGATCATCGAATATCCGGAGCACCCGTGGTTCATCGGGGTACAGTTCCACCCCGAGCTGAAATCGCGGCCGTTCGAGCCGCACCCGCTGTTCGCCTCCTTCATCGGGGCGGCGGTGCACCAGAGCCGGCTGGTCTGATTTTCGGATACGCTCCGGTCATGGCCCGCGGTCTCGATCACATCGTTCATGCCGTGCGCGACCTTGAAGCCGCCGGCGCGTTTTACGAGCGCCTCGGCTTCCAGGTCGGCGCGCGCAACCGGCATCCCTGGGGAACGGAAAACCGGCTGGTGCAGTTTCCGGGATTTTTCCTTGAGATTCTGACGGTGGTGGAGCCAGAGAAAACCGCGAGCGTGACCTTCGGCGCATTCAACGACAAATTTCTCAACGAAGTGGGCGAGGGGTTTTCGGGACTCGTGGTCGAGGGGCATGACCCGAAAGGAGAACGCGCGGCGCTCGACGCGGCCGGGTTCGGCGGCATTCCGCTTTTTGAATTCTCGCGCAAGGGCAAGCGTGCGGACGGCGCTGAGGTTGAAGTCGGCTTCAAGATCGCGTTCGCGCGCTATCCGGCGGCGCACACGTTGTTCTTCACCTGCATGCAGACCGCGCCGGAGAGTTTCTGGTCGGCCGAGCTGCAGCGCCACCCGAACGGCGCGCGGCAGATCGCGGCCGCGGTGCTGGTCGCGGAAAATCCGACCGATCATCATATTTTCCTCGAGGCGCTCACCGGCGTGCGCGACATCCGCGCGACTTCGATGGGACTCACGATCCCGACCCCGCGCGGCGCGATCCAGGTCATGGACCCGCGCTCGTTCAAGCAAGCCTTCGGCATCGACGCGCCGAAGGACGATGGGCTGCGGCTGGCGGCGCTCTTGTTCTCGGTCGCCGACGTCGCGGCGACGCGGGGATTGCTGGAGAAGAACGGCGTGTTGACCAGGGAGCAGGCGGGGCGGCTCGTGGTCGGGCCGGAAGCGGCGTTCGGGGCCGTTCTGGTGTTCGCTGCCTAAATTTCATCTACAGTGAAATTTCACTTGCACGAAAATTCGCGACCATTAGAATAGATGCATGACTGAGCCGCATCCTTTGGCCGCCTGGCGCAAGCGGGACCGCCGCACGCTGGTGGCGCTCGCCGATGCGCTCGGCTGCGCGCCCTCGCACCTCTCGCAGATCGAAAGCCGCAAGACCAATCCGTCGCTGTCGCTTATCGCCAAGCTCAAGGCGGTCAGCGGCGGCAAGCTCAAGGCCGAGGACTTCATGCCCGCGGAATCCGCGCCTACGACGCGCAGCGTGGTGGCGGTCGGCAAGGTCAAGTTCGGCAATGCGTTGCCGCTCGCGATCATCGCGGGCCCTTGCGTCATGGAGAGCCGGGAGCACGCGCTGCAGGTGGCGACCACGCTCGCCAAGCTCGCGAAGAAGCTGAAAATCGGCCTGGTATTCAAGACTTCGTTCGACAAGGCCAACCGCACCTCGGCGCGCGGCGCGCGCGGCGTCGGACTCGATGAGGCGCTGCCGATTTTCGCCGAGCTACGCGAGCGCACGGGTCTGCCGGTACTGACCGACGTGCATGAGCCCGAGCAATGCGCGCGCGTGGCGGAGTTCGTCGATGTTTTGCAGATCCCGGCCTTCCTGTGCCGGCAGACCGATCTACTGGTCGCGGCGGCCAAGACCGGGCGCGCGGTCAATGTGAAGAAGGGCCAGTTCCTCGCGCCCTGGGACATGAAGAACGTGGTCGACAAGATCACCGGCGCGGGAAACCGCAACGTCTTGGTGACCGAGCGCGGCGCGTCGTTCGGCTACAACACGCTGGTGAGCGACATGCGCGCGCTGCCGATTCTGGCGCGCACGACTGGTGCGCCGGTGGTGTTCGACGCGACCCATTCGGTGCAGCAGCCGGGCGGCAAGGGCGCGGCCTCGGGCGGCGAGCGCGAATTCGTGCCGGTGCTGGCGCGCGCTGCGGTCGCGGTCGGCGTCGCCGCGGTGTTCATCGAGACCCATCCCGATCCCGATCATGCGCCTTCCGACGGACCGAACATGGTGCCGCTTGCGGAGATGGAGCGGCTGCTGTCGGACCTGATCGCCTTCGACAAGCTCGCGAAGAAGATAATTCAACCTCGCGCGCGATAGGGCGGAACGCCCTGGTCTGGAATCCAGACGCCCGACGGCGGCTTGCCGGTCTGCCAGAAAATGTCGATCGGGATGCCGCCGCGCGGATACCAGTAGCCGCCGATGCGCAGCCATTTGGGCGCCAAGAGTTTCGCGATGCGCTTGCCGATCGCGACGGTGCAATCCTCGTGGAAAGCGCCGTGGTTCCGGAAGCTCGCGAGATAAAGCTTCAACGATTTCGATTCGAGCAGCCATTTCCCGGGCGCGTAGTCGATCACGAGAATCGCGAAATCCGGCTGGCCGGTGATCGGACAGATGGCGGTGAACTCGGGGCAAGTGAAGCGGGCGACGTAATCGGTGTCCGGGTGCGGATTGGGCACGCGGTCGAGCACGGCCGCCTCGGGCGAGGCGGGTAGTTTGGCCTGCTTGCCGCGATGGATCGGGCGGACGGACGATTTTCGAGCAATCAACGGCTTCCTCCCGGTTCTTCTGTCATCTGTGCTGCATTTCCGTGCGGCCTAGGCAGTTCGCACATGCCTCACGAGGCAGCGCAGGTCGTCAAGCGTCGCACCGTCTTCGAAGCTGCGAATCAAGCGTTGGAAAAGCTCAGGTTCATTTCGCGAGGTCCGCTGCTCACCGAAGCCCGCGCCGCCGATGTGAAGCAAATCGTCGACAAGATATACCAGTCGCGGGCGCGCATCGGCAGGATCTCGCACCCATTCACGAAGCAGATCCGCGAACTGAATTTTCGTTCTATCGAGATGCCGATAGATCTGGAGCCAATTGCGACCGCCGGTATCGAGCAGCCGCGGGTTGTCATTGTTGAAATCGAGCGCGAAGCGCTCGACCGACGCAAAATCGTAAATGCAGTAGCCGGCCCAAAGATTCCAGCCCCATGCCGAATTGTTGAGGATTCCGTAGACCGGTTGGTTCTTGACCAGTCGCGCGATGTCGACCGGCGCAGTCGGTATCAAATCATGGTCGAAGAAGGCGAACGTCTTCGGGCGCAGTTCGCGCACGATATTGTAGTAGCCCCAGGTCATCGCAATTCCATTCGAACGGCACGGATGGCGCTCGGGGTTGAACGGCAAGCCGAGATAAGGCACATCGCGGTCGGCGCAGATTCGTGCGATCTCGCGACGGGCTTTCGAGTTGCGGGAATTGTCGAGGACGATGAGCGTGCCTTCGAGGTGGCGTTTGGCCATTCTCGTCTGCAAGTCGATGACCCAAGGCTGGTTAAACGCAACGGACATGACCAGCGAGCCGCCCGTAAGTCCCGCAAGCTTGGCGAGTAACTTGTCGGTTTCGCGCGAACGAACGCTGCGAAAAGTGCGCTCGAGGAGCACGTTGCGCGCGCGTTTCAATCCATGGACGAGCGGCCGGCCAATGAACCATTCCTCGGCGCCATATTCGCTGGGAAAGCGCATCGTGTGATTTCTACCGGTGGGTTGATAGCGCAGTCATGATAGCAATGCCGCAGCATTAGGTGGCCTGCAAGTCCCGTCCGAAGCGCGGCCGGTCTTTGCCCGGGCGCTCAGTTCGAGTAGAAGGCCTGCCAGAACCGAAAGCGCAGCATGACCGCGATCACCGATATACGCGCCCGCGAAATCCTCGATAGCCGCGGCAATCCGACCGTCGAAGCGGATGTCATCCTCGAGGACGGCTCGCGCGGCCGCGCGGCGGTGCCTTCGGGCGCCTCGACCGGGGCGCACGAGGCGGTCGAGCTCAGGGATGGCGACAAGAAGCGCTATCTCGGCAAGGGCGTGCAGAAGGCGGTGGCCGCCGCCGAAGGCGAGATTTTCGACGCGATCGGCGGCATGGACGCCGAGGACCAGGCCAAGATCGACGAGACGCTGATCGCGCTCGACGGCACCGAGAACAAGTCGCGGCTCGGCGCCAATGCGATTCTCGGCGTGTCGCTCGCGGTGGCCAAAGCGGCGGCCGCCGCCGCGAAGCTTCCGCTCTACCGCTATCTCGGCGGGCCGACCGCGCGGCTGCTGCCGGTGCCGATGATGAATATCGTGAACGGCGGCGCGCACGCGGACAATCCGATCGACTTCCAGGAATTCATGATCATGCCGGTGGGTGCGCCGAGCTTCGCCGAGGCGCTGCGCATGGGCGCGGAGATTTTCCATACACTCAAGAAGGCGCTGCACGACGCCGGCCACAACACCAATGTCGGCGACGAGGGCGGTTTCGCGCCGAATCTGAAGGACGCCGACGCGGCGCTCGGCTTCGTGGCCAAGGCGGTGGAGAAAGCCGGCTACAAGCCGGGCCGCGACGTGGTGCTCGCACTCGATTGCGCGGCAACCGAGTTCTTCAAGGGCGGAAAATACGTCTATGAAGGCGAGGGCAAGACGCGCGATGGGGACGCGCAGGTGAAATATCTCGCCGAGCTTTGCGCGCGCTATCCGATCGCCTCGATCGAGGACGGCATGGCCGAGGACGACTGGGCCGGCTGGAAGCTCCTTACCGAGCGGATCGGCGCGAAAGTGCAGCTGGTGGGCGACGATATCTTCGTCACCAGCGAGAAGCGCCTACGCCGCGGCATCGCCGAAGGCGTGGCGAATGCGATCCTGGTGAAGGTCAATCAGATCGGAACGCTCACCGAGACGCTGGCGACGGTCGAGACCGCGCACCGCGCCGCCTATCGCGCGGTGATGTCGCACCGCTCGGGTGAGACGGAGGATGCGACGATTGCGGACCTTGCGGTCGCGACCGGCTGCGGACAGATCAAGACCGGCTCGCTGTCGCGCTCGGACCGGACCGCGAAATACAATCAGCTCCTGCGCATCGAGGAGGAACTCGGCAAAGAAGCGCGTTACGCGGGGCGCGCGGCGCTCAAAGCGCTGGCTTAGCTTTCGTACGCGGCCGCCACAGGATGACTGCCGCCGCTAGCAGCTCCGCGCCGATGCAGAGGAATATGGAGGCAGTGTAGTTGCCTGTCAGATCGCGCAACGCGCCGAGCGCAGACGGGCCGAATGCATAGGTCACCGTGCTCACGGCGACGATCAATCCAACCACCATGCCGAATGATCCCGGTTCGAACTCGCGTTGGACGATCAGGGCGGGAGGGTGATCAGATTGCCGACGGAAAGCCCGAACACGACGCAGGCGACATAGAGCGTCGCCGCGTCAGACGACCGCGCGATGACGAACAGCGCGGCCGCCTGAGTCGCCAGCGAGATCGCGGTCGTGATGCGCGGATCGAGCCGGTCCGCGACCGCTCCGAGCAACAGCCTTCCGAGCAGGGCGGCGACCGTCGTGATCGCCACCGCGATGCCCGCGCTGGTCCGGCCGATCGAGACTTGCAGGATCGCGATCTGGTGCACCAGAAATCCGACCTGCGCGACCAGCGAGAGCGCTACCGGTCCGCAGACGCTCCAGAAGGCAGGACTGCGCAGCGCCTGCGCCCGCGTCCAGGCGACAGGCTGCGGCTTGCCGGGTGTCGCCATTTCGACCTGCGGCGGTGGTCCGATGAAAATGAGGATCGCTGGTACCAACACAATCATCATGAAAGCAGCAGTCGCGCTCATCGCGTAGCGGAAGCCGATCGCATCGGTGAGAAATATGAGGCCGGGAACGACCAGTATCCCCCCGAAGCTCGCGCCGGTGAGCGCAAGGCTGATGGCTAGACCAAGTCGCGAGCGAAACCAGAGGCTGAGCACGCTCGTGATGGCGGCGATGCTCATCATTGCCCAGGCGAACGACATGACCAGATAGGCGAGCGCGAGGTGCCATTGCGCGCTCACCAGTCCGATGCCGACCGCGGAGATCGCGAGCGTGATGGTGCCCGCGAGCATCAAGCGGCGCGGCCCGAGCCGGCGCAGGATATTGCTGACGTAAACTACAAACACGGCGCTGGTTAGATAGAACGCGCTGCTGGCGAGCGAGATCCACGAGGTGGACCAGCTGTAGAGGCGCTGCAGCTCCACAAGGTAGACGCTCAGGCCATAGAAGCAGAGGCCCCAGGAGAACGTCGCGATCAGGAAACAGACGAACACCACGCGCCAGCCTTGATAGCGCAGCGAGGCTTCGTCGGTTTCCGGGGGATTGGTCGGCGCTGGGGCCATCGGGCCGATCTTGCTGAGGCGGGCCACTATTCTCGATCGGAGGCTCTTGCGCTACCCGGTTTCCGCGCGCTGCCGCGTTAACACCAAGGCAACCGGCGTTCGGGCATAAGGGCTCATGGTCGTCCGCACCCGACTCGGCAGTTTCCTCAAGGGGCTCGCGCTTTATGCGGTCGCGGCCCTCCTGGTGGGCTATTTTGCGTTCCATGCCTATCACGGCAACCACGGCATCGTGGCCAGTCGAGCCTTCGAGCAGGAGGCGGCGCAACTCGAGCGGGAGCGTAACGAGATCCGCGCCGAGCGCGAAGGGTGGGAGCGGCGGATCGCTCTCCTGAAGCCCGAAAGCCTCGATCCCGACCAGGTGGATGAGCTGGCCCGGCGCGACCTGTTCTTTGCCCACCCCAACGATCTCGTGGTGCACTGGTCTGCGCGCTGAAACGTCGTTGCGCCCACGGGGCCCGGCAAGAAATTCCCTGTCGAGCCGACCTCCTGGCTATGCGTTTTGCACCGCAGCGGCCTGTGGACCGCGGCGTGGCGCCACGGATTGTTTTACGCTAAGCAATTCACAGCGGAAGATCGAGGAACGCCATGCCCGTCGCCGCGAAGTCCGCGGAGCCCCAGAAATCGACGGCCCGTTCCGCCGGCAACGGCAAGGGCGAGGCCCGTCTGGCATTGGTGCTCGACCGCGAGCAGGAAATCCGCGCATTCCGCGAGATGCTCCTGATCCGCCGTTTCGAGGAGAAGGCCGGCCAGCTCTACGGCATGGGTCTGATCGGCGGCTTCTGCCATCTCTATATCGGCCAGGAAGCGGTCGTGATCGGCATGAAGATGGCGCTCGAGGAAGGCGATCAGGTCATCACCGCCTATCGCGACCACGGCCATATGCTCTCCTGCGGAATGGACCCCAAGGGCGTCATGGCCGAGCTCACCGGCCGCCGTTCCGGCTATTCCAAAGGCAAGGGCGGCTCGATGCATATGTTCTCGGTCGAGAAGGAATTTCTTCGGCGGCCACGGCATCGTCGGCGCGCAGGTCTCGCTCGGCACCGGCATCGCTTTCGCCAACCGCTATCGCGGAAACGGCCGCGTGTGCTTGACTTATTTCGGCGACGGCGCCGCCAACCAGGGCCAGGTCTACGAGAGCTTCAACATGGCCGAACTCTGGAAGCTGCCGGTGGTCTACGTCATCGAGAACAACCGCTACGCCATGGGCACCTCGGTCGCGCGCTCCTCGGCGCAGACCGATTTCTCCAAGCGCGGGCTCTCGTTCGATATCCCCGGCGAGCAGGTCGATGGCATGGACGTGCGGGCGGTGAAGGAGGCGGGCGAGCGCGCGGTCGCCTTCGCGCGCGGCGGCAAGGGGCCGTACATTCTGGAAATGCAGACCTATCGTTATCGCGGCCATTCCATGTCGGATCCCGCAAAATACCGGCCGAAGGAAGAGCTGAACAAGATCCGCGACGAGCACGATCCGATCGACATGGTGCGCGCGCGCCTGATCGAGACCAAGCGCGCCAGCGAGGACGAGCTGAAGAAGCTCGAGACCGAAATCCGCAACACGATCAACGAGGCCGCCGAATTCGCCTCGCACGACCGCGAGCCCGATCCTTCGGAGCTGTGGACCGACGTGGTGCGTTGAGAGGTCGCCTGTGCCCATCGAAATCCTGATGCCGGCGCTCTCTCCCACGATGGAGAAGGGCAACCTCGCCAAGTGGGTGAAGCACGAGGGCGAGAAAGTGAAGGCCGGCGACGTGATCGCCGAGATCGAGACCGACAAGGCCACGATGGAAGTCGAGGCGGTCGACGAGGGCACGCTCGGAAAAATCCTCGTGCCCGAAGGCACCCAGGACGTGGCAGTCAACACGCCGATCGCGTTGATCCTGGTGGATGGCGAGAGCGCCGGCGCACTCAAGCGCGTGGACGTTGCCGCCGAGGAGCATGCGGCGGAATCGGCGCCGCCGGCCGAAGCCGAAAGCGGGCGCGCACAGGTCAATGAAGTTCGAATTTCCCCCGGCCCGGCGCCGACTGCGCCGCCGACGCCTGCAATGCTGCCCGACACCGACGTGCCGGCCGGTACCGAGATGGTGTCGATCAGCGTGCGCGAAGCGCTGCGCGACGCCATGGCCGAGGAAATGCGCCGCGACCAGGACGTGTTCGTGATCGGCGAGGAGGTCGCGGAATATCAGGGCGCCTACAAGGTGACACAGGGGCTGCTGCAGGAATTCGGCGACAAGCGCGTGATCGACACCCCGATCACCGAGCACGGCTTCGCCGGACTCGGCGTCGGCGCGGCGATGGCGGGGCTCAAGCCCATCGTCGAGTTCATGACCTGGAACTTCGCGATGCAGGCCATCGATCATCTCATCAACTCGGCGGCGAAGACGCTCTACATGTCGGGCGGACAGATGGCCTGCTCGATCGTATTCCGCGGTCCGAACGGCGCGGCGGCACGCGTCGCGGCCCAGCACAGCCAGGATTTCTCCGCCTGGTACTCGCATATTCCAGGCCTCAAGGTGGTCGCGCCCTATACGGCGGCGGATGCCAAGGGCCTCTTGAAGTCGGCGATCCGCGATCCGAACCCGGTCATCTTCCTCGAGAACGAAATTCTCTACGGCAAATCCTTTCCCGGTTCCGAAGCTCGACGACTGGACGGTGCCGATCGGCAAGGCGCGCGTCGCGCGGCCGGGCAAGGACGTGACCATCGTCTCCTGGTCGATGGGCATGACCTATGCGCTGGCCGCGGCCGAGGAATTGGCGAAAGAAGGCATCGAAGCCGAGGTGATCGATCTCCGTACGCTGAGGCCCATGGACACGGCGACCATCGTCGAATCGGTGAAGAAGACCAATCGCTGCGTCACGGTGGAGGAGAGCTGGCCGCAATCGGGCATCGGCGCCGAGATCGCCGCGCGCATCATGGAGGAGGCGTTCGACTGGCTCGACGCGCCGGTGAAGCGCGTTTCGGCCAAGGACGTGCCGATGCCTTACGCCGCGAATTTGGAGAAGCTCGCGCTGCCTTCGGTCGCCGAGGTGGTCGCGGCGGCCAAAGCGGTGAACTATCGCTGACGAGTGCGCATCATGCCCGTCAACATCCTCATGCCCGCGCTATCTCCGACGATGGAGAAGGGCAACCTTGCCAAGTGGGTGAAGAAGGAAGGCGACAAGGTAAAGCCCGGCGACGTGATCGCCGAGATCGAGACCGACAAGGCCACGATGGAGGTCGAGGCGGTCGACGAGGGGGTGCTGGCCAAGATCGTGGTGCCCGAAGGCACGCAGGACGTGCCGGTGAACCAGCTCATCGCTGTGCTCGCGGCCGAGGGCGAGGACCCGAAGGCGGTGGCGAGCGGGGCGGGGGCGGCGAAGCCGGTGCCGAAAGCCGTTGCCGCATCTGCTCCGTCCACAAAACCAGCGGTCGCGCCTGCGGTGCCAGCTCCACAGCCAGCCGTTGCTCGTCAAATGCCTGCGCCGGTCGCGGCAACGAATGGCGGAGGAGCAGCCCGCATCTTCGCTTCGCCCTTGGCGCGGCGATTGGCGAAGGAATCCAATATCGATCTCACGCGTCTTGCCGGCTCCGGGCCGCACGGGCGGATCGTCGCCAGCGATATCGATTTGGCGAAGAAGGGCGGCGCGGCGATGCGGGCGCCGGGAGCGGCGTCGGCGATCCAGGCGCCGACCGACGCGCAGATTCGCGCGCTCTACGAAGAGGGTGCTTACGAGTTCGTGCCGCACGATTCGATGCGCAAGACGATCGCCAAGCGCCTGGTCGAGTCGAAGCTCACGATCCCGCACTATTATCTCACGATCGATTGCGAGATCGACGCGCTCTTGAAGGCGCGCGAGGAGATCAATTCCTCGGCGCCCAAGGTCGACGGCAAGCCGCGCTTCCGCATCTCGGTCAACGACTTCATCATCAAGGCGATGGCGCTGGCGCTGACCAAGATTCCCGACCGCCAACGTGACCTGGACCGAGGCCGGTATGCTCAGGCACAAGCACGCCGACGTGGGCGTGGCGGTGGCACTCGACGGCGGCCTGATCACGCCGATCGTTCGCCGCGCCGAAGAGAAGTCGCTCTCGGTGATCTCGAACGAAATGCGCGACCTTGCCGCCCGCGCGCGCACGAAGAAGCTCAAGCCGCAAGAGTTCCAGGGTGGCGCCACCTCGATCTCGAACTTGGGCATGTACGGCATCCGCGACTTCATCGCCGTGATCAACCCGCCGCAATCGAGTATCCTGGCGGTCGGCGTCGGCGAGGAGCGCATGGTGGTGAAGAAGGGCAAGCCCGTGGTGGCGACCGTCATGACGGTGACGCTGTCCGGCGACCATCGCGCCATCGACGGCGCGCTCGGCGCCGAGCTGCTGGGGGCGTTCAAGAACTACATCGAAAATCCTGTCGAGATGCTGGCGTGACGCTCATGACCGACCAGACCCGCACGCGCGATGCCGTGATCACCTATTTCCCGATGTTCATCGCAACGATCTCGGTCGTGGCGTCGCTCTACAGCGCCTGGCTGTTCGCGCGCAGCTTCGAAGTCATGCAACGCGCGGTGGACCGCGGTGAAATCATGCGCTCGTGCAAGGACGTGATCGACACGTATTTTCAGATCAAGCTGAAGGCGGGGCTGATCGCGGACGGCGGTGCCGGAGCCAATGCGGCGGCGAACGAAGCGGCAAGCGCGGTCGCCAAGTTCGGTGCGCTCGGCACTTACCTCGCCAATTTCGGCGACGAGGCCGCGCGCGTGCGCTACACCCAGCTTGCCCGTGAGCTCGCTCGCATTGTCCCCGCTGCGCGCACCACGCCGCGCCAGGATATCGACAAGCTGTTCGAGCCCGCCGAAAAATTGTTCGCGACCCTGAACGACGATTGCGTGCGAACGGCGCAATCGGTGATGTAGCGCGGGATCGAGCCATGCCGCGCATGCGGCCCGCCCGCCGCGAAGACGCCGACGTGCTCGCCCGCCTCACCGATATGGCCGGTCACGGCCTTCCGTTTCACCTCTGGGCCGAGGCGGCGAGCGCCGGCGAAACGCCGCTGGAAGCCGGCCGCCGTCGCATCGAGCGCGAGGAGGGCAACTTCTCCTACCGGAATGCCTGGGTGATCGAGGACGCCGGTGCGGTCGCCGCCGGATTGATCGGCTACCGGCAGCCCGAGCCTTACGAGTTGGATGATCTGGAGAAATTTCCAGCGATCGTCCAGCCGCTGGTGCGGCTCGAGGCTTTCGCGCCGGGAAGCTGGTACGTGAACGTCGTCGCTGTGCTGCCAGAATACCGCGGCAAGGGCCTGGGCAGTTTGCTGTTGGCCGATGCGGAGCGGCGCGCGCACGAGGTCGGCGCGCGTTCGCTCAGCCTGATCGTGGCGTCGGAGAACCCGAACGCGCTTCGCCTTTACGAGCACGTCGGCTACCGCGCGCTCGAGCGCCGCCCGGTCGTCGGATTTCCCGGCTTCCACGGCGGCGACTGGGTGCTGATGACCAAGCCGGTCGAGACGCTCGATCGCTAGAGCCGCGCGGCTGCACGCGCGCTTCGGCGAGCGAACACTTGGCTCGCGATGACAACGACACCTAACCCGAAGCCGATCGCGTCGGTAAGTGGCTCGGGGGCGATCAGCAACAGGCCGGCGACGATCAATGCCCCGCGCTGCCAGTGCGAGGTCGCGGTCAGGAAATAACCGTGCAGGCCGCCGGCGAACATGCCGATGCCGATACACGATGCGACAAAGCGCCAAATGATCGTCGGCCAGTCGCCGATCATCAAGAGCGCGGGCTCGTAGACGAACATGAAGGGCACGATGAAGCCTGGGGCGCCGATCTTCACCGCGGCCCAGCCGCTCGCCCATAGTTCGGACTTGGCGATCCCTGCCGCTGCGAACACCGCGAGCGCAACCGGCGGCGTGATCGCGGACAAGATCGCGAAATAGAAGGCGAACATGTGCGCCGCGGGCGTCACCACGCCGAGCTTGATGATCGCCGGCACCAGGAGCGCGGTCATGATGATATAGGCCGGCGTCGTGGGCATGCCCATGCCGAGCACGATGCCGGCGATCATCGTGAGAACAAGCGCCAGCAGCAGGGTGTCCTGCGACAGGTGCACGACGAACTGCGTGAACACGATGCCGAGGTTGGAGAGCGTGACGACGCCGATGACGATGCCGGCGGCGGCGCAGGCGAGGGCGACCGTGAGCGCGTTCCTGGCGCCGTCGTAGCAGGCCTCGATGATGTTCGGCAGAGTTACATAGCCGCGCGTCGAGCGGCGCAGTGCGGCGACCGGGAAGCAGGCGAGCGTGCCATAAAGCGCCGCGAGCGGCGCGCTATAGCCTGAATACATCACAGCCAGGATCACCAATACCGGGATGAAGAGGTGCCCACGCACGCGCATCACCTCGCCGAGACGCGGGAGCTCGGAGCGTGGCACGCCGACGATACCGCGGCGCTTGGCCTCGAAGTGCACGGCGGAGAAACAGGCAACGTAATAGAGGATCGCCGGCATCAGCGCCCAGATGATCACCTGGCCGTAAGAAACGCCGAGGAACTCGGCCATGACGAAGGCGGCAGCGCCCATGACCGGAGGCATGATCTGGCCGCCGGTCGAAGCCACCGCTTCGACGCCGGCGGCGAAATGCGGCGGGAAGCCCGAGCGCTTCATCAGCGGGATGGTGATCGGGCCGTCCACCATAACATTGGCGACCGCGCTGCCGGAAATCGTGCCGAACAGGCTGGAGCTGACGACCGAGACCTTGCCTGGGCCGCCGGCGGTGTGGCCGGTGAGGCTCATGGCGAAGTCCATGAACAATTGGCCGGTGCCGGTGCGCTCCATGAAACTGCCGAACAGCACGAAGACCAGCACGTAGGTGGCGGAGACCGACAGCGGAATTCCGAAGATGCCCTCGGTGGTCATGTAGAGCTGGTCGAGGAGCTGCATCGGCTGCAGCCGCACGACGAACAATCCATAGAACAGGAATACGAGCGCCGTGATCGGTAGCGCCCAACCAATCACGCGTCGCGTCGCTTCGAGCACGACCACGACCAGGATCACGCCGAAGATCATGTCCCAGCGGGTGAGGTCGTCGATGTAGAAGATGCGGGTGACGATGTATTCGTAGTTGGCAAAGAGATAGAGAATCGGTGCAGCGCCGAGCGCGAGCAGGGCATAGTCGAGGAGACTAGGCGGTAGTCCGTCCTCGGCGACCGTCAGGCGGTAGAGCAAGAAGACGAGCGTCAGCGCGAACAGAAGATGCATGCCGCGGAACAGGATCGCTTCGGGCGCGCCGAAGCCGATGATCCACATGTGATAGACGACCATCGCGACGGCGATCACCGTCGCGGCGAGCCGTACGAGGCCGCCGTGGCTGCGCTCTAGCTTGAATGCGAGAATTTGCACGGATGTTTGTGGCGCCGGCGCGTTGGTCGCGCCGGCGCGATAGGTCGGGCCGTCAGTTGGTCATCACGGTAATGCCGGCTTCCTTGTAGAAGCGCGCAGCACCGGGATGGAACGGAACGCCGATGTCCTCGGCCATCCGCTTGGGCGTCAGGCCAGCGATATCCTTCACGACCGCGGCGAGCTGGACGGCATGCTGCGCGATGATCTTGGTCATGGTGTAGGCCGTCTCGGCCGGCAGCTTGCAGGAAGCGACGATGTGGGTGGCGTAGCCGATCACCTGCACGTCCTTGTCCTGCTTCGGATAGGTGCCCTTCGGAACGGTGACAAGCGTGTAGCCTGGATTGAGCTTGCGCATGTCGGCGAGGCTGCCGGAGAGGTCGAGCAGCTTGATGTCGCGCCCGGCCGCCAGATCCATGATCGCTCCGGCGGGAATGGTGGTGCCGAGACCGAAGGCGACAGCATGGCCGTCCTTCATTTGCGAGACAGAATCCGTATACGACACGAAGCTCGCCTTCACGTCATTGTAGGTGAGACCGTGTACCTTGAGCAGCTGGCTGGTGATCATCTCGCCGGTGTTACCGCGCACTTGGGTGGTGATGCCCTTGCCCTTGAGGTCCTTGATACCGTTGATGCCGGCGTCGGCCGGAACGACGAGCTGGTAATATTGCGGATAGAGCGTCGCGATGTTGCAGACATTGGCATGCGGCTTGTTGAACGGAGCTCGGCCGGCGACAGCGTCGACGGTAGAAATCGAATTGCCGATGCCGATATCGGTCTTGGCTTCCTCGATGCCGCGCACGTTGGCGATGCCGGCGCCCGGTGACTGCACGACGGTGAGGCCGGGAATCGCCTTCTCCCAGAGATCCTTGAGCTGGCCGCCGATCGGAATCCACGATCCGCCCTGCGGGCCGGTCATGAACCTGAGCTCTACCGCTGCTGCCGGCCCTGCAAGCGCCAAGGCGAGCGCGCCCGCCAGAGCATAGGTGCTGAACTGCCGTTTCATTGCGTTTCTCCCCATGGATTTGTTGCGGGCGTTCTGATGACCCGTACGTGCCGCAAAGGTACGCTGGCTATGCGCCTTTCCACAAGGGAGCACGGGAAGGGGTACCCTGGGCGCAATTCAGTCATGTCGGGGAGGGCATTGCCTTTGGCCGCGCCTTCCCTGAACTGATGGGGAGTTAACGCGGCGCGGAATCGGAAGAGGGCAGAATGGCAGAGACCAGCTTTGACGTTCTGGTGATCGGCGCCGGTCCGGGCGGCTACGTGACCGCGATCCGCTCGGCGCAGCTCGGCTTCAAGACCGCGATCGTCGAGCGCGATCAGCTGGGCGGCATCTGCCTGAACTGGGGCTGCATTCCCACCAAGGCGCTGCTGCGCTCGGCCGAGATCTATCACTACATGACGCACGCCAAGGACTACGGCCTCACCGCGTCGAACGTGGGCTTCGATCCGGCTGCGGTGGTGGCGCGCTCGCGCGCGGTGGCCAAGCAGCTCTCCAACGGCGTCGCGTTTCTCATGAAGAAGAACAAGATCACGGTGATCGAGGGCGCGGCGAAGATCACCAAAGCCCGGCGAGGTGGCGGTCGAGGGCAAGGGTGCGGGGAAATATCAGGCCAAGCACATCATCGTTGCGACCGGCGCCCGGCCGCGGGTGTTGCCCGGCATCGAGCCAGACAAGAAGCTGATCTGGACCTATTTCGAGGCCATGGTGCCGGAAAAAATGCCGAAGTCGTTGCTCGTCATCGGCTCGGGCGCGATCGGCATCGAGTTCGCGAGTTTTTACCGGACACTCGGCACCGAAGTGACCGTCGTGGAAGTGCTGCCGCAGATCCTGCCCGCCGAAGACGAGGAGATCGCGGCCTTCGCGCGCAAGCGCTTCGAGAAGCAGGGGATCAAGATCCTGACCGGCGCCAAGGTGAGCGCTGTGCAGAAGAAGAGCGATTCCGTCGTCGCCACGATCGAGGATGCCAAGGGCACGAAGCAGACGATCGAGGCCGATCGGGTCATTTCCGCGGTCGGGGTCGTGGGCAATATCGAGAACCTCGGGCTCGAGACGCTCGGCGTGAAGACCGAGCGCGGTACGATCGTGATCGATGGCTTCGGGCGCACCAACGTGGCCGGCATCTACGCGATCGGCGACGTGGCCGGGCCGCCCATGCTGGCGCACAAGGCCGAGCACGAGGGCGTCGTCTGTATCGAGGCGATCAAGGGACTGCAGCCGCATCCCTTGGACAGGTTGAAAATCCCCGGCTGCACTTATTGCAATCCGCAGATCGCGTCCGTGGGCCTTACGGAAAAAGCCGCGAAGGAAAAGGGCCGCGAGGTCCGCATCGGCAAGTTCCCCTTCCTTGGCAACGGCAAGGCGATCGCGCTCGGCGAGCCGGATGGTTTGGTCAAGACGATTTTCGACAAGAAGACCGGCGAGCTACTCGGTGCGCATCTGGTCGGCGCGGAAGTCACGGAACTAATTCAGGGCTTCATGATCGCGATGAATCTGGAGACCACCGAGGCAGAGCTGATCCACGCCGTGTTCCCGCATCCGACGCTCTCGGAAATGATGCACGAGAGCGTGCTCGATGCTTATGGGCGGGTGATCCATGTTTAATCCCTGGGTGGTATAAGAGCGCATGGCTGTCGTGCTCGACACGTTGAAGGGTATCCGCCCGCGCCACCCGGAAAAGGTGAAGCGGCCGGACAGCTTCGCGCCGCCCAAGCCCGACTGGCTGCGGGTGAAGGCGCCGGGGCCCGGCGCGTTCGCCGAGACCAGCAAGATCGTCCGCGAGTTGGGACTGCACACGGTTTGCGTCGAGGCCTCATGCCCGAACATCGGCGAGTGCTGGGCAGTGCGCCACGCGACATTTCTCATTCTCGGCGACGTATGCACGCGCGCCTGCGCATTCTGCAACGTGAAGACGGGGCTGCCCGACACGATTGATGAGGCCGAACCCGAGCGTGTCGCCGAAGCCACCGCCAAGTTCGGGCTGAACCACGTGGTGGTCACCTCGGTGGACCGCGACGATCTCGCCGATGGCGGCGCCGGAGCATTTCGCGCGCACCATCCGTGCGATCCGCAGCGCGAGCCCCGGCACCACGATCGAGGTGCTGACGCCGGATTTCCTGCGCAAGGATGGCGCGCTCGAACAAGTCGTCGAGGCGAAGCCCGACGTCTTCAATCACAATCTTGAGACCGTGCCCTCGCACTATCAGGCGGTGCGGCCGGGGGCGCGCTATTTTCACTCCGTGCGGTTGTTACAGCGGGTGAAGGAACTCGATGCCGGGATTTTTACCAAATCCGGCATCATGGTCGGGCTCGGCGAGGAGCGGAACGAGGTATTGCAGGTGATGGACGACCTGCGCTCAGCCGAAGTGGATTTCATCACCATTGGGCAATATCTGCGCCCGTCGCCCAAGCACCACGGCGTTGCTCGCTATGTGACGCCCCAGGAATTCGAAGAGCTGAAATCGATCGCCTATGCCAAGGGCTTCCTGATGGTGGCATCGTCGCCGCTCACGCGCTCGTCGCATCACGCGGGCGAGGATTTCGCGCGGCTCAAGTCCGCGCGCGGCGCGAAGCCGGGGCACTGAGCGCCGCGTATTCCATGCCCTCTTTCCGAACCATGCGGGCGGTCAAGCACTCGGCCTCCGAGATGTTCGATCTGGTAGCGGACGTGGACCGCTATCCGGAATTCGTGCCGCTGTGCCAGCGGCTCTCCGTGCAGCGCAGGGCCGAGGGCGGGGAGGGCACGAAAATCCTGGAAGCGTCGATGACGATCGCCTATGGGCCGCTGCATGAGACCTTCACGACCAAGGTGACGCTCGACAAGCCCAGGCTCGCGATCCTGGTCGAGTATCTCGACGGTCCGTTCGAGTATCTGGAGAACCGCTGGCGATTCCGGCCCACGGGGGAGCACTCCTCCGAAGTCGATTTCTACATCGCCTATGAGTTTCGCTCGCGCGTGCTGGGTCTGGTCATGGGATCGGTGTTCGACGCTGCTTTCCGGCGTTTCGCCGAGGCTTTCGAGCGCCGGGCCGACGAAATCTACCGGGTAAGCGGAGCTTAAGAACCGAGCTCTAGGTTGAGCCGAATCAGGACCGGCTCAGCCCATGACCTCGATCAGTCCCGCCCTATCCGCTGACAAAGCGCGCGGCGCCTTTTCCGCCAGCCTCCGTCTTGCCCCTGCGCTCTACGCGGGGACGCTGTTTGCGTCGGCGCTCTTGCTGTTCGCGGTGCAGCCCATGTTCACCAAGATGGTGCTGCCGTATCTCGGCGGAGCCCCGGCGGTCTGGTCGGTTGCCATGGTGTTCTTTCAGGGCGCGCTATTGGCCGGTTACGGCTATGCGCATCTCCTGGCGCGTACGCTGACGCCCGGCCGGGCCGCGATCGTGCATCTCATCGTGCTGGCTGGTGCCGCTATGACGCTCCCGATCGGGATCGTCGCCGGCTTCGGAAGTCCGCCGTCGTCGGGCATCGAGCTTTGGCTGGTAGCCCTGTTTGCGGCCTCGATCGGACTGCCGTTCGTCGCGCTCTCGGCGAGTGCGCCGCTCTTGCAGAGCTGGTTCGCCGTTTCGGGTCACCACCAGGCAAAGAATCCCTACGTGCTCTATGCCGCCTCGAATCTCGGCTCGTTTGCGGCGCTCTTGTTCTATCCGTTCCTGCTCGAGCCGCTCGTCAGCCTGCACGGCCAGGCGCGCCTGTGGTCCGCGGGATTTGCCGTACTCGCCGTATTGATCGCGGTAGCCGGGTTGTTCGTGTCGCGTGTGACCGTGGTCCCGGCCGCACCTGCCAAAGCGGCACCGAAGCCGAGCATGGCCGAGCGCTTGGGCTGGACTGCGCTTGCAGCGATTCCTTCCGGTCTTGTCATCGCCGTCACCGCTCACATCACCACCGACGTTGCGGCGGCGCCGTTCCTGTGGGTCGTTCCGCTTGCGCTGTATCTCCTCACGTTCGTTGCGTTGTTCCGCGAGCGGCCCTGGGTCGGCCATGCGACGACCATCAAGCTCGTTCCGTTCGTGGTCGCCGCGCTCTCGATCAGTGTCTTGGGCGGCGACAAGGCGTTCTGGGTCACCACCATCGCGCTCAATCTCGTCGGCTTCATCGTGCTCGCCATGCTCTGCCACGGCGAGCTCTATTTGCGGCGGCCGGCGCCGGCGCGGCTCACGGAATTCTATCTATGGGTTTCGTTCGGCGGCGTGCTCGGCGGAATTTTCGCCGGCCTGCTCGCGCCGTATCTCTTCAGCAGCACCTACGAATATCCGATCCTGATCGCGGCCGCGCTCCTCGTGCTCCCGGGCGCGTTCACGCAAGGCCGGTGGGGATTCCTGCGCGAGGCCGGGCCGGTGCTCGCACTCGCGGCGCTGGTCGCCGCGCCGGGAGTCTTGTTCGATGTGCAGGTGCCTGAATCCGCGAAGCTGCCGTTTCAGGTCGGGCTCGTCGCACTCGCCGGAATCATGCTGATTTATCGCCAACGGCCGGCGCGGCTATTTTCGCTCGTCGTGCTCGCCTTCGTCGTAACCGGAATTTGGCAGCCCGGCCTGGCGCGGGTCGAGAATACGCGCAGCTTCTTCGGCGTGCACAAGGTGGTGGAGACCGCCGATGGCCGCCACCGGCTCCTGTTCCACGGCACCACGATCCATGGTGCCGACAAGGTGCGCGAGGCAGACGGCACGCTCGCGACCGGCCGGCCGGAGCCGCTGACCTATTATTATTTCGGCGGGCCGATCTCGGAGGCCGTCGATGCCGCGCGCGCGCGCCAGGGCAAGCTCCGCTCGGTAGCAGCGGTAGGGCTCGGGACCGGCAGCCTCGCTTGTCACATCAAGAACGGCGAGCGCTGGACTTTCTTCGAGATCGATCCGGAAGTGGCGCGCCTTGCGCGCAACCCGAAGCAGTTCCGGTTTATCAACGAGTGCGCGCCGCGGCTGCCAGTGGTGTTGGGCGACGCGCGGCTGACGCTTGCGGCGTCACGCGAGCGCTACGACCTGATTGTGCTCGACGCTTTTTCTTCCGACGCGATCCCGGTGCATCTGCTCACGCGCGAGGCGCTTCAGGGCTATCTGGCGCGGCTCAACCCGCGCGGGTTGATCGTGGTGCATATCTCCACCCGGCACATGGAGCTCGAGCAGGTGGTCGGCGCGGTCGCTGCGGCTGAAGGCCTGATCGCGATGGTCAAGCTCGACGACAAGGCCAATCAGTTGCTGAAGGACTACAAGGCGAACTCGCACGTGGCCGTGCTCGCGCGCACTCAATCCGACTTGCGTGCGCTGGTACGGAAGCCCGGCTGGAAGCGGATCGATCCCGGCCAGGTTATCGCTTGGACCGACGACTATTCCGACATTCTGGGCGCGATTCTGCGGAAAAAGCTCGGCCGCTAACGCGATCCGATCAACTCTCCTAGCAATTCGAGGGCGGCGATCACCGATCGCCGCCGGACCTCGCCGCGGCCGAGATCGCCGAAACGGATTTCTTTGTGCAAAGTCTTGCCGCGTCGGGCTGCGGCGAAATGAACGAGCCCCACGGGCTTGTCCGCGCTGCCGCCACCGGGGCCGGCGATGCCGGTGACAGCCACGGTTACGCCGGCGCCGGACTTCGCCAGCGCGCCCTCGGCCATGGCGCGCACGGTTTCGGCGCTTACGGCGCCGAAATTGCGCAGCGTCTCGATTGGCACGCCGAGCATCGTTGCCTTGGCCTGGTTCGAATAGGTGACATAGCCGCGATCCAGCACATCGGAAGATCCTGGAATTTCGGTGAGTGCAGCGCCGATCAGCCCGCCGGTGCAGGATTCGGCGAGCGCAAGCTTCAGCTTCAGGCGGCGGCAGGCCTCGAGGATTTTCGTGGCCGCAATGCGCAGTTCGTCGTCGATCACGGCGCGCCCCAGGGCAGCCGCACCGTGGCGCTCGCCATCGCGGCGATGCCGTCGCCGCGGCCGAGGAAGCCGAGGCGCTCGGTGGTCGTTGCTTTCACGCCAACACGGCCGGGCTCGATCCCGGCGATCTGCGCGATGCGCTCACGCATGGCGTCGCGGTGCGGGCCGATCTTCGGCGATTCGCAGATCACGGTAACGTCGAGATGGGCGATGCGACCACCGCGTTGCTCGACGAGCGAAGCGGCGTGTGCGAGAAACCGGTCCGAGGACACGCCGCGCCAGCGCTCGTCGCTCGGCGGAAAATGCGCGCCGATATCGGCCTCGGCGATGGCGCCGAGCACTGCGTCGGTCAACGCATGCAATACAACGTCGGCGTCCGAATGACCGGTGAGGCCGCGCTCGTGCGGGATGCGTACGCCGCCCAGCATCACGTGATCGCCGGCACCGAAGGCGTGCACGTCGAAGCCGGTGCCGTGGCGGATGTCGGAGAGCGCCAGCGCGTCGAGCGCCTGCGCGCGCGCGAAGTCTTCGGGCTGCGTGAGCTTGAGATTTCCGGCCTCGCCCTCGAAAGTCGCGACCGCGATGCCGGCCCATTCCATGAGCGCGGCGTCATCGGAGAAATCCTCGCGCCCGCCGGCCGCGGCGCGGCGATGCGCTTCGAGGAGCGGCGCGAACGCGAAGGCCTGCGGTGTTTGCACCGCGCGCAACTCATTGCGGTCGAGGGTGGCGGTGACCCGGCCGGTGCGATCCACGCGCTTGATCGTATCGGCGAGAGGAAGGACCGGGATGGCGGCGCCGGTCGCAGAGGCAGCCGCGATCGCGCGATCGACGAGCGCTGGCGAGGCGAACGGGCGTGCCGCGTCGTGAATGAGCACGAATTCGGGCGAGTGCGCCGCCACAGCCTCGAGACCGGCCTGCACCGAGCGTTGGCGGGTCGACCCGCCCTCGACAGGCGGCAGGCATTTGGAGAATTCTCCGGCCGCGGCTTGGAATTCGGTGGTGTGGTCCCTGTGGATAACTGGCTGCACCGCCTCGATCGCCCGATGGGTGGTGAAAAGCCGCAACGAGCGGCGCAAGATCGGCTCGCCGGAGAGTGCCCGGTATTGCTTGGGACGGCCGCCCATGCGTTCGCCGCTGCCGGCGGCGACCACAATGGCGAAGGTGCGGAATTCGACGCCCATAAGACCTCTAGGTTGCCCCCTCGTGTAGTCAGGAGGCCGCGTTTGCCGATCTAGCCTAAAGAACATTTGGCGTCCTGCAGCGGAAGAAGTGACCTCTTGCAGCGCACCAATTATTTGACTAAGATATGAGCAAGTAAATGATAGCCTAAATTATGGGCAGGTTGCGAGGATCGACGTGGCCCACGGCTCTCCAGGACACTCCGGCTTCAGGGTCGGGGGTTTCACGATCGGACCGCAGCGGCTGCCGAACCGCGTTCTTCTCGCCCCCATGGCGAGCATCACCGATCTCCCGTTTCGGAAAGTGGCGGCGCGCTTTGGCGCCGGCCTCGTCGTCTCGGAGATGATCGCGAGCGAATGGCTCGCTGAAGGCGATCCTGCGGCCGCGCTCCGAGCCGAGAGCGAGGGCGTTGGCTTGCATGTGGTTCAGCTCGCGGGCTGCGAGGCGCGTTGGCTGGCGCAGGGCGCGCGCGTGGCCGAGGCCGCCGGCGCCGACATCATCGACATCAACATGGGTTGCCCGGCCAAGCACGTGACATCGGGTCAAGCCGGCGCGGCGCTGCTGCGCGACCTCGATCACGCGACCAAGTTGATCGAAGCGACGATCGACGCCGTGCGTATTCCAGTCACGCTGAAGATGCGTCTCGGCTGGGACGACAACTCGATCGTCGCACCGGAGCTCGCCCGGCGTGCGGAATCCGCCGGCGTCGCCATGATCAGTGTGCACGGCCGCACCCGTTGCCAGTTCTATCAGGGCCGCGCCGACTGGAGTGCGATCGCGCGCGTGAAGGCCGCGGTGAGTATTCCCGTCGTCGCCAATGGCGATCTCCAAACTTATGACGATGCGCGCGCGATGTTAGAGGCGTCCGGTGCCGATGCGGTGATGGTCGGTCGTGCCGCCCGCGGCCGGCCCTGGTTCCCTGGACAGATCGCAAAATTCCTCGAGGCCGGTGTCCGCCCGGCCGATCCTTCGGTCCAGGTTCAACGCGACGTTCTTTTGGAACTCTACGACGCGTGGCTTTCGCACTACGGCTCCATGCGCGGCATTCGGGAGGCGCGGAAGCATGTCGGTTGGGCGCTCGAAGCCCTGGCCGTCTCGTGCGGCCGTTCCGCCGACTGGACTAGGGTCTGGCGCGGGCGTCTGGTCACTGAGACCAATCCCGCGCTCGTAGCGCGCGGTATCCGCGAAGCGTTCGATGACGTCGAGTGGAAGGCGGCCGCATGATCGTCGCGACAGCCACCCGCGCGAGTCCGAGCGGCTTCGGCCTTGCCGATGCAGTGCTCAATGCCTTGCCGCATCCGGTCGTCACCGTCGGCCCGGACGGCAATATCGTCGATGCCAATGTAGCAGCGGAAACCTTTTTCGAAGTGGGCGCCCCGGTGTTGCGGCGGCACCGAATCCACGAGTTCGTACCTTTCGGTAGCCCCTTACTTGCGCTGCTCGACCAGGTGCGCCGCCGCGGCGCGGCGGTGAATGAATACCGGGTTGATCTCGGTACGCCGCGCAATGGCGGCGAGCGTATCGTCGATATCCACGTCGCTCCCGTGCCGGAGCGGCCGGATCACGTGGTCCTGGTGCTGCAAGAACGGACCATGGCCGACAAGATCGACCGGCAGCTGACGCACCGGGGGGCCGCACGTTCGGTGACGGCGCTAGCGTCCATGCTGGCGCACGAGATCAAGAATCCGCTCTCCGGCATCCGCGGCGCGGCACAGCTCCTGGAACAGGCCGCCGCCGACGAGGATCGGGTGCTTACGCGACTGATTTGCGAAGAAGCCGATCGCATCGTGGCGCTCGTCGATCGCATGGAAGTGTTTTCCGACGAGCGGCCGGTGGAGCGGGAGGCGGTCAATATCCATGCCGTGCTCGAGCACGTAAAGCGGCTCGCGGCTTCCGGCTTCGCGCGCCGTGTCCGCATCGTCGAAGAATATGACCCATCCTTGCCGCCGGTCTTCGCCAACCGCAACCAGCTCGTCCAAGTGTTTCTGAACCTTGTGAAAAACGCCGCCGAGGCGGTCGAGGGCATGGCCGACGGCGAGATCGCGCTCACCACCGCATTCCGGCCGGGCGTGCGTCTCACGGTGCCGGGTTCCACTGCCCGTGTCAGCCTGCCGCTCGAATTCTGCGTGCGCGACAACGGCCCCGGCGTGCCCGACGACCTGATGCCGCACCTGTTCGATGCGTTCGTGACGACGAAGCCGAGCGGTACCGGGCTCGGCCTGGCGCTGGTCGCCAAGATCGTCGGCGACCACGGCGGCATCGTCGAATGCGACAGCCAGCCGCGCCGCACCATCTTCCGCGTATTGATGCCCGTGTACGAGCCGGCCGGCACGCCGGCGCGGGCGGGGGAGGCCTAGCGCCATGCCCACGGGAAGCATCCTCATTGCCGACGACGACGCGGCGATCCGCACGGTGCTCAATCAGGCGCTGTCGCGGGCGGGCTACGAGGTCCGCTCCTGCGGCAATGCGGCGACGCTCTGGCGCTGGATCAGCCAGGGCGACGGCGACCTGGTGATCACCGATGTAGTGCTGCCGGACGAGAATGCGTTCGACCTGCTGCCGCGCATCAAGAAAGCGCGGCCGGAACTTCCGATATTGGTCATGAGCGCGCAGAACACGTTCATGACCGCGATCCGAGCCTCCGAGCGCGGCGCCTACGAATACCTGCCGAAGCCGTTCGACCTGAAAGAACTGATCGCGATCGTCGGCCGCGCGCTGTCCGAGCCGAAGCGGGCGGAGGTCGCGGCGTCGCGCGGCGATGAGACCGAGAATGCGATCCCGCTCGTCGGCCGCTCGCCCGCGATGCAGGAGATTTATCGGTTGCTCGCGCGCCTGATCCAGACCGATCTCACGGTGATGATCTCGGGAGAATCCGGCACTGGTAAGGAACTCGTCGCCCGCGCGCTGCACGACTATGGCAAGCGGCGCAGCGGACCCTTTGTGGCCGTCAATATGGCGGCGATTCCGCGCGATCTTATCGAGTCGGAATTGTTTGGGCACGAGAAGGGCGCCTTCACCGGGGCCAACGCGCGTAGCGCGGGCCGCTTCGAGCAGGCGGAGGGCGGCACGCTGTTCCTCGACGAGATCGGCGACATGCCGATGGAAGCGCAGACGCGGCTGCTGCGCGTGCTGCAGCAAGGCGAGTACACCACCGTGGGCGGCCGCACGGCGATCAAGACCGATGTGCGCATCATCGCGGCGTCGAACAAGGATTTGCGCATCCTGATCCAGCAGGGATTGTTCCGCGAGGATCTGTTCTTCCGCCTCAATGTGGTGCCGCTCCGCTTGCCGCCGTTGCGCGAGCGTGCCGAAGATATTCCAGATCTAGTCAGGCACTTCTTCACGCTCGCCGAGCGAGAAGGACTCCCGCGCAAGCAGCTCGATGCGGCGGCGCTGGAGCGACTCAGGCGCTACCGCTGGCCTGGAAACATCCGCGAGCTGGAAAATCTCGTGCGGCGGCTGTCGGCGCTCTATCCGCAGGAAGTGATCGGTGCCGGCACCATCGATGCGGAACTCTTTCAGCCGGCGGCGGAAGTAGCAACCGATGAGCGGGCCGAGGACTCGCTAGGCGCGGCGGTCGAGCGGCATCTGGCACGCTACTTCGGTAATTTCGGCGACGGTATACCGCCCCCCGGCCTCTACCACCGTATCCTGCGCGAAGTGGAGACGCCGCTGGTCTCGGCGGCGTTGGCCGCGACGCGGGGCAACCAGATCAAGGCCGCGGAGCTCCTGGGCGTGAACCGCAACACGCTGCGCAAGAAAATCCACGATCTCGACATCCAGGTCATCCGCACCGGCCGCTGAAGACGCCTGCCTACCCGGGAAGCGTTATTGGCGCTCCTGTTGCCGCTGTCACATTTTTGCACCAGTGTTGTTCCAAGGCATCAGGGCTGGCGGCGAGCCTTGAGACCACTGCATTCCGGCGGGGCGTATGAGCGTCGATAAAGACACCAATGAACGCGGCCAGGCCGCCGAATTCCCGAGGCCAAGGCTGGGCGTGTCCCGGTTTTTTGCGCCGATCGCGGTTGTACTGGCGCTGATCTCGGCGTTGATCACGTTCCTCGTTCTTACCGGCCTGACCCCGGTCCCCCCGACCCACAATGTCGTGGTCGGCGTGCTGCTCGGCAACGCAGCCATGGTCGCGTTGCTGGCGATGATCGTCGCCTGGGAAATCTGGGCCTTGTTCCGCGCTCGCCGGCGCGGCCGGGCCGCGGCGCGGCTGCACGTGCGGATCGTCGTTCTATTCGGGATCGTCGCCGTCGTCCCTGCGATCCTGGTCGCGGTGATTGCCAGCATCACGCTCGATCGCGGCCTCGACCGGTGGTTCTCTTTGCGTACGCGCGCCATCATCGGCGATGCGGTCGTGATCGCCCAGACCTATGTGCGCGAACATGCGTTCGGAATCCGCGCTGAAGTGGTCGCCTTGGCCGATGACCTGTCGCGGATTCAGAACATCTTTCAGGAGAACCGCGAGCGATTTCGTCAGATTCTGAGCGCCCAGGCCCAGGTTCGCGGCCTGCCAGCCGTGATGCTGATCGGGCCCGAGCTCAATGTCATCGAGCGCGCGCAGGTTCAGTATCCGCGCGAGTTTCTGGTGCCGAGCAATCTGGCAATTCGCGACGCAACATCCGCGCGCCCGGTCGTCTATCTCCCCGAGGAGGCCGACTACGTGAGCGCCGTGGTCCCGCTCGCTGGCTATGAGAACACTTATCTTTATGTCGCGCGGCCGATCGATCCGCAGGTCGTGCAGTATCTCCGGACCACGCAGGCCAGCGCCGCTGAATTTGCGAGTCTGGAGGAGCGGCGTCTTGGCGTACAGGTTGCGTTCGCGCTCATGTACGCGGTGATCGCCATGATCCTGCTCCTGTCGGCGGTCTGGCTCGGAATCAATTTCGCGAACCGGTTGGTCGCGCCGATCCGGCGCCTGATCACGGCGGCGAATCTGGTGGCTTCGGGCAATCTGTTCGTGCAGGTGCCGGTGCGCCGGGCCGAGGGCGATCTCGCGAATCTGGGCGAGTCGTTCAACACCATGACGCAGGAACTGCGCTCGCAGCACGACGATATCGTGCGCGCCCGCGATCAGATCGATCAGCGCCGCCGTTTCACCGAGGCGGTGCTCGCCGGGGTGGGGGCGGGCGTCATCGGCCTCGACCCCGAAGGCCGGATCACGATCTTGAACCGCTCGGCGGGCCAGATCGTCGGGCGGGGCGAGGCCGATCTCATCGGCGTGCCGGTCATCGACGTCATGCCCGAGCTCGCGGGGCTGGTCGCCGAAGCGCTGGCCGGCTCTTCTCGCGTCCAGGGCACGACGCAGCTGGTGCGCGGCGGCCGCGAACGGACGATCAATGTGCGCGTGACCACCGAGCAATCGCGCGAATCCGAGCATGGTTACGTGATCACGCTCGACGACATCACGGAGCTCGTCGTCGCCCAGCGCAGCTCGGCCTGGGCCGATATCGCGCGGCGCATCGCGCACGAGATCAAGAACCCGCTCACCCCGATCCAACTTTCAGCGGAACGGCTCCGCCGCAAATACGGCAAGGTGCTGCTGGAGGATCGCGAAGTGTTCGAGCAATGCACCGACACCATCATCCGTCAGGTCGGCGACATCGGACGGATGGTCGACGAGTTCTCGTCCTTCGCGCGGACGCCCAAGCCCGTGGTCGAGCGGCAAGATCTCGCGGAGACGATTCGCCAGGTGGTATTCCTCATGCGCGTTGGCCAGCCCGACATCGTGTTCGACGTGGAGCTGCCGAACCGCGCGGTGCCGGCGCAATTCGACCGCCGGCTGATCTCGCAGGCGCTCACCAACATCGTGAAGAACGCGATCGAGGCGATCGGGGCCTTGCCGGCGGCCGAGCGCGGCGAGGGCCGCATTCTGCTTCGTCTCGGGCAAGACAGCGGTGACGCGGTCGTCGATGTGATCGACAATGGGGTGGGGCTTCCGGCGGATGGCCGCGAGCGGCTCTTGGAGCCCTATGTCACGACGCGGGAGAAGGGTACCGGCCTCGGCCTTGCGATCGTTGGCAAGATTCTCGAGGAGCACGGCGGCCGCGTCGAGCTTTACGACGCACCTTCGGTCGCGGAAGGCGGGCGCGGGGCCTGGGTCCGGCTGCGGTTCGCGATCGACGGCGCAATAGCGACGCCGGCGGCCAGCGCGGTATTGGGGGCTGGTTGAAATGGCTACCGACATCCTCATCGTCGATGACGAGGCGGATATCCGCGACCTGGTCGCGGGCATCCTGACCGACGAAGGCTATGCCGCCCGCGTGGCCAAGGACGCGGACGAGGCGCTGGCGGCGGTCGCCGCGCGCCGTCCGCAGTTGATCCTGCTGGACATCTGGCTCGAAGGCAGCCGGCTCGACGGCCTCGCGCTCCTCGACGTAATCAAAGGTCAGCATCCGGAAGTGCCGGTGGTCATGATCTCCGGCCACGGCACCATCGAGACCGCGGTCGCGGCGATCAAGCGCGGCGCCTACGATTTCATCGAAAAGCCGTTCAATGCCGACCGGCTGGTGGTGGTCACGAGCCGGGCGATCGAGATGTTTAGGCTCAGGCGCGAGGTGCATGCGTTGAAGCAAATGACGTCGCACGCCCAACAGTTGATCGGCTCCTCGCCGTCGATCAGCAATCTGCGCCATACCATCGAGCGTGTATCGCCCACCAACAGCCGCATCCTGATCGTCGGACCGTCGGGCTGCGGCAAGGAACTCGCCGCGCGCATGATTCACGCCAGCTCGGCGCGGGCCGAAGGTCCGTTCGTCGTCATCAACGCAGCCGCCATCACGCCCGAGCGCATGGAGGTGGAGCTGTTCGGCACCGAGGGCAACGGATCGCGCAAGATCGGGGCGCTCGAGGAGGCGCACGGCGGTTCGCTGTTCATCGACGAGATCGTGGACATGCCGCGCGAGACGCAGAACCGCATCCTGCGCGTGCTGACCGACCAGCAGTTTCAGCGTGTCGGCGGAACGATGCGGGTGAACGTGGACGTGCGCATCATCTCTTCGACCGCGCGCGATGTGGAAATGGAGATCGAGGAGGGACGCTTCCGCGAGGATTTGTTCCACCGCCTGAGCGTGGTGCCGATCCGCGTCCCTCCGCTCTCCGAGCGGCGGGAGGATATTCCGGAGCTGGTGGAGTATTTCCTCGAGCAGATTTCGGTCATGACCGGCTTGCCGCGCCGGCAAGTTGGCGCCGATGCGATCGCGGTACTGCAGTCGCACGATTGGCCCGGCAACGTGCGGCAGCTGCGCAACAACGTGGAGCGGCTGCTGATCCTGGCCGGCGGCGACCCGGCGGCGACGGTGACGGCGGCGATGTTGCCGCCGGACGTGGGAGCGCTGGTGCCGTCCATGCCGAACGGGCACGGCGGCGAGGAACTGATGAGTTTCCCGCTGCGCAATGCGCGGGAAGCGTTCGAGCGGCAATATCTCGTCGCCCAGATCAGCCGGTTCGGCGGCAATATTTCGCGTACCGCCGAGTTCGTCGGCATGGAGCGCTCGGCGCTGCATCGCAAGCTAAAGGCGCTCGGCGTCGACGAACGGCCGCGCGGATAGGCTGCATCCACACCATGTTCCGGTTCGCGTATGTCAACGGCCGCTACGTTCCCTACGCGGCGGCGCAGGTGCAGGTCGAGGATCGCGGATATCAGTTCTCCGACGGGGTCTATGAAGTCTGCGAGGTTCGGGACGGCGGCCTGGTGGACGAGCGGCGGCATCTCGATCGGCTCGAGCGTTCGCTGTCCGAGCTGCGGATCGCGCTTCCGGTCGCTCGCTCGGCGCTTGGCGTTGTGCTTCGCGAGACGGTACGGCGCAACCGCGTTCGCGACGGCTTGATTTATCTGCAGGTGACGCGCGGCGTGGCCCGCCGAGATCACGGCTTTCCGCCGCCCGGCACGCGGCCGAGCCTGGTGGTGACCGCGCGTCAGCTCGACCGCGCGAAGCAGAACGCTCTCGCGGAGACCGGAATTGCCGTGCTGACCGTGCCCGACGACCGCTGGTCGCGGGTGGATATCAAGAGCGTTTCGCTGCTGCCGAATGTGCTGGCGCGGCAGGCGGCGCGCGATGCGGGAGCGCGCGAGGCTTGGCTCGTCGATGCGGAAGGATTCGTGTCGGAGGGCGCCTCCACCAATGCCTGGATCGTCACCCGATCCGGCCGGGTTGTTACACGGCCGGCGGAATTCGGCATTTTGCGCGGGATCACGCGCACGGTCGTCCTCGAGGTCGCCGCGAAGCAGGGGCTGGCGGTGGAGGAGCGACCGTTCACCGTGGCCGAGGCGCATATCGCGCGGGAAGCCTTCGCCACCGCGGCGACGCAGCTCGTCATGCCGGTCGTGACGATCGACGGCAAGCCGGTCGGGGATGGCAAGCCCGGCCCGGTCGCGCGCGCTCTGCGCAGCCGTTTTCACGAGACGGCGGAAACCTCTTGAGTTGCAAGCGATGCCGCGCGGCGGGGCAAATCGCCCGCGCGCTGCACGGAAGTTTGGCTTGCGCACGATCGGTTTCGTGCCTCTAATAATGGCGGTTTGCATGGGGGACGCCTCGTGCCGGCCCGCCCGGGCGGCAAAGCCCGGCGTCAATCGCTCGCCCGCGAACAAGAAGGAAAACACACATGGCGGCGGAACGAACGCAAAATCTCCAGGACACCTTTCTCAACCACGTCCGCAAGAACAAGGTGCCGCTCACGATTTTCCTCGTGAACGGCGTGAAGCTGCAGGGCGTCGTCACTTGGTTCGATAATTTCTGCGTGCTCCTGCGGCGCGATGGGCATTCGCAGCTCGTCTACAAGCACGCGATCTCGACCGTCATGCCCGGAGCTCCGGTGCAGTTGTTCGAGCCGGCCGACGAAGCCGCGGCAGGGGACCGGGACTAGTTGAAGCAGAGACGCGCGGCTCGTCCGCCTGCTCGCACGCATGGCTCCGGTTCGCCGACGCGGGCGGTGGTCATCGTGCCCGCCCTTTCTCGCCACGCGCGAGCCGGCGAGGGGGCGCGGCTGCGCACTGCCGAGGCGCAGCTCGAAGAAGCGATCGGTCTCGCGGAAGCCATCGATCTCAAGGTGGTGAAGGGCGGCATCGTTCCGTTATCGGCGATCAGGCCCGCGACCTTTCTCGGCAAGGGCAAGGTCGAGGAGATCGAAGGCCTCGTACGCACGGAGGAAGCCGGCCTGGTGTTCATCGATACCGCGCTCACGCCGGTGCAACAGCGGAACCTGGAGAAGGCCTGGAACGCGAAGGTCGTCGACCGGACCGGGCTGATCCTCGAAATCTTCGGTCAGCGCGCGCGCACCAAGGAAGGCACGCTGCAGGTCGAGCTTGCGCATCTCACCTATCAGAAGAGCCGGCTGGTCCGTTCCTGGACGCATTTGGAGCGGCAGCGCGGCGGCTTCGGCTTCCTCGGCGGACCGGGCGAGACCCAGATCGAAGCCGACCGGCGGCAGATCGAGGAGCGGATCGGGCGCATCGAGCGCGAGCTTGAAAAGGTCAAGCGCACGCGGGCGCTGCATCGGGAAAACCGGCGCCGGGTACCGCACCCGATCGTGGCGCTCGTCGGCTACACCAATGCCGGCAAGTCGACGCTGTTCAACCAGCTGACCCGGGCCTCGGTGCGGGCCGAGGATCTTCTGTTCGCGACGCTCGATCCGACGCTGCGCGGCATCAAACTTCCCCACGGCGGGCGCGCGATTCTCTCCGACACGGTCGGGTTCATCTCCGAGCTACCGACACTGCTGGTCGCCGCATTCCGCGCCACGCTCGAAGAGGTGATCGAGGCCGACGTGATCGCGCATGTGCGCGATATCTCGCATGGCGAGGCCGAGGCGCAGTCCGAGGATGTGACCAAGGTGCTTTCGGATCTCGGCATCGATCCCCTGGATTCGCACCGCGTGATCGAAGTCTGGAACAAGATCGATCGGCTCGACGCAGAGAGCCGGTTGCGGATCGAGAACATCGCCGCACGCAAGCCCGCGGACACGCGCCCGATTCTGCTGTCGGCCTTGACCGGGGAGGGGGCGGACGCATTTCTCGCCGCGATTGAAGCGCGTATCAGTGTCGGCAAGCCGACGCTCTTATTGTCGATCGATCCCGCGGACGGCGCCGGCCTCGGCTGGCTGCACCGGCAGTGCGAGGTGCTGGAGCGGCGGCTCGACGAGCACGGCCGCATGGCGGTCACGGTTCGCGTCGACCCGGACAAGGTCGAGCAGGTGCGGCGGAAATTTCCTTCGGCAGCCTAGTTAACGGCCGCGCTCCTTCGCCTTCGCCTCGTCCCAGAGCGCATCGAGTTCTTCAAGCGTTGCGTCGGATGGCTGGCGGCTCTTGGCCGCGAGCGCGGCTTCGATGGCGGCGAAGCGGCGTTCGAATTTCCGGTTGCCGGCGCGAAGCGCCTCCTCAGGATCGATTTTCAGCCGGCGTGCGAGATTAACCACCGCGAACAAGAGGTCGCCGATTTCCTCGGCCTCGGCGTCGCGGCTGCCGAGCGCGGCTTCAACCTCGCGCGTCTCTTCCTCGATCTTGCGGACGATGTCGCCGGTGTTTTTCCAGTCGAAACCCACCTTGGCGGCTTGCTGCTGCAATTTTTCGGCGCGCGTCAGCGCGGGCAGGGCGAGGGGAACATGCAACGTCCCTGCTCCGTCAGCCGCCTCGCCTTTAACCTTTCGCTCCTCGTCCTTGATCCGGCTCCACAGCGTCTTGACCTCATCGGGCTTGAGATTGCCGGCGTCGCCGAAAACGTGCGGATGCCGGCGGACGAGCTTCTCGGTGAGCACCTGGACGACGTCGCCGAAATCGAAGGCGCCTTCCTCTTCGGCCATGCGTGCGTGAAAGACGACCTGGAGCAGGAGGTCGCCGAGCTCGTCCTTGAGGTCGTCGCGGTCGCCGCGCGCGATCGCGTCGGCGACCTCATAGGCTTCCTCGATGGTGTAGGGCGCGATGGTCGCGAAGGTCTGCTCCAGGTCCCAGGGGCAACCCATGCCCGGCGTGCGCAGCCGCGCCATGATCTCGATCAGCCGGCAAATGTCGCGCGCGGGCTTCATGCGGCGCTCTTAGCAGAGGTGAATCCGCCGGTCGCGGAAGCGCGTTCGTTCGTGCGCGAATTCTGGGGATGGGGGTCGCGCTGGACAGTCTTAACGGTGGCCAGCCACAAAGCCATGATTCGCAGAAGACATATTATGGAACATCTAAGGTGATCCAGGGCTCTAGAGCAAAGCTCACCTGCGGCATGACAATGCGCGCAATTCATTCAATTTGAATCGTTCTCCGTCCGGTTTTTTAGGCGATTGCGTGCAGGTTTCACCCATTACCCGGGATTTTGGGGACGGGTCGGGTTCCATGGTCGGATTTCAAGGTCCATTCCACTACGTGCGGCTACGCTGGCTGCTGGTCCTCACCATATTGGTGGCGGTCACGCCGGTATTTGCGCTGCAATTCTATCGCCTGCAATCCGCCAGCCAAGCCGCCCTCGCCGACGCCAATGCCCGCGCCGCGTCGCTTGCCCGCGAAGCCGCCTCGGATCATGCGGAGCTGATCGAGAAGGCCGAACGATTGCTGGAGTTGCTGCGCAGCTTGCCGGCGGTTCGCAACGCGACCGCCGAGTGTTCTCAGATCCTGATCGGGATTCAGGGCATCAATCCCTGGATCACGACCATCCTGGTGACCGATAAAGACGGCATAGTGCGCTGTCACAGCCGTCCAGGGATTCCCGAAAATCTCAGCATCGCCGATCGCGTGCATTTCCGGGATGCAGTGAGCCAGCGTGGGTTCGCGACCAGCGACGTCGTGGTCGGCCGCTTTGTCGTTAAGCCGCTGGTGCCGGCCGCGCTGCCCGCCTTCGACGCCCGGGGCAACCTCGAAAGCGTCATTTCGCTCGGCATCGATCTGCAATGGGTCAATCAGGTCGCGGCGCAGGCCAGCGCGAAGTTCGGCGGTGTGCTGCTTGCGCTCGATCGCCGCGGCGGAATCATCGTCCAGCAGCCGGAAATCTTTCCAGGCATGACCGGCGGCGACCAGTTCGGGCAGCCGCTGGTGCGCGAGATTCTTTCGGCCACGTCGCCTACGTTCGAGGCTACCGATCCGAGCGGCGAGCAGCGGATCTTCGGCATTTCCCGTCTGCCCGATTCTGGCGTGACGATCGCGGTGGGACTGCTGCGTAGCGAGGTGCTCGAGGTTATCGACAAAAGGTTCTGGGCCGAACTTCTGCTGCTGATGCTGGTCGCCACCGGTTCGACAGGGGCCGCAATGCTATTTGCCGAATTCGGCGTTTTGCGTGGCGTGCGGGTGCTGAAGACAGCGGCACAGCGCCTCAAGGCCGGCAAAATAGGCGTGCGCGTCCAGCTGCCCTTTCTCGTGGCCGACGAACTGCACGACCTTGCCGCGACCTATAACGCGATGACTGCCGAGTTCGAGCGCCTGGCCTATCTCGACCGGCTCACAGGCCTGCCCAACCGGCGCTACCTCGAGCGTCAGATCATCGACCGCAAGGCTGGCGGCCGCGACCGGGCCCAGGCGGTGCTGGCGATCGATCTCGACGGCTTCAAGCCGGTGAACGACACGCACGGACACGCGATCGGCGATCGGGTGCTGACTGCGGTCGCGCGCCGGATCGTCTCCGTCGTCGATGGGCGCGGCATCCTGGCGCGCGTCGGCGGCGATGAATTCGTGGCCATCATGCCGCTCAAGGACGGCCGGGAGCGGGCGGAAGCGCGAGCTATCGCCGAAGAGATCCGTAACGCGCTCGATACCGATCCAATTGAGCTGGACGGGTTGCGTTTCTCTGTGGGCTGCAGTGTGGGTGTGGCGATCGTCCCCGAGGACGCCAAGAGCATCGCTGGCGCGATCGTGGTGGCCGATGCGGCCCTCTACGAGGCCAAGCGCGCCGGCAGGAACCGTGTGGTCGACAATGCGCCGCCGATCATCGCGGTCGATGCGCTTGCGGAGGGCGTGACTTTGCAGCCGCACTGGGCTTGCCCGGAGACTGCCGACCAGCGCTGAACGGCCACGGTCCGCTATTTCAATCGGCGCCGCAGAATTTTCGTGTATTCGCCTGTCACAGAACGATTTTTAGCCCGTCAAAGCAGGGCTCGACCGATTCCGGCAGCGATTTGCGCAGCGTTTCGTAGTCCAGATCGGTATGCAGGTTGGTCAGGATCGCGCGGCGCGGCTTGATGCGAGCGATCCAGGCGAGTGCTTCCTCGAGGCTGAAATGGCTCGGGTGTGGCCGGTAGCGCAAAGCATCGAGAACCCAGACATCAAGACCGGAGAGCGCGGGCAGGCTTTCCTCGGGTATCCCGCTCACGTCGCAGGAATAGGCGAGTCCACCGAAACGGAAGCCCAAGGTCCGCTCGTTTCCGTGATCTTGGATGAATGGCAGGGCCGCGATCGGACCGCCCTCTCCTGTGATCGTTACGGGTTTGCCGGCCGCAATGCGGTGTTCGTTCAGGATCGGCGGATATTCGCTGCCCACGGGTGTCGAGAAGCAATAGCCGAAGCGAGCCTTCAGGAGTTCGGCCGTCGGCGCGTCGGCATGGATGTCGATGCGGCGGCCCATATGCAGCATGAGCGGCCGCAGATCGTCGATGCCGTGGGTGTGGTCGGCGTGGGCGTGCGTGTAGAGGACCCCTTCGAGCGATTTCACGTCGGCGTCGAGGAGCTGCGCGCGCAGGTCCGGTGAGGTGTCCACGAGCACGGTGGTGCGCCGGCCGGCGCCGTCGGCCTGTTCGACCAACAGCGAGCAGCGGCGGCGACGGTTCTTCGGGTTGTTCGGATCGCACGCGCCCCAGCCCTGGCCCACACGCGGAACGCCTGCCGAGGAGCCGCAGCCCAGGATCGTGAACGTCAGCGCCATGTCAGGCCTGTGGGACTTTGGCGAAACAGCGGAAGAAGTTCTCCGTGGTGACCTCGGCGATGCGCTCGGGCGTGACGTTGCGCACTTCTGCGAGCACGCGGGCGGTTTGAGCCACGTAGGCCGGCTCGTTGCGCTTGCCGCGCCAGGGCTCGGGCGCCAGATACGGCGCGTCGGTTTCGACCAGGATGCGATCCTCGGGCAATCCGGCAGCAATCCGGCGCAAGTCCTCGCTTTTCTTGAAGGTCAGGATGCCTGAGAACGAAACGTAGTGGCCGATGGCGACGGCGCGGCGCGCCAGCTCTGCGCCGCCGGTGAAACAGTGCAGAATGGCCGTGAGCGGGCCCTTGGCGGTTTCTTCCTCGAGAATGCGGGCGATATCGGCATCGGCGTCGCGGGCATGAATTATCAGCGGTAATCCCGTCTCGCGCGCGGCGGCGGCGTGGGTGCGGAAGCCCTTTTCCTGCGCCTCGGGCGGGCTGTTCTTGTAGAAATAATCGAGGCCCGCCTCGCCGATCGCCACCACTTTCGGATGGGCCGCGATTGCCACGAGATCGCCGACGCTGATCTCGGGTTCCTCGGCGGCGTGATGGGGGTGCGTGCCCACGGAGCAGAACACCTCGTCGAACCGCTCGGCGATGGCGCGGACCTCGGGGAAGCGTTTTACGCGCGTGCCGATCGTGACCATGCGCCCGATCCCGGCGCTGCGGGCGCGCTCGACGACCGCGTCGGTTTCCTTGACCAGATGCGCATGGTCGAGATGGCAGTGGCTGTCGACGAGCATGGGCTCTCAGCCGGCCGCTTCGGGCTCGACATAGCGCGGAAATACCGGTTGCGGCGCCGGGAGCGCCGCGCCCGCTACGATGCGCCCAGCCTCGCCCAAGGCGGCAAAACTGCGCGCCGATTCCGGAATTGACAATGAATCGAGGAGCTTGGCGGCGCTCTTGGGCACGAAGGGTTGAGCCAAAATGGCGACCTGGCGCGTGACTTCCGCCGTGGTCCAAAGCACGGTCGCAATGCGCGCGGGATCGGTCTTGCGCAGGTCCCACGGCGCCTGCCCGGCAAAATAGCGGTTGGCGTCCGCCACCACGGCCCAGATCGCGCTCAGCGCATGGTGGAGCTGCTGCCCCTTCATCGCTTCGCGCGCTCGGGCCAACATTCCGTCGGCGGCATCGAGGATGGCCTTGTCGGCCGCCGATAGCGCGCCGGGCTTCGGCACCCTGCCCTCGCAGTTCTTGGCCACCATGGAGAGCGAGCGTTGGGCAAGGTTGCCCAGGTCGTTGGCGAGGTCGGCATTCATGCGCGCGACGATGGTCTCGTGGCTGTAATTGCCGTCCTGGCCGAACGGCACTTCGCGCAGGAGAAAATAGCGCAGCGCATCGACGCCATAGGCGTCGGCCAGCGCGAACGGATCGACCACGTTGCCGACAGACTTCGACATTTTCTCCCCGCGATTGAAGAGAAAGCCGTGGCTGAAAATGCGCTTGGGCGGCGCCAGGCCCGCCGAAAGCAGGAACGCCGGCCAATAGACCGCGTGGAAGCGCACGATGTCTTTCCCGATGACGTGCAAATCCGCCGGCCAAAGCGCAAATTTCGGCGACTTCACATCCGGATAGCCGATGCCGGTCAAGTAATTGGTTAGCGCGTCGACCCACACATACATCACGTGACCCGGCACATCGGGAACCGGTACGCCCCAGGCGAGAGTGGTGCGGGAGATCGAAAGGTCCTGCAGCCCGGCTTTGACGAAGCTGATGACCTCGTTGAAGCGGGTCGCCGGCAGCACGAAATCCGGGTGGGCCGCGTAGAGCTTGAGCAACCGGTCCTGATAGGCCGAGAGGCGGAAGAAATAGGACTTCTCCTCGGTCCACTCGACCGGGGTGCCCTGCGGGCCGACGCGCACCTTGTCCGGGCCGACAATGGTCTCGCCTTCGGCGTAGAACGCCTCGTCGCGCACCGAGTACCAGCCCTGATAGGTGCCGATATAGATGTCGCCGGCCTCGACCATGCGGCGCCAGATCGCCTGGCTCGCCTCGTAATGGGCGGGCTCGGTGGTGCGGATGAAGCGGTCGTAGGAGACATCGAGCCGGTCGCACATTTCGCGGAACCGCGGACTGTTGCGGTCGGCGAGCGCGCGCGGCGTGATGCCCTCCTTGGCCGCGGTCTGCGACATCTTCATGCCGTGCTCATCGACGCCGGTCATGAAGAAGACGTCGTGGCCGTCGAGCCGCAGGAAGCGCGCGATCGCATCCGACGCGATCGCCTCGTAGGCGTGGCCGATGTGCGGCACGCCGTTCGGGTAGGAGATCGCCGTGGTCAGGTAGTAGCGCGGCTTGGTTGCCATGGATGCGACTTCTTGCACGCCCCGCTCTAACGGCGGGTCGCATCCGCGAGCATGGCGAAGATCTGGAATACGAACGGCTTGCGCTCGAGCCGGTAAGCGTCGGTGTCGATCGCAGCGCGGCGGACCTTCTCCCATGTCTCGGCATAGCGCGCAAGGCGAGCGGGCGGCTGGTTCTGCCGCGTCGCCTGGACAGCCAGCCAGTCCTCGATCGTCTCGGTGAAGACCGCGAGCTCCTGATCGCCCTTCAAGTGGTCGCCGAGCGTGTGAAGCTTCGCCGGATCGACAGACGGCAGGTGCTCGAGCATCTCGGTGCTGAGCGAGCGCACTTCGAGGCCCTCGCCGAGCAGAAGTTCCAGCGCCCGGCGCACGCTGCCGCCGCTCGCGGCCGCAGCGTCGGGAATCTGCGCGTGCGGCAGCTCGGGCATGCGCGCGGCGAGCGCGGTCACCGCGCGCGATACTTCTTCCGTCGAGAGCGGGTTGAGCCGCATACGCTGGCAGCGCGAGCGGATGGTCGCCATGACCCGGCCGGGCGCGTGTGAAATGATCAAGAAAATGGATTTTGCCGGCGGTTCCTCGACCAGTTTCAGCAGTGCGTTCAAGCCTGACGGGTTCATCTCTTCGATAGAATCGACGATGCAGACGCGATAGCCGCCGAATGCGGGCGTGGAGCCGAAGAAACTCACGATCCGGCGCACGTCTCCAACTCGAATTTCGGTGTAGAGCTTCTTGCTTTCCTCGTTCATCACCCGCCGCAGCACGAGGAGATCGGGATGCGAGAGCGCCGCCACCTGCCGGCTGACCGGATGATCCTCGGCGACCGAAAGATCCTGGCGCGGCTGCTTGTCGGGCTCGGGATACGCGAGCACGAAGCGGGCGATCCGATAAGCGATTGTCGCTTTGCCGACACCTTCGGGGCCGCCGATCAGGAAGGCATGCGGAAGGCGCCCCGACTGCCAAGCCCGCAGCACCGATGCTTCGGCTTCGGCATGGCCGACGAAGACTCCATGCTCGCGCGGATGCGGCGCGCCCTCCAGGCGGTCGGCTTCCTCGATTGTTTCGTCGCTCACCCGGCTACTCCGGTCGTCTGCGCGGCACGCAGCGGACGTAGCAGGCGTTCGGCCACGACCATCCAGATCTTGACGGCGACCGTATCGGGGTTTGGGCTGGCGTCGATGATGACGCAGCGAGCGGGTTCGTTCTCGGCGAGCTTGCGGTACGCGATGCGCAGCCAGTTGTGGTACTCGATGTCCTCCGCCTCGAAACGGTCGGGTGCCTGGCCGCGCTCCTTGGCACGCGCGAGGCCGATCTCGACTGGAACGTCGAGCACGATGGTGAGGTCCGGTTTCACGTCGCCGACGGTGATGCGCTCCAGCGCATTGATCAGCTTCGGATCGACGTTGCCGAGTACGCCCTGATAGACGCGCGTCGAATCGTGGAAGCGGTCGCATACGACCCAGGCGCCGCGCTCGAGCGCCGGGCGGATCGTATTCTCGACATGGTCGGCGCGGGCGGCGGCGAACAACATGGCCTCGGTCTCCGGGCCGAGCGCTTTCGCCGCGCCCGACAGGAGTACCTGGCGGATCGCCTCGGCGCCGGGCGAGCCGCCGGGCTCGCGGGTTTCGATTACTTCGAGACCCTGGATGCGCAGGCGATCGACCAGACGGCGCACTTGCGTGGACTTGCCCGAGCCCTCCCCGCCTTCGAAGGTGATGAAGCCGCCGCTGTTCGCACTCATCGATTGGACCCTTGCGTTCAGCGCTTGATCTTGTCGAGGCCGGAGCGGACCAGCCCGCCGGCAAGTTCGAAAGCGCCGTCGAGGGCGCGTTGCGTCAGGCTGCCCTCACCCACGTCGGTCGCCGCATAAAGCGGCACGTCGAGGGCGACGGCGTTGCCACGCATGACCTTGAGGCGTGCGACCTCGGCGCCTTGCGCGATCGGCGCGCGCAGCGGTCCGGTATAGGCGACGCGGACCAGCAGGCGGTCGGCAGTGCCGCGCTGCGACAGAAGGCGGATCGTGCCGGCGCCTTTGAGCGGCACATTGCGGCGGTCGCCGCCAAACACGCGCGCCTCGCCGATCGTCGCGCCCTCGCGGAACAGCAGACGCGAGTCGAAGGCGCGGAAGCCCCATTCGATCAGCCGGCGGGCGTCGTCGACGCGCTCTTTCTCGGTCCGCGCGCCGTTGATGGCGACGATGAGGCGCGCGCCGCCCTGCACCGCCGAGCCCACGATGCCATAGCCGGACTCCCTGATGAAACCGGTTTTCAGGCCGTCGGCGCCGATGGAAAGTGTCAATAGCGGGTTGCGGCTCTGCTGGCGGATCTTGTTCCAGGTGAACTCGCGCTCGCCGAAGATTTTGTAGTGTTCTGGATAGTTCCGGATGATGTGGACGGCGAGCTTGGCGAGATCGCGCACGCTCGCCTTCTGGTCGGGATCGTGCAGGCCGGAGGCGTTACGGAAGGTAGAATTCGTCAGGCCGAGCTCGCGCGCTAGCGCGTTCATCTTCTCCGAGAAAGCGAGTTCGTTGCCGGCGATCGCTTCGGCGAAGGCGATGGTCGCGTCGTTGCCGGACTGCACGATGGCGCCGCGCAGCAGGTCCGGCACCGGCACGCGGCTGTGAATCGCGGCGAACATGGCCGAGCCGCCGGCGGGCGCGCCACCGCGTCGCCAGGCATGCTCGCTGATCGGGATTTCGTCGGTGAGCTTGAGGTCGCCGTTCTTGAGCTCGCGGAACACGACCGCCATGGTCATGAGTTTGGACATGCTGGCGGGCGGCGTCGGCACGTCCGCGGCTTTCTCATAAAGCACGGTGCCGCTATCGAAATCGACCAGGATCGCGTGCGGCGCCGAAATCTGGATTTGCCCGGGAGCCTGCGCGCGCGCCGGTGCCGTAGCGAGCAACGCGGCGAGCCCGGCCGCTAGGGCCGCTGTTCGGCGCGCAAATAAATATGCGGGCAAGTCTAGCATTGCCCTCGCCTCTTCCACCGCCCCGCCAGCGCTATCCAATACAAGCGGGGAAGCGGCCGATCAATGGCTGGGGACTGTGGCGGTCAATAAAGCCCGCGCGAGGAGAAGACGATGGAGCTCGTGGGGTCTGGTGCGCGCAATTGGGGGCGCGGCGGGGCCGCGGGCACGGCCGGTTCCGCGGCGACCGGTCTTGCGGCGGGAGGCAGAGTGGCGCTCACACGCGTGACCGGAACGGGACGCGCGTCGCGGCTCGCGACCGAGAACGAAGAAGTGCCGATCTCGAACGGACGCTGGGGCGGCGCCGGCACCGCGGCGACGCGCGCGCCAACTAGCGGCGCGGCGGCTTGCGGGACGAACGGCCGGGTCGAGGCGACCATGACGCTCGAGGGCGCCGGCGCGGGCTGGCCGTCGTGGCGCAACGTCGCCATCAACACACGATCGTCGGAGCCGGTGGTCGCGGCCGGGCCGACATATTCGACGCGAACGCGCGCGACGCCGAACGGCCGGAAGCCAAGAAGTTCGGACGTCTTCGACGAGACGTCGATGACGCGGTCCTTGGCGAATGGCCCGCGGTCGTTGACGCGCACGATGATGGAGCGGCGATTGGCGAGATTGGTCACGCGCACGTACGAGGGCAACGGCAGTGTCGGATGCGCCGCGGAGATCGCGTGCTGGTCGAAGATTTCGCCGTTGGCGGTGAACCGGCCGTGGAAATCGTCGCCGTACCAAGACGCGAGTCCTTCGGCGCGATATGCCGGATCATGTTCAGGGGTGTAGGTGCGGCCGGCGACCACGTAGGGCTTGCCGATGCGGTACACGCCGCCGCCCCTGGGTACCGGATCGCCCAGATCGACGACGCGCGGGCTCGATGGCACGCCATAGATGGGATCGACGCGGCGGGTGAATTTGTCGGATGAGCCGCAGCCGGCGACGGCGAGCACCGCAAACACCGCGAACGCGGCGCGCAAAAAAGCCCGCCCCGCCCCGGCGTGCGCCGCTGAAACCGATGGATTACGCCCCATCCGCCGACCGTATTCGAACCTGCTTGCCGATTGCAACGGGCCGTGTGCTTTGTGCTGCAACGGCTTGCGAAGGTTCGATCCCCTGATCCGGACGCCGCGCCCGAATACCCCTGACCGGGCGAGAAGGCGCGCCGATCCGGGCGAAAATACGGACGATGCGAGCCGATGGTTAATCCTCTGCCTGCGCCCGCCGCTGCGCTTGCAATGGCGGGCACATTCTCGCAGATGTGGCGTCGGCGCCGGAGGGGTGGCCGAGTGGTTGAAGGCGCCAGTCTTGAAAACTGGAGATCCCGCAAGGGATTCGTGGGTTCGAATCCCACCCCCTCCGCCATCCTGCTTCGCGCCCGGTAACGGTCCAAGGAGCCAAGCGTGCAAAGCGAGCCGATCCACGACATCGCCCATCTGGCGCATGTCGAAATGCTGACGCCGAAGCCCGACGAGAGCCTCCAGTTCTTCGTCGAGGTGGTCGGCATGCAGGAGACCGCGCGCAAGGGCGACTCGGTTTATCTGCGCGCCTATGACGATTACCTGCACCACACCTTGAAGCTCACGGCGGCCAAGCAGCCGGGCATGGGGCACTTTGCGCTCCGCACCTGGAGCCCGCAGGCGCTCGAGCGGCGCGTGAAGGCGGTCGAGGCCGCGGGTCTCGGCATCGGCTGGATCGACGGCGATCTCGGCCAGGGCAAGACCTACGTCGCGCGCACGCCGGACGGTCACAAGCTCGAGCTGTTCTATGAAGCGGAGTGGTACACGCCCCCGCCCGCGCTCAAGCCGGCATTGAAGAACCAGGCGCAGCGCTTCCCGGCCCGCGGCGTCAACGTGCGCCGGCTCGACCATATGAATTTGCTCGCCAGCGAAGTGACGCCGACGCGCAAGTTCTTCCAGGACCAGCTCGGCATGCGGCTCACCGAGCAGATCGTGTTCGACAACGGCGTCGAGATGGGCGCCTGGGTCACTGCCACCAACAAGAGCTACGACATCGCCATCGCGCACGACAGCACCGGCACGCGCGGTCGCTTCCACCACATGACCTATGCGCTCGACAGCCGCGAGGAAATCTTGCGCGCGGCCGACATTTTCCTCGAGCACGGCGTGTTCATCGAGACCGGCCCGCACAAGCACGCGATCCAGCAGACCATGTTCCTCTATGTCTATGAGCCGGGCGGCAATCGCTTCGAGGTGGCCAATGCCGGCGCGCGCCTGATTCTCGCGCCCGACTGGAAGCCGATCGTGTGGACCGAGGCCGAGCGCAAGAAGGGCCAGGCCTGGGGCTTGCAGACCGTCCACTCGTTCCACACCTACGGCACGCCGCCGGTGGAGCACGCCGAGGAGAAGCCGGCGAAGAAGGCGGGCTCTTGAAGATCGCGAGTACCAATCTGGACGAGACTTCGGCGCCCCGCGTGAGCTTCGTCTCGCTCGGTTGCCCCAAGGCGCTGGTGGATTCGGAGCGCATCATCACCAAGTTGCGCGCCGAGGGCTACGAGCTGTCGCGCGAGCACAAGGGCGCCGACGTGGTGGTGGTCAATACCTGCGGCTTTCTCGACACCGCGCGGACGGAAAGCCTCGCCGCCATCGGCGAGGCTTTGGCCGAAAACGGCCGCGTGATCGTCACCGGCTGTCTCGGCGCCGAGCCCGACATCATCCGCGCGGCGCATCCGAGCGTGCTCGCGGTCACCGGGCCGCAACGCTACGAGGAAGTGATGGCGGCCGTGCACGAAGCCGTGCCGCCGAAGCACGATCCGTTTCTCGATCTGGTGCCCGAGCAAGGCATCCGGCTCACGCCGCGGCACTACGCCTATTTGAAAATTTCCGAAGGCTGCAATAATCGCTGCAGCTTTTGCATCATCCCCAAACTACGCGGCGATCTGGTGAGCCGGCCCGCCGCCGACGTGCTGCGCGAGGCGGAGAAGCTGGTGGCCGCTGGCGTGAAGGAGCTGCTCGTCATCTCGCAGGACACTTCGGCCTATGGCGTCGACATCAAGTATGCCGCGAGCAAGTGGAAGGACCGCGAAGTGCGCGCGCGCTTTCTCGATCTCGCGACTGCGCTCGGCGAGCTCGGCATCTGGGTGCGGCTGCACTACGTCTACCCCTACCCGCACGTCGACGAAGTGATCCCGCTCATGGCCGAGGGAAAAGTGCTGCCCTATCTCGATATCCCGTTCCAGCACGGCAGTCCCGCGGTGCTGAAACGCATGAAGCGGCCGGCGGCGCAGGAGAAGACGCTCGGCCGCATCGAAAAATGGCGCGCGGAATGCCCGGAGCTCACCATCCGCTCGACCTTCATCGTCGGCTTTCCCGGCGAGACCGAGGAGGAGTTCGAGGAGCTACTCGCTTTCCTCGACGAAGCGCAGATCGATCGCGCCGGTTGCTTCCGCTACGAGTCGGTGCGCGGTGCCGCGGCGAACGATCTCGGCTCGCTGGTGCCCGATGACGTGAAGGAGCAGCGCTACGTCCGTCTCATGGAGCGGCAGCAGGCGATCAGCGCCAAGCGGCTCAAGACGAAAGTGGGCACCCGCCAGCAAGTGATCATCGACAAGGTCGAGGGCGGTACCGCCATCGGCCGCACGCGGGGCGATGCGCCGGAGATCGACGGCGTGGTGCACGTTTCCGCGCGGCGGCCGCTCAAGGTCGGCGAACTCGCGAATGTGAGGATCGAGCGCGCCGATGCCTACGACCTCTATGGGCAGGCGGTCGGGTTCTGATAGGCTTCCCCGAGGGAGGAAGCCATGAAACTCAAAAACGTCATTCAATCCCTTGCCGGTATTCTGATTGCCCTGTTCGCGCTCGCGTTCGCGTCGCTTGCGCAGGCGCAGGACGCCGCCGCGAATTATCCGAACCGGCCGATCCGCGTCGTGGTCGCGTTCGCGGCCGGCGGCGGCAACGACATCATCATCCGCCTTATCGGGGCGAAGATGCAGGAGAGCCTGGGCCAGCCGATCATCATCGAGAACCGGCCGGGCGCGAGCGCCATCACCGGAACCGACTATGTGCGGACCGCCGCTCCCGACGGCTATACGCTCCTGATGGGCGCGACCGGCGCCATGGCGATCAATCCGGCGGTGTTCGCGAAGCTGCCCTATAACTCGCTCAAGGATTTCATCCCGCTCTCCATGATGGTGCGCTTCCCGCTCTGGCTGGTGGCGACGCCGTCGCTGCCGGTGACGAACGTGCGGGAGCTCTTGGCCTACGCCAAGGCGAACCCGGGCAAGGCCAACTACGCGACTTCTTCTACGCCGTTCACGCTGGCGGCCGAGCTGCTGAAGCAAAAGACCGGCGCGCCGATGGAGGCGATCACCTACAAGAGCAGCGGCGAGTCGGTCGCCGCGGTGATGGCCGGCCAGGTGCTGATGACGATCTCCGACGGCGCGCCGGTCGTGCCGCAGATTCGCGCCGGCCGCGTGCGCGCGCTCGCCGTCACGGGCCGGGAACGCAATCCTGCGTTTCCCGACGTACCGACGCTGGCCGAGGCCGGCGTGCCGGGCGTCGAGGTTTATCTGTGGACCGGGCTGCTCGCGCCGGCTGGCACGCCGGCGGCGATCGTGAAGAAGCTGGAAGCCGAGATCATCAAGGCGACGAAATCGCCGGAGGTGACCGAGAAGCTCAAGGCGCTCGCGCTCGACGTGGTCGCCACCAGCGGCGAGGAATACGGCAAGAGGATCGCCGCCGACATGCAGATGTGGACTGCGGTGGCGAAGGCCGCGAACATCAAGATGGAGCAGTAGCCCTCTCGTCATCGCCGGGCTTGGCCCGGCGATCCCGATTAGCAAGGCAAAGCGCCAACTAAGCGGGATGCCCGGGACAACCCGGGCATGACGGGGTCAGAATTCAGGCTTTCAAGAGATCCCTGAGCGTCGCCGTCACGATCTTGATGGCCGCTTCGAGGTCCTTTAGCCGCACGTGCTCGTCTGCGCCGTGGGCATTGGCTTCGAGGATCGAGCGTGGGCCGGCACCATAGAGCACGGTCGGGATGTCGCGCGCCGCATAGTGCCGCGCGTCGGTATAGAGCGGCACGCCGGTCTCCTTGATGGATACGCCGAGAATTTCCTTCGCGTGACGTTGCAGCGGCGCGACGAGCCGCTCGGTGCCCTTCACGGGCTTCAACGGCTCGGCGAGCATGATCCGCTTGGTCTCGACGCTGATGCCCTTGCGCTTGCCGGCTTTCGCGATGAGCGCGATCAGGCCCTTCTCCACCTTGGCGGCGTTCTCCTCGGGGATAATGCGCCGGTCGAGGCGGAAGGTGACGCGGTCGGGCACGACGTTGGTGTTGATGCCGCCGGAGATCAGCCCGACATTGAGCTTGGGCGAGCCGATGCCGGGCGACTTGCTCTTGGTGCGCGCGAGCTTCTTCCGTTCCTTGTAGAGCGCTGCGAGGACCGCGTTGCGGCCTCGAGCGCGTCGGCGCCGGTCTCGGGCATGGCCGCGTGAGCCTGACGGCCGCGCACGGTCACTTCGAGATGCAGGCAGCCATTGTGCGCGGTCACGACCGAATAGGAGAAGCCGGCGCAGATCGCGAGATCGGGCTTGGTGATGTTCTCGTCGAGCAGCCACTTGGGGCCGATCTCGCCGCCGGCTTCCTCGTCATAAGTGAAGTGCAGCTCGACATGGCCGTCGAGCCCGTGGCGGTCGGCCTTGAGCGCGCGCAACGCGAACACATAGGTCGCGAAATCGGATTTCGACACCGCGGCGCCGCGGCCATAGATCGCGCCGTCCTTCTCGACGGCCCCATAGGGGTCGACGCTCCAGCCTTCGCCCGGCGGCACCACGTCGCCATGTGCGTTGAGCGCGATCGTTGGCCCCCTGCCCGCGCCGAATTTCTCGCGCACCACGAGGTTCACCACCGAGCGCATGCCGTGGCGCTCGACGTGCGATTTCGGAACCAGATGACGCTCGACGACGAATTCCATGCCTTCGAGCAGCTTCGCCGTGGCCGCCGCATGGGGCGCGCAATCGCCGGGCGGATTATCGCTCGGCACCTGCACCAGCGCCTTCAGGAAATCGGCTGCGCCGTGAAAGGCTGGGTCGCTCATGGCCGCGCTCCGAAATTCTCGATGAAGCGCACCAGCGCAGCGATCGCAAGGCCCATGTCGGCGGGCGATGCATACTCCGCCGGATTGTGGCTGACGCCGCCCTTGCAGCGCACGAACAGCATGGCGATGGGGCAGATTTTCGAAAGCATCAGGCCGTCGTGGCCGGCGCCGGAGGGAAGCTTGATCGCGCGGGCGCCGACCGCCTCGACGGCTTTCGCGAGCCGATCCTGCAATTGCGCGTCGCACGGTGTGGTGGCGATCTCGTGGATCGGCTCGATCTTCAGCGTCAATTTACGGCGCGCGGCGATGGCGCGCGCTTCCTGCTCGAAGCGCTGGATCGCCGCCTTGCGGGCGGCGTCGGATGGCGAGCGCAGATCGAGCGTGAAGCGCGCCTGCGGCCGGGATGATGTTGACCGCGCCCGGCTTGACCTCCATGCGGCCCACGGTCGCCACCATGTGGTCGCCACCCTCACGGGCGATGCGTTCGGCGAGCAAGGTGATTTCGGCCGCGCCCGCGAGCGCGTCACGCCGCAGATCCATGGGCACGGTGCCGGCGTGACCGGCCTCGCCGGTGAGCGTCAGCATGAGCCGCGTCTGCCCGGCGATGGCGGTGACCACGCCGAGCGGTTCGTTTTTGGCCTCAAGCACCGGCCCCTGCTCGATGTGCACTTCGAGCCAGGCGGCGGCCTCGCCGCGCGGGATGGCGGCGCGGGAAATTTCGTCCGGGATTCTTGCCATAGGCGCGCAGCGCCTCGGCGTAGGTCACGCCGTTCGAATCCTTTAGTTCAAGTTGCTTCCTGTCGAACGCGCCCGCCACCGCGGCCGAGGTCGAGAGCGTCGAGGGAAAGCGCGAGCCTTCCTCGTCGCCGAAAACGAGCAGTTCCAGCGCCGGCAGTTTCGCTCCCGCGCGCTTCAAGGCATCGATTGCGAGGAGCGCAGCGACCACGCCGAGCGGACCGTCATAAATGCCGGCATTGATCACGCTATCGATATGGGAGCCCAGGAGCAGCCGCGGCCCCTGCCCGGTCCGGCCGCGCACATTGCCGAGCGCGTCCTCGGAGACTTCGAGTCCCGCTTCGCCCATCCATTGCGCGACCAGCTTGGCGGCGCGGCGATGCTCGGGCGTAAGGAACAGCCGCACCAGCCGGTCGGGCTCGGCGGAAATCGCCGCGAGCTCCTCGAGCATCGCCTCGGCGCGGCGGCCGAGCGCTTCGGGGTCGAGCGCGATCATCGCTGCGCCGCCAGCCAGGCGCCGAGCTTCTCGCGCTCCTCGGCGCTCATGCGGGTTTCGTTGCCGAGCGGCATGGCGTTGGTCTGCACGGCCTGGGCCTGCACCAGGCGGGCGTATTGGCGCAGGTCGGCCGCGGACTCGAGCCGGATGCTCTTAGGCGCCTCGGCGAAGCCCGGGATGGCTGGGCTTGCGGGCGTGACAGTTGGCGCAATGGTGCGCGGCGATTTGTACGACCTCGGCGTCGGCGACCTGCAAGGCGCTCTCGGCGCGGCGCGGCGCGGTGGCGCTCACGGCGCAGATCAGCGCGAAGACCGCGACGGGTGCCGCCCAGCTATAGGCATGGAAGTCGTCGCCGGCATGGCGACGGTTGATCAGATGCTGCAACAGGCCGCCAGCGATCAGGATCAACGCCACCACGAGCCACGAAAGCGGATGGCTGTAGAGCATCGGGTAATGGCCCGAGACCATCATCAGGAGCACTGGCAACGTCAGATAATTATTGTGCAGCGAGCGCTGCTTGCCGATGGCGCCGAGTCGGGCGTCCGGTGTTTCGTTCGCGATCAGCTGCGCCACCATCTTTTTCTGGTTCGGAATGATTACGAGGAAGACGTTGGCGGCCATGATGGTACCGACCAGCGAGCCGACGTGAATGAACGCGCCGCGACCGGAGAAGACATGCTGGAACAGATAGGCCGCGGCGACGATCAGTACGAAGGCGGCGGACGCGAGCAAAGCCGTGCGATCACCCATCAAGCGGCAAATCAAATCATAGATGAACCAGCCGGCGACCAGGCTCGCGACTGAAATCGCGATGGCGGCGATGGGGGAAATATCGAGCACCACCGGGTCGATCAGATAAGCGCGTGCGTTCCAATAATATTGAACGACGAGCAGTCCGAAGCCCGTGACCCACGTTAGGTACGCTTCCCAGCGGAACCAGACCAGGTGCTCGGGCAGTTGGGGCGGCGCGACCGTATATTTTTCGACGTGATAGAAGCCGCCGCCGTGCACCTGCCACTCGGCGCCGAGGATGCCCGGTGCGGCGCTCTTTTCCTTGCGCAGCCCGTAATCGAGCGCGATGAAATAGAACGACGTACCGATCCAGCCGATGCCCACGATCATGTGGGCCCAGCGCAGCATCAGGTTCAGCCAATCGGCAACGAAGACGTCCATCACCCGTACTTTTCGAGCAAGCGGGCGCGTTTGGCAACGCGCCGCCAGCTCAAGGTATCAGGACGGTCGAGCCCACGGTGTTGCGCGCTTCGAGATCGATATGCGCCTTGGCCGCATCTTTCAGCGCATAGGTCTGCTTGATCGGGATCTTCACCGCGCCCTTGGCCACCACGTCCATCAGGTTCTTCGCCATGCTGACCATGTCCTCGCGCTTGGCGCCGTAGTGCACCAGCGTCGGGCGGGTGGCGAACAGCGAGCCCTTGGTCTGCAGCAGGAGAATGTTGAAGGCCTCGATCGGGCCCGAGGCGTTGCCGAAGCTCACGAACATGCCCATCGGCTTGATGCAGTCGAGCGAGGCCGGGAACGTCGCCTTGCCGACGCCGTCATAGACCACGTGGCACTTGCCGCCATTGGTGATCTCGCCGACGCGCTTCACGAAATCTTCGTCGCGATAGAGGATGGTGTGGTGGCAGCCGTTCTCCTTGGCGAGCTTGGCCTTGTCGGCGGAGCCGACGGTGCCGATGACATTGGCGCCGAGATAGTTCGCCCATTGGCACAGGATCAGCCCGACGCCGCCGGCCGCGGCGTGCACGAGAATGGTCTGGCCTTTCTGCACCTTGAAGGTGCGATGCAGCAGATATTCCGCGGTCATGCCTTTCAGCATCATGCCGGCGGCGGTCTTGTCGTCGATCTTGGCATCGAGCTTGACGAGGCGCTCGGCTGCGATGTTGCGCTCGGCGGCGTAGCCGCCGACGGCGGCGCCATAGGCCACGCGATCACCGACCTTGAGATCGGTGACGCCCGGCCCGACCGCGGTGACGACGCCGGCGCCCTCGTTGCCGGGGATCATCGGGAGGCCGCCGGGAGCGGGATAGAGACCGGTGCGGAAATAAGTGTCGATGTAATTCAATCCGATGGCGTTCTGTTTGATGCGCACCTCGCCCTGGCCCGGATCTTTCAGCTGGATGTCCTCGTAGGTGAGCACTTCCGGCCCGCCGGTCTTGTGGATACGGACTGCCGCGACCATTTTCTTCCTCCCGTGGAATGCGGCTGCCGCCGCCTGTTTCTTTCTAGCCTGCCCTGCCGCGACAGGCGACTCTTACTCAGCGTCCGCCCGATACGCGCACGATGGTGCCAGTGACGTAGGACGCCTCCTCGGACAATAGCCAGAGGATCGCCGCCGCAACTTCGGCCGCGCTGCCGGCCCGCGCCATGGGAACCGTGGGCGCCATGCGCGCGAGACGGTCGGGCTGGCCCGCCGTGACGTGAATGTCGGTATCGATCAGGCCGGGCGCGACCGCGTTAACGCGGATGCCTTCCTTGGCCACCTCGCGCGCGAGCCCGACCGTGAAGCTGTCGATCGCGCCTTTCGATGCGGCATAGCCGACCCACTCGCCGGGAGCGCCGAGCACGGCGGCCATCGAGGAGAGATTGACGATGGCGCCGCCCTTGCCGCCGCGAGCGGTCGACATGCGGCGCACCGCCTCGCGCGCGACCAGGATCGCGCCGGTGACGTTGACCGCGATGACCCGCTCCAGCGCCCCGGCGTCCACGTCGGCGATGCGGCCGGCGCGGCCGGTGATGCCGGCGTTGTTGACGAGATGGGTCAGCGGCCCGAGCTCACGGTCGACGGTCTCGAATAGACGGACGATCTCGTCCTCGCGCGCCACGTCGGCCTTGATCGGGACCGCGGTGCCGCCGAACTTTTGAATCTCTTTTGCCAGTGCGTCCGCGGCCTTGGCGTCGTTCACATAATTGATCGCGACCTGGTAGCCGGCGCGCGCGGCCGCGCGTGCGCTCGCGGCGCCGATGCCGCGGCTGCCTCCGGTGACGAGTAGAATCCTGTCGCTCAATGCCCAGGCCCTTTTTGTTTTCGCTTACGGCCGCGGCCCGCAAGTACGTTGAAGAATTCGACGCCGCCGGCGAAGGCCATGGCGAAATAGATATAGCCGCGCGGAATATGGAAGCCGGCGCCGTCGGCGATCAGTGCCATGCCGATCAGGAGCAGGAAGGCCAGCGCCAGCATCTTGGTGGTCGGATGGCGTGCGATGAAGCCGCTCACCGGCCCGGACGCGACGTACATGACGGCGACTGCGATGAGCACCGCGAGCACCATGACCTCGATCTGCCGCGCCATGCCGATCGCGGTGATGATCGAATTGACCGAAAACACGATATCGATCACGATCACCTGCCCGACGACCAGATAGAAGGCGCTGCGCGTCGCCATGGCCTTGGGAGCTTCGTGGCCGCCCTCAATCTCGGCGTGGACTTCGCGCGTCGCCTTGGTGATCAGGAACAGGCCGCCGGCGATCAGAACGATATCGCGCCAGGACAGATCCCACTCTCCGTACTTGAACACAGGCGCGGTGAGGCCAATGAGCCAGGTCAGGAAGAAGAGCAGAACGATGCGGAAGACGAGCGCGAGCGCGAGGCCGATCTGGCGTGCGCGCTTGGCCGCTTCGGCTGGCAGCCGCGAGACCAGCACCGAGATGAAGACGATGTTGTCGATGCCGAGCACGATCTCCATGGCGGTGAGCGCCGCGAGCGCGGCCCAGGCATGCGGGTCGAAAAGCAATGCCAGCATCGCGCCCTCAATTTCTCTCGAAGCGCGGACGGCGTAGTGACCCGGCGATCAGGAAATAGAGCGCGATGGCGACGAGGCCATAGGTGACGCCCGGCGGTGGCGACAGGTCGTAGACCAGCGAGACGATTCCGAGCACGCCCCATAGCGCGAGCAAAGCGAGGTTCAGCGGGCGATGATGCTCGACGCGAAGCGGGTGAACGAAACGGACCGGTGCGAAGGTTAGCGCGCTAAGGATGACCACCAGCGCGAGCGCAAGATAGGGATCGGGCCGCACGAGAAATAGATAATAGGCGACAAGGTTCCAGGCCGCGGGGAAGCCGCGGAAATAGGCGTCCTTGGTCTTCATGCGCGTATCGGCGAAATAGAGCGCGCTGGTGATCAGGATCAGGCCGCTGGCCAGGAGCGCAAAGCGTTCGGGCAGAATATTGCCGTAGACCAGCGCGACCACGGGCACGAAGACCCAGGTGAGATAGTCGACGATGAAATCCAAGGTCGCGCCCGACCAGCGCGGCAGGGTTTCGGCGACCTTGAAGCGGCGCGCGAGCGGGCCGTCGACGGCATCGATCGCGACGGCCACGGCGAGCCAAAAGAATACGTCGATCCAGACGCTCTCGATCGCGGCGAGCAAGGCGAAAAGCGCAAACACCGCGCCGAGCGCGGTCAGGCCATGCACGGCAAAGGCTCGTGCCCGCTCGATCAACGGCGCGGGTGGGCCTTGCGGCGGGGGTGGCTCGGTAGCCATGGATTCGCGCGGGCCCTTCGGTTACCTGTTCCTAGCGCATCGAGGCGCGGGCCTCTATCGGAAAGCGACCTGCGTTCAAGACTATGCAGAATTCTTGGACCACCGAAATAGCGATTGTGGGCGGCGGGCCTTCGGGGCTCGTCGCGGCGCTGATGTTTTCGTCCGCCGGTATCGATACGCTCCTGATCGCGCCGCGGCCTGCGGCACCGGACCGACGCACCACCGCGCTGCTCGGTGGTTCGGTCGATATCCTGCAAGCGATCGGAGTTTGGTCGAGTCTGGCGGAAAGTGCGGCGCCGCTCGAGCGGCTGCGGCTGGTGGACGCGACGCGGCGCTTGTTGCGAGCGCCGGAGACGACTTTCTCCGCGGCCGAGCTCGGCCTTCCGGCGTTCGGATACAACATCGCAAACGTGCATTTGCATGATGCGTTGCGTGCGGCGGTAAACGCGGCCCGTGACGTAAAGGTGCGCGAGGAGCCAGTCACTGCGGTCGAACCCGATGCGGTGGGCGTCACGCTGCGGCTGGCGTCCGGCGCGGCGGCGCGCGCGCGGCTGGTGATCGCCGCCGACGGTCGCAATTCGATCTGCCGGCGGGCGGCCGGGATCGAGGTCGAGGCACGCGAGCTACCGCAAACCGCGCTTGCCTTGAGCGCCCGCCATCGCAGGCCGCACGGAAATATCTCGACCGAGTTCCACACCGAGAGCGGCCCGTACACACTGGTTCCGTTGCCCGGCAACCGCTCAAGTCTCGTGTGCGTGGTCGAGCCGGATGAAGCGGATGCCTTGATGGCGCTCGACGATGCGGCGCTTTCGCTCGAGATTGAACGCCGCGCTCATTCCATCCTCGGCCGCATGGAGGTCGAGGATACGCGCGCCGCCTTCCCGCTCGGCTTCTCCATTGCCGAGAAGTTCGCGGCCCGGCGCGTCGTGCTGGTCGGAGAAGCCGGCCACGTGTTGCCGCCGATCGGCGCGCAGGGGCTCAATCTCGGCATCCGCGACGCGGTTACGATCGCCGAACTGGTCGCCGAGGCGCGGCGCGAGGGCGAGGATCCGGGCGGCGATGTGCTGCTTGAATCCTATGACCGAAAGCGCCGCAGCGACGTGCGCTCGCGTGCGCTTGCCGTGGATTGGATGAACCGGTCGCTGTTGTCCGATTTTCTGCCGTTGCAGCTCGCCAAGGGCGCCGGCTTGCAGCTGGCCTCGCGCGTGGGCGTGCTCCGGCGCTTTCTCATGCGCCAAGGCATGGGGCCGGACGCAAATCTGCTCGCGGGTGGAGCGCTAGCGCTTCGGGCCCGAGCGCTCGGTCGGGAACGGCCGCACCTCGTCCTCGACGCGCAGGCTAGGTGCGATCGGCATCGGGAGCGCGCCGATCGGCGGCCCGCCTGGCAGCTCGACGCGGCGGCCGAACAACCGCGCTCGATGAAGTGCGGGTCGGCGAGCGCCTCTTCCAGCGTGCGCACCACGGTGACGCAGCAATCGGCGGCGGCGAATTTCGGCTTCCAGTGCGCGGCGGTCTGCGAGGCGACGAGCTTGCGCACCGCATCGCGCGTCGCGGCCGGGTCTTTGAAGTCGTCGACCAGCTCGGCGGGCAAGCCGATGGCGCCGCAGAACGCGAGCCAGAAATGCTGCTCCAACGCGCCGCAGGCGACGAGCTTGCCGTCCTTGGTGGTGTAAATTTGATAGCGCGGATTGACGCCGGTGTAGCGCAGCTCGTTGGAGTCCGGGAGCCGGCCGGTCGAGTAGAGCGCCGCCAGCGAGTACCAGGCGAAGGTGAACATCGCGTCGGTCATGGCGATGTCGATGTGCGTGCCCTCCCCGGTCTTCGCGCGCTGCAGAAGTGCCAGCAGAATATTGATCACCGCCGGGAAGGTGCCGCCGCCGATGTCGGCGATCAGCGCCGGCGGCACGGTCGGCCGGTCGATCGGTCCCGGCGAGAGCGCGAGCAGTCCGGTCTCGCCGATATAATTGATGTCGTGGCCGGCTTCGCCGCTCTTCGGGCCGGTCTGGCCGTAGCCGGAGATCGAGCAATAGACGAGGCGCGGGTTCTTCTTGCGCACCGCCTCGTAGCCGAAGCCCAGGCGCTCCATCACGCCGGGGCGAAACTGCTCCACCAGCACGTCGGCGCGCGCGACGAGATCGTTGGCGGCCGCGCGGCCCTCCTCGCTCTTGAGATCGGCGATGAGCTGCTGCTTGCCGCGGTTCAACATGGCGAAGGCCGCCGAGTGGCCGCGCAGAAACGGCGCGATCATGCGCGCGGTTTCGCCGCCGGGCCGCTCGATCTTCACGACCTCGGCGCCGGCTTCGGCAAGCATCAAGGTCGCGAGCGGCCCCGGCAGGAGCGTCGTGAAATCGGCGACCAGAATGCCTTCGAGCGGCTTGGGCTTTGCTTGTGTCGTCATTGGAACAGGTTCGGCGGCAGCAGGCCGTTCTTCAGGAGATAGAGCATAGCAGTCACGGTCACGACCGAGGCAATGGTGCCGACGAGAATGCCGCTCGAGGCCTGTTCGATATAGACATGATATTGGCGGGCCATGATGAAGGCGTTGAGCGCCGGCGGAAGTGCCGCCATGAGCAAGCGCGGTATAGACCCAGACCGGGTCGAAATTGCCGACCAGCGACAGCATCACCCAGGCGATCATCGGGTGCACCAGAAGCTTGATCGAGATGAGCACCGGCACTTCGGCCGGCATCCTCGCCATCGGCCTGAGCGCCACGGTGACGCCGAGCGTGAACAGCGCGCAGGGCGCGGCGGCGTTCTTAAGATACTCGAGGATTTTATCGAGCGCGGACGGAAGTTCGATATTCGCCCAGGCGGCGATCACGCCCAAGATCGTCGCTACGATAAAGGGATGCGTGAACACGCGCCGCGCCACGAGGCGCGCCATCCGGCCGGCGCTCATTTCGTCGGCGCCGCCGAGCGCCATCAGGAACGGAACGGCGGCGAAGAACAGCGTGGAGTCGAACACGAAGATCAGCGCCGTCGGCACCGAGGCCTGGGGGCCGAGCGCGGCGAGCGTCAGGCCCGGTCCCATGTAGCCGACATTGGCATAGGCCCCGACAACGGCGGCGATCGTGGCCTCGGGCAGATTGCCCCGGCGCAACAGGAAGCCGACCAGGAGCGAGAGCGCGAAACACCAGAAGGTAGAGAGCGTGGTCGCCAGCACGAACGACCAATTGGCGATTTCCTCGAACGGCGTGCGCGAGACGAGATAGAAAAACAAAGCAGGCAGCGCGATGTACAGAATAAAGAAGTTGAGCCAGGCAAGGCCGTGCTCGTCGATCCCGGCGACCCGCCCGCAGGCGTAGCCGAGAAAGATCAACCCGAAGAAGGGCAGCGCTAGGCCGAGGACGTCCGCCATGAGAGCAGTCTGGTGAGCCCGATTTCGCCTGCGGCGATGAATCCTTGGTCTGCCGCAGCAGGCCTGTTCTAGGATATTCTTCGGACGAATGCGAAGCGGAGTCGCCGATGCGCGTAGCGCTGCCGGTAGGTGCAATTGTCGCGGCTCTGTTGGCGCTCGCGCCCGCGCTGGCCCAGGGTCCGACGCGGGCCGTCATCGTGGCGGAGCGGCAAAACGGAACGACGGTCGAGTTGTCCCGGGGTCGACGTCTCGTCGTGCGGCTCGCCACGCGAGCAGGCACGGGATATTCCTGGGCACCCGTGGCGCCTGCCAATGACGTACTACGCTTGGCGAAGTCGGAAATCCGGCGGGGGCCGAGCATGCCGGGCGCTCTCGCGACCCAGATATTCACCTTCTTTCCGGTCGCGCCCGGCACCACGGATGTCGAGTTCAGTTACCGGCGGCCTTGGCTCAAGGATCAGCCGCCAGCGCGCACCTACAAGATTCGCGTCATTGTGCGCGACGCCCCGTAAAGCGATTTCCCGGCTAGGCGAAGGGCGGCGCCTCGGCTAAACGAATGTCACTGGATCTGCCGATGAAACTCCCGCGCAACTTCTATCGACCGCTCGCCGCCGGCGCGCCCGCGCCCTGGCGCGAATTGCCGGTGCAGCTCGAGCGCATGATTCATTTCGTGCCGCCGCACAACGAGAAGCTGCGGGCCAAGGTGCCGGAGCTGATCAAGGATGTGGACGTGGTGCTCGGCAATCTCGAGGACGCCATTCCCGCCGAATCAAAGTTGGCTGCACGAAAAGGCTTCATCGAGATGGCGCGCGCCAACGAATTTGGTGCGACCGGTCTGTGGACGCGCATCAACGCGCTGAACTCGCCCTGGGCGCTCGATGACATCGTGGAGATCGTAGGCGCAGTCGGCGCCAAGCTCGACGTGATCATGCTGCCCAAGGTCGAAGGGCCGTGGGACATCCACTATCTCGATCAGCTGCTCGCGCAGCTCGAAGCGAAACATTCCCTGAAGAAGCCGATCCTGATCCATGCGATCCTGGAAACCGCCGAAGGCGTGATGAACGTCGAGGCGATCGCGGCCGCCTCCCCGCGCCTGCACGGCATGAGTCTCGGCCCCGCCGATCTCGCCGCCTCGCGCGGCATGAAGACGACGCGCGTCGGCGGCGGGCATCCGGAATATAAAGTGCTCGCCGATCCCGGCGGCGTCCGCGCGCACTATCAGCAGGATCTTTGGCACTACACGCTCGGGCGCATGGTCGACGCCTGCGCCGCCAACGGGATCAAACCGTTCTACGGTCCGTTCGGCGATTTCTCCGATCCGGAAGGCTGCGAGGCGCAGTTCAGGAACGCCTTCATCCAGGGCTGCGTCGGCGCCTGGTCGCTGCATCCCTCGCAGATCGAAATCGCCAAGCGGGTGTTCAGTCCGGACCCGGCCGAGGTCGCCTTCGCCAAGCGCATCCTCGACGCCATGCCCGACGGCACCGGGGCGGTGATGCTGGACGGCAAAATGCAGGACGACGCCACCTGGAAACAGGCCAAGGTGATCGTGGACCTGGCGCGGCTGGTGGCGGCCAAGGATCCGGCCCGCGCCGGCCTATATAAGCTGTGACCCAATGCCGCCGTCGGGCGGACGCCTATTTGCGCCGCCACAATTGATGGTTACGCTGACACCATGAAGACTCGGCTCGCCCGATTCCGCATCGGCCAGATCGTCCGTCACCGCCACTTCCCGTTTCGTGGCGTGGTGTTCGACATCGACCCGATTTTCAACAACACCGAGGAATGGTGGCGCTCGATTCCCGAGGCGGTCCGCCCGGTCAAGGACCAGCCGTTTTATCATCTGCTCGCCGAAAACGCGGAGACGGAATACATCGCCTATGTCTCCGAACAGAACCTGCTGCCCGACGATTCCGGCGAGCCGCTGCGCCATCCGGAGCTCGGCGAGCGGTTCGATTCCGACGGCGAAGGCGGCTACCGCGCGCGCGGCCGCCAGACGCACTGATCTTAAAAATGGAACGGCGCGCGAAAATCGCGCGCCGTCCGATGCGTACTTGTTGTTCGCCTAGCGCGCGGCGGGTGCCGTCGGCGGCTGGCTCTCCAGACGCTTGCGCTGTTCGTCGGCGCGCTTCTGCAGTTCTTCCTGCAATTTCTTCTGCTGCTCCTCGATCACTTTGGGATCGATCGGCGGACCGTCATAAGCCTTGGCGAAGTCCTTGAGCATGAGCTGGAAGTTCACCGTGCGGCCGGTCTGATTGATCGCTTGCACCACAAGCTGCTGGCCCTTCTTCATGCCGCCGACGAACTCGGCGGTGATCGGAGCGTCGCCGTAGCAGGCATTGGGGAAGCAGATCGCGTATGCCGCGCCGACCGGCGTGCCCTGGTCGACGACCAGGCGCATTCCCGGCTGCAACAACATGCCGGGCGGCACCGCGATGATGAACTGCTTCTTCGGATCGTCCTGCACCTCGCGCACGGCGACCGAAGCAAGGAACTGGCCGGTTTCGGCGCGGAGTTCCTGGGTGATGAGGCAGATTTCCTTGTTGGCCTGCGGATCCTTGCTGCAGATCTTGGTCCAGGGAGTGGGAACACCCACAGCCTGCGTCACATTGGGATCCTGTGCCGCGGGTTGCTCGGGCGCGGCCGGCGCGGGCGCGGGCTGTTTCTGCTTCTGGGCCGCCACGGGGGCCTGTTTCGCAGCGGGCTGCTTCGGCGCCGGTGCTTGCGCCGACGCCTCGAAGCCGAAACCGGCCGCAAGAAGGACGGCGATCCCGGTTGCGGTGGTTACCGCGGTCAAACGCGCGGCGGACGAACGAAGTCTCATGAGTATCCCCTGTAATGATTTTCGCGGAGCGAAAGCCCCGGCAAGCGACGCTGTTCAGGCGCGACCAGTCTAGGGCAAATGAGGCAAGACCGTGACCAGGCGGCCTCCAAACCCCGCCCAGCGCCTTATGCTATCGTGAGTTAGCCGATCTTTCGAATCGAATCGCGGAGCCGGAACCGCCGGATGCATGCGATGCAGGCGAAGCCGTGTTCGAGAACGGCCCTTGCCGCGCCTCGTTTTATCATCGCGGCGCTGTTTCTGGCCGTGCTCCCGGTCGAATCGGGCGCGGCCGGTGAAGCGAGGCACGCGATCGCCATGCACGGCGAGCCGGCCTATGGGCCGGGCTTCACTCACTTCCGCTATGCAAATCCGGACGCACCGAAGGGCGGACGCCTGGTACAGGGCGTGCTCGGCACCTTCGACGGCATCAATCCCTTCATCGTCAAAGGACTCGCCGCCCAGGGTTTGCGCGGCCCCCTGGTCAGCGGAACCAACATCATCACCGGCTATGTGATTGAGAGCCTGATGGCGCGTGGCTACGACGAGCCGTTCACGCTCTATGGGCTGATCGCCGAGTCGGTCGAAACCGACGCTGCGCGATCCTACGTGGTGTTCCGGCTCGATCCGCGCGCGCGCTTTTCCGACGGCAAGCCGGTGACGGCCGGACGATGTGCTGTTCTCGTGGCAGCTGCTGCGCGACAAAGGCCGGCCCAACCACCGCTTCTATTATTCGAAGGTGAGCCGGGCCACGGCGGTCGGCGAGCGCGCGATACGCTTCGACCTCGGCGGCGGCGACGATCGCGAAATGCCGCTGATCCTCGCGCTGATGCCAGTGCTGCCGAAGCACGCGCTGAATGCCGATAGCTTCGAGGGGGCGTCCTTCACGCAACTGATTGGAAGCGGGCCTTACGTTATCGCCAAAGTCGATCCGGGCAAGAGTGTCACGCTGCTACGCAATCCGGACTACTGGGGGCGCGATTTGCCGGTCAATCGCGGTTTCTGGAACTTCGACGAGGTCCGCTTCGATTATTATCGCGACGCCAGCTCGTATCATGAGGCGTTCAAGCGCGGTCTGTTCGATCTGCGTGCGGAGACCGATCCCGGACGCTGGCAAACGGTCTACGACTTTCCGGCGGTGCGCGACGGCCGCGTGGTCAAGGAGACATTCGTAAGCGGCTTGCCGAAACCGAGTTCTTTTTTCGTATTCAACACGCGCCGGCCGATCTTTTCCGATATCCGCGTTCGCGAAGCCGTGACGCTGCTATTCGACTTCGAATGGGCCAACAAGAATCTGTTTTTCGATCTGTATCGAAGGACGAGCAGCTATTTCCAGAGCTCGGAATTGTCGGCGTTCGGCCGCAAGGCCGATGCGCGCGAGCGCGCGCTGCTGGCGCCCTTCCCCGCCGCGGTTCGTCCCGACGTGATGGACGGCACTTGGTCGCATCCGGTCAGCGACGGCTCCGGGCGCGACCGCGCGATCTTGCGACGCGCGCTCGCGCTGTTTGCCGCCGCCGGGTACGAGCTGCGCGGAACCGATCTGGTGGAGCGCGCGACCGGCAGGCCCTTCATGTTCGAGATCATGATCGCAATCCGAAACGAGGCGGCGGACGAAGCGCGTCTGGCTCAGATCTTCGCGAGCAACCTGAAGCGCGCGGGAATTGCTGCGCAAGTGCGCATCGTCGATGCGGTTCAATTCGAGACGCGGCGGATCAGCTTCGATTTCGACATGATCCAGAACCGATGGGATCAATCGCTGTCACCCGGCAACGAGCAGGCGTTTTACTGGAGCTCGGCGGCCGCCGACGCGAACGGCAGCCGCAATTACATGGGCGTCAAGAGTCCGGCGGTGGACGCGATGATCGCCGCGCTGCTTAAAGCGCGGGACCGCGCGGAAGTCGTCGCGGCGGTGCGCGCGCTCGACCGCGTACTGATCTCCGGCTTCTACGTCATTCCGCTGTTTCATCCGCCAGAGCACTGGATCGCACGCTGGACCACGATCGAGCACCCATCCGAGTTATCCTTGATGGGCTATGTTCCCGAAACGTGGTGGCGCGCGCGCGCCGGGGCGATGCAATGAGTCAAGCACAAGACACCGGCCTCGATCTCAACGTCGCGCTCGACGCGGTGTTTAGGCGCAACGCGCGCGCCCGGCCGCAAGCCATCGCGCTCGCCGATCCCCTGGACCGTTCGGCCTTTACCGACGGCGCGCCGCGGCGCTTGAGCTATGCGGGGGCGGACGCCGCGGTGGAGCGCCTCGCGCGGAAACTCGGTTCGCTCGGCCTGCCGCCGCGGGCGGTAGTGGCGGTCCAGCTTCCGAACATCGTAGAGGCGGCGGTCGTGCTATTGGCGATCGAACGCGCAGGCCTGATCGCGGCGCCGGTGCCGCTCCCGTGGGGAAAGTCCGATCTCGTGCGTGCGCTGGCGCCGCTCGAGCCCGCTTGCATCGTCACCGTCGCGCGCGCGGGCGATGCGCGGCCGGCGGCCGTGGCGTGCGAGGCGGCCGCGGAACTCATCTCGCTCAGCTTCCCTTGTGCCTTCGGGATCGATCTCCCCGACGGCGTGCTGGCGCTCGACATCGACACGGAGCTCACAGAGGGCGATGCCGGTCCCTTGCCCGCGGAAACGGCGGCGCGCGCGACCGACGCGATCTCGCTCGTGACCTTCGATGCGGCGGCCGATGGGCCGTTCGCGGTGGGGCGCACGCAAGCGGAATGGATTGCTACCGGGCTTTCGACTTTGATCGCGGCGCGCATTGGGCCGGGCGCAGCGATCGCCTCGACCTTGCCGCTCTCCTCGCTCGCGGGCATCGGCGCGGCCTTCGTGCCGTGGCTGTTGACCGGCGGTACGCTGCAGCTCATGCACGGATTCGCGCCGCAAACGATCGAGCGCATGGAATTGGAGCGGCCGCATCTGGTAGCGCCCGCAGGGGCGCTCGCGGCGCTCCTTGGTACGAGTGAAAAGGAATTCTCCTCGATCATCGCCGTGCATCGCGGACCGGCCGCGCAGTTCGAGTCCGACGCGCACGCGGGAACGGCCGTGGATTTCCACGTTCTCGGCGAAATTGGCGCGATCGCGCTGCATCGCGGCCCTGGAGATCGTCCGGCGGCGATCCCGGTAGGCCGCGCGTCGTTCCCCGGTCAGGCCGAGGCGCCGGTCGGGATCGAGACGCGTCTCGAGCCGGATGGAACGGTGTCGCTGCGCGGCGCCATGGTCCCGCGCCAGGTTTTCGCCTCGGGCAAAAAACCCGCCATCGGCAAGGACGGTTTCGTCCCCACGCATTATCATTGCCGGGTCGAGGGCATGAGCGTGGTGATCGATTCTGGACCGGCTGGCGTTGCGGTGGTCGGCGGCCTACGCTTCGGGCTCGACGATCTCACGGCGCGTGTCGGGGCAGTCACCGCGGGCGCGAAGGTGTCCTATATTTCCGATCCGGTGCTCGGCGGCCGTCTCGTCGTCGAGGCGGATGATCCGGCGGCGGTTTCGGCGGCGCTCGATGCCGCCGGCTTCGCGCGGGTGGTGATCGACGCAGTAGCGCCGCGCGCGGAAACGCGGCGAATGGCAGGATGAACATGAGCACGTCGAATACGATTATAGAGCCGCTCACGATCGACGTCGTCTCCGACATCGTCTGTCCCTGGTGCTACATCGGCAAACGCCGGCTGGAGCTCGCGCTCGCGATGCGGCCGGACGTGCCGGTCGAGGTGCGCTGGCACCCGTTCTTTCTCAATCCATGGGTGCCGCGCGAGGGAATCTCGCGCGGAGTATCTCACGACCAAGTTCGGCTCGGTCGATGCCTACAAGGCGATCGCCAAGCGGGTGGCCGCGGCGGCGGCTCAGGAAGGTCTCGTCTACGACCTCGATGGGATCGAGCGCCAACCCAATACCATCGATGCGCATCGGCTGATCCGCTGGGCGCACGAGCGCGGCGACGCGGCCAAGATGAAGCAGCGGCTGATGGAGCTCTATTTCCGCGAAGGCGCCGATCTCACCGACCGCGAAGTGCTGGTGCAGGCGGCCCGCGATGCCGGCCTCGATCCCGACGAAGTGCGTAAGGATCTCGCGAGCGAGCGCGACGTAGCCGAGGTCGAAGCCGAGGCTGCGCGTGCCAACCAGGCCGGCATCAGCGGCGTGCCGTTCTTCATTTTCGGCAATAAGCTCGGGGTTTCGGGCGCGCAGTCGCCGGAAGTGCTGGCGGAAGCGATCGACCGGGCGCGGATGGAGCAGCAAGCCGGATCGCGTACTCATCAATCGTGACCGGGCGGTTACGGCTCGTCCGGAATCGCTTTGGACCCTCCGGTAACTCGCCAATTCGAGAACTCGCTTGCGATAGGAAAGAGATAGGGACCGGTCTGAGAATTTCGGAGCATCGCTGCGGGATTACCGAACTTTTCGATCTTCTGTTGCAAAGAGTCTCTGGCCATGGTTGTCGCCCAATTCTCCACTGAAGCTCGAAGGTTCTATTGGCACTGACGGGGTTTAGAACGCGGGGGAAGACGCGCCAAAGCCCTCATCACGACGTGTTCCCGAGATTTCTTCGCACCCGGGCTCGCAGCAGCCTAACGGATGATTTCAGTCAAGATTATGCCTTCACGGACGGGCTTTCAATTGCTATAATAAGCTAAGTAGCTTGATTTTTTGAAGAAGAATAAAAGCAAGGCGGCGAACAGTAGATCCTGGGAGGATCAAATGAAAATCCGAATGCTTCCACTCGACGGCCCGCTTGCCGCGACGGCCGCGACAGCCGCCGAAGGAACGCCAATGCAACCGCACGATCGCATTCGCGGCGGCATCGACCGCCGCTCGCTGCTGAAATATGCCGCCGCCGGCGCGGCGGCCGCCACCGGCACCCTGGCCGCGCCCACCGTGGCGCAAGCGAGGCCGGTCAAGATCGGCGCGATCATGCCATATTCCGGAACTCTCTCCGACACCGCGACCCAGATGGATGGCGGCCTCAAGCTTTACATGAAGCTGCATGGGGACAACGTGGCTGGGAAGAAGATTGAGGTTATCCGTCGAGATGCCGGCGGCATTGCGCCGGATGTCGCGAAGCGCCTCGCGCAGGAACTCGTTGTGCGCGACGGGATTGATATTCTCACCGGCCTTGTGTTGACGCCAAATGCGTTGGCCGTTGCCGACGTATCGGTGCAAGCTCGGAAACCGATGGTGATCATGAACGCGGCGACTTCCATCATCACGACCAAGTCGCCATTTGCGGTTCGAGTATCGATGACTTTGCCGCAGATCAACGCCCCGTTTGGAAGCTGGGCTGTCAAGCAGGGCATAAAGAGCGTTTATACGCTCGTGCTGGATTACGGCCCCGGGCACGATGCCGAACAAGCCTTCATCAAGACGTTCAAGGCTGGCGGCGGCGAAGTGCTGGGATCGGTCCGCATGGCCGTGGCCACGATCGACTTTTCGGCTTTCGTACAGAAGGCAAAAAACTCCGGGGCACAGTCCGTCTTCATCTTCATTCCAGCGGGCCCGCAACCGGCGGCGATCATGAAGAGCTTGTTCGAGCGCGGCATGACTCCCGACAAGGTCAAGATTCTTGGCTCGGGAGAACTCACCGATGACAGCGCGCTGAAAGGAGCACCCGATTCGGCGACCGGGGTGCTCACCGCATACCATTACGACCACAGCCATAAGTCGGTGCTGAACGAAAGGTTCGTCAAGGCGTTTCGCGCGGACCACAATGGTGAAAACCCCAACCTTCTCGCTGTCGGCGGCTATGACGGAATGCATCTGATTTACGAGGTGCTGAAGAAGACCGGCGGAAATACGGATGCCGAACCGTTCATTAACGCCGCAAGGGGCATGAAATGGGAAAGCCCGCGCGGCGTGATCGAGATCGATCCGGAGACGCGCGACGTCGTTCAGACGATCTACATCCGCCGCGTGGAAAAGGTGGCCGGCAAACTGCAAAACGTGGAAATCGACAAGATCGAGAACGTCAAAGATCCGGTAAAGGAGGAGATGAAGACGAAATAGCTGTTGGCCGTTTTCCATTCAGGTGGTCCGCAAGCTTGATCGCCCGGCCGCGGACCTAGCCTTTCTTCTCCTGTGGCGTCGCGGCGACCCTCTGCGATGTCCTCCGCTTCAGATAGAGGGGCGCGATCGAACGCCATTTCTGCAGAGCTGCGTGAAAGGTCGCTTTCCGCTTCTGCCAGACCGAGGTCAACGCCATTCCGCGCAGTAGATAATTGGTCATGCCGATAAAGGTTTCGACGTCGGAGCGTGCATAACCCTTCTGCTCCAGCACATCGACCCAGATATCGTCGTGGCTTTTCCGGTGTTCCTTGTAGAGAGTATGAAAGATGCGCGAGAGAACAGGATCAGTCCGCGCAGCCACCGACAGTTCCAGCATTGCCATATAATCGCGACTTAGGAAGAAGGAATGGGAGTCTTGCAGAAAACGGTCGATCGGGTCTGATGCGTCGGCATCGCGCGCGAGTCTGCGCGCATGTTTTTTTGCACGCACCAGTGCTGCGCGCCAGGCGGCGGCGATGAGGTCGTATTTTGTACGGTAATAATTCTCGCGCGCGCCCCGCGATACGCGCGCGCGCTTGGCCACGGCGATGGTCGAGAAGCGGGCATAACCTTCGTCCACCAGAAGCTCGATAGCCGCTTTCAGGATGACAGCCTGGGTCGCACGGCGTCGCTCTTCCTGTGTACGTCTCGTTGATTTCTTTGCCATGGGCAACGCTTCGCCTAATCACGCCGAGATCGTCGCACTATCTCTCTTCCTATTCCCATGAAGTCAACTTTCGGCGAAAGCCGGAAGATGAAAATCCTGAAGGTCGATTGGCAAATCAGTTCCCCGTTCAAGAAGATTATGCCGCCTGCGCGCGTTCGGCGAGGCGCACGAGATTTTCGAGCAATTCCTTGGTGCCGCGCATGCGCTCCTGCACCGTCTCCCACTCGTGGAACATGACCACCTTCTGATCGGGCCGCACGCGCGCGGCCGAGCGCGGGTCCGCGATCCATCCGATCAGGCCTTCGGGATTGGCGAATACGCCGTCGCGGAACGAGACGACCGCGCCCTTGGCTCCCGCCTCGATGCGCTCCACATTGGCGCGGCGGCAGAGCGTCTTGATGGCGACGATCTCCAGCAGCGCGTTGACGTCCTCGGGCAGCGGGCCGAAGCGGTCGATCAGCTCGGCGGCCACGGCCTCGATCTCGGAGGCATTCTCTAGATCCGCAAGACGGCGATAGAGGCCGAGGCGCACGGAAAGGTCGGGCACATATTCTTCCGGAATCATGACCGGCGTGCCGACTGCGATCTGCGGCGACCACTTGTCCGGCGCCGGCGCTTCGATGCCGGCTTCGAGCTGCGCCACCGCCTCGGCCAGCATTTCCTGATACAGCTCGTAGCCGACTTCACGGATGTGGCCGGACTGTTCCTCGCCAAGCAAATTCCCTGCGCCGCGGATATCGAGGTCGTGCGAAGCCAGTTCGAATCCCGCGCCAAGGCTGTCGAGCGACTGCAGCACCTTGAGCCGCCGCTCGGCTTGCTCGGTCACCTTGTGCGAAGCGGGTAGCGTGAAGATGGCGTAGGCGCGGGTCTTGGAGCGGCCTACCCGTCCGCGCAATTGATAGAGCTGCGCCAGCCCGAAGCGGTCGGCGCGGTGCACGATCAGCGTGTTGGCGGTTGGAATATCGAGGCCGGATTCGACGATCGAGGTCGAAAGCAGCACGTCGAAGCTGCCGTCGTAGAACGCGCTCATGACGTCCTCGAGCTGCGTCGGCGCCATCTGGCCGTGCGCGATGGCGACCTTGATCTCCGGAACCTGCTCGGCAAGAAACTTCATCTCGCCGGCAAGGTCCTCGATGCGCGGGCAGACATAGAAGGCCTGGCCGCCGCGATATTTCTCGCGCAGCAGCGCTTCGCGCACGATCAAAGGATCGAACGGTGTGACGAATGTGCGGACTGCGAGCCGGTCCACGGGCGGGGTCGCGATAATCGAGAGTTCGCGCACGCCGGCGAGCGCCAACTGCAATGTGCGCGGGATCGGCGTCGCGGTCAGCGTCAGCACGTGCACCTCGTTGCGGATCTGTTTCAGCCGCTCCTTGTGCACGACGCCGAAATGCTGCTCCTCGTCCACCACCACGAGGCCGATATCCTTGAACGCGATACCCTTGCCCAAGAGTGCGTGCGTGCCGACGACGATATCGATCGCGCCGGAAGCGAGCCCTTCCTTCACCTTCGCAAGATCGGCGGCCTTCACCAGACGCGAGGCTTGCGCCAGCCGTAGCGGGAAGCCGCGGAAGCGCTCAGAGAATGTGCGGAAATGCTGGCGCGCCAGGAGCGTGGTCGGAACCACGACCGCGACTTGCTTGCCGTTCATCGCCGTGACGAAGGCCGCGCGCAGCGCCACCTCGGTCTTGCCGAAGCCCACGTCGCCGCACACCAGCCGGTCCATGGGCCGGCCGGCGGCGAGGTCCTGCAGCACGGTGGCGATGGCCTCGCGCTGGTCGTCGGTCTCCTCGTAGGGGAAGCGCGCGCAGAATTCCTCGAACGCGCCTTCGGGCACGGTGAAAACTCGGCGCCTCGCGCAGCCGCCGCGCGGCGGCGACGCGCAACAGCGCCTCGGCCATTTCCAGGACGCGCTTCTTCATGCGCGCCTTGCGCGTCTGCCAGCCGACGCCGCCGAGGCGGTCGAGCTCGGCGCCGGCGTCCTCGGTGCCATAGCGCGTGAGCAGGTCGAGGTTCTCGACCGGGAGAAACAGGCGGTTGTTGTCGGCGTAGTGGATTTCGAGGCAATCGTGCGGCGCGCCGAGCGCCTCGATGGTCTTCAGCCCCATGAAGCGGCCGATGCCGTGATCGACGTGCACGACGAGATCGCCGGCCGAAAGGCTGGTGAGCTCGGCGATGAAATCCTGCGCGCGGCGCTGGCGGCGGTGCGGCCGCGCCAGCCGGTCGCCGAGCAAATCCTGCTCGCTGATGAAGGCGCTGTCGGCGCTCTCGAAGCCGTGCTCGAGGCCGAGCACCGCGAGGCCGACGGCTCCCGCGGGCAACTTCAGCGTCTCCGTCCAGTCGGCGACGTTGCGCAGATCGGTGAGGCCGTGGTCGGCCAATACGTGGCCGAGGCGCTCGCGCGAGCCCTCGCTCCAGGCGGTGAAGACGACGCGCTTGCCCTCTCCCTGCAGCGCGCGCACGTGCGCGGCCGCGGCATCGAACACATTCTTCTTCTCGTCGGTGCGCTCGGGCGCGAAATCGCGGCCCGCCTTGCCGCCGGCCTCGATCACGTTCGGCGCGGCGGGAACCGCGAACGGCGACAGCCGCGCCAGCCCCGCGCTGCCGAGGCGCGCCTGCCAGTCCTTGTCCGGGAGATAGAGCTGCTTCGGCGGCAGCGGCTTATAGAGCGGCTGCTGGTTTTTCTCGTAGGCTTCCTTGCGCGCGGCGTAGTAGTCGGCGATCTGATCGAGCCGCGTACGCGCGGCTTCCTCCAGCAGCGGCTCCAGCACGACCGGGCTGCCGGGCAAATAGTCGAACAAAGTGTCGAGCCGCTCGAAGAACAGCGGCAGCCAGTGCTCCATGCCGGGATGGCGGCGGCCTTGGCTTACGGATTCGAACAGCGCGTCGTCCTTGGTCTGGCCGCCGAACGCGGCCTGATAGGCGAGACGGAAGCGGCGCACGGAATCCGGATCGAGGCGGGCCTCGCTGGTCGGCACCAGATCGAGGCGCGGAAGCGAGCCGGTGGTGCGCTGGGTCTCCGGGTCGAAGGTGCGGATCGATTCCAGCGTGTCGCCGAAGAAATCGAGCCGCACCGGCGCGCTAGCGCCCGGGGCAAAAAGATCGACGATGCCTCCGCGCACCGCGTATTCGCCGGTGTCGCGCACGGTGGAACTGCGCGCGAAGCCGTTGAGCTCGAGATAGCGCACCACCGCGTCCATGCCCGGCGCGTTGCCGGCGGCGAGCGAGAAGCTGGCGTTGGCCACGAACTCGCGCGGCGGCACGCGCTGAAGCGCGGCATTGATGGTCGCGAGCACGACGCTGCCCTGGCCGTGCGCGAGGCTCGCCAGCGTCGCCATGCGCCGTGCCGAGACCGCCGCGTTCGGCGATACGCGGTCATAGGGCAGACAATCCCAGGCCGGAAACGCGAGTACATTCTGTTCCGGCGCGAAGAACGCGAGCGCGCGTGAGAGCGAATCCATGCGCTCGGCGTCGCGGCACAGCACCAACAGCCTGGCCGAAGCGTCGCGCGCGCGAAGCGTCCGCGCCAGATCGGCCACCACGACGCCGGAAAAGCCGTCGGGCACGCCGCTGATGGTGAGCGGCCGGCCGGGCGCGAATTTTTCGATCGGCGAGACCGGCTTGTTCATCGGCCCTGCCGTTCGAGATGAAAGGCGCACAAGCGCTTGAACAGCGCCGTGTCGAAGTTGGCGGGTATCGGTGCAGCGCCAGTGATCCAGGAATAGACATCGGGATCGGGCGCTTCCATCAGCGCTTCGAACTGCGCGACCTCGGCTTCGGTGAACCCCGCGACGGCCGCGTCGGCGAAGGGGCCGAGCACAAGATCCATTTCGCGCATGCCGCGATGCCAGGCGCGAAAGCGCAGCCGCTTCCGGCGCGCGTCCAATTCCTGATTCGCCGGTCCGGTGCCGCTCATGCGAACGCCAAAAGCCCGGACGAGCCGGGCGCTGAGGTTATAACCGCACAGCTGGCCGGTGTCAGCGTCGAGTTGCGAGACGCTGGCGGGCTATTTAGTCTTGCTTCGGGCTTGGACCGGGAGGGCTGCCGTGCGGAAGACGAGCAGGCAAAATCTATGCGTCTTGACGGTGACAGGCTTGGCGGCGGGTCTTGCCGCCACGCTCTGGGCGGCACCGGTCGAAGCCCAAGGCAGGCGCACCCCAATCAATGGAGTGGAAAAAACGCCGCTTTCGATGTGCGCGCGCGGCAGCATCCAGTATGTCCGCCACACACGCCGCGCCCTCAAGTTTCCCGGCATCGAATACTGCAACGATCGGGAGTGGAGTGTGAGCGGCGTCGAGGAAGACGCCACCCACGTCTATTGGTACGTGCCGTTCGGCGACGGTTCCGAACGGCAATTCGGAGCCGGTAACGTCTATTGCCGCTGCCGGCATCCTTAGTCCGGTAGAATAATTTCCGGCTTTAGGGTGATCGGCCCGGGCGGTTGCGCGCCCGGCGCGGTTCGGTCACGTTCGATTTTCAGATGCGCCCCGCGATCCTGAACCCACTGTTCGCTTCCATCCAGAAGCTGCCCGGCATCGGGCCGAAGCTTCTGAAACTCTATGAGAGCTTGCTCGACCGCGCCGAGCCGCGGGTGATCGACCTGCTGTTTCATCTCCCCTATTCCGCCATCGACCGGCGCGCGCGGCCGAAGCTCGCCGAAGTCGTGCCCGACACGATCGCTACCGTGGGAGTGACGATCGACCGGCACCAGCCCGGCCGCGGGCGCGCGCCATATCGAATTTTCGCCGAGGACGATACTGGCACGCTGGAGATCGTCTATTTCAACATTCCCGCGGATCGGCTCGAAAAGATGCTCCCGCTCGGCGAGAAGCGCTGGGTGTCGGGCAAGATCGCGCTCTATGACGGCCGGCTGCAGATGGTGCACCCGGACCGGGTGCTCGACGAAAAGGGACTGGCGAATCTTCCCGATCTCGATCCGGTCTATTCGCTGACCGAAGGGTTGCCTGCCGGCAATGTACGCCGCGCGGCGGCGGCGGCGCTCAAGTTCGTGCCAGAGGTGCCCGAATGGGACGATCCGGCGTTTCGCGCGCAGCATGGCTTCGCTTCGTTCGCGGAGGCCGTGAAGCGGCTGCATATTCCAGCCGAGCTATCCGACATCGCGCCCGAGTCGAAATTTCGCGCGCGGCTCGCCTATGACGAACTCCTGGCGCATCAGCTATCGCTTGCGCTGGTGCGCGGCGAGATGCGGCGCGAACCGGGCCGCGCCAGCAAGGGTGACGGGCGGCTGCGCGCGAAGATCGAAGCGGCGCTGCCCTTCTCGCTCACAAGCTCGCAACGCAAGGCGATCGAGGAAATCATCGGCGATCTTGCTTCGGAAACGCGCATGCTGCGGCTGCTGCAGGGCGACGTCGGCTCGGGCAAGACCATCGTGGCGCTGCTCGCGGCCGCGCACGCGATCGAGGCCGGCCACCAAGCGGCGATCATGGCGCCGACCGAAATCCTGGCGCGGCAGCACTTCGAGCGCATTTCGCCGCTCGCCAAGGCGGCGGGCATCACGCTCGCGATCCTCACCGGCCGCGAACGGGGCGCCGAGCGCGATGAGTTGCTCGATGCGCTGCAGGCCGGAAGGATCGATCTCCTGCGTCGGCACCCACGCGCTGTTTCAGGAAGGCGTCGAGTTTCACGATCTCGCGCTCGCGGTGGTGGACGAGCAGCACCGCTTCGGCGTGCACCAGCGGCTCGCGCTCGCGCGCAAGGGTGGAGCCGTCGACATGCTGGTGATGACCGCGACGCCGATTCCGCGCACCCTGGTCATCACCTATTTCGGCGACATGGAGGTCTCGGAGCTGCGCGAGAAGCCGGCGGGCCGCACGCCGATCGATACGCGCACGATATCGCTGGAGCGCAGCGGCGAAGTGGTCGAGGCGGTCGGCCGCGCGCTGGCGTCGGGGGCGCGGGCCTACTGGGTCTGCCCCTTGATCGAGGAGTCGGAGGAAGTGGATTTTGCCGCGGCCGAGGCGCGCTACGAGATACTAAAAGCCGAGTTCGGTGAAATCGTCGGCCTCGTGCATGGGCGCATGAAGGGCGCGGAGCGCGACGAGGCCATGGCGCGTTTCGCGCGCGGCGAGATCAAGCTGCTCGTCGCTACGACGGTGATCGAAGTCGGCGTCGATGTGCCGGAGGCGACGATCATGGTGGTCGAACAAGCGGAGCGGTTCGGGCTGGCGCAGTTGCACCAGTTGCGCGGCCGGGTCGGCCGCGGGACGCAGCGCTCGACGTGCTTGTTGCTCTACAGGGCGCCGCTCGGAGAAGCGGCGAAGCGGCGGCTGGCGAAATTGCGCGAGACCGACGACGGCTTCGAGATCGCCGAGGAAGATCTCGCGCTGCGCGGCGAAGGCGAGGTGCTCGGCACGCGCCAGAGCGGCCTGCCCGGCTTCCGCATCGCGCGGCCGGAGCTGCACCGCGACCTGATGGAGGCCGCGCGCAAGGACGCGGCGCTCATCCTGCAGCGCGATTCCGCGCTCACATCCGAGCGCGGTAAAGCGTTGCGCTTGCTCTTGCACCTGTTTGAACGCGAGGAAGCGGCGCGGCTCCTGGAAGCGGGCTAGTCCTCAAGCCGGCGCCAGGCGCGAATCCACCGCGGACTTCAACGTGTGCGGCGTTAGTGCCGGCGTCACCTTGGCTGCGCGTCCTTCGGCTGCGTCCGCCCTTGCCCGCTCGACCAATCTGGCGAACTGAGCAGTCAAGGTTTCATGGGACAGGGCGCCGATCTTCTTCGACTGCAAGCGCAGGAACGCTTGTATCAACTTGTTCGATGCGATCGGCAGGCCGATGCGTGCGGTGACGCGGCTGCCTTCCGCGGTGGATGCAATGAAAATCGTGTACGGCAACACACCGCCGAGCGGCAAACGCATGTGATACGTGATGTGATCGTGCGGCCGCCAATCGACGATGGTGAACACGTGCACGGTGCCGTCGCCGTGGGCGCAGTGATCGACCGTGCCTACATTGGCGCGCCCGCGGTCGGCGCCGACACGGGTGAATTTCGTCAGGTTAGGAACCATGGCGCCGCGCATGTTCGGATCGGTGAGATAGTACCAAGTCCGGTCGGGCGGGATGGCGAGATCGACCGACACATCCTCGCACACGCGCGCGTCGTGTTCGCCGATTACGATAACGCTCCGCTCCCGGTGGGCTTCCCAGACCGGCCGCATGTCGAGGACGCGGAGTGGAATCTCGCCGAAGGTGTCGTCTTTCTCCTGGTGACGTACGGCATGGCCGAAATATTCGGCAAGACCCGTGGCACTGGCTGCCGCCTCGGTGAACGCCGCGTAGGCGCGGATGCCGGTCGTGGAACTGATGCTGTTCTTCAGCAGCCGGTGAATCAGGATCACGTCCGGCCCGCCCAATTCCTGACGGCCGGCGATGGATTGCTCGACATAGGCGCCGAAGTGGACCAAGAGCTTGAGATCGAGCTTGGCGATATTGCTGCAGGCGGCGCAGGTGCAGGTGGTGTTGTGCAGCATCGCCTCGAGTGCGTCGGCGAAGCCGCAATAAAGACTTTCGACCATGTCGAGCACGTGCTGGCCGTCGGATACGTGGCCGGCGCGCGCGTGCGCCAGAATGGCATCGCCCTGGATATTGGACAGCGCGAACGGGGATCGCAGCTTGGCCAGCAGCGCGGAAAACAACTGCTCCAGGATGCCGCGCGCGTGCTCGAGCTCGGAGTCCTTGAGAAAGCGGGTGTAACCGGTGATGTCCGCGATCAGGAGATAGCCGGTCTCCGGCTTCTGCATGCCAACCTCGTGATGCCATCGCCCGCGAGCCGCGCGAGCAATATTCATGCTCGCGAGCAGAATATCATCACAGCATGCATTGGCACCAGTTGCGGCCGCTCAACCGAGCGGGTCGGGCCCGAACCGGTTCGACCCGTCGGTGCCCTTCATGCAGTCCCAGATCAGCAGCAGAATGATTCCGATGATCGTGAATACGAGCAGGATCCACCAGCCGGTCCGGTCGAGGTCGTGCAGGCGGCGGATGGACACCGCGAGGCCGGGCAAGAACAAGATCAAGCCTGAAATCGAATTGAGCGGCGATATATAGCTGTCGGGAAAGATCGCTACGTCGAGGATCGCAGTCACCGAGCCCGCGATGAAGGCGAACAACACCCAGTACCAGAACTCGGACCGCGCGGCGCGGCCGGAGAAATTCACGTAGTTGTTGAAACCGGAAGCGATCGCTTGCTGGAAATTCATGGCCGGGCCTCCTCGGAGCGGTTCGCGCAAAGGTAGCAAACGCCCGGAAAATAGAAAGCGCGTCTTATTCGACGGTGACCGATTTCGCGAGGTTGCGCGGCTGGTCGATGTCGGTGCCGCGCACCACGGCGACGTGATAGGCGAGCAATTGCACCGGCAGCGCATAGACCAGCGGCGTGACGGTGGCCGGCATGTCTGGCAACGTCAGGATCACCTCGGCGTCGATGCCGGCGGCCGCAGCGCCCTTCCCGTCGGTGACAAGGATGATCCGCCCGCCCCGCGCCAGAACCTCTTGCATATTGGAAGCGGTCTTCTCGAACACGCGGTCGAACGGCGCGATCACGACCACCGGCATGGTCTCGTCGATCAGCGCGATCGGTCCGTGCTTCAGCTCGCCGGCGGCGTAGCCCTCGGCGTGGATATAGGAAATTTCCTTGAGCTTCAGCGCGCCTTCCATGGCGAGCGGGAAGCTGGTGCCGCGGCCGAGATACAGCACGTCGTTGGCGTCGGCGATGGATTTGGCGAGCCGTTCGATCTCGGGCTCGAGCGCGAGCGCCTCGACCATGTGGCGCGGTACTTCGACCAAAGCGCGCACCAGCCGTTTCTCGTCCAAATCGGAGAGAATCCCACGCGCGCGGCCGGTGGCGATAGCGAGGCACGCTAGCGCCGCGAGCTGACAAGTGAATGCCTTGGTGGAAGCCACGCCGATCTCGGGGCCGGCGAGCGTCGGCATCACCACCTCGCTCTCGCGGGCGATGGTCGAACTCGGCACGTTGACGACCGAGAGCGTATGCTGGTCGTTCTCTTTCGCGTAGCGCAACGAGGCGAGCGTGTCGGCGGTCTCGCCCGACTGCGAGACGAAGATCGCAAGGCCACCCTTTTCCATCGGCGCCTCGCGGTAGCGGAACTCGGAAGCGATATCGAGATCGACCGGCACGCGCGCGAAGCGCTCGAACCAGTATTTCGCGATCATGCCGGCATAGAAAGCGGTGCCGCAGGCGGAGATCGCGATGCGCGGCACGCGCGCCAGATCGAACGGCAGTTTCATCGGCAGCCGCACGCGCTCATGGGTCATGTCGAGATAATGCGCGAGCGTGTGGCCGACCACCTCGGGCTGCTCGTAGATTTCCTTGGCCATGAAGTGGCGGTGATTGCCTTTATCCACCAGGAAGGCGCCGGCCGTGCTCTTCTGCACCGGCCGCTCGACGCGCTTGCCCGAGCTGTCGCGAATTTCAACGCTCTTGCGGCGCACGATCGCAAGATCGCCTTCCTCGAGATACGAAATCTCGTCGGTGAAGGGAGCCAGCGCGATGGCGTCGGAGCCCAGATACATTTCGCCGGAACCGTAGCCGACCGCCAGAGGGCTGCCCTTGCGGGCGCCGACCAGGAGATCCTCTTCGCCGATGAAGATGAAGGCGAGCGCGAAAGCGCCGCGCAGGCGCGGCAGCGACGCGACCACCGCCTCGACCGGGCCCTTGCCGGTCAGCATCGCGGCGGTGACGAGATGGGCGATGACTTCGGTGTCGGTCTCGGTCTTGAAGACCGCGCCTTGCTTCGACAGTTCTTCGCGCAACTCGCGGAAATTCTCGATGATGCCGTTGTGCACCACCGCGAGCTTGTCGGTGGCGTGCGGATGGGCATTGGTTTCGTTCGGCGCACCGTGGGTGGCCCAACGGGTGTGACCGATGCCGATGTTGCCCGCGAGCGGCTCGCGCTTGAGCCGATCTTCCAGATTCTTGAGCTTGCCCTCGGCGCGGCGGCGCGCGAGCTTGCCGCCTTCGAGCGTGGCGATGCCGGCGGAATCGTAGCCGCGGTATTCCAGCCGCTTCAGCGCGTCGATGAGCGCGCCGGCGACCGGCTCAGTGCCCAGAATCCCGACGATGCCGCACATGGATTGGCCTCACCCTTCCAACCGCAGGCTACCTGGGAGGCCTTTAGGAGCCGTTGCCGATCCGGTGAAATCAATTCGGATTGCGTCCGATTGCAAGTTACAGGCGGATGAATCGGTTAATCGGTGTCCTTAATCCTGCGCTTTAACTTGGCCCTGCCGCCCTTCTTGGCCCAGCCGCGCTTGATCACCTGGCGGCCGCGGCCGACCGCGAGGGCGCCGGCGGGCACGTCCTCGGTGATCACCGAGCCCGAAGCCACATAGGCGCCCCTGCCCACTTTGACCGGGGCCACGAGGGCAGAGTTCGAGCCGACGAAGGCGCCCGCGCCCACATCGGTGAAGTGCTTTTTCGCGCCGTCGAAATTGCAGAAAATGGTTCCGGCGCCGATATTGGCGTCGGCGCCCACACGGCCGTCGCCGATATAGGCAAGATGATTGGCCTTGGCGCCGGCCTCGATCGAGGCGGCCTTGACTTCGACGAAATTTCCGACGCGCGCCTTGTTGCCGAGCTTGGTTCCCGGCCGCAGCCGTGCGAACGGGCCGACCGACGCGCCCTTGCCCACGCGCGCGCCTTCCAGGTGCGAGAACGCGCCAATCTTCGCGCCTTCCTCGACGACGCAGCCCGCACCGAACACGACATAGGGTTCCACCACCACGTCGCGGCCGAGCTTGGTGTCGGCCGAGAGGAAGACGGTATCGGGCGCTACCAGCGTGGCGCCGCCTTTGAGCGCGGCGGTCCGCAGGCGCGCTTGCAGCAAGGCTTCGGCCTCGGCGAGCTGAATCCGGTCGTTCACGCCCATGACCTCCTCCTCCGAAGCCTCATGCACGATCGCGGCAAGCCCAAGGCTGCGCGCGACCAGCACCGCGTCGCTCAAATAGAATTCCCGCTTGGCGTTGTCATTGCCGATGCGCGCGAGCACGTCGCGCGTGATCTTGCCCGAGATCGCCATCACGCCGGCGTTGCAGAGCGTTATGATTTGTTCTTCGGGACTTGTGTCGGTTTGCTCGCGGATGGCGACAAGGCGGCCGTCCTCGACGATCAGCCGGCCATAGCCGTGGGGGTTTTCCGCACGGAAGCCGAGTACGACGACCGGCGCCTGTCTCAGCGCGGCCGTGAGCTTGCGGAGCGTCTCCGCGCGCACCAGCGGGGTGTCGCCGAACACCACGACGATGTCCTCGCCGTTGTCGAATGATTTGCGCGCCATGGAAACCGCGTGGGCGGTGCCGCGGCGGATTTTCTGCACGAAAATACTGGCCTTGGGCGCCTTGCCGCGCACCTCGGCGGCGACGTCCGCCCTTCCGGGGCCGACGACGACCGCGATGCGCGCCGGTTTGGCCGCGCTTGCTGCCGCGAGCACGTGAGAAATCAGACTGGCCCCACCGATCCGGTGCAGCACTTTTGGGGTCGCGGACTTCATGCGCGTGCCCTCGCCGGCGGCGAGGATCACGATCGTGGTGGGTGCGGGCATCGAATCCCCAAGGGCTCAGGCCGCTCGCGGTGTAGCGGATGCTTGCCCGCTCCGGAAGCAGCAGCGAGACGCGGGGCCAAGTCTGGTAAATTCCCTTCGATTCGACCAATTCGACAGGCGGTTGACGCGATGGCGAAATTCGGCGCCGGAGGCCCTCCGGCGGAAGATGCGTTCTCGCCCTATCTCTTGTGGGGAACGCTTGCGCTGTGCGCGGTGGTATTGGCGGCCGCCAGCATCGCTATCGCCTTCGGCGGCCGCGGCGATGTCCGCAATGCCGCTGCTAAGCGAATTGCAATCCAGGCAGCGCCGCCGCTGCCCACACCTAGTTTCGCCGAGCTTGAGTTGGCGCGGCTCTCGGACGCGGTGCGCGCGCTATCCGCCGACCGCGATCGGCTTGCGACCCGTCTCGAACAGATCGAGCGGTCATTCGGCGACATCACCGCCTCGGTTACGCGCGAACGGCCGGTCGCGCCCGCCATTCTCCCTGCCGCCGCCGCGCCGCCCGCCCAGGCGCTGGTGGCGCCCCGTGCCGCCGTGGATTCGATCGCCACGCGCACGGAATTCGCCGTGGATCTCGGCGGCGATACCTCGGTCGAAGCGTTGCGCGCTCTGTGGGCGACGATGCGCGGCAATCACCCGGCTCTGGCGAACCTCAAGCCGCTCGTCAGCATCCGCGAGGGCGCCAAGCCCGGTGTCGTGGAGCTTCGGCTGGTGGCCGGACCGATTGCCAACGCAGCGGCGGCGGCGCGCATCTGCGCCCTGCTCGCGATCAATCATGTGGCCTGCCAGACCGCGGTTTTCGACGGGCAGCGCTTGGCCTTGCGCTGAGTTCCTCGCGCCGCATTGCAGGAAAGCGCGCCAGCCGCTAGAGCGATCCGCCCGCCGGTCCCAATCCCCATGCAATCCCGCTCGAATCTCGGCGTCTATGCGCTGTTGGCGCTGATGCCGCTGTTCTTCGTCTCGAACCTGGTGATCGGCCGGGCGGCGGTGGCCTATGTCGAGCCGTGGACGCTGGCGTTCTGGCGTTGGGCATTGGCGGCGGCGATGTTGCTCCCCTTCGCCTGGCGCGGGATCGCGGCGGCGGGGGACGACGTGCGTGCGGCGTGGCGCGAGATCGTGGCGCTTGGCTTCCTCGGCATGATCCTGTGCGGTGGGCTGGTCTATGTGGGCCTCAAGACCACGACCGCGACCCACGGCGCGCTGATCTACGCCTCGTCCTCGATCATGATCGTGCTGCTGGACGCGGCGGCGTATCGCAAGCCCGTGTCGCCGGCGACGCTCTTTGGCGCCTTGATCGGCTTCAGCGGCGTTACCGTGATCGTGCTCGAGGGCGAGATCGGGCGGCTGCTGCAGCTCGAATTCAGTCGCGGCGATCTGGTGATCGCGGTTTCCGCCTTCGCCTGGGCGGTCTATTCGGTGCTGTTGAAGCGGGAGCGGCTGGCGCGGCTCGGCACGCTGCCGCTATTCGCGATGATCGCGCTGGCGGGCAGCGCGCTCCTAGTGCCGCCAATGCTCTACGAGGTCGTCGTGCTCGGGGCCTTCCCGAACGGGCTCAAGGCGTGGGCCATGATCGTGGCGCTTGCGATCTTCCCGTCGGTACTCGCCTTCGGGCTCTACCAGTACGGGGTGAAGCGGGTCGGCCCCTCGGTGACCGGGGTCTATCTCTACCTGCTGCCGCTCTATGGGGTCGTGCTGGCCTGGCTCACACTCGGCGAGCGGCTTCACCCCTATCACGCGGTGGGTATGCTGCTGATCCTGGCCGGGGTCGTGCTGGCGACCGGCGGGTTCCGCCGTCTTATGCCGGTCTGAAGGTCTCCCGACGCAGTGCCTCCAGCGGGAAAAACCCTTTATCCGAGCCGCTGCTAGCTAGTTATCCTCATAATCCACAATACCGGTGCCAGTTACCTCCTCAGGCGCCCGGCGCGGAGGCGTTGGGAAAGAACAGCTGCTGGCCGTTGATCTGGTAGTCGGCGATGGCCTTCTGGCCTTCGGGCGAGACCAGCCAGTCGATGAAGGCCTGGCCGAGCTCCTTCTTCACGGCGGGATGCTTCGCCGGGTTCACCAGGATCACGCCGTATTGGTTGAACAAGCGGCGGATCGCCCTGCACGGCGATTTCGAGGTCGCCACGGCTCCGAAACGAGATCCAGGTGCCGCGATCGGCGAGCAGATAGGCATTCGATGCCGAAGCCATGTTGAGCGCGGCACCCATGCCCTGCCCGATCTCCCGATACCAAGGCCCTTTTGCCTTCGCGATATCGATGCCGGCCGCCTTCCACAGATTGAGCTCGGCGAAATGGGTTCCGCTTTGGTCGGCCCGGGAAATGAAAAGCGCTTCCGTAGCCCTGATTTTTCGCAAAGCGGCGAGAACGTCCCGCGTTCCGGCGATGCGGGCCGGGTCGGATTTCGGGCCCACCAGGATGAAATCGTTGTACATGACCGGGTAGCGTTTGACGCCGTCGCCGTCGGCGACGAATTTCTCCTCGAGCGGCTTGGCGTGCACGAAGACGACGTCCGCGTCGCCCCGGCGGCCGACATCGAGCGCCTGGCCGGTGCCGAGCGCGACCACCTTCACGTCGATGCCGGTCTTTTGCTTGAACAGCGGCAGGATGTGGCGGAACAGGCCGGAATTGTCGGTCGAGGTGGTGGAGGCGACGACGATCGAGCGCTCCTGCGCGATGACGGGCGACGGGCTGGCGAGCGCGGCAACGATCCCGGCGATCAGGGCGACACGACGAGACAACATGCTTTCCTCCTTCTGCGAGTGTTCGATTCAGACGAGCAGCTCGCCGGCCACGAACCGGCGCGCTTCGATGGTCTTGGGATTCGAGAAAAATGTTTCGGCCGGCGCGCTTTCGACCACGCGGCCGCGATGCAGCAGCACGACTTCGCCGGCGAGACGGCGCGCCTGACCGAGATCGTGGGTGGCGATCACCACTTTGATGCCGCGGGCGGTGATGGCGCGGATCACGTCCTCGACCGCCTTGGTGGCGGCGGGATCGAGGCTCGCGGTCGGCTCGTCGAGAAACAGCACCGCCGGCTCCTTGGCCAGCGCGCGGGCGAGCGCGAGCCGCTGCTGCTCGCCGCCGGACAGCTTGCGCGCGGGCCGCTCGCCGAGGCCCTTGAGGCCGACCAGCGCCAGAAGCTCGTCGCAACGCTTGCTGCGCTCTGTGCGAGGCACACCGGCCGCCGCCAGCGCATAGCGCAGGTTGCCCGCCGTGCTCCGGCGCAGCATTACCGGCCGCTGGAACATGAGCGCGCGCCGCACCGGCGGCGTGTGCTCGACACCGCCCCAGCTCACGCGGCCGCGCGTGGGCTCGATCAGGCCCATGGCGAGGCGCAGCAGCGTCGTCTTGCCCGAGCCGTTCGGCCCGATCAGCGCGGTCGGCGCGCCGGCTGCGATCGTCAAAGATGATGCGATCGAGAACCGTGACCGCGCCCGCGAGTCAGGCTCACGTCTTCGAGGATGATGGGAAGCTCGCTCACGGGTGCGCGCATCTTCTATCCCGCGAAGCGCTGGCCGAGGCCGCGCGTGCCCCAGGCGAGCGCGTTGACGATCAGCACGATGGTCAAGAGCACGATGCCCAGTCCGATGGCGAGCGGCAGATCGCCCTTGGAGGTTTCGAGCGCGATCGCCGTCGTCATGGTGCGGGTGAAGCCGTCGATATTGCCGCCGACGATGATGACGGCGCCGACTTCCGCCGCGGCGCGGCCGAAACCGGCGAGCAGCGCCGTCACCAGGCTGAAGCGCGCGTCCCAGATCAGCGTCGCGATACGGCCGAGCGGTCCGACGCCCATGGCCGCGAGCTCGTCGCGGTATTCGAGCCACAGATCCTCGATCGTCTGGCGCGCGAGCGCGGCGATGATCGGCGCGATCAGGATGGTCTGGGCGATGATCATCGCCTGCGGCGTGAAGAGTATTCCCCAGGAGCCGAGCGGACCGGAGCGCGACAGAGAAGGAACACCGCGAGCCCGACCACGACCGGCGGCAGGCCCATGAGCGCATTGAGGGTGACGATGACGCCTTCGCGGCCGCGGAAGCGGGTCAGCGCAATCAGCGCGCCGAACGGCACGCCGATCAGCGCCGCGAGGATCGCGGCCGAAAGGCTCACGAGCAGCGACAGCCGGACGATCGCGTACAGAGCCGGGTCGCCGCTCAAGACGAGCTGCAGCGCCGAGGCGTTTTCGGGCATTTTCCCTCCCTTCACGAAAAAGGGCATGGATTCCACTATCCGGCAAATTTCGTATAGGATGCAGTTTCACGCAGCTTGAAGCAGGCCATGAACGAGTATCTGACCACGGCGGAAACCGCCCGCTACCTTCGTCTCGGCGAGCGCAAGCTCTACGAACTGGTCGCCCAGGGCCGCATTCCCTGCACCAAGGCGACCGGCAAGTGGCTGTTTCCAAAGTCGGCGCTCGACCGCTGGCTGGCGGCCGGGCTTCTGATCCCCGACGGCCTGGTCGCGAGCCCTGCCCCTGCGATCGTGGCCGGAAGTCACGACCCGCTGCTGGAATGGGCGTTGCGCGAAAGCGGTTCCGGGCTCGCGCTACTCGCCGAGGGCAGCGAGGCGGGCCTGCGCCGGCTCGCCGCCGGCGAAGCGATGGTCGCCGGAATTCATCTGCATCGCATCGAGGGCGAGGACGAGGACGCGAACCTGCAGGCGGTCGCGGTAGAGAGCGCGCTCGCCGACGCGGTGCTGATCGCCTGGGCGCGGCGCGAGCAAGGTTTGGTGCTGGCGCCGGGAAATCCGCTGAAGGTCAAGACGATCGCCGACGTCGCCAAGCGCGGCGCGCGCATGGTGGAGCGGCAGGCCGGCGCAGGCGCGCAGGCGCTGCTCTTGCGGCTTCTCCGCGCGGCCAAGCTCGAACTCACCGATTTGAAGCGCGCCAACGCCCCTGCCCGCACCGGCGACGATCTGGCGCTCGCGGTGCGCGAGGGCCGCGCCGATTGCGGCATCGCGACGCGCGCGGTCGCGGCGACGCGCGGGCTCGAATTCGTTTCGCTGACCTGGGAGAGATTCGATCTCGTGCTGCGGCGGCGCGATTATTTCGAGCCGGGGCCGCAGGCGTTGTTCAAACTCGCCCGCGGCCCCGAATTCGCGTCCCGCGCCGCCGCGCTCGGCGGCTATGAAGTCGCCGACAGCGGCACGGTGTTGCTCAATCGCTAAGGCTCACGCCTTGTAGCGGCTTCCAACGTAGTCCCAGTTGATCAGGTTATCGAGCACGGCCTTCACGTGGTCGGTGCGGCGGTTCTCGTAGTCGAGATAATAGGCGTGCTCCCACACGTCGACTCCGATCAGCGCGTTCTTGCCGCTGGTGAGCGGGCCGTCGCCGCCGAACGTAGACATGAGTTCAACCTTGCCGCCGTCCTGCACCAGCCAGACCCAGCCCGAGCCGAACACGGTGCCCGAGGCCGCGGTCATGCGCTGCTTCAGGGTGTCGATGTTGCCGAAGGCCTCGTTGATCTTGGCCGCGAGTGCGGCGCCGGGGGCCTTCGCGCCGCCCGGCTTCAGCATGTTCCAGTAGAGCTCGTGGTTCCAGCACTGGCCGGCGTTGTTGAGGAAGCGCCGGTCGGTGTCCTTGGCGCCCTCGATCACGATCTGCTCGATGCTCATGGTCGCGTATTTGGTGTCCTTGGTGATGTTGTTGAGGTTCGCGTAGTAGCTGGCGTGGTGCCGGCCGTAATGCAGCTGGACCGTGCGGGTGCCGATCGTCGGCGCGAGCTGCGCCTCCATGAACGGCAGCGCCGGCTGCCTGAACGGCCCGGCCGGAGCCGCGGGCGCGGCGGGAGCCTGCGCCTGGGCGCGAATGATGGATGGGCTCGCGAACGTCGCGGCGGCGGTGGCGGTCGCCACGAATGCGCGGCGGGTGATCTTGGCGGACATGACTTCCTCCCTGTGGCGCTCAGGGTTGTTCGGAAGCCAAAACGCCTCCGGAGCGCCGGTGAAATTAGGTCCGAGTCTATCGGAGGCAGGGGTTTCGGCAAGGCGGCGATAGGCTATGGCTATCGTTCTGCCGCATCACGATTTCGCGCGCGGCGGCCCGTCAGGCGGGCAGCGCGGTCTCCACCAGGCGGACCCAGTAGGAGCTGCCGAACGGGATCGCCGCGTCGTTGAAGTCATAGGCCGGGTGGTGGATCGGCGCGGTGTCGCCGTTGCCCATGAAGATGAACGCGCCGGGGCGCGCCTGCAGCATGAAGGCGAAGTCCTCCCCGCCCATGACCGGAACCGTCGCGGGGTTCACCTGCGCCGCGCCCGCGACTTCGCGGGCGACCGAGACGGCGAAATCGGTGGCGCCGGGATCGTTGACCACCACCGGATAGTCGCGGCTGTAGAGCACTTTGGCCTTGGCGCCGTGCAGGCGGGCGACGCCCTCGGCGATCTCGACGATGCGCTTCTCCAAAAGATCGCGCGTTTCCGCCTTGAGCGAGCGCGCGGTGCCGCGCAGCAGCGCGCTCTGCGGGATCACGTTGTCGGTGAAGCCGGCCTGGAACAGCGTGATCGAGACCACCGCGCTCTCGAGCGGATCGACATTGCGCGAAACGATCTGCTGCAAGGCGCTCACGATCTCGGACCCGACCAGCACCGTATCGATCGCGATATGCGGACGCGCGGCGTGGCCGCCGACGCCCTCGACTTCGATGGTGAGGCGGTCGGCCGCGGCCATGAGCGGGCCCGGACGGATCGCGAAGTTGCCGACCGGCAGACCCGGATAATTATGCAGACCGAACACTTCGTCGATCTTGAAACGGTCGAACAGGCCGTCGTCGATCATGGCCTTGGCGCCGGCGCCGCCCTCTTCGGCGGGCTGGAAGATGACGACCGCGGTGCCGTCGAAATTGCGCGTGTCGCAAAGATGCCGCGCGGCGCCGAGCAACATCGCGGTGTGACCGTCGTGGCCGCAGGCGTGCATCTTGCCCGGATTCTTCGAGGCGTAAGGCAGGCCGGTGGCCTCCTCGATCGGCAGCGCATCCATGTCGGCGCGCAGCCCCACGGTCTTGCCGCTCTCCTTCTTGCGGCCGCGGATCACGCCGACCACGCCGGTGCGGCCGATGCCGGTGGCGACCTCGTCGCAGCCGAAGGATTTCAGCTTGTCGGCGACCTTGGCGGCGGTGCGGTGCACCTCGTAGAGCAGCTCCGGATCGCTGTGGAAATCGCGCCGCCAGGTGGCGACTTCCTCGGCGCGGTCGGCAACGCGGTTGATGACGGGCATGCGAAAACTCCTCGTCCAACCATGTAGCCGGACGCCGGGGCGGGTCAATGGCCGCGCGGAATCAGGCTTTCGGACGGATGAAGAGGGTGGCGCACGCGCACCGGCTATTGACGCGAATCCGGCGCCCCCATACCTGTCGCGGCCAGGGCCCGTAGCTCAGTGGTAGAGCACGTGACTTTTAATCACGGTGTCGATGGTTCGATCCCATCCGGGCTCACCACTTCCCAGCGCGCGCGGGTCTCGGCGGCGAAATCGGCGAAGCGCTTGGCGCTGATCGCGCTGGCGGATGCCCTCCATCAGCTCCTGATAATAGGCGACATTGGCCCAGGTGAGCAGCATGGCGCCGAGCGTCTCGTTGGCCTTCACCAGATGATGCAGATAGGCGCGCGAATAGTCGCGCGCGGCCGGGCACGTGCTCTCCTCGTCGAGCGGCTGCGGGTCGTCGGCGTGGCGGGCGTTCTTCAAGTTGAGCTTGCCGAAGCGGGTATAGGCGAGCGCGTGGCGGCCGGCGCGGGTCGGCAGCACGCAATCGAACATGTCGATGCCGCGCTCGACGGCGCCGAGAATATCGTCGGGCTCGCCGACGCCCATCAAATAGCGCGGCCGGTCCGCCGGCAGTTCCGGCACCGTGACTTCGAGCGTCCGGTACATGACCTGCTGCGGCTCGCCGACCGCGAGACCGCCGATGGCGTAGCCGTCGAACCCGATGCCCACGAGCTCGCGCGCGGAGCGCCGGCGCAGCTCCGGCGAGACTCCGCCCTGCACGATGCCGAACAGCGCGCGGCCGGGCGACGTGCCGAAAGCGCGTTTGCAGCGCTCGGCCCAGCGCAAGGAGAGCATCATGGCTCGCTCCACCTCCGCTTCGGGCGCGGGTAAGCGGATGCATTCGTCGAGCTGCATGGAAATATCGGCCCCTAACAGCCGCTGGATCTCGATGGCGCGTTCGGGCGTCAGCTCCACCATGTCGCCGTCGAGGTGCGAGCGGAAGGTGACGCCGCTCTCCTCCACCTTGCGCAGCTTCGATAGCGACATGACCTGAAAGCCGCCGGAGTCGGTCAGGATCGGCTGCGGCCAGCGCATGAACGCGTGCAGGCCGCCGAGCGCGGCGATGCGTTCGGCGCCGGGGCGCAGCATCAAATGATAAGTGTTGGCGAGCACGATGTCGGCGCCGGCCGCGCGCACGTGCTCCGGCAGCATCGCCTTGACGGTCGCGGCGGTGCCGACCGGCATGAAGGCGGGCGTGCGGATTTTCCCGCGCGGGGTGTCGATCTCGCCGCGGCGCGCGGCGCCGTCGGTGGCGAGGATGGAAAAGCGGAACAAGGCGGGTTTACTCGGACAGGACGTCGATTTTGACGATCTTATATTCGTATTCCGTTTCCTTCGACGTCACCTTGAAGGCGGCGCCCATTTCGATCTTCTTCTCGCGCAGGTCCGTCTGCCACCAGCGGTCCTCCTCGTTCTCATAGGCGGCGCCGAAGTCCATGCTGCCATCGGCGACCAGCGCGAACGGATAGCACTGGCCATCATTCTCTGGCCGGCCCGACAGGCCGTACATATAAAAGTCTCCGGTGGTCTTGCTCGTGCCGTCGAGCAGGAGATCGAAACTCAGCGGATATTCGTCCTTGTCCTCGACGGACTCGGCTGCGACGCGGACATACTTCATGGCGTTCCCCCTCTTGGCGGCGGTCAGGTGGTCGGCGTGGCCTCGGGAAATAGCAGGCAGGCGTCGCCGTAGGAATAGAAGCGATAGCCGTTGTCGATGGCGTGCGCATAGGCGCGCTGCATGCGCTCCAGGCCGGAAAATGCCGCGACCAGCATGAACAGCGTCGAGCGCGGCAGGTGGAAATTGGTCAGCAGCGCGTCCACGGCGCGGAATTTGTAGCCGGGCGTGATGAACAGCGAGGTCGGGCCGGAAAAGGGCTTGAGCTTGCCCTCCTCGCCGGCCGCGGATTCAAGCAGCCGCAACGCCGTGGTGCCGACCGCGACGATGCGGCCGCCGCGCTCGCGCACACTGTTCAAGGTGTCGGCCGTGGCCTTGGAGATCTCGCCGTGCTCCGGGTGCATGCGATGGCCCGTGGTGTCCTCGCTCTTCACCGGAAGAAACGTGCCGGCGCCGACATGCAGCGTCACGCGCGCGAGGACGACGCCCTGCGCCTCGATGCGCTTGAGCAGTTCCGGCGTGAAATGCAGGCCCGCGGTGGGCGCGGCGACCGAGCCGGCGTGCGCGGCATAGACGGTCTGGTAGTCGGTGCGATCCTGCTCGTCGTCGGCGCGGCGCGCTGCGATGTAGGGCGGCAGCGGCACGTGGCCGAGCGTCTCGATCGCTTCCTCGAGCACCGGCCCATGGAAATCGAAGCGCAGCAGCACCTCGCCGCCCTCGCCTTTCTCCTCGACCATGGCGTCGAGATTGCCGAGCAGGCACACGCGGCCTTCATGACCGAAGCGGATGCGGTCGCCGGGCTGCAGGCGCTTGGCGGGCTTCACCAGCGCCAGCCAGGAATCCTCGCCGCGCCGCTCGATGAGCGTGGCTTCGATTTTAGCGGAGCCATCGTCGCGCGTGCGCACGCCCTCTAACCGCGCCGGGATCACTTTCGTGTCATTCAGCACAAGTGCGTCGCCGGGGCGCAGGAATTCGGGCAGGTCGCGGAGCGTACGATCCTCGAATTCGGGGCCTGTGCCCGGGCGCACAATGAGCAGCCGTGCTGCGTCGCGCGGCGATACGGGCCGCAGCGCGATGCGGTCCGCGGGCAATTGGTAGTCGAACAGGTCGGTGCGCACGGGTAACTCTACCTGATTGTCTTCGCCGTTTGACCGAACGACGCCAAGGGTTTGCGAGAACCAGTTATTCAGTCGGCGTTCAGAAACCGGCCCTTACCGTGCGTCCGTTCCGAGCTGCCGCAAGGCGGTCACTCATACAGGAGAGCGCATCAATGTCGCGCACTAGGTCGTTTCTAGCCGTCGCGGTCGCGGCCGGCTTTCTCGCCGCGGGTCTGGCGTTTACCCAAATTCCGAGCACCTACGCCAAGGACGTGGCGGTGGCTGCTTCCGACAAGGCTATGGCAAAGAAAAAGGCCGCTGAAGAGCGGGCCATGAAGAAGAAGGCAGCGGCCGACGCAGCCGCAGCGAAGAAGAAGGCGGCCGCCGATGCAAAGGCCGCGAAAAAGAAAGCGGCTGCCGATGCCGCCGCGGCGAAGAAGAAAGCGGCCGCCGATAAGAAGGCTATGGCGAAAAAGAAGTAAGCAGCAGGTACCGATTGACCCTCTCCCCTGCCGAAGTCGGATATTTCCGACTTCGGCCATTCCAAAATGCCCAACTCGGGCAAGCCCGAGTTGGGGGTGGGAGAGGGTCCATTTTTTTACTTTGCGTCCACCGCGATCGTGGCCGAGACGATCTTGTCCGGATTTTGCACCGGCTCGCCGCGCTTGATCTTGTCGACGTTCTCCATGCCTTCGGTGACCTGACCCCAGACGGTGTATTGGCCGTCGAGGAACGGCGCGGCCGCGAAGCAGATGAAGAACTGGCTGTCGCCCGAATCCGGGTTCTGCGCGCGCGCCATGGAGGCGGTGCCGCGGACGTGTTTTTCCTTGCTGAACTCCGCCTTCAGCTTCTTGCCCGACCCGCCGGTGCCGGTGCCTTGCGGACAGCCGGTCTGCGCCATGAAGCCTTCGATGACCCGGTGGAATACGATGCCGTCGTAGAATTTCTTGCGCACCAGCTCCTTGATCTGCTTGACGTGACCCGGCGCGAGATCGGGCCGCAGCGCGATGGTGACGGAGCCCTTGGTGGTCTCCAGGATCAGGGTGTTCTCGGGGTCGCTCGCCATCTTGTTCTCCTACTGCGCGATCGCGCGGACGATCTTGTCGGGATCGGTGACGGCGCCGCTGCCGGGCGCGCCGCGTTTCAGCTTGTCGACCACGTCCATGCCGGTGACGACCTCGCCGATCACGGTGTATTGCCCGTTCAGGCCCGAGTTCTCGGCGAACATGATGAAGAACTGGCTGTTGGCGGAATGGATGCTGTCGCCGCGCCGCGCCATGCCGACGATGCCGCGCTTGAACGAGAGGCTGGAAAATTCCGCCGGCAGGTTCGGATATTTCGAGCCGCCGGTACCGTCGCCGCGCTGGCCGTCGCCGGTCTGCGCCATGAAGCCTTCCATCACGCGGTGGAACGGCACGTTGTTGTAGAAGCCTTCCTTGGCAAGCGTCTTCAGCCGCTCGGCGTGCTTGGGCGCGAGATCCGGGCGCAGCCGGATGACGACGCGGCCCTTGGAGGTTTCGAGCGTCAAGAGATTGGGGTCGGTCTGCGCCGAAGCGGTGGACACGAGCGACAAGGCAAGCACGAACGCGAGCGCGAAACGGAACATCTGGTTCTCCGGTGAATGCGCCTCAGCGGCGCGCGAACTTGGCTTTCAGCTGCTTGGCGACCGAGGCGGGCACGAAGGCCGAAACGTCGCCGCCCATGCCCGCGATCTGGCGCACAAGCGTGGCGGTGATGGGGCGGACGGTAGGCGATGCGGGCAGGAACACGGTCTGCAGGCCCGGCGCCATGGTGCCGTTCATGCCGGCCATCTGCATCTCGTAATCGAAGTCGGACGCATCGCGCAGGCCGCGGATGAGCAAAGTCGCGCCGGCGCGCTTGGCGGCATCCACCACGAGATCGTCGAAGGTGATGTACTCGAGCGACCGTTTTCTCGGCGGCGCGCTAGCGGCGCGCAGGCTTCCTTCAGCATGGCGATCCGCTCCTCGGAGGAGAACAGCGGCTGGCGCGCGGGGTGCACGCCGATGGCGATCACCAGCTTGTCGGCAAGCCGGCAGGCGCCCTTGACCACGTCGAGATGGCCGTTGGTGACGGGATCGAAGGAGCCGGCATAGAGGGCGGTACGGGCCATGGCGAAGGGTTAGCGGTCCGGCGCGGGCTCGGCAAGCAGGCTGGCCGAAACGTGATTTCCCCCCAATTTGCGGATAGGGCCATGGTCCCCGTCGCATGTCCGCTCGAAGGAGATTTCCACCGTGCGCGCGTTCCGATTCTCGCTCCTGCTGACCACATTTCTCGCCGCGCAGGCCCATGCCCAGGTGCCGCCCAGCGCCGAGGAGATCGCCCGCTATACGGGGCTGCACGAGGCCGCGGCCAAGGGCGACATCATGGGGATCGCGGTTGCCGGCATGGTCAAGGCGAACCTGGAGGCGCGCGACCGCAATGGCCGTACGCCGCTGCACGTCGCCGCCTTTCAGAAGCAATACGCGGCGGCGCGCGCGCTGCTCACGGCCGGGGCCGATGCCAACGCACTGGAAAACCAGAAATACGACATCGTCACCATCGCGTCGGTGGCCAACGACGTGGACATGCTGAAGCTCGCGCTCGCGGCGGGAGGCAGCGCGAAAAACATCACCAGCCCCTATGAGGGAACCGCGCTGATCGCGGCGGCGCATCTCGGCCACGTGGACGTGGTGAAAACCCTGATCGCGGCCAAGGCGCCGCTCGACCACGTGAACAATCTCGGCTGGACCGCGCTGATCGAGGCGGTGATCCTCGGCGATGGCGGGCGCAATCACGTGGAGTGCGTGCGGGCGCTCGTGCAGGCGGGCGCCAAGCTCGATATTCCCGACCGGCAGGATGTCACGCCGCTCGGGCATGCGCGCCGGCGCGGCTACACGGAAATCATTTCGATTCTGGAGCGCGCCGGGGGGCGCTGAGGCGAAACGTCAAGCCGCGTCGATCGTCCGCTTGCGGGTACGAATCGACGTGACCGTGGCGCTCGGTACGAGCGTTGCCGCGGAAAAGTCCGGCGATCTTCCCGCCATGTACCAGCGGTCGCGCCCGGCGCGCTTTGCCTCGTAGAGCGCCGCGTCGGCTGCCTGTAGCATCACGTCGATGCTTTCGTCATTTGCACGGACGGCAAGTCCGATGCTGGCCGTCACAGTCAGCGGAGTCCGGCCAAGCCAATAAACGAGCTCCCGGCAAGTCTCACGGATTCGTTCTGCGAGCCTTTCGAGATCGGAAGGGTCCATCCCCACGACGAGAACCACGAACTCCTCGCCGCCGAACCGGGCGACCAATGTCTCGTGACTGCCCGCTGAAGTGTTTGCCGTCTTGGCAATCGCCTTCGAAACCATCTGAATCACGGCGTCACCCGCGGCATGCCCGGATTTGTCGTTGATCGTTTTGAAATGGTCGAGGTCGATCATCATCGCCGCGACCGGACGCGATATCTGGTCGAGCGCGGCGAAAATGTCGCCGGCCCGTTCGAAAAATGCACGCCGATTCAGCAGGCCCGTAAGCGGGTCGGCGCTGGCGAGCTGTTTCAACTCGCGCTGCAACCGGTGCAGGCGATAGTTGGCCCGCACGTATGCAATCGAAAACGCCGGGGTGAGGATGGCCGGCAGCACGAGCGCGAGCGCATAGGTCTTCCAACTGGGGTCGACGCCGCCAAAACGCACTGCCGCCGCGACGACCAAGAGGGAGATCGCTATCGTGCCGAAGGTGGACGCGGTCACATGGATCAACATGCGGGCGATCGCCTTGTCGGATACCAAGGCTCGTTTGATCGTCCGGTATTTCATGCGTTCCTCAAGGACGGATTCAACGCTTGGCCACCCTGCCTCCGGGCGCCATGTGGCGGCATCCTAAGAAGCAAGGGGAAAAAGGCCGTCTCAGGAATCGATAAAATTGAATCAATCGCGCGCCGTGCCCGCAAAATATGCAGGAGCTGCAAAGCAGCGGGCGCGCAGGTCAATGTGACGCAGGGTTCGAGGCCGCGATCAGCCGGTGGCGCCGTTGGCGACGCCTTCTTCCCCGATGCGCTCGACCGAGACCACCTTCTCGTCCTCGGCGGTGGAGAACACGATCACGCCCTGGGTGGAGCGGCCGGCGATGCGAATGCCGTTCACCGGGCAGCGGATCATCTGCCCGCCGTCGGTGACGAGCATGATCTGGTCGGTTTCTTCCACCGGGAACGAGGCGGCCACGCGGCCGCTCTTCTTCGAGATTTTCATCGCGACGATGCCTTTGCCGCCGCGGCCGGTGATCCGGTACTCGTAGGACGAGGTGCGCTTGCCGTAGCCGCGCTCGGTGAGCGTGAGGATGAACTCTTCGGCCGCGCCCATCTCGGCATAGCGCTTCTGCGAGAGCTGGATCGCCTTCACCTTCTCCTCGTCGTCGGCCTCCTTCTCCGGCTCGTCGCCGCGGCGCACCGCGTTGGCGAGCTTCAGGTACGCGGCGCGCTCCTCGCTGGTCGCAGCCATGTGGCGGATGATGGTCATGGAGATCACGGTGTCGTTCTTCTCGAGCCGGATGCCGCGCACGCCGATGGAATTGCGGCCCGTGAACACGCGTGCGTCGCCGACCGGAAAGCGGATGCATTGACCCTCGGCGGTCGAGAGCAGCACGTCGTCGCTCTCGGTGCAGAGATCGACGTCGGCGATGGCGTCGCCCTTCTCCAGCTTCATGGCGATGATGCCCGACGGACGCACATCGACGAAATCGGCGAGCGCGTTGCGGCGCACGGTGCCGCCGGTGGTGGCGAACATGATGTTCATCTTCTCGCGCTCGGCCTCGGCCTTGGGCAGCGTGATGATCGAGGTGATGCGCTCATCGGCTTTCAGCGGCAGCAGGTTCACGATCGCCTTGCCGCGCGCCTGCGGGGCCGCGAGCGGCAGGCGCCAGACCTTCAGGCTGTAGGCCTTGCCCATGGAGGAGAAGAACAAGACTTCGTCGTGGGTCGAGGCCACGAACAGGCGGGTGACGAAGTCTTCCTCGCGGGTCTGCATGCCGGCGCGGCCCTTGCCGCCGCGCTTCTGCGCGCGATAGCTCGAGAGCGGCACGCGCTTGACGTAGCCGGCATGCGAGACGGTGACGACCATCTCCTCGGGCTGGATCAGGTCCTCTTCGTCGACATCGGCGGCCCCGCCTTCGCTGATTTCCGTGCGGCGCGGAGTACCGAACTCTTTCTTGATGCCGACCAGCTCGTCCTTGACGATCTTGCGGATGCGATCGCGGCTGCGGAGAATGTCGAGGTAGTCGGTGATTTCCTTGCCCAGCCCGTCGAGCTCGCCGCCGATTTCGTCGCGGCCGAGCGCGGTCAGGCGCTGCAGGCGCAGGTCGAGGATGGCCTTGGCCTGTTCCTCGGAGAGCTTGTAGGTGCCCTTGGGTGAAATCTTGTGGCGCGGATCGTCGATCAGCTCCACCAGCGGCTTCATGTCCTTGGCCGGCCAGTCGCGCCCCATCAGGGCGTCGCGCGCGGCGTTGGCGTCCTTGGCGGCGCGGATCAGCTTGATGACCTCGTCGATATTGGCGACTGCGATGGCGAGCCCGACGAGGATGTGGGCGCGCTCGCGCGCCTTCTTCAACAGATACTTGGTGCGCCGGCCGACCACTTCCTCGCGGAAGGCGATGAAGGCGGAAAGCAGGTCGTGCAACGTCATGGTCGCCGGCCGGCCGCCGGTGAGCGCCACCATGTTGGCCGGGAACGAGGATTGCAGCGGCGTGAAGCGGTAGAGCTGGTTCAGCACCACGTCGGCGATGGCTTCGCGCTTCAGCTCGCAGACCACGCGCATGCCGTCGCGGTCGGACTCGTCGCGCACCGCGGAAATGCCGACGATCCGCTCGTCGCGCACCAGCTCGGCGATCTTCTCGATCATCGTGGTCTTGTTCACCTGGAACGGGATCTCGGTGATGATCAGGGCTTCGCGCTGCTTGGTGGTTTCGATGGCGACGCGGCCGCGCACCAGGATGGAGCCCCGCCCCGCCCGATAGGCCTCGCGGATGCCGGCCTTGCCCAGGATGATGCCGCCGGTGGGAAAATCCGGGCCCGGCACCATGGCGATCAGCTCGTCGAGCGAGAGGTCGGGCTTTTCCAGCAGCGCCACGCAAGCGTCGATCACCTCGCCGAGATTGTGCGGCGGGATGTTGGTGGCCATGCCGACGGCGATGCCGCCGGCGCCGTTGACCAGCAGGTTCGGGAAGCGCGCCGGCAATACCGTCGGCTCGCGCTCGGAACTGTCGTAGTTGTCCTGGAAATCGACGGTGTCCTTGTCGATGTCCTCGAGAATCGCGTGCGCGACCTTGGCGAGCCGGCATTCGGTGTAGCGCATGGCCGCGGGCGGATCGCCGTCGACCGAGCCGAAGTTGCCCTGCCCGTCGATCAGCATCAGGCGCATGGAGAAATTCTGCGCCATGCGCACCAGCGCGTCGTAGATCGATTGGTCGCCGTGCGGGTGATATTTGCCGATGACGTCGCCGACCACGCGCGCGGATTTGCGGTACGGCTTGTTCCACTCGTAGCCGTTCTCGTTCATCGAGTGGAGGATGCGGCGATGCACCGGCTTGAGGCCGTCGCGCGCATCCGGGAGCGCGCGCGCCACGATCACGCTCATGGCGTAGTCGAGGTAGGAGCGCGACAAGCTCCTCGGTGATCGAGACCGGTTTTACGTCCGACGGCGGGGGCGGCTCAGCGCCCGGCGGAGTCGGGGTCTTGGTGTCCGACACGCGCGAAAATTCCAGTTGGGGAAACGCGAATCCTTATAGCCGAAATCGGCGCGGCAAGGCCAGTTATTGCGGGGCGCGAAAATGCTGAATTATCGAGCAATATCAAATAGTTACAGAGCGGCGAAACGGCCAATTCGCGAGCGATTTCAAGGCGATCGGAGGGCTGGAATTCGAGGACGAATTTCGTCAGTTGCCGAACATCACCGCGTGCATGATGCGGCCCGGCACGAAGGTGAAGAGGCCCGCGATCAGCAGCCCGCCGCAGAAAATCGAGATCATGACGAATTTGTGCCCGGTCACGACGTGATTGTGCGCGTACCAGACGCCGAGCGGCAGCATCGACTAGGGTGAGGATCGCCAGGAGATGGATGGGGCTCCATTCGCCCCAGAGCCGGATTTCGTGAATCCAGAACGCACTCCCCGCCACCACCACCATGATGCAGACCCAGATCCAGCCGATCGTCCGGTGCGGCAGCGTTCCCTTGGGCGCGGAGAACTGGATGAGGCCGAGCACGAAGGCGGCCATGGCCGCGAAGGCGTGGAGCTGGATGACGAAGGGGGCGTTCAATAGCGGCGCGAGCGACATGGCGGCCTCGAATCGTCGGGGTGACGCGTATCGCTGAATTTAAGCTTTCCCGCGAGAGGGGACTATGCTCTCAGCGGTCGAGCACGCGCCGCCGCTCCTCGTATTCGGTGCGGTCGATCTCGCCGCGGGCGAAGCGCTCGTTGAGGATGTCGAGTGCGCTGCCGCTGCGCCCTCCCCGGTGCCGCCGGCCGCCCGGCAGCATGCGGATCAAGACGATCAGGACGAACACAGACAGGAAGATAAAGCCGATCATCACGAACGGCTGCCAAGGCCCGAAGCCTCCATAATCCCACATCATGAATTGGCTCCTTCTGAAGCTGCACCTTATAGGCGTCCAGGCACGCGCGGCCTTGATTCAGGTCAAACGCGTCAGAACGGAATCTCGTCGTCCATGTCGTCGCGCTTGCCGCCGGCCATGGCGGCCGCGGGCTTGCGCTCGCGCATGGGGCCGGGGCCGGGCGAACCGAACTCGCCGTTGCCGTTCTCGGCCAGCGCCTGGCCTCCCCCGCCGCCACGGGAATCGAGCATGGTGAGCGTGGAATTGAAGCCCTGCAGCACCACTTCGGTCGAGTATTTGTCGTGGCCGTCCTTGTCCTGCCACTTGCGGGTCTGCAGCGCGCCTTCGAGATAAACCTTGGCGCCCTTCTTCAGGTACTGCTCTGCGATCTTGCACAGGCCCTCGCTGAAGATCACGACGCGGTGCCACTCGGTCTTTTCGCGGCGCTCGCCGGTGGTCTTGTCCTTCCAGGAGTCGCTGGTGGCGACGCGCAGGTTCACCACCGGCCGGCCGTCGTTGGTGCGGCGCACTTCGGGGTCGGCGCCCAAATTGCCGATGAGGATTACCTTGTTGACGCTTCCGGCCATCGCAGCCTCCTGTGTGAGTTTTCAGCTTCCGTGTTCATCCGGCTGTCGCAGCCGATTCGCACCCTATGCCCGTAAGGGCCATCCTGGGCCCGGTGCGGACGGTTTTCCCCCTCTAAATAAGGCCTATCCGCAGCGGGTTTGCGATCTTGTTCTTGGTATGTTCTACACCTCTCCGGCTCGCGCTGCAAGGTCGATTCGTGCGTTTTCCAGTGGCGGTGGATAGCGGCGGGGCTCTCCGGCCTTAGCTGGCGCGGCTCTGCCACTCGCTGACTAGGTTGGGGGTTTCCCCTCGCTCGCAAGGCATCGCCGGGCAATGAACCAGGAAAAGGCTCAGCCAACGGACAATCGATCGCCGGGCGGCGGGCCCTCGGTGGCGGCTCTCTTTACGCAGGCCGCCTGGCATCATCAGCGCGGGGAGCTCGAGGGCGCGGAGAGCCGCTATCGCGACGTACTCGCGCTCGATCCCAACCACGCCGACAGCCTGCATTATAGCGGCGTCATCGATGGCTCCAGCGCAGCAAGAACGATCTGGCCATCGAGCTCATCGGCAAGGCGATCGCCGCCAACGGCCGGGATTCCCAGAGCCACTATCACTTCGCTCTGATTTCCAGCGCGCTCGGTCGGCCCGAAGACGCGATCGAACATTATCGCCAGGCGATTGCGCTGCTCCCGAACCACGTCAACGCGCACTTGAATATCGCGGCCGCAATGTTGGCCAAGCGGCAATGGGACGAAGCGAGCGCGTACTGCCGGCGCGTGCTCGAGCTCGCTCCGAACCATCCGGGAGCGCTCAACAGCCTTGGTCTCGCCTTTCAGGGTCTGGGGAAGGCTCGACCAAGCAGCGGCTTGTTTTCAGGCGGCGTTGCAGTCGAAGCCCGACTTGGTCGAAGCGCACAACAACCACGCCAGGCTCCTCCTCGACGCAGGAAGCGCGGGGGAGGCACTGGCTTTGCTCGTTCGCGCGCTCGGCGTCCACGAGAACGAGGAGAGCCAGCGTCTGCTCGCGGCCTGCCTCGTCAGCGGCAAGCCCCTGCCCGCCACCGATGCCGTGCGCAAACTCGTGCTGCGCGCTCTGCAGGAGGGCTGGACCGGGCCGGACGAGCTCGCGGGCATTGCCGAGAGCTTCATCAAGATCGGCCCATCGAAGGATTATCGGCAGCGCGCCAACGAGGCATGGCCGGCACGGCTTCCGGCCATGGATTTGTTTGGAATCTCGGGGCTCGACGCAATCTCCGGGGACGTGTTGTTACGGACGCTGCTGGAAACGGTGCGCAACTCCGACATCGAGATCGAGCGCCTGCTCACTTCCAGCCGAGCGGCGATCTTGACGCTCGCCAGCACTGGCGCCGTCGAGTTGGAAAAAACCGCGGTACTCGGGTTCTGCAGCGCGCTGGCGCGACAATGTTTCATCAACGAGTACGTCTGGAGCTTTAGCGACGGAGAAATGGAGCGGGCGCGGCGGTTGCGCGATGCACTGGCCGCGGCCGCGAAGGCCGGAACGGCGTTCTCACCGGCGGCATTGGCAATCGTCGCGGCCTATTTCCCTTTGCATTCGCTCGATGGTGCGGAACTGCTTCTGCAACGATCCTGGCCCGCGGCGGTTTCCGAGCTGCTCACCCAGCAGGTACGCGAACCGCGAGCGGAGCGCGAGCTCCGCGCGTCGATGCCGCGGCTGACGCCGATCGAAGACGACAGTATCGCGCGCGGTGCAGCGGCAATACGAGGAGAACCCCTTTCCGCGTTGGGTGAAATTGGCCCGGCCGGGACGCGCGAAAACGCTGAACCGGATGTTGCGCGACATGTTCCCGGATGCGCCGTTCGTCCCGATCGACAAGGAAGACGGCGTCGAGTTCCTGATCGCCGGCTGCGGCACCGGCCAGCAATCGATCGAGCGGGCGCAGGCATTCGCCGGTGTCAAATTCACTGCGATCGACCTCAGCATGGCGAGCCTGTGCTACGCGAGGCGCAAGACGCGCGAGCTCGGGATCGCCAATGTCGAGTACGCCCAGGCCGATATCCTGAAACTAGGAACGATCGGCCGCAGCTTCGACGCGATCGAAACGAGTGGCGTGCTGGTGGCGATCGGCGATCCGTGGGGCGCCTGGCGTATCCTGCTCGAGCTTTTGAAGCCGGGCGGCGTGATGTCGATCGGGCTCTATAGCGAGACGGCGCGGCGGAACGTCGTGGCGGCACAGAAGTATCTCGCCGAGCGTGGCTATCGCGCGAACGACGAGGATATGCGCCGCGGCCGGCAGGACGTGATGGCCTCGAAGACGGCTCACCGGTGAAGAAGGTCACGACGACCGGCGACTTTTTCACGATGAGCAATTGCCGGGACATGCTGTTCCACGTCCAGGAGCACCGCTTCGCGCTGCCGCAGATCAAGGATTTCCTGGCCGAGAATGGGCTGGTGCTGCTGGGCTTCGCGCTCGACGGGGGCGCGCTCAAGCGCTACGCGAAGCGGTTCCCCGACGACCCGGCGTGGACCAATCTCGACCACTGGCACGAATTCGAGCAGGAAAACCCCGACACCTTCATCTCCATGTACCAGTTCTGGGTGCAAAAGCCGCGCGTAGCCCCTACATCCACGGAAGCCCTGGCTGAGCTTAAGAAAAAGAGCGCCGCGAGAGACCCCGACGCCCGCGTGATCTCGATCCGCGGGGCGCGCGAGCACAATCTGAAGAACGTCGATCTCGACATCCCGCGCGACCGGCTGGTGGTGATCACGGGGCTGTCGGGCTCGGGCAAGTCGTCGCTCGCCTTCGACACGATCTATGCCGAGGGCCAGCGGCGCTATGTCGAGTCGCTCTCGGCCTATGCGCGGCAATTCCTCGAGATGATGCAGAAGCCGGACGTCGACCGCATCGACGGGCTGTCGCCGGCGATCTCGATCGAGCAGAAGACCACCTCGCGCAACCCGCGCTCGACGGTCGGCACCGTCACCGAGATCTACGACTACATGCGGCTGCTGTGGGCGCGCATCGGCATCCCCTATTCGCCGGCCACCGGCCTGCCGATCGAGAGCCAGACCGTCTCGCAGATGGTCGACCGGGTGCTGGCGCTGCAACGAGGGCACGCGGTTCTATCTGCTGGCGCCGGTGGTGCGCGGCCGCAAGGGCGAATACCGCAAGGACCTCGCCGAGTTTCTGAAGCGCGGCTTCCAGCGCGTGAAGATCGACGGCAAGTTCTACGAGATCGCCGAGGCGCCGGCGCTCGACAAGAAGCTCAAGCACGACATCGACGTGGTGGTGGACCGGCTGGTGGTGCGGGCCGACATCAAGCAGCGGCTGGCGGAAAGCTTCGAGACCGCGCTGAAGCTCGCCGACGGGATCGCGGTGGTGGAATTGGCCGACGCCCTGCGAGCGCTCCCAAGGATGAAGGCAAGAAGAAAGCTCCTAGTCCTAAGGAGGACGAAGGAATGAAGTTCGGGCACCAGCACGACGCCAATCGCCTGATCTTCTCCTCGAAATTCGCCTGCCCGGTTTCGGGCTTCACGATTTCGCGAGATCGAGCCGCGGCTGTTCTCGTTCAACATCGCCGCACGGCGCCTGCCCGGCGTGCACGGGCCTCGGCGTCGAGAAGAAGATCGACGCCGACCTCGTGATCCCCGACCAGACCAAGACGCTGCGCCAGGGCGCCATCGCGCCGTGGTCGCGCAGCTCGTCGCCCTATTACACCCAGACGCTCGACGCGCTGGCGCGCATCTACAAGTTCAAGACCGACGTGCCGTGGAAGGATCTGCCGAAGCGCGCCAAGGAAGTGATCCTGTACGGCACCGGCGAGGACGACGTGCGCTTCGTCTATGACGACGGCATGCGCAGCTTCGAGACCAAAAAGCCGTTCGAGGGCGTGATGAACAATCTCGAGCGGCGCTGGCGCGAGACCGAGAGCAATCTGGCGCGCGAGGACATGGAGCGCTATTTCTCCGACCATCCCCTGCTCCACCTGCAACGGCTATCGCCTGAAGCCCGAGGCGCTGGCGGTGCAAGATCGCACGACAAGCACATCGGCCAGGCGACCGAGCTTTCGGTGCGCGCGGCGCGGCGCTGGTTCGAGGAACTGCCCAAGCACCTCACGCAAGCAGCACAACGAAATCGCCAGCCGCGTGTTCAAGGAAATCCGCGAGCGGCTGACGTTCCTGGTCGACGTCGGGCTCGATTACCTGACGCTGGCGCGCGCCTCGGGCACGCTCTCGGGCGGCGAGAGCCAGCGCATCCGGCTCGCCTCGCAGATCGGCTCGGGGCTCACGGGCGTGCTCTATGTGCTCGACGAGCCCTCGATCGGCCTGCACCAGCGCGACAATGCGCGGCTGCTGGAAACGCTGAAGCGACTGCGCGATCTCGGCAACACCGTGATCGTCGTCGAGCACGACGAGGAAGCGATCCGCAGCGCCGATCATCGTGGTCGACGTCGGCCCCGGCGCCGGCATCCACGGCGGCAAGATCATCGCCGAGGGCACGCTCGACGACATTCTCAAGGCCAAGGACTCGCTGACCGGCGACTATCTCACCGGCCGCAAGGAAATCGCGACGCCGCGAGCGGCGGCCGGCCAATCCGCGCAAGCAGCTCAGCGTGCTGAACGCGCGCGGCAACAACCTGAAAAACGTCGACGCCGAAATCCCGCTCGGCCTGTTCACCTGCATCACCGGCGTCTCGGGCGGCGGCAAGTCCACGCTGCTGATCGACACGCTCTACAACGCCGTGGCGCGGCGGCTGAACAGCGCGTCGCGAGCCGCCCGCCCCGCACGACGCGATCCAGGGCCTGGAGTTTCTCGACAAGGTGATCGACATCGACCAGTCGCCGATCGGCCGCACGCCGCGCTCGAACCCGGCGACCTATACCGGCGCGTTCACGCCGATCCGCGAATGGTTCGCCGGCCTGCCCGGAAGCCAAGGCGCGCGGCTACGAGCCCGGCCGCTTCCGCTTCAACGTCAAGGGCGGGCGCTGCGAGGCCTGCCAGGGCGACGGCGTGATCAAGATCGAGATGCACTTCCTGCCCGACGTCTACGTCACCTGCGACGTCTGCAAGGGCAAGCGCTACAACCGCGAGACGCTGGAGGTGACGTTCAAGGGCAAGTCGATCGCCGACGTGCTCGACATGACGGTGGAGGAAGGCATCGAGTTCTTCCGCGCGGTGCCGGCGATCCGCGAGAAGCTGGAGACGCTGGCGCAGCGTCGGGCTCGGCTACATCCACATCGGCCAGCAGGCGACCACGCTCTCCGGCGGCGAGGCGCAGCGCGTCAAGCTCGCCAAGGAGCTGGCCAAGCGCGCCACCGGCCGCACGCTCTACATTCTCGACGAGCCGACCACCGGCCTGCATTTCCACGACGTGGCGAAGCTGCTCGAAGTGCTGCACGAGCTGGTGGACAGCGGCAACACCGTCGTCGTGATCGAGCACAATCTCGAAGTGATCAAGACCGCCGACTGGATCATCGACCTCGGCCCCGAAGGCGGCGACGCGCGGCGGCGAGATCGTCGCGGCCGGCACGCCGGAGGAGATCGCGGCGACGAAGAAGAGCTATACCGGGCAGTTTCTGGCGCCGGTGCTGGCGCGCGGGAGCAAGGGAAGGAAGAAGGGGCAAGTGGCGGCGGAGTGAGGCCTTTTTGCCGCATTCGTGCTATACAGAAACTTATGACCATCGAAGACATCGAAAAAGCCGTTTCCAAGCTTCCGCCGGATCAACTCGCCAGGTTCCGCGCTTGGTTCGAGGAATTCGAGGCTGCGCGCTTCGATCGAAAGATCGAACGGGACGCAACGAGCGGCAAGCTCGACCGGCTGGCCGACGAGGCTGTCGCCGACTATCGCAAGGGCCGCGCCCGCGAATTATGAGGCACTACGCGAGCCCCGCGTTCTGGCAGGCTTACGAAAGGCTTCCTCAACGCGTCCGCGAGCTTGCCGACAAAAACTACGCGCTGCTCAAAGAAAAACCGGAGAACCCTTCCCTGCATTTCAAGAAGGTCGGCCGCTATTGGTCCGTCCGCGTCGGCTTGCGCTACCGGGCGCTCGCGGTGGAGGTCGGCGAGGACTTGCTTTGGTTCTGGATCGGCTCTCACGCTGATTATGATACGTTGATCGGATAAGCGGCGACGCCGGTGAAAATCGCGGCGATTAAGAAGAGCTAACCGCCAAGTTTCTGGCGCCGGTGCTGAGCCGGGGGAGCAAGGGAAGGAAGAAAGGGCAAGTGGCGGCGGAGTAAGAGAAACAGCGGCACAATAGCAACTTTGGGTTGACGAGCGTCCTACCGCCGCGTTAACTCGTCTTCGCGCAGTCGTGACATTTGTTTTTGGTCGTTGATCCTGCGACCTCTGGCGAACGTTACCGCAGAAGCTCCGCGTGGATGCTGGATGATGGATCTATGAATATGGATCCATGTTTAGGTAGGTGAGAAGTGTCACGACTGCGCGGTAATTTTAATGACACTGAAGACTGCTCATAGTCTCACAGCCTTAGCCCATCTGTTAGGTTGCAAGCCCCAGCAGCTAGGTTATTACATTTACAAGCGACCGCTGGCGTCTCAATACAAGACATTCCATATTGCGAAGAAGCGTGGCGGAACGCGCGAAATTTCTGCTCTTCAGACTTAACCTGAATAATTCAACGAAATATTGCGCACGAACTTGACGCTCTTCGCCTGTTCAAGTCCTGCGTGAACGGATTTATTGTTGGCCGTGATATACGGCGCAATGCGACTGTTCACGTTGGCGAGCGCTTCGTTTTGAATATTGATCTCAAGATTTTTTGTATTTTATCAACTTTGGGCGTGTTTTCGGCCTCTTGGCGAAAGCCCCTTACTCGATCTACCAGTTGCGGCGGCAATTGCAAAAGCTTGCACTTTGAATGATCGACTTCCCCAAGGTGCCCCAACTTCTCCAGTAATTTCTTGACTTTATCCGTGCGCAAGTTGGATTCTGAATTGGTGCGATTTGCTGCGGTGAATAGATGCAGATACACGCGTTATGCCGATGACCTTACCTTTTCGACCAGCAGTCTATCGATGCCATTTGCGTCGATAAAGAAGGATGCAAATGGTTTTAGCTATTGCGAACTGAATGCAGGATTGCGAGCATAGTTTGAATCCAACGGGTTTCGTATTAATGAACAGAAGGTTCGCCTTCGTGATCGGACCGCAAGACAAGAAGTTACAGGGCTCATTAATGAACGAGTTAACGTAAAGCGACGCTTTGTTCGAGAAATTCGAGCAATGCTGCATGCGTGGAGAAAATTTGGTCTATCTGCCGCAGCCACAGAGCACCAAGCAAAATATGGTGGGAAAGTGAATTTTTGAAGAGGTGGTTCGCGGCAAAATCGAATTTGTTGGTCAAATTCGTGGGCGCCCTGATTTAGTATTTAGAAGCCTTGCAGGTCAATTCAATACGTTGGCAAATTTCGGAAAATTCGGACTGCTTTGACATCCGAGGAAATTGTCAAACAGGCGGTCTGGGTAATTGAGCATGAAGGCGATGAACAAGGCACCGCTTTTCTCGTAGTAAAAAGTATGGGTTAGTTACGTGCGCTCATTGCATCAGATATCTTTATCTATCATCCGGATAATCCATCAAAAAAGATTCCGGTAAAAGTTGTTATTGAAGATAAACATAGAGACCTGGCGGTCCTAGAGGTACCCGCTGAATTAAAGGCTTTACAGCCTATTTCAATTTACAAAGGGCCTCCATTGAAAGATGGAGCTGATGTAATTCTATATGGATACCCAAATCACGTTCTCACTAGGCCCGTTCGAGTAGAGCAAGGCAAGTTAATAAGGACATTTCCAAAAAGTGCAGTTTCATTTTGAAATTACCTCCAAAATAATCGGCGGGAATAGTGGCGGCCCATTATTGAGTAGCGGTCGGGAAGTTCTCGGAATTGCGGTTCTAGGATTGAATGGGTCAACGGCCCTTACTCACGCCGAATTCTTTGCTGTAAATGCTATGGAGCTGGCTGGATTATAGTCTTCTGCAATTAGGACTTAAATCACAATCATGTGATCCGCTATCCGCACTCCCCAAATCTGGATTATATTCCTCGCGTCCCCGCTCGTGAGGGGCGCCTTCTGGAGGCGTTCTGAGATGGAGCGGGGATGTGGCGCCCGCGGGCGCGGTTCGCAGCCGCGCACTCGGGACGGCCCGGGACCCCGCCTCCGGCCACCAAGAGCCGGCGCGAGGAGCTCGCTGACGGAGAGGCGGCCACAGGCGGCCGTTTCACGAAAAGCGCGGCCCGAGCCGAGAAATCGCCGCGGTGGAGCGCCGTAAGGCGCGCGCTGGAGGGGAATTGCCTCCGGCGCACTACGAAGATGTTGCGCCGAGCGGCGCTCCATCCCCCTCCCCGTATCGGAGGGGCCGCGTAGCAAGCCTCGGGCGCGAAAACGCGCCGCGAGAACGCTGGCGTCTGCCCCAACCCCCAAAACAGAAGGATTTCCGCTTTGAGCCAGATCAATGCCCCCGCCCCCGTCCTCCCTAGCCTTGAAACAAGCGCGGACGCCGTATCCGCGCCTTCACTGGCTCCGGAGGAAGCCCATGCATCGGGGAGTCGCTCATTCGACCTTCAGCACGCTGCTGTGGGCGGTGATCATCACCGCTATTCTGGTAGCGATCCTGGTCGTGGCGATGCCGCCCAAGCTGTTCTGAGTCCGGCGCCCGCAAGCCCCGCGGACGCCGACGGCCTGCGGCAGGTCTGCGATTTTCTTTGCATCTGGCGGCTCTGTGGGCGCGCCGCCTGCAAGAAGACGCACGCCTGCTGCGGCATGCCGCGCGAATGCCTGCCGCGCTGCGCGCCGCTGGTGCCCGAGGGCGCGCGCATATGGGTCGCGGCGCTGATGCACCGGCGGGAATGGGGCGATCCGTTCGAGCACGCCGTCTTGATGATCCCCCACGAATACAAGCAGGCGATTTTCGCGTGGCGTGCGGCGGCGTTGGGAGAAGGGTGGGCTTCAGCCCCAGACGAGCAATGAGCGCTTCTCTTCGTTGTCATGGCCGGGTTTATCCCGGCCATCTCGATCAGGAGGGCAGTGCCTTCCTAAGCGGGATTGCCGGGTCAAGCCCGGCAATGACGTAGGTGGGATTTCACCGCTGCAGCAGCGCCGGAATGACGATGTCCTCCTCGTCGGCCAGATGGCGGCCGAGGATGCAGTCGAGTCTCTGCGCGTCGTCGAGCGCGCGGCCGACCGCGTCACGGTCCACCCGCTCGGCCGAGAGCGCGTTCAGGTGCCGCTCCACGGCGTCGAGGCTCTCCTCGAGTACGCGATGATCGCCGTCGAGCAGATCGACCGGCCGCGCCAGGCGCGGAAACGCGCGCTTGAATTGCGGGAAATAGTGATCGTCCTCGATATGATGATGCACGTGGGCGTGGCCGACGAAATGCCGCCCGAGATTGCGCAGCTCGCCGAGCAGAAGCCCGCCTTGCAGATCGCCGGGCGCGATCTCCGAAAGCTGCTCCAGGCCCTTGGCGAGCGCGCCGGATTCGGAACGCAGCGCGCGGTGCACCGCCTGCCAGAATTCGGCGAGCCCCGCGTAATTGGCGTGCTTCGGCCAATCCTCGGCCGGGATCGCGAACAGCAGCGCGCGCAATTCCGCGCTCAACCCGTCGCGGGTCGCGAGATTATTCAGCGGCGAGGAATAGTCGGGGAGCATGCGGCCCGGTGGAATCGCGATGGGAGGGATCGTTCCCTATCTAGTCGCCGCCGCGTGGCGTGCAAGGCCTTTGCGGCGGGAAAGCGTGGCGATACGGTGCGCCGTGCGGCCTGCTCATGCGGAAAAGGACTGATGCGCTACTACAACCTGGTCAAGAATATCGCGAATTGGCCGGCTTATTTTCGCTATCGGCTGCTCGGCCTCGGCGGCGACCCGCTCACGTTCGTCACGCGCGGCGGAATCAAGATCGAAGTGCCGGTCCGCATCATGCACGACTTCAAGGCGGTGTTCTTCGCCGAATGCTATACAAGCGAAATGCCGAAGCCGCTGCCACTGGGCGCGGACATCATCGATGTCGGCGCCAATATCGGCTCGTTCACGTTTTTCGCGGCGGCACGGTTCCCCGGCTCGCGCATTCTGTCGTTCGAGCCCGATCCCGTGAATTTTCGCCAGTTGCTGCGCAACGCGGTGCTGAATCCCGGCCGCGTGCAAGTGATGCGCATGGCGGTGGCCGGCGCTTCCGGCGAGGTGATGCTGTCCGGCGGCGATGTGGAATCCTATACGACCCATGCGTCGATCGTATCCATGAAGCAGACGGCGGCATCCGCGCCGGTGGCGGCGATCAGTCTTGCCGATATCTTCACGAATTACGGCGTGGAGCGATGCGGGCTGCTCAAGCTCGACTGCGAGGGCGCCGAATTTCCAATTCTCTACGCCGCGCCGGACTGGGCCCTGCAGCGGGTGGAGCAAATGGTCATGGAGCTTCATCCCGATGGTCCGGACGGGCCGAACTCGCGCCGCGGCATTGAGCGCTTTCTGAACGGCAAGGGCTTCAAGACGCGCAGCAGCCGGGACGGTCTGCTATGGGCGTGGCGCTACAACTAAGAGAGAATCGCAGCTCATGTCCGACGATGTGCGAAATAATCCGGCGCAGAGCCGTTTCGAACTGATCGCGGAAGGCGGAACGGCGGCCGCCTATTACGATCTGGCGCGCGGCGTCATCACGTTTACCCACACCGAGGTTCCGCGGGCGATCGAGGGCCGCGGGATCGGCTCGAGGCTCGCGCGCGGCGCGCTCGAAGCCGTGCGTGCGCAAGGATTGAAAGTCGTGGCCGAGTGCCCGTTCATCCGGGGCTATATCGAGCGCCATCCGGAATTTCAGGATCTTCTGGCTTAACCCGGCTGCAACCAAAGGAGAGAAAATGCGCCTGCTGCTTGCCATCCTCATCGCCTGCGCGACGGTGCCGGCGTTCACCGCGTTCGACGCCGCCGCTCAAGCAACGTGCCGGCAGAAATGCATGGACGATGAAAACGCCTGCCTCAAACGCACCGGCAACAAGTCGCAATGCGGGTCGAGGGCGCAGACTTGCGCGTCGAAGTGCAAATAGACGCAACGGCTCGTGACTTGACAATCGGACCAGCGGGAGCAGACTGAATTGGCCGGTTTCATCGTGAGCCGGCGTGCAAACTCTTCCCGGAGGTTTCAATGACTCCACCGGAGAAGTATGCCGCCAAGATCGTTGCGGCAGGCGTTTGGGCTGCGGCGTAGCGGCCACCCACGAACGACGCGTCGAGAGCGGCCTCCTGGGCCGCATCAGTGAGGCATGGCCCGCCCTGGCCGCCCTCGGCGCGGCAATTTGGATAGGTGCGCTTTAGAAGCGGTAGTTCGCGCCCACGCGGATCACGTCCGCCTGCAGCCGCGTGTCGGCGTTGACCGCCGGCAAGAGTGGGAACGTTAAGCTGACGGCCTGGCTGCCCAGATCGATGTGGAGATACTCGAACTTGGCGCTCCAATTGCGGGCGAGCGCGATTTCGATGCCGCCGCCGAGCGTCCAGCCGCTGCGGAACGCGCGCTGCGCGAAGGTCGCGCTGGTGATGCCGTCGGAGGCGAACGCGTCGGTATCGATCTGCGCATAGGCATAGCCGCCGGTGACGTAGAACAGCCAGCCGTCGGACGCATAGCCGACGCGGCCGCGGACGGTTCCGAACCAGGGCATGCTCTGCGAGAAATCAGCGGTCGTCGCCGTAGCGCAAAACGGGACCGGGCACGACGCGGTCAAGCTGCTCTTCAGGCCACTGAACTGAAAATCGGTCTCGACGCCGAATACCATCGAGCCGGTCTGCCAATTATAGCCGATCTGGGCGCCGCCGAACCCGCCCGAGGAATACTTGTCCGCGGACGCGAATATGCCTCCAGCGGTGCTGAATGTCGTCGGGAAATTACCGGAGCCGCCGCCCAGGTTGGCGCCAAAATAGAAACCATTCCAGGTGTGGAACGCCGGCGCCCCGAACGGCATGGATATCGGCGCGTCGGCGGCCAGGGCAATTCCCGGTCCGGTCGCGAAAATAATGACGGCTGCAGCGGCGAGCTTACGCATGACAGGCTTCTCCCAGAGCCCGACCATGTGGCGACAGCCGTTAAGAAAGCTGGAAGGCGGCGGCGATCCGTTGCGGCGCAAGCGTTACGCGAGGCCGCCGCTCAGTACTGCAGACGGACCTGAAGCGCCTGGCTGCCGCCCTTGAAGTCGAACGCGGCGGCCGAGAAGCTCGGAGGGCCGAAGCTCGCCGACGGATTGAGCGAGAAGCCGAAGCCCTGCTTGGGCTTGCCGAACATGCCGACGTCGATCTGCGCTTCGTTCTGCTCGGCGTGGAATACTGCGACCGCGAAATTTCCGGCCGGGATGCCGCTGAAGACGCAGGTGGCCTGCCGGCCATTGATGCGCGCCACGGCGCCGCGAAGCTCGCGCCCCGGCTGGCGAAAGCCGTCGGCCGAAGCATAAAGACCGCAACGGACGACGCCATTGGCGTTACGGATTCCGCTAACGGCAACGTTCAGCTTGTTCGCGGGCTGGGCGCTCACCTGTTCCGCGACGCCGAGCAGCAGCCCGGCGGCAATCAGCGTTTTAAGAATGACCGAGTTCATCGACATCTCTCCCGAGAAATGAACATTCGAGTTTGTCCCGGATTCCCGCTTTCGATGGGTTCCGGTTGCACAAGAATCGTTAAAAGAACGGAGGGGGTGAAATGGCCATAGGCTGGCAAGCCGGTTCGTGTATGATTTTAAGAGAATTGTCGCCCATGTCGGGACGGGGGAAACCAATGAAGTTGCGCCGCGTACGCCTGAAGATCATTTTGCTCGGGGTCGCCTTACTTTCACTGTCACCTGCGGGCAGCTTCGCGCAGACCTATCCAGACCGGCCGCTCAGAATCGTGGTGCCGATCGGTCCCGGCGGCGGCTACGACTTCGTCGGCCGGCTGCTTGCGGATCAACTGACCAAGCGGCTCGGCCAGCCGGTCGTGGTGGAGAACCGGCCGGGCGCCGGCACGATCGTCGGCACGCAATCGGTCGTGACCTCCGCCGCCGACGGCTACACCCTGCTGGTCGGCGGGCTCAGCAACATCGTCTTCAATGTGGGCCTCTACAAGAAGCTCACCTACGACCCGCTGGTCGATCTGGTGCCGGTCGCGCTGGTCTACAATCTTTCCTATGTGCTCGTAGGGGCGAGCGACCTGCCCTATTCGACGGCAAAGGAGATTGTCGAGGCCGCGAAGAAGAACCCCGAAGCGCTGAAGCTCGCCAATGCCGGCGCCGGCACCGGGCAGCATCTGGTCGGCGCCGCGTTCATCAAGTTCACCGGCACGCGCATGCTCGAGGTGCCTTACAAGTCTTCGCCGGCGGTGTTCGCGGATCTCTTGCCCGGCCGCGTGGACCTGTTCTTCGATTCGATCACCGGCGCGCTGCCGCACATCAAGGCCGGACGCGCCAAGGGCATCGCCATTCTCGCTTCCAAGCGCAGCCCGATGCTGCCCGACGTACCGACCATGACAGAGTCCGGCGTGCCGAATATGGAGATCAATTCCTGGGTCGGCTTGTTCGCGCCGGCCAAGACGCCTCCTGCGGTCATCGCGCGGCTGCAGCGGGAAATCGCTGCGGCGCTGCCGGAGCTCAAGGTGCGCATTGAAGCCTCGGGCGGCACGGTCGTGGACATGCCGGCCGACAAGCTCGGCGCTTTCATCAAGGTTGAGTCCGACCGCTGGCTACAGGTCATTCGCGAAACGGGCATCCAGCTCGATTGAGCTACGGCCAAGAAGCTAGGGCGCGCGCTCCATTCCCCGCCCCTTCAGCACCGCTTCCATATTCGGAGCGGCGAGCGCGGCGATGAGCGCTTTCGCGGCGTCCGTGTCTTTCGCTGCCGTGCCGATGCCGACGGCATAGGTGGTGTAGTTCTGGATCTCGGCCGGCAGCGGCCCGGCCAGGGTCACGCCTTTCACCGCGAGAATCTCGCTGATCTGGTGCAGGCCGATCTCGGCCTGGCCGGTCGCGACGCGCTCAGCCACGAGCCCGCCGGGCACGAGGATGGTCTTGCCCTTGATCGCATCGGCAACGCCGATACGGGTGAGCATGGCCGCTACATAAATGCCGCTCGAGCCGCCGCCAACCGGATCGCCGTGGGCGATCGCGCGCGCGGCGATGAGCGTGCGTTTGAACGCATCGAGCGTGCCGATGTCGGGGAGCTGAGCGCCTTGCTTGACCGCGACACCGACGCCGACGCGGGCCAGATCGACGCGGCTGCCGGCGACGATTTTACCCGCACGGATCAAGTCGTCGATCATCGCGGGCGTGTTCACCGTGACGTCGAACGCCTCGCCGTCGCGGATGCGGCGCGACAGAACCCCCGCGGTGGCGTTGTCCACGGTCACCTTGTGCCCCGTCCGCTTCTCGAATTCCGGGATCACCGAGAGCACGACCTCTTTCATCGCCCCGGTGGTGAGCAGCTTGATCTCGGCGGCTGGCGCGGGCCGCGCGAGTCCTGCGAGCACTGCCATTGCCACTGCTCCAACAATCCCGCTTCTCATATCGTCTCCCTACTCGATCCTGCCGGACGGATTGGCCACCGGCCCGGTGAGCGCCGCGCGCCAGGCTCCGAGACGCTTGTCAGCATCCTCCCATTTCTCGATGTCCTCGAGCCCGCGATACATGGCGAACTGGCGCACGTCGGAAATGTAGTAATCGACCAGCGCCTGGGGCCGGTATTTTTGCGGCTCGTAGCGGTTCCAGTGCACGATCTGCTCGAGCGGCCGGCGGTAGCGCGAGGCCAGATCCTTCTCCGGCACGCCGATCGGGATGGTGCCGACGGCGCGCGAGGTCGCGGGATAGCCGAGCAGCTTGCGCAGGCCGTCGTTGGTGGTGTCCTCGCCGCCACCGGAGAGCCAGGCGGAGGTGAGTCCAACCGCGGTGACGGCGAGCTGGATGTTCTGTACCGCCGCGCCGATCGAGGCGAGCAGGATGCGCTCGTTGTTCTCCGCGTATTCGCGCTCCCATTCCGGCGTCGTGGCTTTCGGGAACGCCGCCGTCCAGCGCTCGTCGGCCAGTACCATCATGATCGCGACGGTGTTGGCCATGTAGGTCTTCTTCACCGCGGGAAAGCCCTTGGAATGATCGATCAGGCGGTTGGATTGGGCCAGGAAAATATCAAGTACCCGCTCGCGCATGGCGGGATCATCGACGATCAGGATGTCGAAACATTGCGAGTTGGCGCCGGTCGGCGCCCAGCGCCCGGCCTCGGCGATTTGCAGGAGCACCGCGCGATCCACGCTGCGTCCGGCTTCGAAACGGCGGACGCTACGGCGCCGGCGGACGACGTCGATCAGATGCGCGTAGGCTTCTTGTGGCGTTTCCATGGGTATTCCCCCGGATGGATCAGCAGGATGCCATGCGGGCGCGGCGCATGTCATGGCCCGCTCGCGCAATCGTGCGGAACGGCGGCCGGTGGTATGTAGTAAATTGAGGCCTCAAAATGGAGGATCGAGCCATGAAACTGCATCTGCAATCGGCCATGCTTGTTGCGGCTGCCGTGATCGCGCTCGCGGCACCCGCATCCGCCCAGGAAACGGTGCGGGCCAACGAACGCTATTGTCTGCAGGCGTACGACCCATCGCCGGCACCCCTGCTCTGCCGTTTCGAGAGCCTGCAGCAGTGTTCCGCGTCACGGACTTCGCCGTCGGATTATTGCCTGCTCAATCCAATTCTCGCATTCCGCGAGCGGCGCTGAACCCCGGGCCGCGAGTTCCTCCGAGGGCGTAGCAAGAGGGAGGCGATGCATGAAATTTGCTTTATTCACCGCGCTGCTCTTGGGCGGAATGGCCACAGCGAACGGTGCATTCGCACAACAGCCGGTGCGGGCGAACGAGCGCTATTGTATCGAGGTGCTCGACGACACGGGTCCGAACCCTTGGCAGTGCCGCTTCGAGACTTATGAGCAGTGCCTTGCCTCGAAGAGTTCACAAGGCGACAAGTGCTGGCTCAACCCGTACCTGGCATTCCAGCAGCGCCGCTGAAGCAATTCGCCGACAATCCGCTATGAATGGCGGATGTTCGACGCCATCGCCTTCGCCGGCGGAGGGAACCGCTGCTATTGGCAGGGCGGGTTCTTCGAAGCCGCGGCCGGGAAGCTTGATCTCCAGCCCAAGCTCATCGTCGGGGTGAGCGCGGGCGCGTTCGCCGCCAGCTATTCGCTGCTCGGCATCGGGCCGCGCGTGCGCGCGCTGGTGATCGCGGGCTGCGGGCCGCAGGTGAAGAATTTCGATCCCGCCGGCTGGCGCAAGGGCGGTCCGCTGTTTCCGGTCGGCAAACTCTATCGCGATCTGATCGCCGAAGTGCTCGACGCGCCGGCCCTGGCGCGGCTGCAGGCGCTCACCGATATGCAAATCGCGCTGTCGCGCATGCCGCGCTTCATCCCGCCGCTCCTCGGCGCCGTGCTCGGCATTTCCGCCTATCAGATCGAGAAGAAGCTGCTGCATCCGGTGCATCCGCGCTTCGGGCGTGCGCTTGGGTTCAAGCAGGAATATGCCGCGGTGCGCGCGATACGGACGCCCGCCGAGTTGGTCGATGTGTTGCTCGCGAGCTCCGGCGTTCCGCCGCTGATGCCGGTCACTAGCGTTGGCGGCCGCCCGGCTTTCGACGGCGGGCTGGTCGATAACGTGCCGGTCGTACTGCTTGAGCCGGTCGAGCGCGCCGGCGGGCGCACGCTCGTTCTGCTTACGCGGCGCTATCGCGACATTCCACAGGTGCCGGGCCGAGTTTATGTGCAGCCATCCGAGCCGATCCGCGTCGGTCAATTCGACGTGACGAATCCCGAAGGCATTGGCGCGGCGTATGAACTGGGCCTACGCGACGGCGCGGCGTTCGCCGCCTCCATACGCTGACCTGCGCTGGCCGCAACGCTGCAATGCAGCAAAGCCGCTGACGCTTCGCGGACAGTTCGATTAAATTGCAATTCGATTAGGAAATCAGAGCGCTCGGGTTCCTGCCGGACGCGGAAAGACAGAGAACGGCCATGCTGCTTTGGAGTTATCTCGTTCGCCAATGGCGCCGCTGGCGCGCCTATCGGCGAACCTACACAGAACTGATGCGGCTCGACGACCGCGGGCTCGCGGACATCAACCTCACGCGCGCCGAGATCGACAACGTGGCGCATGAGGCCGCTCTGCGCGGCTGATCCAGCCCTCGAAATCGACAAAAAACCGATAATGAAATCGACAAAGGCCCCGGTTCGAAGCCGGGGCCTTGTTCTTTCGTGCGGGCGTTGCCGCGGGTCCTCTCCGCGCCTAGTTTGCGGACGCCATGAACCCCAAGACCCAGAACGTCTCGCTCGTATGCTTCCGCTCGGCCGCGGTGTTGAAGTCCGACCATTTCAGCACGATCGAGCGCGGCTTCTGGCGCGGCGAGGCCGGCGAGGTCGAGGCGGTGCTGCGGCGGATCGATCGGGTGCCCTGGTGGACGCGGCTGATCGCGCGGCATTTCCTGATGCGTGAGGCGCGTGCGCTCGCGCGCATCGGCGGAGCCGGCATCGGCCCAAAATTGCTCGCGAACGCGCCGGATTTCCTGGTGCGCGCGTGGATCCCGGGCCTGCCTATGCATCTCGCCAGACCGGAGAACGATGTAGCCTATTTCCGCGAGGCCAAGCGCCGGCTGATCGCCATGCATCGCGCGGGCGTGGTGCACAACGATCTGGCCAAGGAGCCGAACTGGCTGCGCGACGCCGAGGGCCGGCCGCGGGTCACGGATTTTCAGCTCGCGACCATGCACGCGCGGCGCAGCCTGCCGTTCCGGATCGCGGCACGGGAAGATTTGCGGCATCTGCTGAAGCACAAGCGAAAATATTGTCCGGCGGCGCTGGTGCCCGCGGAGCGGCGTCTGCTCGCGCGCAAGAGCTGGGCAAACCGGGTCTGGATGGCGACCGGCAAGCGGCTCTACAACTTCGTCACCCGCCGCATCCTCGGCTACATGGACCGCGAGGGCGGCGGCGGCGCGCTGCACACGGCGCCGCGCATCGCGGCGCGGATCGCCGAGCATTCGGGTGTGAGCGCGGCCGTGGTCGTGCCCTACCCGACCGCGCGCGGCACGCGGCTCTACGCCTTCGTCGAAACCCGGGCGCCGCTCGAAGCCGACGAGGTGCGCGAATTCCTGCGCGGCGCGGACGGCGGATTGCCGGTGCCGAGTCTCGTGCAGATCGTGGCGCGGCTGCCGCGCGGGGCCGACGGAAGGGTGCGCGAGGACGCGCTCCGGCTCGTGGCCGAGAACCAGATCGATCTCATCGAGCATTTGCTGCTTGAAGTGGAGAGTCGCCGCAGTCTTGCCGAGGTCATCGAGAAGCGGCTCAATCGCAGCGACCGCCGGCTGCAGTCATGACCTAGATGCCACGCCGTGCCGCGCGCCACAGCGCCCATTGCCGGCGCCATTGCGGCACTTCGATCCGGGTGCGGAACGGGTCGTAGCCGGCGCACTCCATGCGCGACAGATAAAGCGGCACCAGCGCGGCCGGAAGGAACGCAGGCGCCGCTTCAGGTGGAACGCTTTTCAAATGCGCGCGTGCGGCGTCGAGATGCTGCCGCGCCAGCGTGCGCATCTCCGCAAGGGCCGCGAGCAGACCGGGCGTGGCGTTGCCCGAGATCGCCTCGTCGCGCGTGACGCCGTGGCGGCCGAGCAGATCGAGTGGCACATAGATCTGGCCGCGGGACGCATGCAGCGCGAAGGCGCGCAGCAGCCCGGTGAAGGCATAGGCGCGGCCGGCATGGGTGGCGGCGTCCACCACTCCGCTGCGGCGGCCGGCCAGCACGGAAGCGGCGAGCCGGATCAGTTCGCCGGAAGTGGCGTCCACATAGGCTTCGAGCACGGCGAGCGTCGGCATGGGGTCGTCGTAGAGATCGAAGCTGCGCCCATCGACGAGCTCCGAGAGCAAATGCCGCGCCAGCGAGCGGCGCTCAATAGTGTCGAGCAAGGCCGCGGCGACCGGATTGGCCGCTGCTTCGCCTGCCCGCGTGCCCTCGACGGCCTCGCGCCACCACTGCAGGCGAACTTCGCCGGCCATCGGCTCACGGATGCGCCCGCCCACCTGCGCGACCTCGAGATTGAACGCATAGAGCGCGAACAGATGCGGCCGGGCCTCGGCCGGCGCGAGCAGGGTGGCGAGGTAGCGGTCCTTGTCGTGGGCGCGAACCTCGGCTTCGCAGTGCGCGTAATTCTCCCGCATGGATGCGAGCATAGCGCACCGCGCCTCTATTCCACGGCGAGCAAGGCGGCAGCGACCCGGCGGTCCTCGGCCAGCAGCACATTATAGGTGCTGGCGGCCGCCGCCGTGGCGAGCACCTCGGCGATGAGGCCGGCTTCACGCAGCAGTTTCCGTATGGCTGGCAAAGGAACGATGTCGCGGCCGGTGCCGATCACGACGAGATCGAGATTCGTGCGTTCGTCGAGCAGCCGCTGCAAGCTCGCGGCATCGATTTCTTGCGGCGTGCGCGGCGGCCAGGCCCAGATTGCGTTTGGCAGAACGAGGATCGAGCCCCGATGCGACATGCCGGCGAAGCGAAAGCCGCCGGAGCCGTACGCCTCGATCGCCGCCCGGCCCGGATAATGGGGCTCGTTCGCGGCCACGGCGTCTAGGCGCCCGGCTTGGCCACGGCTTCGGCGGTCTCGGATGCCGTCGGTCGATACCTGACGGCCGAGGCCGACACCGAGATAGATCAGTATGGGCGCGGCGATGAATACCGAGGTGTAGGTGCCGACCAGCACCACGCCGAACATCATGGTCGCGGTGAAGCTGTGGATCGCGCGGCCGCCGAACAACAGCAGCGCCAGCAGCGCGCCGGCGACCGTGACGTGGGTGATGATGGAGCGCGACAGGGTCGAATTCACCGAGATGTTCAGCAGATCGGCGATCGGCATTTTCTTGTAGCGGCGCAGCATCTCGCGAATGCGGTCATAGATGACGACGGTGTCGTTCAGCGAATAGCCCAGGATCGTGAGCAGCGCCGCGATGCTGGTCAGGTCGAAGTCGATCTGGAACACGCACATGAAGCCGACGGTGAGCACGAGATCGTGCACGTTGGCGATCATGGCGCCGAGCGCGAACTGCCATTCGAAGCGGAACCACAAGTAGACCAGGATGCCCAGGATCGCGAGCATGATGCCGATGATGCCGTAGCCGAACAGTTCCTGCGACACGCGCGGGCCGACGACCTCGACGCGGCGATAGTCGACGCTGTCGCCGAGCGCGGCGCGGACTTTGACGACGACGGTTTGCTGGGCTTCGTCGCCGCCGGGCTGCTGCGCGATGCGGATCAGCACGTCGCGGCCGCCGCCGAACTCCTGCAGCTGCACCTCGCCGAGATTGAGGCCCTCGAGGGTATGGCGCATCTGCGAGATATCGACGACGCCGCTCCTGGCCTGCACCTCGATGAGCGTGCCGCCCTTGAAATCGATGCCGAGATTGAGGCCGAAGACCAGGTAGGCGACGAGCGCGAGGATCGACAGTAGCGCGGAAATAGGAAAGCTGATGCGCCGGAAGCGCATGAAGTCGAAGCGCGTGTCGTCCGGTACGATGCGTAGGAGGGGTATGCGCACGGCGCTCTCTTCGGGTTACAGGAAAATCAGATCGGAAGGTAGCTCGGCCGCCACCAGCGCACCCAGGTCGCCACGATCAGGCGCGTGAGCGTGAAGGCGGTGAACAGCGTCGTCAGGATGCCGATGCCGAGCGTCACGGCGAAGCCGCGCACCGGCCCGGTGCCGATGAAGAACAGCACCGCGGCGGCGATGAAGGTGGTGATGTTGGAGTCCAAAATCGTGCGCAGCGCGTTGGTGAAGCCGGCGTCGAGCGCGGAGATCGCGGAGCGGCCCGCCCTCACCTCTTCGCGAACGCGCTCGTAGATCAGCACGTTGGAGTCCACCGCGATGCCGACGGTCAGCACGATTCCGGCGATGCCGGGCAAGGTCAGCGTCGCTTGCAGGAACGAGAGCAGGCCGAGGATCATGCCGACATTGATGGCGACCGCGACATTGGCGAACAGGCCGAACAGGCCATAGGTCGCGAACATAAACACAATGACCAGGATCGAACCCAGGTAAGCCGCATTGATGCCGGAGGCGATCGAGTCCTGGCCGAGACCCGGGCCGACGGTGCGCTCCTCGATGATGGTCAAGGGCGCCGGCAGCGCGCCGGCGCGCAGCAGGATCGCCAGGTCGTTGGCCTGCTGCACGGTGAAACTGCCGCTGATCTGGCCGGAGCCGCCGGTGATCGGCTGTCTGATCACCGGCGCCGAGATCACTTCGTTGTCGAGCACGATGGCGAAAGGCCGGCCGACGTTCTCCACCGTTACGGTGCCGAAGCGCCGCGCGCCGGAATTGTTGAAGCGGAACGTGACGACGGGTTCGCGCGTCTGCGGGTCAAAGCCGGGCTGCGAGTCGACCAGATCCTCGCCCGAGACCATGATGCGCTTTTCGACCAGATAGGGCTGGCGATCGCCCTCGGCGGATGGCAGCACTTCGGATTCCGCCGGCGGGCGGGTGGCGAGCGCCTGCTGTGCGCTCATCGTCATATCGACGAGGCGGAACGAGAGCTTGGCGGTCTTGCCGATCAGCTCCTTGAGGCGCGCCGGATCCTGCAAACCCGGAACTTGCACGAGAATGCGGTCGGCGCCCTGGCGCTGGATCGACGGCTCGACGGTGCCGAGCTGGTCGACGCGGCGGCGCACGATCTCGATCGACTGATCGACCGCCTGGCGGATGCGCTGGGCGAGGCCCGCCGGGGTGACGGTGAGCCGGATCGTACCGCCGCTGGCATCGACGATCTCCACGTCTTGCTGTGTGCTGGTCGATAACAGGCCGCTCAGAGGCTGCGAGAGTTCACGCAGCCGGCGCAAGGACTCGCGCACGTCGCCTTGCTCGCGGATGCGGACCTGGACACTGAGCCCCTGGATCGTCAGGCCTTCGTAGCCGATCGCCGGCGAGTTGCGCAGGATGCGGCGCACGTCGTCGCGCAGCGTCTCGACCCGTTCCTTCTGCACGGCCTTGGAGTCGACTTCCAAGAGAATGTGCGAGCCGCCTTGCAGATCGAGCCCGAGCACGAGACGGCGCTGCAGGAAATTAGGGAACGAGCGGACCACGTTCTGCGGCAGGAAGCTCGGCAGCGCGAGAAGACAGATCACGCCGGCGATTACCACCGTCGCCCATATCCTCAAGCGTGAGAAATGCAGCATCGAATTCCTCTGGAACGAGGCTCAGCCGGACGGCGTCAGTCGTCCTTGGCCGGCTCGCCCTTGGCGCGCACCTCGGCGATCATCGCCCTCATCTGGCGAACGCGCGTGTCGTCGGCGATCTGCACTTCGATCTCGTTGTCGTCGACCACCTTGGTGATCTTGCCGATCAGGCCGCCGGTGGTGACGACGGTGTCGCCGCGCCGCAGCGACTTGACCATCTCCTGATGCTGCTTCACGCGCCGCTGCTGCGGGCGCAGGATCAAGAAGTACATGATGACGAAGATGAGGATGAACGGGAGCAGCGACACCAGCATGTCGTTGCCGCCTCCGAATCCCGGAATCTGCGCATAGGCGGGGGTAGTGAGCATCCAATCCCTCGTCTTTCTCGTTGCTTGGGGCCTTCCGGCGAGGTTTCAGCCGAAGGCGCGGGGACTATAACGGCGCGAGCTTCGATTGCAACCGCGCGGGCAGCTGCGCGTTCGCATGAGCAAGCGGGCCGCGCCGGCGTGGCGCGGCCCCGGAATGCGCCCGGTTACTTCAAGAAATCGGCAGCCTTGGCGATGCCGGCGTTGGCGCAGGCTTCGTCCTTTTCGCCAGTGGGCGCGCCCGACACGCCGACGCCACCGATGAGCTCGGTGCCGACCCGGATCGGCACGCCGCCACCCAAGGAGATCACGTCGGCGACATCGCGCAGCCCGGCCAGGGCTGGGGCCTCGGTCCACTTCACGAATTCGATGGTGGTGCGGTTGAACATCCGTGCGGTCAGCGCCTTGCGGCGCGCGATTTCGATCGTGTGCCCGCCGGGGCCGTCGTTGCGCAGGAACGCCTTCAGATGCCCGCCACGGTCCACGACGGCTACCGCTACGCGGATGCCGTCCTTCTGGCACTGTTCGATCGCGCCTTGGACGATGGCATTGGCGATGGCCATCGACACGTTGCGTTCGGTGAGCGCGTTCTGGGCGTTCGCCGAGGTGGCGAGCATGAGCGCGCCGGAAGCCAACAACAGACTCTTGAACATGGACATTCGATCCTCCCTATTTTTCTGCCTTATGAGCGCATCATAGACCGCCGCTTCGGCCCCGTCGCGCGGGAAGCTTCCCACCGCTTGCCCAACGGCTTGTAGCCCGCTATTCCGCCCTCCCGGAGACTCTCATGAATCGCCCCTCGCCTGCCGACACGGTGCTGGCGCTTCTGGCCCAGGCGCTCGAGCGCATTTCCGGCGCGCTGGAGCGGCTCGCGCCCGCGGCCGGCGAGACGCCGGATTTTTCGGCGGCCGACGCTTTCGTGTGGCTCTCGGCGCAGAAGCGGCTCGAGCCGGTGCGGCGGGTGAACCGCGTCGAGATGAATCTCCTCAAAGGCATCGACCGCATGCGCGACACGCTGGTGGAAAACACCGAGCGCTTCGCGCGCGGATTACCCGCCAACAACGCGCTGCTATGGGGCGCGCGTGGCATGGGAAAATCGTCGCTGGTGAAGGCCGTGCACGCGGCCGTGAGCGCCACGCATAAGAAGGAAGGTCTCAAGCTCATCGAGATTCACCGGGAGGAAATCGAGTCCCTGCCCGCATTGATGGCGCAACTGCGCGGCAGCAAGCACCGCTTCGTCGTGTTCTGCGACGACCTTTCGTTCGAAGCCGAGGACACCAGCTACAAGTCGCTGAAGGCGGTGCTGGAGGGCGGCATCGAGGGCCGGCCCGACAACGTGATCCTTTACGCCACGTCGAACCGGCGCCACCTGATGGCGCGCGAGATGATGGAGAACGAGCGCTCGACCGCGATTATTCCCGGCGAAGCGGTCGAGGAGAAGGTCTCGCTTTCCGATCGCTTCGGCCTGTGGCTCGGCTTCCACCGCTGCTCGCAGGACGAATATCTCGAAATGGTCGAGGGCTACGTCGCGCACTACAAGATTCCGATCAAGGGCGATACGCTCAAGCGCGAAGCGCTGGAATGGGCGACCACGCGCGGCGCGCGCTCGGGCCGCGTGGCGTGGCAGTTCGTGCAGGATGTGGCGGGAAGGCTGGGAGTGCAGCTGAAGGGTTAGGGCGAGTTTGTCTGTGGAGGAAGAACCCGACATGACACTTTCCGACTTGGCGAATCTCGCACAAATATTCATCGCGCTCGCGGTTGTCGGGTCGCTGATCTTTGTCGGGTTGGAGATTCGCCAAAATACCAAAAGTGCCCGGTCCTCGACCCTGCAGCTCAACGCCGACCACTGGCTGAATTATTTCGCGATTATCTCCGATCCGAAGTTCATCGATATTTACGCAAAGGGTTCACTCGGAAGTGACGATCTGGACCAAAACCAATTTCGCCAGTTCTTCCTGTTGTGCCGCGCGACCTTCATGGGAATGGAAAACCAGCACTACCAGTTTCAAAATGGGCTGCTCGATAGCGACACATACGCGGGTTATCAGGTTACGATCCGCGAGCAGATCCACGCCTTCCCGGGAATTCGTGCGATGTGGCAATTGGTGCGACATTCCTACGGCGCCGACTTCGCTGCCTTCGTCGACAAGGAAATAGCAGAGGCGCCCGGCCACCAGGAATCCGCGTTCCGGAAATGGAAGGAACTCGTTGCGACCCAGAGAGCCGCAAGGCGATAGCGCTCGGGCCGCGTGGCGTGGCAGTTCGTGCAGGATGTGGCCGGCCGTTTGGGCGTGGGGTTGAAAAGTTAAGGAGCGCGCCATGCATACCGGTTCGATCGCGTCCTGGCAGCACGAGCATTTTTTTCTCGGCGCGCAGCATGAGAAGCGCGAGCGGCGCACCTGGACGGTTGTCGTCTTGACGCTCGCGATGATGGTGGCCGAGATCGTCGGCGGCACGATCTACGGCTCGATCGCGGTGGTGGCCGACGGCTGGCATATGTCGACCCATGCCGCCGCGCTCGGCATCGCGGCGCTCGCCTATCGCTTCGCGCGCAAGCATGCGCGCGACCCGCACTTTACCTTCGGCACCGGAAAACTCGGCGAGCTTGCGGCGTTTTCGAGCGCCGTCTTGCTCGCGCTGATCTCGCTGCTCATTGCCTATGAATCGTTGATTCGCCTCTACAGCCCCGTCGCCATCCGCTTCGACGAAGCGATCCTGCTCGCGGTCGTGGGGCTCGGCGTCAATCTCCTGAGCGCGTGGCTTCTGTTCGAACGGGATCAACCGCACGGACATCACCATGAGCCCGGCGAACATCACCATCACGAGGACACCAATATCCGCGCCGCCTATAGCCACGTGCTGGCCGACGCGCTGACCTCGGTGCTGGCTATCGTGGCGCTTTTGGGCGGCCGCTTCATGGGCTGGGTGTGGCTCGACCCGGTGATCGGGGCCGTGGGCGCGGTCGTCATCGCGCGCTGGTCCTGGGGCCTGATCCGCGACGCGGGCGCGGTGCTGCTCGACACGGTGCCGGACGAGCGGCTCGCGAGGACGATCCGCGAGAAATTGGAGGTTGACGGCGACCGGGTTACCGACCTGCATCTGTGGCGGGTCGGCCCCGGACACAGCGCCTTGATCGCGGCGATTGTTGCCGACCATCCGCAATCGCCAAGAGTTTACAAGGAGCGCCTAGCGTCGCTGCGCGGCCTGTCGCACATCACGATCGAGGTGCATCCCTGCCCCGAGCACGCGCACGCACCTTGAAAGGAAGAAATACGGCAAAGTTAATTTAAGCATGTGGATTTACTTCATTCGCAATCAATTCGCGTTCGCTTGAACTGACTCTACTCGTTCCGTCTATGGTGGGCGCGCTCGGGGCCCCACAGCAGAGGGAGCGATTCATGACGCTCGCGGAATTTCCTGCAGCTATTTCAGTAAAGCGAAAATTCGCGGCGAGCCCCATGCGCGCCGTCCAATCGCGCGCGGACTGCGAAGTCGTGGTCATCGGCGCCGGGCCTTATGGGCTCGCGGCCGCCGCGCATCTGCGCGCCGCCGGGATCGACACCCGCGTGTTCGGCGAAGCGATGGGTTTCTGGCAGCGGAACATGCCCAAGGGCATGAAACTGCGCTCGCCCTGGGGCGCCTCGCACATCGCCGATCCGGGCGGTGAATTGACGCTCGACGCCTACACCAAAGCGAAAGGCGTCAAGCCCATCCAGCCGTTTCCGCTCGATGAGTTCGTTCGCTACGGACAATGGTTTCAAGGCAAAGTCGTGCCCGATCTCGATCGGCGTCGCGTCGAACTGATCGACAATATTCCCGGCGGATTCGCGCTGAAACTCGAAGACGGCGAGCGGGTGATCGCGCGCCGCGTCGTCGTCGCGCTGGGCCTGGCGAACCAGGAGTTCAAGCCCGCGGAATTCGCCGGCATGCCCGCTGATCTCGTGAGCCATTCGAGCGCGCACGACGGTTTTGAGCGCTTCCGCAACCGGCGCGTGGCCGTGATCGGCCGCGGACAGAGCGCGTGCGAATCCGCGGTGCTGCTCTCCGAAGCGGGCGCCGAGGTCGAGCTCATCAGCCGCGGCGACGTGCGCTGGATCGGCTCGGAAAATCCGGGCGCCGATGAAGAACTGGTCTGGTCGATTCACAAGGTGCTGACTTCCACGGGAGCGGTCGGGCCGTTTCCGCTGAATTGGCTGGTCGATGCGCCGGCGCTGGTGCGCCACTTGCCGGGCAAGGTTCGCGACCGGCTCGCAGTGCGGTGCCTGAAGCCCGCGGCTACCGCGTGGCTCAGGCCGCGCGCTTCAAAAATCCGGATCAATGCCGGCCGCAACATTGTTGGCGTCCGGGTCGAGGGAAGCCAGGTCACGGTGCGGCTCGATAACGGCGAGCAAGGGCTGTTCGACCATGTGCTGTGCGCGACGGGCTACAAGATCGATATCGCGAAGCTCGGCATCCTCTCCCCTGCGCTGCTCGCCGGGATCGAGCGCGCCGACGGATACCCGGTCGCTTTCGGCCGGATTCGAATCCACAGCGCCGGGACTGCATTTCGCGGGATCGAGCGCGCTGAAGAGCTTCGGGCCGCTGATGCGGTTCGTCTGGGGCGCCGGCTATGCCGCGCGCGCGGTGACACGCGCCAGCCTTGCCGCTCGCTGGGAACCGCGCACGGTGCGTGCATAGTGCGCGCGTAGCGTCGGCTTGACAGGGTTTCACCCCGTCCTTCTAATCTGCGCATGGGGATTGCGATCTCCCCACGAGGCGACATGCCGAAGCATCGCGTCCGGTTTGACTGCAAGGACGCACCATGTCGTCGAGCAGCACGCTCCCGAATGAAAAATTGCCGCGCCCTCACCCGTCGTTCGCCGAAGCCGTGCGCGTATGGCTGAAAGTCGCGGCACTTAGTTTCGGCGGACCCGCCGGCCAGATCGCGGTCATGCATCGCATTCTGGTCGAGGAGAAGCGCTGGATCTCCGAGAGCCGCTTTCTGCACGCGCTCAATTATTGCACGCTGCTGCCCGGGCCCGAGGCGCAGCAGCTGGCAACCTATATCGGCTGGCTGATGCACCGGACCGCGGGCGGCATCATGGCCGGCGGGCTCTTCATCCTGCCGGGCGTGATCGCCATCATGGCGCTCAGCTACATCTACGTCCTGTTCGGCAAGCTCGGCATCGTCACGGCGCTGTTCTTCGGGCTCAAGGCCGCGGTGCTCGCGATCGTGCTGGAAGCGGTGATGCGGATCGGCAAACGCGCGCTCAAGAGCAATGTCATGCTCGGGCTCGCCGCGGCCGCTTTCATCGGGATTTTCTTTTTCGACGTGCCCTTTCCCGTCATCATTGTTGCGGCTGGGCTGATTGGCTTTTTCGGCGGGCGCGCCGGGCATCCCGCGTTCCGGGCGGCGGGCCATGGACCGGCCGGCAAAGGGCCAGCCCAGGATCAGGACAGTCTGCTCGGCGACGAGTTGCCGCCGCACGCGCGGCCCAATCTTCGATGGGCATTGCTGGTGTCCGCCGTATGGCTCGCGCTCTGGCTGGTTCCGGTGTTCGCGCTGCTGATCGGGTTGGGACAGGCCAATGTGTTCAGCCAGATCGCGGTGTTCTTCAGCAAGATGGCGCTGGTTACTTTCGGCGGCGCCTATGCGGTGCTGGCTTATGTGGCGCAGCAGGCGGTCGAAAACCACGGCTGGCTCAGCGCCAGCGAAATGCTCGACGGCCTCGGCATGGCCGAGACCACGCCGGGGCCGCTGATCATGGTGCTGCAGTTCGTCGGCTTTCTGGCGGCGTTCCGCGAGCCCGGCGGGCTTTCGCCGCTGCTTGCCGGCACGCTCGGCGGATTGCTGGCGACCTGGGTCACGTTCACGCCGTGCTTCCTCTGGATATTCCTCGGCGCGCCGTTCATCGAGAAGGTGCGCGGCAACCGCGCGCTCGCGGGCGCGCTGTCGGCGATCACCGCGGCGGTTGTCGGCGTGATCCTGAATCTTGCGATCTGGTTTTCGGTGCACACGATCTTCCGCGAAACCTGGCCGGTGCGCGGCTTCGGACTTTCCTTCGCCGCGCCGGTGCTCGCGAGCGTCGATCCGTGGGCGCTCATCCTGGCGCTTGCGGCGGTCGCCGCCATGTTTGTGCTCAGGATCGGCATGGTCTTCACGCTCGCCGGCTGCACCGCGGCGGGAGTCGCTCTTTTTCTTGCTCAAGATCGTTTGATCGAGGACGGCCGCCCGGCGTGGTAGATCGTGTAGAATGCCGGCCGGCAGTCTTGAGGGCAAAATCGCGAAATTGAAGGAGCGGAAAATGCGGCTTCTCGCTTTAATTCTTCTCACCCTTGCGCTCGCCCAGCCCGCGCGCGCGGCGGAAGAGCCGAAACAGGCCACGCTCTACAAGTCGCCCGATTGCACCTGCTGCGAGGGTCACGCCGCGTATCTGAAGCGCAACGGCATCCGGGTGAAGGTCATCGAGACGCCGGACCTCGCAGGCGTGAAGAAGCTGCACGGCGTGCGGCCCGAGTTCGAGGGCTGCCACACCATCCTGCTCGAGGGCTACGTGATCGAGGGGCACGTCGGGATCAACCCGATCCGCAAGCTGCTGCGCGAGCGGCCGGCGATCAAGGGCATCTCGCTGCCGGGCATGCCGCTCGGCTCGCCGGGCATGGGCGGGAACAAGGAAGGCCCGTTCGTGATCTACGAGATCACGGAGGGCGAGAGGAAGGTGTTTGCGAGAGAGTAGGCGTGTGGCGTTGCTGTTCGCGTGAGAGGCGCCGGATCGGTTGGCGCGGCTTCGAGGGGTAGTGTCAGGTCCGGCTGATAGTCCGCTTTGTGCCAATCTTTTTTGACACCCTTCATTCCGGCACGACTTCGCCTGAGCTGCCAAACTCCTTGGGAAAATCCTTCAGCTTGGGGAGCCCGTCCCGCATAGGCAAAACTGTTTCGCCATAGTTGCCGTGGACATCTGCGCGAAACATGGCTGGCTAATCAAGCGCAACAGTAACCCGCAAGAAGGTCGCAGGAATGGAGGTGGAATCCTTGCTTGGGCTCTTGTTTTGGCTGTTGAACAGAACTTCCAGCTCCTTCTGCAGCTCGCCGGCTCGACTGTTCTTTTCTGCAGCTTCGAATGCATTCATGGTTGGCCCGTAGTATTTTCTGAATCTATCGACGAGCTCTGACGGTGCGCCGGGAAGGTTGAAGGTAAACGTATCTCTGACGAAGGATATTTTCTCTTTCGGAACCCCCGCGCCTGTAAATCGCTCTATCACATTGTTCTCGATCCCCCACGTCATAGGGCTAATGAAGCCTTCCGGCGGTGGCGGCGAATACGAGGAGCTGATTTTCAGGATTTGCGCTACCAGTGTCGGATCATTTGGAATCCAGTTTCCCATAATGATCCGACCACCGGCCCGGGTCACGCGCACCATCTCCTTGGCGACATCAAACGGCTTTGGCGCGAACATGGCTCCAAAGATGCTCACGACGAGGTCAAAAGAATGATCTTTCAGCCCTTGCAAATTTGACGCATCGCCTTCCTGAAACTTGCAGTTCGTGAGGCCCTGCTCCTTGGCGCGCTTGTTCCCAGCCTCTACGAGGTTACTTGCGATATCGACGCCCAACACGTCCGCTCCAAGTCTCGCCTCCGGTAATGCCGTCGTTCCATCGCCGCATCCGAGATCCAAAACCTTGAGCCCTTTTGTGATTCTGAGTCCTTTGACGAGCGCCTCTCCGCTCTCTCTCATACTCTCCGCAATGCGAGTAAAGTCGCCTTTTTCCCAAAGTGCTTTGTTTGGATTCATTGGAGTACTCCCTCTCCCTCGCTCATGGCGGCCGCGACGCGCCGGAATGCGGCTTAACAATGCGTGGGCTGGATTGATCGGCCCCACTGAAAGGTCCGAGTGGAATGTTAGTTTAACGTTGACCGTTGCGCCAGTGTGGCCAGCGTTGCGCAGCCGGCCAACATGCAGTTGGCATCCAACAGATTGTTCCAATAACCCACCCTTAGAACCCATCACCACTAAATTCGGATCGCCCGATGCTTTCGCCCAAAGTAAGTCCAGCGGAACGATCCACAGTGCTTCAAGAAGGGCTGGCTATACCAATCCCCGACCTCTGCGCAGCCTTGTAGGTCCGATTAGGGTCACAAGCAGACGTCAATAACAGTCGCCTAGGCCGCAACAGGCAAAACCGCAGGCTCAGGCAAAGGCGGCTCTGTGGTCCTGAACGAACTGCCGGGTCGTGATCGGCGCGCGTCCGACGATGTCGCGGATCGGCTGCGTGTTTTCCTTCGAGAATGCGCCTTTGCCGCCGGCGCGCGCCATCGCGATCAGGTGGCCGACCAGCCAGTCGGGCATGTTGCGGGCTTTCATTCCCTGCTCGGCCGCCTCGAGCGAGGCCGCGACATAGGCGATCGGGCGGCCCAACACTTCGGAGAAGACCTTGGCGAACTCCTCGTAATTGGTGGTGACGCCGGTAAATTCGTAGACCTTGCCGGCGTGCTTGGCCGGATCGCGCAGCACGCGCGCACCGAGCGCGCCGTTATCGCGCACGTCGATCAAGGCGAGCGGCAAATCCTTGGCGAACGGCAGCACCATCTTGCTGTCGTTCTTGATCGACGCCGCGGCCGTCAGCGTGTTCTGCATGAACAGGCCGGGACTGAGGATGCACCAGGCAAGCCCGCTTTTCTTCATCGCCTCTTCGACGGCGAAATGACCGCGGCCGACGATCAACTCCACGTCGGGGCCGACCACCGCCCGGCCGCCCGATACCTTGACGAAAAACTCGGCACCCGCCGCTTTGGCGGCGTTCAGGATGCTGATCTGCTGGTCGCCCGATTGCGGGTTGTGGCCGGTGACGACGAACACACGCTTGATGCCCTTGAGGGCCTGCTCCATCCCGGCGCGGTCGCTGACGTCGGCAACCGCGATTTTGGCGTCGGCGCCCAGTACTTCGCGTGCCTTGTCGGCATTGCGGACCACGCAGAGCGGATTTTCACCCAGAGCTTTGAGTTCCTTGACAATGGCCCTGCCAGTGTTTCCTGTCGCGCCGATGACGGCATACATTGTGTGCTTCCCTGGTGAACGGATTTCGCTCCCGAACGAAATGTCTGAAAGCGCGTACGATTTTTTCCAGATTAGCTCCGGAACTGAGTGGACGATAGCATAGAGCATCCGCAAAAAGCTTGCTGCCGGGCATGCCGCTTGGCTCGCCGGGCATGAGCGGGACCAAGGAAGGCCCGTTCGTGATATAGGAGATCACCGAGGGGGAGAAGAAGGTGTTTGCGAAGAATTAGGTCGCGCGACGTTGCAGTTCGAGTAGGAGGTGGCAGTCGAGAGGGTGGCCTCGAAGGGATAGTGTTAGGTCCAGCTAGTTGTCCGCTTCGTGCCAGAAGTGGTCGTTAGCTGCCAACGATCGTTAGAAATCGAGCTTGTCGCGGATCGCCTCTATACCGGCCTTGGCGCAGGCATCATCCGCATCACCGCCTGGTGCCCCGGAGACGCCGATCGCGCCGACCAGGGAACCGCTCGATTCAACAATCATGCCTCCGCCAATAATCACCGCGCCGGGCAGATTGCGCATACCCGCCTGCATCATCCCCGGCTGGCTGATGGCGTGAAGCTCAGTCGTGTTGGTGCGGAAACTCGCCGCGGTCCAAGCCTTGCCGGACGCCGTCGCTGGCGTATGCGGACCGGCAAAACGGTCCCGCAGCATTACCTGAGTCACGCCGAAGCGGTCGACGACCGCAACCGCCACCTGATAGCCCCGCCGTTGGCAATCCGCGAGCGCAGCACGGGCAAGATTGAGCGCAAGCTCCGGGCTCAAGGATTTGTAGGTGACGAGCGGTTCCTGCGCCCGGACTGGAATTGAGATGAAGGCAGAAAAGGCCAGCACTGCTAGCAAGTTTCGAGTTATCATAGCCTTACTCCGAATTCACTTCTGGACGAGATTCAAATCGACTTAAATATAGTTGCTTCGCTTCGGAATGTCTCTTTCGGGTCATTAGCGGAGATCAAGAATCGCGCCTCACTTTCGCCCTTTTCTAGGACTTTATTCCAGCCATCCCGCTCACGAAGGGGCGCTTCTAGAGGCGTTCTTGAGGTGGAGCGGGGTCGGCGCCCGCGGGCGCGGTTCGCAGCCGCGCACTCGGGAGGTCTCGGGGCCCCGCCTCCGGCCACTAAGAGCCGGCGCGAGGAGCTCGCTGACGGAGAGCCTGGAACGGCTCACGAAAAGCGCGGCCCGAGGTCCGAAATCGCCGAGCTGGAGCGCCGGAGGGCGATACGCGCCCTCTCCTGCGGGTTCGCAGCCCGCCGGCTGGCGCGAAAAGGAAGACCGTTGCGCCCAAAGGCGCTCCGGCCCCCTTCCTCCCATCCCTCGGCCGCGAAACGCGGCGCGAGAACGCCCCGTCATGCGAGGAACAACGCAACTTGACAGATTTTCACTCCGGCCTTCTATTCCCCCTCCTGGGGATAGCGATCTCCCCACGAGGCGACATGCCGAAGCATCGCGTCCCATGAACCGGAGGACGCATCATGTCGTCGATCAATACGATCTCCATTGAAAAGCTGGCGCGCCTGGTCGGCACGCCGAAATCGCCCGTGCTCGTCGATGTCCGCACCGTCGAGGACTTCGCGCTCGATCCGCGCCTGGTGCCCGGCTCGGTGCGGCGCACGCACGCCAACGCATCGAACTGGGCCGCGGAGTTGAACGGCCACTCGGCCATCGTGCTCTGCCAGAAGAGGCCAGAAGCTGAGCCAGGGCGTCGCCGCGTTGCTCGGCACGCGGGCGTGCCCGCCGACGTCGCCGAGGGCGGCTTCGAGGCCTGGAAGGCGGCGGGCCTGCCGCTCGTCAATACGTCGAAAATGCCGCCGCAGGACCCGCAAGGCCGCACGATCTGGGTCACGCGCGAGCGGCCGAAAGTCGATCGCATCGCCTGCCCGTGGTTGATCAAGCGCTTCGTCGATCCGAACGCGGTGTTTCTGTTCGTGGCGCCGGCCGAGGTGAAGGCCGTGGCCGAGCGCTTCGCGGGCGCGCCCTACGATATCGAGGGCGTGTTCTGGAGCCATCGCGGCGAGCGCTGCACGTTCGATGTGATGGTCGAGGAGTTCGGCATCGGCACCGAGCCCTTGCTGCATCTCGCGAAGATCGTGCGCGGCGCCGACACCGCGCGGCTCGATCTGGTGCCCGAAGCCGCGGGCCTGGTGGCCGCCTCGTTCGGATTGTCGCGCATGTACGCGGACGATCTCGAGCAGCTCGAGGCCGGGATGTTGCTTTATGACGCGTTCTATCGCTGGTGCCGCGACGCCACCGGCGAGACGCACAACTGGCCGAGCAACAAGCCGAAGGGGTGAGGCCGTCGCGAAACACACTCATTCGTCATGCGCGGGCTTGACCCGCGCATCCCGCTTAGGGACGCACTGCCCTCCTTATCGGGATGCCGGGACAAGCCCGGCAATGACGGAAATTGAAAAACCGTGGGGCGGCTCAGTGCCCCCTAGAGGACTGGCCGCCCCGCGTATCGCGCCTTGGAGGTCTAATCCTAGAGGCGATCTCAGCCCGCGGTCTTCAGGTGCTGCGCCGGATCGACCGGCTGCGAGCCCTTGCGGATCTCGAAATGGACTTGCGGCGTCACCACGCCGCCGGTCTGCCCGGCGCGCGCGATCACCTGGCCGCGCTTCACGCTCTCGCCGCGCCGCACGATGACGGCGCTGGCGTGGGCGTAGGCCGTGACCCAGCCGTCGGCATGGCGAATGAGCACGAGATTGCCGTAGCCCTTCAGCTCGTTGCCGGCGTACGCCACGATGCCGTCCTCGGCCGCCTTGATCGGCGTGTTCTCGGGCACCGCGATATTGAAGCCGTCGTTGTGCTGGCCGTTCGGCTTGGGGCCGAAGGCGGAAATGATGCGGCCCTGCACCGGCCAGCGGAATTGCGGCGGGCCGGAAAGCACGGGCGCCGGTTCGGGAGTCGCGGGATTGACGTTGGCGACCGTTTCAGTCGCGGGCTTCTGCAGCACTGGCGCTTCGGCGCGCTTGGGCTGCGGAGCGGAAGCGCGCGGGGCCGGCGCGGGTGTCGGCTTTGCCGCGAGCGCGGCGCCCGGTATCGAAAGCGTCTGGCCGATGCGCAGCTTCGTGTTCAGGTCGAGGCCGTTGGCGCGCGCGATTTCGCCCGGGCTCTTCTTGTAGCGGCGCGCGAGCGAATAGATCGTATCGCCGTGCGCGATCTTGTGGGTGAGAGCGTTCTTCTGGGCGGGCTTGGCTGCGACCGGGCTCGCGGGCGTCTGGGTGCCGTGGTGATAGACCGGGATCACGATGCTCTGGCCGGGCTGCAGGCGCGAGCCGTTCGGGAGATTGTTGGCGCCGAGCAGCGCGTATTGGGGAACGCCGTAGCGGCGCGAAATCGTGTCGACCGTGTCGCCGTGCTTGACGGTTACGATGGTGCCGCCGCTCCTATCCCAGCCGGTCTTGGCCGGCGTCGTGCCGGTGGTCGGCGGGATGTAAGCGGGTTGCATGGCGACCGGCGCCGGTGCGGCCGGAACCGTGGCGACCTGCGCGGGCGCGAGCGGCTGGCTCACCACCGTGCCGGTCGGCGCGGTGTCGGGCGCGGCCGATACCTGCGGCCGGCCGCGACTGGAACGGGTTGGAAAATGGATCGCCGAAGCGCCCGGTCTCCTGGCTACAGGCAGCCGCCGCGAGGCCGACAAAGCCAAGCGCGACAAGGCGCGGAAACGCTGTTTTCTCGATACGCATGACAACCCACTCGGAACGCAACTTGAGGCCCGAGTAGACGCTGCAAGGGTAAATAGCGGCTTAACGGAATGCGGCCACGGATCGATTTTCGCTGCCGGGCCAGCGGGATCGGCGTTTCAGGTGGCTTCGGCTCGGCCTGCCACCAGCGGAACGAAGCGGACGGCCATCAGCTCCTCGCGCTTGAACTCGCCGCCCTGCTTGGTGAGCTTGGCGAGCGTCTGTACGCCGCCCGCGGGTCCGATCGGCACGACCATGATGCCGCCTTCCTTCAATTGCTCCTGCCAGGCGGGCGAAATTTCGGCCGCCGCGGCGGTGACGATGATGCGGTCGAAGGGGGCGAACTCGGGCGCGCCGAGCGCGCCGTCGGCGGCGATCACGGTGACATTGTCGAGGCCGAGCGCCTTCAGCCGTGCGCGGGCGACGTCGGCGAGCGTCTTGTAGCGCTCGATGGAGACGACCTTACCGGCGAGATGCGCGAGGATGGCGGCCTGATAGCCCGAGCCGGTGCCGATCTCGAGCACGTTGTGGGTGGGCTCGATCGCCAGCGCCTCGGTCATGGCCGCCACCACATAGGGTTGGCTGATGGTCTGGCCGCAGGAGATCGGCAGCGCCTGATCGGCATAGGCGATGTCCGCCTGGCCTTCCTCGACGAAGCGCTCGCGCGGCACCAGCTCCAGCGCGCGCAGCACGCGGACATCCTGCACGCCGCGGCGGCGCATGCCGAGCAGGAACTCCATGCGCTCTTCGGCGAGCGGATCGGGCTTGGCGTTCATTTGGAATTCGAGAGCAGCGCGGCGAGCCGCGTCATGAACGGCTCGTCGGTCATATCGAGCCGCAAGGGCGTCACGGCGATACACTTGTCTTCTACCGCGGCGATGTCGGTGCCGGGCGCGCCGGAGCGCGGGCGGCGCTCGAAGGCGATCCAGTAATAGGGATTGCCGCGGCCGTCATGGCGCGGCTCGATGCGGAGCAAGCCGGGATCGCGGCGGCCCTGCGCGGTCGCGGAAATACCGCGCACTTCGCCGGGCGGGCAATCGGGAAAATTCACGTTGACCAGCACGCCGGACGGAATGGTCTCGGCGAGCAGGCGGCGCACCAGATCGGGCGCGTGCTTCTCGGCGGTGGCGAAGTGCGGCGACTGGCGCGTCTCGAAGCCGTAGCATTGCGAGAGCGCGATCGCCGGCACGTTCAGCACCACGCCCTCGAGCGCACCGGCCACGGTGCCGGAATAGATCACGTCCTCGGCCAGGTTCTGCCCGCGATTGACGCCGCACAGGATCAGGTCGGGCCGCTTGTCGGCGAGGATGTGGCGCACCGCCATGATCACGCAGTCGGTCGGCGTGCCTTTGATCGCGAAGCGGCGCTCGTCGACCTTGCGCAGGCGCAGCGGATCGTTGAGCGAGAGCGAGTGCGAGACGCCGGACTGGTCGAACTCGGGCGCCACCACCCAGACGTCGTCGGACAGCGCCTGCGCGATGCGCGCGCAGACGTCGAGGCCCTCGGCGTGGATGCCGTCGTCGTTGGTGACGAGAATGCGCATTTGGATTCGTTCAGCCGGTTACGCGGGTTTTTCGATGCGGGTGATGCCGCCCATATAGGGCTGCAAGGCGTCGGGAATGGCAATGGCGCCGCCCTCGTCCTGATAGTTCTCCAGCACCGCAATCAGCGCGCGGCCGACGGCGACGCCGGAGCCGTTGAGCGTATGAACGGGCTGCACGTGCTTGTTGCCCTTGGGCCGGAAGCGCGCTTGCATGCGGCGGGCCTGGAACTCGCCGCAGTTCGAGCAGGAGGAGATTTCGCGGTAGGCGCCCTCGCCCGCGAGCCAGACCTCGATGTCGTAGGTCTTCTGCGCGGCAAAGCCCATGTCGCCGGCGCAGAGCGTCACGGTGCGGAACGGAAGCTCGAGCTTCTTCAGCACGGCCTCGGCGCAAGTCAGCATGCGCTCGTGCTCGGCGGCGGATTGCTCGGGAGTGGTGATCGAGACCAGCTCCACCTTGGTGAACTGGTGCTGGCGGATCATGCCGCGCGTGTCCTTGCCCGCGGCGCCGGCCTCGGCGCGGAAACAGGGCGTGCAAGCGGTGTAGCGGAGCGGCAGCGTCGGATTCCTCGACGATGGATTCGCGGACAAGATTGGTGAGCGGAACTTCGGCGGTGGGGATTAGCCAGCGGCGATCTGGGGTCGGTCGATACACAAAACCTAGAACCTGAAGCTCTGCTTTGCGTGCGGCTTCAATCCCCTTCTTTTCTGCGTAATCCAAGACTGCTGTTCGGTCTTGCTCAAAGTTCGCGTAAGCCTGCTTTCGTTGTACCTCTTCTGTTTCGACGCGAAATTGATCGTTGCTAAATTTTGGCAACTGCCCGGTGCCGAACATCACATCATCACGCACGACTGCCGGCGGATTAATTTCCACGTATCCATGCTCGCTCACATGCAGATCGAGCATGAACTGGCCGAGCGCCCGCTCCAGCCGTGCGAGCGCGCCCTTGAGAACCACAAAGCGAGCGCCGGAGAGCTTCGCGGCGGTTTCGAAATCCATCAGCCCGAGCGCCTCGCCGAGATCGAAATGCTGCTTGGGCTTGTAATTGTATTGTTTCGGTGTGCCGTGTTTGTGACGCTCCTTGTTGGCGCTCGCGTCTATGCCATCGGGCACGTCGTCGGCGGGAATATTCGGCAGTTCCGCCATCGCGTCGTCGAGCACCTTCTCCGCCGCGCGCTGCTCCTCTTCAAGCTTCGGCATGTCCTCCTTGATTTTGCCGACCTCGGCCATAAGCGCCTTGGCGCGGGCCTCGTCCTTCTTCGCCTTGGCCTCGCCCACTTCCTTGGAAGCGGCGTTTCTGCGCTCTTGCAGCGCTTGAAGCTTTACGATAACCGCGCGGCGCGTCTCGTCGAGCGCGAGCAGGCGCACGGACGCGGGCTCGATGGCCGCGGCGCTGCAGCCCGCGGTCGAGCAGGTCCGGATGGTCGCGCACCCATTTGGGATCGAACATGAGAGGCTCTGCAGAATTGGCTTTGGCGGGCGATTATAGCCCGGCCTTGCGCGTCAGACTTATGTCGCAGGCGTGCTTGGCGGGATGCTTTCCGGCGCGCTCGGCGGCGCTTCCGGCGCAGGGCTCGCCGCGGCCGCATCCGCCGCGGCTTTCTTCTTCTCGACCATGGCCACGAGGTAGATGGACACCTCGTACAAGAGCAGCGTCGGGAAGGCCAGCGCCAGCTGGCTGATCACGTCGGGCGGCGTCAGCACCGCCGCGATCACGAACACGACCACGATGGCGTAGCGCCGCTTGTCGCGCAGCCATTGGGCATTAATGAAGCCAACGCGCGCGAGCAGCGTCAGGATCACCGGCAGCTGGAAGCAGATGCCGAAGGCGAAGATCAGCGCCATGATGAGCGAGAGATATTCCGACACACGCGGCAGCAGAGCGATCTCGGCCTGCCCATCGCCGCCCAGCTGCTGCATGCCGAGGAAGAAGCGCATGGCGAGCGGCATGGCGATGAAATAGACGAACATCGCGCCGAGCAGGAAGCAGATCGGCGTCGCGATCAGGTACGGCAGGAAAGCGCCGCGCTCGTGCTTGTAGAGGCCGGGCGCCACGAACATGTAGATCTGCGTCGCCACCACCGGGAACGACAGGAACGCGGCGCCGAACAGCGCGAGCTTGATCTGCGTGATCAAAAATTCCTGCGGCGCGGTGTAGATCAGTTTCACGGTGACGCCGGAACCGGCGGCAAGCTCGAAGGGAAACAGCAGGATATTGTAGATGTACTTCGCGAACACGAAGCACAGGATCATGGTGAGGAAGAACGCGATCAGCGCCTTGATCAGCCGCGAGCGCAGCTCGATCAGGTGATCCATCAAGGGCGCCTTGGTGGCGTCGATGTCCGCATCGCTCATGCGCGATTCCCCTCGGCCGTCTGCGGGGGCGCGGACGGTTGCTCTGCTTTCGCAGGCGGCTCGGGCAACACGACGGGTGCGGGCTCGGGCGGCGGCGGAAGGACCGGCTCAGGTACCGGCTGCTCCAGCTCGGGCGGTACGACCGGCGCCTCCGCGGAAGGCGTGTCGAGCGCCTTCTGCAAGTCGTCGCCGATCTTCTCGACTTGCCCGAGCGGGTTCATCGAGGCCGCACTCTCGGCGAGTTTGTCGGCTTCCTTCTTGAGGTCGGCGATTTCCGCCTCGCGCATCGCTTCCTGAAATTGGCCCTGGAACTCGGAGGCCATGCGGCGAAGCTTGGTCATGCCCTGCCCGAGCGTGCGCAAAAGCGATGGCAGCTCCTTCGGTCCGACGACCAGGAGCGCCACGACGCCGATGACGAGCAGTTCGCCCCAACCGATATCGAACATGGTCTAGCGGGCCCGGAAAGCGCGGGCCCTCCCTCGCAGGCTCAAGAAGCCGGCCTCAGCCGATCTTCTTTTCGGTCTGCGCCGACGGGGCCGCTTGGGGCGACTTATTGTCGATGACTTTGGGGTCCGCAGGCTTTTCCGCGGTCTCGTCGTCGGCCATGCCGCGCTTGAACGACTTGATGCCCTTGGCCATGTCGCCCATCAGGTCGGAAATCTTGTTCCGGCCGAACAGCAACAGCACGACCACAAGCACGACGAGCCAGTGCCAAATACTCAAACCACCCATTGAAGTTCCTCCGCTGGCGGTGTGCAGGCGCGTAGGGCCGTTTTCCACGCCGCTAGCTTGTCGGGGGCAACCTATGCCGCCGGCGCGGCAAAAACAAGAACTTCGGCCGGGTCGACGGAAAGGCCCACGTCCGCGCCGGGCGCCCATTTTCCGGCGTCCCGCACGCGGGCCTGTACCGGGGCCTCGACGCCGGAAACCACGATCTCGAAAAGATCGACCACACCCAGGAAATGGCGGGTGACGATGCGGCCGGGCACGCCCTGGCCGGCGGGTCCGATCCGGATGCCCTGCGGCCGCACGCAGGCGATCGCCGGGCCGTCGATGCCGTTGCTCGAAAATGTTCCGAGCGGCGTCTCGATGCGGCCGTTGCGCGCGGTGCCGGAAAATTCGCTCATCTCGCAAAAGAAGCGCGCGGCGAACAGGCTCTTGGGTTTGAGATAGAGATCGCGCGGCAGCCCGACTTCGGCGAGTTTGCCCTCGCGCATCAGCGCGATGCGGTTGGCGATCCGCATCGCCTCCTCGGGATCGTGGGTGACGATCAGCGCGGTGGCGCGCGCTTCGCGCAGGATCGCGAGCGTGTCGGCGCGGGTGGCGTCGCGCAGCCGCCGGTCGAGGCCGGAGAACGGCTCGTCCATCAGGATCACCGCCGGCCGCGGCGCCATGGCGCGGGCGAGCGCCACGCGTTGCTGCTCGCCGCCGGAGAGCACATGGGGATATTCGTCGGCGAGATTTTTCAGGCCGACGCGTTCGAGCGATAGCCGTGCGGTGCGCTCGGCATCGGCGCGCGACAGGCCGCGCAGTCCGAACATGACATTGGCGAGATTGGAGAGATGCGGAAACAGCGCATAGTCCTGGAACATGAATCCGATGCCGCGCCGCTCCGGCGGCAGGAACGCTTCGGGGCCGGAGATTTCGAGGCCGTCGAGGAGAATTCGTCCGCTGCTCGGCTGCTCGAGTCCGGCGGCGATGCGCAGGAGCGTGGTTTTCCCGCAGCCGGAATGGCCGACCAGCGCCACCACTTCGCCCGGCGCGATAGAGAGCGAAACACCGCGCACGCTCTCGACCGCGCCATAGGAATGGCGCACGTCCTCGAAGGCAAGACTGGCGGCGATCGAAGCGGGAGTGCGGATACGCGACGCAACACTCAACTCAACCACGCCTCACTCCCTTTTCGCGGGCGGCCCGGCCGCGGGGCCTTCCTCCGCTTCGGGTTCCGGCGACAGCAAAAGATCGAGCGGCTCGTCGCCGAGCGGATCCTCGTCGTCGCGCAGGCTCGGGTCGTCGTTCGGCATCGGCATGGAGAATTCCGGCGGCAGGCGGCCGTCGAAGAATCCGGCGCCGCGCAGTTCTTCGAGACCCGGCAGGTCGTCGATCGAGTCGAGGCCGAAATGAACCAGGAAGGCCTCGTTGGTTCCATAGGTGACCGGACGGCCCGGCACCTTGCGGCGGCCGCGCAAGCGCACCCAGCCGACTTCGATCAGGATATCAAGCGTGCCCTTGGAGATGGTGACGCCGCGGATTTCTTCGATCTCGGCGCGCGTCACCGGCTGGTGATAGGCGACGATGGCGAGCGTCTCGATGCCGGCGCGCGAAAGTTTCTTCGCTTCGGGCGTGGGCAGCGCCAGGAAATGGCGCAGGTCCGGCGCGGTACGCAGCGCCCACTTGCCGGCCACGCGCACGAGCTGCACGCCGCGCTCGGTATAGTGCTCCGCGAGCTTGGCGAGCGCCTGTTTGAGATCCGTGCCCTCGGGCACGCGGGCGGCCAGCATTTCCTCGTCCAGAGGCTCCGGAGCCGCGAACAGTAGCGCTTCGAGGATGCGCAAGGCTTCGTCGCTCACGGCCGGATTCTTGTCCGAATTCGCGGCGGCAAGGTGCAGATTTCGAGCGCGTAACGCGGTCACTGCCGGTTTCCTCCATTATTAGGTGAAGTTTGCGTACGCGCTTGCGAACCCAAAGCGGCGCGAAAGCGGATTGCTGCTGCACCTCGACTTGCCCCTCGCGCACCATTTCGAGGGTGGCGGCGAAAGTCGAGGCGAAGACGGTGGCGCGCATGGAAGGCTCGACGATGTAGGCGATGAGATAATGGTCGAGCTCGGTCCAGTCGCCGGCACTGCCGATCAGCCGCTCCAGCGCGGCGCGCGCTTCGATGAGCGACCAGACCACGCGGTGGCCCATCTTGAGGTGGGAGAGCGCCTTCTTCTGCCGCTGGACCGCATAGGCGGAAAGCAAATCGTAGAGCGTTGCGGTAACCGGGGCGCGCGGAGTTTCGCTGCCCATCTCCGGCTCGCCGCGCGCGAAGAAATGCTGGCCGAGGCGGTCGCGGCTCATGAGCTGGGCGCCGGCCTGGCGGATCTTTTCCAGATGCTGCAGGCGGCGCGCGAGATTGGCGGCAAGATCCGCGGCAGACGGTTGATCGGCCTCGGGCGGTTCGGGCAAAAGCAGCCGCGATTTCAGATACGCAAGCCAGGCCGCCATCACCAGATAGTCGGCAGCGAGCTCGATGCGCAGATCGCGCGCGCGCTCGATGAAGGCAAGATACTGGTCGGCCAGCGCCAGGATCGAGATTTTCGAGAGATCGACCTCCTGGGTGCGCGCGAGCGCGAGCAAAAGATCGAGCGGGCCCTCGAATCCGGCCACATCGACGACCAGCGCTTGCTCGCCGGTGGCAAGCTCGACGGGTTGCAGCTCGAAAGCGGGCGTTTCGGGTTCCATGGCGATTCCGCGAGTCAGGCCGCAATCATAGCGGAAAAGCGCGCCCGCGCCTCCGCTACATCGACGTTGCTGGGCCTTGTTTTCAGGCGCGAAAGCGCGGCATTGGCCCGCCTTTCGGCGTTCCCTTGAAGCGGCGGCGAATCGCGGGCGACCTCCTCCATCTCCGGCAGCTTGCCATTGCAGTGGAGCGCGATGTCGCAACCGGCTGCGAAGGCGGCGCTGGTGCGGGCGCCGAGGCTGCCCGAAAGCGCCTGCATGGAAAGATCGTCGGTCAGGAGCAGCCCGTCGAAGCCGATGCGGCCGCGGATCACTTCGTCGATGATGGTGGGCGAGATAGTCGCCGGCCGTTTGGCATCGATCGCGGCATAGACCACGTGCGCGGTCATGCCGATGGGCAGGTCGTTCAAGAGCCGGAACGCCTCGAAATCGGTGCGCTCGAGCTCATTGAGCGGCGTTTCCACGACCGGTAATTCGTGATGCGTATCGGCGCGGGCGCGGCCATGCCCGGGCATGTGTTTGACCACCGGAAGCACGCCGCCCTCAAGCAGTCCATCGGCGGCGGCGCGGCCAAGCCGGCTCACGGTTTCCGGGTCCGGGCCATAGGCACGATCGCCAATCACGCCATGGCCTTCAGGCCGGCGCAGGTCGGCAACCGGCAGGCAATCCACGTTGATCCCTAGGGCGGAAAGCTCGGCTGCGATCAATCGGCCGCCAAGGCGGGCCGCGGCGATGCCTTTGGCTGGATCGCGCGCGTAAATCTCGCCGAAATGGGCGGCCGGCGGAAACGAGGGCCAATTCGGCGGCCCCAGGCGCTGCACGCGGCCGCCCTCTTGGTCGATCAGCACCGGCGCGTCCACGCGGCCGACGGCGGCGCGGAATGATCGAATCAATTCAATCACCTGAGCCGGATTCTCGACGTTGCGCTTGAACAGAATCAAGCCGAACGGCTGAACCTTTGCGAAAAACGCGCGCTCGTCCGGCGTGAGTTGGAGTGCGGCGCAGCCGAGGATGCAGGCGCAGATAGGCATGGTTGCGGCCTAAGTGCGTCGCGCCCGAGCGTCAAGCCCGGCGAGGTTCGTTTCGGGGAAATTCAGGCCGTTCAGTTGCGTTGGACCACGCACTCGCCGCCCGCTGCCTTCAGGTTCTGGCAGAGTGTGTTGGCGTCGTCGCGATTGCCGAATGGGCCGATCTGGGCCCGATAGAACGTCCCGCGATCGCCGAGGTCGGCGCGGCGGATCGTGGCCTGACGGCCGGCGAGCACCGAGCCATAGCGCGATTGCAGATTTGCCCAGGCGGCCTGGGCCTCTGCCTCGGTTCGCTGCGAGCTGACTTGAACGACGTAGCCGGCCGGCGGCGGCGGAGTCTGGATCGTCGGCGACTGGGTCTGGACCCGGACTTGAGAACCCACGGGACCGGTGGGCTGCGCTGCGGTCGTTTGCGCTATGGGCGGCCAAACGGGTCCGGACGCGGGAGCGCGGGCAGCCGGAGCCGGCGTCGCCGCCGGGGCGGGCGTGACGCGTCCGCGCGTCGCTGGCGGCGGAGTTGCCTCGGGCTCGGGATCCTCGGCCGGCTGTGCGTAGGTGTTGACGGCAAGGGGCGGCGCGCCGGGACGCGCGGGCGCCGCCGTCGGTGCTGGTGCAACGCGTGCTGGTGCAGCAGATGCGGGCGTGGGTGTGGGATCGGCGACCACGGTGCCATCGGCGCGTACGGTCACGGTGCGGACGCGGCGCGGGCCGTCGGTGAACGTTGCCGGCTGCTGTGGCGCTGGTGCGACCGCCGGACCGCCAGGAGCAGGGCTCGGAGCAGCGGCTGGTGCCGCGCCTGGAACGGGCGGCCGGCCGGTGCGCGCGGTCACGTCGATCGGCGTCTCGTCACGCGGCACGATTCGTTCGGATGGCCCGCCAACGCGGTCGGTGAATTGCTTGGTGCTTTCCGGAGTAGTGGGACCGCCCGGGACGATCTTGTTCGGGCCGGCCTGCGGGCCGATGATAGGAGGTTGTCTCCCGGCGGACGGGCCGAATACGGCGCGATAGCCGAACACACCGGCGGTGCCGACGATGGCAATGCCGATCACAGCGGCCACGATGGCGAGACCCGTGCGGCTACGCCGGGGCTGCGCGTCCTCGATCACCTCTTCGGCGTGCTCGGGAAGATACGCGTCGTCGGAATATTCCGGATCGTATTTGCTGGCGCCTGTGGCGTCGTAGGCGGCGTCGGTTTCCTTGCCGCGCGCCGGTAGATGATCGCGTACGCCGAGACGGCGCGCATAGGTTCCTTCGGCGGGAGCAGCGCGATCTTCGGGCTCACGCTCGGGCCGTGGCGTCGCGCCATAGCTATAGGCGCCGCGGGTGTCGCGCGTGCTCGGACGGTCATCGCCATCGCTACGAGTGCGATAGGAGTCGCGCGGACGGCGCTCGCGGTCATCGTGGCGCGGGTCGTAGCGCGGCTCCTGACGCGCCGAACGAAGATCGGGGCTCGGCAAACTGGCGCGGGCGCGCGGACGCGCGCCGCCGGTGAAATCGGCGAACGGATCTTCCTGCCCGATCAGGCGGGCGAGTTCAGCCAACGGATCCTCGGCTCCGCGCCGCCGCCCGCTTTCAGGCGGCCTGGACGGCGCGTGATCGGGATCCCTTTGGGACCGGTATCTGGTTTCGTCGGCCATTAAGTCCGACCCGTCTCTTTAGTTGCGGACATCCTTGCCGCTCCGGACGCGCTTTAGCGCATTTCCTCCGGTGCAAGCACCCCCAGAATTTGGAGTCCCGAGGCGAGCACCGCGACCACACCCTGGACAAGTGCTAGTCGGACCAAGGTTATTTCCGGATCATCCCCGATAATGAAGCGTAAGTGTGGCACGTCTTTACCGCGATTCCATTGGAAATGAAACTCACTGGCGAGTTCGTGGAGGTAAAAGGCAAGACGATGCGGCTCATGGGTTAACGCAGCAGATTCGACCAGCCGGGGCCAGCCGCCGAGCCGTTTCATCAGGGCAATTTCGCCCGGGTCGGTGAGCTTGCTCAAGTCGGCGGCGGCGATGGCGGCGGGGTCCATGACCAAGCCGGGAATCGCCTCGGCGGCGTTGCGGAACACCGAGCGGCCGCGGGCATGGGCGTACTGGACATAGAAGACCGGGTTCTCCCGCGTCTGCTCGATCGCCTTGGCCAGGTCGAAATCCAGCACCGCGTCGTTCTTGCGAAACAGCATGATGAAGCGGACCGGGTCGGGGCCGACCTCGTCCACCACTTCACGGAGCGTGACGAAGTCCCCCGCCCGCTTCGACATTTTCACCGGCTCGCCGGCGCGCAGCAGGCGCACGAGCTGGATGAGCTTCACGTCGAGGGCCGCCTTGCCGCCGGAGAGCGCCGTGACCGCGGCCTGCACGCGCTTGATGTAGCCGCCATGGTCGGCGCCCCAGACATCGATCAGGTCCTTGAACCCGCGCTCCAGCTTGTTGCGGTGATAGGCGATGTCGGAGGCGAAATAGGTGTAGCTGCCGTCGGATTTCTTGAGCGGACGGTCCACGTCGTCGCCGAAAGCGGTCGAGCGGAACAGCGTCTGCTCCCGGTCTTCCCAATCCTCGGGTACCTGGCCCTTGGGCGGCGGCAGGCGGCCCTCGTAGACGTGACCGGCCTTGCGAAGGGTCTCGATGGTGGCCGCGACCTCGTCGATCTTGCCGGCGCTGAGCGAGCGCTCCGAGAAGAACACCTCGTGACGGATGGAGAGCGCGGCGAGATCCTCGCGGATCAAATCCAGCATCGCATCGATCGCCGTGGCGCGCACGATGGGAAGCCAATCGGCTTCGGGCTTCTGCAGGAGTGCGCGGCCGTGCGTCTTGGCTAGCGATTGGCCGACGGGCTTGAGATATTCGCCGGGATAGAGCCCCTCCGGAATCGCGCCGATGTCGTCGCCCAGCGCTTCGCGGTAGCGCAGATATGCCGAGCGCGCGAGCGCATCGACCTGGGCGCCGGCATCGTTGACATAATACTCGCGCGTCACCGCAAAGCCGGTGAAGGCGAGCAGGCTCGCCAGCGCGTCGCCGAACACGGCGCCGCGGCCGTGGCCGACGTGCATCGGCCCGGTCGGATTGGCCGAGACATATTCGACATTGATCTTCTCGCCGTGGCCGAGATCGGTGCGGCCAAAATTCCCTGCGGCGGTCAGCGCGGCCTTCAGCACGTCGCGCCAGAATGCGGGATCGAGCGAGATATTGATGAAGCCGGGGCCGGCCACTTCCGTCTTGGTCACCTGCGGTACATCGACGAGCTTGGCCGCGATCATCACCGCGAGCTCGCGCGGCTTCATCGCCGCTTCCTTGGCGAGCACCATGGCGGCGTTGGTGGCGAGATCGCCGTGACTCTCGTCGCGCGGCGGCTCGACCACGATGCGGCCGGTGTCGAGACCGGGCTTCAGCGCGCCGTCGCGCACGAGTGCTGCGACCGCGTCGCGCACGTGACCATCGAAGATTGCATAGGGATTCATGAAAATTCTCGGCGCAAGGGCCCGCGCCGCCTAACGCAGATCGGGAGTCGAGTCAAAGAAACGCCGGTGCTGTTCGAGAGCGTAGCTATCGGTCATGCCGGCGATGAAATCGGCGGTGCGCCGCGCTCGGGCGTGCTCGTCGGCTGCGTTCATCCGCCACTCGGCTGGGAGGTCGGTAGGGCGGCGCATGAAGTGGCCAAACAAGTCGGCCACCACGCCTTCCGCCTGCCCCATGATGCCGAGCACCTTCTGATGGTGGTACATGCGCGGCGAGAGGAAATCCTTGATCGCGCGGTCGGTGGCCGCGGCAGGTTCGGAAAATCCGGCGACCGGCTTGCCCGCTTTGTGCACATCTTCCGATGAACGGAGCGCGAGTGCGGCCGCGCGCCGATCGGTCTCAGCGATCACGTCCTCGATCATGCGGGCGATCAGCCGGCGCGTCAGCTCGTTCACCAGCCGCGGCCGCTCGATTTCGCCGTAGCGGGTGCGCACCTGGGCGAGGATATCCTTCACCGTGAGCAGGCTTGCCAACTCATCGAGGCCGAACATGCCGGCGCGGAGACCGTCGTCGAGGTCGTGGGCGTCGTAGGCGATGTCGTCGGCTATCGCCGCGATCTGCGCTTCGGCGCTGGCGTAGCTCGCAAGCTCAAGATCCTGGCTGCGCGAATAGTCGAGGATCGCTTTGGGCACGCCGCGCGCGGCATAGCGTTCGACCGGCTTTCCGGTGAGCATCGACCAGCGGCCCATTGTGTTTGACGATGCCCTCCAGCGTTTCCCAGGAGAGGTTCAGCCCGTCGAAGCCCGCGTAGCGGCGCTCCAACCGCGTCACGATCACCAGCGACTGGGCATTGTGATCGAAGCCGCCGAAGGCGCTCATGCACTGGTCGAGCGCGCGCTCGCCGGCATGGCCGAAGGGCGGATGGCCGAGGTCGTGGGCCAGCGCCAATGCCTCGGCGAGGTCCTCATCGAGGCCGAGCCCGCGCGCCAGCGCGCGCGCGATCTGGGTCACTTCCAGCGTATGGGTGAGCCGCGTGCGGAAATGATCGCCTTCGTGAGAAACGAATACTTGCGTCTTGTGCTTGAGCCGGCGAAAGGCGCTCGAATGGATCACCCGGTCGCAATCGCGGCGAAATTCGTTGCGGGTCGGGGACGGCTCCTCGGCATGCAAACGGCCGCGCGAGCGCGCCGGATCGGCCGCCCAGGCGGCGCGCGGTCTAGTGCTGGCAACAGCCATGGCCCCTGCCCTTGAATTGACACGCCCCAGGGAGCACTTAACTATTGGATGGGCTCCGGTACAACCGGGCCTGGAGATTCGCCATGGATACCGCCGTCATCGTCACCGAGCGGGCCGCGCGCAAAATCAACGAGATCTTGGGCCGCGAGACGACGCCGTCGGTGCTGCGCGTAAGCGTCGAGGGCGGCGGCTGCTCCGGATTTCAGTACAAATTCGACATCGATCGTGCGGCGGCCGCCGATGACCTGGTGATCGAGCGCGAAGGCGCGATCGTGGTGGTCGATCCGGTTTCGCTGCAATACATGACCGGCTCCAAGCTCGATTTCGTCGACGATCTGCTCGGCGCCTCGTTCAAGGTCGAGAACCCGAAGGCGACCGCCTCCTGCGGCTGCGGCACCAGCTTCACGCTCTGATCGCGCACGCATGCGCATCGCCACCTTCAACGTCAATTCGATCGCGCAACGCGTAGAGCCGTTGAAGCAATGGCTCAAAGAGCGGGAGCCCGATGTCGTTTGCCTGCAGGAACTGAAATGCGTGGACCAGGCGTTTCCGCGCGGGGCGTTCCAGGATCTCGGCTATAACGTCGCCGTCCACGGGCAGAAGACCTATAACGGCGTCGCCATCCTCTCGAAGCTGAAGTTCGACGAGGTCGAGGCGCGGCCTGCCGGGCGACAAATCCGACGAGCAGGCGCGCTATATCGAAGCGGTGATCTCGGTGAAGGGCGGCGTCGTGCGCGTCGCCTCGATCTATTTGCCGAACGGCAATCCGCCCGACGGCGACAAGTACCGCTACAAGCTCGCTTGGATGGAGCGCTTGATCGCGCACACGCAGAAACTGCTGGCGCTGGAGGAGCCGTTGGTGCTCGCCGGCGACTACAACGCGATTCCCACACCCGCCGACGTGCACGACCCGAAGCTCTGGGAAAGCGATGCGCTGTTCCTGCCGCAGACGCGCGCCAAGTTCCGCGAGCTGACCAGCCTCGGCCTCACCGACGCGCTGCGGGCGACGAGCGACGATCCCGGGCTCTACACGTTCTGGGACTATCAGGCCGGCGCCTGGCAGAAGAACAACGGCATCCGCATCGATCACCTTCTATTGTCGCCGCAGGCCGCGGACCGGCTCACGGCCGCGGGCATCGATAAGGCCGTGCGCGGCCAGCTGAAGCCCTCGGATCACGTGCCGGTCTGGATCGATCTCGACATCGCTGCGGCCTGAGCCGGCCGCACCCATTCCGCACAGCGGTTGCGCGCGGCGGCCGCTTGTAGCCGTCCCCGGTCGGCGCAATAGTCCTCAGCAATAGTCGTCAGAAGTGCAAGACCGCGACCGGCCATTTACCGGGCGCGCCGATCGAGCACACGAGACGTCGCGCATCCGCGCGATCGGGGGAGGAAGTGAACAAGCCGCCGGCGATCGAGCCGATCGCGGGAATGCATCGCCATATCGGCGAAGCCGCGCCCACGCTGATGATCGAAGAAATAGAAGGCCGGAAGCTCGCTGGCATCGCGCGCCTCATTTTTGCGCTTGCCGCGATCGTCGCGACGTTCCTCGCGCTCAATCAGCTCCTGAACCTGCGGCTCTTCGTCGGCGTCGTGTTCATCGAGAACCGTTATCTGTTTCTGCTTGCAGCCACGCTTTTTCCGCTGGTGTTCCTCGCCTTTCCCGGGCGCAAGGGCGCGACGGGGTTCGTGCCCGCCTATGACTGGGTGCTGGCGGCGCTGAGCGCCGGTCTGCTGATCTGGTTCTCCTTCCAGGCGGAGCGGATTCTCTCCGAGGGCTGGGAGTACAGCGCGCCGTTGCGCGCGAAGATTCCGGCAGCAGTGCTCTGGCTCCTCATTCTCGAAGCGCTGCGGCGCACCAGCGGGTGGCCGATGGCGATCATCGTCGGCGTGTTCTCGCTCTATCCGGTGGTGGCCGAGGCGATCCCGAACCCGCTCAAGGGCAAGTCGCAAACGCTCGAGGACACCCTCGCCTATCACATCCTCAGCGCCGAATCCGCGTTCGGCATCCCGATGCGGGCCTTCGCCGAGATCGTGGTCGGCTTCATCGTGTTCGGACTGGCGCTCAACTACACGGGCGGCGGACGGTTCTTCAACGATCTCGCGTTCGCACTGGTGGGCCGCGTGCGCGGGGGCGCCGCGCAGGTCGGCATCATCTCGAGCGCGCTGCAGGGCTCGATCAGCGGCAGCGTGATCTCGAACGTCATCAGCTCCGGCGTGGTGACGATCCCGGCGATGAAACGCACCGGGTTCCGCGCCGACTATGCCGGCGCGGTCGAAGCGGTGGCGTCGACCGGCGCGGTGCTGATGCCGCCGGTCATGGGCTCGACCGCGTTCGTCATGGCCTCGTTCCTCGGCAAGTCCTATGGCGAGATCGCGCTCGCGGCGACGATACCGGCGCTCCTGTTCTATATCGCGCTCGTCGTGCAGGTCGACGCCTACTCGGCCCGGCTCGGGCTCAAGGGATTGCGCCGGGAGGAATTGCCGCGGCTCGGCGCGGTGATGAAGGAAGGCTGGTTCTATATCCCGGTATTCGCGCTGCTGGTGTTCCTGCTCGTCTCGCTGCAGGAGGAAGCGCTTGCGCCGTTCTATGCGACCGCGCTTTTGATCGCGATCAACCAGGCGCTGCCGCAACACCGGATGAACCGGGACCAGTTGGTCGAGTTCGCGGCCGCGGTCGCGCGCGGGCTGGCGGAGCTGACGGCGATTCTGATGGCGGTCGGCTTCATCATCGGCGCGCTTTCGGTCACCGGGCTCGCCGGCACGCTCGCCAACGATCTGGTCTACGCCGCCGGCGGCGCGCCGCTCGTGCTCCTCGTCATGGGCGCCATCACCAGCTTCATCTTCGGCATGGGGATGACGGTGACGGCCTGCTACATCTTTCTCGCCATCGTGCTGGCGCCGCCTTTGGTCAAGGCCGGGCTCGATCCGCTCGCGGTGCATCTCTTCATCATGTACTGGGGCATGGTCTCCTTCATCACGCCGCCGGTGGCGCTCGCCACCTTCGCCGCGGCGCCGCTCGCGGGCGTTTCGGCGATGCGCATCGGGCTGCAATCGATCCGGCTCGGGACCGCGATCTATCTGGTGCCGTTCTGCTTCGTGCTGAACCCGGCGCTTCTGTTCAAGGGCGATCCCGGAACGGTCGCCAGCATCCATCGCCGCCGCATTCCTGGGTGTTGTGCTGATCGCTGCCGCGCTGCAGGGTTACGTGGTCGGCATCGGCCGCGTCCCCAATCATCCGGGCGGCTTGATCGCCCGCATCGCACTGATCGCGGGCGGCTTCCTTCTGGCGGCTGCCGGTTCCGCGGCTCACGGGCCTGCCCTTCACGATCAATCTTTTCATCGGAGCTGCGCTTGCGATATTCGGTCTCTTGTTGCTGTTCGCATTCAACCGCAAACTGAAACCAGGGAGGAACGCTGCATGAAAATAAAGAACATTCTTCTCGCCGCCGCCATCGTGGCGGCGGCCGCCGCACCGGTCGCGGCGCAATCGATCAAGCTGCCGGAGACATTGACCTGGACCGCCTATGACGTCGGCTCCGGCGGCTACAATCAGGCGGTCGCCATCGGCAATGCACTCAAGAACAAGCTCGGCGTGAATCTCCGCGTGCTGCCGGGCAAGAACGACGTTTCGCGCAACATTCCGCTGCGCGACGGAAGAGCGCCGTTCTCGGCCAACGGCGTCGGCGGCAGCTATCTCGCGCAGGAAGGCGTGTACGAATTCGGCGCGCGCGAGTGGGGTCCGCAGGCGGTGCGCTCTCTGATTCTGAACAATTCCGACGCGCTGCTCACGATCGTGACGGCGAAGGACGCCAACATCCTCACCGCCGCCGATCTCAAGGGCAAGCGCGTAGCCTGGGTGGTCGGCGCGCCCTCGCTCAATCAGAACATCACGGCGCTCTTGGCGTTCGCCAATCTCACCTGGAACGACGTGAAGAAGGTCGAGTTCGGTGGTTTCGGGCAGGCGATGGACGCGATCATCGCCAATCAGGTCGATGCCGCCTTCTCATCCACCATCTCCGGCAACGTCTATAAGATCGCGTCCTCGCCGCGCGGTCTTCGCTATCCGGTGTTCGCCCATAGCGATAAAGCAGCCTGGGCGCGCGTGAATAAGGTCGCGCCGTTCTTCGTGCCGGCATTCGGCACCGAAGGCGCCGATCTGTCGCCCGAGAAAAAAGCCGAAGCCGCCACCTATCCCTATCCGGTGCTGATGACGATGGCGGCGACCGATACCGACCTCGTCTACAACATGACCCGGGCGATGGTGGAACTGTTCGACGACTACAAGGCCGGCGCGCCGGGCAATCTCGGCTGGGACATCAAGCGCCAGATTTTCGCCTGGGCGATCCCGATGCACGACGGCGCGATCCGCTACTACAAGGAGCGCGGCTTGTGGACGGCCGAGCATCAGAAGCACAATGACGCAATGATCAAGCGTCAGGACACCCTCGCCGCGGCATGGAAGGCGTATTTGCCGTCCGCACCGGCCGACGAGAAGGACTTCGCCAAGGGCTGGATGAAGGCGCGGGCGGAGGCGCTGACCAAGGCCGGGATGGACGTCGTCGTCACCGAGTGGTGATCGGCGTCTCCGAAAAAGGAAAAAGCCCGGCAAATTCCAGCCGGGCTTTTTTATTCGCGGGGCTTTCAATAGCTCAGCGCTGACCCTTCATCCAGCGTTTCAGATAGATCAGCGCGAGCGCGCTTTCGTCGGCAGTCGCGGCCAGCGAGGCTTCCTCGTGGGCATCGACGATCCACTTGTCGTCGGGACCGGCGGCGGCGTCGCGCGCCAGCGTCAGCCACATCAGGCCCTGTGCCCCCTGACGCGGAATATCCTCGCCGCGGAACAGCATCTGCCCCAACAATGCTTGCGCCTGATATTGGCCTTTGTGCGAGGCGCTCGAGAGCCAGCGCAGCGCCTGGCGCGGATCCTTGTTCACGCCTACGCCTTCGAGATAGAGCCGCGCGAGTTGATACTGCGCGTCGGAATCGCCGAAATAGGACGCGGCGTAGTTGAACATGTCGCGCGCGCGCACGGCGTCGGAGCGGACCGGCGTATTCGGAATGCCGGCGAGGTAATACGAGCCGAGCGCGACGAAGGCGCTGGCCACGAAGCGGGCCTGCGGGGTGAACGGCGATTCCTCGGAATTCTCCGACGCGAGCCGGCTGAAATATTCGAACGCCTTCAGATCGTCGCGCTTGATGCCGTCGCCGTCGGCATACATGCGGCCGATCTTCCACAAGGCCATCGGATGGCCCTGCTCGGCGGCGAAGCGCAATTCGGTAAAGGCCTTGACCTTCTCGCCGGCGATATAGTGCTGGGTGCCGGAACGGAACGCTTGCAGCGGTGTCGGCGCGGACACGACCGCCGGCGCGCGCTGCGGATCGAGCGCGGGCGCGGTCGCAGGGACCGTAAGAACGGCCGCGATAATCAGGCCAAGGCCCAATGCGTCAGATATCCGCATAGGACTGCCTTTCGGCCGCGCCGCCCGGATGAGTCACGGCGCCGGCACGCGCCGGCCCGACCTGCTGCGTGTATTTCCAGAGATAGCCCGAGCCGAAGCCGTTGTCGCGCGGCTTCCAGCCGCGCCGGCGGCTTTCGAACTCTTCGGCCGAGAGCTTTGCCTCGATCGTGCCCTGCTCGGCGTCGAGCATGATGAGGTCGCCGTCCTTCAAGAGCGCGATGGGTCCGCCGATGGCGGCCTCGGGTCCGACATGGCCCACGCAAAAGCCCCGCGTCGCGCCGGAGAAGCGCCCGTCGGTGATCAGCGCGACCTTGCCGCCCATGCCCTGGCCATAGAGCGCCGAGGTCGTGGCCAACATTTCGCGCATGCCGGGGCCGCCCTTGGGGCCTTCGTAACGGATCACCAGCACCTCGCCTTCCTTGTACTTGCGGTTCTTCACCGCCTCGAAGCAGGCCTCCTCGCCGTCGAAGCAGCGCGCGGGGCCCGCGAACTTGAGGTCGCTCATGCCGGCAACCTTCACGATCGCGCCTTCGGGCGCGAGATTGCCTTTTAGGCCGACGACGCCGCCGGTCTTGGTGATCGGCTTGTTGGCGGGCCGGACCACGTCCTGGTCCGGGTTCCATTTCACGCTCTTCATGTTCTCGGCGATCGTGCGGCCGGTCACGGTCATGCAGTCGCCGTGCAGGAAGCCGTGGTCGAGCAGCGTCTTCATGATGAGCGGCACGCCGCCGGCTTCGAACAAATCCTTGGCGACGTATTTCCCGCCGGGTTTCAGATCGGCGATGTAGGGCGTCCTGCGCATCACCTCGGCGACGTCGAACAGATCGAACTTGATGCCGCACTCGTGCGCGATCGCCGGCAGATGCAGCGCGCCGTTGGTGGAACCGCCGGTCGCGGCAACGACGACGGCGGCGTTCTCCAGCGCTTTCCTGGTGACGATGTCGCGCGGGCGGATATTGCGGCGCAAGAGTTCCATGATCTTCTCGCCCGCGACGGTGCAGAACCGGTCGCGGATTTCGTAAGGCGCCGGAGCGCCCGCCGAATACGGGAGTGCGAGGCCGATCGCCTCGGAAACCGTCGCCATGGTGTTCGCCGTGAACTGTGCGCCACAGGCGCCCGCCGACGGGCAGGCGATCTGTTCGAGCTCTTCGAGGTCGTCGTCGGTCATCTTGCCGACCGAATGAGCGCCGACCGCCTCGAACACGTCCTGAATGGTCACCGGTTTGCCGCGGAAGGTGCCAGGCAGGATCGAGCCACCGTAAATGAACACTGAAGGCACGTTGAGGCGACACATGGCCATCATCATGCCGGGCAGGGATTTGTCGCAGCCGGCGATGCCGATCAGCGCGTCATACGAATGGCCGCGGATGGTGAGCTCGACGGAGTTGGCGATCACTTCGCGCGACGGCAGCGACGACTTCATGCCCTGGTGGCCCATGGCGATGCCGTCGGTCACGGTGATGGTGCAGAATTCGCGCGGCGTGCCCCTGGCCGCGGCGACGCCCTTCTTAACCGCCTGCGCCTGACGCATGAGCGCGATGTTGCAGGGCGCGGCTTCGTTCCAGCAGGTGGCGACGCCGACGAAGGGCTGGTGGATCTGCTCGCGCGTCAGACCCATGGCGTAATAGTAGGAGCGATGGGGCGCGCGCTCGGGCCCCTCCGTCACGTGACGGCTGGGGAGCTTGGATTTGTCGAAGGTCCTTGCGTCCATGGCCCGCTCTTCGCCGCCCCCGCAGGCCCCCCGGCCCGCACACAGAACGGAGGCGACAGGGAGCGTAATCGGTTCCGTTTATGGCGGGATGGCGGCGCGGACCAGCCGCAAACCCTTTATGGTTGCGATCTTCTGAAGGTGTGTCGCGGCGGACACAGGTGTTGCCCTGAAATCCAAGGCCTGCGAAGGAAACTATTGCGGTGCAGCAGGTAACCTGAATTCCGGATGCCAGCCCAGTTGGCGGCGAGCCATGGCGATGGAGACGGAGCCGTCGTCGTCGGCAATGTTGTAGACGCCGGGAATGCCGCGGGAGACGGCCAGGAAAGCGGCCTGCGCGGCGGCATCGACATGGACGTGGGTGCGGCCGGACGGCGCCGGGGCCCAGGTTCCCGGGCCATAGAGGTGGCCATAGCGCAGGACCAGGCCTTCGATACCCGGCGTTCCGGTCGTCAAGCCTTCGAGGGCAATGACCCCCTCCATTGTCTCGCGCATGGGGCCTTCGGCAGGCGCGAGCGGGTCGGATTCCCGGTGCGGCTCGGAGCCCGGGGCGTAAGCGAAGGCGATGCTTTGGGCGATGACGCGCCGTGTGTCGGCTGCGCGGGCTGCGCCGATCAAGTTGCGCGTACCCTCGATGCGGACGCGGGCGTTGCGCTTCAGCGCCTCGGCGAGCTTCACCGGGTCGAATTGCTGCGGCAAATCCGTGAGCTGGTGGATCAAGACCTCGGGCCGGGCGTCGAATAGGGCCGCCTGCACCGCATCGGCATCGAAGGCGTCGAGCACGACCGGCTTGATCCCCGCTGCCTGCAGGCCTGCCGCCCGCTCGGCCGAGCGCGTGCTGCCGGTAACCTCGTGCCCGGCGCCGATCAGAAGCGGAACGAGGCGCCGGCCGATGGCGCCGGTGGCGCCGGCGAGGAAAATGCGCATGGCGCTATGCTATGGCTCGCCTCGTTCGCGGTCGAGCCTCCCGGATGCCGAAAGCCAGATTGCTGCGCCGGAAATTCTTCGATCGCAGCGTGCACGAGGTGGCGCCCGAGCTGATCGGCGCGACGCTGCTGTTCAAGGGCGTCGGTGGGATCATCGTCGAGGTCGAGGCCTATCATCACACCGATCCGGCGGCGCATTCCTATGGCGGCCGCACCGAGCGCAACGCCGTGATGTTCGGCCCGCCGGGCCATGCCTATGTCTACCGCTCCTATGGCGTGCACTGGTGCCTGAATTTCGTGTGCGAGCACGAAGGCTCGGCGAGCGCGGTGCTGATCCGCGCGCTGCAGCCGACCGAGGGATTGGCGGCGATGCGCCGCCGCCGCGGCGTGAAGGAAGAGCGGCTCTTGTGCTCTGGGCCGGGGCGGCTGTGCGAGGCGCTTGGTGTGACGCGTGCGCACAATGCGCTGGCGCTCGATGCGCCGCCGTTCGAGTTACGGGCGCGCAGCGGGAAAATCGAAATCGTGACCGGCCCGCGCATCGGCATCACCAAGGCGGTGAACAGCCCCTGGCGCTACGGGCTCAAAGGCTCGCGGTTCCTGAGCAAGCCGTTCACGCGTAGGAAATAATGAACTCGCAACCCTTGTCGGTGCCGAATTCGCGCGTGATGCGGCCGGTGGCGAGCTCGAATTCCAGCACGGTCGCGTCGTCGTGGCAGCACAGAAAGGCGTGCTTGCCGTCGGCGGCGAAGCCGAAGCCCATGGGCGACTTCTTGGTCTTGAACGAGCCGATCTGTTTCAAGCTCTCGGCCTCGAAAATCGCGGCGTGAGCCTCGAAGTTTTGTGAGACCACGACGTACTTCCCGTCGGGCGAAACACGCACGCGCTTGAGCTGGTTCTTGCCCGCCCCGCCCTCGATAATGAGCGTGCGCCGCAGCGCCAGGTTCTGCGTGTCGAACACATGAAGCTCGTTGCGCTCATGGGCGCAGACATAAAGCTCGGTGCCTTCGGGTGAAACGGCGATCCCTTCGGCGCGGCCGGGGATCTCGATCTTGCCGATCGGCATCAACCGGTCGGCGTCGATCACGGCCACGAAATGGTCGGCCTTGAACGAGGCGAATAGTTTGCGCGCGGTCTGGCTGAACGCGAGCCAATGGGGGCTGCCGTCGAGCTCGACGCGCTTGACGCGATCGGTGTCGGGGTCGATGGCGAACAGCAGATTTCCAAGCTCGCCGGTGGCCCAGATGGTGGCGCCGCACAGGGTGATGCCGTGCGGCGCCAGGCTCGCGCCGACATCGATGGTGCGCTCCAGGGTCTTCGACGCTAGATCGATGATGGCGATGCGCCGGTCCGGGCTTTTTGTCTCGCCGAAGCGTCCGCCGCCATAGATCGAGCCATAGACCTTGGTGCCGTCAACCGAGAGCACGAGCTCATGGGTCGAGGCCGGCATGTCGATCTCGCCGGTCTTCGTCAGCGTCGCCGCGTCGAAGAACTGCACCTTGCTCGCGTTCTTCGCGGTGAGGACCAGGTTCGGGCCGCCGGGCCGGTTGTTGGGATCGATCACGCCATTCCCCTCATTGCCGGGCTTGACCCGGCAATCCATCTTGCCGTGACAAAGGTTGAGGAGTTCGACTGGATGCGCGGGTCACGCCCGCGCATGAGGGATAAGGGATTTTACGGAGGTTACGCCGCGCCCTTCAGCCGCTCCAGCGCCTCGCGCACCTTGGCGGCGCGGCCTTGCGCTTCCTCGCGCTTCTCGCGCTGCTCGTCGACCACTTCCTCGGGCGCGCGGGCCATGAAATCGGCGTTGCCGAGCTTCTTGTCGATATGGGCGATGTCAACGGCGATCTTGCCGAGTTCCTTTTCGAGCCGGGCCTTCTCCGCGGCGAGATCGACGAGGCCCGCGAGCGGCAGTGCGGCCACCTCGCCGCGCACCAGCAACTGCACGGCGCCCTTGGGCGGGCTATCGGCGAATGAGATCTCGGACAGGCGCGCGAGACGCATCAGGGCATCGTTCCAGCGCCCTGCCCGTTCGCGCGTTGCCTTCGACGCGACCAGCACGAGCGACACCTGCGCGCCGGCGGGCACGTTCATCTCGGAACGGATCGAGCGGATGGCGCGTAACGAGATCGACGAGCCAGCCGAGTTCGGCCTCGGCGTCTTTATCTTCCAGCCCGTCGAGCTTCGGCCAGCTCGCCAGCACCAGCATGGTCTCGCGCTTCGGCCCCGCCTCGCCGGTCACGCGCCAAAGTTCTTCGGTGAGGAACGGCATGAACGGGTGCAGCAGCTTCAAGATTTCGTCGAGCACGAAGGAAGCGGTGGCCCGCGTCTCGTCCTTGGCCGGGCCGTCGGCGCCGGTGAGCACGGGCTTGGCCAGCTCGATGTACCAGTCGCAATAGATGCTCCAGACGAAGCGATAGGCCGCGCCCGCGGCCTCGTTGAACCGGTAGGCTTCGATCGCGGCCGTCACCTCGCCCGCGGCCTTGGCGGCCTCGCCGAGAATCCAGCGGTTGAGCGTCTCGCGCGCTTGCTTCGGATCGAAGCCTGCGACGCGCTGGCAGCCGTTCACCTCGCCGAAGCGGGCGGCGTTCCACAGCTTGGTCGCGAAATTGCGGTAGCCCTCGACGCGGTTGGCGGAGAGCTTGATGTCGCGGCCCTGGGCGGCCATGGCGGCGAGCGTGAAGCGCAGCGCGTCGGCGCCGTAATCGTCGATGATCGAGAGCGGATCGATCACGTTGCCCTTCGATTTCGACATTTTGGCGCCGCGCTCGTCGCGCACCAGGGCGTGGATATAGACGTGGCGGAACGGCACTTCTTTCATCAAGTGCAGGCCCATCATCATCATGCGCGCGACCCAGAAGAAGATGATGTCGAAGCCGGTGACCAGCACCTGCGTCGGGTAGTAGCGCTTCAATTCGGGCGTCGCGTCGGGCCAGCCGAGCGTCGAGAACGGCCACAGCGCGGAGGAGAACCAGGTGTCGAGGACGTCTTCGTCGCGCCAAAGAGGAATAGATTTCATGCTGCCAGTTTGGCTCAGGCCATTCTCTGCAGCTGCCTTTTCGTTCTTTTCTACGTGTCTGGGCAGGCCATAGAATTTGCTCGTGGCTGCCAAAGCTTCTTCTCACTTCCAGCTACAATGGTCTCCGATCGACGAAGTTGAATTCACCATCATCGTACTCGTTGGTCCATACCAAGCAGGAATTTGGTGGCCCCACCAGAGCTGACGCGAGATGCACCAGGGCTCGATTTTTTCGAGCCAGTCGAAATAGGTCTTCTCCCAGTTCTTCGGAACGAACTTGGTGCGGCCGTCCTTCACTGCAGCGAGCGCATCGACCGCGAGCTGTCTTCGCGTTCACGTACCATTGGTCGGTGAGGAATGGCTCCAGCACCGACGCCAGAGCGATCGCCGTGCGGGACCGTGTGAGTATGCGGTTCGATCTTCTCGACCAAGACCGCGCACTTCGAGCAGTTCAACGATGTCGCTTGCGCGCACTGAATCGATCCTCGCCGTTCAAGTCGCGTAGCATCGTTTCGTCGAGCTCTGAACGACTATTGGTCGCGCCCATGAGTCAGAAAATCAAAATTCGTAGCTTAGAGAAGACGCGCTTCCGGCTTCGAAGATGTTGACCGGTTGATATCTCTAGTCGGCAGCTTGTGCCTTTGCCAGACCTCGAAGTCATTGAAGTCGTGCGCCGGCGTGATCTTGACCGCGCCGGAGCCTTTCTCCGGGTCGGCATATTCGTCGGCGATGATCGGGATGCGGCGGCCGACCAGCGGCAGGATCGCGTGCTTGCCGATGAATTGCTTCCAGCGCTCGCTGTCGGGATGCACGGCCACCGCCACGTCGCCGAGCATGGTCTCGGGCCGCGTGGTGGCGACGACGATGAACTGGTCCGTCCCTTCGATCGGATATTTCAGGTGCCAAAGGTGGCCCTTGGTCTCGACCTGCTGCACTTCGAGGTCGGAGATCGCCGTCAGCAGCTTCGGGTCCCAATTGACCAGCCGCTTGTCCTTGTAGATCAGCCCTTCCTTGTAGAGATCGACGAAAACCTTGAGCACCGCGCGCGATAGGCCTTCGTCCATGGTGAAGCGCTCGCGCCGCCAGTCGCAGGAGGCGCCGAGCTTCTTCAATTGGCGGATGATGGTGCCGCCGGATTCCTCTTTCCATTTCCAGACGCGTTTGACGAATTCCTCGCGGCCGAGCTGGCGGCGATGCTCCTGCCGCTCCATCAATTGCCGCTCGACCACCATCTGGGTGGCGATGCCGGCGTGGTCGGTGCCGACCTGCCACAGCACGTCCTTGCCGCGCATGCGCTCGAAGCGGCAGAGAATGTCCTGCAGCGTATTGTTGAGCGCGTGGCCCATGTGCAGCGAGCCGGTCACGTTCGGCGGCGGGATCACGATGCAATAGGGCTCGGCCTTGGCCCGCTCCGGCCGGCCGGAATCGAACGCATGCGCCGCTTCCCAGGCGCGATAGATGCGGTCCTCGACCTCGTTCGGCTGATAGGCTTTTTCGATCATGACGGTTCCGGCGCGGGCGCGCCGGCTATCAAGCGGAGCATTCCGGGAGTGTCAACGCGGCCGCGGGCCGCTAGCGCCCGCCGCGCGATACCCGCTCGATCTCGGTGCGCACCATGCGCTCCACCAGGCCCGGCAGGTTGTCGTCGAGCCAGTGCTTGAGCATGGGCCGCAGCATCTCCCGCACCAGATCATCGACCGTGCGGGCGTTCTGGGCAAAGAACGTGTGTGCGAGCGAGTCGAAAGCCGCGGATACCGCCGCGCTGGTCTCTTGCGAAATGATCGTATCGACGGCAGTCCGGTCGGGCGCGGGCGCATGGATCTGCGCGGATGGAGCGGGAGGCTCCGGCGCGGCGCGCGCGGGCTCGTCGTGGTCGCGGAACACCACGTCGGCGGCGTCGAGAAAGCGCCCGCCGCTGGGCGCGGCGATTTCAACCGTCTCGGTCAGTTCAAGGACGGCCGGCTCGTGCGCGGCAGGCGGCGCATCCTCATGCGAGAGCAGCGTGTCGACCGTATCCTGGCTTATGGGGTCCTCGGCGCTTGCCGGCGGCTCGGTCTTGACCTCGCGCAACGGTACGTGCGCCGGCTTCGGCGTCGCTTCCGCCACCGCGTTCTCGTCGGAGATGATTCGGCGGATGGAGGCCAGAATCTCCTCCATCGACGGGTCCTGAAGCTTGGCGCTGGATTGGGCCAAAGGCCTCTCCCATTCATAAGCGACGAATCACTCAACACATACGCACTAGCTATTACATCTGCCCCCAGTACCGCCAATGCACCCGGCGGCCGGAGGGCTTACACAACGCAACAAACTCCACGCAAACTCAACGTCCGTCCGGGGTCCGCACGCCCTGCCAGGCGTCGCGCACCTGATTGTAGTGAGTCGCAGGGTTGTAGACGGCGACCTGCAGCTTCAGCTCCGCGGCGCTCAACTTGCCGACCGCCGCCAGCAGCGAATAGGAAGCAACTACCCGGTCCCGCTCGGCGGAGACGAGGGTCACTCGCGCATTGACCGCTTCCGACTGCGCATTGAGCACGTCGAGCGTGGTGCGCTGGCCGACGCGGGCCTCTTCACGGACACCATTCAAGGCGATCTCGGTGGCCCGTACCTGGGCCCGGCCCGCCTCCACCTGGAAGCGCGAAGCCTGCAGCAGGCCGAAGGATTGGATCACGGCGGCGCGCACCTGATCGCGCGCCACATCGACCTCGATGCGGCGTTGCCCGAGCGTCTCCTTGCTCTCGCGGATGCGCGAGAATTCCGCGCCGCCCTGATAGATCGGCACGGTGAGGCGGCCGACGACGGAAGCCGTGATTGCGTTATCGATCCCCGAGCCGAGATCGTGACGTTTCTGCAGCGAGCCTTCGAGCGCCAGGGTCGGGAGCAGAGTGCCCTCGGCGACCTTCACCTGCAGGGATGCGATGTCGACGCCGAAGCGGGCGGCGCCGATTGCGGGATGCGCATTGAAGGAGGCAATGAGCGCCGCGTCGATCGAAGTCGGCACCAGGTGCTCGACCGGCTGGCCCGGCGCTAGCCGGGCCGGTATCTCGCCGATGACGCGCTGGTAGACGGCGCGCGACGCGTTGAGGTTCGCCTGCGCCACGCTGAAGGTCGATTCCGCTCCTGCCAGCCGCGACTCGGCCTGGGCCACGTCGGTGCGGGTCACCTCGCCCACGTTGAAGCGGTCGCGGGTGGCGCGCAGCAGCTCGCGCACGGCCTCGATGTTCTGCTTCTGCAGCTCGAGAATGGCGCTGTCGCGCAGCACGTTCATGTAGGCGGTGACGCCGTCCAAGAGCACGTTCTGTTCGGTATTACGGAGCGTCTCGCGCGCGGCCAAAACCTGGGACTCGGCGGAACGGGTAAGGTTCCCGGTCTGGAATCCGTTGTACAGCGTCTGCCGCGTGGTGATGCCGTAGCCGCGCGGGTTCAGGTGGCTCTCGGTGACAGTCCCGCTGGAAAACGTCGAGCGGCTCCACGCGTCGCCGACATCGGCATTGCCGAAGACTTGCGGCCGGTAGCCGGAAAGCGCCTGGGGCACCTTCTCGTCGGTGGCGCGGTTGGCGGCGCGCTGGGCGTTGAGGGTGGGGTTATTATGATAAGCGTGCGCGAGCGCGCCTTCGATCGTCTCGCTGGCCCGGCTCGCGCCGCCCCATAGCAGCACAAACGCCGCTACCGATGCCGCGCCGAGAACCGGCCGACTGAGAGCCCAACGCCGCATACAGCCTCACTCCACCCACGGGTTTGCTCCCGCGGTGAATCCCGCCACTTGATTGGGCAAAGCATAGAGGGCGCGAGTGGCGCGGCAAACCGGGAAGCGGAAAGCATCCACGGTTTCTTCTAGGCGCGGCTTCCGTGCCACAGGCCCCAGGCGCGTCAGAACACGAAGGTTTTTGGCGCTGCAAAACCCGGCAAAGGCGGTACGGCGGCGTCGAAAACGGGTCGCGAGGCAACACTGCCCGCCACGCGAGTATAGATTGTGGCGCGTGACGAATTGCCGTTGCGCGTCACAGCACCGATCCGCCCGCCCTCCGCCAGCTGGCTCAATAACGCCTCGGGCACGATCTCGATCGAGCCGTTCACAAGGATTGCGTCATAGGGCGCCTCGGCCCGCCAGCCGGCGTTGAGCGGGCCGGTCGCGACCCGGACGTTCACGGCATCGAGGTCCGCCAGCAGCTTGGCGGCCGTAGCGGCGAGTCCCGCATCCTCCTCCAGCGCAACGACCTTGCCGGCAAGCCGGCCCAGGAGCGCCGCCGAATAGCCCGTGGCGGTGCCCACATCGAGCACCCTGTCCTCGGCGTCGATGGCGAGCGCCTGGACGAGCTTGGCCAGAACCATGGGCTCCACAAGGTACCGCCCCGGCTTTCCGGCCGTGCTAGCGCCGAGCGGAAGATCGTCGTCGATATAGGCAAGACCGCGCCGATCCTCGGGCGCGAAGCGCTCGCGCGGCAGCTCGAGCATCGCGGCAAGGATGCGCGGGTCCGTTACGTCGTTGGCGCGGATCTGGCTGTCCACCATGGACTGGCGCAGCCGTGCGAAATCGATCATCGAGAGCCTCCGCGTCGGCGCCAAATTCACCAATTGGGCACAGAAGGCAAGCGGGCCGGCTGCGCGTTATTGTTGCTGCCCCAATTCCGCGCTATCCCAGCGCCCGAAGGCCACGTGGCGGAGTGGTTACGCAGCGGACTGCAAATCCGCGTACCCCGGTTCAATTCCGGGCGTGGCCTCCACTTCCTAAGGGATCGCCCGGGCCCGTTCGCGCCGGGTTTCGGCGCCTTGGCAATGTGGAACGCCGGGGGCTATATGGCGCGGCCTGGTCCAATCTTATTCCCCGGTAGCTCAATGGTAGAGCACCCGGCTGTTAACCGGGTTGTTGTAGGTTCGAGTCCTACCCGGGGAGCCAGCTGCCCGTCTTCGGCTGCGGAGCGATCAGGCCACCCGTGACTTGTGATTGGCGGCAGCGGGCCGCCCGATCAATTCAAGATATTGCTCGATCGGGTACGGACGGCCGATCAGGTAGCCTTGAACCTGGTTGCAGGCTTCCTGCAGTGAGAAATGCGAGCTGCTCCTTGGTCTCGACTCCCTCGGCCAGCACCGGCAATCCCAGTCCCTTGGCCAGGCCGATGACCGCGCGCACGATGGTGGCGGATTGCGCATTGCGTTCGACGTTTGAAATGAATGACTGATCGATCTTGATCTTGTCGAACGGGAACGATTGCAAATAGGACAACGAAGAATAGCCGGTTCCGAAATCGTCCATCGCGATACGCACACCGAGCGATTTGAGGCGCCGCAGGATCGACGTGCCCTTTGAAAAATTGTCGATCAGGACGCTCTCGGTGATTTCAAGCTCCAGGCGGTCCGGTTGCAACCCGGTCTCGAGAAGAATCGCATGGATGAGCGCCGGCAGATCGCCATGGCGAAACTGAACCGGCGAGAGATTGATCGCGATCTGCAGCGGTTTGGGCCAAGACGCCGCTTCGCGGCAGGCCTCGCGCAGAACCCATTCGCCGATCGGCAGCATGAGGCCGGTCTCTTCGGCGATCGGAATGAACATTCCCGGCGGGACCAGGCCACGGCTGGGGTGGTTCCAGCGGAGCAGCGCTTCAAGACCGATGACCTCTCCCTCGATCGTCGCTTGGGGTTGGTAATGCAGAACAAGCTCCCCGCGCTCGATCGCGGAACTCAGATCGTGGTGAAGGGCGCGCTGCTCGCGCAGCCGCTTGTCCATGTCCGCCTGAAAGAAGCGCACGGTGCCCCGCCCATCCGCTTTCGCGCGGTAGAGGGCGGCGTCAGCGTTGTTGAGCAATGTGTTCCCGTCGATGCCATCGGTCGGATAGACCGCCACTCCGATGCTCAGGCCGGCGCGAATGTGCTGGCCTTCGACCTCGAATTCCTCGGCCATCGCATGCGAGCAGTTCTTCCGCGAGCCGTGCCGCCGCTTCCGGCCGGAAACCGTTTGCGGCGATTATCGCAAACTCGTCGCCGCCGAGCCGGGCGATGAACGCACTTCCCGTTGCTTCTTGCAGGCGGCGAGAAACCTCGCATAGCAATGCATCGCCCACCGCGTGCCCAAAGACGTCGTTGATTTCCTTGAACCGATCCAGATCGATGGACATGAGGGCGAAGCTCTCGTTCGCCGCAGCCGAGCGCTTCAGCGTCGACTCGAAATCCTCGTTGAACGCGGCTCGGTTCGGCAAGTCGGTCAGCGCGTCATGGTGAGCCAAATGAGCGGCGCGCGCTTCCGCTTGCCTCTGTCCAGTTAGATTTTCGATCACGGTCAGCAGATACTGCGGATTATTGTCTGCGTCCCGAATGACTTTCCTGCGCACCGAGACTTTTTCCCAACCATTGGCACTCGAATGAATGGGATTTTCACCGTAAATATGATCCTGATTGGCTTCCAGCGCTAGCCGATCGCGCGCCACGATCGTATCGGCTGCGTCCCGCGGGAAGAAATCGTATGGAGTCTTGCCGATAATTTCTTCGCGGGAACGGCTGAAGAATTGCTCCCCGGCATGATTGACCAGAATGTAGCGGAACTCCGAAAGCTCTTTCACGTAGATCGCCGCGGGTACGTTCTCGATGATGGTGCGCAGGAATTCGCGGGTCGTACGCAGCTCTTTTTCAGCTTGTTTTTGCGCCGTGATGTCGATCACCGCCACAAGGCGCGCGTCTTTGCCCTCGTACTCGAGATCTTGAGCGTAGACTGCGACATCGATTTGAGTGCCGTCCGCCTTGAAGTGCCGCCGGGCCCGCCCTTGAGGAAGATCGCGGGATCGCTTTTTTAGTTCCTGTTCGAGACTGCCCCTATCCGCCGACGGCCTGATGTCGAGCAGAGTCATTGAAAGAAACTGCTCGCGGCTGTAGCCGTAGTGCGCGACCGCGGCGTCATTGACGGCGAGATAGCGCAGGCTTCCGTGCTCGACCACCCACATCGGGATCGGGTTGTTGTCGAACAGCAGTCGGAAAGATGCTTCGCGCCGTTTCAGATCGGTGATATCGACCCACACACCGATACTGCCGCCGTCGGCCGTGCGCCGCTCTTGAACACGCAGCCAACGGCCGCTAGCCATCTGTCGTTCATGCACACCTTGCGGCTGGGCATGGAGTGCGAGACGTTCGGCGATCCAGGCTTCCTCGCTGCCCTTGATGTTCAGAATTTGGCCCCGCGCCACTCCTCCCCGTACAACTTCCTCGAAGCGCTTCCCCACGGAAAGAAGATCGCGGCTCTCGGGATGCATCTCCTCGAAACACTTATTCCAGAGAACGTAGCGGTCCTCGGCGTCTAACAGCACTATGCCCTCGGGCACGATGTCGAGTGCATCGAGCAGGCGCTTTAGCGAAGCCTGAACTTCTGCGGCCTTTAAATCGATCGAACAGTCGTTGCAGGCGTGATCGGCGTCCGTGTAGGCAGCGCTGACGAGCTTGGTCAGCATCGCGAGATCGATCTCGCCGGATGACTGCTTCGCCTTGGCGAATTGCCTGGCGAGTAATTTGTGCACGAAGCTGGCCCCGCATCTCAGTGGCCGAAAAAAGGCGGCCGACTTGAAGAGACGGTAACGTGCTGCCTGTTTCAGAAGCCGTAATGTGTTGGGTTAATATTCACTTTCGAAAAACATCTCGTGCTGCATCGCACCAAGCTGCGATGAGCCGGTTCTTACAGCAATGCGAGGCTGAACCACGGGAAAATCATTAACAGAATGGTGACGAGCGTCATGACGACGACGAACGGGCCCGAGCCGATGAACACGTCGCCGAGCGTGACATAGTTCGGCGGCAGCGTGCCCTTGACCACGAACACCGAGAGCCCGAACGGCGGGGTCAAGAGCCCGATCTCGATGGCGACGATCGTCACGATACCGAACCAGATTGGATCGGCATTCAAGGTCGCGGCGACCGGCAGCACGATCGGCAGCACAATCAGCATGATCGAGACGGAGTTGAGGATCATGCCGAGAAACAGCAAAATCAAAAAATGGAAGGCCAGAAACGTGGCCATGCCGACCTCGTAGTTCGTGATCACCGAACTAAGCTGCAGCGGCAGGCCCGAAATCGTCAGCATGCGGCCGTAATTGTTCGCAGCGATGAAGAGGAACAGGATCGCCGCCGAGATGTAGCCGGTCTCCAGCACCACGTCGCGGATCACCCGGAACGAAAGTCTTTTTCGGACCCCGGCGACGACGAAGGCCGCGAGCGCGCCAACGGCGCCGGCCTCGGTCGGGGTGAACACGCCGAGGTAGATACCGCCCATTACCACGGCGACGATTGCGATCACCGGCAGTAATTGAACGAAGATCGCTCGCCAGGACATTTCCTCGAAGTCGAACGGCTTGGGCTCGCCGGTAAACTTCGGAAAAAATGTCGCGAGAAATACGATGAGGATCGAATAGGCGATCGACAGCAGGATGCCAGGCAAGATTCCGGCGATGAACAGTTTGCCGATCGAGGCCTCCGCGATCAGCCCATAAATGATCATCAGGATGCTCGGCGGGATGAGCATGCCGAGCACCGAGCTTCCGGCCACGATGCCGACCGCGAAGCGCTTGGTATAACCGGTCTCGACCATGGGAAAGACCGAGATGCGGCTGAACACCGCGGCCGACGCCATGGAGCTGCCGGTGATCGAGGCGAAGATGGCGTTGGCCATGACGGTCGCGATGCCGAGGCCGCCTTTGACCTTTCGCAGAAGCGCGCACGAAACCACGAACGCGTCGCGGCCGACGTCGGCCTTGTCGAGCATGAGCCCCATGATGACGAACAGCGGCACCACGCCGAATTCGTAGGAGCGGATGGTGCCGCTCGCGGAAAGGCCGAGCGCATTCTCCGCAATCGTAAAATTGTCGCGCACGAACCAGATGCCGATCGAGGAAAGCGCCAGCAAAGCAAAGGCTATCGGCATGCCGATCGCGACGCCTACCACGAGCCCGACCAGCGACATGATCGCGATCTGCACCGGCGTGAGCGCGGCTGAAGAGCTCGTGAAAAAGAACAGCACCACGGCCACAAAGAAGAGAACGATGGGAACGAAATCGCGCTTGACCGAGACCTGCGCCGCATCTGGCGCGGACGATTGCCAGCGCAGTTCGCAGGCGGCACGGACGATGAAAATAACGCATTCGACGATCGCAATGCCGCAGCCGACGACGATGCCGAGCTTGAACGGCCAGAGCTGGATCATGTAGGCGCCCGGCGCGCCGGTGAATTCGTCGGAGCGATAGGCCTGAGCAAAATCGCGCCATAGCCAAAGGAACATGAAGAGCAGCACGATGGCGCCGACGAGATAGAAGAATATCTCGGCCATGCGTGCGAGCGCCGGCCGGTGTGCGGCCCAGTAACTCATGATGAAATCGGCGCGGATCAACCGGCCGTCGCGGATGGTGCTGCCGAACTGCAAGAACACGGCGGTCACGATCAGATTGGCGATGATCTCGGCCACGCCGCCGATCGGCGCGTTGAAGAAGAAGCGCATGAAAATGTCGGCGCAGATCATCAGCATCATGAACAGGATGCTGAACGAGGCGACATAGGAGAGCGAGGACGGGATCAGCGAATAAAGCTGCGCCGCCCGGCCGAACGCGCCCGTCGCTGATGATGGAATGGCAGTCATCCCGGCTTGGCTCGAACCCCTTAACGCCCCTGCCCGTCACCGCTTCACGCGAAGCGATGACGGGCAGGAAATCTTCCATTCAGTCGCGCCAGCTCAGGCGTACTTGTCCCAGTCACGAAGCGGCTTGCCGCCGTGAGCGCGAACCGTGTTCATGAACTCGGCAAGGATCGGCTTGGCCTGGATGCCCCGCTTCTCGAGGTTCTCGACCCAGAGCTTGCCGAGCGGCGCGATGCTGTCGACCCATTTCTTACGGTTAGCCTCGGACATCTTGGAGGACTTGGCGCCGGCAGCGACCATGCCCTTCATCGCCGCCTCGAGCCGGATACCGATGAGGCGCGCGTTCTCTGTGCTGTATTCGCGGCCGAGCGCGCGCAGAACCTTCTGCACGTCTGGCGGCATTTTGTTGAACGATGCGGCGTTCATGGCGGAGCCGCCGAAGGTCAACGGCCCGGTATCGACCTCGGTGATGAACGGCGCGACCTCGTGGATCTTGAGCGGCCAGGCGCCAGTGGCGATCAGGATCACGCCGTCGGCGATACCGGTCTGCAGCTGCGAATACATTTGCGGCAGGCCGGATACGACGAGCGTGGCGCCGAGCGCCTGAATCCACGGCGCGCACACCGGCGCGCCGAGCATCTTCTTGCCCTTCATGTCGTCGAGCGAGTTGACCGGAAATTTCGTGAACAGATGATAGCCGTCCGATACGCAGGCACCGAAACAGACGACCTTGTTGTCGGCCCATTCCTTCTGCACCGCCGCGTTCTTGTCGTTCAGCACGTTCATCACGTCGACGGCCTGCTTCACGCTGTTGGTGGTGAACGGCGTCGAGTACATGATGTTCTGCAGCGGCAGCTTGGCCGGCTCCCACAGCGCGCCGATCCAGCCAATATCGGTGATGCCGTTGGTGACGGCGGTGAGCGTGTCCTGGAAACCATAGAGCGAGCCGCCGAAGGCCTCGGTCCAGGTAATTCGATATTTGCTGCCCGCAGCTTCGAGCTGCTTGTTCGATTTCTCGACCATGATCGTCTTCAGCGGCTCGACCCAGGGGATCGCGACCGGATGGCTCGAGGCGATGGTGAGCTTGATGGCCTCCTGAGCGAAGGCAGGGCGGATGTGGGGCGCGGCGATGGATACGGCCGCGCCGGCGAGCAGCGTGCGTCTGGAAAGTTTCATTGGTTCCTCCCGAATTCTCTTGTTCTTGGAAACTGGCGTCAGTTCATCACTCCCGGCCGGAGGTGACAAGGCGACGTTCAGCCTAACAGCGCGTAGGGCAGCGGCCCACGCACGGCTGGGGTAGTTCGGAGATCATCCGCGAGAGAACCGAACGCTGACGCTGCCCACCGCGGCAAGCTCGAACCGGACGCTTTCGTCGTTGGCCTCGATGAACAGCGGCGGGACGACCGAGCCGGTGATGATGAACTCGCCGGCCCTGAGCCGCTCGCCGAACGCCGCCAGCATGTCGGCCACGTGACGCACGAGAGCAATCGGCTCGCCGGTATTGGCCGTTATGTCGGAGGTCTGGGCGATTTCGGTGCCACCGCGGAAGACGCGGCCGGTGAGACCTTGAAGATTTGCACCCGCGCGCGACCGGTCGGGTGCGCCCAAGACGACATGACGCTGGAAGATATTGCCGGCGAGGACGGCTTCCAGCGTGTCCGGCTCCGGCGGAGGATCGAGATCGGCAAGCTCGATGGCGGGGCCGATGCTCGCGATCGCAGCTTTCACGGCGTTGGTGTCCGCACCGGCCGGCAAATCCGCGCCCATGTAGACGGCGATCTCGGGCTCCGCCACCGGCTTGGTCCAGCCGGCGAGCGAAACTGACCCGCCGCTCTCTATCCGCGCGCGGTCGGTGAGAAAGCCGACGAGCGGCTTTTCAATTCCGAGCCGCTGCATGATCGCTGGCGCGCCGAAGCCGACTTTCCAGCCGATTTGCTTTTCGCCTGCGGCGAGGCGCTCGCGCCGCCAGGCGAGCTGCTGCTCCATGCCACGGCGGACGCGGGGATCGTCCCAGGCGCTCATCGGTGGCTGGCCGGATCGACTTCGTAGCCGGAGGCCTCGATGGAGCCCGCGCCCATCCAGCCCCACACCAGCACCACATCCTCGCTCGAGGTGTTGTTGAAGCCGTGCCAGCAGCCGCGTGGCGAATAGACCACATCGCCCTCGCCCGAAGGCTTCTCGCCGCTGTCGGTGTAGATCATGCCGTGGCCCTTGAGCACGATGAAGAACTCGTCGCAATTGTGGTGGCGGTGGTTCTCGTGGCGCGCGCCGGGTTTGAGCACGGTCCAGCCGACCACATTGTCGGCGCCGGCCGACTTCTTGTCGATCAGGAATTGCACCTGCATGTCGACCCAGCCGTCCTTGCGCTTGAGGCCTTCGACCTTCGGCACGTTCTTCATGTTGGTGCGGTACATTTTCGGATTGCTCATTTCGATTGCCCTCCCAGCCGGCGATAGGCTTCGTGCGCGATGACGAAATCGTTCTTGTCGAGGCCGAGGCCGCGGCATGTATTCATCATCTCGTTGGCGGCGGCGGCGAGCGGCGTCGGGCTGCCGAGCTTGCGCGCGAGCTCCAGCACCAGAAGCATGTCCTTCTGCTGCAACGTCACGTCGGCGAGCGGCACCTTAGGCATTTTTCCTTCGAGGATGAAGGGTCCGCGATAGCCGAGCACGGGCGAAGCGGCGACGCTCTTCAGGATAGCGTCGAGTGCCGCTTCGCGCGTGACCCCGCCCTTCTCCGCAAGCGCGACCGCCTCGCCGAACGCGATCACCTCGACCATGAGCAGCAGATTCACCGCGAGCTTCATTGTGACCGCGAGCCCGCTCTCGCCGATGTAGGTGACTTTGGGGCCGATCAGCAGCAGCACGTCGCGTACGCGCTCGAACGAATCCTTGTCGCCGCCGACCATGACCGAGGCATTGCCCTGCACGACGGTGACGGGACTGCCGGAGATCGGTGCGTCGAGCATGAACCTACCGGCTTTGGCGAATTCGGCGGCGATGGATTTGCTCACCTCCGGCGCTATCGTGCTCATGTCGAGGAAAACGCCACCCTTAGCGAGTCCGCTGAGAACGCCCTGCTCGCCGAGCGCCACTTCCCGCACCGCTTCGCCATCGGTGACGATGCAAAAGACGATTTCGGATTGTTCGGCCAGAGCGCGCGGGCTGTCGGCCCATTTCATTCCGCCTTTGAGAAGCGGCTCAGCTTTGTCGCGGCTCCGGTTCCAGCCGGTGACCGTGTGGCCGCCGGCGATGAGCCGCGGAACGATGAGCGCCCCCATGGCGCCGAGGCCGATGAATCCGATTCGCACGCTGAAATCCTCTCCCGCGACCGAGCGCTTCTAATCTTCCCGTTCGATGGATAGACTAGCAAGCAACGCAAATCGAGGTACCCATGACTTTCTTCGACCCAATCACCGCCGCTATCGGCGGCGCACTCATTGGGCTCGCGGTGACGCTCCTGATGCTCCTGAATGGCCGGCTGGCAGGTGTGGCCGGCGTGACCGGCGAGCTCATTTCGCCCTGGAGCAAGGACAGGGCGTGGCGATTGACTTTTCTTTTGGGTCTGATCGCCGCACCGTTGTTGGCAACGGTAACCGGCCACGGCATCGAAGTGCCCCGCATGCCGGAAAGCTGGACGCTCATCGTCGCCGCCGGGCTGCTCGTCGGCTTTGGTTCACGGCTCGGCGCTGGCTGTACCTCCGGTCACGGGGTCTGCGGCATCGCCCGGCTTTCGCCACGCTCGATCGTCGCGACAATGGTTTTCATGGCGGTGGCGATCGGCATCGTGACGATCATGCGTCATTGGTCCGGGAGCTGAGCCATGGCAATGATTGTCAGCGCGTTTTTCTGCGGGTTGCTGTTCGGACTTGGGCTTCTGATCTCCGGCATGACCGATCCGAATAAAATTCTGAATTTTCTCGACATATTAGGCGCCTGGGATCCAAGCCTCGCCGTCGTAATGGGTGCGGCGCTCGCGGTGGCGCTGCCGGGCTTGCTGCTGGTGCGGCGTCGGGAAAAGCCGTTGTTCGCCGTGAGCAGCCATTGGCCTACCAAACGGGAGATCGATCAGCCGCTTCTGAGCGGCGCCGTCTTGTTCGGCATGGGCTGGGGCCTTTCGGGCCTCTGCCCGGGCCCGGCGATTGAAAATCTTGCGTCGTTGTCGCCGCGGGTATTCGCGTTCGTTGGCGCCATGGCGGTTGGAATGCTGGCGCTCGATTTTTGGCGGATGCGGAAAGAACTCGGCTTTCGGCCGCGCCACGCACCGGACGGCTAGCCGCAGCAAGAATGTAGGACGATCAGCCGCCGAGGTTCTCGTGCGGCGCGGCCTGATATTTCCGCCACAGGCCGAAGAGCCGGCCGGCGAACAGGCCGGTGAGCAATCCCGACACGCCCACGTCGGTTGCCATAAAGAGCAGCTCGCCGATGATCGATGGCCGCAGGCCCGCGAGCACGCCGAGCGTGTACTTGGTGGCGAAGATGATCAGGATCAAAACGAGATTGAGCGCACTGCCCGGCAGGCGAAGAAGGCCGCGCTCCTTGTCGGCGTGAATCTCGATCGAGCGGGCCACGAGCCAACCGAACCCGGCTCCAACCGCGAGCGCCGCGATCCAGACCGCTATCCCAATGGGCCGAAGGCCGTAGGTGGTGGCGAAGCCCGATAGTCCCCAGGCGAGAAAAACCACCGGCAGAATCGCGAGCCGCGCGAACGAAGCGGTGGTCGGCCTCAGCGCCCGGATGCCGATGAATAGCAAGAACGCGAGCAGCGCCCAGACCCAGAGCGGCGTCCGGGCGACGGTCTCGATCACGAATTGCATGGGAAGGCGCGGCTCCGTGGGGTCTGCGCGTGTTGCGGCGCATTCGCGGCTCCTCTAGGTTAGCCGCTCCCCATCAATCCGTCATATCTTTCCGCCCATGGATTTTCGCAAAGACATCATCGAGGCGATCGGCCACACGCCTCTGATTCAGCTCTGGCGCGCCTCGCAGGCGACCGGTTGCAATATTCTCGGCAAGGCCGAGTTCATGAACCCGGGCCAGTCGGTGAAAGACCGGCCGGCGCGCCAGATGATTCTCGACGCGGAGAAACGCGGCGAGCTCAAGGCCGGCGGCTTGGTGGTCGAGGCCACCGCGGGCAATACCGGCATCGGGCTCGCGCTCGTTGCCAACGCGCGCGGCTACCGGACGCTGATCGTCATTCCCGAGACGCAAAGCCAAGAAAAGAAAGACATGCTTCGCCTGTGCGGTGCGGAGCTCGTGGAAGTGCCGGCGGTGCCCTATGCCAATCCGAACAATTACCAGCACATCGGCAGGCGGCTCGCCGCCAAGCTGCGCAAAACCGAGAAGAACGGCGTGCTGTTCGCCGATCAGTGGAACAACCTAGACAATCGCAAGGCGCATTATCTTTCGACCGGCCCGGAAATCTGGCAGCAGACCGATGGCAAGGTGGACGCCTTCATCTGTTCCATCGGCACCGGCGGTACACTGGCGGGTGTTTCCGGCTATCTGCGCGAGAAGAAGAAGGACATTCTCATCGGCTGCGCCGATCCGCATGGCGCGGCCATGTTCAACCTGTTCGCGCATGGCGAGGCCAAGGCATCGCCCGGCGGCTCGATCACCGAAGGCATCGGTCTCGGCCGGGTCACGGCGATGATCGCCGATATCAAGGTCGAGAAACCCTATCTGATCCCCGATGAGGAGGCGGTAACGGCCGTGTTCGAACTGCTGCAGCACGAGGGCCTGTGCATGGGCGGTTCGACCGGCATCAACGTCGCCGGTGCGATCCGGCTCGCCAAGGAGCTGGGACCGGGCCACACCATCGTGACCATCCTCGCCGACTACGGCACGCGTTATCAGTCGAAGCTGTTCAACCCGGCCTTCCTGCGCCAGAAGAAGCTGCCGGTGCCCGAATGGCTCGAGCGCAAGGTGGACGTGCCCAGCGTGTTCGAGTGAAGCCATGAAATCCGGGACATCAGACCGAGGCCGTTGGATGGTAGCGATCCCGTGGCTCGCCGAAAACCTCGGCGATCCGAACCTCGTGGTCGTCGATGGCTCGTATTATCTCCCCGCCATGAAGCGCGACGCACGCGCCGAATATCTCGCCGGGCACATTCCGGGCGCGATGTTCTTCGACATCGACGAGATCGCCGATCATTCGAACAAGCTTCCGCACATGCTGCCGGACGCGGAGACTTTCGCCAAACACATGGCCCGTCTCGGCATCGGCGACGGTATGAAGATCGTGGTCTATGACGGCGGTGGGCTTTTTTCAGCGCCGCGCGTGTGGTGGACGTTGCGGCTGTTCGGCGCCAGGGACGTCAAGATTCTCGACGGCGGCATGCCGCAATGGCGCGCCGAATTGCGTCCGGTCGAGAGCGGGCCGGTCACGCGTCCTCCCGCGCATTTCACGCCGCACTTCGAGCCGTCCTGGGTCGCGGACATTGCCAAAGTCGAGAAAGTATTAGGCAGCGGCGCGGCGCAGGTGGTCGACGCACGGTCGGCCGAGCGCTTCCGCGGCGAGGCGGCGGAGCCGCGGCCGGGCGTGCGCTCGGGCCGCATGCCGGGCAGCAAGAACGTGCCGGTCGCCGGCGTCGTCGAGAACGGCCGGCTGGCGAGTCTGGAGAAGATCAAGGCCGCGTTCGCCGCGGGCGGCGTCGATCCGGACCAGCCGATCATCACCAGCTGCGGCTCGGGCGTGACGGCGGCGACGTTGTGGCTCGCGCTCGACGCGATCGGCAAGCCGCCGCAGGCGCTCTATGACGGCAGCTGGTCCGAGTGGGGCTCGCTGCCGGACAAGCCGCTGAAAACCGGCGCCGACTAGCGCGCGTCGGCAGCTTCTTTCAAGCGGCCAGCCTTCTCCTTGCTCCAGCTCGCGAGCAAGCCGTGCGCTTCGTTCTTGAAGCGGGCCATCTCCTCGGGCGTCGAGGACTCGGCGGTAAGCTCCAGGCGAATTCCGTTCGGGTCGAAGAAATAGATCGACTGCACGAAGCCGTGATCGGTAATGCCGAGCACTTTCACACCGGCCGCCTGCAGCCGAGCCCGCGCCGCCAGCACGTCATCGACGCTCTTCATTTTGAGCGCGAGGTGGTTGACCCAGGGCGGCGTATTGGGCGATGGCAAGGGCTTGGTGTTGTCCCCGAGATCGAAGAAGCCGATGCAGGAGCCGTCGGCCATTTCGAAGAAGATATGCACATAGGGGCAGTGCTCGCCGGTGCTGGGCACCACGTCGAGCTTCATGGTCATCACCAGCGGCAGGCCGAGCAGGTCTTCGTAGAAGCGCCGCGTCTCCTCGGCGTCGCGGCAGCGATAGGCGAAATGGTGCAGGCCGTGGATCGTGGCCATCTTGTTCATCGGAGTTCTCCTGCCCTCACCACTTCGGAAGCTGCGAAACATGCCACAAAATCCGCTTACCTGCATGGGCAAGCGCCGGTGCTATAATCCAGCGCGAGGTACAAGATGATCTTCCGCCAACTCTTCGACGCGGTCTCCGGGACCTACACCTATCTGCTCGCCAGCCGGCGCGGCGGCGAGGCGTTGATCATCGACCCGGTGATTGAGAAGGTCGATCGTTACCTGCAGTTGGTGAACGAGCTCGACGTTCGGCTGGTCAAGGCCGTGGATACGCACATGCACGCGGATCACGTCACCGGGCTTGGCGCGCTGCGCGACCAGACGCGCTGCATCACCGTCATGGGCGAGCAAACCAAGGCCGACGTGGTGTCGATGCGCGTCGCCGAGGGCGACCAGGTGAAGATCGAGGGCGTGTCGCTCGACGTGCTCTACACGCCCGGCCACACCGACAACTCTTACAGCTATCTCATGGGCGACCGGGTGTTCACCGGCGACACCTTGCTCATCCGCGGCACCGGCCGGACCGATTTCCAGAACGGCGACGCGCGCGCGCAATACGATTCGATCTTCAACAAGTTGCTCAAACTGCCGGAGGAAACGCTCGTCCTGCCGGCGCACGACTACAAGGGCGAGACCGTCTCCACCATCGGTGAGGAGAAGCGCTTCAATCCGCGGCTGCAGGTGAAGTCGATCGACGATTATGTCGAACTGATGGGCAACCTCAAGCTCCCGAACCCGAAAATGATGGACGTGGCGATCCCGTCGAATATGCGGGTCGGCATGCACCAGGAGGAAATCGCGCGGCGCGGCTGGGCGCTCTCGGCGCGCGACGCGATAAAGCTGGTGGGGCGAAAGGACGTCGCGCTCGTCGATCTGCGCGAAGACAGCGAGAGGCAGAAGCACGGGATCATTCCGGAATCCTTGCACCTTCCCTACCCAAACCTTCTGGATCACGTGCGGCCCGGCAGCCTCCTACATCAGCTCGCGGCCGATACCGGCAAGCGCATCGTGTTCTATTGCGCTTTCGGCGAGCGCTCGGCCATGGCGGTGCAGGCGGCGCAAGACGCGGGGCTCTTATCTGCGATCCACATCCAGGGCGGCATGGACGCCTGGAAAAAGGCGGACGGGCCGGTTGCGCGCTGAGCGCGCCTCAGTGCAAGATTTGGCTCAGGAACAGCTTGGTTCGTTCGTGCTGCGGATGATCGAAGAATTCCTTGGGCGAATTGGCTTCGATGATCTGGCCCGCGTCCATGAAAATGACGCGGTTGGCGACCTGACGCGCGAAGCCCATCTCGTGGCTCACCACCAGCATGGTCATGCCGTCCTCGGCGAGCGAGACCATGGTGTCGAGCACTTCTTTCACCATTTCCGGGTCAAGCGCCGAGGTCGGCTCGTCGAACAGCATTATTTTCGGGTTCATACATAAGGCGCGGGCGATGGCGACGCGCTGCTGCTGACCGCCCGATAGCTGGCCCGGATACTTGTGCGCTTGTTCGGGAATTTTCACCCGTTTCAGATACTTCATGGCGATCTCGTCGGCTTCGTGCTTGGGCATTTTGCGCACCCAGATTGGCGCCAGCGTCAGGTTCTCCAGCACCGTCAAATGCGGGAACAGGTTGAAGTGCTGGAACACCATGCCGACCTCGCGGCGGATCTCGTCGATCTTCTTCAGATCCTCGGTGAGCTCGACGCCGTCGACCAGGATGCGCCCCTTTTGGTGGCTCTCGAGCCGGTTGATGCAGCGGATCAGGGTGGATTTGCCCGAGCCGGACGGGCCGCAGATGACGATGCGCTCGCCGCGCAGCACTTTCAGATTGATGTCCTTCAGCACATGAAAATCGCCGTACCACTTGTGCACGTCGATCATTTCCACAGCGGCCTGGTTGCCGGCGGATACAGGTGGTTCTCAACTCATCGGCGCTTCCCTTCCGCCCCACGCCGCTCGAGGAACAGCGAATAGCGGGACATGCCGTAGCAGAACACGAAATAGACCATGCCGGCGAAGGCGAAGCCGGTATAGAGCGTCACCGGCGAGGCCCAGTTCGGATCGGTGAAGGCGGCGCGCAGCTGGCCTAAGAAATCGAAGATCGCGACGATCAGCACGAGCGTGGTGTCCTTGAACAGGCCGATGAAGTTATTGACGATGCCGGGGATCACCAGCGTCAGCGCCTGCGGCAGAATGATGAGCGACATGGTCTGCCAATAGCCGAGGCCGACCGCCATGGCGCCTTCATATTGGCCTTTGGGGATCGCTTGCAGGCCGCCGCGCACCACCTCGGCCATATAAGCGGCCGCAAACAGCGTGACGCCGACCAGCACTCGCAGCAGACCGTCGAAGCTCAAGCCCGTGGGCAGGAACAAGGGCAACATGTAGCTCGCGAAATAGAGCACCGTGATCAGCGGCACGCCGCGCCAGAATTCGATGAAGATCACCGAGAAGAATCGCACGATCGGCATCGAAGAGCGGCGGCCGAGCGCGAGCAGGATGCCGAGCGGCAACGAGGCGACGATGCCGGTAATGGCGACCACGAGCGTGACCAGAAGCCCGCCCCAGAGCCGCGTCTCGACCGGCGGCAGTCCGAGGTTGATGTCGGCAGCGAGCAGCACGATGGCTAGCAGCACGAAGCTAGAGAGCATGGCGATCGCGAGCGTGCGGGCTTCCGCGCCGATTGCGCGTGCGATGGCGGAGGAGATCACAGTCAGCAGGAGCGCAGAGGCAATGAAATCGATCCAGAAACTCATGCGCAGACCGAATATCGCGGTGGAACCGACCACGGATTCCAAGTTCACGAAGCGGCCGAGCACGAATTGCCGCATTTCGAGATTGCCGCCGGTCAGCAGCACGAAGGCAAGGACCGGGAAGACGGCGAAGAACAGGATCGCGTTCAGCCACTTGAACGGCGCCGAGGGGATCAGTAGCGGCGCGAGCAGGATCGCGCACAGGGCATAGACGGTATTCGGTCGCCAGCGCTCGGCGATCGGATAGAAGCCATAGACGAATTGGCCGAATTTGGCGTGCACGAACGGCCAGCAGGCTCCGGTGGCGTTGACGCAGGCGTCGCGGCTCTCCCCTTCCCAGACCGCGTCGATGAACAGGAAGCGCACGATTGGCGGCAGCGCCAATGCAAGCAGCGCCGCGCAGATCAATGTCATGGTGATATTGAGCGGGCCGGAGAAAAAACGCTCGCGCACGAAGCCGATGAGACCCCGCTCCGCCAAAGGCGGTGGCAGCGAGGCTACGAGTTCGCGGCGGATGAAGGCGCTGCTTGCGGCGGTGTTCATCGCTCCACCAGCGCCTTTCTCCGGTTGTACCAGTTCATCAGCGCGGAGGTGATGAGCGAGATCGTCAGATACACGCCCATGGTAATGGCGATGATCTCGATCGCCTGGCCGGTCTGGTTCAGCGTGGTGCCGGCGAAGACGTAGAAGAAATCCGGGTAGCCGATGCCGGCGGCGAGCGAAGAGTTCTTGGTTAGATTCAGATACTGGCTGGTCAGCGGAGGGATGATCACGCGCAGCGCCTGCGGCACGACGACGAGGCGAAGCGTAGGGCCAGGCCGCAAGCCCAAAGAGTAAGCAGCCTCGGTCTGGCCGCGCGAGACCGCGAGCACGCCGGCCCGCACGATCTCGGCGATAAAGGCCGCGGTATAGGTCACCAGCGCGACGAGCAGCGCGGCGAATTCCGGAATGATCCGTACTCCGCCGACGAAATTGAAGCCGCGCAACTCAGGAAACGTGAACGAAATAGGTGCGCCGGTCGCGGCGAAAACGGCGAGCGGGAGCCCAAGGACCAGAAGCAACCCTGCCCGCACAGTGGGAAACGGCTTGCCGGTGTTCATCTGACGGCGCCGCGCCCAGATGCGGATCACGACAGTCAGCGCGACGCCCAGGAGAAAGGCGATGCCGACCGCGCCTGCGCCGCCGGCGAAGATCGGTTCCGGCATGATCACGCCACGATTATTCAGAAAAAAAGCATCGAACAGCGAAACGCTTTGGCGCGGGCCGGGCAGCGCGCCGAGCACGGCGATGTACCAGAAGAAGATCTGGAACAAGAGCGGCAGATTGCGCATCAGCTCGACATAAGCGCCGGCCAGGCGCGCCAGCAGGAAGTTCGACGACAGCCGCGCGATGCCGATGGCAAAGCCGAGCAGAGTCGCCAGCACGACGCCGATGCCGGCGACCAGCAGCGTGTTCAGCAGCCCAACCAAGAAGGCGCGGCCATAGGTCGAGGTCTCGCTATAGGGAATCAGAGTCTGGACGATGCCAAAGCCGGCGGTCTGATCGAAGAAGCCGAACCCGGTGGCGATACCGCGCGCCGAAAGATTGGCGCGCGCGTTTTCGACGAACGACCAGCCGACATAGACGATGGCAAGGACGAGAATGATCTGGACGGCGAGCGAGCGTATCCGGGGATTGTTGACCAGCGATACGGACGACGGGCGCGGTGCGCCTACGACGCGATCGACCATTCCGGCGCTCCCCCGGCGCGGACGTCACTCACTTCTGCGCGCCGGCGGTTGCCGGCGCGCATTGTCAAGTCGCTTCCGCGATCAGCGGATCGGCGGCGAGTATTGGATTCCGCCCTTCGACCAGAGGCGGTTCAGCCCGCGTTCGATACCCAGCCGCGAGCCCGGGCCGACGTTGCGGTCGAAGATCTCGCCGTAGTTGCCTACGTGCTTGATCATGCGCGCGGCCCAGGCGTTGCTGAGTCCGAGCAATTCGCCGAGCGCACCTTCGGTGCCGAGCAGGCGCTTGATGTCGGGGTTGGGCGACTTCAGCATCTCGGCGATATTCTTCGAGCTCACGCCGAGTTCCTCGGCGCCGACCAGGGCATAGACCGTCCACTTCACGAGGTCGAACCACTGATCGTCGTTGTGGCGCACCATCGGGCCGAGCGGCTCCTTGGAGATAACGTCTTTCAGGATCACATGATCGTCGAGCTTGGCGAGCTTCAGACGCATCGCGTAAAGCTGCGAGTGGTCGGAGGTGAACACGTCGCAGCGCCCGGCCTCGTAGGCCTTGACGGTCTCGTCGGCGGTGGCGAAAGCGACCACCTCGTATTTCATCTTGTTGGAGCGGAAGAAGTCGGCAACGTTGAGCTCGGTGGTGGTGCCGGTCTGGGTGCAGACCGTGGCGCCGGAAAGCTCGAGCGCCGAATTTACTTTCAGCGACTTCTTCACCATGAAGCCTTGACCGTCGTAATAGGTGACGGCCGCGAAATTCAGCCCCATCTTGGTGTCGCGATCGAGCGTCCAGGTGGTGTTGCGCGACAGCACGTCGATCTCGCCGGACTGCAGCGCCGTGAAGCGGTCCTTGGCGGAGAGCGGCGTGAATTTCACCTTGCTCGGATCGTCGAAGATCGCGGCGGCCAGCGCGCGGCAGACATCGACGTCGAGGCCGGTCCAGGCGCCCTTGTCGTCGGGGGTCGAGAATCCCGGCAAGCCCTGGCTCACGCCGCACTGGACGAAGCCCTTGGCCTTGATCTGGTCGAGAACGCCGGCTTGCGCGGTGCCGGCGGCGCCAAGCGTAGCCGCGAGCGCAAGCGAGAACAGTACGCGTTTCATGGAGCAACCTTTCTCTGAATCGGATGCCGGCGAGCCAGCTCTGCGCAATTGGCCGCGCGCTTCGATCGGTACGCGAGCACCCTTCCCTTCGGAACCTCCATCACAAGCCAAAGGCAAAGGCAGGTCAAGTGTTTAGGCGTCTGGCCGCCTTGACGCGACGCAATAGCGGGGCCTAATCGGCCGCGGAGAAACGAAATGGCCAAGGCTGGGGGCAAGAAAGCGCGGGACTGGCGGGTGGCGACCCGCCTGGTGCTCGCGGGGCGCAATCCGTTCGAGTTCGAGGGTTTCGTCAATACGCCGATCTATCGAGGCTCGACGGTGCTGTCGCCGACGGTGGCGCAGTTCGTCGGCCGCACCGGACGCTATCAATACGGGCGGCGCGGCACGCCGACGACCGACGCGCTTTCGGAAGGGCTCGCCGAGCTCGAAGGCGGCGCCGGCGTGGTGCTCACTCCCTCCGGTCTTTCCGCGATCACGGTCACGCTGCTGGCCTCCTTGAACGGCGGCGACCATGTGCTGGTGACCGACTCCGCCTATGGCCCGACGCGCCACTTCTGCGACACGGTGCTGAAGCGGCTCGGGGTCGAGACCGGCTATTACGATCCGGTGATCGGCGCGGGGATCGCGAAGGAGTTCAAGGCCAACACCAAGGCGGTATTCGTCGAGGCGCCGGGCTCGCTCAGCTTCGAAATGCAGGACGTGCCGGCGATCGTGAAGGCCGCGCACGCGCACGGCGCGGTCGTGCTCATGGACAATACCTGGGCGACGCCGGTCTACTTCCGGCCACACGAACATGGCGTCGATTTTTCGATCCAGGCCGGGACCAAATATCTCGGCGGCCACGCCGACGCGAATATCGGCTCGGTCTCGGCGATGGCCGAGCATTTTCCGAAACTGAAAGAGACTCACGGGAGCCTCGGCCTGTGTGCCGGACCCGAGGACGTGTTTCTGTCGCTGCGCGGCTTGCGTACGCTCGGCGTGCGGCTGCAGCGGCACATGGAGTCCGGCCTGAAGGTCGCGCGTTGGCTGAAGACGCGGCCCGAGATCTTGCGCGTCATGCACCCCGCGCTCGAGGACGACCCCGGTCATGCGATCTGGAAGCGCGATTTTGAAGGCGCCTGCGGGCTGTTCGCTTTCGTGCTCAAGCCGCGGCCGCAGCCGAAAGTCACGGCCTTCATCGAGGGGTTGGAGCTGTTCGGGATCGGCGCGTCCTGGGGCGGCTATGAGAGTCTCGCCATTCCGTTCGACGTCGCGAAGTTTCGCACCGCCACCAAATGGAATCCCGGCGGACCGTGCGTGCGGCTGCATGTCGGCCTGGAGGATCCGGACGATCTGATCGCGGATCTCGAAGCGGGACTGAAACGCCTCTCAAGCTAGCTTTCAGATACGGCCATCCGCGGCGCTTTTGCTCGCGCGCGAGCGTGCGACCGCGCTGCCGATCGAAACCACTAGCGCCACAATTCGTCGCATCGAGGGACCCGACATGGGCCGAATTGTTCCATCAGCGGTGATTTTGAGCGTGAGCCGGCGACGGGCGAAGGCGCGCACGACGAGGATCGCGCCAAGCGAGCCGAAGATCGCGCCGCCGATGGCATCGCTCGTGTAATGCGCGTCGAGCACGATGCGCGCCAGTGCGGCCAGGGCAGCAAGCACCAAGAACGGAACTCGCGCGCGCGGCCATAGCGCGGCGAGCACGACGGCTGCGGCAAACGCCGTGGTCGCGTGGCCCGACGGGAAACTCGCGGCCTCAACGGTCCAAGCGGCAGGATCGAAGGCAAGGTGACCCTGGCTGTCGAACGCCCACGGGCGCAAGCGCCCAATCACGCGCTTGAGGATCGAAACCGCAAGGCCGGGAGCGCCTACTGCAAGAAAAACGAGAACGAGGCGCAGCTGAAATACCGCGATGGCCGCTCGCGCCCAGCGCGGCAGATCGAAGCGCTCGAGCGCGAAGAGCAGCAAGATCGCGATCGCGACCGGCCAAAGAATGGTGCCGGACCAGCCGAAATAGTCGAGATACTCGAACGGCAGCTTGGGCCACCCAGGCAGGCGGCGCTGCCAGGCGATCGCAATGGGATCGACATACACGAAGGCCAGACCGAGCGCTGCCAGCGCGAGGGCAAGCACGATCCACGTCCGCGGCCTGAACAGCGGCCGCGGCGCGATCGCGCGCGCGTTGCTTCGACGCCAGAACCGGAAGACGCCGGATTTCGCTGTGGCCCGTTCCATCGCCGAACCTATAACAGATACCCCGCCCCTGCATCGAGGCGCGGCACGGCTAGAACGGCGGTGGGACTAGATGTATTCGAAGCGCTGGCTCTTGAGCTGTTCCTTGAGCCCGTAGAACACCTCGTTGGTCTTGGGCCAGGTCTTCAACTTCTTCACGTTGTTCAGCCAGCGCTCGACGTTCGGATACTTGGAGAAGTCGCAGCCGATCAGCTCGCCGAGCGTCACCAGGCCTGAACCGAAATAATCGGCGATGGTGATCTGGTCGCCGATGAGGAATTGCTGCTTCGGCCCGATCCAGTGGTCGTTCAAGATCTGCAGCCAGGCCTTCGAATTCTTCATGCCCCAGTTGATCGTCGCGTTGTGCGCCTCGTCGGTGCGGCGCTTGTGATGCGGGAAGATCTGCGGATAGGCGAGCCCGTAGCCGAAGTCGCGATAGAAGTTGGTGTTCAGCCAATCCATCATCTCGTTGACCTTGGCGCGCTGTTTCAGGTCCTTCGGATAGGCTGGAGAATTGATCTTGTCGGCGAGGTATTTGAGAATCGCCGAGCTCTCGGTGAGTTTGAAATCGCCGTCCTCGATCATGGGCACGAGCCGGTTCGGATTGAGCGAAACGTACGGCTCCTTGTGGTGCTCGCCGGTCATCAGATCGATCACCTGCTCGTCGCAGGGAATATTGTTCTCGGCGATGAATAGCCGCACTGGCCGGCTCGTCATCGAAACCGGATGCATGTAGAGTTTCATCTTCACCCCTCCCTACGCATTTTTACGTTAGCAGACTTCGGCCTGCTTTGCCGGTTCGTAGCACTTGCTGCGGTGATAGCAACCATGACGGGAATTCATGCGCGCGCGGCGCGGGCTGAAATTGCGTTTGAGCTTGGCGACCCCGGCAGGAATCGAACCTGCGACCCGCAGCTTAGAAGGCTGCTGCTCTATCCGCTGAGCTACGGGGCCACGCCGCGGGCGTTCGCCCGCTGGTTCAATGCGTCCACTGCCCGACGCGTTTGTAGCCGAAATTGTCGGCATACGCGATGCGCTTGCGCTCCGCCTCGTGCGCCTCGAACACCCGATACGGGATGGCTTCCCGCTCGGCATAGGCGACCGCCTCGTCCCTGGTTTCGAACTCGAGACGGATCTGCGAGCGCATGTCGCGTGAGCTGGTGAAGCCCATGAGCGGCTCCACCTCGCGCGGCGCTTCGGGCTCGTATTCGAGCACCCATTGTCTGGTCTTGGCCTGACCGGACTGCATGGCCGTGCGCGTCGGGCGATAAATGCGGGCGAACATGGTTCCTCGTGCGAACTTAGGTGGCTGGTCGGGGCAGCAGGATTTGAACCTGCGACCCTCTGCTCCCAAAGCAGATGCGCTACCGGGCTGCGCTATGCCCCGTCCTGCCGCGCCGACGTTCTAGCCGGACGGCTTTAATTTCCGATTACACGCTAAGGGCTTGCGCGGCAAGGCGCGTACGCCGCTTCAGCTAGCGCCCCGAAAACCAGCGGTGCGCGACCTTGTCGCCGGGCTGGATGCCGAGCTTTTTCGCGGTGCCGGCCACCACTTCCAGTACGCCGCGCACCGGTGCGCGCGAGGAAATGATCGCTTCGGACTGCGGCGTCGTGTTCTCGGCGATATGGGCGATACGGCCGTCGGCGCGGATGAAGATCATGTCGAGCGAGACATAGGTGTTCCTCATCCACATGGCGACCATCTGATCGGTTTTGAAATCGAACAACATGCCGCGGCCCTCGGGCAATTCGCGGCGGAACATCAGCCCCTTGGCGCGTTCGTCGTCGGTGATGGCGAGTTCGACCTCGAATACGTGCACGCCCGCGCGGGTGAGGATCTCAAGCGGCTCGATGGTCGCGGCCCAAGCGGTGCCGGCGATGAGAGCAAGGGCGAGCAAGCTCACCGAAAGTAATGCGCGGGCTCGCGAAAACCATTTCATGCCGGGATTGTAGCGGAATTCGCTGCTAGTGCGAGGACGGCCCGCTGCCGCCCGTCTCGGGCGCACTTCGGAGGCCATCAAGCCCTTGGGGCCCGCTCCATAGCGCACGAACACGATCTGGCCGGGCCGCAGCTCGGCCATGCCGTAGCGGCGCAAGGTTTCCATGTGGACGAAAATATCGGGCGTGCCCTCGCCGCGGGTGAGGAAACCGAAACCGCGCAGCCGGTTGAACCACTTCACCCAGGCGCGCTCGAGCCCGCTGGTCGGCGTCACCGACACATGCGTGCGCGGCGGCGGCATTTGCGACGGATGCAACGCGGTCGACTCGTCCATGGAGACGACACGGTAAGCCTGCATGCCCTTCGGGCGCTCCTGCGCTTCGCACACGACGCGTGCGCCTTCATAGGCGGTCTGGAAGCCGTCGCGGCGCAGACACGTGACGTGCAAGAGCACGTCGGGGCCGCCGCTATCGGGGACGATGAAGCCGTAGCCTTTGGAGACGTCGAACCATTTGATGAAGCCGGTGACCTCGACGAGCCCTACGGGGGCCTCTTCGTTGAGGTCCTCTACGCCCGGCCGCGGTTCGCCCAGCGCGAACTTCGGCTCTATTTGGTCCGCCATGACGCCGCCAACGTCAAAATGATGCGCCCGTACTTCGAGCGCCGATTCGATGCTCAAGCTTAACACCGCGCAAAGCGGCGGAAAGGGCAAATTGCAAGTTTGCAACGGCGCCCGGTGGAAAGCGGTGGATGATTTCCGGAGGCTATGTCGTTCGTGCCACGGTCAGGCGGCGAGGAACGGCTCCAGCACGTCGCCAATATCGTCATGCACAACGAGGTCGGCCTGCCCGTCGAGGTCGGTCGGTTCGCGATTGAGGATCACCAAACGCGCGCCATTTCGTTTGGCTAAAGCCGGAAATCCTGCGGCGGGCCAAACGACTAGCGAGGATCCTATGGCCAGGAACAAATCGGAATTGAGCGTCTCGATCTCGGCCCGGCGCATCTGCTCCTCGGGCATGGCCTGGCCGAAGGAGATGGTTGCCGTCTTCACCGGCCCATTGCAGGCCGGGCAATCGGGCGCGACACCCCCGCTCGCGGTAAAGCGCTCCTTGACCCACTCGATTTCGTAGCGCACCGCACAATCGAGACAGGTGGCATAGGTAGTATTTCCATGCAGTTCGATGACCTTGTCGGCGGGCACACCGCCGATCTGGTGCAGGTTGTCGATATTCTGCGTGATGACGGCGGACATTTTGCCGCTCGCAACCAGACGCGCCAGTGCGCGGTGGCCGCGGGTGGGTTTCGCGGCGCGAAATGTATCCTCCATGGCAAACTTTCGCCGCCAGGCCTCGTTGCGGGCGCCCTGGTCGGCGACGAACTCGTCGAACGGGATCGGCTTGTTCTGGGTCCACAGCCCGCCGGGCGAGCGGAAGTCGGGGATGCCGCTTTCGGTCGAAATGCCGGCCCCGGTGAAGGCTACGGCCCGGCGCGAGCCAGCCAAGAGGTCGCCCAGCCGTTCGATGGCTCTATTGCGATCCCTGACGATCATTCTAGGGTTCCGAGAACAGGTTCCATTCCAAGAGGTTCCGATGCGTTATCTCCACACGATGCTCCGGGTGCGCGATCTCGACAAGGCGCTCGATTTCTACCGCGACCAGCTCGGCCTGAAAGAGGCGCGCCGCATCACCGACGATAAGGGCCGCTTCACGCTCGTGTTCCTCGCCGCGCCCGAGGACGAGAAGCTGGTGGCCGACAGCGGCAAGGCCGGCCGCGCCGCGCCGCTCGTCGAGCTCACCTATAACTGGGACACGGAAGACTATGGCGAGGCGCGCTATTTCGGCCATCTCGCCTACGAGGTCGACGACATCTACGCGCTCTGCGAGAAGCTGATGAAGGCCGGGGTCGTCATCAACCGGCCGCCGCGCGACGGCCGCATGGCGTTCGTGCGCTCGCCCGACAAGCAGTCGATCGAGCTGTTGCAGAAAGGCGACGCGCTGCCGCCCAAGGAGCCGTGGACGTCGATGAAGAACACCGGGCATTGGTGAGGCGGAGCGAGCGTCTCCTGCGCGTCTTGTGCCCCCGGAAAGCCCTAACTATAAAGCCCTTCCTATAAGGACCCCCGCGCGGTGTTTGTGCGCCGCGCCGGTATGCGCCCATCGTCTAGCGGTCTAGGACACCGCCCTTTCACGGCGGGAACACGGGTTCGATTCCCGTTGGGCGCGCCACAAAAGCACGGAACAATGCCCTTTCAGGGCGGGTTCTTATCCTTGGCCCGCCCGCTATACTCAAAAAAACACGCCGCAAGCCCGAGGGAGGAACCGAGATGAGTTTCGCGCAGCGCGCGCTGGCGCTTCTGTTGTTCGCTATCGCTCTGGTGCTACCCGCGTCGCAGCCGATGGCGCAGGCCTATCCGAGCCGATCCATCACCTTCGTCGTGCCGTTCCCGGCCGGCGGCTCGGCCGACACCATCATCCGGCTGATCGGCCAGCATCTGTCGCAGCGCTGGGGCCAATCGGTCGTGGTCGAGAACAAGCCCGGCACCGGCGGCAATATCGGACAGGAAGCCGTCGCCCGGGCGGCGCCCGACGGCTACACGTTCTTGATGGCGGCGAGTTCGATCGCGATCGTCCCGCACCTCTACACCAAGCTCAACTACGACCCGATCAAGGGCTTCGAGCCGGTGACGCTGGTCGGCAATATCCCGATGGTGATCGTGGTCAATCCGGATTTTCCGGCGAAGACACTGCTCGAGCTGATCGCGATGGCCAAGGCCAAGCCCGGAGACATCAGTTACGCTTCGGCCGGCAACGGCACCACCAATCATCTCGCCACCGAGATGTTCAAGGTGATGACCGGCATCGACATGCTGCACATCCCCTATCGCGGGAATCCGCTGGCGGTGGTGGACGTGATCGGCGGCCGGGTGCCGGTGTTCTTCGATTTCGTGCTCACCGGCCTGCCGCATGTCCGCGAGGGCAAGGTGCGGGCGCTCGCCACCACCGGCGCCACGCGCGCGGCGGTGCTGCCGAACGTGCCGACTGCGATCGAGGCGGGCGTGCCGGGCTTCGAAACCGGCACCTGGTTCGGCGTCTATGCGCCGGCCGGCACGCCGAAGGCGATCACCGAAAAGCTCAACGCCGAAATTCTCGCCATCCTGAACATCCCGGCGGTGAAGGAGCGGCTTAGCGGCCTCGGGGTCGAGATTTGGGCCAAGGGACCGGCCGAACTCGCCGCGCTGACCAAGGCCGACTTCGAGAAATGGGGCCCGGTGGTCAAGAAGGTGGGCATCAAGCTGGACTGAAACATGGATGTCCCTTAGGGGCGTCTTTCGGAGTTAGAGCCGCGGAGAAAACGTTTGACCCGTTCGCCGCTTCGACTGGTGTTCGACCGGCCCGGCAAGCGGCGGGCCAGGCGCCCACATGAAGCGCCGCCACAGCCTGCACCGCCCTCGCCTCCCGCACCGGCCGGCGAAGCGCGCATGAGTCAGGCCACGCGCGACCGCTTTCTCATCGGCATCGCGCTGTTCGCGCTCGTGCTCATCGTCGGCAGCGTCTGGATCATGGAGCGGCTGCTGGAGGCAGGAAAGATCCAGGACTGCGTCTGGCAGGGCCGCAAGAACTGCGCGCCGATCTCCGCGCCGCCGCGCTGAAATATCAACCGAACTTTTGCGCCCGCGCGCTTCAGCTCCGCTCTAGGGCACGCTCGAGCTTTTTGCTCAAAATCCAGGAGAGGCCGAGGAACGCGGCCAGCATCACGAAGCCCAGGCCCGAGGAGGCATCGCTCATGACCTTCTCCGAGACCTGGCCGAAGGCATAGCCGGCCGAGACGACGGTGCAGGACCACAGGCCCGCCGCGACGAAATTGAGCGCGAGAAAAGTGGACCAGGGCAGCCGAGACATGCCGTAGGCAAAACCCGCGACGCCGCGAATGCCGTGCGGATAGCGATGCAGCAGGATCATCCAGAAATAGTGACGGTCCGCCAGCCGGGCTGCGGTCTGCAGCGCGCGTTCAAGCCGTGGAAAGCGTCCGAGCCAGCGGGTGCCAAACCGCCGCCCGATCCAGAAGCGGATCACATCGCCGGCGAAGCTGCCTAACCAGCAGACCACGATGAGCGTGCCGAAACTCAGCGCGCCGGAATGCGCGGCATAGCCGGCGAACAGCGCAAACAGCAGGCTGTGCGAGGACGCATAGGCGAACATGAGGCTGTAGGCCGCATCGCCGTGCTGGCGTATGAGATCGAGAAACGATGCAAGGTCCGTCGGAAACAACATGATGGCCTACCTGGAGGCGAAGCTGTTCATCGAGCGCGCGGCGGCGGTGTCATATGCACGGGTGCCGGGCCCGCGGCCGGAGTTGCGCCCGGCTCGCCGTCGAGCACGGTGACCGCCCGGCGGTTCTGCGACCAGCAGGAAATGTCGTTGCAGGTTGAAACCCGGCGCTCGCGCCCGTAGGAGACGAACTTCACGCGCTGCGCCGGCACACCCTTGCCGACGATATAGTTGCGCACCGCCTGGGCACGGCGATTGCCGAGCGCCATGTTCTTGGCCTTGTCGCCCTTCTCGTCGGAATGACCCTCGATCGTCACCGTGTAGGAAGCGAAGCGGACGAGCCAGGCCGCTTGCTTGTCGAGGGTCTCGGTCGAGGTCGGCGTGAGGTCGGCCACGTTATCGTTGAAAAAGACCCGGTCGCCGACATTGACGAAGAAATCCTGCGGGGTGCCGGGCGTGATCGTGGCGGCCGAGCTCGGCGGCGTCTCGTCGCCGGTCTTGAACGATCCGCAGGCCGCGGCCGCCAGGATCGCCGCCAATACCGCGCCGGCCTGAATGATGCGCCACATAAGTGTCTCCCCTACTCGACTTGCTCGAGCACGCTCACCCGCGTGCCGACCGGCGCGCGGCCGAAAAGATCGATGACGTCCTCGTTCAGCATCCGGATGCAGCCGCTGGAAACATCGTCGCCGATGGTCCAGGGCTCGACCGTGCCGTGAATGCGGAAAATCAGATCGCGGCCGTCGCGGTAGAGATACATCGCGCGCGGCCCGAGCGGGTTGCCCCAGCCGCCCTTCATATTCTGCGGCAGATGCGGCTGGCGCTGGCGCATTTCCGGCGGCGGCGTCCAGGTCGGCCACACCGCCTTGCGCATGATCTGGGCGCGGCCGAACCATTGGAACCCCTCGCGGCCGACGCCGACGCCGTAGCGCAGCGCCACGTTGTTTTCGAAGGTGAGGTAGAGGAAGTGGTGGCGGATATCGACGACGACGCTACCGGGAATTTCGTTGTGCGGATAGCGCACCACCTGGCGGCGAAACACCGCGTCGATCGCGTCCATGTTGGTGCGGCGATAGACGATGCCATAGTCCTCGGCGTTCCCCGCGAAATAGGCGTCTTCCTCCACTTCCTGGCCTAACAACGAAGTGGGCCGGAGCAGCGCGGCGGCGCCGGCGGCGATGAAGCTACGGCGATCGAATTTCACGGTAACACCCTGCCCCCGACGGAATTTTCCAGCACGCGCGGCGTTCTCAAACTCACTATGGGCAGTCTAGCACTGGCTTGAGACGGCGCCACGGGCAGACTTCACGGAGGAGTGTTCCCAAGGCAAGCGTGGCCGTGTTTGCCGGGGTATCGCCTCTCCTAGAATGGGCACAGCGACAAAGGGAGAGAACGCCATGGGGTTTGTCGATAAGGGACGGGAACCGGCACTGATCATTCCTGCTTTGCGTCCGCTCTACGAGCGGACTTCCATCTTGTACTACCCGCTGTTGCGGATCGTGGCGGGCGGATTCTTGCTGGTGCATGGCTGGCCGAAGTTTAATGCTGGCGCAGCGGCGCTCGTGCCATTCCTCACGCGGATCGGCTTCGAGCCCCCGATATTCTGGGCCTGGGTGCTGGTCCTGATGGAGACCGTTGGCGCGCTATGCATCATCTTCGGCCTGTTCGTGCGGCCGATCGCCCTGGCGGCCGTGATCGAGTTCGCGGTCATCGTCTGGGTGCATTCGCCGCGCGGCTTCGGTGCCGCGGGAAACGGCTGGGAATATCCGGCGTTCTGGGGTCTCGTGTTCTTCGTCATCCTGCTGCGCGGCGGCGGGCCCTATTCGCTCGACCGCAAGCTCGGGCGAGAATTCTGAACGGAAGTCACCAGAAGAAAATGGAGGGGGACATGGTCAACAAGTCACGGCTCTACATTCCCGCGCTCGGCGGGATTTACGATCGTCTCTGGAATGTCGTTGAGTTGTTGTTGCGTATCGTCGCGGGGCTGATGCTGCTTTATCCCCACGGCCTTCCGAAGCTCGGCATATTCGGAGGCGGTGGGTATGCTGGCACTGCTACATACATGGAACAAAGGGTCGGCCTTTACCCCGGCTGGTTCTGGGCGTTCGTAGCTATTTTCCTCGAAACGATCGGCGGCGTTCTGTTGGCGCTTGGGCTCTTCACGCGGCTGATTGCGTTCCTCCTCGTCATCGAGATGCTGACGATCCTCAACTACTATTATTCCATTCGGTCGGGCTACACGGCCGCCGTGGAGCTTCCGCTCTTGTGGGCTTTCGTCTTCCTCTTCTTCGCGATCCGCGGTGGCGGCGCCTGGTCGGTCGATGGACGAATAAACAAGGAAATCTAATTTAGCGGCGCGGCGCGCGTCGGAGATCGGTGCGCGCAGCGTTCACATCCCGCCGTACAGCCACTCGATCCCGTCATAGGCATCCTGCGGCGTGCGCGCTCCGAGCATTTGATCGCGCAGTTCCGCGGTGACGCCGCGTGCGTGATAAAATTCGCCATAGACCCGGGCCATGATCTGCACCCGCCCGGTGCGCAGATAGCGCTGTTCCTGATAGGCGCGGAACGCGGCCGGCAAATCGTCCGGCTGCTTGGCCACTTTCTCCGCCAGCCAATAGGCGTCTTCGGTGGCCATGCAGGCGCCTTGCGCGAGATACTGCAGCATCGGGTGCGCGGCGTCGCCGAGCAGCGTCACGTTGCCCTTCGACCAGTCCTTGATCGGCTCGCGGTCGCACAGCACCCACATGCGCCAGGTCTCGATGCGCTCCAGCAGGCGCAACACCTCGGGCCGCTGGCCCTTGAAATGCGCCCGTAACTCGGAGGCGTCGGCCTCGGCGTTCCAGCCTTCGACGTAGCGGTCCGAATGAAAGACGGCGACGAGGTTATAGAGCTCGCCGCGGCGCAGCGGATAATGCACGAAGTGCGTGCGCGGGCCGGCCCAGAGCACGATGTCGGGCTGCCACAGATCATCGGGTACCTGCTCGCGCTTCAAGAACGGCGCGATAGGCGATGTGGCCGGAGACGCGCGGTGCGCCGTCGCCGACGATCATTCTCGCGCACGCGCGACCACATGCCGTCGCAGCCGATCAGCGCACGGCCCTTGATTGCCTCGCCGGATTCGAGCTGGACGGAAACGCCGCCACCATTGTCGCTGAAATTGACGACGCGGCGTTCGGTCTCCAGCGTGATGAGATTGTTGCTCTTGCAGGCGTCGAGGAAAACCGCGTGCAGGTCGTGGCGGTGGGTGACCGCATAAGGTTCGCCGAATTTCTCGAAGAAGTCTTTGCCGAGCGGAACGCGTGTCACGCTCTTGCCGGTGAGCGCGCAGCGCATTTCCTGCGCCTTGGGCTCCCAGGCGTCGGCGAGCACCGCGTCTTTCAGACCGAGCTTGCCGAGCGCCCGAAAAATGTTCGGACCGAGCTGAATACCGGCGCCGGCTTCACGGAATTCCGCCGATTGTTCCAGCACGCGTACCGGGAAGCCTTTGCGCGCCAGCGCATGGGCGGCGGCCAAGCCGCCGATGCCGCCGCCGGAGATGAGGAAGGGTAATTCTTCGGTCCGCGCCATCGATCAATACCCCCGGCGATGCATACAACAAGCCGTGCGCCCGGTCATCGCTTCACCGCGCCGCCAAGAGCTCGGCGGGCGCCGCGTCGAGCACGCGCATTTCGACGCGCTCATTGCCCTGCCACGAATTGAGCGTGAGCGCGCCGGCGACGTGCATGGTGCGGCCGCGCCCGGCGAGCAAGGCGTCGCCGAGCGGGCGGCCGAGCGCGCGGAAGGCGATGGCGCTGATCTGGCGATTGTCGCCAGCCTTGAGCCGCAGCCGCACGTGCGCATCGCCGGCGGGATCGGCGAACACGACCGTGTGCGACGGCAGGGCGAATACGGGCTCGGGATTGCCGGCGCCGAACGGCCCGGCGCGGCCGATGGTCTCCATCAATTCGAGATTTGCCGCGCCGGCGGTTAGCGCGCCGTCGATTTCTAGCGCGTCCACATGGCGCGCGGCCTCGACCGGTTGCCGCGAGCGTCTCTTCGAGAAACGCGCGCAGGTCCTTGAGCTTCGCGCGCGTAACCGTGAGCCCGGCGGCCATGGCGTGGCCGCCGCCCTTGACCAGCAGGCCCTTGTCCACGGCGGCGCGCACGGCGTGGCCGAGATCGACGCCGGGGATCGAGCGGCCGGAGCCGGTGCCGCTGTCGCCGAGCATGGCGATGGCGAAGGCCGGGCGGCCGAAGCGCTCCTTCAGCCGCGCGGCGACCAGACCGACCACGCCCGGGTGCCAGCCGTCCTTGGATGCGATCACCACCGCGCCGCGCTCCTCCAGCCCGAGCGCGGCGAGCGCTTCGGCTTCGGCCTCGGCAAGCGTCGCCTGCTCGACGGCCCGGCGCTCGGTGTTCAGACGATCGAGCTCGAGCGCGATCTTCATGGCCTCGGACGGGTCGTCGGTGAGCAAGAGGCGCGTGCCAAGCGTGGCGTCGCCGATCCTGCCGCCGGCGTTGATGCGCGGCCCTAGAAGAAATCCGAGATGGAACGGCGTCGGGGGGCCATCGAGGCGGGCGGCGTCCATCAGTGCTTTGAGGCCTACGCCTTCGCGCCGGCGCATGGCGAGCAGGCCCTTGGCGACATAGGCGCGGTTCAGGCCTTTGAGCGGCACCACGTCGGCCACGGTGCCGAGCGCAACGAGATCGAGGTACGCCAGCAGATCCGGTTCGCGGCGCGTCGCGTTCCAGAAGCCGCGCTTGCGCAACTCGCGCAGCAGCGCGACCGCGACGATGAAGACGACGCCGACGGCGGCGAGATAGCCGAGCTTCGACAGATCGTCCTGCCGGTTCGGGTTCACGATGGCGCGCGCGGACGGCAGCCGTTCGGGCGCCTGGTGATGGTCGATGACGACCGTATCGAGACCGAGCTTCTTCGCCTCGTCGAGCGCGTCGATGCTGGTGGTGCCGCAATCGACGGTGACGAGCAGCTTGGCGCCGCGCTCAGCGAGACCTCTCACCGCCTCCACGTTCGGCCCGTAGCCCTCGAAGATGCGATCGGGAATGTGAAAGAGTGGATCGAGCCCGCAGGCGCGGAGCACGCGCACCAGGAGCGCGGTCGAGGTGGCGCCGTCCACGTCGTAATCGCCGAACACCGCGATTTGCTCGCCGCCCTCGACGGCATCGGCGATCCGCGTGGCCGCCGCCGGCATGTCGGTGAGCGTGTCGGGGTCCGGCATCAGGCTTTTCACGGTCGGATCGAGATAGGCCTCGGCGTCGTCGGGCGTGACCCCGCGCCCGGCCAGCACGCGGGCGAGCAGTTCGGGCAAGCCGAGACGCTGCACTAGCGCCAGCGCGGTCTGGTTGGCGCGCGCGTCGAGCCGGTCGCGCCAGACGCGGCCTGAAGCCGAGCGCTCGACGCCGAGGAAGGGGCGGGATTCGGACATGGCGGGATGATGCCTCATCCCGAACCATTTGCCATTCCGTCATGGCGGGCTTGTCCCGGCCATCCCGATTCCTGAAACTCAGTGCCCTCCTAAGCGAGATCGCCGGGTCAAGCCCGGCGATGACGAAAAGGAAAGTCAGAACACTTTTCTGTACTGAATGAACCCCGAACGCTCGGCGAGCTTCTCGTAAAGCACCCGCGCGGTGGCGTTGGTTTCGTGCGTGTTCCAGTAGACCCGGCTGGCGCCTGCTTCCTTTGCCTTCGCATAAACCGCCTCGATCAACGCGCGGCCGAGACCGAGGGTCCGTGTTTCCTGCGCAACGAACAGGTCCTGCAGGTAGCAATAGTCGCCGGCCGTCCAGAACGAGCGGTGATAGAGATAATGGACGATGCCGAGCAGTTTGCCGTCCACATAAGCACCGAGCGCGAACATGGGCTCTTTGGGATCGAGCAACCGCTTCCACGTGATATCGGTCGCGTCCGGCGTCTGCGAAGATTTGTAGAACTCGAGATAGCCGCGCCAGAGCGGCTCCCAGGCCGTGCGCTCGCCGGCACCGACCGGCCGGATGATGACTTCGCTCATGCAGCGCTCAATCGAGGTGGAATTTTTCGAATTGCCGGTGCTCGGCCTCGATCCAGCGCACGGTGCCGGTGACCGAGCGCATCACCACGGTGTGGGTATAGATGCGGTCCTTGGCGAAGCGCACGCCGCGCAGGAACGAGCCGTCGGTGACGCCGGTCGCCGCCACCAGGCAATCGCCGCGCACCATGTCCTTGATTTCGTATTTCTTGCGCGGATCCTTGACGCCCATCTTGGCCGCGCGCTCGCGCTTGGCGTCGGTATCGAGCACGAGGCGGCCCTGCATCTGGCCGCCGATGCAGCGCAACGCCGCCGCCGCGAGCACGCCCTCGGGCGCGCCGCCGATTCCGATATAGATGTCGATGCCGGTCGTCGCCGCGTCGGCGCAATGGATCACGCCGGCCACGTCGCCGTCGGTGATCAGGCGCACCGCGGCGCCGGTCTTGCGAATGGCGGCGATCAGGTCGGCGTGGCGCGGGCGCTCGAGCACCAGCGCGGTGATTTCCTCGGGCTTCACGCCCTTGGCCTTGGCGAGCGAGACGATGTTCTGGTCGGCGGGCGCGTCGAGATCGACGACGCCGGCCGGATAGCCCGGCCCGATCGCGATCTTCTCCATATAGACGTCGGGCGCGTTCAGCAGCGTGCCGCCCTCGGCCATGGCCATGACGGCGATGGCGCCGGGCATATTCTTGGCGCAAAGCGTGGTGCCTTCCAGCGGATCGACGGCGATATCGACCTTGGGGCCCTTCTTGTTCCCGACTTCCTCGCCGATGAACAGCATGGGCGCTTCGTCGCGCTCGCCCTCGCCGATGCGCACGACGCCGTCGATCGGCAACTTGTTCAGCTCGCGGCGCATGGCATCGACCGCGGCCTGGTCGGCGGCCATCTCGTCGCCGCGGCCGCGCAGCCGCGCAGCGGAGACCGCGGCGCGCTCCGTCACGCGCACGATCTCGATCGAAAGCACGCGCTCGATCAGCAGGCCCGGCTGGACGGTGATCGAAGTCATTTCGTTCCCCCGTATTTTCTTCAGCTTTTCACTTTTTAACTTTTCTCGATACGGATCACTTGCGGAGTTTCCGCGAGCACCTTGTCGGCTTCGATGGCTTTCAGCGCCGCGCGCACCGCGTCCTCGCTGGTGGCGTAGGTGATCAGGATCACCGCCGCGGGCTTGTCGGCGCGCTTGGGGTCGTCGCCGCCGTGCGGGCGCTTGTCGCGGCCGCGCTGCATGATGGATTCGAGCGAAATGTTCTGCTCGGCCATGCGGCGCGCGATGGTGGCGGCGGTGCCGGGCCGGTCGATGGCGGAAAGGCGGATGTAATAGCCGCCCTCGTGGCGCTGCATCGGCGCCCGCGTCGGGCGCGCCAGGCCGGCGGCGGGCCGGCCGAACGGATAGACCCGGCGGCCGGCGGCGATATCGACAAGGTCTGCGACGACTGCGGAGGATGTCGCGGGCCCGCCGGCGCCGGGGCCGACGAGGGTCAGGTTCATCATGTCGGAATCGACCGCGACCGCGTTCAACACGCCGTCGATCTCGGCGATCACGGAGCCCTTGGGGACCATGGTGGGATGCACGCGCTGCTCGATGCCGGTGGCGGTGCGCTGCGCGACGCCGAGCAACTTCACGCGATAACCGAGCTCGTCGGCCGCCGAGAGATCGGCGAGCGAAATGCTCTGGATGCCTTCGACATAGACGGAGTCCGCGTCGACTTCGGTGCCGAAGGCCAGACTCGTGAGGATCGCGATCTTGTGCGCGGTGTCGAAGCCGCCGATGTCGAAGGTCGGATCGGCCTCGGCATAGCCGAGCCGCTGCGCCTCCTTGAGACAATCGGCAAACGAGCGCGCCTCCTTCTGCATCTGCGTCAGGATATAATTGCAGGTGCCGTTCAGGATTCCGTAGACGCGCTCGATGCGCGCGCCGCCGAGGCCCTCGCGCAAAGTCTTCACGATCGGGATGCCGCCGGCGACGGCGGCCTCGAAACAGAACGAAGCGCCGCTTTTTTCCGCGAGCTTGGCCAGCGCGACGCCGTGCCTGGCGATCAGCGCCTTGTTGGCGGTGACGACCGGGCGGCCGATGCCGAGCGCGGCCTCGACCGCGCCTTTCGCCGGATCGCCCTCGCCGCCCATCAGCTCGACGAACACGTCGATGCCAGGATCGCGCGCGAGCGCGGCGGGATCCTCGACCTTGCGCAGCTTCGAGAGATCGATGGAATTGTCCTTGGGCGGGTCCTTGGAGGAAAAGGCCACCAGATCGATCGGGCGCCCGGCGCGCGCCGCGAGCTCGGCGCGCGAACGCGCCAGCATCCCGACCACGGCCGAACCGACCGTGCCGAGCCCGGCGAGACCCACTTTCAGCGGCTCAACCATGGGAGATCCGATGTCAGCCGCGCGCTTTGAGCGGGATGATGTTGTGGAGCGTCTTGTCGGCCGTGTCGAAGAAGCGGCGCATATTACGCGCGGCCTGGCGGATGCGCTGCTCGTTTTCCACCAGCGCGATGCGGACGAAGCCCTCGCCGTGCTCGCCGAAGCCGATGCCGGGCGAAACCGCGACCGAGGCCTTCTCGACTAGGAGCTTGGAAAACTCGACCGAGCCGAGCCCGGCGAAGCGCTCCGGCAGCGGCGCCCAGGCGAACATGGAGGCCTGCGGGCGCGGGGATCGGCCAGCCGGCGCGGGTGAAGCTGTCGACCAGCGCGTCGCGGCGCTTCTTGTAGGTCGCGCGCATTTCGACGATGCAATCCTCGGGGCCGTTCAGCGCCGCGGCGGCTGCCACCTGGATCGGGGTGAAGGCGCCGTAATCGAGATAGGACTTCACGCGCGCCAGCGCCGCGATCAGCCGCTCGTTGCCGACGGCAAAGCCCATGCGCCAGCCGGGCATCGAGAACGTCTTCGACATCGAGGTGAATTCGACCGCGATCTCCATGGCGCCCGGCACCTGCAGGATCGAGGGCGGCGGATTGTTCTCGAAATAGACCTCGGCATAGGCGAGATCGGACAGCACCAGCAGATCGTGCTTGCGCGCGAAGGCGACGATGTCCTTGTAGAAATCGAGCTCGGCGGTGCAGGCGGTCGGGTTCGACGGATAGCAGAGCACCAGCGCGATCGGCTTCGGCGTCGAATGGATCACCGCGCGCTCGAGCGCGTAGAAGAAGTCCGGCCCCGCCTCGCACGGCACCGAGCGGATGGTGCCGCCGGCCATGAGGAAGCCGAACGCGTGGATCGGGTAGCTCGGGTTCGGCACCAGCACGAGGTCGCCCGGCGCCGTGATGGCTTGGGCCATGTTGGCGAAGCCTTCCTTGGAGCCGAGCGTGGCGATGACTTGCTTTTCGGGATCGAGCTTCACGCCGAAGCGGCGGCCGTAATAGGCGGCCTGCGCCTTGCGCAAGCCGGGAATGCCGCGCGAGGACGAATAGCGGTCGGTGCGCGGCTTGCCGATGGTTTCCTTGAGCTTGTCGATGATGTGCGCGGGCGTCGGCAGGTCTGGGTTGCCCATGCCGAGATCGATGATGTCGGCGCCCTGGTTGCGCGCGCCGGCCTTCGCCTTATTGACGATTTCGAAAATATAGGGCGGCAGGCGCTGGATGCGATGGAACTCGTGCATGGTCCTATTCCCGGGATTCGGGGGTCTCATAGCACCGAAACGTTAAGCGTTGCAGGGGTTTCGGAACGGGCCTAGTTGCCCTTCTCGATCCCGCGCCGCACTGCCTTTTCGCGGCCCTGGAGCTTGTCCAGTTGCGCTTCGAGCTCCTTCTGCTCGTCGGGAGTGAGCACGGGCTTGGCGATTTCCCGATCGCGCGGCGGCGGCACCAGGAGCGGCAAATCGGGCGTCGGTCCCGGGCTCGGCGGCGTCGATGACGGCAAAAAAGGGATGCTGCCTTCCCCGGCGCATCCGGCCAGCAGCACAAGCGCCAGCGCCGCCGCGGTGCAGCGCAGCGGCATCAACGTTAATCGCGTTTTCGGCCGTTTACGCAACGAAAGCCCCTTCGTCATAACGGCGACACACGGCAAGAGAATCTGTCCGTAAGTCGTGTCGTCGCCTATTATGGCGGAAGCGCGGTGCAAGGCCAGGGAGGCGCCGCGCGTGTGCCGAGAAGGGTCGGGAAAACCGATGCACGGCAAGCCCGAGGACACATCCGGCAAGGCCGCCGTCGATCCGGAGGCCTTCGCGCGGAATCTTGCGCGCCTCATGGATGAGGGCGGCCGCGCCATGGCCGCCTACATGAAGCCGCGCGAGGACGGCACCGTCCAGGACGAGGTGGCCGACGAGCTCGCCGACGTCACCAAGACGCTCGGCAAGGTCGCCGAATACTGGCTCTCCGACCCGCAGCGCGCCATCGAAGCGCAATCGAGTCTGGTCAAGGGCTATCTCGACCTGTGGACCGCTTCGATGAAGCGAATGGCGGGCGAGACCGTGGCGCCGGTGGCCACGGCCGCCGCCGCGGACCGCCGCTTCGCCGATCCGGAATGGTCGGAGAATCCGTTCTTCGACGCGGTGAAGCAGGCCTATCTCATCACCTCCGATTGGGCCGCGAAGCTGGTGCGCGACGCCGAGGGGCTCGATCCGCACACGCGCCACAAGGCGGATTTCTACGTGAAGCAGATCGCGGCGGCGATCTCGCCCTCCAATTTCGTTTTCACCAACCCGGAAGTGTTGCGCGAGACGCTGGCGTCGAACGGGGAAAACCTCGTGCGCGGCATGAAAATGCTGACCGAGGACATCGAGGCCGGCCACGGCGAGCTGAAATTGCGCCAATCCGACGCGAGCAAGTTCGAGATCGGCCGCAACCTCGCGCTGACGCCCGGCAAGGTCGTGTTCGAGAACGAACTGATGCAGCTCATCCAGTACACGCCGGCGACCGATACGGTGTTGCGGATTCCGGTGCTGCTGGTGCCGCCCTGGATCAACAAGTTCTACGTGCTCGACCTCACGCCCGACAAATCCTTCATCAAATGGATGGTGGACCAGGGGCTGACCGTCTTCGTGGTCTCCTGGGTCAATCCGGACGCCCATCTCGCGAGCAAGAGCTTCGAGGATTACATGCGCGAAGGCGTGATCGCGGCGCTCGACGCGGTGGAAACGGCGACCGGCGAGCTGCGCGTTCACGCCATGGGCTATTGCGTCGGCGGCACGCTGCTGGCGACTGCGCTCGCCTACATGGCGGCGAAAAAGGACGACCGGTTCGCCAGCGCCACCTTCCTCGCGGCGCAGGTGGATTTCACTTATGCCGGCGATCTCAAGGTGTTCGTCGACGAGGACCAGCTCAAGGTGCTCGAGCGCAAGATGCAGGAGCTCGGCTTCATGGAAGGGAGCAAGATGGCGGCCGCCTTCAACATGCTGCGGGCCAACGACCTGATCTGGCCCTACATCGTGAACAATTATCTGCGCGGCAAGGCGCCCTTCCCGTTCGACCTGCTGTACTGGAATTCGGATTCGACGCGGCTGCCGGCGGCGAACCATTCGTTCTATCTGCGCAATTGCTATCTGGAGAACAAGCTGTCGCGCGGCCAGATGACGATCGGCAACGTCAAGATCGATCTCGGCAAGATCTGGGTTCCGATCTATCAGCTGGCGACGCGCGAGGACCACATCGCGCCGGCGCAATCGGTATTCTTCGGCGCGCATCTGTTCGGCGGGCCGACGCGGTTCGTGCTCTCGGGCTCGGGCCATATCGCCGGCGTGGTCAATCATCCGGCGCTGCAGAAATATCAATACTGGACCGGCGGCGAGCCCACGGGCGAGCTCAAAGCCTGGATGAAGAAAGCCGAAGAGCACCCGGGCTCCTGGTGGCCCGACTGGCTCGCCTGGATCGAGCAGCTCGACGCCGAGCGGGTGCCCGCGCGCGAGCCCGGCGGCGGCAAGCTCGCGCCGATCGAGGACGCGCCGGGGAGATATGTGAGGGTGAGGGCTTAGGCCATGGCCGCGTTTGACGCATTACGTACCGCATACTAAACTGCACCGATGATCCGCTCGTTCAGGGACAAGCGGACCGCGGCGTTCGCGGCCGGCGAGCGGGTCAAGGAGTTCGACGCATTCGCCAGGCAGGCCCAGCGGCGGTTGCGAATTCTCGACGACGCCGAACGCATCGGAGATTTGGCGCGACTGCCCTCAAACCGCTTCGAGCGGCTAAAAGGTGATCGTACTGGACAATGCAGCATCAGGATCAACGAACAATGGCGGGTTTGTTTCGTGTTCCGTGACGGAGATGCCTATGAAATCGAAATCGTCGACTACCACTGATCGGAGACGGCCGGCGATCAAGCTGCCGCCGATCCATCCCGGCGAGATTCTCGCCGAGGAACTGGCCGAGATCGGGTTCTCGGCCAATGCGTTCGCGCGTGCGCTCGCCGTGCCGGCCAACCGGATCACGGAGATCCTCAACGGCAAACGCGCGGTGAGCGCCGATACCGCGCTGCGCCTTGCGCGCTATTTCGGAACGTCGGCAAAATTCTGGCTCAATCTGCAGCAGAGCTACGAGCTGGCCGTCGCCGAACGATCGGTCGGCAAGACCATCGCGCAGAACGTCCGGCCGCGCGCGGCTTGAGGGGCAAGGATGAACGTCCGCGAGCAGCCGTCCGCGTCGATCGAGGAATTGCGGGCGCGCGCCGGGCAAGAGATCGGCGTTTCGCCCTGGCACGCGGTCACGCAAGACATGATCGACCGCTTCGCCGCGGTCACCGACGACCATCAGTTCATCCATACCGACCCGGTGCGCGCGAAGGCGGAGACCGAGTTCGGCGGCACCATCGCGCACGGGTTCCTCACGCTTTCGCTCTTGAGCCTGCTCGCGCGCGAGGCGCTGCCAAAGCTCAAGAACCGCGCCATGGGCATCAATTACGGCTTCGACCGCATCCGCTTCATGGCGCCGGTCAAGAGCGGCGCGCGCGTGCGCGGCCGCTTCACGCTCACCGAAGTCGTCGACCGCACCGAAAAGCTCGTCATGTTCCGCTATGCCGTCAGCATCGAGATCGAAGGCGGCGCGAAGCCGGCGCTGACGGCGGACTGGCTCACGCTGGCCGTCATCGAATGACGCCAAGTACGGAGGCCGATCTTCTCGCGCTCGATCAGCGCGCCGAGCATCGTTACGCGAACAACGATGGCGTGCGCATCCACTACGCGCTCATGGGCTCTGGCCCGCTCGTCGTGTTCCTGCACGGCTTCCCCGATTACTGGCTGACCTGGCGGCACCAGATGGCGGCGCTCGCGCCGCGTTTTCGCTGTGCCGCACTCGACATGCGCGGCTATAACTTGAGCGACAAGCCCAAGGGCGTCGAGAACTACAAGACGCGGAAATTGATCGAAGACGTCGCCGCGGTGATCGCGGCTGAAGGCGAGAAGCGTGCGATCGTCGTCGGCCACGACTGGGGCGGGGCCACCGCCTGGGCGCTCGCCATGCACCGGCCGGAACTCGCCGAGCGGCTGATCGTGCTGAACATGCCGCACCCGTGGACGCTGGCGCGGCTGCTGGTCGAAAATCCCGAACAGCGAGCGAACGCGCAATACGCGCGCAATTTTCAGAACCCCGATTACTACAAGCAGATTTCGCTGGAGCGGCTCGGCGGCTGGGTCACCGATCCGGCGGCGCGTGTGAAACACCTCGAAGCGATGCAGCGCTCCGACGCGCAGGCGATGATGCATTATTACCAGGCCAATTATCCGCACGAGCCCTACGCGATGCCGCAGGGCTCGCCGCAGCTCGTCAAGGTGCCGACGCTCCTGATCCACGGCCTCGGCGACAAGGCGTTGCTCTCGGAGGGCCTGAACGGTGTGTGGAACTACGTGGCGAGCGATCTTACTATTACGACCATTCCCGGCGCCGGCCATTTTGTGCAGCAGGACGCAGCCGAGTTGGTGAGCCGGACGATGCTGGCGTGGCTTGGGCGCTAGTATTCACGTCGATTAGCGGCCCTTATACGAAATCCGCCACACCGTCCCGTTGGCGTCCTCGGTGATCAGGAGCGAGCCGTCGCGCGCGGCAGTGATGCCGACGAGCCGCGCCCAGATCGTATTGTCGTTGAGCACGAAGCCGGTGGCGAAATCCTCGTACTCGCCGGTGGCGACGCCGTTCTTCATCGGCACGCGCACGATCTTGTAGCCGGTGCGCTGGTTTCTGTTCCACGAGCCCTGCAGCGCCACGAAGGCATCGCCGCGGTATTGCGCCGGAAATTGCGCGCCGTCATAGAACACCATCTGCAGCGGCGCGGAATGCGAGGCGATCAGCAAGTCCGGCACCGTGATCTTGCCGCTCAGATCGGGCTGCGCGTTGATGTGGCGCGGGTCCTCGATCGAGCCGAGATAGAACCAGGGCCAGCCATAGAAGGCGCCTTCGCGCACGCGCGTGAGATAATCGGGCACCAGATCGTCGCCGAGCCCGTCGCGCTCGTTGACCGAGCACCAGAGGTCGCCGGTCGCCGGATGCACGTCCATGCCGACGCAGTTGCGCAATCCTGTGGCGAAGACTTTCTTGTTCTTGCCGTCGGGATCGAACGCCAGCACCGCCGCGCGGTCCTTCTCGTTGCCCCACAGGACGCCGATGACGTTGTCGAGCACGGCGCCGACCGAAAAGCCGAGGCCCTCGGCCACGTTCGAGGCCGAGCCGACCGAGACGAACATCCGCCTGCCGTCGCGCGAGAACACCACGTCGCGGGTCCAGTGGCCGCCGCTCGGCAGCGAAGAGACGATCGTCTCCGGCTTGTCGCGCGCCTTCAGATCGCCGCTGCGGTAAGGAAAGCGCACGACGGAGTCGGTGTTGGCCACATAGACCCATAATGGGTTCGGGCCGGGCGGGTAAAAATTGATGCCGAACGGGCGGTTGAGGCCGGAAGCGAAAATCTCGACCGCGTCGGTCTTGCTGCCGTCGGGAGATGGACGCAGCACGCGCACGCGGCCGGCGCCGCTTTCGGCCACGAAAATATCGCCGTTCGGCGCCGCGCGCAGCAGGCGCGGACTCTCGAGGCCGCTGGCGAACAGCTTGATCTCGAAGCCGGCAGGCACCAGCGCCGCCTGGCCGCGCCAATTCCTATCGACGCTCGGCGGATTGCGCGCTGAAGTCGTCGCATAAGGCGGCGGCAGATCATTGAGCGTCACGCGGCGGCGCAGGCCGGGCTTGTCGTCGCGCCAGTCGCCGAGCGCGGCCTTGCCGGTGAGCGCCGGCCGCTCTTGCGAAGTGGCATGCCAGGCGAGACCGGAAGCGGCGAAAACGGTGATCAGACCAATTGCAACGATGCGCGCGGACGGCATCGGCCTTCTCCTCGCCTACGGAAACAGCGCCAGCTGGGTCAGCCCTTCGGTCTCGGGATAGCCGAGCATGAGGTTCATGCTCTGGACCGCCTGGCCCGAGGCGCCCTTGACCAGATTGTCGGCGGTGGCGAGCACGATGACTTTGCCCGGCATACGGTCGGCGACCACGCCGATCTGCAAATTGTTCGATCCGCGCACATGGCGCGACTGCGGCACCTCGCCGAGCGGCAGCACCTGCACGAACGGCTCGCTCCGGTAAAAATCGGCAAGCACCCGATGCAGCTCCGCCGCCCCTGCCTTGCCGGTCGTTTGCACATAGTGCGTCGCGTAAATGCCGCGGTTCATCGGCGCCAGATGCGCGGTGAAGGTCGCGACCACCGGCCGCTTGGCGGCCAGCGAAAATTCCTGGTCGAACTCGCTCATGTGGCGGTGATGGCCGACGCCGTAAGCGTGCATGCCCTCGGAGACCTCGCTGAACAGCATGGTCTCTTTCGGATGCCGTCCCGCGCCGGTCATGCCGCTCTTGGAATCGATCACGATCTGGTCCGGGTCGATGGCGCCGGCTTCGATCAGCGGCACGATCGCAAGGATGGAAGTCGTGGTGAAGCAGCCGGGGCTGGCGACGAGGCGCGCCTTCTTTATCTTGTCCCGATAAATTTCGCACAGGCCATAGACCGCTTCTTTCTGCAGCTCGACCGCCTGGTGCGCGTGGCCGTACCATTTCTCGTAAGCCACCGGATCGGACAGGCGGAAATCGGCGGAGAGATCGACGATCTTGAGCTTGCCGGCCTTCTCGGCGATGCCTTTGATCACGACCTGCGTGGTGCCGTGCGGCAGCGCGCAGAACACAAGGTCGAGCGCGCCGGCATCGACCGCGTCGATCTTGACGAGTTCGGGCAAGGCGATCCCGGCGAAGCTCGGAAACACCTTGGCCATGGCTTCGCCGGCGTGGCGATCGGCGGTGAGCGCCTTGATCTCGACCTTCGGGTGACGGAGCAAAAGGCGCACGAGTTCGCCGCCGGTGTAACCGGACGCGCCGAAAATCCCGATTTTCGCCTTGGCCTCGCTCATGGCCGACTCCCTCAAGGGGGCGGAGGGATAGCCTAATCGGGCGGTGTAAGAAAGGCGTCCCGATTGCCCGGTTTCGTTACGCGTCGAGCTCCGGATAGTGCCGGAATATGCCGTGCTGGTTGGGTGCGAGGCGACGGGGCGACGCAAGATAAGCCGCGATGCGCGGACGCGCGGCAACGCGTTCATGAACCGACACGATGAGCGGGTAATCCAGCTCCAGCCGCGCCATCGCTTTCGGAAAGGCGTAGCGCAGTCCATAGACGACCTGAAACAGCGAAAGGTCGGCATAGGTCAGCGAATTGCCCGAGAGATGCTTGCCGCCGTTCATCGCCAACACGCGCTCGAAATAGCCGAGATATTTCGGCGCGCGCGCCTTGAGGAACTCCGCGGTGTAGCGCTTGGCCTCCTCCTTCTGCTCTTCGTAGTAAAGCGCGCTCGCGATCGGATGGTGGGTGTCGTGAACCTCCTTCAGAAAATCGGTGAAGGTAAGCTGCAACTGGTGGGTCCATAGCCGCCCGGCTTCGTCGGCGGGCGCGAGGCCGTGGCGCGGACCGAGGAACATGCAAAATGTTGGCGGTCTGGCCGATCAGCAGGTCGCCGGCTTTCAGGAACGGCGGCGCGAAGGAAGGGGTCTTGACCGTCTCGCCGCTCAGCAGCCGCAGCATGGCGGGCACGCCGCCGCCCTCGCTTTCGGGCAGCCGCGCGACATCGACATAGTCCGCCCCGCCCTCTTCCAATGCCAGCCGCACGAATTCCCCGCGGCCTGGGCTCATGGGCCAGTAATAAAATTCATAGCGCATGCTTGATCTCCCTCCCCGGTAATGACGTACAAGGCATCAATGGCCGATCCCCCGCAACCTATCCTGCAGCCCGTAGGTGCCTTCGGGCGTATGCTGCGCGGGCTGCGCGCGAGTTTGATGCAGATGCTGGGCCGCCGCGAGTTTACGGTCGAGGCGCAGGGGTTGAAATTCGCCGTCGGCCACGACGACCTGATCGAGCAGCGCATCGCGCGCGAGGGCGCCTGGGAGGCGGAGCAGTTCGAGTTCATTGCCGCGAAGCTGAAGGGGCAGACGTTCGACGTTTTTCTCGACATCGGCGCCAACTGCGGCTTCTACAGCCTGATCGCCGCACACAAGAAGCTCGCGAGCGAAACCATCGCCTTCGAGCCCGATCCCGGCAACCGGGCACGGCTCGTGCAAAACATCGAAGCCAACAGCCTCGGTGAAGACATCTTGGTGCTCGATTACGCGCTCGGCGACAAGCCGGGCCAAGCGACGCTCACCGAAGGCAGCCGGCACAATCGCGGCGAGTTGTATCTGGCGCAAGACACCATGCCCACGGGCGAGAAGACCCACAAAGTGCGCGTCGTGCGCTTCGACGACGAGTTCAAGATCAAGGGCAAGCGCGTGTTCGTGAAGATGGATGTCGAGGGCTACGAGTTCCTCGTCATCGACGGCATGGAGCGGACGCTGAAGGAGAATTTCGGCTTTCTGCAGATCGAGATTTTTGCGAGCGACCCGGCGGGGCTGCGGCGGCGCGTCAACGAGCTCGGCTATCGCTATCTCGGCACCGTCGAGTTCGACCACTTTTTCACCAATATTCCGGGGATCGAGTGAACTGTCATTCCGGGTGAGCGCCGCGTAGCGGCGCGAGGCCCGGAATCCATAGCCACCGACGGTGCAAGAGAAGCAACGACCGTGGTTATCGGATTCCAGCCCTCGCCGCTTCGCGGCTCGGCCGGAATGACGAGGAACATGGCATTATCTCTTCGAATTGATTCGGAACCCCCGATGGCCCGCCGCTACGCGCTGAAGAAGAAGTCCTCGCCCAAGAAGACCAAGGCCCCTGCCCGCGCCGAAAAGAAAAAGGCGAGCGGCAAGCAGCCCGATCTTCTGGAAGCCGTGCGCGCATCGCGTGGCAAGACGCGCGAGACGCAATCGTCGAAGGAATACGGCGCGCAGCACATCGAGGTGCTGGAGGGCCTGGAGCCGGTGCGCCGCCGGCCGGGCATGTATATCGGCGGCACCGACGAGAAGGCGATGCATCACCTGTTCGCCGAGGTGATCGACAACGCCATGGACGAAGCGGTGGCCGGCCACGCGACCTTCATCGAAGTCGAGATGGAGGCCAACGGCTTCGTCACCGTAACCGACAACGGCCGCGGCATTCCGGTCGAGGCGCATCCGAAATTCAAGAAGAAGTCCGCGCTCGAAGTGATCATGACCACGCTGCACGCGGGCGGCAAATTCAACCACGAGGTCTACGAGACCTCGGGCGGCCTGCACGGCGTCGGCGTGTCGGTCGCCAACGCGCTTTCCGAAACGCTCGAAGTGGAAGTCGCGCGCAACAGCGAGCTGTGGCGCCAAGTCTACAAGCGCGGCGCGCCCACGGGCCCGGTGAAGCTGGTGCAGAAGAACGTGAAGCGGCGCGGCACGCGCGTGCGCTTCAAGCCCGATCCGGAAATCTTCGGCAAGGAAGCGGCGTTCCAGCCGGGGCGCGTGTTTCGCATGTCGCGCGCCAAGGCCTATCTGTTCGGCGGCGTGGAAATCCGCTGGTCGTGCGACAAGGCGTTGCTCAAGGGCGTCGAGGGCGTGCCCGAAAAGGATACGTTCCATTTCGAGAACGGCCTGCGCGATTATCTGGCTTCCGAGATCGAGGGCAAGACGCTGGTGCACGCCGATTACTTCGCCGGCAGCAGCGCGAAGAAAGGCGGCCACGGCAAGGTCGAATGGGCGATCGCCTGGATCGCCGACGACGACGGCTTCCTGCAATTCCTACTGCAATACAATTCCGACCGGCGACGGCGGCACGCACGAGACGGGCCTGCGCTCGGCGCTGGTGCGCGGGCTGAAGGATCACGCCGAGCGCACCGGCAACAAGCGCGCCTCCGTCATCACCGCCGAGGACGCCATGAACGGCGCCGCGGCGATGCTTTCCATTTTCATCCGCGATCCGGAATTCCAGGGCCAGACCAAGGATCGCCTCGCCAATGCCGAAGCGCAGCGGCTGGTGGAGGGCGCGGTGCGCGATGCCTTCGACCATTGGCTCGCGGGCAATCAGCTGCAGGCCACCAAGCTGCTCGACTGGGTGGTGGATCGCGCCGAGGAGCGGCTGCGGCGGAAGCAGGAGAAGGAAACTTTCCGCAAGACCGCCACGCGCAAGCTGCGCCTGCCCGGCAAGCTCGCGGATTGTTCGAGCGCGCGACACCGCGAGTTCCGAAATCTTCATCGTCGAGGGCGACAGCGCCGGCGGCTCCGCCAAGCAGGCGCGCGACCGCGCTACGCAAGCGGTGCTGCCGCTGCGCGGGAAAATCCTGAACGTCGCTTCCGCCGGCCGCGACAAGGTGATGCAGAACCAGCAGCTCGCCGACCTGATGCAGGCGCTCGGCTGCGGCACCGGCACCCACTACAGCGACAAGGACCTGCGCTACGGCAAGGTGATCGTGATGACCGACGCCGACGTGGACGGCGCGCACATCGCCTCGCTGCTGATCACCTTCTTCTACCGCGAGACCCAGAAGCTGATCGAGAACGGGCACCTATATTTGGCGGTGCCGCCGCTCTACCGGCTCACGCACGGCGGCACCACGGTCTATGCGCGCGACGACAAGCACAAGGAGCAGCTCTTGAAGACCGTGTTCAAGGGCAAGAGCGCGATCGATATCGGCCGCTTCAAGGGGCTCGGCGAGATGCTGCCCTCGCAGCTCAAGGACACCATGAACCCGAAGACGCGCACGCTGCTGCGCGTCACCATCGAGGACGCCAAGCGCGCCGCCACCGCCAAGTCGGTCGAGCGCCTGATGGGCAACAAGCCCGAGGCGCGGTTCGAGTTCATTACCGAGAATGCGGAGTTCGCGAAGGAGTTGGATATTTAGCTTTCCACGGTTGTGCTATGATCCAACTATGAACGTCGATCAGATCGGCCGCTACGAACGAACCGTCGCCGCCATAATCGCACGAAATCCACTCGATGTTGCGATGGCCGCTGCGGTTGGCGGCGAGTACGAAAAGTTCGGCAAGATCGAAGCTGATCTGCTGGTGCGCTGCGGACTCTCCGCTACCAGCTCGATAATCGATCTCGGCTGCGGAAGTGGACGCCTCTCGACCGAGCTCGGCCGCCGCTTCCCCGGGCTCACCTATCTCGGCACCGACATCGTACAGCCGCTGCTTGACTACGCCGCCACGAAGGCGCCGGCACATTTCCGTTTTTTGCGTCACGCGGGGCCGGATATTCCAGCGCTAAATGCCTCGGCCGATTTCATCGTGGCGTTCAGTCTGTTCACACATTTAATGCTTGAGCAGAGCTTCGCTTATCTCGAGGAAATGAAGCGCGTAACCAAGCCGGGCGGCTCGATCGTGTTCTCGTTCCTCGAAATGCGCGAGCACTGGCAGGTTTTCGAGTGGACCCGCGCGCAGATCGGCGATCCAAACATCCCGCTCAATATGTTCATGGAGCGGGCCACGGTTGAAGTGTGGCTCGACAAGCTCGGATTGAAACTCGATAGCTACGACCAGGTCGGGCAAACGGTCGCGATCGTCGGGCGGCCATAATAGGCGAAGGCGGACGCTGAAACGCGCGGGAAGCGACAGAAGAGAGCAGGCTTGCGAGTGCCAAGAGATTGGCGCGGCTCTACTTACCGATTTCTGAAAATCACGCGCTCCTTAGTCATGGCCGGGCTTGTCCCGGCCATGACGAAGTGGAGCCAAACAAAAACCCCCTCCCGCTTGCGCGAGAGAGGGTTTTCGTACTTCGCGCGCCCGCCGGTACATCCGTGGTCGGTCGCGTCCAGATCTCAGCGGCGGAGTTTACCCGCCGCGGGTTCGAACTGGCTCAGTTTACGACTTGGAGGCTCTCAGCGGCTTCCTTGCCGTTCTTCGGGCTGACGACGACTTCGTAGGTCAGCTTCTGGCCTTCCTTGAGGTCGTACATGCCCGCGCGCTCCACGGCGCTGATGTGAACGAACACATCCTTGCCGCCGTCCTCGGGCTGGATGAATCCGAAGCCCTTTTGCGCGTTGAACCACTTCACAGTGCCTTTGCTCATAGTCTTTCTTCCTTCGTGCGTGTGCCTACAAGGCTGCGCGGCGCGCAGCCCCGGCAATACCGATGTTTTGGGTGGAGGTCGTCAGCTGGGCGCGGCAATCGCGCCGCGCAAGGCCAAGTCGTCGGCCGAAACTCGATGCGGGGTATATAGGCGCTTGGCGCGCCCGGCACAATGGCGAAACCGAGAAATCGTAAACGGCGAACTAGCTCGCCCGCGCCCGCGCGCGCACGGGGCCTTCTGGCAGGCCGGGGGCCAGAGGCGCGATCGCTCCGGCGGGCACTACGCGGTTCCGGCCACCCTGCTTGGCTTGGTAGAGCGCTATGTCGGCGCGCTTGAGAATCACATCGATGGTGTCGCCGGGCTTCCATTGGCTGACGCCGAAGCTCGCGGTGAATTTCACCGGCTTGCCGTCGGCGTCGAGCTGCAGTCCGGCGAAGCGGAGCCGCTGCCGCTCGGCGACATTAATGGCGTCCTCCACGTTCATCCCCTCGAGTAACACCGCGAATTCCTCGCCGCCCAGTCGGCCGAGGATCAGTTTCTCGGCCGTCACCTCGCCGGCGATCATGCGCAGCACGCGGTCGCCGACGTCGTGGCCGTGTTCGTCGTTGATGCGTTTGAAATGGTCGATGTCGAACATGATCGCCGACAGGACGCCGCCGCTCGCGGTGCGCCTGCAGGCATCTTCCGCCTTCTCGAAGAACGCGCGGCGGTTCAGCGCGCCGGTCAGCGGATCGGTCATCGCCATTCCGTACAGCTTGCGCTGCATTTCGCCGAGCCGTTCGGCCGCGCGCAGCCGCGCGTAGAGCTCCTCGATCGCCGGCGGCTTGCTGATGAAATCGTCGGCGCCGTTACCTAGCGCTTCGATCAGCTTGCTGCGGTCGTAGTTCGACGACATCAAGACGACGTAGATCGGCCGGCCGTTGGTGGCCAGCGCCCGTACCTGCCGGCACAGCTCGACGCCCGACATGGACGCAAGTTCCATGCTGGTAATGAGGGCATCGACGTCCAGGTCCGATGTGATTTGATCGAGCGCTTCGCGCCCATCGGAGAAGGTGCGAACCGAATGCCCACGGGCCTCGAGTAGCTGCGTGACGACCTTGAGAACGGTCCGGCTCGGATCGACGACGGCAATACGCATGCGACGGGCTTCCAGATCTCCCAGGCGCCGGAGATGGAGCGGAGCCGGCGGCACATTGCCGGACAGGCCTTAAGCTCTGATGAAGCCGTAGGGAATTCCCTGACAAGTAGCGTTTTTGCCCGCTGTTTCGGGTAGCGCGAGCCAATGTCATGCCGCGCAAATGCTTGACCGGCGGGCGCGCGTCGCCGCGACCCGGGCCGATCCCAGAAAAACAAAAACCCCCTCCCGTTTACACGAGAGAGGGTTCCCCGGTCTTGCGCGCCGCCAGTTCATCCGTGGTCGGCTGCGTCCAGACCGTAGCGGCGGGCGTACCCGCCGGTATTTCAGGCCGCGGTTCGGTCGCCTAGCGGCTGCGGCTCGGCTTCAACCCGCCTTCAAGTTCTCGGCGGCTTCTTTGCCGTTCTTCGGGTTCTTGACCATATCGTACGAGACCTTCTGGCCTTCGTTGAGCTGGGACATCCCCGCGCGTTCGACGGCGCTGATATGGACGAAGACGTCATTGCTTCCATCATCCGGCTTGATGAAGCCGAAGCCCTTTTGCGCGTTGAACCATTTTACTGTTCCGGTGCCCATGATGAGCCCCTTTCCTTGCAGTTATAGTTTGAGTCCGCGCACCGCGCGGCCCCGGTGAATATCGATGTTTGGGGGAGATCATCAGCTGGGCGTCGGCGTTTCGCCACGCGGCCAAGTCAGTCGGCCGAACTTCGATAGCTTTTATATAGAGATCGAATGCGCCACAATCAAGGCCCGCGCCGCAACAGCCTTAATTCGTTCGCGCATGCAGGCATTTGCTGCTATTCAATGGCGATGACCATCACAAAAACGCACCGCTATTCGATCGGCCAGAGCGTCCGCTTCAGTTCCGGCATCGTCGGCCGGCCGGGCGCCGGCGGAACCTACAAGGTTCTGCACGTGCTGCCGAACGAAGGCGGCGAGAACTCCTACCGCATCAAGAGCGGGAGCGAGCCGCACGAGCGCGTCGCGCGCGAAAGCCAGTTAGAGCGCGCGAGCTGAGCCCCTGTCATTCCGGGGCGCGGGCCACCGATCTCGGGTTTACCCGAGATCGGCAATTTGTAGTGCCCAAGTCGGCTAGAGCCGACTTGGGTTGCCCGCGAGCCCGGAATTCATATTCGCTGACGGCTAGACCAGGCGAAAGTGTGGATAGAGCTTTTCGCCCACGCGAAATTTCCTAGCCGCCGCAACGACTTCAAAAATTCCTCGAAAAATCTATCCACACTCTTCCGCGCGCCCTTAAGTTGTTCGCGTCTCGATCCACGAGGGGCGCATCCGGATGCGACCTGATGTGGGGTCGGGATCGGCGCCCGCGGGCGCGGTTCGCAGCCGCGCACTCGGGACGCTCCGGGACCCCGCCTCGGGCCAATAGGGCCCGCGCGAGGAGCTCGCTGACGGAGAGGCAGTCACAAGCGATTGCCTCACGAAAAGCGCGGCCCGGGGTGCGAAATCGCCGGACGGAGCGCCGCGAGGCGCCGCGCCTCGGGATCGAGGCGCGAACAAGACCGACGTTGCGCCGGACGGCGCTCCGTCCCCCTCACGCTTGTCCCCGCGAAAGCGGGGATCGGTGAGGGGAAGCAGGATCAAACCTCGGAGCGAAAACCGCTCGCGAGAATGGATTTTCTGTTGTTCAGAACCGCCAGCCATAGCGCGGCACGCGCGCCAAATAACGGCGATATTGCTCGCCGAACTCGGCTTCGAGCAGGCGCTCCTCAGGCAGCGCGAAACGGAAATGCAGCATGAGCGTCGCCGCAATCGAGGTCGCGAGCATCCAGTCGGAGCCGAAACTGATCGCGAGCGCGAAGAGCCCGAGGATGATGCCGAGATACATCGGGTGACGCGTGTGCGCGAACACGCCATCGGTTACGAGCCGCGGCGGTTTGCCCGGCCCCACCGAAACGTCAGCGCGACGGAAGGCGATCACAGCCGAGATCGCGAACGCCGCGGCCACGAGCGCGGTCGAAAGCGTGAGCGCGAAGCGCAAGCCTTCCGGCAGGCGCACGACCCAGCCGAGCGGCACGTACCGATCCAAAAGCAGCCCGACCGCAATCGCGGCCAACGCGATCACCGGTGGCCGCTCCAGCAGGCCGAATGTCGGCGCCGCGCCGCTCATGGCTTGCTGCCCAAGAACTCCACCAGCAACCGCGTCATCACGTCGGGCCGCTCGAGCGTCGATATGTGCCCGCACTCGGCGACCACTTCGAGCCGCGCGCCGGGAATGCCGTTGGCGATTTCGTGCGCCAGCTGGGGTGGCGTGATCTGGTCGGCCTCGCCGACCAACACGAGCGTGTCGCTCTTGATCGAGGGCAGATCGGGCCGCGAATCCGGACGGCCGGCGATCGCGGTCTGCTGGCGAATGAAAGCCTCGGGTCCGGTTTCGGCGGCCATGGCGTCCACGGCCACGCGCAGCGCCTTGTTGCTCTGGCGCGAGGGATGCACGAGCAGCGGCCAGAGGATGTCGTTGATCTCGTCGAAGCGCCCGTCCTCGGCGAGCTTGATAAAGCCGCGGCGGCGCTCGATCTGTTCGGGAAGATCGGCGCGGGCGGAAGTGTCGAGCAGTGCCAGCTTCAGCACCCGCTCGGGCGCCTGGCGCAGAATTTCGAAGGCGATATAGCCGCCCATGGAGAGTCCCACGAGATGGAATTGCAGCGGCGCCGCCGCGAGCACCGAGGCGGCGATGCCCTTCATGGTATCGGCGCGCGTGTGGTCGGCGACCTGGACCGGGCCGATGCGCCAAAGCGCCGGAAGCTGCGGGCCATAGAGCCGCGGCGAACAATTGAGACCCGGCAACAACACTATCGGCGTGGAAATGGAGGTGTTCATTCGTTAGTCACAAACCTGTCAGGCCAGAAAAATCAAGCGTTTACGGTTGACTTCACAACTTTCGACCCTATGTTCTCTTGCGTCGACCCGAGAACACGCGACTCGCGCTCCGTTTGTCGACCTTTTTGCCCGCTCGATCCGCGAGCCGAGGCTTTCCGGAGCGCCCAGAACCCGCGCGAACGAACGCGCCAGAGATCGAACCAGTATGCCATTTTCTAACCTAGGCCTGAGCGACAAGGTGCAAGCCGCTGTCGCCGCCGCCGGCTATACGACCCCCACCCCCATCCAGGAACAAGCCATCCCGCACGTGCTCGCACGGCGCGACGTCTTGGGCATCGCGCAGACCGGCACCGGCAAGACCGCCGCCTTCGTGCTGCCGATGATCACCATGCTCGAAAAGGGCCGCGCGCGGGCGCGCATGCCGCGCACGCTCATCATCGAGCCGACGCGCGAACTCGCGGCGCAGGTGCAGGAAAGCTTCGAGCGCTACGGCGCCAAGCACAAGCTCACCGTCGCGCTCCTGATCGGCGGCGTTTCCTACGACGACCAGGACATGAAGCTGGTGCGCGGCGTGGACGTGCTGATCGCCACGCCGGGCCGGCTGCTCGACCATTTCGAGCGCGGCAAGCTGCTGCTGACCGGCGTCGAACTCCTCGTCATCGACGAGGCCGACCGCATGCTCGACATGGGCTTCATCCCGGACATCGAGAAGATCTGCAAAATGGTGCCGTTCACGCGCCAGACGTTGTTCTTCTCAGCCACCATGCCACCCGAAATCCAGCGGCTCACAGAGACGTTCCTTTCCAATCCGGTCCGCATCGAGGTCTCGCGCCCGGCCTCGACGGTCGCCACCACTACGCAAGCGCTGGTCTCCTCCCCCTCCCTGCCGGAGAAGAAGCGCGAGGTGTTGCGCAAGCTGATCCGCTCGGCCGAAGGGCTCAAGAACGGTATCATCTTCTGCAACCGCAAAATCGAAGTCGCCAAACTGCACCGTTCGCTGGTGAAGCACGGATTTTCGGCGATCGCCCTGCACGGCGACATGGACCAGAGCGCACGCACCAAGGCGCTCGAGTCGTTCAGGAACGGCGAAATCACGCTCCTGGTCGCCAGCGACGTCGCCGCGCGCGGGCTCGATATCCCCGACGTCAGCCACATCTTCAATTTCGACGTGCCGCATCATGCCGAGGATTACGTGCACCGGATCGGCCGTACCGGCCGCGCCGGCAGGAGCGGTGTCGCGATCATGCTCGCATCGAGCGCGGATGGGCGCTCGATTGCGGCGATCGAAAAGCTGATCGGCCAACAGATCCCCTGGTCGGGCGAGCGCGTGAGCGCCGCCGAAGAGGCGGAGGCTCCGCGTGAGCGCGGTCGCGGCCCTCGCCGCGAACATTCGGGCCGCAGGGAACGCCACGGGCGCCAGCCCCATACGCCGCAACAGCCACGAGAACATCCGCAGCCGCGGCAATCCGATCAACCGCAACAGCCGCGAGAGCATCCGCAGCCGCTGCAATCCCAGCCCGCGCAACAGCCGCGAGAGCATCCGCAACCGCGGCCATCCCAGCCTGCCCAGCCCGCGCCGAGGCCGGCTCCGATCCCGCGCGAAAACCCGGGACCTTCGACGGCGAGCGACTCGGCGTTCCAGTTGCCTGCATTCATCCTGCGTCCGTCGCGGGTCAAGGCAACCTGAACCCGCAACCGAGCTGATAATTCATTTGTGGTTGCAACTTTTGCGTTTACTCCTCATTCATGTTGTCAGGACAATATCTCTGCCACGCGCGGCCAGGATTCGTGCCGCTACAAAGTGTTTGTAGAGATGGGAAACGGCCCGGTCCGGCACGATCGGCAGCCGCGGGGCGTTTATGCGCTCCCGGAGAGAAAATTTCAGCGAACGGTTGCGCACGCATGAAGCATTCCGACGAAATCGAGCAGGTCATGGCCATGATCGACGCCGCCATTGGAACGGCGGCGTCGTACCGCGACGCGCTCGCCGGCGCCAAAGAAGAAATCGCCAAAGGCGGCGGCCGCGACGAACTCCGGCTCATCGTCGAGACACTGGTGCGGGCAACGCGCGACGTCGAATCCAACAACGGGACGTTGCAGAAACGGCTTCAGGATTCGCGGCAGGAAATCCTGACGCTGGAAAAGAACCTCGCCGTCGTGCGCACCGAGTCGCTGACCGATTCCCTGACCACGCTCGCCAATCGCAAGTTCTTCAACAACGCGATCCACCGTCTGCTCGCCGAAGCCGCCGCGAAAAATTCGCCGCTCTCCGTGGTGCTCACCGACATCGACCACTTCAAGAATTTCAACGACACCTACGGCCATCTCACCGGCGATCAGGTGCTGCGCCTCGTGGCCGGCGCTGTGAAGCAGGAAATCAAGGGTCAGGATATAGCCGCGCGCTATGGCGGCGAGGAATTCGCGATCCTGTTGCCGCGCACGGCACTGACACAGGCGGTCACCGTCGCCGACCACATCCGCCACTCGGTGATGCGCAAGGAGTTGATCCGCCGCTCGACCGGCGAGAGCCTGGGGCGCGTCACGATCTCGCTCGGCGTCGCCACGTGGCGCAAGGGCGATACGATCTCGTCGCTCATGGAACGCGCCGACGCCTGCCTATATGCCGCCAAGCGTGCCGGGCGCAACCGCGTCATCGCCGAGACCGCGCTCGACGACGAGGCCGGAGGCGAGGCGGCGCAGGTCGCTTGACCGGCTTTCGCTTCGCCGCGGACTTCTTCGTTTTTCCGGGTTTGACTTTCTTGGCCTGAGCACGATGCGCCGCGCCGAGCGCCGCGCGGGCGAAGTTACCGAGCTCCTCCGGATCGTCCAGCAAGCGGTCCGGCAGCCGCCAGTAGGACATCACCACGCGCCGGTTCTTCGCGCCGTAAGTAAAGGGCCGCGAGCCTTCCGCCTCGAGCGTGGGAATGGTCTGCTGGTCGGCCTTCAGAAAAATCTCGCCGTCGGATACGAGCGCGATCATCAGACCGTCGGCAAAAATGCCGGCGCCGCCGAACATGCGGCGAATTAAAACCGGCCCGAAAGCCGAAAACAGTTCTTTCAGTTGTTCGGGGTCTTGCAAGAGCGCTCAAGCGCGGGGCGCGAGCGCTTCCGGCTTGGCCGGCTCGAGCGAAACCAACTCGCCGCAGCCGCAGGCCGAGACCTCGTTCGGGTTCCTGAACACGAAGCGGGCGGAAAGCTTATCGACCTGGAAATCCATTTCGCTGCCGATCAGATAGAGCACGGCCTTGGGATCGATCAACACGCGCGCGCCCTTGTCCTCGATCACCTCGTCGCCGGGCTTCACCTGCTCGGCGAGATCGAGCTGATAGGCCATTCCGGCGCAGCCGCCTTTGTCGATGCCGATGCGCACGCCGACCGCGGGCTTCTCGGCGCGCGCGACGATGTCGCGTATGCGCGAAGCAGCGGCTTCGGTCACGGTGATGAGCGCAGGTCGCTTGCGGGGCTCGGTCATGGCTCGACTATAGCCGGATTCGGTTACCAAGAGATGGGGTCACCAAAGGTTAAGCGCAACCCGCGCCTCGTCGGACATGCGGCTCTGGTCCCAGGGCGGCTCGAAAGTGACGTTGACCTTTACGGGGCCCACGCCTTGCACGGAGGCGACCGCGTTCTCGACATTACCGGGCAGTTCGCCGGCCGCGGGGCAATTCGGCGAGGTGAGCGTCATGTCCACGGTCACCGCGCGGTCGTCGGCGATATCGACCTTGTAGATCAAACCGAGCTCATAGATGTCGGCCGGGATTTCCGGGTCATAGACGGTCTTCAGCGCGGCCACGATATCGTCGGAGAGCCGCGCCAGCTCCTCGCCAGGAATCGCCGATTCGATCTTCAGTGTGCGCGGCCCAGTGGTCACGTCTGGAATCTTTTTTGTGTCGCTCATGCGAACATATCCTGCGCTTTGAGCAGCGCCTCGGCGAAAACGTCGATCTCAGCCTGGGTATTATACATCGCAAATGACGCCCTGCATGTGGCGCTGACACCAAAGCGGGTCAAGAGCGGCAGCGCGCAATGGGTTCCGGCGCGCACCGCGACCCCGGAGCGGTCGATCACGGTTGCGACATCATGCGGGTGCGCGCCCTTCATCTCGAAGGAGACGATGGCGCCCTTCTCGCGCGGGCGGCCGAGAATGCGAAGCGAGTTGATGCGCGACAGCCGCTCGGTGGCATGCTTCAGTAAAGACTGTTCATGGGCGGCGATACGGCTCTGGCCGATGGAGCGCACATAGTCGATCGCGGCGGCGAGACCGATCGCGGGTACGATCGGCGGCGTGCCGGCTTCGAACTTGTACGGCAATTCCGCGTAGGTGACCGTATCCTGGGTCACGTCGCGGATCATCTCGCCGCCGCCGTTGAAGGGCGGCATTTCCTCCAAGAGCTCGCGTCGCCCATAGAGCGTGCCGATACCCGTCGGGCCATAAAGTTTGTGGCCGGTGAAGACGTAGAAGTCGCAGCCGATGTCCTGCACGTCGACGGGCAGATGCACGGCGGCCTGGCTGCCGTCGAGCAGCACCGGAACGCCATGGGCGTGGGCGATCTTCACGACATCCTTCACCGGCACGATGGTGCCGAGCGCATTCGACATGTGGGTGATCGCCACGATCTTGGTGCGCGGCGTGATCAGCTTCTCGAACTCGTCGAGCAGGAAATTGCCATCATCGTCGACCGGCGCCCATTTGATGACGGCGCCCTTGCGCTCGCGGAGAAAATGCCAGGGCACAATGTTGGAATGGTGCTCGAAGAGTGAAAGCAAGATTTCGTCGCCCTCGCGGATACGAGCGAGGCCGAAGGAATAGGCGACGAGGTTGATCGCCTCGGTGGCGTTGCGGGTGAAGACGATCTCGGCGGCCGATTTCGCGTTCAGGAACGAGCGCACGGTCTCGCGCGCGCCCTCGTAGCCCTCGGTCGCCGCGTTGGCGAGAAAATGCAGGCCGCGGTGGACATTGGCGTATTCCTGCTCATAGGCCCGCGTCATGCGGTCGAGGACAGCTCTCGGCTTCTGCGCGGACGCGGCGTTATCGAGATAGACCAGCGGCTTGCCATAGACCTCGCGCGACAGGATCGGGAAATCCGCGCGCACGCGTGCCACATCGTAGGAGTCGTTCTTGACCACGGGATGGATCATCGCGTTCATCCGCGTGCTGAGAGCCAGGCGTTGGCGCGGGCCCTTAACGCGTCGCGTAGCGCCTCGTGTTCGATCGCGTCGAACGTTTCGCCGACAAAGGATTCGATCAGCAACGCCTCGGCTTCCTTGCGTGGAATGCCGCGGGCGCGGAGATAGAAAAGAAGAGACTCGTCGAGCGCGCCCGCAGTAGCGCCGTGGCCGCATTGCACATCGTCGGCGTAGATTTCGAGCTCCGGCTTGTGGTCGGCCTCGGCAGCCTCGCCGAGCAAGAGCGCACCCAACATCATCTTGGCGTCGGTCTTCTGCGCCTCCGGATGCACGACGACCCGGCCTTGCACCACGCCGCGGCTTTCCTGGTCGAGCACGGATTTGAACAGCGCCCGGCTCGCGCAAGCGGGCACCGAGTGATCGACGACCAACGTGGTATCGGCATGCTGACGGCCGCGCAGCAGCGTAGCGGCGGCAATTCGCGTCTCTTCGTCCCTGCCCGCGCAATGCAACGTCACACTATGGCGCGACACGGCGGCGCCGGTGGTGAGCGCGCAAGTGCGCAGCTTCACGCCCTCGCCGGCCTTCGCTAGCCATGTCGAAAGATGCAGCGCGGCGTCGCCTTCGGCCTGCAGGCGCACAAGATCGAGCGAGGCGCGCGCGTCCAGATGCAGCTCGAGCGTGGAATTGGTCTGATAAGCGATGCGGTCGGGGCCGAGGTGGCTCTCGATATAGGTGAGCTGGGCGTTCTCGCCGAGCAAAAGCAACGAGCGCGTGAACACCGCCGCCGGCACGTTCGCACCAAACACGTGCTGGACATGGATCGGGCGCTCGATGCGCGTTCCTTTGGCGAGATCGATCAGCACGCCGTCAGCGAGAAAGGCTGTGTTGAGTGCGAGGGCTGCGTCGTAGTCGGCGGGCGCCAGCGCGCCGATCCGCTCCGTGAGCTTGTCGCCGTCAGTCAGCGCGCGGGCCAACGGAACGATCCTGAGGCCCGTCTCGAGCTTCGCGAGATCGGACAGTTCCGGCACGAACGCTCCGTTCAGGAGCACGATACGCCGGGCAATCACTCCCGGCAGCGGATCGAGCGCCTTGGCGCGGGCAATCGCGGCCTTGTCGGGCGGACCGACAAGCGGCGGCGCATCGCGCATGAGCACGCTGAGATCGGTATATTTCCAGTCCTCGACGCGCCGTGTCGGCAGGCCGCGCTTCATGAATGCGTCGATCGCCTGTTGGCGCAGCTTCTCTATCTGCTTGCCGCCCGGCAGACGCGAGCGCGCGGCCTCGAAAGCGGCAGCGAGAGTCTGCTCGGCATGGGTGCGGACGGGAAGCTGGGCGTTCATGGCTTCAGGCCGCGTCCTCGAACGCGGCATAGCCCTTCTCCTCGAGCTCGAGCGCGAGCTCAGGCCCGCCGGAGCGGACGATGCGACCCTTGGCCATCACGTGTACGACGTCGGGCACGACGTAATTCAGCAGCCGCTGATAGTGGGTGATGACGACGAAGGCGCGCTTGGGGCTACGCAGCTGATTGACGCCCTCGGACACGATGCGGAGCGCGTCGATGTCGAGGCCGGAATCGGTTTCGTCGAGCACGCAGAGCTTCGGCTCCAGCAGCGCCATCTGCAGAATTTCGTTGCGTTTCTTCTCGCCGCCGGAGAAGCCCACGTTCACGGCGCGCTTCAGCATATCCGGCTCGATGCCGAGCCCTTTGGCGCGCTCGCGCACCAGGCGGAGAAAATCTGGTGTAGAAAGCTCGGCCTCGCCGCGGTGCTTGCGCAGCGCGTTCAACGCGGTGCGCAGAAAATTCATGGTGGCGACGCCGGGGATTTCGAGCGGATACTGGAAGGCGAGAAAGACGCCCTTGGCCGCGCGCTCGTCGGGCTGCAGCGCCAGAAGATCCTTACCTTCAAAGAGCACGCTACCTTCCGTGACCTCGTAGCCTTCGCGGCCGGCGAGCACATAGGCGAGCGTGGACTTGCCCGAGCCGTTCGGGCCCATGATGGCGTGCACTTCGCCCGCGTTCACGGAAAGATCGAAGCCGTCGAGGATCTGCCGCTCGCCGACCCGGACGTGGAGGTTCTTGATTTCAAGCAAGGCGCTCATTCGCCGTCCCAATAGTCGAGCGTGGTGTCCCGGCGCCCGATATAGCGCAGGCCCGCCTTGCGCAGATCGCCGCCGGGGTCGGGGCGCGAGAACACCGCGAACTTGCCGGAGTCCGGGTAGTCCACGGCCTCGGGCGAGATCATGGTGGAGATGCCGAGATAGCGCAGCTCTGCGGCGCCGGTATTGATGATCTGATGCGCGAGCTCCGGACCTCCCGGCGGTCCGGCGAGCAGATCGCCAGCCTTCACGGGATAGGTCTTGTCGCCGAAGCGATACTCGCCGCTCCCGGAAAGGATGAAGAACAGTTCTTCGTTGGCGTGATGCACGTGGTACGGGAAGGCGCTCTTGCCCGGCGGGACCACATGCACCGCGCAGCCCAATCCCCTCAGCCCGATGAGCGGGCCGATGCGGCCCCACTTGACGGCGAATTTTTCGCCGTGACCGCGATCAACCATCGGAACGTCAGCGATATTGACGACCGGTTTGTTCGCCTGAGCCCCGCTCATCCGACACTCCCTTCAAGCGAGATTGCGATCAGTTTTTGTGCCTCGACCGCGAACTCCATGGGGAGCTGCTGCAGCACGTCCTTGACGAAGCCGTTGACCACGAGCGCGGTGGCCTCCTCGGCCGTCATGCCGCGCTGGCGGCAATAGAACAGCATGTCCTCGGAGATTTTCGAGGTCGTGGCCTCGTGCTCGAACACGGCGGACGAATTCTTCGCCTCGATATAAGGCGTGGTGTGCGCGCCGCACTTGTTGCCTACCAGCAAGCTGTCGCAATTGGTGAAGTTGCGCGCGTTGGCGGCCTTGCGGTGCGCGGACACGAGCCCGCGATAGGTGTTGTTGGAGTGCCCGGCGGCGATGCCCTTGGAGATGATCCGGCTCGTGGTGTTCTTGCCGAGGTGGATCATCTTGGTGCCGGAATCGACCTGCTGGTGGCCGTTCGAGATCGCGATCGAATAGAATTCGCCGCGCGAATTGTCGCCGCGCAGGATGCAGCTCGGATATTTCCAGGTGATGGCGGAGCCGGTCTCGACCTGGGTCCAGGAAATCTTCGAGTTCCTGCCCCGGCAATCGCCGCGCTTGGTGACGAAGTTGTAGATGCCGCCCTTGCCTTCCTTGTCGCCCGGGTACCAGTTCTGCACGGTCGAATACTTGATCTCGGCGTTGTCGAGGGTGACGAGCTCCACCACGGCGGCGTGCAACTGGTTCTCATCGCGCATTGGCGCGGTGCAGCCTTCGAGGTAGCTGACATAAGAGCCCTCGTCGGCGATGATCAGCGTGCGCTCGAACTGGCCGGTATTCTTCTCGTTCATGCGGAAATAGGTGGAAAGCTCCATCGGGCAGCGCACGCCCTTGGGCACGTAGACGAACGAACCGTCGGAGAACACCGCCGAATTCAGCGTGGCGAAGTAATTGTCGGTGATCGGCACGACCGAACCGAGATATTTGCGCACCAGCTCCGGGTGCTTGTGCGTGGCCTCGGAGACCGAGCAGAAGATGATGCCGGCCTTGGCCAGCTCGTCCTTGAAGGTGGTGGCGATGGAGACGGAGTCGAACACGGCATCGACCGCGACCCGGGAAACGCCGCGCACGCCCGCGAGCATTTCCTGCTCGCGCAAGGGGATGCCGAGCTTCTCGTAGGTCTTGAGAATCTCCGGATCGACCTCGTCGAGCGACTTCGGCGCCTCGTTCATCTTGGGCGCGGCGTAATAATAGAGGTCCTGATAGTCGATCGGGCCGTACTTCACCCGCGCCCAGGTCGGCTCCTGCATGGTGAGCCAGCGGCGATAGGCTTCGAGCCGCCAGTCCAGCAGCCATTGCGGCTCGTTCTTCTTCGCCGAGATGAAGCGGACGGTGTCCTCGGAGAGGCCCTTGGGGGACTTCTCCATCTCGATATCGGTGACGAAACCGTATTTGTACTGGTCCACGTCGATGGCGCGGACGCTATCCACGGTTTCCCGTACGGCAGGCATTGGTTTCTCCTCATCCTTGCGGCTTCAAGGGCCGCAACGTGGGACCATGTCAGGCGGCGCGCTCGCTGCGGCGCCGTCCAAGATTGGTATGCACGCGCTCCCATGTTTCGAGGAAGCGCGAAATTTCGTTCTCCGTCGTGTTCCAGCCAAGGCTGACGCGAACCGCGCCCTTGGCGACCTCGGCCGGAACCTGCATCGCGGCAAGGGCGCTGGAAGGCCCGACCTTGCCCGAGGAACACGCGGCTCCCGCACTCAACGCGATGCCTTCGAGATCGAAAGCGATGACCGCGGTCTCCGCGGCGATGTTCGGCACCGCGAAGCAGGAGGTATTCGGCAAACGCGGTGCTTGGGCCGAGAGAAAGACGACATTCGGCGCGACCGCGCGGATGCCGGCTTCCAGCCGCTCGCGCAAACGAGCAAGACGCACGCCTTCCGCGGCCAGATCGCGCGCTGCACCTTGGGCCGCGGCGCCAAACCCTACGATCGCCGCGACATTCTCGGTGCCGGCCCTGACTCCGCGCTCCTGGCCGCCGCCGCGCTGGATCGGCGATACGCGTACATTCTCGTGACGTGCGATCAGCGCGCCTGCGCCCTGCGGCCCACCGAGCTTGTGCGACGATAAGGAGATAAGGTCCGCGCCGCTCGCTGCAAAATCGAACGGAAGCCGGCCGGCGATCTGCACCGCGTCGGTATGGAAAAATCCGTCGGCCGCATGCACGCGCGATGCGATCTCCTGCAGCGGCTGCAGCACGCCGGTTTCGTTGTTCGCCGCCATGACCGATACGAAGGGTCGGCGGCCGGCGGCGTCATGGCGTCCGAGCATAGCCTCGAGTGCGTCGACGTCGACGACGCCGTTACGGTCGACCGCGATCTGCTTGATCCGGTCGGCGGGAAAGCGCCCGCCGGCGCGCACGGCCGGATGTTCGACGCCGGAAATGATCAACGCGTCGCTATGCAGCGCCCGCCCGGCAATCTCGATCTCCGGCGAGAGCGCCAGCGCGATCGATTCCGTGGCGCCGCTGGTGAAGGTCACGGCGCGCGGCGAGGCTCCGACGAGGGCTGCGACCTGAGAGCGCGCCTCTTCGACCAGGGTGCGGGCAACGCGGCCCTCGGCATGCACCGAGGACGGGTTCGCGGCTTCAAGAGCGCGCAGGAGCGCTTCCCGCGCCGCGGGGCGCAGGGGCGAAGTCGCGTTGTGGTCGAGATAGACCCGGGCCATAGGCCAGCATCCGCCTGTCAGACCCCGAAAAAAGTTGCATTTCGGGCTCAAGATCGTCTATTGGAGTTGCCGCACGGCACCGCGCATGTCTGGCGTCGGTAGGCGGTATCCAAATTTAGAATGATTCTAAAGAGTTAGCCCGCCGAGTCAAGCTACCGGTACGGCGCTGTATGAGCCGAGTCGCCGGTCGCATTGTTCGAGCGAGAGGTTTCCATGCCTGAAGTGATGTTTATCGGCGAGAAGGGGCGGATCGAAGGGCGCTGGCATCCGGGCAAGTCCCGCAATGCGCCGATCGCGATCATCCTGCATCCGCATCCGCAATTCGGCGGCACGATGAACAATCCCGTCACCTATCACCTCTATTACACCTTCGCGAACCGCGGCTTCTCAGTGCTCAGGTTTAATTTTCGCGGCGTGGGCCGCAGCCAGGGCAGCTTCGACCACGGCCAAGGCGAACTTTCCGACGCGGCCGCGGCGCTCGACTGGGCGCAAGCGACAAACCCGGACGCACGGGCGTGCTGGATCGCGGGCGTCTCGTTCGGCGCCTGGATCGGAATGCAGCTGCTCATGCGCCGGCCGGAGGTCGAAGGGTTCATCTCGGTCGCGGCGCCGGCCAGCTTGTATGATTTCTCCTTCCTCGCCCCCTGCCCTTCATCGGGCCTGTTCGTGCATGGCGACAAGGACGCGGTGGTGCCGACGACGGCGGTCGCGCAGCTGGTGGAGAAGCTCAAGACCCAGAAGGGCATCGTGATCGAGCAGCAGCTGGTGCGCGGCGCCAATCATTTCTTCGATGGCAAGGTCGAGCCGCTGATGGAAATTGTCGGCGATTATCTCGACAAGCGGCTACCCAAGCAGCGCGAGAGTGCGGCGTGAGGCGAGTTAATTCGCCAGGAACAGCCTGAGTTCTTCGAAGAAGCGCGGCGAACGCTGGCTCCTGCTGCAGCAGAATGTGGTTGTTGCCCTGAAGCACCACGAACTTGGCGCCGGGAATGCCGGCCGCCATTTGGCGCCCGACCTCCATTGGAACCTGGAGCATCGCCTCGCGCATGCATCACGAGCGTCGGCGCCGTGACCTTGGGTCAAGAGATCGGTTACGTCGAATTCAGCGGTGGTCTCGAAATAGCGCGCCGCGCAATCCGGGGAGGTACTGTCCGCCGCTGCAGTTCATTGAATGTATCCGCCTGCTCCTTCGTGGCATCCGGCACCAATTGCAGTTGTGAACAACTGCCGAATACGCCGGATTGTCGGCTCCCCAACCCAAGCGCATCAGCGTCGACGTGGCGCTTCCGTTTTTCCTTCTCTTCCGGTGAGCGCTTGTTGGCTCCCAGAGCAAAGCCGCCATACAGGATCAGATGGGAAACTCGCTCGGGATAGCCGCACCGCATACGCAATGGAGATCGCGCACCCTTGCGGAATACCCAAGCAAGGGGAAGCGCTTGATGCCGGCCGCTTCGACACTATCTCAAGGTCGCGGACCCAAGCATCGAGCGAGAGTTCGGCGACATCCCAATCGGAAAGGCCGTTGCCGCGCGCGTCATAGCGGATCAGCGTGTGGTTCTTTGACAGGCCGTAAAAAGAAATGATGCCAGATCGGGCTGTCCCAATCGTATTCAAGGTGGTTCAGCCAGTTCGCAGTTTTCACCAGCGGCGGGCCATTGCCGCTGATCGCATAGGCAAGCCGGACGCCATCGGGCGCTCGGCAATAGCGAATTTCCTGCTTGTCATCGGCCGCGGCCAGTCCGTCACCCTTGATGGCGAATGCCTCGACCGGATCGGGAATGTTCTTCAAATGCTGGGGACCGAGGCTGCGGTAGCCGAGCGCGAGCTTCTTCTGCACCTGATCGTAGGCTTGACGCGAAATGCAGATGCCACCGGGTTCCGCGATACCTTCCAGGCGAGCGGCGATGTTGACGCCATCGCCGTAGATGTCGTCGCCTTCTACGATAACGTCGCCGAGATGCACGCCGATGCGGAAGATCATCGGGCGCTTGTTCGCAGCGCCGGCATTGCGCGCGGCCATTTCGCGCTGAATCTCGGCGGCGCAATCGACCGCCTCGACCACGCTGGCGAATTCCGCAAGCAGGCCGTCGCCCATCAGCTTCACGATGCGGCCGTGATGCCGAGTGATCGCCGGATCGAGCAACTGAGAACGATGGCCTTGCAGCAAGGCGAGCGTTCCCGTCTCGTCCTCGCTCATCATGCGGCTATAGCCGAACACATCGGCAGCCAGAATCGCGGCCAGTCGGCGTTCCACGAAGTAACCCCCTTGCCTCGAGTAGACGCAGATGAGGCTACTTACCATTTCTGTGCGAGCCTGCCGAGACGCTGCTCGGCTCAGGGTTCGACAATAACGCCGCCTGTCATCGGTTTGGGCGCGCCCGTCGTCGTGGGAAACGTGATCGGCAGCCCCTTCAGCGACCGCACCGCAAGATAGGCAAAAGCCTGGGCCTCGAGCGCGTCAGTTGACCAGCCGATCTCGTCGGCGCGCAGTACCTTTCCTGGCAGCCGCTTCTGCAGCATCGTCATGAGCACCGGATTGTGTGCGCCACCGCCGGCGACGATCCAGTTCGCGGGCGGCTTCGGAAGATGATCCAGCGCTTTGGCAATGGCGGCAGCCACGATCGCAGTCGCAGTCGCGGCAGCGTCTTCGGTAGAGAGGGCGTCAAGCGGAATGCGCACGAATTGCTCGCGGTCGAGCGATTTCGGCGGGCGCAGGCGGAAATAGGGATTTGCGAGTATCCTCGCCACGATCTCCTCGTGCACCTTGCCGCGCGCGGCGAGCTTGCCGTCGCGGTCGAAGCTCTCACCGGTGCGTGCGCGCACTAGATCGTCGATCGGCGCGTTGCCCGGCCCGGTATCGAAGGCGATCGGGTCGCTGTCGCCATCGAGATACGTGATATTGGCGACGCCACCGATATTCACGATCGCGAACGGCTGCGGAAGGTCGAGCGTACGTGCCAACGCGCTGATGGAACATCGGCACCAGCGGCGCACCCTGCCCGCCTGCGGCCACGTCGGCGGCGCGAAAATCGAACACGACGCGGATGCCAAGCCGCTTCGCAAGCGCGGCGCCGTTGCCGAGCTGGACGGTCAGCCGGTTCTGCGGCCGGTGCAGCACGGTCTGGCCGTGGAAGCCGATCAGAGCGATGTCTTGCGGTGCGAGTTTGTTTTGCGCGAGGAAGGTTTCGACCGCTTCGGCATGAGCGCGCGTGACCAGCGTCTCGGCCTCACGCAGTGAGCCGGGCCGCGCTGCGCGATCGGTCAGGATCGCAGCGTCGACAAGTGCAGCCCGTAGCAACGCCCGCTCGCTCTCGGCATAGGGGCGATAGCCGGTCGGACCCGCACGCACGACCAACTCGCCGTCGCTCTCCAAGAGCGCCACATCGACACCGTCGAGCGAAGTGCCGCTCATCAGGCCGATGGCTTTCAGCGCGGGCATCGGGCGTTCCTTTGAATCCGGCGTCGGACCTGTTACACCACCGGCCCGGCCGCGGCGAGCGCGAGCGGAATCAATCGAACCGGCTGAACCGATGAGCGCCTACAAGTCCGAATTTCTGCAAGTGCTGTCGAGCCGGGGCTTCATCCATCAGGCCTCGGAGCCCGAGGTATTGGACGCACTCGCCAAATCCGGGCGGGTCACCGCCTATATCGGCTTCGACTGCACCGCACCCTCGCTGCACGTCGGCTCACTCCTGCCGATCATGATGCTCTACTGGATGCAGAAGACCGGCCACCGGCCGATCGCGCTCATGGGCGGCGGAACTACGCGGGTCGGCGACCCCTCCGGCAAAGACGAGAGCCGGATGCTGTTGACCGACGAGATCATCAACCAGAACCTCAAATCGATCCGCGCGATCTTCTCGAAGTTCCTCACCTTTGGCGAGGGACCCGGCGACGCCGTCATGGCCAACAATGCCGATTGGCTGAACAAGCTCAACTACATCGACTTCCTGCGCGACGTGGGCCGCCACTTCTCGATCAACCGCATGCTCTCGTTCAATTCGGTGAAGATGCGGCTCGAGCGCCAGCAGGAGCTTTCGTTCCTCGAATTCAACTACATGATCCTGCAGGCTTACGATTTCATCGAACTGCACCGGCGCTACGGTTGCGTGCTGCAAATGGGCGGCTCGGACCAGTGGGGCAATATCATCAACGGCATCGATCTCGGCCGCCGGCACTTGGGCGCGCAACTCTTCGCCCTCACTTCGCCGCTCATCACTACTTCATCCGGCGCCAAGATGGGTAAAACCGCGGCGGGCGCCGTGTGGCTCGATCCCGAGAAAGTCAGCCCGTACGATTATTGGCAGTTCTGGCGCAACACCGAGGACGGCGACGTCGTTCGTTTTCTGAAATTTTTCACCACGCTCCCGCTCGACGAGATCGATAAGCTCACCGCGCTCAAAGGCGAGGAGATCAACGAAGCGAAGAAGGTGCTCGCGACCGAGGCGACGGCGCTCGTGCATGGCCGTACTGCGGCTGAAGCGGCGCAAGGCGGCTCGCAGGAAACATTTCCGACGCTCGGAATTAGCCAGTCTCAAATCGAAGCTGGGTTCGGTGTCTTGACCGCAAATACGCAACTCAATTTCTCAAGTTCCAACACTCACGCCCGTCAACTAGTGAAAGACGGCGCAGTCCGTTTGGGAGGCAAGCCCATCAATGATCCAAACTACAAGATTAGATTGGAAGATTTTAAGGATGGACGGGTACTGCTAGAAACTGGGCTCAAGAAGAAGGCAATGCTGACGCTCAAATCTGAATAGCATACGCATCAGCGCGGCAGCGGATCGGGCGGCGGTAGATCCGGCGAGGCGCGGTATTCGAAAATCTTGCGGAAAATTCCCGGCGCCACCGCCGACATCGGATTCACACGCAGCAACGGGCGCGAAGCCGGTCCGGCGATCTCGAACGTCACGGCGAGCAAGCCTTCGTTCGGTCCGCCACCAAGAATGTAGCCAAGCACTGGGATACGGCCAAAGATGTTGTTGAGGCCATAGGCCGGAATATAAGTGCCGCGCAACTGCACCTGATCGCTCGTGTAATCGAGCGTTCCGTCTACGGTCGCACCCAGCACCGGCCCAAAGATAAAACCCTCGCGGATGACGAAACGGCCCGGCGTGCGGGTGAAATGAACGCGCATGCGCGAGAACGCGGTCGCATTCTCGGTCGGCGCAACGCGGCGCACCGGCGACCCGCGCTCCGTCGGGTCCGGCGGCGGCGCCGCCGACAGCAGACGATCGATGGCGGGTTCGCCGCGGATGATGAAATCGCGAACAGCGACAACGCCCTCCTGGGGCGCGATCGTCGCCTTCGGTGAATCGATCACGACCCAGACTTCACCGCGTTGAATGCGGTTATAGATATTGGCGAAGCGGAAGAAAGCCCCCGCATCGCCCGCAGTGATGTAGAGCACTGGACGCACGCCGTCGGCGACCCGCAATTCGCCGACGACACTTGCGTCGGTCCCAATCCGGCCCAGGAGCGCGAAGCTCTTCACCTCGCCGTTGCGGCGCGAGACGCGGAGTTCAAGCTGTCGTGCCACCTCGCCGTTGTGGCCGGTTGCCGCCGCCAGCCGCAGATCGATATCGAGATCGCGCGGCTTGGTGTCACGCCCGAGTTTCGCGGCTGGAGAGCCTTCGGTCAGGCTCTGGGTAATGCCGCGCGCGTCGAGTACATCGCCGCGCACAACGACCTTGAGCATGCCATCGGCACTTCGCTCGGCGCGCAGGTTTGCCTTGTCGGCGTCGGTAAGATGGAACACGGGCAGATTAGCGGCGACCAGACCGCCTTCCTTGTCGAACTCGATCGATCCGCGCAGTGTCGTACCGGAGCCGGTGACATTGAGATTTTCGATCCGAACACCGGTATCGCGCTCGGTCACGCGGTAGGTTGCCTTGCTTGGACGGCCTACGGCTTTCTGCCATCCGGGGACGAGATCGGCGACGCGTGCGGCAGTGAGATCCGCTTCGACCTCGATCCGCGTTTCGCGGTCGGTCACACGGCCCTGGGCCTTCACGCCGACGGGGCCCGACAGCCAGGGGGAGAAGTCGAGGCCGAAGCGGGCGCGCGCCGCATCGTCGAAAGTCGAAGTCAGGCGGAACTCGGCGTCGAAGGCTCCCTTGGTGCGCTTATATTCGAACGTGGCCGGTGCGCCGGCGATCTGCCCCTCGCCCTTCACCGTGATTGTCTTCGGCGTGAGCGTGAGCTTGGCGCTGACCGCATCCACGCGCTGGTCGCGCACCGTGCGCTCGGCCGCGAAATTCTTCACGTCGGCAGCCACCAAATATTCGATGTCGTCCTCGGTGATGCCGCGCTTGAATGGAAAATTCAGCTGGACGTTGGCGACAACCGACCCCTTGGTCGTAGCCGGATCGAAGGTGAAGCCAGTGACGCCGCGCAACGTTTCCAAGGCGACGATCTCGGCGACCGCATCGGCCGTGCCCTCAAGGCGAAATTTGACCGTCCCATTCGGTGCGATCGGCGTATGGTCGAGGACATCGAGCACGCCGTCGCGCAAAGTGACCCGGTTGCCAGCAGGTGTATCGACTACGCCGCGCTCCATTCGCAGCTTCGCGGTGCGGCCGGTCACGGTGATGTTGAAGGTAGCATCGCGTACCGGCGGAAGACCGCCGATCGGACGGAACTGAGCGCCCGAGGCCGATATCTCAACTCTGATAGCGGCATCGGGCAACGGCGTGTCGGGCCTGCCGATGGTGTCGAGGGGCACGCCGAGCGCGATCAATGCTCGGTCGATTATGCCGCCGTCCACGTGATCCATGACCCACGCGCGCGTACGTGGCGCAACGAGAGCGGGCCACAAGCGCTTGAAAGCCGAAGCCGACATGCGCGTGCCCGCGATCCCGAGCGATAGGACCGGAGCATCGCCACCGACGCCAATCGAGCCGGAAAATGCGAGGCCTGCAGTCGCGCCGGCGAGTTCGCCTTGCTCGATGATGATCTTTTGCGAACGCGGATCGTAAGAGCCGCGGGCGAAGACGCGATCGACGACGAGCGGAGGCTCGGTGCCGCGTCCGGTCGAGAGCACCATGCGACCCTGCACGATCGAGAACGGCCAACTCGGGTCGTTGCCCTTCGGCCCTTCGATCAAGGCCTGAATCACGGTGCGGTTGTTGCCGGAAGCGATCGCGATCGGATCGACGACCAGCGCACGGCGCTCAGGATCGAAGCGCACATGGAGCTGCATCTCGTCGACTATGAAACGACTGTCGGGCTCGCTGGTCTTGCCCACCTCGCCCGCCGCCGTGACAAGACGCAAGGCGGCGGCCGTCAGACGCCCGTCGCCTGCGATCTGCGCGCGCAGAATTCCGGAAAGCGGCGTCTCGGCGTGGAAATCAATTCCATCGAAGCCGGCAGCCAGCAGCAAGTCGCGCGGGGCAATCCGGTCTGCGACGATGTCGATCGCGCGTCCACCGTCGATTGCGACGCCGATGGTCGCGGTTAAAGTCCAACGCGTTGGCCCGGTACCGGACGAAATAGTGAAGGAAAGACCGCCCGACTGACGCTCGAGGCGCGTATCGATGTTCCGAAAACTCCAGCGCCGGCCCGAGCGCGCGCTGTCGACCACGAGCGTGCCCTGTTTCAGCCCCACCTCGGTGAGCGCAATGCCGTCGAGGCCGCGCTTGTCGAACCCTTCGAGCCAGGCGATCAGTTCGGGAAATCGAAACGGATCGGAGGACGCGGCCGGCGAAGGCGGCGGCAACGGCACGGCACCCTTGGCCGGCCGCGCGGTCGCCGGACGTGGGCCCGGCGTGGTCGGCTTGGCGTCGCGCCCGGCAACGATGGCGACTTGGCCGTCGGCCGCGATTTGCACCGTGAGCTCGGCATTGACGAGATCGATGCGCCGCGCACGGAAACTGCCGCCGAACAGCCCGCCCTCGAGCTCCACCTCGGCGCTCGGCGCGCTTGCGACGATCTCATTGCTAGGTCCGCGCACGACGAGGTCGCGAACGCGCAGGAGCGAGTTGCCTGCACTGTCGGTCTCGAACCAAGTCTCGCCGATTTCGACGCGATGCCCGGGTCCGAGTTTCTCCTCAATCGCCCGCGTGATCCAGGGACCGGCCACGCCGGTCGGAAACGAGCCGCGGAAGACGAGGCCAGCGAGCAACGCAAGGGCGATGATGACAACGCCCGCGGCTGCGGCGATGCGCGCGGGACGGTTACGGGGGATATATCGAGCGGCCCGGGCAAGAAATCCGGGCACCGGAATGCGATGGGAGGACGTCTCCCGCGCCGAATCCTGATGATGGCGGTGGGCGCCGCTCGGGTTCATTTGCGTGCGAGCCTCAAGGTACCCCTCCCCAAGCGGCCAGGTGGGCTCTGCGGAATCCGGCCAAAAACCAGGCCAGGCAAAGGGATCGCCGGACACCGGTTTCTGCGGCAGTATCAAGGCTGCAAAGCGGACGAAAGCAAGGCGCATGGCGGGTTTGCTCGCAGCCGGTGCAAAAGCGCCCGATTTCCGCCTCCCGCGGGACGGGGGTGGATCGATGGGGCTCAAGGATTTCGCGGGCCGAAAATTGGTCGTCTATTTCTATCCGCGGGCCAGCACGCCGGGCTGCACGCGGGAATCCATCGAATTCAACCGCCTGCGGTCCCAGTTCCAAAAAACCGATGCGGCGATTGTGGGAGTGTCGGCCGACGCGGTGACGGCCCAGGAGCGATTCCGGGACGCACATGGGTTCGGCTTCCCGCTCCTGTCGGACAAATCGAAGACCATGCTGCAAGCCTATGGCGTATGGGCAAAAAAGCATCTCTATGGCCGGACTTTCATGGGTATCGTACGGACAACGTATCTGATCGACGCAAAGGGCCTGATTGCGAGGGTTTGGCCGCGGGTAAAGGTTGCGGGCCATGCCGAGGAGGTACTCGAGGCCCGCGCTCCCTATAGGCGAAGGACATTGACCGGCCGTTAACCATGATGGGCCATGGTCAGAGGCCCGGCGGGCGAAGCCGGCAGTGAGGTCGGGTTCGTTCATGGCGCGAGTTCTGTTCGAGCGGCGTGTTCGCCCGCGATCATTTTCTTCCCCATTCCCGCTCCCACCCTGCCGCTCCCACGCACGGCAAGTCGCGGCGGCGCATGGGCGCGGTTCTGACCATTGCGATGGTTGTGCTGCTTGCGACCTGGTCGGGGGCGGCCACGATCTATGTCCTGTTCCGCGACGACGCGCTGCGCATGCTCGCCGACCGGCAGGTGGCGCAAGTGCGCGCCCACGACAAGGAGGTGGGTGCCCTGCTCACCGAGATCGAGCGGCTGAAATCGATCAAACTGCTCGATCAGCAGCGGGTCGAACGGACGCTCGCGGATCTGACGCGGCGGCAAGTGACAATCGAGCAGCGCCAGGCGTCGCTCTCCGCACTGGCTTCGGCCAAGGCCATGCGGCCCGGCGACGACGTCACCGGCACTATCCCCGCGCCGGCTCCGACCGGTTCACCCAAACCGCAACCACTTTCCGAGACCTTGCCGCGCGAGCGGAGGCCGAGGCCGTGCCACACCCCGTCCAGGCACTAGAGGCGAACATCGCCGAGCTTTCCGAGAAGCTGCTCCACGCCGAGGTAACCCAGACCCGCGCGCTCGACGGAGTCGAGCGTGGCTATAGCGGCCAGGTAACGCGCATGCGCACTGTCCTGGCCGATCTCGGCCTGCCCTCGCCGCAGGGCTCGAGCCTCACGCGCTTTTCCAACGCCATGGGCGGGCCGTTTCTGCCGTTCTTCCGTACCGACGACCCGTTCGAGCGGCAGCTGTCGCGCATCCGGATCGCCGCGCGCGAATTCGAGACGCTGGCGCATACTTTCGAAGCTGTTCCGGTACGCCGGCCTACCAGGCCGCGATTGAGATCACGAGCGGCTACGGCATGCGCCTGGATCCCTTCCTCAAGCAGCTCGCCCTGCATACCGGCGTCGATTTTCGCGCCGAGCCGGGCGATCCGGTGCGAGCGGCGGCGGGCGGCAAGGTGACCCAGGCCGGCTGGCAGGGCGGCTACGGCATCATGGTCGAGATCGATCACGGCAATGGGTTCGCTACCCGCTATGCGCACCTCTCCGCGGCGGATGTTGCCGAGGGCACGACCATTCCGGCCGGCAGGATCATCGGCCGGACCGGAAACTCGGGACGCTCCACGGGGCCGCACCTGCACTACGAGATCCGCGTGAACGGCGACGCCATCGACCCGATGCGCTTTCTCAAGGCCGGTGCAAGGCTTTCCGATGGTTTCTGAATCCTTTCCCTGGACCATTCCACTAACCTTTTCTTCGGCCTTTGGAAGAATCCGGCAAGCCGCCGTAAACCCTCGTTCATGATTTGGCGGCAGCCGCGGACCGGTCTTTAACCCTGCGCGGCCTGGCAAGACCCTAGAATTTCCGGGAAATGGGGCAGTCCGCCCCGAGGCGCGCCCGCTTGCTCACCTTCAATACCGCTCAGCGGCCCAAAGAGGTGCTGTTTCTGTGCCGCGACAACGGCGCACGCAGCCTGATGGCCGAGGCGATCCTGAATTCGTTTTCGGGCGGGGGCATGCGCGCATTCAGCGCCGGGATCGAGCCGCGCAAGGTTATTCCGATGCCGGTCACGCAGGTGATCGATTCGCGCGGGGTTTCGATCAAGGGGCTCAGACCGAAGCTGTGGTCCGAATTCGACGGGCTGGCGGCGCACAAGCTCGATTTCGTGTTTTCGATCTGCGACCCGAAGGTGAACGAAGTCTGCTCTTCTTGGCCAGGGCAGCCCCTGCGCGCGCACTGGCACATCGCCGAGCCGATCGAGCAGAAAGACGTCAACGAGTATTATCGGTTGCTCGATGAGACATTCGACCATCTTCTGCGTTGTGTGAATGGTTTTCTGAACTTGCCGTTCGAGGTAATGGAGAAATTCGCGCTGCAGCGCAAAACCGGCGAGCCGGATGCTCAGCTCGTGCCCGGACTTCTGCCGGTCAGACCGTTGTCAACGCGGGCAAGAGCCGTGGGCTGAGACGCAAGATCCTTTCGAAACTTTCCAACTTTGTGAAATCTCGGCCGAACGGCCCCGGAACTCTCCGCTCCGGGGCCGCTTGCGTATTCGAGGGGGAAAAAACGAGTTGCGGCGAGCCTTAGGGCGATCAGCTCGCTCTTGGATTCCGAAAATCCGCGCTTGTCCTTGCCGACCGAAATTCGTGAGTCTCCTGAATCCTTACGATGGCTTTTTCGCGCTTTGATTCATGCGGGTTCCCGTCCTAGAGTTCCCCTCTAGAGCGCATGAGCGCAATTTAGGGGGGGCCCGATGAACCTCGACGGTCAGAGTCTGGTTGTTCTTCTCGTGGTCGGCCTGATCGCCGGCTGGCTCGCGGAAAAGGTCGTGGGCGGCTTCGGCCTCGGCATCATCGGCAGCATCGTGGTCGGCATCATCGGCGCCGTCATCGGCACGTGGCTGCTGGGCCCGGGCGCGCTCAACGTGAGCATCGGCGTCGGCCTCGTGGCCTTGATCATCAAGGCCACGATCGGTGCGATCGTGCTGCTGCTGGTCGTGGGACTAATTCGAAGGGTTTCGCGAGCCTAGGCGTCGGCTCACTTCTTCTTCGGCTTCGGCTCCCAGAGCGCGAGCAGCGCGCCGGTCGGGTCGGTGATCATCGTAAACCAGCCGAAATCCCCGGCTTCGGTCCGGCCTTTCATCACCTTGGCGCCGAACTGCTCCGCCTTCTTGGTAGCGGCATCGAGATTGTCGACCTGCACATAGGCCATCCACATGGAGGGCGCGCCGGGCATCGGGTTCTTCATCATGCCGCCGCCGGTGCCTTCGCCGACATCGAGCATGGTGTAGTCGCCCATCGGCATCGTCATGTCGTTCATCTTCCAATTGAACAGGCTGGAGTAGAACTTCTTCGCCTTGTCGAGATCGGAAGTGTAGAGCTCGCAGTACACGAACGGATTGCCCATTGATTGCTCCTCAAGCAGCGTTTCTCATTTAACTGAAATGTAAAATACAACAAAGACCGCGCGGCGGTCAAGCCTGCAAACCGGCGCCGCCCGGATTGCATAGGAGCGGCGGGCCCCATACCATCGCCGCCCGTCCCCTTCTTCACCGCTCGACACGGAGCAAGTTCGCTATGCCGGCGACTTACAACATCCTGATCCTGGGCGCGTCCTACGGGTCGCTGCTGGCCTCCAAAATGCTGTTCGGCGGCCACAAGATCATCATGGTGTGCCTGCCGGCCGAGGCCGACCTGATCAACGCCGAAGGCTTCCGCGTGCGCCTGCCGGTCAAGGGCCGCAAGGACCCGGTCGAGCTCGATTCGCGCAAGCTGCCCGGCAAGGTGACCGCCGGCGGCACGGCCGGCGTCAATCCGAAGCCGACTACGATCTGGTCGGGCTGGCCATGCAGGAGCCGCAATACCGCTCGCCGGGCGTGCGCGAACTGCTCGACGCGGTGGCGAAGTCGCGGGTGCCGTGCATGTCGATCATGAACATGCCGCCGCTGCCTTACATCAAGCGCATCCCCGGCCTGGACTACGACGCGCTGAAGGCCGCCTACACCGACCCGACGCGTGTGGGACAATTTCGATCCCGGTGCGCTGACGCTGTGCAGCCCGGACCCGCAGGCGATCCGCCCGCCGGACGAGAAGGTCAACGTGCTGCTGGTGACGCTGCCGACCAACTTCAAGGTGGCGAGGTTCGACAGCGACAAGTCGCACCGCGATCCTGCGCCAGCTCGAGAAGGACATCGACGCGGTGCGCTTCGACCGCGGCGACGGCAAGATCGAGCTGCCGGTGAAGCTGCAGGGTGCACGACTCGATTTTCGTGCCGCTGGCCAAATGGTCGATGCTGCTGGCCGGCAACTACCGCTGCATCACCAAGGACGGCATGCGCACCGCGCAGGAAGCGGTGCATAGCGACCTCGAGACCTCGCGCTCGGTCTACAATTTCGTGTTCGACCTCTGCGTCAAGCTCGGCGCCGCGCCGGGCGATCTGGTGCCGTTCGAGAAATACGCCGCCGCGGCGCAGAGCCTGTCGCGCCCGGCTTCGGCGGCGCGCGCGCTGCAACAACGGCGCGCCCAACATCGAGCGCGCCGACAAGCTGGTGCAGCTGATCGCCAAGCAGAAGGGCCTGAGCCATCCGGCGATCGACGCCCAGGTGGCGCTGGTCGATGCGCGGCTCGAGGCCAATCGCAAGAAGGCGGCGGCGTGAGGGGCGGGGCCCTAGCGCGAAGCCGACGACAGATCGGTGAATTGCTTGATGCCGCTCTGATCGGTGGCGACCTGGAAGAGCGCCTTGAGCGCCGCCTCGAACTCGGCGGTGCGGCCATGCAGGCTTTTTGAGAATTCCAGCACGGAGCCGGCGGCGCTCTGGGTGCGCTGGATGGTCTGCTCCACCGCGCGCAAGGATTCCGACACGATCTCGGCATTGGTGGCCGTGCGGCTGGCGCTCGAGGCGATGCTGCCGGTGGCCATGGCCTGCTCGTCGACGGCGGCGGCCACGGATTCTGCGATGAATGCGATCTCTGCGATGGTCTTGGAGGTGCCGGCGATCTCGCCGACCGAGCGCCGCGTGGCCTCCTCGATCACGGCGATCTGCTTGGCGATCTCCTCGGTGGCTTTGGAGGTCTGGGTCGCCAGCATTTTCACTTCCGAGGCGACCACGGCGAAGCCGCGGCCGGCCTCGCCGGCGCGGGCGGCCTCGATGGTGGCGTTGAGCGCGAGCAAGTTGGTTTGCGAGGCGATCTGCGAAATCAGGCCGACGACCGAGCCGATCTTCTCCACCACCTCGGAGAGCGAGTGGATGCTGGCGTTGGCCTGCTCGGCGGAGGCCACGGCGGCGTGCGAAGTCTTCGTGCTGGTCGTGGCCTGGTGGTGGATTTCGGAGATCGAGGCGGTGAGCTGGCCGGTGGCGGTGGCCATTTCGCCGGCGAGCACGACCGTGTCGCCGGCGGCCCGGGCGGCCTTGTTGGTCTCGGCCGAGGCGCTGTCGGCGAGGCGCCGGAGCTCGTGCGAGGTTTGGCCGAGCGAAATCGACCACCTGGTCGGCGATCTCGCGCACGCCTTGCGTGGTGGTGCGGAATTGCTGGATCGCCTCGCTCAGGGCGTCGCTGCGCGCCTTCACGCTCGCGGAATTGATAATGATAGTGCAGCGAGACGGCGGTGGCGGAGTCGAGCATGAAGACGCGCGTGGCGCAGTCCATGAGCTTGAGCGCGCGGCCCTTCAGCATGCCGTGGCGGCCGCGCAGCAGCCGGTTGAGCTCGCACAGAATGGTGACCTCGACGCCGGAGCGGCTGCGCAAATCGTGGCCGAGCTCGAGCTCGGCCTTCACGCGCGCCTTGCAGTCCTGCACCCATTGATCGTCGTAGGGCTCGCAGAACAGGCGTTCGGTATATTTCAGCGCGAGCGCTCTTGTAGTCGCTGCCGCTGCTTGGCGAGCATGTCGGAATAGAACGGCGCGTAGGTGCGCACGCCAATCGAAATGTGTCTCCATGATCGCATCGAGATTGGGCCCGAGGACCTCCCAGACCTCGGCGCGCAAAGCGAGCGTCTCGGCGTCGATGGCGTAGAGGCCGAGGCCGACCTGATAAGCGGCGGTAATTGTCATGGGCTGCCTGCCCAGAAATAGGCGCGCGGCGTTCAGGAACCGTTAACGCTGGTGGGACGGCGCACTTAGGCCAGGAAGGCTTGGCCGGCCCGGAGGGAGTCAGCAGGCGCCGTCGCTGATGGTGCAGAGCGGATTGCGGGCGGCGCAGGTGGCGCGGGCTTCGTTGCGGCTCTTGGCGCGCGAAACGCTGCAGGTCGAGGTCGAGATCGGAAGCATCAAGATCGAGCAGCGGGCGCAGAACTGGTAATCGGTCAACGAGCGCCAGGCGCGCTTGATGCGCTGGCCGACGGTGTCGGATTTCTGCTTGGCCTGGATCTGCTGCAGCATCGAGAACGCGGTGATCTCGTGGCCGGGGGCCTGGGACATCGGGGCGGCCGTCGCGGCCCCCGCCGTGATCAAGAACGCGAACGCTGCCGCGATGGCCAATAGGCGCATGGTCATCTCCTGTTGCCCGCACGAATGCGCGGTGCGCGCGGCGCCCATCGGCGCCGCACCGAAAATTATAACGAAGATCGGCGTGAAAAAGTTCCCTATTGCACACAAGTTTCTCCGTTTCCGCGCGGGGTTTTCCCGCCGGATGGGCCTTCCTCCCTTTGGCTTGCCCCTCGCCCGGGGCCTGGTCTTGCCTCCTGCCCGGAGGCTTGCCCGCCGCAAGGCGGGCGCGGGGCGCCGTTTCGGCGCGTGTCTCCGGAATTGCACCGGAGACCTGTGCTTGTTGTGGGCGCCTGGCGGCGCCCCGCACGTGGCGATTTCTGACTCCGGGACCGCGCTTTTCGTGAGCCGGCCGCTGGTGGCCGCCTCTCCGTCAGCGAGCTCCTCGCGGGCGGTCTTAATGCCGCCAGGCGGGGACCCGGAGCCTCCCGGGACGGCGGGTCCGCTAGGACCGCCGGCGCGGGCGCCACACCCCCTCCCCGTGGTCCGATGCGGTACCGGGCACGGCCTATTGGGAGGAGGCGGTGTGAATTTAAGCCTAATTGTGGAAATGGTCAAGCCCGCCGATACTACTTTTGATAGGTCTTGCTGTCGCCACAAATTGTACATATAATGGCTATGAATGGGACGAGGAGAAACGGCAGCAGACGTTGCGGGAGCGTGGCCTCGATTTCGCTGACGCTGAACTCTTCTTCGACGGGCGACCGGTCGTCATCACGCCCTCTTCGCGCGCGGACGAGGAGCGCTCCTGCGCAACGGCGTTCATTGACGGCAAGTTCCTGTCGATGGTCTGGACCTGGCGAGGCGACGCGATCCGCGTGATTACGATGAGGAGAGCCCATGCGAAGGAAGAAAGGCAATATCGTCAGCTACACGGCGGCTGAGCTGCGGCGGATGCCCTTCGCGCACCGACTGGGCGCGCGTGCGCGCGACGACGCAGGAAGAGGTCGAGGCGCAGATCGCCTCCGATCCCGACGATTGGATCGCCGATATGGGCGGCGTGCTGATCCGCGGCATCCCTCCGCGCGCCATGAAGCAACGCGTGAATACCGGCTCGACCGCGACGTGCTCGACTTCTTCCGCTCGCAGGGCGCGGCTATCAGACGCGCATCAATGCGGTGCTGCGCGTCTATGCAGACCGCACGCGGGCTGGACGCGGCGGGCGACAGGCCGCGAAGGGGCGGAAGAAGGCGGCGCGATGAAAATGATCCGCGCGGAACGCTGCACAAGGAATGGATGAAAGACCCGAAGTACCGCGCCGAATACGACGCGCTGGAGGAGGAATTCGCGCTGATCGGCGCGATGATGGACGCGCGCGCCCGCGCCGGCCTCACCCAGGCGCAGGTGGCCAAACGGATGAAGACGACGCAGACCGTTGTCGCCCGGCTGGAAAGCGGGCGCGTGAAGCCCTCGACGCGCACGCTGGAGCGCTTTGCTCACGCGACCGGGCACAAGCTGATAATCGGGTTCGAGAAGGCGAAGCCGAGAACAAAAGCCGCGCGATGTAGTTCGAAACCGAACCGTCTGACGAAGTCCTCCCCAACCCGCATGCTGGGGAAATCCTGTTCGAGGAGTTCCTAAAGCCGCTCGGCCTGAGCCAGACCGCGCTGGCGCGCGCGGTCGGCGTGCCGCCGCGGCGCATCAACGAGATCGTGCTCGGCAAGCGCGCGGTGAAAGCTGACACGGACCTTCAGGCTCGCGCGCTATTTCGGCCTGTCCGAAGGATTATTTCTCCGCCTGCAGACCGATTTCGACTTGATGGAGCAGCGGCTGCAAGATCGGGCCGTGGCTGAAGACGATCAGGCCGAGGGCGGCTTAGCCTGTTTTCACATCCTCCAGCCGAATCCCGCGTCCCGCGCGCAGGCTCGCGCGCGCCTCTTCGATCCGCCGCAAAAAGCGCGGATCGTTTTCGAGCCGGTATTCGAACCAATCGTCCTCCGAACTCGAATCCGATCAGCACGCCTGCCGGTTTGCCGTGGCGCGTGATGACGATGTCCTGCTTGGCGGCCTCGCGCAGCAAATGCGAGAGGTCGTCCTTCATTTCGGACAACGGAACGCTTCTTCACTCGCGACTTGCGAATTGTGCCAGCCATGACTCAGTCTCCGATTTGGCCACGATCGCCAAAATCTCGACGGTCGAGCCGGACACGTCATAGAACACCCGAACCTCGCCCACGCGAAGCCGGTATTGCGGACGGCGCAGACCCCGAAGTCGCTTGATGCGACTACGGCTCGTCTTTGTCGGCTCGTGCCGCAGGTGCGTTTCGAGCGCGGTGCGCAACGTGGCCCGGACGTTCGCCTTGAGCCGTTTGAGGTCTTCGACAGCTTCTGGGGCAAGAAGACCTGAAGGCGGCAAGGCATTCTGGCCAGATAATAGCCAGAATATACCTGCTGTCAATTCGAACCTATGCCATACCGCTGCGGATCGCGGAGAGGTTGGGATGCCGGGTGCGGATCACGGTCGGCAAGGTGGCGTAACTGCCGGCGCCGGCGCCACACCCAGTCCAAGTGCGGTTTACCGCGCTTGGACCGTGAATCAGATTCTTGCCGTGGTCCGATTTAAGTACCGGGCACGGCCGATTGGGAGGGAGCGATAAATACCTGTGAATGCCATGCTGCGTGTCAAAGGCACTTACGCAAACTGCGCCGATCCACCTATAGCTGCATTTTTCGGCGCTTCCATTTACTAGAGAGTAGAATATTGTTTTCAACATGAGCTGGACGGGGCGGACCAATGGATAGGCAGGACGATGAACTTGATGTTATCGATGACCCGGATGATGAAGAAGTTTTATATCCGCTACGACATTGCTACTTATCCTTCTGATTTTACGCTGAGTGGGATTTGATAAGTAACTCTGGGATAACGGGGACATAGTAATCCCTGAATTTCAGAAGGAGTTTGTTTGGACGATCAAACAGTCGTCGTTACTCGTTGAATTGTTCTTGATGGGACTACCTGTTCCTCCGGTGTTCTTCTACATTGACGAAAGCAACAAGAGCCTTGTGATTGATGGCCAGCAGCGAATTCTCAGCATCATATTCTTCTTCGATGGCTACTTCGGACCGAAAGTCGGGCCACGGCAGGCGCGAGGTCTTTCGTCTGCGCGGCCTTTCCGACAAGAGCCCATTTCACGAATTGCGGTTCGAAGATTTAACCGAAGCGGACCAGCGCTAGCTTTGAAGCTCAGTACTTCGCGCTGTCAACATCAAACAATTGTCTCCGAGCTCGGAGAACACGAGCGTTTATCACATATTTGAACGCCTCAACACTGGAGGCACCGCCCTGAAGCCTCAAGAGATACGCAACTGCGTATACCGAGGTCCAATCATACGTTCGCTTAGAACACTAAACATGAGATCCGAGCTGGAGGAAGCTTCTGGGAAAAAATACTTCCGACCGACATCAGCGAGACGTGGAGCTAGTATTGCGCTTGTTTTCTCTTTTCGAGGATTGGAAGGAAGATCAAAAGCCAATGAAAGAATATCTGAGCGAATGAATGAAAGCGAACGTCCGCTTTAACTCTCAAAAGGCAAATAGATTTACCACAGTATTTCCAAAAGCAACGCAATCCGTTCTTAAGGCGCTTGGGGAAAAGCCTTTCGGTATTAGGGGCCCGCTAAATTCTTCGGTCTTAGATTTGGTGATGTGCGTTGTTCTTGAAAATAAGGGAATTATTCCAGCAGATTTTGACAAGAGGTACAGACGTTTAGTCAATGACGATTTTTTTTTTTTTTTTTAAAAAAAAAAAAAAAAAAAAAAAAAAAAAAAAAAAAAAAAAAAAAAAAAAAAAAATTTTTTTTTTTTTTTTTTTTTTTTTTTTTTTTTTTTTTTTTTTTTTTTTTTTTTTTTTTTTTTTTTTTTTTTTTTTTTTTTTTTTTTTTTTTTTTTTTTTTTTTTTTTTTTTTTTTTTTTTTTTTTTTTTTTTTTTTTTTTTTTTTTTTTTTTTTTTTTTTTTTTTTTTTTTTTTTTTTTTTTTTTTTTTTTTTTTTTTTTTTTTTTTTTTTTTTTTTTTTTTTTTTTTTTTTTTTTTTTTTTTTTTTTTTTTTTTTTTTTTTTTTTTTTTTTTTTTTTTTTTTTTTTTTTTTTTTTTTTTTTTTTTTTTTTTTTTTTTTTTTTTTTTTTTTTTTTTTTTTTTTTTTTTTTTTTTTTTTTTAAAAAAAAAAAAAAAAAAAAAAAAAAAAAAAAAAAAAAAAAAAAAAAAAAAAAAAAAAAAAAAAAAAAAAAAAAAAAAAAAAAAAAAAAAAAAAAAAAAAAAAAAAAAAAAAAAAAAAAAAAAAAAAAAAAAAAAAAAAAAAAAAAAAAAAAAAAAAAAAAAAAAAAAAAAAAAAAAAAAAAAAAAAAAAAAAAAAAAAAAAAAAAAAAAAAAAAAAAAAAAAAAAAAAAAAAAAAAAAAAAAAAAAAAAAAAAAAAAAAAAAAAAAAAAAAAAAAAAAAAAAAAAAAAAAAAAAAAAAAAAACCCGACCGTGCGACGCGCTAGCGGCCCGGCTTGATCTCAACCACGGCGGGACCGGAGACTGGATCAGTGACGCCGAGGCCGCCGCCCAGGTCCTCGAGCATCGCGCGCTGAGTGTCGAGCAAGCCGATCATTTTCGGCCGTGCCGCAACGATATTGTCCTGGCCGTCCCATTCGGCGACCAGGCAATAGCTCCGGTCGCCGGTCTTGATCAGCGCGCCCTTGCGGAAACCGGCGACATCGAGTTTCGCATTCCGGTGGCATCCTCGAATTCCTTTTCGCGCCCAGCCTTCACTCGAAAACGAACCACGTTATATGCCGTCATCGGAACCTCCCTGATCACTCGATTGACGACTTTAAGCGCAGCTTGGCTGCTGCCAATCACTCCGGCTTCACCCGCGCGACGTAAGCCTTCACCGGCTCCGTGTAGCCCTTGAGTTCCAGGCTGCGCGGCTTGGCGGAAATTTCGCCCGATACGTCCTTCCACACCGCCTCGCTCATGATCATTTCGCCCCCTTTGGCGGCGGCGACGAGCCGCGCGCCGAAGTTCATCGTGTCGCCGAGCGCGGCGAACTGATAGTTGCCGCCCTCGACGCCGATCGAACCCATGAAGTCTCGCCGGAGTGCACGCCGACGCCGATCGAGAGCCAGGGCCCGCGGGTCGGCGTGGCCGGTGGCGCGCAGCAGCTTGACCCGGCCTCGACCGCGCGCTGGCGAAAGTCGGGGCCGGTAAGGGCCGGGAACATAAATGGCGATCACCTCGTCGCCCGCCATCTTGTCCACGATGGCGTCGGTCCAGGTGAACACCTTGATCGCGGTTCGAAAAGCGCTGCATCAGCGCGGCGAGTCGGCCGGGCGCATGCCTGCGGCGATCTGCGTCGAGCCGCGGACGTCGGCATAGAGCATCGCGATCTCGATCTCGGCGCCGCCGCGATGCTCGGCCAGCACCGACTCGCACTTCTCGCAGAAATGCGGGTTGCGCAGCCATTGCGCGCGGCCGATCGGCGCGCATGACCGGCGCGGTGAAGCCGTCGAATCCCGCGTAGCACAAGCGGCAGCGGTCGTGCGCCGTTGGGACATCAGCCGGAGAATTTCCGGCGGCGCCCCAGTTCCGGATGCTCGCCCGAGAAGATCGCGCGCCAGAGCGGGTCGAGCTTCCTGGTTTCATCAGCGGGATCGGGCATGTCGCTTTGTCGCTCGTAGAGGGCCGCCTGCTTTTGGAGATCGGTTACAGCCCTACTCCACATCCTCCACCTCTCCCGGCCGCCGCTGCGCACCTTGCGCGCCAGTTCGGCGGCCATGAATCGTCGAGATCGCCGTCGAGCACCGTCGCGGCGTCGGTCGAGGTCGACGCCGGTGCGCAGGTCCTTCACCATCTGATAGGGCTGCAGCACGTAGGAGCGGATCTGGTGGCCCCAGCCGATGTCGGTCTTGGCGCCTATTCGGCCGCGGCCTTCTCCTCGCGCTTCTGCAGTTCGCGCCTCGTAGAGCCGCGCCTTCAGCATGCTCCATCGCCGTCGCGCGGTTCTTGTGCTGCGAGCGGTCGTTCTGGCAGGCGACGACGATGCCGGTCGGCATGTGGGTGATGCGCACCGCGGAGTCGGTCGTGTTGACGTGCTGGCCGCCGGCGCCGCTCGAGCGCGTAGGTGTCGACTTGCAGGTCGCTCTCGTCGATCTCGATCTCGATGTCGTCGTCGATCTCCGGATAGACCCAGACGCTGGCGAAGCTGGTGTGCCGGCGCGCGTTGGCGTCGAAGGGCGAGATGCGCACCAGGCGGTGCACGCCGCTCTCGGTCTTGAGCTAGCCATAGGCGTTCTCGCCCTTGACCTCGATGGTGGCGGACTTGATGCCGGCGCTCCTCGCCCGGCGGTCTCCTCGACCAGCTCGACCTTGAAGCCGTGCCGCTCGGCCCAGCGCGTGTACATGCGCAGCAGCATCTCGGCCCAGTCCTGGCTCTCGGTGCCGCCGGCGCCGGCATGGACTTCGAGATAGGTGTCGTTGGCGTCGGCCTCGCCCGAAAGCAGCGCCTCGAGCTGCGGCGCGCGGCCTCGGCCTGCAGCCCGGCGAGCTCTGCTTCGGCCTCGGCGACGACGGAGGCGTCCTTCTCGGCCTCGCCGAGCTCGATCAGCTCGACGTGGTCGGACAGCTCCTGCTCGAGGCGGAGGCCTCGAGCGGGTCGCCGAGCGCCGTGCGCTCCTGCATGAGCTTGGAGCCGCGCTGCGGGTCGTCCCAAAGCTTGGGGTCTTCGGCGAGCCGGTTCAGCTCGGCGAGGCGCTTTTCGGAGCGGTCGAAGTCAAAGCGCCCTCCTCAGCAGCCCGACCGACTGCTTGATTTCCTCGACGAGGTTTTGGTCTCCGCGCGCATGGGATTTTCCGGTTCGCGCTCTCTATATGGGTGCGCGGCGGCGCGAACAAGGCGCGGCACCAACACTTCATCCCTCCCCCTTTAGGGGAGGGATCGGGCTTGTCCCGGGGGTCCACGTCTTTGCAGCATTGCCTTGGGAAAAGACGTGGATGGCCGGCAAGCCCGGCCAGACGAAAGGAAGATTTCCCCCCCCGATTTACCGCCCCGAAACCACCGCGCGCTAGTCTCCGGCACCCTGCCAGCCCCCGCCGCACCCCATGAACATGCAATCTCCCCCTCCTACGCCCTCGAAATCCGCGGCCTGGTGAAGCGCTTCGACCGCCCGGCGGTCGACGGCCTCGACCTGACCGTGCGCGCCGGCGAGTTCTATGCCCTGCTCGGTCCGAACGGCGCCGGCAAGACCACGACGCTGCGCATGGTCGCGGGCCTGCTGCGGCCCGACGCCGGCTCGATCTCGGTCTTCGGCATCGACGCGCTCGCCGATCCGGTCGCGGCCAAGCAGATCATGGCCTGGGTCTCCGACGAGCCGATGATCTACGACAAGCTGACGCCGTTCGAATATCTCGAATTCGTCGCCGGCCTGTGGGGCATCGACGCCGGCGATCGCCGAGGCGCGCGCGCGCGAGCTGATCGACTGGCTCGGCCTCGCGCCGCACGCGCACGAGCGCTGCGAGGGCTTCTCCAAGGGCATGCGCCAGAAGGTGGCGCTCGCCGGCGCGCTGGTGCACGACCCGCGCCTGATCATCCTCGACGAGCCGCTGACCGGCCTCGACGCCGGCTCCGCGCGCCAGGTCAAGGACGTGCTGCGCGAGCGCGTCGCGCGCCGGCGGCACCGTCATCATGACCACGCACATCCTCGAAGTCGCCGAGCGCATGGCCGAGCGCATCGGCGTCATCGCCGGCGGCCGGCTGATCGCCGAGGGCACGCTCGACGAGCTGCGCCGCCAGCGCCGGCAGCGGCGCCAGCAGCCTCGAGGACATCTTCCTCGACGCTGGTCGCCGAGCAGGCGGCCGCGGCGTGAGCCGCGCCCGGCGCACGCATCGCCTGGTTCGCCGCGCCACGAGTTCCGCCTCGCCTGGCGCGACTGGCGGTCGCATGATGACCGCCGGCAAGCCGCCGGCGCGCCGCGCGCGGTCGCGCATCGCGCTCGTCGTCTTCGCGCGTGTTCATGCATCTGCTCGCCTACGTCGATCGTCGCGCGACTTCGCCGAGGTCGGCGCCGACCCCGACAAGGCGACGCTGATCGTCGATCACCGGCATGCGCGCTGCTGTCCTGGTCGCTGATGCTGTCGCAGGCGATGGAGTCGGTGACCCGCGCGTTCTACGCGCGCTCCGACCTCGACCTGATCCTGTCGTCGCCGGTCGTCGCGCGCCGGGTCTTCGCCGTGCGGATCGCCGCCATGGCGCTCTCGACGGTCGGCTGATGGCGGTGCTGCTGGCGCGCCGTTCATCAACGTGCTGGCGCTGCGCGGCGGCCCGCGCTGGCTCGCCGCCTACGGCGTCGTCGCCGCGATCGGCGCCGCCGCGGCGGCGCTCGCGGTCGCGCTCACCGTCGCGCTGTTCCGCGCTGATCGGCCCGCAGCGCACGCGGCTTCGTCGCGCAGATCGTCGCCGCGGTCATCGGCGCCGCCTTCGTCATCGGCCTGCAGGTCGCCGCCATCCTCTCCTACGGCACGCTGTCGCGCATCGGCGCTTCTCGCAATCGGACGCGCTGGTCGCGCATGCGCCCGACGTCGACAGCATCGCTCTGGTGGCCGGCGCGCGCCGTCCTCGGCGATCCCGCCGCGCTCGCCGTCGTGCTCGGCGCCGAGCCTGCTCGCTGCTCGGCGCGCGCGATCGCTGATCTTCGCGCCGCGCTTCGGCGAGCACGCGATCGCCGCCGCCGGCGTCGCGCAGCCGCGGCGCGCGGCAGCGCCGCCGGCGCGCGCGCGTTCCGCCGGCCACGCCGACGCGCGCGCTGCGCCGCAAGGAATGGACGCTGCTGCGCCGCGATCCCTGGCTGATGTCGCAGACCCTGATGCAGCTTCTCTATCTGCTGCCGCCGGCGCTGCTGCTGTGGCGCAACTTCGGCGAAGGCCACGGCGCGCTCGGTCGTGCTGGTGCCGGTGCTGGTGATGGCGGCCGGCCAGCTCGCCGGCGGGCTCGCCTGGCTCGCGATCTCCGGCGAGGACGCGCCCGACCTGGTCGCCACCGCGCCGGTCGCCGGCCGGGCTGGATCGTGCGCGCCAAGATCGAGGCGGTGCATCGGCGCGTCGCGCTCGTGTTCGCGCCGTTCGTCGCTGGCGCTGGCGCTCGCTCTCGCCGCTGCGACGCGCTGGTCGCCGGCGTCGGCATCGCGTCGTCGCCGCGGCGTCGGCGACCGCGATCCAGCTCTGGTTCCGCGCCCAGGCCAAGCGCAGCCACTTCCGCCGCCGCCAGACCTCGTCGCGCATCGCGACCTTCGCCGAGGCGTTCTCGTCGATCTCCTGGGCCGCCACCGCGGCCTCGCCGCGGCGGGCACCTGGCTCGCCGTGATCGTCGGCGCTGCTCGCGCTCGGCATCCTCGGCGTGCGCGGCTGATCAGCCCGCACGGCGGCGCGCTGCCGCCCTTAACAAGGCCGACGGTCCCCCTCCCCCCCCCCCCCCCCCCCCTTCTCCCCCCTCTCCCCACCCCTCCCCCCCCCCCCCTGCCGCCCCCCGCCAACCAACCACATAGAAACCCCTCCCTCTAAATTTCATCTCTCTCTCTCTTTTAACCAAATCCCCCTGATCTTCGGATTACGCCGCTCACCAAAGCCCGAACGGCCCTCTTCCGACCGCGCGGTCGGCCTCGGGCGTGATGCCCCAGGGCCGCTGCTGATCGGGCCCGATAAGCGGCCGGCCGGTCTCGTCGGTGAAGCCGATGACCGAGAAGGGGTCGCCGGCGCGGTGCCGGGCTTGAAGGCTTCCAGGATCACCTTGTCGTCGCTGGGGCCTGCGCGGGTGCCGGTGCTCGCATTGATGCGAATGAGCTTGATGCCGGGCGGCACGCGGAACGGCTGCGCCGGCGTGTCGGCGAGCGCCAGCTTCATGAATTCGCTCACGATCGGCGCCGCGTAGTCGCCGCCGGTGACGCGGCGCCGAGCAGCGCGGCCGGTCGTAGCCGATATAGACGCCAACCACCAGGTCGGGCGTGAAGCCGATGAACCAGACGTCCTTCTCGTCGTTGGTGGTGCCGGTCTTGCCGGCGATCGGCCGGCCGAGATCGCGCAACACCGTGCCGGTGCCGCGCTGCACGACGCCCTCCAGCATGAGGTGACCTGATAGGCGGTCATCGGATCGAGCACGATCGGCGGCGATCGACCAGCGTCGGCTCGGGCTGGTTGGCCCAGTCGATCGGCGTCGCAGCCGTGGCATTCGCGCTCATCGTGCCGGAAGATGGTGTGGCCGTAGCGATCCTGGATGCGGTCGATCAGGGTCGGGCGCACCTTCGGCCGCCATTGTCGAAGATCGAATAGCCGGCGACCATGCGCAGCAGCGTCGTCTCGCCGGCGCCGAGCGCCATGGACAGCACCGGCGGCAGATCGTCATAGACGCCGAAGCGCTTGGCGTATTCGACCACCAGCGGCATGCCGATGTCCTGCGCGAGACGCACCGTCATGACGTTGCTGCGACTGCTCGATGCCGAAGCGCAAGGTCTGCGGGCCGTAGAACTTGCGCGCGTAGTTCTCCGGCTTCCACACGGCAGGCCGGGGCCCTGGTCGATCTCGATCGGCGCGTCGAGGATCACCGACGACGGCGTGTAGCCGTTGTCGAGCGCCGCGGCGTAGACGAACGGCTTGAACGAGGAGCCGGGCTGGCGCAGCGCCTGGGTGGCGCGATTGAACTGGCTGTCGTCGTAGGAGAAGCCGCCGACCAGCGCCAGCACGCGGCCGGTCCAGGGATCCATCGCGACGATGCGCGCCCTCGACCTCGGGCACCTGGCTCAGCCGCCACTGGCCCGGGCGGTTCTCCGAACGGCTCGACATAGATCACGTCGCCGAGGTTCAGCACCTGGTTGACGCGGATAACCGTCTTGCCCTTTCGGGGCCGTCGGCCTATTTCGCCCATTTCACGCCGTCGAGGGGAATGGCGCCGGTCTCGCGCTCGGCAGAGAGCGGGCCGGAGCGCTCGCGCGGCGGCTGCAGGCCGATCCGGCGCCCTGATCGGTGACCTCGAGCACGACCGCGAGCCGCCAGGGAATGTCGGAGAGCGCCCGCACCTCGGCGAGCTTCGCGCCCCAGTCGCCCGCGGTTTCGAGCTTCTGCAGGCGCCGCGCCAGCCCGCGCTTCGTCGAAGCGCACGAGGCCGTCGGTGAGCGCCTTCTTGGCGATCACCTGCAGCTTCGGATTGAGCGTGGTGCGGACCGAAAGCCCGCCTTCGTAGAGCTTCTTCTCGCCGTAGCGCTCGTAGATTTCGCGGCGGACTTCCTCGGCGAAATATTCGGCGGCGAAGATGTGGGCGCCGGTCGGCCGCGGCGTCACATTCAGCGGGTGCGCTTGGCCTTCTCGCCGTCCGCGCGGTGACGTAGCCGTTCTCGACCATGCGGTCGATCACCCAGTTGCGCCGCTCGATCGCGCGCTCGCGCTGGCGGAACGGATGCAGGTTGGTCGGCGCCTTGGGAAGCGCCGCGAGATAAGCGGCCTCCTCGAGCGTCAGCTCGTGCACCGACTTGTCGAAATAGATCAGCGAGGCGGCGGCGATGCCATAGGCGCCGAGGCCGAGATAAATCTCGTTCAGGTAGAGCTCGAGAATCTTTTCCTTGGAATAGGCGCGCTCGATGCGCAGCGCGAGCAGCGCTTCCTTGATCTTGCGGTGATCGAGGTCTCGCTGCCGACAGGAAGTTCTTGGCGACCTGCTGGGTGATGGTGGAGGCGCCCTGCGGCCGCCGCTTGCCGTAGTTCTCGATATTGGTGATGACGGCGCGGGCAATGCCGGTGAGGTCGATGCCGCCGTGCTCGTAGAAATTCTTGTCCTCGGCGGAGATGAAGGCGTCATCACGCGCTTGGGCACCGCCTGGATCGGGATATAGAGCCGGCGCTCCTTGGCGTATTCGGCGACCAGCGCGCCGTCGGCCGCGTGCACGCGCGTCATCACCGGCGGCTCGTAGTCCTGCAGCTGCGAATAGTCGGGCAGGTCCTTGGAATAGTGCCAGATCAGCCAGGTGGCGGCGACCGCGCCGACCACGAACAGGAACGCGCCGGCGGCGAACAGGAAGCCCAGAATCTCAAGAAAATCCGCATCAGCCCGCTCGATCGCGCACAAATTTAAGGCCTATATAGGCATTGTATCCGGCAAAAAGTTACCGGTCTTGATCCGCAGGCGCCTGTGCCTGCTTCCTCCCCAGCTGTGGCAAAACAAGGGCTTGGCGGGGACTTTGCGGCTTCCCGCGAACCCTGGTCGCCGGTCCCGTGCGGGAGACGGTACGAATGCAGCCAATTCTCCACAAAAAGGATCGATTACCGCCACCGAACCGGTCGAATTCTATGTTTTTTTGAAGCGTTGCGTGAGCGTCACCGGGTACCAGTAGCGTTCGTGTCTGGGGCCAAGGGGCGATTAGGAGGACAGGCCATGAAGCTGCAAAGCACCCTGCGTACTCCGTCCGGCCGCACCCGGCCGTTCGCGCTAACTTCTTGCCCGAACTGCCTGGAAACCCAAATCGGACCGCTCGCCTCCGAATATGTGGGCGAAGGACGCATCCGCCATTTCTGGTCGTGCGATGGCTGCGGACACCAGTTCCAGACGGCGATCGAGTTCACGGCCCACTGAGACGAGCCGGCAGCGCGAGACGCGCGGCGCTCAGCTTCTCTTGCGCAGGGCGTCGCGCACGCGCTTCCTATTGTTGATCGCCTTCTCGTAGTCCGGCTTGATTTCGATCGCTTTTTCGAAATCCTTGAGCGCGCGGGCGAGCTGCCCTTCTTCTCGTAGGCAACGCCGCGATTGTTCCAGGCGGTCTCGTGCTCGGGATCTATGCGGATCGCCTCGTCGTAATCGTCGATCGCCCGGTCGAAGTTTTCCATGCTCGCGTAGGCCAGGCCGCGGTTGGTGAAGTAGTTAGGCTTGGCGTTGATCCGGATCGCGCGATCGTAGTCGCGGATGGCGCGCTCATACTCGCGCTTCTCGTCGTATTCCCAGCCGCGGTTATAATAGAGCGTAGCCAGGGCCTCGCCCCTGCTCCGGCCGGAATTGATCGCGCGCGTGCAGGCGCGGATCGCCTCGTCCCCGGACGACTTCGCACAGATTTCCGAATCCTGCGCCGCGGCCGGAACGCCGCCCGCCGCCAGGAACAGCCCGATCGTTAACGCCGCCAGCGCTTGCTTCATGCCGGTCTCCCCGATCCAGTCGCCACAATGCTATTGCTTGGTGGCAGCGCCGTCGAGCGGACGAAAGGCGCATGCGGCCCGGAGGGAGAAACCCATGTCACAAACGGTCACCGTCGAGCGTCGCGTGCGCATCGCCGTCGTCAGCATCAACCGCCCGGAGCGGCGGAACGCGGTGGATCTGCCTACGGCGCGCGCGCTCTATGAGGCGTTCAAGGCGTTCGACGGCGACACCGGACTCGATGTCGCGGTGTTCACCGGCAAAGGCGGCGCGTTCTGCGGCGGCGCGGACCTCAAGGCCATCGCCGCGGGCGAACGGCGACCGGTCGAGCCCGACGGCGATTCGCACCCATGGGCCCGACACGGCTGAAGCTCTCCAAGCCGGTGATCGCCGCGATCGAAGGACCCGCGGTCGCCGGCGGACTTGAGCTCGCACTGTGGTGCGACTTGCGCGTTGCCGGGCGCTCCGCTGTGTTCGGCGTGTTCAACCGCCGCTTCGGCGTGCCGCTGATCGACCTCGGCACCATCCGCCTGCCGCGTATCGTCGGCCACGGCCGCGCCATGGACCTCGTGCTCACCGGACGGCCGGTGCAGGCCGACGAAGCACTCGCCATCGGCCTGGTGAATCGCGTGGTTGAGGACGGCCACGCACTAGACGCGGCACTAGAGATCGCCGATCAGCTCGCCGCGTTTCCCAAGCTGGCTTGCGCGGCGACCGGCTTTCGCTGATCGAGCAATGGGGACTGGAAGAAAGCATCGCCGCGCGCAACGAGGTCGAGCACGGACTCAAGGGTATCGCCGAGGGTGGAATGTTCGCCGGCGCCAAACGTTTCGCCGGCGGCGAAGGACGAAAGGGAAAGTTCTAAGCTCTCAGTCATGCGAGCGACGCAAGCGAATGACCGCGCGAGCGCCCTCCGCGCGGCCATTCGACGCAGTGGCGAGTACCCGCTCAATTGGCGTCGCCGGTGCAGAACTGGACTCGACCTTGCAGCCCTTGGCCGCCCTGCTCGCGGCACTGGGCGATCGCGCGCCGGCGGCGTCGCTGTTGGTGTAGCCCCAGGACCAGCCGAAATTTCCGGTGCTGTCGCCGGCGACCGCGACGCAAGTGTTCTCGAACGTCTTGAACAGGTTGCAGTCTCTTGCATTCTTGCGGCATTCGCGCATCGCGCGTTCTACGAGCTTCGTCCTCATCCTCGTAGTTGTAGGAGGTGCCCCAACTGCCCGTGCGGTGCTGAGTGCGATCGCACCCCAGTCGCCGGCCGAGGCGGCGGACGGCAGTATGGCAAAAGTAAAAAGGCCCGCCAGAAGGGCGAGGATACGGAACCTGATCGGCTGCATGACTGTCCCCCAAGATGACAGTGCGCCCGCTGCGACTGGACGAGGACGAGGCATCCTCGGCAAGGCCAGCGCGCCAGGGAAATAGTCTAAACATCGAATTCGTTTCTAGTCCAATGGCGTCGCAGAACGCCACCCCACCAACTGACCGCACGAAAAGATTGTGGACGATTAAAAGCCTAGCGGGCGGGTGCGGTGCCGGCCACTTTGGTCACGAAAAACGCTGTCGATCGCCGCCGCTACGCTTTCGGACACTTTGTCGCGCCAGGCATCGGAGGCGAGCAACTTGGCGTCCTCTTTGCTCGAGAGGTAGCCGAGCTCGAGCAGCACGGAGGGGATGTCCGGGGCCTTCAGCACCTTGAAGCCCGCCGACTTCAGCGGTTGCGGGTGCAAGCGCGCCGCGGACTTGATCTGGCCGACCAGCGTGCGGGCGAAATGGGCGGAGAAATTCTTGGTCTCGCGGTGCGCGAGCTCGAACAGGATCTCGGCCACGTCGTCGGTGGCGTCCTTGAGGTCGATGCCGGCGATGAGGTCGGCGCGATTTTCGGTTTCCGCCAGTTTTGCGGCTTCCGCATCGGAGGCGCGCTCAGAGACCGTGTAGACGGTGGCGCCGCGCACGTCGCCTTCCTTGCGCGAGATCGAATTCGGCGTGAACGGAGATAAAAAGCGCGGCCTTATGAGCGCGGGCGATCGCCACCCGATCGCCGAGCGGAATGAACGTGTCGTCGTTGCGGGTGAGCACGACGCGATAGCGCCCGTTTTTCTCGAGACGGTCGCGCAGTTTCAGCGCCACCGCGAGCACGACCGCCTTCTCCTCCTCGCCGCCGGCGGAAACCGCGCCGGTGTCGAGGCCGCCATGGCCGGGATCGATCACGATCACCGGCTTGCCATCGCGCGGCGCGGGTATATCGCGCAGCGTTCTCGGATCGACCGGAATCGACGCGACGATGCCGGCGTTACGCTGCAGCGCGGCGGTCTTGATGAAACTCTCACGGTCGCTCTTAATGAGATCGATCACCAGACGGGCCGGCTGCTCGTCCTGCTCGGCGAGCACATAGGCCTTGTCGATGGCGACCGGGCCCTTGGCGTCGATGACGATCCTGGCTTTGCCCGGCGCGAACAGACCGTAGCGGAAAGCGGAAACCAGTCCGCGCCCTTCCCTGCCCGCGGCGGCGGGCAAGTCGAACATCACCTCGGGAAGATCCACAATCACCCGATACGGATCGCTGAGCACGAAGGCGCGCAGATCGAGCTTGCGGGTGAGGTCGATGACGAGGCGGGTGCGCTTGTCGTCGCCGGCGAGCCGCGCGTCGAGGGCGACGATGCGCGCGGGGCCGGTCAAGGCGGGCGGCGTGGGCAGCGCCGCGGTCAACGCCGGACGGCGTTGGGCAAACGCGGATCCGGCCCCGCCTAACAGCACAGCGGCAAGGGCCGGACCCAATACGAACCACGCAACCCGACGCATATACCCACGCTACGCAGACAGACCTCCGCTTGATACAGGTGCATGGTTAACCAGGCGTTGCCGGCACTGCCCCGGCGGCGAGGCTCCGATGCTAGGCTCGCCCGCAAGACCAAGGGGGATGCCGGAAATGCCGTCGGAAGCCGCCAAGCACACATTCGTCCTCGTCCACGGCGCCTGGCACGGGGGCTGGTGCTGGCGCCGCGTCACTGACCTGCTGACCGCCCGCGGACACGAGGTATTCGCGCCGACGCTGACCGGGGTCGGCGAGCGCGCGCATCTGCTGAGCGCCGGCATCGACCTCCCACCCACATCGAGGACATCGTCAATGTGATCGAATTCGAGGAATTTCCGACGTGGTGCTGGTCGGCCATTCCTACGGCGGCTTCGTCGTCTCGGGCGTCGCCGAGCGGCTGCCGGGCCGGATCAAGTCGATCGTATTCCTCGACGCGTTCGTGCCGGACAACGGCAATGTCGCTGCTCGACACTGGCCCGGAGACGCGCAAGCAGATCAGCGAGGCGGCGGCCACGAGCGGAGGGAAGACCGTGCCGCCGCATCCCGGCCGCGGTCTTCAAGGTGAACGAGAAGGACCAGGCCTGGGTCGACGCAAGTGCAGTGCCGCATCCCTATCGTGACCATCACCGAGAAGGTTCGACTCACCGGCGCGCGCGAGCGCATCGCGAAGAAAGCCTATGTGCGCGCCGCCGAATATCCTCGACCTATTTCTCGATGTTCTACGAGAAGCTACAAGACCGATCCGGCCTGGCGCACCTACGCGCTGCCGTGCGGGCATGACGTGATGATCGACATGCCCGAGCGGCTCGCGGAAATTCTCGAAGAAGTCGCCTGAAAGGAAACGCGCGCGTGAAAAATCGAGCCTTCGATTACAAGTTCCGCAGTCCGCTGAGCGATCCGGATTCGCGCGGCAGCACGCCGCCGAAATATAGCCGCACGGTCGAGAACGGCATGATCATCGAGCGCGACGTGACGGTGCCCACGCGCTTCGGCTTCGACCTCTATATCGACATCTATCGCCCGGAGAACGAGAAGCCCGCCGCGCCCTTGATCGCCTGGGGTCCCTACGGCAAGCACGCGCCGGCGCCGGTCGGCAAACTCTATCCGAACAGCGGCGTGCTGCCCGAGCACACCTCCGACTACACCGCCTTCGAAGCGCCCGACCCGCTCTATTGGGTGCCGAACGGCTACGCCATCATCAACGCCGACATTCCCGGCACCTGGAATTCGAAAGGCCGCGCCACCTATCTCTCGCCCGACGAGGCGGAAGCGTTCTACGATCTGATCGAATGGGCGGGCACGCAGCCCTGGAGCGCCGGCAAGGTCGGGCTCTCGGGCGTGTCGTATCTGACGTCCTCGCAATGGCGCGTGGCGGAACTGAACCCGCCGCATCTTGCCGCGATCAATCCGTGGGAAGGCTGGACCGACACCTATCGCGAGGTCGCGCGCCACGGCGGCATCCCGGAGACCTGGTTCTGGCCTTACATCTGGGTGCGCTGGGGCGCGAGCAGGACCGAGATCGAGGACCTGGAGGCGGAGACCAAGGCGCATCCGTTGTTCGACGACTTCTGGGCATCGAAAGCCTCGGACTTCGCCAATATCAAAGTGCCGGCCTATGTGGTCGCGAGCTGGTCGGACCAGGGCCTGCATTCGCGCGGCACGCATGGAGGGATTCAAGAAGATTTCCTCCAAGCAGAAATGGCTCGAGATCCACGGCCGCAAGAAATGGGCCTATTACTACGTGCCCGAGAACGTCGCGAAGCAGCGCGCGTTCTTCGATCATTTCCTCAAGGGCCTGCCGACCGGAATCGGCGAATGGCCGAAGGTGCGGCTCGAGGTGCGGGATAAATATTATGTGGGCGAGATGCGCGCGGAGAACGAGTGGCCGGTCGCGCGCACGCAATACACCAAGCTCTATCTCGACGCTACGAGCGGCAAGATGAGCCCCGTGCTGGCGCCGGGCGAGAGCTCGACCAGCTATTCGGCGCTCGGCAGCGGGCCCGGCGTGCATCGCGCCGAGTTCGACATCACCTTCGACAAGCCGACCGAGCTGGTCGGCCACATGAAGGCGAAGCTCTTCATGTCGACCGACGCGGGCGACGACATGGATATGTTCGTCGCGCTGTGGAAGCTCGACGCGAAAGGCCAGTTCGTGCCCTTCCCCTATTACGCCCAGTTCGAGGACGGGCCGGTGGCGCTGGGCTGGCTGCGCGCGTCGCATCGCGAACTCGACGAGGCGCAGTCCACCGAATTCCAGCCGGTGCTCGCGCATAAGCGCGAAATCAAGATCAAGCCCGGCGAGATCGTGCCCCTGGAGATCGAGATCTGGCCCTCGGGCACCCGCTTCGAGGCGGGCGAGACGCTGCGGCTCATGGTTCAGGGCTCGGACGTGAACAAATATCCCAAGCCCCTCGTCTATGCGCGGCACGAGGACACTGTGAACCGGGGCCGGCACTCTATTCATGCCGGCGGCAGGCACGATTCTCATCTGCTCGTGCCGGTCATTCCGGCCAAGCCGAAGCGCTGATGGCCGCATGGGCGCGGTCAAAAACATCCTGTTCGTAATGGCGGACCAGCTGCGGGCCGATTACCTCTCCTGTTACGGCCATCCGCGGCTGCAAACGCCCGCGATCGACGCGCTGGCGAAACGCGGCGTCCGTTTCACCGCACGCCTATGTCAAGCGCCACGGTCTGCGGCCCCTCGCGCATGTCTTATTACACCGGCCGCTCGATGAGCTCGCACGGCTCGACCTGGAACTTCGTGCCGTTGCGCGTCGGCGAGCCGACGCTCGGCGATCATCTGCGGCCGCTCGGCATGCGCGTGGCGCTGGTCGGCAAGACCCACATGGGCGCGGACATGGCGGGCCTGAAGCGCCTCGGCGTGCCGCGGCCAGTCGATCGAGGGCACGTTCGCGCGCGAGTGCGGCTTCGAGCCCTACGAGCGCGACGACGGCCTGCACCCGGACGGCACCGTCGATCCGGACCTTGCCTATAATCTCTATCTCAAGCGCCACGGCTACGACGAGCCGAACCCGTGGCACAGCGCCGCGAACGCGGCCGACGGCCGGGCGGCGAGCTGCTCAGCGGCTGGTATCTGCGCAACGCGCATCTTCCCGCGCGCGTCGCCGAGGAACATTCCGAAACCGCCTACATGACGAACCGCGCGATGGAGTTCATCCGCGAGGCCGGCGACACGCCCTGGCTGCTGCATCTCTCCTATATCAAGCCGCACTGGCCCTATATCGCGCCGGCGCCCTATCACGCGATGTACGGCGCCGACGACGTGCTGCCGGCGAACCGCAGCGAGGACGAGCGGCGCGACCCGCACCCGGTCTATGGCGCCTATATGCGCCACGAGGAGAGCCAGAGCTTCGCGCGCGAAGACGTGCGCCGCGCGGTGATCCCGGTCTATATGGGCCTGATCCGGCAGATCGACGATCATCTCGGGCGGCTCTGGCGATTTCTCGAAGAGCGCAAGCTGTTCGAAAACACCATGATCGTCGTGTCAGCGACCATGGCGACTATCTCGGCGATCACTGGCTCGGCGAGAAGGAATTGTTCCACGAGGAGAGCGTGCATACGCCGCTCGTCGTCTATGACCCGGACCCGGCGGCGGACGGGACGCGCGGTAGCGATAACGACGCGCTCGTAGAGTCGATCGACCTCGCTCCCACGTTCGTTGGCGCTGCCGGCGGACCGCCGCTCGACCATATTTTCGAGGGGCGCTCGCTGCTGCCGCTGCTGCGCGGAGCGCCGGGCGAATGGCGCGATGCGGCGGTGAGCGAGCTCGATTATTCGTTCCGCCGTGCCGGCCTCGAGCTGCAGGTGCCGCAGGACAGGGCGCGCGCCTGGATGATGCGCTCGAAGAGGTGGAAATACGTGCTCTACGAGGGCTTCCGTCCGCAGCTGTTCGATCTCGAGAACGACCCGCGCGAGCTGGTGGACCGCGGCGCGGACCCTGCGCTGGCCTCCGTGCGCGCCGAATACGACGAGCGGCTGTTCGAATGGGCGCGCAACCGGCGCTCGCGCATCACCATCTCCAACGAGGACGTCGCCAAGCGCGTCGATACGCACAAGCGGCGCGGTATCATCATCGGCGAGTGGTGAGCGGCCAGCAATTCGTTAACTCGCTGTGCGGCCGGCCTTCGCCGCTGCTTGCCAAGCCGCCGATCCAGGCCTAGAAAAGACCTGCACGGCCCCGCAGTAGGGAATCGCGATCGCGCGTTCCTCCGGGCGGCCCTCGACGCGAGCCATGCCGATGGGCATTGGTGATGCGCGGGCCCTCCACCTGCAGCAACCGTGATCCGGGCGGCCTCCGCCGCCTGCCGCTGGTCGAGACCATGGGCAGAATAGAATTCGGACCGGGACGTTCTTTTGCACACCGGCCCAGCGTTGCGTTTGCCTGCGCACCCCGCTTTGACGGGCGCGCGGACCTCGACCTTCATCAACCCATCATCCGCGATGCCGGAACCCGTTTCCGGCCCGCGAAATTTCGCGGCGCGCTTGCGCGCCGCCACGAGAGATTCCAATGGCCAACAAAATGCTCATCGACGCCACCCACCCGGAGGAGACCCGGGTCGTCGTGGTGCGCGGCAGCCGCGTCGAAGAATTCGACTTCGAGTCGCAGAATAGAAAGCCGCTGCGCGGCAATATCTATCTAGCCAAGGTCACCCGCGTAGAGCCTTCGCTGCAGGCGGCGTTCGTCGAATATGGCGGCAATCGCCACGGCTTTCTCGCGTTCAACGAAATTCATCCCGACTACTACCAGATCCCGGTCGCCGACCGGCAAGCGCTGATCGCCGAGGAGACGCGAGCCGCCAAGGCGGCCGAGGTCGCCGCCGACGATCGCGATCGCAACCGCCCCAAGCGCGCCGAGCCGGCCGAGACCGTCAGCGAGCCGGCTAAGGACGAACCCGCCACGGAAGGCGAACAGGCGGCGGAATTCAAGCGAAGCCGCTCCCGCGGAGGCCGCACAGACCGCTCCCAACGGCGGTGGCGAATCGCATGAGGAGCATCCCGTCGAATCCGTCGGCTCCGGCGGCGACGCGCTCGAAGAAATTCCCGAACGCCAGCATCACCGCCGCCAGCGTAACTACAAAATTCAGGACGTGATCAAGCGCCGGCAGATCATGCTGGTGCAGGTCGTCAAGGAAGAGCGCGGCACCAAGGGCGCGGCACTCACCACCTACCTCTCGCTCGCCGGCCGCTATTCGGTGCTGATGCCGAACACCGCGCGCGGCGGCGGCATTTCGCGCAAAATCACCGCGGCCCCGGACCGCAAGCGGCTGAAAACGGTGGTGGAAGACCTCGAAGTGCCGGAGGGCATGGGCATCATCCTGCGCACCGCCGGGGCCTCGCGCACCAAGACCGAGATCAAGCGCGATTTCGAATATCTGCTGCGGCTGTGGGAGACCGTGCGGGAGCTGACGCTCAAGTCGACGGCGCCCGCCCTGGTCTACGAGGAAGGCTCGCTGGTGAAGCGCGCCATCCGCGACCTCTACAACAAGGACATCGACGAGGTTCTGGTCGCCGGCGACGAAGCCCACAAGGAAGCCAAGGACTTCATGCGCATGCTCATGCCGAGCCATGCGAAGAACGTGAAGCCGTTCAAGGACACGCAACCGGTCTTCGTGCGCTACGGCGTCGAGCATCAGCTCGACGCCATGTTCTCGCCCACGGTGCAGCTGAAGTCCGGGGGCTACGTGGTGATAAACCCGACCGAGGCGCTGGTCGCCATCGACGTGAACTCGGGCCGCGCGACGCGCGAGCACCATATCGAGGACACGGCGCTGCGCACCAATATGGAGGCGGCGGAAGAGATCGCGCGGCAATTGCGATTGCGCGATCTGGCGGGTCTCATCGTCATCGACTTCATCGACATGGAGGAAAAGCGCAATAATCGCTCCGTCGAGCGCAAGATGAAGGATTGCCTCAAGAACGACCGTGCGCGCATCCAGGTCGGCCATATCTCGCACTTCGGCCTCCTGGAAATGTCGCGTCAGCGCATCCGTACCGGCGTTCTGGAGAGCTCGACCGAGACCTGCCCGCATTGCGCCGGCACCGGCCGGCTCCGCTCGGTTTCCTCGGTCGCGCTGCAGCTGTTGCGTACGCTGGAGGATACGCTGGTGAAAAGCGCCAGCAACGACCTCATCGTGCGCACGCGCTCCGATGTCGCGCTCTATGTGCTGAACCAGAAGCGCGCGCACTTGCGCGAGATCGAAGCGCGCTTCGGCGTCTCGATCGTGATCTCGGCCGACGCGACGCTCGCTGGCCAGCAATACTACGCGATCGAGCGCGGCGGACCGGCGCGCGGCCCGGTGGTTGCGCCGCAAGGCGTGAAGCCGGATACGATCGCACCGCCCGAAGCGGAGCCGGAAGCCGAGCCTGAAATAGAAGACGCGGCCGAGGACGAAGCGGAGGAAGCGGCTGAAGAAGAGACGCCGACCGGCGTTCAGCCCGTACACACCCATAACGCCGAGGCCGAGAACGGCGGTCGCCGCCGCCGGCGGCGTGGCCGGCGTGGCCGGCGCGGCGGTCAAGGCCATGAACATGGCTTGCCGCGGCCGTTCGATGCCGGCTCATTTGCCGGTCCCACGGCAGAGAGCGCAACATTCGCCGATCAAGAAGAAGCCGAGGAAATCGGCGCGCATCGCGCGCCGCACGCGGCACCCGGTGCCCCCGGCGAGACGCCGCAACATCCTGGCGAAGGCGGCCCCTCCTCCGAGGGCGGTGGACGCCGCCGCAGACGTCGCGGACGGCGCGGCGGACGGCGCAACCGGCGCAACCAGGAAGGCGGTTTCGAACAACGCGGGCCGATGCCAGAAGACCAGATCGAATCCCCCAGGCACGAATCTCCCATGCACGAGGGCGAGGCGCATGCGGCGATGCCGGATACGGCACCGCGACCCGAATTCCACGCGCCGCAAGTCGAACCTCAGCGGATCGAGCGCCCTGCGCCTGTAGCTCCAACTCCCGAACCCGTGGCCGAGGCGCCGCCATCGCGGCGCGGCTCGACCGTGCGCGAGGCGGCACCCGTCGTCCGCTACGACGAGGCCGGAGCATCGCCGGCTACAGTAACGCCGCCCCCGCTCGCACCGGCGCCCGAACCGGCAGCTCCGGCCGAGACCGATTCCGACCGGCCGCGCCGCAGCGGCTGGTGGCGGCGCTGAAGCACACGTGGCGGATGGAGCTGCAAAGTGAGTTCGCCTAGCCCGGTTCGGCCGCTGATCCCCGCCGCGACCGATCCGCAGATCAAAGCGATCCTCGGCGGCATGCGTGCCGTGGCCGAGACCGGCGGCCCAGCAAGCGACGATGACCTTTGGGCGCTTGCCGCCGCCGATCAATATATTTTCGGGCAGGCTCCGCCGCTCGACGTCGGCGCGCTGCCTCAGGTGACCCCGTCGGCGCTCGCGGATCTGCTCAAGGGCACCAAGCTCGCCGAGGACGCGGTGAAGTTCATGACCGTCATGGCGTTCATCGACGGGGTGCTCGACAAGAGCAAGATCGCGCGCGTGTTCGAGTTCGCCAAGGCGCTCGGCATCGGAGCGCGTTTTCTCGACGAAATCAGCGAAGCGACCGCCGGGCAAATGCAGGCGGCGTTGGCCGACATGACGCGCGCCAACATGGAGAGCATCACCGGCAAGCCCTGGGCCGGCGACGTGAACAAGTGGCTGATGCCCTACGATGGCGGCAAGACCGACCCCAAGCTCGTGGCGAGGTTCGAAGCGCTGGGCCGGCTCGGCCCGGATACGTTCGGTCTCGCTTACTACACGCACTTCAAGCAGAACAAGTATCCGTTCCCGGGCGAGGCCAAGGCGCTGAACGTTGCTTTCGCGATCCCGCACGATTCAGCGCATGTACTTTCGGGCTACGACACCACGCCGCGCGGCGAAATTCTCGTCTCGACCTTCACCGCCGCCATGCACCCGAAAAATCCGATGGCTGGACATATCCTGCCGGTGATCTTCACCTGGCAACTCAACATGCAGATCAACGAAGTCGCGGGCGCAGTGAAGGACGCACTCGACCCCAAGGAATTCTGGCGCGCTTGGGCCGCCGGCGCCTCGTTCAAGACCGACACTTTCGCGCCGGGCTGGAATTTCTGGACTTACGTGACCGCGCCGCTAGCGGCGTTGCGCACGAGCTGGGGAATCCCGCCCGAAGGGCTCGACCCAAAGAAGTAGAGATGAGGCAGAACGCTCGCCTTAACTATTTCTCAGCCACTTCCCGATCCGCTCCATCGCCTCGCGCATGTCGGGGGTCGAGCCGGCGTAACAGAAGCGAATGAACTGGTTGCCGTTCACGAGATCGAAGTCGTGGCCCGGCGTCGCCGCCACGTGGGTTTCCTGCAGCATACGCTTGGCGAAATCGAAGCTGTCATTGGTGAAGCGCGAGACGTCGGCATAGAGATAGAAGGCGCCGTCGGCAGGCAGGAAGGTGTCCAGCCCCGCACGCGGCAGACCCTCCGTCAGAATTTTTCGATTTTCCACGTAACCACGCTTCACCGCTTCCATTTCGTCGCGGCCGTCGAAGGCGGCCTCGGCCGCGATTTGGCTGAGCGTCGGCACGGAGATGGCTAAATTCTGCTGCAGCCGGTCGACGGCGCGCACCAGCGCCTCGGGCACCACCATCCAGCCGATGCGCCAGCCGGTCATGCAGAAATATTTCGAGAACGAGTTGATGACCAGCGCGCGCTCGGAGAACTTGGCCGCGGTTTCCGCGGGAAACGTGTAGTCGAGGCCGTGATAGATCTCGTCGGAGATGAAGCGAATGCCGGCGTCGTCGCAGGCGCGGATCAGCGCCGCGAGATGATCGGCAACGATCATGGTGCCGGTGGGATTGGCTGGGCTCGCGACGATCACTCCCTTGAGCGGCGTCTTGCGGTGCGTCTCCAGCAACGCCTCGACGGTGATCGCCCAGCGCGTCGCCGCCGATATCTCGATCGTCACCGGCTCGCAGCCGAGCGCCAGCAGAATGTTGCGGTAGGGCGGATAGCCGGGAGAAGCCACCGCCACCCGGTCGCCGGGCTCGAACTGCGCGAGAAAGGCCAGAATGAACCCGCCCGACGAGCCGGTCGTCACCACGACGCGGCCGGGATCGAGATCGATCCCATATTGCTCCCGGTAGTAGCGCGCGATGCGGTTGCGCAGCGAAGGAATGCCGAGCGCCTCGGTGTAGCCGATGCGGCCATGATCGAGCGCACGCCTGGCGGCCGCGATCGCCGTGGCGGGTGCCGGCGCCGCGGGCTGGCCCACCTCCATGTGCACGACGTGGCCGCCGGCGTCTTCGATTCGTGCCGCCGCCGCCATCACGTCCATGACCATGAACGGCGGCACGTCGCTCCGGCGCGAGGGCGAGAGCAATGCGCGCGCCGTTTCGATATTCGCGGCCGCCTTAACCCGTTCGCGCATATTCGCCCCGTATCCGCCTTATTTCCCGCGCCGTTTGGCGCCGCGCGGGGCTATCGATCCGTGAAAAGGCTCGCATTGACCCCTGTCCGCCCCGCTCCTAGCTTGATCCGCAGATCCATGCCCATTTCCACTGCTAGCAGGCCATATCGCGGGAGAGAAGCGTCGGGCGCTTCGCCACGGCCTTTCCGGCGCGCGACTGCCATGGTCGGCGCGGCGGCGATGCTGCTCGCTCAGGCGCAGAGCGTCCTGGCTCAGGCGCCTGCGACGCAAGTGATTCCGGGGGTGATCCGCGACGCCGAGATCGAGGATTTGCTCCGCGACTATACGCGTCCGATCCTGCGCGCGGCCAAGCTCGGCGCGCAGAACATCGAGGTCGTGATCATCGGCGACCGTAACTTCAACGCGTTCGTGGCCGACGGCCGCCGCATCTTCGTCAATACCGGCGCGCTCTACAACTCGACGACGCCGAACCAGATCATCGGGGTGCTCGCGCACGAGACCGGCCACATCGCCGGCGGCCACCTCTCGCGCATGCGCGAGCAGATCGCCAATGCGCAGACAGCGGCAATCATCGGCATGCTGCTCGGCCTCGGCGCGGTTGCCGCGGGCGCAGCCACCGGGGCACGCGATATCGGCCCCGCCGCCGCCGGTGCGATGATGCTGCCGCAGACGATGGCGATGGGATCGATCCTCTCCTACCAGCGCAGCCAGGAAGAAGCCGCCGACCGGGCGGCAGTCGGCTTCCTCAATGCCACCGGCCAGTCCGCACGAGGCATGATCGAGACCTTTCAGCGTTTCGCCCAGGACACCCTGTTCATTTCGCGCCGGGTGGATCCGTATCTCATTTCGCATCCGATGCCGCGCGAGCGCATCGCATCCCTTGAGACCGTCGCGCGCGCGAGCCCGTACTTCGAAGCCAAGGATTCGCCGCAGCTCGTCTTCCGCCACGAGATGATGCGCGCCAAGCTCGCCGGCTTCGTGGAGCGGCCGGAAGCGGTGCTGCGCCGCTATCCGCCGTCCAACGCGACGTTGCCCGCGCGCTATGCACGCGCGATCGCGGCCTATCGCTTCGGCAATATGGCCAATGCGATCTCGCAGATCGACGCGCTCATCGCCGAGCAGCCGAAGAACCCTTACTTCCACGAGCTCAAGGGCCAGGCGCTCCTGGAGAGCGGCCGCGCGCGAGAAGCGGTTCCGCCGCTCCGCCAATCTGTGGCGCTGTCCAACGGCTCGCCGCTGATCCGCATGATGCTCGGCCAGGCACTGGTGCAAACCAATGATCCGGCGAGCGCGGAAGAGGCGATCCGCAATCTGCGCCAAGCGCTCGACAAGGAGCCGAACGCGCCGCTCGGCTGGCGGCAGCTGGCGATCGCCTATGGCCGCAAGGGCGACACGGCCAACGCGGAGCTCGCGGGTGCGCTGGCAGCGTTCAACAACGCCGAATTCAAGACCGCTCGCCAACTGGCGATGCGCGCCAAGGGCCGTTTCCCCACGGGCTCGCCGGGCTGGCTGAAGTCGGACGATATCGTCAATTTCAAGCCTCCGCAGCTCACCCAGAGGTGATAAACGGCTGTTCACCTAGTGGTGGTAGTTACGGGCTAGGATTCAGACCGTTCCCCGGAGAGCCACATGCCCGCCCTGCAATTCCGCACCCTCGCCTTCGCGTCGATCGCCCTCCTCGGCTTAGCGCTCGCGCCGGCTCCCGCCGCCGCGATCTCGGAGACCGACCGGCCGGCAATCGAAAAAATGATCCGTGAGTATCTTCTGAAGAACCCGGAAGTGCTGCGCGAGGCTATCGCCGAGCTCGAGAAGCGGGTGAAGGCGGCGGACGACAAGCGCCGCGGCGAGGTGCTGAAGGAGAACCGCGCGCTGATCGAGGATTCTCCGCGCGGCGTCGTGATCGGCAACCCCAAGGGCGACATCGTGCTGGTCGAGTTCTTCGATTACAACTGCGGCTACTGCAAGCGCGCGTTGGAAGATAAAATCAATCTCATCAAGGCCGATCCGAAACTGAAAATTGTGCTGAAGGAGTTTCCGGTGCTCGGCCAGAGTTCGGTCGATACAGCGCGCGTGGCGATCGCGGTGCGCATGCAGGACCCGGGCGGGAAATACCTCGAGTTCCACCGCAAACTGCTGCCAGCCCGCGGTGAGATCACACGTGACCGCGCGCTTGCCGTCGCCAAGGAGGTCGGTCTCGACATGGCTCGGCTCGAGCGCGACATGAAAAGCCCGGAAATCAACGCGACGCTCGAGGAAAGCGCGGAGCTCGCCGAGAAACTCGGGATTTCCGGCACGCCTACCTATGTCATCGCCAATGAGGTAGTGCCGGGCGCCGTCGGCTTTGCCTTGCTCAAGGGCAAGATCGACGCGGTGCGCAAGTGCGGACAGGCGACCTGCTGAACTAGGCTTTCCCTCAGGCAGACGGCTTCCTATAACCATGCTCGCCCCGGGCGAGCCCGGCAGCGTCAAACCGCCGGACTGGCCATGGCAATTGCACTCTATATCCTCAACGGCCCGAACCTGAACCTCTTGGGCACGCGCGAGCCCGAGGTCTATGGCAAGGGCACGCTCGCCGATATCGAGAAACTCTGTCGCGACGCGGCGAGGAAGCACGGCTTCGAGATCGTGTTCCGTCAGACCAATGTCGAAGGGGAACTGGTGGACTGGCTGCACGAGGCGCGGACCAAGGCGGCCGGCGTCGTGCTCAATGCCGGCGCCTATACGCACACTTCCATCGCGATCCACGACGCGCTGAAGGCGACCACCATGCCGGTCGTCGAGGTGCATCTGTCCAACCCGTTCGCGCGCGAGAGTTTCCGGCATCATTCCTATGTTTCCAGCGTCGCCCAAGGCGTGATCTGCGGGTTCGGCGCGCAGGGCTATGTGTTCGCCATCGACGCGCTGGCCAGCCTCCTCGCGAACGCAAAAGATTGAGGTGCGCGTGTTCTTCCGCCGCAAAATGACGATCGATCCGGATCTGGTCCGCGAGCTCTCGAAGCTGCTGGAGGAGACCGGTCTCGGCGAGATCGAGATCGAACGCAACGGCCAGCGCGTCCGCGTTGCGAGAGAGAGCGCGGCCCGATCCGCGCCTGCGCCCGCAGTGGCGGCGCGGCCGGGTGCGAAGGCTTTGCTGACGCCCGCGATCGAGGTCGCCGAGAATTTCTCCAAGCATCCCGGCGCCGTGCTCTCGCCCATGGTCGGCACCGCCTATCGCGCCAACGAGCCCGGCGGCAAGGCGCTTTGCGAGGTCGGCGACAAGGTCCGTGCGGGCCAGGCGCTGCTCATCGTCGAGGCGATGAAGACGATGAACGCGATTCCGGCGCCGCGGGCCGGGACCGTGAAGCAAATCCTCATCGAGGACGGGCAACCGGTCGAATTCGGCGAGCCGCTCGTGATCGTCGAGTGAGCCGCGCGGACGGCGCGTAACCATGTTCGACAAAATCCTGATCGCAAACCGCGGCGAGATCGCGCTCCGGATTCTGCGCGCCTGCAAGGAGCTCGGCATCGCGACGGTCGCCGTGCATTCGACCGCCGACGCCGACGCCATGCACGTCAAGCTCGCGGATGAGAGCGTCTGCATCGGCCCGCCGCCGGCGCGCGACAGCTATCTCAATGTCCCCTCGCTTCTTGCCGCTTGCGAGATCACCGGCTCCGACGCGGTGCATCCGGGCTACGGGTTCCTGTCCGAGAACGCGCGCTTCGCCGAAATCCTCGCCTCGCATGGCATAGGCTTCATCGGCCCCTCGCCCGCCCATATCCGGCTGATGGGCGACAAGATCGAAGCCAAGCGCACCGCCAAGCGGCTCGGCATCCCGGTGGTGCCCGGCTCGGACGGCGGCATCACCAACGACGCCGCGGCCCGGACAGTCGCCGCCGAGATCGGTTTCCCGCTCTTGGTCAAGGCGGCAGCCGGCGGCGGCGGGCGCGGCATGAAGGTCGCGCGCGATGCGAGCGAGCTCGAGCCGGCGCTGGCCACGGCGCGCGCCGAAGCCAAGGCCGCGTTCGGCGACGACGCGGTATATCTCGAAAAATTTCTCGCCCATCCGCGCCATATCGAAATCCAGGTGCTCGGCGACGGCCAGGGCAACGCCATCCATCTCGGCGAGCGCGACTGCTCGCTGCAGCGGCGGCACCAGAAGGTGATGGAGGAAAGCCCCTCGCCCGCGCTCAACGCCGATGCGCGCGCCAGGATCGGCGAGACCGTGGCGAGCGCCATGCGCGAGCTGAAGTATCTCAGCGCCGGCACGGTCGAGTTTCTGTACGAGAACGGCGAGTTCTATTTCATCGAAATGAACACACGCATCCAGGTCGAGCATCCGGTGACCGAGATGATCACCGGCATCGACCTCGTCATCGAGCAGATCCGGCTCGCGGGTGGCGCCCCGCTCGCGCTCAAGCAGAGCGACATCGTGTTCGACGGCCATGCCATCGAATGCCGGGTGAACGCGGAAAACCCGGCGACCTTCGTGCCTTCGCCCGGCCTCATCAGTTCGTATCACCCGCCGGGCGGGCTCGGCGTGCGCGTCGATTCAGCGGTCTACCAGGGCTACGCGATCTCGCCCTATTACGACTCGCTCGTCGGCAAGCTGATCGTGCACGGCAAGACGCGGAACGAATGCATGGCCCGCCTCAAACGCGCGCTCGACGAATACGTGGTGGAAGGGATCGAGACCACGCTGCCGCTGTTCCGCGCGCTGGTGCGCAACCCCGACATCATCGACGGCCGCTACGACATCCATTGGCTGGAGCGTTTCCTCGCCAACGGAGGCATGGAAAGTCGGCGCTAGCCTTCCTGGCCGGCCGCGATCATCGCATTCGTTGGTACGCACGCTGGTGCGCCGCCAATCCCTTTTTGACAGGCGGGATTGTATCCAGCGGCGCGCGCGATCGAGCGCGCGGCGGTTCGCGCGATGGAAGGCTGGGCGGTCCGTCACTCAACAAGGGAATGAAGACCAGACACAAGGCCAACAGAATGGGGACGATATCGATCAGAGTCATATGCCCCTCCTGTGTTTCAGCGGGGCGAGCACCGTTCACAACATGAAACGAGGCTCTTAGACTAAAGTATAATGCACCTTACTAAATAGGACGTAAAGGCCCGAAGGGGATAAAAGCACGTAAAATCAGCTTCTGAAGCCATGACCCGCCGCGACGACGCCAGAATCGAGATCACGCCTGAAGTGCTGCTCAAGGCCTATGCCTGCGGCATCTTCCCGATGGCGGAGAGCGCCGACGACCCGGGCCTCTATTGGGTCGAGCCGGAGTTGCGCGGGGTCTTCCCGCTCGACGCTTTCCACGTGCCGCGGCGGCTGGCGCGCACCGTGCGCGCGGACCGGTTCGAGATCCGCATCGACCACGATTTCGACGCGGTGATCGATGCCTGCGCCGCGGCGGCGCCGGGCCGCGGCAACACCTGGATCAACCGCCGCATCCGGCGGCTCTATGGCGAGCTGTTTCGCCGGGGCCATTGCCATACGATCGAGGCTTGGCGCGACGGCCGGCTGGTAGGCGGGCTCTATGGCGTGCGCCTCAAGCGCGCGTTCTTCGGCGAGAGCATGTTCCACCGCGAGCGCGATGCTTCCAAGGTCTGCCTCGTGCACCTGGCGGCGCGGCTGAAGGCCGGCGGCTTCCGGCTGCTGGATGCGCAATTCTCCACCGAACACTTGGCCCAGTTCGGCGCGGTCGAACTTTCGCGGGTGGACTACCAGCGCGCACTCAGCGACGCGCTCGAAGGAGAAGCGGATTTCTATCTTTGGGGTACGGCCGCGCCGATCACCGGCGGCGTCGTCTTGCAGTCGATCAGCCACACGTCATAGATCGAGTGCTCGACCGCGCTCAGGCCCGGCGAGGTCGCGAACATCCAGCCGGTGAAGACGCGGCGGATTTTCGCTTCCAACGTGATCTCGTCGACCTCCACGAACGCGGTCGTGTTCTGCAACTCGGTGGCCGGCCGCGTGTAGCAGACGCGCGGCGTCACCTGCAGCGCGCCGTATTGGACGGTCTCGTTGATGGCGACGTCGAAGGTGAGAATACGGCCGGTGATCTTGTCGAGGCCGGAAAACGTCACGGTCGGATTGGCGATCTTCTGTTCGGGCGGCTGCACCACAGTCTCGTCGGCGAGCGTAGGCGCCGCGGGAGCCGGCGTTCGCTGACCTGGCGGCGCGCCCTTGGTTGCGCGCGGAAGCGGCGGAGCCGCGATCGAGGGGACACCGGGCGTCGGATTCAAGAGTTCCGAGCCGGGCGGCGGCGGCAGGGGTTGCTGCTGGACCGCAGCCGGGCGCGAACCGGGGGGCGCCATGATCGCATCGCCATCGCGCGGGATTCCTTGCAGCACGTCGCGCGGCGGGCGCGGCTGTTGCTGCGCAAGCGCGGGCAACGCTGCCAGCGCGGCAATCGATAGAATAAGCGCGAGTTTACGTCTCGGATACATCGGGCGCGCGATTCACCGCTTACGCCAGCGGTTCGGGCTCGTTAACACGCCGAATAAGGCGGCGGAAGGGCGCACCATCGCCAGCTGCCGCATCAGCCCACGCGCGTGGCGCGCACGCGCAGCCGCACGTAATCGGCGGTCCAGTTGCCGGCGCGGTCGCGCAGCGCGGGTGCCAGCAGGTCCTCGAGTTCGGCGATCACTTCGTTCCGTTCGGTCTCCGGCATCGCTTCGAAATAGGGCTTGCGGAACGTGAGCAGCCAGCCGCGCAGCCCGGTCGGCAAGGGCGTGGGCCGCGGCGCGAGCAGGATGCGCTCGACCATGAGCCCGTGTCGTTCCAGCAGCGCGCCGTATTCGCCGGGCGTCGGATAGAACCAGCCGGCGGCGAGCGCGGTATCGAGACCGCGGCGCTCGGCCACCGCGCGCAACGCGGTGACGAACGCGGCGATGTTGCCGTGGCCGCCGAACTCCGCGACGAAGCGCCCTCCCCGTTTGAGCGCCTTGGCGATCCCCTTCACCACGTCCTCGGCGCGCGGCATCCAGTGCAGCGCGGCGTTGGAGAACACGGCGTCGAATTCCGCGTCGAACTGCAAGTCCTGTCCGTCCATTCGGCGCACATCGAGGTCCCGCTCAAGGGCTACCGCAAGCAGCGAGTCGCTCGTATCGACACCGACGACTTCGGCGCCGGCATCGACCAGCTTCTGTGTCAGCGCCCCGTCGCCACAGCCGACATCGAGGATGCGGTCGCCGGGCTTGGGATCGAGCCAGGACAGGATCTCGGCGCCGAGATCGGAGACGAAGCGCGCGTTTTTGTCATAAGCGGCTGCATCCCAGCTATGAACCGCTCCCGCGCCCGAATTCATCGTCTTTCCCCTGAAACCGGCCCAGGCGCCCTTCGCGCCGGGTCATATCGCACGGCGCGGACGCGCTCAATGCCAGCGATATCAATCATTTGGCCGAGAAACCAAATCTTGCCGCAAGCGCCTATTAGCGGCATGGGTTCAGGAATGACAACAATGTCGCACCGATTCATGACACGCAGGCGTTTTCTCGCGGCCGCGGGCTCGGCGCTCGCCGCCCCCGCCGCGTTCGCGCAGCCGATGCCGGTTGAGCAGATGCCGTTGCGGCCTCCTGCACCCCTTGGCGAGCCGCGCAATATCGAGCCGCTTTCCCCGCCAACCCGCGGCCCAGCCGCGGCAGAGCGAGCAGGTTAATCCGGAGGATTGGTTCACCGACGCGGTGCCCGACGGCCCGCATCAGATACGCAAGGTCAACCTCGAATTGCTGGACCCGGAATTCCGCCGCCAGCTGGTTCCCTATCGCACGTCGGAGCAGCCCGGCACACTCGTGGTCGATCCGCAAAATCACTTCCTCTACTCGGTGCGCGAGCGCGCGGAGGCGATCCGCTATGGCGTCGGCGTCGGGCGCGAAGGCTTCGGCTGGCGCGGCCAGGCGACCGTCGGTCGCAAAGCCGAATGGCCCGACTGGCATCCGCCGAGAGAAATGCGGCTGCGGCAGCCCGAGCTTCCCGAGAAGATGCTGGGTGGCCCGGAAAATCCGCTCGGCGCGCGGGCGCTCTATCTGTTCGAAGGCAATCGCGACACGCTCTACCGCATCCACGGCACCGCCGAGCCCTGGACGATCGGCACCAATGTATCGAGCGGCTGCGTGCGCTTGTTGAACGAAGAAGTGGCGGATCTCTATCTGCGTACGCCGATCGGCACACGAGTAGTGGTGCTCTGATCGCGGCTAGCTGCGATCAACGGGCACGCGCGGCAGGACCACGGCCATCCCGATCAGCGCAAGTACGGTGAAGCCGGCGCCGGCGAGAAACGTCGCCGCCGGCCCGAAAGAGTCCCACAGCGCGCCGGCTACGACGCTGGCGATCAGCATCGCGATCCCGCCGGTGAAGTAGAAAATGCCGAAGGCGCTGCCGCGCAAATTCGCGGGCGCCGTGTCCGCGATCAATGCCGCGAGCACCCCCTGTGTCAGCGCCATGTGCAGGCCCCAGAACACGACACCGACGAGCACGACCGTAACGCCCCCGGCGAAGGCGAGGATCAGATCGGCGACGATCAGCATCGCCACACCCACGATCAGGATGCCACGCCGCCCCAGGCGGTCGGATGCCGCGCCAGCCGGATAAGCGGCTAGCGCATAGGCGATATTCATCACCACCATCACCGCCGGGATGAACGCGATCGACAGCCCTACGTTCTGCGCCCGCAACACGAGGAACGCTTCGCTGAAGCGTGCGAGCGTGAGCACGAAAGCGACCGCAACCACGATCCAGAATACCGAAGGGAGCCGCTTGAGGTCGGAGAGCTGCCATCGCGGCGGCGCCTTACCTTCTTGCACCGGCCGCGCGGGCTCCTTGACCGCCCAAGCGATCAGCGCGAACGAGGAGAAGGCCGGAATCACCGCGATCCAGAATACGAAAGTGATGCTTGAGGTAGCGAACAACAAAAGGCCAATCGCCAAGAGCGGCCCGAGAAACGCACCGATGGTGTCGAGCGCCTGGCGCAGGCCGTAGCTCGCGCCGTGCAGATGCGCGGGCGTCAGATCTGCAATCAACGCGTCGCGCGGGGCGCCGCGGATGCCCTTGCCGATCCGGTCGACGAAGCGCGCGCTCACGATCCAGCCAAGATCGGGCGCGAGCGGAAAGACGGGCTTGGTGAAGGCCGCCAGGCCATAGCCGATGACGGCAAGCAGCTTCCTGCGGCCGAGCCAGTCGCTGAGCGCGCCGGAAAAGATCTTCACGATCATCGCGGTCGCTTCGGCGATGCCCTCGATCACGCCGACCGTGAGCATCGAAGCGCCGAGTACAGTCACGAGATAGATCGGAAAGAGCGCATGGATCATCTCCGAGGAGATATCCATCAGCATGCTGACGAAGCCGAGCACCCAGACGCCGGAGGGAACTTCCTTGAGGCGCGCGAACACCGAGAACATCGACACACCGCTCCGGGGCCGTCAGCGGCTTATCCGTGTCCGCCTACGATTCCCGTCCCCAGAATTCGGCCTGCACTCCGCCGCGCAATTCGAACCGGTTCGGGTCGTAGAAGGATTTCGGTGCCTGATAGAATAGAGGGGACTCCTCCCGATCCGCGGCGCGCGCGCTCGCGAAAAAGGCCGCACAGCAAGACATCCCGGCCGCCGCCAGGAGGCCGGCGAACAAGAGGCGCGATGGTCGCAACGATACCCCCAGCAGTTAATTGCTCAGTAGACCAGAGTTTCTGGGGTGCCACAACGGCACATTGACATGTTCCAGGGGGCTGACGAAGCCGAGCACCCAGACGCCGCAGGGATTGCCTTGCGGCGCCCGCTAGTCACGGGAACCTAGACGAGATCGATTTCGGGTCGGCAGTCGACCGGGAAATTCACCGAGTTGGAGACAAAGCACAGCCGGTGGGCCTCTTGGTGCAGATCGCCAGCCTTTCGGGCGTCGCCACTCGTGATTCTAACCCGCGGCCGCAGCACCACGCGCTCGAAATGCCCGCCGGTCGTTTTGTCCTCGATCATCGTGCCTTCCGCTTCATCCGTGTAATGCACGACAACGATACCGTCACGGGCACACAAATGCAGGTACCAGAGCATATGGCACGACGACAACGCGGCGACGAGCAACTCTTCGGGATTGTAGCGCGCAGGGTCGCCGCGGAACGCCGGATCGGCCGAGGCGGCAAGCTCCGGTTTCCCGACAAACCCGAGCGAGTGATCGCGCGAATAGGCTCGATAAGAAGTCGTGCCGACGCCGCCGGGCGCACTCCACACGAGCATCGCGCGATAGAGATGCGGCTTCGTCATCCGCAGATCATTCGCCCGGCTTCCAGGCCTGATAGTCGCCAGTGACGCGCGGGCGCTTGCCGCGGCCGAGCGTCGAGCCCGGCGGGCGATAGGCGGAGGGCGTACCGGTCATGTTCGGAATGTGCGGCTTTTCCCACGCGCGCGGCGCGTAGGTCTCGTTCGTGGGCGGCACGTCGACGGTGTGATGCAGCCAGCCGTGCCAGTCGGGCGTCACCTTGGAAGCATCGGCGACGCCGTTATAGATCACCCAGCGCCGCTCGAAGCCGAGCTTGGGATCGATCGCGCCGCCGCGCGTGCGGAAATAGCGATTGCCGAAGGGATCGTCGCCGACGAACTCGCCCTTGCGCCAGGTCCAGAACTGGGTGCCGAGCGTAGTGCCGTTCCACCAGGTGAAGAAGCGGAGCAGGAAGTTTTTCATCGCGCGATCCGGAGAAGCGCGCGGAACTTAGGGATAGGGCCTGCTTCTGTAAAGCCGAACGCCGGGCGCATTTTTCTTTGGCAGGAATTCTTTTCTAAGTGCGACCGGCACGCGAACGTCTTAGCATTGCGCGCGCAGCGACCCCTTTACGGCTCGCGCGAATCTCACTCTGATGACGCTCGCGTGAAGATTTTTCGGCGTTCGATTCGCGTGCGAAACGGGAAGCCGGGGGCCGAGGTTTTCCCCGCTATTCCCGCTAGTTACACCATATTTAGGGGTTGGTAACGGCTCTCATACTAGTGCTTGACGTATGAGCGAGAGTCGTCATAGCGTGAACTTCCGCTCGATGCGGTGTTTGCTGTGTGCACCGGGCGATCCCAAATGTTCGAGGGTAAGGCTGCGCCTGCGGGAAGACATGCCCCCGGCGAATAGAGTGTCTGTCACTCTGGTGGCCGGCGAACCTCGGGCGGGGAAACTACGCCGAAACCGCATGCCGATGTGCGGGACGGTTCCAGGGGGTGCTCGGACGGGGAATCCGGGCCATAAAATGAGGCACCGAGCCGGATATGCTCGGGCCCAGGGGAATGAAAGCAATGCGAATCGAGCGCCGCTACACCAAGGCCGGCCAGTCACCCTATTTCGGCATCGCGTTGGCGAAGCGGACGAGCGAAATCAGGAATCCGGACGGCTCGATCGTATTCAGGCTCGAAAACATCGAGGTTCCCGAGCACTGGTCGCAGGTCGCCACCGACGTGCTGGCGCAGAAATATTTCCGCAAGGCCGGCGTACCGATGCGCTTGAAGCGCGTCGAAGAGGAAACCGTGCCCTCCTGGCTGTGGCGCTGCGTCGCCGACGAGCGCGCGCTCGAAACCATTCCCGAGAAGCAGCGCTACGGCGGCGAAATGTCCGCCACGCAAGTGTTCGACCGGCTGGCCGGCACCTGGACCTATTGGGGCTGGAAGGGCGGCTACTTCGAATCCGAAGTCGGACGCGCAGGCCTTCTTCGACGAGCACCGCTACATGCTGGCGATGCAGATGGCGGCGCCCAATTCGCCGCAATGGTTCAACACCGGCTTGCACTGGGCCTATGGCATCGACGGCCCGAGCCAGGGACATTTCTACGTCGACTACATAACCGGAAAGCTGACCAAGGCCGCCTCGTCCTACGAGCATCCGCAGCCGCACGCCTGCTTCATCCAGTCGATCGAGGACGATCTGGTCAACGAAAACGGCATCATGGATCTGTGGGTGCGCGAGGCGCGCCTGTTCAAATACGGCTCGGGCACCGGCTCGAATTTCTCGAAGCTGCGCGGCGAGAACGAAAAGCTGTCCGGCGGCGGCCGCTCGTCCGGGCCTTATGTCATTCCTGAAAATCGGCGACCGCGCCGCGGGCGCGATCAAGTCGGGCGGCACCACGCGCCGCGCCGCCAAGATGGTGGTGGTCGACGTCGATCACCCCGATATCGAGAACTACATCGACTGGAAGGTGCTCGAGGAGCAGAAGGTCGCCTCGCTGGTGGCGGGCTCGAAGATCTGCGCCAAGCACCTGAAGGCCGTGATGAAGTCCTGCGTCAATTGCGAGGGCGAAGGCGACGATTGCTTCGATCCGGAAAAGAACCCCGCGCTCAAGCGCGAGATCAAGTTCGCGCGCCGCGCCTCGGTGCCCGACAACTACATCAAGCGCGTGATCCAGTTCGCCAAGCAAGGCTACAAGGACATCAATTTCCCGACCTACGACGTGGACTGGGACGGCGAGGCGTATCTCACCGTGTCGGGCCAGAACTCCAACAATTCCGTGCGCGTCACCGACGAATTCCTGCGCGCGGTCGAGGCCGACGGCACCTGGGATTTAACGTTCCGCAAGAACGGCAAGGTGGCGAAAACCGTCAAGGCGCAGGAGCTGTGGGAAAAGATCGGCTTCGCGGCCTGGGCCTGCGCCGATCCCGGCATGCAGTACCACACCACCGTCAACGACTGGCACACCTGCCCGGCCTCGGGCGCGATCCGCGCCTCCAACCCGTGCTCCGAATACATGTTCCTCGACGACACGGCGTGCAATCTGGCGTCGATGAATCTGCTGCAGTTCCGGCGCCCCGTTCCTGTCATTCCGGAAGCCGCGAAGCGGCTATCCGGAATCCATAACCCCGGTGCTCAAGTTGGAACGCCAGCGGCTATGGATTCCGGGCTCGCGTCTTCGACGCGCCCCGGAATGACGTATGAGTTCGACGTCGAGAGCTACGAGCACGCCTGCCGGCTGTGGACCATCGTGCTCGAAATCTCGGTGCTGATGGCGCAGTTCCCCTCCAAGAACATCGCCGAGCTTTCCTACCGCTACCGCACGCTCGGGCCTGGGCTACGCCAATATCGGCGGGCTGCTGATGTCGTCGGGCATCGCCTACGATTCCGAGGATGCGCGCGCGATCTGCGCCGCCATCACGGCGCTGATGACCGGCGTCTCGTACGCGACCTCGGCCGAAATGGCGCGCGAGCTCGGCGCCTTCCCCGGCTATGAGCCGAACCGCGAACACATGCTGCGCGTGATGCGCAACCACCGCCGCGCCGCCTATGGCGAGCGCACCGGCTACGAAGCGCTCGCCACCCCGCCGGTGCCGCTCGATGAAGCCGCCTGCCCCGACCAGCGCATCGTCAAGCACGCGCGCAAGGCCTGGGACAAGGCGATCGAGCTCGGCGAGCGCACGGCTTCCGGAACGCGCAGGCCACCGTGATCGCGCCCACCGGCACCATCGGCCTGGTGATGGACTGCGACACCACCGGCATCGAGCCGGATTTCGCGCTGGTGAAATTCAAGAAGCTCGCCGGCGGAGGGTATTTCAAGATCATCAACGGCGCGGTGCCGGAAGCCTGCGCGCGCTCGGCTACCGCGAAAGCGAGATCGCGGAGATCGAGGCCTATGCGGTCGGCCACGGCACGCTCTCCAACGCGCCGTCGATCAACACCTCGAGCCTGAAGACCAAGGGCTTCGACGACGCCGCGGTCGCCAAGATCGAGGGCTCGCTGAAGAGCGCCTTCGACATCAAGTTCGTGTTCAACCGCTGGAACCTCGGCGACGACTTGCTGAAGAAGCTCGGCGTCACCGACGAGCAGCTCGCCGATCCAACTTTCGACATGCTGGCCCACATGGGCTTCGGCAAGCGCGAGATCGAGGCGGCGAACCTGCACGTCTGCGGCGCCATGACGCTGGAAGGCGCGCCGCACCTGAAAGCGGAGCACCTGCCGGTGTTCGACTGCGCCTCGCCCTGCGGCCGGCTCGGCACCCGCTCGCTCTCGGTCGAGAGCCACATCCGCATGATGGCGGCGGCGCAGCCCTTCATCTCGGGCGCGATCTCCAAGACCATCAACATGCCGAACGACGCCACGGTCGAGGACTGCAAGGGCGCCTACATGCTGTCGTGGCGGCTGGCGCTGAAGGCCAACGCGCTCTATCGCGACGGCTCCAAGCTCTCGCAGCCGCTGAACTCCTCGCTGATCGCCGACGCCGACGAGGACGACGACGCGCTCGAGGCCTTCGTGGCCATGCCCGCCGCCGCCCGCACCGCCGCGCTGGCCGAGCGCGTGGTCGAGAAGATCGTCGAGCGCGTGCAAGTGATCCGCGAGCGCGAGCGGCTGCCTTCGCGCCGCAAGGGCTATACGCAAAAGGCCGTGGTGGGCGGGCATAAAATTTATCTGCGCACCGGCGAATATGACGACGGGCGGATCGGCGAGATTTTCGTCGACATGCACAAGGAAGGCGCGACGCTGCGCTCGCTCCTGAACAACTTCGCGATCGCGATCTCGCTCGGCCTGCAATATGGCGTGCCGCTCGAGGAATATGTCGAGGCCTTCACCTTCACCCGCTTCGAGCCCGCGGGCCCGGTGCAGGGCAACGACGCGATCAAGAACGCGACCTCGATCCTCGACTACGTGTTCCGCGAGCTCGCGGTCTCCTATCTCGGCCGCTACGACATGGCGCACGTGGACCCGAGGGAGGCCGACAACGCCGCGCTCGGCAAGGGCGTGGACGAAGGCAAGCCGCTATCGCGCGTTTCCAAGGGCCTGGTGCGCGGCAAGGCCCCTGCTCTGTCGGCGGTGGCCGGCGGCAGCGTGGGCGGCGCGTCCAGCGAAGGCGGCCCGCGCGCGGAAGGCGCGGGCAACGTGACGGCGCTGCGCGGCGCGATCACCCAAGGCCGATCACACAAGGCGCGACCGCGCTGAAGGCGGAGCCCGCCGAAGAGACCAAGGCCGACGCGCACCGCGCCCAGCTCGCCAACGAGCGCGCGGCCGCCAAGGCGCGCGGCTACGAAGGCGAAGCCTGCCCCGAGTGCCAGAACTTCACCATGGTGCGGAACGGCACGTGTCTCAAGTGCGATACGTGCGGCGGGACGACGGGGTGTTCGTAGGCAACCCTAACCCGCCAGAAAATGAGAGGCCGTGACGGTCTCTGGTGTAGTCGGTCCTTGAGAAATGCCTCGGTTCAGAGAGAAGGCGCACAAATCTGACTTCTGGACCACTGTAGAGACGATCCAAAATTTCCATAGCAGAAAGCTTTGCCTCGCTTCTTTCAGCAAAGAGGAATGTCAAGGAAGAATCGTCCGCGCACACACAATTCCAAGAAGCCAGCTCGAGCGAATAGCGGTGGCCGGCCATGTCTATGCTGTTCGCGGGAACATGGCAGATTTAGAAAAAATTAAGGGACTGTATACCGCTGGGAAAATAGGAATCAGCCAATTTTCCGTTCTGAATTGCTTTTGTGCGAAGCACGATGCGTCGATTTTTTCGCCTATCGAAAACGACGAACTCATCTTTGATGCGCAGCAGCTTATGCTGCTCCACTATCGAGCTGTCGGCGCAGAGCTATACAAGAAAATCAACGCGTATGATTTCAGTAAAGTATGCGGTAGACAAGGTTGCCAAGCAGCAGGATGTGCCTTCTAAGAGTCTAGAGACTTAGTATCCTAGAGGCGAGTTTAGCTGGGCAAACACTTGGGCTTAGAGACATTGGAGCCACGCTTGCGCGTTGTGAACAGGCTTTGTACGGCCTGCACTTTGAACGCGTAAGCGCCCTAATTATCAGATTTGGAAAGATACCTTCGGTAATGACCGTAGGCGCGTTCTTTCCAGAGTTTGATTACAATGGAAATGCTTTGCAAAAGCTTGGAAATTCAGAGGCCACTTACGAAGATGTTTCGCTTTCAATCCTAGCAGCACAACAGAAGGCAGCGGTAGCTCTTATCTGGCTAAAAGGAAACATCGCGGCGAAAAGATTTGCTGAGTCGTTTATTTCACAAAAGCCGAAACTACTTTCTACATTGGCTATTCAAACGGCCTTCGAGCACCTTGAGAACACCTGTATGAACATAAAATGGTGGGATGAACTCAAGGAAGTGGAGAGGAAGAGACTCTTGCAACGAATGCAACTTGCCGGCAGCCCGATTGAAGAAAGAAAAAACTTCTGTCTAGAATATGATGGAATCACCTACGACCAGTGGAACTATGAAGGCCATACGTGCGAAAACTTTTAATTCGCGACGTTATGACTAGAGCAAACCCCGGCACTGACAATTTAAATTCGCCCGCCCATGCCCGCCACCCAATTCCACCTCACTACGGATTGGACGCTCGACGCGCCGGTCGAGCCGGTGTGGCAGGCGCTGCGCGCGTATCGCCTAGGAGCTAAAGCAGCTCACTGAATTCCTCCACGCTGAATCCGGCTTGGCGAATGATCGAGCGCAGCGTGCCCGGCTTCAGGTCGCGGCCGGCGTGAACGGGCACGGTCACGGTGCGCGCCGGATCGCCGGGAAAGGCCATCACGTGATGACTGCCCGCGATGCGATCGGTAATAAAACCCGCCCGCATGAGCGCGCGCACAACCCGCTTGCCGTCGGCAACCGGGAGCCTGCCCGCCATGTCAGGCGGCGACGGTCACGCGGCGAATTTCAGGAGCGGCGTCGGAAGGAATGGGAAGGCCGTGGTCGCGCCGGTAGTCGAGCACGGCGCGGATCGCCTCCTCGACATTGGCGAGCGCCTCCGCTTCGCTGTCACCCTCGGTGACGACTTCGGGCAAGGCGGGCACAAGCACGGTGAAGCCGCCGCCCTCCTGCGGCTCCAGAACGACCGAAAAGCTGTGGTTGCTCTTTGCCATGACCTGGCTGTCTCCGATCCATACTTGGCGAGTACCAAGGTGGCCCAAATTTGTACCATAATTAGTGTCGGCTCGAAAGAAATACGCCGACAATCAGGCCAGCCCATGGACACGCTCTCGATCGCGCTTTGCATCAGCATCGGCAGCTGCGTTGCGTGGCTGGTCGCGCTCTACACGCCCGCCGGCACCTCGTCGCTGCTGTGGAACGTTCCGTTCGGGATGGCGGGCGCGGCGCTGTGCGCGCTGGCGATCGCCTGGCTGGCGCCCTGGCTCGGCATCGCCGGATTGGTGATCGTGGGCCCGTTCGGCGCCTTGCTCGCGATCCTGGTCGGCGGCGCGATCCTGCGCGCCCTGCGCCGCCCTACTCCTCCGGCTCGGTCGTGAAGAACAGCGGATAGACTTGCTCTTGCCGAGATCGGTCGCTTCCAGATATGCCAACGCTAACGAATGGAAGGGTCCAATGATGTCGCTCCGCGCGCTTTGCGTAATCGTCCAAACCTCCTGCCTCGCCCTTACCCTGACGCTGGGTGCGGCCCATGCGCAGTCCGCGCCCGAAACCGGCTATCAGCCGTCCGTCGGTCAGGAGGGCAAAGATGTCGTGTGGATGCCGACGGCGCAGTCGCTGGTCAACCACATGCTGGACATGGCCAAGCTCACGCCCAATGACATCCTGGTCGATCTCGGTTCCGGCGACGGGCGGACCGTGATAACGGCCGCCAAACGCGGAGTTTCGGCCCTGGGAATCGAGTTCAATCCGAATTTGGTCACCCTCTCGCAAGCGGCGGCCAAGGCCGAAGGGGTCGGCGACATGGCGCGGTTTGTCCAGGGCGATATCTTCGTGGCCGATTTCACCAACGCTACGGTCGTGACCATGTTTCTTCTGCCGGAGCTCAACCTGCGCCTTCGGCCCCAACTCCTGAAGATGAGGCCCGGCACTCGTCTGGTATCGAATAGCTTCAACATGGGCGATTGGGAAGCCGACGACCGCATCGATGCGGGCGAGGGCTGCTCCAACTATTGCCGCGCCTATCTTTGGATCGTGCCAGCCAATGTCGAAGGCGATTGGCGACTGCCGCAGGGACGGCTCACGCTCACGCAGAATTATCAGATGCTCACGGGTACATTGACAGTCGATGGCCAGCAGACTCCGATCTCGGAGGGCCGCATGAATGGCGAGGCGATCTCGTTCGTAGCCGGCGGCCAGACCATCACCGGGCGCGTCAGCGGCAACACGATCGAATTCGCCAAGGGCCCCGGGCCGGCGTGGGGTCCGGCGACGCGCTGAACCGGAGGCGCTGGCGGCATCCTGAATTCGTCATGCCCGGCCTTGTGCCGGGCATCCCGCTTAGGGACGCAGTGCCTTCCTGATCGGGATTGCCGGGTCAAGCCCGGCAATGACGAGTAAGAAGCTACTCCTCCGGCTCGGTCATGAAGAACAGCGGATAGCCCTTGCTCTTGCCGAGCTCGGTCGCTTCCTTGGCCTTGGTCTCGGCCACGTCGCGGGTATAGACCGCGATGACACAGACGCCGCGCTGGTGCGCCGTCATCATCACGCGATAGGCCTGATCCGCGTTCAGGCGGAACACGGCCTTCAGCACCGAGACGACGAATTCGCGCGGCGTGAAGTCGTCGTTGAGCAATATGACCTTATAGAGCGGCGGCCGCTGCGTTTTCGTCCGCGTCTTGGTGCGGGTTTTGACGAAGGTCTTGCTCATGGCGGGCAGAATATCACGGCGCCTGCGATGAGTTGAGCGCCCTTGCGGCGTCACACAACCATTCGCCGCTAGCATTCCGCGAGGAGATTCGCCCATGAACCGCGACGCGATGCGTTCGCTTGCACAATTCCTGGCGGTGCTGCTGCCAAGCCTGCTCGCCGTTGCCCTGCTCGGCACGCCCGCGCATGCGCTGACCGCGAAAGAGAAGCGGGAAACCTGCCAGTTCGGCGCGTCGCATCAAAACCTCAAGGGCCGGGAACAAAAGGCTTTCATGGCGAAATGCATGGCCAACGAGCCCGCGCCGGGCAAAGGCAAAAAGAAGAAAGAAGAAAAGAAGAAATAGGCCGCGCGCCTATTTCGGCGCGGCCTGTTTCGGCGGGAACTTCGTCTCGATCCAGGCCAGCATGCGCGCGATCGAGGGCCGCAGGAACGGCACATCCTGCGCGATCAGCACCAGCCCGAGCGGGATCAGCGACAGCCCGACGATCGGGAAAATGCCGACCACGCCGATCAGAATCAGCAGGATCGCCGCCGGCATGCGCACCAGGCGCGACGACGGTTTGCGCAGCCATCGCACGAATTGCGCCAGACGGCGCGGCAGCCGCGCCGCCAGGCGCTCGACCTGCTCGTCGAGATCGGGGCCTTGGTTGCTCAAATGGGCCGCCTCCCGCGGCTCTTCCTGCTCGCGGCGAGTTTATCACCACGGCGCGCGACTATGCTAAAATGGCTTGTTCCAGGCTGAACCGATGCACACGCGCCGCCACATTCTCGCTCTTCTGGCCTCCGCCGCGGCTACGCCGGCGCTCGCGCAGGACATCAGCCGTACCACGGCCTATGCCTTCTCGTTCGTCGCGCTCGAGGGCGGGCGCATCCGGCTCGGCGACCATGCCGGGAAGCCCATTCTGGTCGTCAACACCGCCTCGCAATGCGGCTACACGCCCCAATATACCGGCCTGCAGGAGCTGTGGAAGCGCTACCACGCGCGCGGGCTGATGATCGTCGGCGTGCCGTCCAACGATTTCTTCCAGGAGCCTGGCGAAGCCGCCGCGATCAGCGCCACCGCGCACAAGCATTATGGCATCGCCTTTCCGCTCGCGGCCAAGGCCGTGCTGCGCGGCGACGACGCGCACCCGTTCTACAAGTGGGCCGCCCTGCAGCGGCCGGGCGACGCGCCGCGCTGGAACTTCCACAAATATCTGGTCGGCCGCGATGGCCAGATCGCCGCCGTGTTTCCCACCCGCATCGAGCCCTTGGACGCGCGCGTAATCGAGGCGATCGTGCGGGAACTGCCGCCGGAATAGCGTACGTAGCTTCTGGCGATGCAACGAATCCCGGGCTTGAGCGTTATCTTCCTGCAAGCCAGGGAGAACGTCATGGCCAGCAAAGGCATGGGCAACGACAACGGCCGCCGCAACGCTGCGCGCGTGCAGCGCATCCCGCCGCAGCATTTAGGGCTTCCGCAAGACACGGGCAAAAAGCCTCAGCCCGTCGAGAAGGAGCCGCGCGCGGAGGAGCACAAGGAGCCGCTCCAAAAGGGCCCAGCCGGCATACCCAAGCACTGATTACGCCTGCCGGGGTGGCTGCTTCTCTGCAGCGCGCTGCATGGAACTTTTCCGGACGGGGTGCGTTATCGCGAAGTCACATAACGGAGGTTATCTATGGGCCGCGGTTTAATTCTCTGGATGCTCGGGATTCCGCTCCCGATCCTCATCGTTCTCTGGCTGTTCGGATTCTTCAACTAGGCCCGTCAGCGCGACTTTTCGTGGTGCGCGGTTGACTGGGCACACTCGCCCCGTTGAATGCCCCCGTCTCCGTCCTGCGGAGCCATAAACGATCCAATATGGGGGCGATAATGCGCGTAGCCGTGGCGTTCACGCTGTTCGTTTCAGTATCGGTGGCCGCGGTAGCCGCCTATGCGCAAACGGCTCAGCGTCCACCCGCCCCTGCCGCGACCGCCTGCGCCAACCCGGATGCGATCGGGCTGGCGCGCACGGTGGAGATCGACACCACCGGCGGACCCGGCTTCGGCATCGAGCATTTCAAGCAGCACGATTTCCTGCGCCTGAACGAAGTGATCCTCACCTTCGACGACGGCCCGTGGCCGAAAAACACAGCAGCCGTGCTCAAGGCGCTCGCCGAGCATTGCACCAAGGCCACCTTCTTCCCGATCGGCAAGCACGCGGTCTGGTATCCCGAGATCTTGAAGGAGGTGGCCGCGGCCGGACACACGATCGGCAGCCACACCTGGTCGCACCGGAACCTCGCCGGCATGCCGGCCGCCAAAGCCAAGGAAGAGATCGAGAAGGGCGTCAGCGCGGTCGCCTATGCGCTCGGCCGGCCCGGCGATCCGTTCTTCCGCTTCCCGGTGCTGAAGCACCCGCCGGAGCTCGTCACCTATCTCGGCGAGCGCAACGTCGGCATCTTTTCCACCGACATGGACTCGTTCGACTTCAAGATGCGCCGGCCCGAGCAGGTGATCGAGTCCGTGCTCGCCAGGCTCAAGAAACACGGCAAGGGCATCGTGCTGATGCACGACTTTCAGCATCCGACCGCCGAGGCGGTGCCCGAGATGCTGAAGCAGCTCAAGGCCAACGGCTACAAGATCGTGCACATGAAGGCGAAGGCCCCGGTGAAGACCCTGCCGGAGTACGACGAGATCATCGCCAAGGATGAGGTCAAGCTGCCGACCGTGAGCCAACGGCCGACCTCGAGCGTGGTGCGCACGGTCGAATAAGTTTCGATTCCGGCCCCTATCCGCGCCGCGCGCCGCTAAGCGCGCGGTTCGTTTTTTGGGGCCCCAGAACACGAACAACCCGACGTCGGCCAGCGTCTTCAGCACCACGAGCAGGACGATCGGCCCCCGGTCCGCGCCGGCCGCGAGCGTGAGCCAAGCGCCGAGCAGGATCACGATGTGCATGACGACGATCCGCGCATAGAGCGCAGCAACGATCGAGCCCACGTCGAGTGAACTTCGCGGCGGAGAGTTCGCCGGCGCGACGGTGATTTGCATGAACGGGCCCGCCCGCAAGCGCTCGAAGCCGAAGGAAAAGCCCCGCACCAGGAACATGAATACGAGCGGCAGCCACAGTCCGGTCTGCAGCACGATCTCGCGCACGAAATCCTCGGGACCGTAAATCTTGCGCGCCCAGTGGCCTGCGAACAGCGTCCACAAGAACATGAAATGTACGCCCATGAAGACGCCGGAATGAAACATGAAGAAGAGCAGAAGGCCAACACGCGCCGCAATGCGCCCGGCCAGGCTCTGCTCCGCCGCGCCCGTTCCGCGCGGCAAGGTCGCGATCCCGACATAGGTCCAGAACGCGATGATCGCGGTTTCCATCCAGTAGAGCATCAGCAGCAGGAATGCGTCCCAGCCCCACCAGATCACCCCGATCAGCGGAACGAGATTGGTGAGCACGAGCAGGATCGATGCGAGGCTGAACATCGTCCGCGGCATCTACGTGGCGGCGGCTATCTCATTGGCCGGTTCGAGGCGATCAATCGACGTCATGCAGGCCGGCCACGGCGCAGCACGAACGCGAATACGATCCACCACACACCGTGCATGACGAGATCGATGCCCAGAAACAATCCAAGCACCCAGAGCCCGCTCGCCGGCCAACCGGACAGGATCACGCCGCCGGCGAAGATCGCCACGGCGCCAGAGAGCACGAGTACCCAGCCGAGGATCTGCCAATAGCGCCATGCAAGCACGAAGCGCACGACGCCGGAGGCGATCAGGAATGCCGCGAACACCAGGGTCAGCGCGAAGGAAGCCGCGACTGGATTGGCGATCAGCACCACGCCGAAGATCAAATAGAGCAGCCCGAGCATGAGATTGAGCAGGAAGCCGCCCCATTCCCGCGTCGAAAATGCTTGCCAGATCTGGATGGCGCCGCCGATCAGCACCGCGGCACCGAGCACGATCGCGCTGGCCAGCGTCGCCGCGGTCAAGTGCCCGAGCACGAAAAGACCGAGCAGAAGAAGCCCTGCGCCCAGGAGCGCGAAACGCCACCAATTGCCGGACTGATCCTTGCCGTCGGCTTCAAGACGCATGCTCATGGCTGCCCCCTTCGGCGTTCATCGTGGAAGGCCATATCGTCCTTCATAAGCTTACGCCCTTCCCGGCAACGCTGCGAATCGGAGGCAAGAAACTTGGTGATTCGCGAATCGCTCGCGGATGATTCGGTAGCTTTTCCGAATTGTCATAAAACTGAAAAGAATCAGTGTGCGCGTCTCATGGCAGTGATACGTTTTTTTGTGCGATGCGATTCGACTTGGATCGCTCGCAGTGACGGAGCTTTCCGTTTGCCCAACGGAGAGTTCTTACTTCCTCCTCCCGGTAGCGTTTAGACTGGGGCGGCTGCAAAGCCGCCCCTTCTCTTTTTTGGCGTTTGCGCTATTGGCTGCAGGAATCGAAAGGGCGGCCCGAAGGCCGCCCTTATTTGCAAATTCGCAGTGCGGAACCTTACCGGCAGTAACCGCGCTGGGCACGAACGATCTGCCCGTTCGGATACTGATAGTAGCAGCGGCCGTCGCCACCCCAGTAGTATCCCGCATAGCCGGGGCCGGCTTGCGCGCCGAGGATCACGCCGGTCGTGCCGCCGATCACGGCGCCAGCAACCGCACCGCGGGGGCCGCCGACAGCTGCGCCGATTCCGGCTCCGAGCAGACCGCCGAGAATTCCACCGGCGACAGGGTCTTGTGCGGCCGCAGGCTGCGGCAGGGAAACCGTGGCGGGCAGAGCGAGCGCCGCCGCCAGTCCGATTGCGAGAAACTTCTTCATGGGATGGCTCCTTTTCAGGATGGCAAACTTGAGGACTGCATACGCGAAGCGCAATGAACATGCCATGAATTTGCGCTCACGTGAATTTTATCGTTTGGCCTCAGAGGCTTGAGTTGAAATACCGAGCCGGCGGAAGCGTTTGGACGGCATCATTGGAACGACGATTCCAAATTCGACGGGTTTGCGAATCGCCTTCGTGGGTTGGCGGCTCGGGCTCAGAAATCGATTCAGCCGCGGAGAATGATCTAGCCAGAATGCTCCAACTCAGGCCGCGCCGGCTCCGACCGCGAGCGGCTCGCTATCGACAATGCTGAGCTTCGGCTTCTCCATAGCCTCCACCAGCGCCAGGAACGAGCTCGCCGGCAGCGGCGGGGCGAACAGGAAGCCCTGGGCGACGGTGATGCCCTTGGCACGCAGGAACTCGACCTGCTCGAAGGTCTCGACGCCCTCGGCAATGACCTCCATGCGCATGTTCTTCGCCAGATCGATCAGCGTCTCGATAATGGTCTGCGAATAGCGCTCGGTCGAAAGCGCGTCGACGAACATCTTGTCGATCTTGATGCAATCGACGCCGAGCTTGAGCAGGTACGACATGCCGCCGTGACCGGTGCCGTAGTCGTCGATGGCCACCTTGGAGCCCAGTCCTTGGAGGGCCGAGATCACGCGGCGCGCCTCGTCGAGATCGGGCAACGGATCGCGCTCGGTAACCTCGAAAATAAGCTGCTTGTAGGAGATATGGGAGCCGGTGAAAATCTGCTTCACGTCGCCTACGATCGTGGAGTCGGCAAAGTGGCCGGCGCAAAGGTTGAAGCTCAGCCGCAAGCCCGGCCGCACCGCATACGCTGCGCCCACTTCGTCGCGGGCACGGCGCATCAACTTGCGCGTCATCTCGAAGATCTGGCCCGATTGCTCGGCGTGCGGAATAAAATTCAACGGCATCACCATCGTGCCGTCGGGCCGGCGCCAGCGCGCGAGCACCTCGGCCGCACGCAGCCGTCCGGTCTTGATGTCCACGATCGGCTGAAAGAAGGGAACGATCTCGCCGCTGTCGAGGGCCTTGGCGAAAGCCGAGGTCGGGTCGATGCGGCGGCGGCGAACCGCGAGCCAGGCGAACAGGACGAGAAAGAAGGAAATGACGGTTGGGAACAGGCGTCCCACCAGAAGCACGTCGTCGTAATCCTCGGCCATTGCGGCTCGGCTATATTCGGCGACCAGTACGACCGGGAAACGGGAAGAGCTCACAGTCGCGGCGAGCGCCTGCCCGTTGTTGAAATTGCGCTCCCCGGCCTCGATCTGCTGTTGCGCCGAAGGCTGACGGTCATCGAGGAGCAACCGCACACGGTGACTGCCGCGGCGACTTGCCGGAATTGCATCATTCAGGAGCGCACCCAGCGGGATGATCGCGGCGATCGAGCGCGCGGCTGGCAGGTTCAGGCGCAGCCGCATGGCGCGTTCGTCCTGATCGCGGAAGCTCACGATCGCCAGCGAAAACTGCCGGCCCGGCATGTTCGTTTCGCGCAAGATCGCGCTTTGGTCGGAAACGGTTCCCGAGCTCGAGCAGAGAACGCGGTTGCCGTCCTCCAGAACGACGACCTCGCGGACTGGGGCCGCGCCATAGAGCGTGCGCCGCATGATGTCAACGGAACCGACCGAGCAATCGGAGATATTCGCCTTCGCTAGATCGATTAACAGGTTCGAGGCCTGTTCGAGCCGCGCCTCGGTGTTTCCAAGGACGCCGTGGGCGAAGGAGTCGAGATGGGACTTGGCGTTACGCTCTACATACGTGTTGGTGACGCGCTCGACGACAAGAATTGGCAGGCCGGCAAGCAACGCGCCGGCAACCACGGCCACGATCCATATCCGCTCGGTCTTAAGCACGACGCCCACCTCATCCGTGTTAGGACCATTTTGTTCCGGCCCGGATTAAGGTGGCGTTAAGCGAAGCGTTTAGATTGAATCATTAACGATTTTCGGGCGGCACGAGTTTGATGTGCAGCTCGCGCAATTGCTTCGGGCCGACCTCCGAAGGCGCGCCCATCATCAGGTCTTCGGCGCGCTGGTTCATGGGGAACAGCACCACCTCGCGCAGGTTCTGCTCGCCGCAGAGCAGCATGACGATACGGTCGATGCCGGGCGCGATACCACCGTGGGGCGGTGCGCCGTATTGCAGCGCGCGCAGCATGCCGCCGAACTTCTTCTCCAGAACCTGTTCGTCGTAACCGGCGATCCCGAAGGCCTTCTTCATCACATCGGGCCGATGGTTGCGGATGGCGCCGGAGGAAAGCTCGGTGCCGTTGCAGACGATGTCGTACTGAATCGCCTTGATCGCCAGCACGCGCTCCTTATCCTTGGGATCGAGCTGAAGGAACTCGTCCAAGTCCATGTTCGGCATGGAGAACGGGTTATGGGAGAAGTCGATCTTGTTCTCCTCCTCGCTCCATTCGTACATCGGGAAAGTCCACGATCCAGCAAAACTCGAAACGGTTGCCGTGCACCAGCCCGAGCTCGTCGCCGATCTTGATGCGCGCGGCACCCGCGAGCTTGGCGGCGAGCGCCGGCTTGTCGGCGGCGAAGAACACGGCGTCGCCCGGCCCCATGCCGGTGGCGCGCGCGATGCCGGAAAGCGCGGGCTCGGAGAGGAATTTCGCGATCGGCCCCTTGCCCACCGGCAGACCGTTGTCTTCGTCATAGACGACGTAGCCGAGCCCGGGCGCCTGCATTTCGGTGCGCGCCCAGTCGTTCAGCTTGTCGAAGAAGGAGCGCGGCTGGCCGGCGGCGCCGGGTGCCGGGATCGCGCGCACCACGCCGCCCGCGGAAATCACCTTTTTGAAGGCGTTGAAGGTAACGTCGTCGCGCGAGAATTCCTTGGTGACATCGGCGATGCGCAGCGGATTGCGCAAATCGGGCTTGTCGGTGCCGTAGAGCAGCAGCGCATCGGCATAGGGGATGCGCGGGAATTCGGACGTCACCGGCTTGCCGTCGGCGAACTCCTCGAACACACCGCGCAGCACCGGCTCGACGCTTGTAAAAACATCCTCTTGCGTGACGAAGCTCATCTCGATGTCGAGCTGATAAAACTCCCCGGGCGAGCGATCGGCGCGGGCGTCCTCGTCGCGGAAACACGGCGCGATCTGGAAATAGCGGTCGAAGCCCGCGATCATGGTGAGTTGCTTGAACTGTTGAGGCGCCTGCGGCAGCGCGTAGAATTTGCCCGGATGCAGCCGCGCGGGCACCAGATAATCGCGCGCGCCCTCGGGCGAGGATGCGGTGAGGATCGGGGTCTGGAACTCGAAGAAGCCCTGCTCCTTCATCCTGCGGCGCAAGGAATCGATGATCGCGCCGCGCTTCATGATGTTGTTGTGCAGATGCTCGCGCCGGAGGTCGAGGAAGCGGTACTTGAGCCGCATTTCCTCAGGGTATTCCTGCTCGCCGAACACCGGCAGCGGCAACTCCGCCGCCGGCCCCAGCACCTCGATCTCGGTCGCGAAAATTTCGATCTGACCGGTCGGCAGCTCGGGATTTTCCGTCCCGGCAGGGCGCCTCCTCACCTTGCCATCGACGCGGATCACCCATTCGGAGCGCAACGTCTCGGCGATCTTGAAGGCGGGACTATCCGGGTCGGCGACGATCTGCGTCAGCCCATAATGGTCGCGCAGATCGATGAACAGCAGGCCACCATGGTCGCGGATGCGGTGGCACCAGCCGGAAAGGCGCGCGGTCGCGTCGAGGTCGGCCTCGCGGAGCGCGCCGCAGGTATGGGTGCGGTAGCGGTGCATGAACGGTCCAGGAACGGTCAAGCGCGAGCCGGTAGCCACCGGCTCGAATTTAGATCAACGCCGGCGGAAATTCGGACGGCGCGGCGCCGACGACACGATCGGGCTGTCGGACTTATGCCGGAAGCTGATGCGGCCGCGCTCAAGATCGTAGGGCGACATCTCGACGGTGACTCGATCGCCTTCGAGTGTGCGGATGCGATGCTTGCGCATCTTGCCGGCCGCGTAGGCGAGAATCACGTGGTTATTGTCGAGCTGCACCCGAAAATTTCCATCGGGTAGGACTTCGGTGACCTTGCCTTCGAACTCCAACATTTCCTCTTTAGCCATTCGGTTCTCCAGTTGCTTGATTTGCCGGCTCAGCGGGCGTGACGGTGATTGCCGTTCGTGCGCGGGCCGTGCTGATCCCGAGCCGGCTTGCGCTGCATGAAGTTTACACCGGAAAGCTCGGTGCCGCGAAGCTCCCCGCTGCGCGGCTCACTATGCTCGTGGCGCGGTGCTTCGGCCCTGCCTTGACCGGGACCGTGGCCCGAGCCGTGGCGTCCGCGATGGGGCTTGTTTCCGCGGCCATGCTGACGGTGATGGCCGTTCTGCGCGGGACGATTTCCGTGCGAACGATGCGCTTTCGGTGCGGCCCGATGGGGCTCCTTGCGCAAATCGGTCGAGGCGATCGGCATGCGGATCAGCCGTTCGATATCGCGAAGAAACGGCGTCTCGGTGTGATCGCAGAACGAGATCGCGACGCCCGTGTTGCCGGCGCGCGCGGTGCGGCCGATGCGATGCACGTAGCTCTCGGGAATGTTCGGCAGATCGTAGTTGATGACGTGACTGATGCCGTCGACGTCGATGCCGCGGGCGGCGATATCGGTGGCGATCAGGACGCGTACCTTACCTTCACGGAAATCGGCGAGCACGCGCTCGCGCTGATTTTGCGACTTGTTGCCGTGGATCGCCTCAGCGGCGATCCCAGCGCTCTTGAGCCCGCGCACGACGCGGTCGGCGCCGCGCTTGGTACGGGTGAAGACGAGCGCCCGGTCGATGGGCTCCCGCTTCAGGAGATCGGCGAGCAGTGTGCCCTTGGCGGCCTGATCGACGAGCAGAATGCGCTGATCGACAAGGTCAACGGTCTTGGCGGCCGGTGTCACGGCGACGCGGACGGGATCGCGCAGCAGCTTGGCCACCAGCGACTCGATCTCGCCCGGCATGGTCGCCGAGAAGAACAGCGTCTGACGCTGCGCCGGCAGCTTGGCGACGACCGTGCGGATATCGTGGATGAAGCCCATGTCGAGCATCCGGTCGGCCTCGTCGAGCACGAAGACCTCGACGCGATCGAGCATGACCGCGCGGCTTCGCATCAAATCGAGCAGCCGGCCGGGCGTGGCGACCAGCACGTCGACGCCGCCGGAGAGTGCGCGAATTTGACGGCTCATCGGAACGCCGCCGATGGCGAGCGCGACCGTGGGCCGCACGTGGCGCCCATAGGTGCGGAAACTCTCGAGGATCTGGCCGGAGAGCTCGCGCGTCGGGCTGAGCACCAGTACGCGGCAGAAGCGCGGCTCGCGCCGCATCGGCTGCGCGAGCAGATGGTTCAGGATCGGAAGCGCGAAGGCGGCCGTCTTGCCGGTACCGGTCTGGGCGATGCCGACGAGGTCGCGGCGCGCGAGAACGTGGGGAATGGCCTGTTTCTGAATCGGCGTCGGGACGGTGTAGTTTTCTTCGGCGAGAGCGCGGGTGATCGGCGCTGCGAGGCCGAGTTCATTGAAGGAATTCAATTGCATTTTCTTTCATACATGCGAATCGAAACCGGCTCGGCCGCAAGGCCAGCCAGCCGCGAGTCGCGGGGGTGGATCGAAGACGCCCCGCGTGACCTGGGTTGTCGATGGAGGTAGTTTGATGAACGGGCGGAAAAAGTTGCTAGCGATTTCAAACACGCGGCCCGCGAGCACCTGAGGCGCTCTATCCAGCGAGCTTAGAGCAGAGTCGCATGGCGATATCAAGGCTTTAATGCAGGACGACCTCGACACGCCGTTGCCAGTCTGCAAACTCCCGCCCGCACGGCAGCGGCACGGCAAACGTTAACGAGAATTCACATGGACCGGATGAGCACTGCCGAGGCAACCGTCGCCACACTGCTCGCGAACGGCCTCGACACCGTCTACGCGCTGCCGGGCGTACACAACGATTTCCTGTTCGACGCGTTCTTCAAGGCGGGCGAGAAGCTGCGCGTGGTGCATGCGCGCCACGAACAGGGCGCGGGCTACATGGCGCTCGGCGCCGCGCTCGCGACCAACAAGCCCCATGCCTATGCCGTAGTGCCGGGACCGGGCCTGCTGAATACGAGCGCGGCTTTGCTCACGGCCTATTCCATGAACGCGCCGGTGCTGGCGCTAATCGGCCAAATCCCGGATGCGGACATCGGGCGCGGCATCGGGCACCTGCACGAGATTCGCGACCAGGCCGGGATCATCTCGCGTCTAGTGGATTTCTCCGCGCGCATCCGCGCGCCCAAGGACGCGCCGGGACTGGTTGCCAAAGCTATGCAGGCGCTGTTTTCCGGCCGGCCGGGGCCGGCGGCGCTCGAATGCGCCATCGATGTCTGGGGCCGCGAGGGCGTGGTTCCGCCGATCAAAGCGGCTGCGCCGCCGCGGCCGCCGAAGATCGACGAAGACGCGATCCGCAAGGCCGCGAAGATTCTCGGGCAGGCCGAGCGTCCGCTCATCATCGCCGGTGGTGGCGCCCAAGGCGCGGCCGAAGAGGTCGCCGAACTGTCCGCCATGCTGCAAGCGCCGGTCAGCGCGTGGCGGCGCGGACGCGGCGTGCTTTCGAGCCGCGATCCGTTGAGCGTCACGCTGCCGCTCGGTCACGAGCTATGGGGCGAAGCCGATGTCGCGATCGGGATCGGAACGCATATGGTCTACCAGTTCACGCAATGGGGCATGGACAAGAAAATCAAGATCGTGCGCATCGACGCCGATCCGAAGGAGCCGGCGCGCCTGCACAAGCCGGCGGCGGCGCTGGTCGGCGACGCCAAGCCGATTCTCAGACGGCTCCTCGAAGTATTGCCCAAATATAATCGCAAGCGGACTTCGCGACGCGAGGACATGCAGCAGCGGCAGGCAAAATGGGCTGCCCGATTCGCCAAGCTCACGACGCAATTGGGTTTCCTCGACGCGATCCGCGCCGAGCTGCCGGAGGATGGAATTTTCGTCGACGAAGTGACGCAGCTCGGCTTTGCCGCGCGGCTCGCCTTTCCGGTCTATCGGCCGCGGACGTTCCTGTCGCCGGGCTATCAGGACAATCTCGGCTGGGGCTTCGCCACGGCGCTGGGCGTGCAGGATGCCCGGCGCGACGTGCCGGTGGTGTCGATCAACGGCGACGGCGGGTTCATGTACACCGCGAACGAGCTTGCCACCGCCATGCGCCACAAGATCCCGCTCACCGCCATCGTGTTCGCCGACGGCGCGTTCGGCAATGTGCGCCGCATCCAGGAGGAGAGTTTCGGCAACCGCTTGATCGCCAGCGATCTGGCCAATCCCGATTTCGTGAAATTCGCCGAGAGTTTCGGCGCTGCCGCCGAGCGGGTACGCACGCCTAGCGAACTGCGCGCCGCGCTCCGGCGCAGCTTCGCGCGCCGCGACCTGCCGACGCTGATCGAAGTGCCGGTCGGACCGATGCCGAGTCCCTGGGAGTTCATCCGCCTGCCGAAGGTGCGCGGGGTCTGACCGCGCCTTGTGGCCTCCACAATTCAGATTAGATACCCAAATTCGTCGCAGTTTCGCGTACAGTATCCGCAACATGGATCTCATCGCCACCACCACCGAGCTGGCCGCCGCCTGTGAGCGGTTCGCGCGCAATCCGTTTGTCAGCGTCGATACGGAATTCCTGCGCGAGACCACGTTCTGGCCGAAGCTCTGCGTCGTGCAGATGGCGAGCCCCGACGAGGCGGTGGTGGTCGATGCGCTCGCCCCCGAGATCGACCTGCAGCCGCTGTTCCACCTGATGGCCGACGAGCGGGTGGCCAAGGTGTTCCACGCCGCGCGGCAGGACATCGAGATTTTCTGGAACCTCGCCAAGCTGGTGCCGGCGCCGCTGTTCGACACCCAGGTCGCGGCCATGGTGCTCGGCCACGGCGATTCCATTTCCTACGATCAGCTGGTGCAGCGGATCACCGGCGACCAGATCGACAAGTCGTCGCGCTTCACCGACTGGTCGCGCCGGCCCTTGAGCCCGGCGCAGGTCCATTACGCCGTGTCCGACGTGACGCATCTCGTCACCGTCTACGGCAAGCTCAAGTCCGAGCTTGAGAAGAAGGGCCGCGCCGATTGGGTGCGCGACGAGATGAAGGTGCTCTCCTCGCCAAAGACCTACATGCAGGAGCCGGAGCACGCCTGGGAGCGCCTGAAGTCGCGCGTGCGCAAGCCCAAGGATCTGGCGGTGCTGATCGAAATCGCGGCCTGGCGCGAGCGCGAAGCGCAAGCGCGCGACCTGCCCCGCCAGCGCGTGCTGAAGGACGAAGCGCTTGCCGAGATCGCCATGCAGCAGCCGAAAACGGCCGAAGCGCTCGCCAATATGCGCTTCCTTTCGCGCGGCTTCGAGCGCTCCAAGACCGGCGAGGCGATCCTGGCCGCGGTCACCGCCGGGCTGGCGCGCGATCCCAAGACGCTGCCGAGGCTGCAGCGCCCGCGCGCACTGTCGAACGGCGCGTCGGCCACGGTGGAGCTCCTGAAAGTGCTCCTGCGCATGAGCGCCGAGCGGCACGGTGTGGCCGCCAAGGTGATCGCCACCACCGACGATCTCGAGAAGATCGCGGCCGAGGACGACGCCGATGTTCCGGCGCTCAAGGGCTGGCGGCGTGAGCTGTTCGGCGAGCAGGCGCTGAAGCTCAAGCGCGGCGAGCTTTCGCTCGCGGTCGAGAACGGCCGCGTGGTGCCGATCGGACGCTAGCGGACGGTTTATTTCGTGACGATTGTCGTATCGCGGCCGACCAGTTTGCCGAGCTGACGGAGGCGATTCTTCAGCCGATCGCCGGCAAGGTCGGCGAGATCGCGCTGCAGCCGCAGCACCAGACGCCCGCGCTCGACCGCGAGCGGCGCGCGCGGCAATACCCCGGGCATCGAAGCCGAGACGATATAGGCCACGCGCATGGCCGCACCGAGGATACGGGCGCGATCCAGCAGCCGCGTGGTCGCAAGCTCCCGCACGCGCGGCGAAAGCTCGTCGCCGCCGAGCCCATCGTGACGGAAGAACACCGAGAGCGCGAGGAACGCCCGCCCCGCGTGATCGACGCCTGTAAAGGTGGCGTGCGCAATGATGTTGAGCGACTGCTCGCCGCGATAATCGGGATGCGCGCGCCAGCCGATATCGGCGAGCAGACATGCCGCGTGGCGCAGCCGCCGCTCCTCGGGCCGTTCCTCGATCCCGGTCGAGGCCATGAAGTGGTCGGTCCATTTCACCAGCTCTTCGCCGTGACGCGGAGAGCGCGAACGCAGGAGATTGAGATCGGCGGCGGCCGCGAGCAGCGGGTCCTTGCGCTGCTCCTTCGGGTCGAGCAGATCGTGCAGCAGCCCCTCGCGCACGCCGAGCGCCGAGAGCACGAGCTGCTTCGGCTCGCCGAGACGAACGATTTGTTCGAGCACCATGGCGCCGAAGGGCAAGAGCGGCCGGCGCGCTTCGGACACCACGTCGATGCGCGACAGCGTATCGGGATCGACCCGATGCACCAGGCGGGCAAACTCGTTGGCCTCGCGCGCCGGGATCGTATAGCCGTGGGTCACGTGCAGCGGATAGCCGGTCTGCCACATGTGCAGGCGCGCCATCGAACGCCAGGTGCCGCCAACCATGTAGAACGTGCGCTTCCTCAGCGCCTTCATGATCGGCTCGCGCGACAGCGCCTTGCGCACGATCTTTTCGGCCTTGTCGAGATTGTCCCTGGAGGCGTCGGCGAGCGCGAGCACGCCGAGGGGAAGCGTCACGCCCTGCCCGATCTTGCCGCCTTCGACGTCGACCAGTTCGAGCGAGCCGCCGCCGAGATCGCCGACGATGCCGTCGGCGCCGTGAATTCCGGAGATGACGCCGAGCGCGGAAAGCCGCGCCTCCTTCTTGCCCGAAAGCACCTCGACCGGCGCGCCACAGGCGGCCTCGGCCTGAGCGATGAACGCGGAACCGTTCTTGGCCTCGCGCACGGCGGCGGTGGCGATCGCATAGATTTTTTCGACCTGCATCACGTCGCAGAGCGCCCGAAAGCGCCGGAGCGCGCCGAGCGCTTTCTTGATCGCGTCGGCCGGCAGCCGGCGTTTCGAAGCAACCTCGCGGCCGAGGCCGCAGAGAATCTTCTCGTTGAAGATCGGAGTGGGACTGCGGATCAGCCCCTCGTAGACGACGAGGCGGACGGAGTTGGAGCCGATGTCGATGACGGCGACCGGGCGAACGTGCGGCAGCCGGCCGTGGGCTTCGAGGGCCGCCGATTCAGTCGCGGTCGGCGCGGCGGACGAGGCTCCGAGGAGAAGAGTTTTTAAGAGATTTGCCACGGCCCGATAGGCTCGGGTTCGTCATGAAGTAGCGGTGGGCGTTGAATGATTCTTCGCCATGCGCGGGCACTATGCGGGTCGAGGTCCCGTCGGGCAAGACCCGCCAGCTCTGCTCGTTATCTTTCAGATTGGCCACCATAATCTGGTCGAGCACCTGTTGATGGACCGTCGGGTTGAGAATCGGGCAGATCACCTCGACGCGGCGATCGAGGTTCCGCGGCATCAGGTCGGCCGAGGAGATGTAGACCGCGGCCTTGGCGTGCGGCAGGCCGTGACCGGCGCCGAAGCAATAGATGCGGCCGTGCTCCAGGAAGCGGCCGACGATCGATTTGACACGGATGTTCTCCGAGAGGCCCGGGATGCCGGGACGCAGGCAGCAGATGCCGCGCACCACCATGTCGATTTGCACGCCGGCGGCGCTCGCAGCGTAAAGCGCGTCGATGATCTGCGCGTCGACCAGCGAATTGAGCTTGGCCCAGATCGCGGCCGGCCGGCCGGCGCGTGCATGGGCGATCTCCTCCTCGATGTGGGCGAGGATGCGCTGCCGCAGATTGAGCGGCGATACCGCCAGGCGCTCGAGGTCCTGGGGCTCGGCATAACCGGTGATGAAATTGAAGATGCGCGCGACGTCACGCGCGATCACCGGGTCCGAAGTAAAGAACGAGAGGTCGGTATAGACGCGCGCGGTAACCGGATGATAGTTGCCGGTGCCGACATGCACGAAATTCCTGAGTTCCTTGCCTTCGCGCTTCACCACGAGCGATAGCTTGGCGTGGGTCTTGAGTTCGATGAATCCGAACACGACCTGCACGCCGGCGCGCTCGAGATCGCGCGCCCAGCGGATGTTGGCTTCCTCGTCGAAGCGCGCCTTCAGCTCCACGAGCGCGGTGACCGACTTTCCGGCTTCCGCGGCCTCGGTGAGCGCACGAACGATCGGACTGTCGGCGGAGGTGCGATAGAGCGTCTGCTTGATCGCGACCACGTCCGGGTCGTGCGCGGCCTGCATCAGGAATTGCACCACGACGTCGAAGGACTCGTAAGGGTGATGCACCACGAGGTCCTTCTGCCGGATCGCCGCGAAGCAATCGCCGCCATGATCGCGGATACGCTCGGGGAAACGCGGATTGAAAACCGGGAATTTCAGGTCCGGCCGGTCGAGCGCATAGAGCTGACCGAACTCGTTGAGCGCCAGCGCGCCTTCGACCAGGAAGGTCTCGTCGTCGGTGACGCCGAGCGCGCGGGCCACGAAGCCGCGCAATTCAGCCGGCATCGCCGCATCGATCTCTAACCGGATCGCGGAGCCGCGGCGGCGGCGCTTGAGCGCGCTCTCGTATACGCGGACGAGATCCTCCGCCTCTTCTTCGATTTCGATGTCACTGTCGCGCAGGATGCGGAACGCGCCCTGGCCGCGCACGGCATAGCCGGGAAACAGACGCCCGATGAACAGGCCGATCGCGGTCTCCAGCGTGACGAAACGCGCAGGCGCCTCCTCGCCTGCATCCGGCAGACGGATGAAGCGCTCGATCTTGGCGGGCACGCGGATCAGCGCATTCATGCCGCGACCGTCGGCGTTGCGCGCAAGCTGCAGTGCGAGCGAGAAGCCGAGATTGGGGATGAACGGAAACGGGTGCGCCGGATCGACCGAAAGCGGCGTCAGCACCGGGAAAATCTGGTGGAGGAAATGATCCTCGAGCCAGATGCGCTCGTCGCGCGAAAGCTCGGCGCCGTCGATCAGCGCGATGCGGCTTCCGGCCAGCAAATTTCGAAGCACGCGCCAGCAAGCTTGCTGATCGCCGGCGAGCCTGCCGACCGCGGACGCGATCTCGATCAACTGGTCGGCCGGGCTGAGACCGTCGGGGCTCGCCGCCGTCACGCCGGCGCGCACCTGGGCCCGCAGGCCCGCGACGCGCACCATGAAAAATTCGTCGAGGTTGCCGGCGGAGATGGAAAGGAAACGCAACCGCTCCAGAAGCGGGTGGTTCGGGTTCTCCGCTTCTTCGAGAACACGCCGATTGAAATGCAGCCAGGACAGCTCGCGATTGATGAAGCGCTTGGAGCTCGACGCGAGTTCGGCCACGGGCGGCGCGGATTCCGACGCCGGCGCCGGAGCAACGAGCTCGGCGCGAACGGCACGCAACGCGGTTTCGCCCGCCGCCAAAGGCTTCCTCCCATATCTGGCTGATCTCGAAATCATCCTAACACCGGCGCAACAAAGCTATTATGACGATTGGATAACGGATTAAACCACTGACAATATAAGAAAATCCTACCCCGCGCGCAGCACCTCCGAAGCCAGCATACGCGTCACCGAGCGGCCGCGCGCGAGCGCGGCTTGGTCGAGCCGCGACACGATCGCTTCGGCCGAGGCCAGCGAGCGCTCGATGCGCGCGACGAGGTACGAAACCACGCCCTCGTCGATCGCAAGCTGGCGGTCGGCGAACAGCTTCACCAAAACCGCGGCGAGCAGGCTGTCGTCGGGCGGCGCAAGCGTGACCGCGGGAATCGCGCGCAACCGCGATGCGACGTCTGCGAGCGCGAACGGTCCTTGATCGAGACGTTCGCGCGCGGTGATCAGCAGGAAAGCGCCCTGCTCGCGCGCGAGATTGAGGAGATGAAACAGCGCGGGCTCGTCGACGCGGCTCGGTGCGAAGTCCTCGATCACCAGCGCGCCGGTCGCGAGCGCTCCGGGGACGCCGGCTGCGTTCAGTTCGCCAGCGGCGATGATGCGCGCACCTGAGCGTTCGGCCCAGATCGCGGCGAGATGGCTCTTGCCGGATCCGGCGGGTCCGACAATCGCCGCGCTCAAATGCGGCCAAGTCGGGCCAGCGCTCGACGAGCGCAAGGGCTGCGGCATTGGCCGGACTTTCGAGGAAATCGTCGCGGCGAAAGCTTTCAGCGTGCGGCAGGTCGAGCGCGAGTTGGCGGGCGCCATCCCCGCGCATGGCTCAGCGTTCGCCCGATGAAGAACGCCGGCGCGGTTCACCGGTATAGATCGGGCTCGCCAGATATTGCGCGAGCGCGAAACGAACGAGCACGCCGACCGCGGCCGCGAGCGGCACGGCGAGCAAGAGCCCGACGAACCCAAAGAGCACGCCGAAGGCCAGGAGCGAAAACATGAGCCAGACCGGATGCAGTCCGATACTCTCGCCCACCAGCTTGGGCGACAGAATGTAGCCCTCGACGAATTGACCGAACAGGAAAATGCCGATCACGACAAAAATCGGCGTCAATTCCGGCCAGAATTGCACGAGTGCCACTCCGGTCGCGACCACGAGCCCGAACATGGAGCCGACATAGGGAATGAACGTCAGCAGACCGGCCATGAAGCCGATGAGCAGGCCGAAGTTCAGTCCGGCGATCGTGAGAGCGACGGCGTAATAGGAGCCCAGGATCAGCGCGACGCTCGACTGGCCGCGCACGAAGCCGGCGATTGCAAGATCCATGTCGCTTGCAAGCGCGCGAATCTGCCCACGATGCTTGCGCGGAATCCAGGAATCGACCCGCGCCACCATCTCCGGCCAGTCATAGAGCACGTAAACCGCCACCACCGGCGTGATGATGAGAAACGCGAATATGCTGATCAGCGCGCGGCCGCCCGACCACAGCGATTGCAGGAAAGCGCCGAACCAGCTCGCGCCCTGGGCCACGAGATCGCTGACCGTCTTTTGCAGATCGGGCATGCGGTCGCCCATCAGGCGCTGCAGCCATTCCTTATTTTCGGACGTGACCACGAGTTCCTGCAGACGAACGATGTAGCCCGGCATGCGCTGGATGAAGGCGAACATCTGGCTTCCGAGGATCGGGACCAGCACGATCGCCGCGAGCACGAACAGGAGCACGACGAGGCCGATGATGATGAGTGTCGCGACCAGGCGGTTGACGCCGAGACGCTCCATCCGGTCGGCCACAGGAGTTAAAAAGTAAGCCAGCGCCATGCCGGCGACGAACGGCAGCAGCATCTCGTGCAAGAGCCACAAGAAGAAAATGAATACGATGAGCGCACTCGCCCAGAAGATCGCTTGCCGCTGCAGGCTCATGGGGATCGGGCCCCGCTCAGGACGCCATGTGGCGCGTCCAGGCGGCGAGATAGGCCGCCGCCGAAAGGCCCGTCAAGGCGCCGACCGCGACCAGCGTCAAAGTCAGCCCAAGACCCGGATCGAAGCGGAAGCCGTTGGCGGCGAGCACCAGTCCCGCGAGCAGGATCTGCGCGGTCGTATTGAGCTTGGAAATGAGGAACGGCCGGATCGTGAGCGGCTTCTCCACCAGCCACGCGACCACAACCGCGCCCACGATCATGATATCGCGCGAGACGACCGCGATCACGACCCAAGCCGGAAGCAACTCTGCGATCCCGAGCATGATGTAAATCGAGACCAGCATCGCCTTGTCGGCGAGCGGATCGAGATAGGCGCCGAACTCACTGGTCGCGCCCAGCCGTTTGGCGAGGAAGCCATCGACGGCGTCCGACAAGGCGGCAATGACGAACACCCAGAACGCGATCAGCATCTGCCCGGACATGATCGCCCAAACGACGATCGGCACGAGCAGGATGCGTCCGGTGGTGACGAGATTAGGGATATTCACGCTGATCCGCCCTGCATCCGACGATGCCGGACATAGACTGCAGCCGCCTTCATGCCAAGCGGAGGCCGCAACCCGCTCTGTGCCTTGCCTTGCGCGCCCTTTCGGTTCGGGTTACCCCGGCGCGGAGGCTAAACATGGCGAAGGCCAAGGGGCTGGGCTACCGCGACGCCGGGGTCGATATCGATGCCGGCAATCGGCTGGTCGATCTGATCAAGCCGTTCACGCGCGCGACCGCGCGGGCGGGCGCCGACGGCGAAATCGGCGGCTTCGGCGGCGTGTTCGATCTCAAGCGCGCGAATTTCCGCGATCCCTTGCTGGTGGCCGCCACCGACGGCGTCGGCACCAAGCTCAAGCTCGCGATCGGCACCGACCGGCACGACACCATCGGCATCGATCTGGTGGCGATGTGCGTGAACGATCTGGTGGTGCAGGGCGCGGAGCCGCTGTTCTTCCTCGACTATTTCGCCACCGGCAAGCTCGACCCCGCGCGCGCGGCCAAGATCGTGGCGGGCATCGCCAAGGGCTGCCGCGAGGCCGGCTGCGCGCTGATCGGCGGCGAGAGCGCGGAAATGCCGGGCATGTACGCGCCCGAGGACTATGATCTGGCCGGCTTCGCGGTCGGCGCGGTCGAGCGCGAGAAGCTGCTGCCGCGAACGGACATCGTGCCCGGCGACGTTATCCTCGGTATCCCCTCCTCCGGCGTCCATTCCAACGGCTTCTCGCTGGTGCGGAAGGTGATTTCCGAGAGCGGCGCGCGACTCGATTCGCCGGCGCCGTTCGCGCCGAGCATGACGCTGGGCGAAGCGTTGCTCGCGCCGACGCGAATTTATGTGCGCTCAGTGCTAGCCGCGTTGAAGGCGGCCGATGGCGTCAAGGCGCTTGCGCATATCACCGGCGGCGGTTTCGTCGACAATATTCCACGCGTGCTGCCGGACTGGCACCAATGCCCTCATCGCGCTGCGCGCCGTTCCGGTCTTGCCGGTGTTCCAGTGGCTGGCGCAGGCGGGTCGCATCGAGGAGTTCGAGATGCTGCGCACGTTCAACTGCGGCATTGGCCTGGTCGTGATCGCCGAGGCCAAGCGCGCGGAGATCGTGGCCGGCGCGCTCGATGCCGCCGGAGAGAAAGTGATCCGGCTCGGCGAGGTCGTTGCAGGCGACGGCGAGCCGAAAGTAAACTTCATGGACAAGCTTCAGCTCGGATGACGACCCCGCGCCGACGCGTCGCGATTCTGATTTCCGGGCGCGGCTCCAACATGGCCGCGCTGATCGAGGCAGCTCAGGCGAACGACTATCCCGCGGAAATCGCGCTCGTCGTCTCGAACCGGCCGGAAGCCGCCGGGCTCGCGTTTGCGGCTACGAGTGGAATTGCCACCGTCATTGTCGATCACAAGAGCTTCGCCAGCCGCGAGGCCTTCGACGCGGCGCTGCAGGAGACGCTCGAGCGGGCGCGGATCGAAATCGTGTGCCTCGCCGGCTTCATGCGCATGCTGACTACCCCATTCGTCGAAAAATGGCGCGGGCGGATGCTGAATATTCATCCCTCGCTGCTGCCCGAATTCAAAGGGCTCGATACGCATGCTCGCGCGCTCGCAGCGGGCGTGAAGGTGCACGGCTGCACCGTGCACTTCGTCGCACCGGAGCTCGATTCCGGCCCCATCGTGCTGCAGGAAAAGGTGCCCGTAGCCGCCGGCGATACCGAGGCGACGCTCGCCGCGCGCGTGCTTGCGGCCGAGCACGGATCTATCCGGCGGCGCTGCGGATGGTGGCGGAGGGCAAGGTGGGCACGCGCTAGCGAAATCGCCGCTCTAGCGCTTCTCCTTCGCCGGCTCCGGCTGCTCCGCATGATGGTGCGGAAATTCCACCTCTGAAGACTCCACGATCAACGGCGCTTCCAGCATGCGCTGGTGGTGCGCGCGGCGGAGCAAGTAGCCGACTCCGACGACGAACACGGCGCCGGCCGCGGCCGCCCAATAGTGCAGCTTGTCGATAATATCCGCCGGGAACCAATCGAACAGCGCGGCATCCTTGATCATGATGTCGCCGGCGACCCAGCCGAGCAGCGCGGCGCCGGCCCAAACCAGGACCGGAAAGCGATCGAGCAGTCTCATCAGCAACGCACTGCCGGCGATGATCAGCGGAATGCTGGTCGCGAGACCAAAAATAATCAGCGTCGCCCTGATCGCGCCCGCGTGCGCAATATCCACGCGCGCTGCGGCAAGTTCGGCCGCCGACGCGATCGCGATCACATTGTCGAGACTCATCACGATGTCGGCGATGGCGACGATGCGCACGGCGCGCCACAGATTGTCGGCGGCGGTGACTTTCCCGTCGCCTTCAGAGTGCGCCGGCACGACGAGTTTTACCGCGATCCAAAACAAGAGCACGCCGCCAATGAGCTTCAGGTAGGCGTATTCCATCGCCTGCGCGACCACGAGCGTGAACAGAATTCGCAGGAGCACGGCGACACCGGCGCCGATGATCATGCCCCAGAACCGCTCGCGCGGCGGCAGCATGCGGCAGGCGAGCGCGATCACGACCGCGTTGTCGCCGGAAAGGACGATGTTGATGCCGATGATCTGGGTAGCGGCGATCCAGAACGGCGCCTGCATCATGTCTTGCAGTAGAAAGCCCACTGGACGCCCCTCTTCTCGATGCCCCGCTACGCGCCGCCGAATTCGGCCTGTTTGGAGACCGCAGCGGCGCGAGCCGGCCCCGTATGCGGGGCTCGGCTCAGGTTCGGATAGCCGAGCGAAAGGCCCCTGCCAAGGAAAACCGGACAGGGCGAATTCGCGTTTCAGTTGAAATGGATGGGATCGGGCCGGCTGCGGGCTTTCAGCCGACGATCTCGGCCGGTTTGAAAAAGAAGGCGATCTCTATTGCCGCGTTTTCCGGGCTGTCGGAGCCGTGCACGGAATTGGCTTCGATCAATTCCGCGAGCTCCTTGCGGACCGTACCCGGCGCCGCCTTGGCCGGGTCGGTTGCCCCCATCACCTCGCGATACTTGGCGATCGCGTTTTCGCCCTCCAGCACCTGCACCACAACCGGGCCGGAGGTCATAAAATCGACCAGGCCCTTGAAGAAGGGCCGCTCACGGTGGACGGCGTAGAAGCCTTCGGCCTGGTCGCGCGTCATGCGGATGCGCTTTTGCCCAATGATGCGCAGGCCCGCGCGCTCGATACGTTCGTTGACCGCGCCGGTCAGATTGCGCCGGGTGGCGTCGGGTTTGATGATCGAGAAGGTACGCTCGCGCGCCATGGTTTCCGCCGGGTTGTTGGGATCGGGAAATTCGAGATCGCGGGCTCTATAGCGGCGGGGCCGCAAAGCCGCAAGTTCTCGCTTCCGGCGAAGCGGCTGAACCGCCGATGAACGCCGCGCTCTCTACCGGTTCACCTAGTTGAACCGCGGGACAACGCCGGCCTCAGACACGGTTCAGCGCGCGCCTTCTAGAGTTCGCTCGGCACACTCGAACTGTCGAAGTCGAGATCGATGCCCAAGAAAACGAACCAGTAGACGAACGAACGAGCCCAAGAGGAGACCACGTCATGAGAACCACCCTGCTCTCGTTGGCCGCAGCCGCCGCCCTCGGCGTCGCCGCACTCACCCCCACCGCGGCGTCCGCTGCGCCCCGGCATCACGGCTATCATCACCATCACCGTGCCCATTTCGGCCGGGTCTTCTTCGCCCCCACGTTCCATACCCCGGCCTATGCCTACGGCGCCTGCGTCTATCGCAAGCGCGTCGTCCCGACCCCGTGGGGCCCGCGCGTGCGTCTGGTCCCGGTCTGCTACTGAAGCAGCGCGTGCCCCGTGCCGGGAGCCCCGGTCCCGCATCCGCGGGGCCGGGGTTTCGCTTGATCTTGCGGTGATCGGAATAGTCGGGCACCTCCTCGATCCAACATGAGTCTCATCCCCTCCACCGCCGACCGTTCGCGCTTCGCGCGCAACGTTGCGCTTACGGCACTGGCCGCAGCGATCATCAATTTCATCGCGTTCTATCCGGGGCTGCTGCACCACGACGCCTGGGCCTATTTCCGTGCGGTACGCGCCAACGACTGGACCAATTGGCAGCCGCCGCTGCTGGGCTTCCTCTGGATTCCACTGCAGAAAATCTATTACGGCCCGCAACCGATGCTCGTGCTGTTCGTGACGGCCTATTGGGCCGGCTTCGCTTTGCTCGCCATCGCCATCGCCGAGCGCGACCGGCGGCTCGCATTCTGGACCTTCATCGCCGCGTTTTTCCCGCTCGCGATCAATTTTAACGGCCAGCTGGTGAAAGACGTGAGCATGGCCGTGTGCCTACTGCTCGCGGTCGCACTCGCTGCCGGGATCGAGTTCGGCTGGATCCAGCGCAAGCGGCTGGCGATTCCGGCGATCTGGCTGTTCTTCGTCTCGGGCGCCTTCATGCGCGCCAATAGTCTGTTCGGATTACCGCCGCTTTTCGAGCTGGCCGCGGGCGCGTCGAGCTGGCGCTGGGTATCGCTGCCCCTGCTGCGGCGCGCAGCGATCGCGTGTCTGATCGCGATCGCGGTGGCACCCGGCCACATCATCGCCGACCGCTACATTTTTCGGGTCGTGGACATCCAGCCGATGTCGCAGCTGCAAATCTTCGATCTCGGCGGGATCACATTCAACACCGGGAAGGACGCATTCAAGGGCTTCTTCGGCCCGGAATTCGTGCGAGACGCAACACGACCTGTTACACGCCGCGCCACTGGGACGTCTATGGCTGGGAGCTCAACGGGGTCGGTTGCCCGGAAGTTTACGAAAACCTGAAGCCGCGCTTCGGTTGGAATCTCTCGAAGCTGTGGCTCGAGGGTATTGCCGCGCATCCCTTGGCCTACCTGCAACACCGTATCGCGCACTCGAACCGTTTCTTTCAGGTCTACTGCACGGGCTGCAGGGAGATCGTATTCACCGGCGCGCAATCGGCGAACCAAAAGGAGTTCGTCTTCGAGCCGACGTTTCTCTACAAGGCGATCGAAGCGGCGGCGGACACGATCAACAACACCCCGCTCGGCCGGCCTTACGTGTTTCTGCTCATCTGCCTCGCCTGGTCGCTCGCGGCACTCGGAATCAAGGATACCATCATCCGGCGCTTCACGCTCCTGATCGCGCTATCGGGCGCGATGTACGCACTCGGATTCGTCGCCGTCGGTCTCGCGCACGAGTACCGCTATATTTTCTGGACGATGCTGTGCGCCGCGATCACCACGCCCGCGATCGTGATGCACGTGCTCGCGCGCAACGACGCGCCCATGGCCTTGCGGCTGATCCCGCCGCTGCTGATTGTCGGCGTGATCGCACTGCGGGAAGCCGTGGTACGGTTCCTTCTCTGACCGGCGGCGCGCGCGGATGCTCGCATGGAACGGGCTGCGTATGATCCCGGAAGCCAATATCGGCGGGCTGGTGCTGGAGCGGCTCGCAATCGCGGGCGCCGTGCAGTACCGGCTGCTGGTCGGACGAAAACCCACCTGATCTACGCTTGCCGATTGCCGGCGGCCGGGCCAGAAGAGCCCGCATGATCGTTCTCGATGACATTTCGCTGCGGATCGCGGGCCGTTTGCTCTTGGAGCATGCCACCGCGGCGATCCCGGAGCGCGCGCGGGTGGGACTGGTCGGACGCAACGGCTCCGGGAAGACCACGCTGTTTCGCGCCATCACCGGCGACCTGGAGCTGGAAGGCGGCGCTATCCATCTGCCGGCCCGCGCCCGCATCGGCAGCGTGGCGCAGGAGGCGCCCGCCGGCCCCGAGCGATTGATCGACATTGTGCTCGCCGCCGACGCAGAGCGTGCGCGGTTGATCGCGGAGCGCGACGCGACGGCCGATCACGAGCGGATCGCCGAGATCGAGATGCGGCTGGTCGATATCGGTGCCTACGCGGCGCCGGCGCGGGCCGCGCGCATTCTTGCCGGTCTCGGGTTCGACGAAGCCGCGCAACAGCGCGCCTGCTCCGAGTTCTCCGGCGGCTGGCGCATGCGCGTGGCGCTTGCGGCGCTCCTGTTCGCCGAGCCCGACCTGTTGCTGCTCGACGAGCCGACCAACTATCTCGACCTCGAAGGCACTCTGTGGCTGCAGGACTTTCTCGCCCGCTACCGGCGCACGGCCATCCTCATCAGCCATGACCGCGATCTCTTGGAGAACTCGGTCGGATTCATCCTCCATCTCGATCAGTCCAAGCTCACGCTCTATCGCGGGGGTTATTCTCAATTCGACCGCCAGCGGCGCGAGCGACTGGTGCTCGATCAGAAGAAGCGCAAGAAACAGGAAGCCGTGCGCGCGCACCATACCGCCTTCGTCGAGCGCTTTCGCGCCAAGGCGACCAAGGCGCGCCAGGCGCAATCGCGCCTCAAGGCGCTGGCGCGCATGGAGCCGATCGCCGCGCAAATCGAGGACGCGCCGGCCAAGATATCCATCCGTTCGCCCGAACGGACGCTGTCGCCGCCGATCATCGCCATGGAAGGCGTCGCCGTCGGCTATGCGCCGGGCTTGCCGGTGCTCAAGAACCTCAACCTGCGGATCGACGACGACGATCGTATCGCGCTGCTCGGGCCGAACGGGAACGGCAAATCGACGTTCGCCAAATTGCTCGCGGGGCGGCTCGCGCCGCAAGCCGGGCGGATCGTCAAGGCCGACAAGCTGGAGGCCGCTTATTTCGCGCAGCATCAACTCGATGAGCTGCACGAGAGCGAAAGCCCCTACGAACATGTGCGGCATCTGATGCCGGGAGCGCCCGAGTCGCGGGTGCGCGGACGCGCGGCGGAGATGGGCTTTTCCGGCGAAGCCGCCGACACCAAGGTGGCTTCGCTGTCGGGCGGGGAAAAGGCGCGGCTGCTGCTCGGCCTCGCCAGCTTTCGCGGGCCGCATCTGATGATCCTCGACGAGCCGACCAACCATCTCGATATCGACGCGCGCGCCATGCTGGTGGAGGAGATCAACGATTATACCGGCGCCGTCGTGCTGGTGTCGCACGATCGCGTGCTGCTCGATGCGTGCGCCAACCGGCTGTGGCTCGTCGCCGACGGCACAGTGAAGCCCTATGACGGCGACCTCGACGATTATCGCCGGCAGGTGCTTTCAGGCGTGGACGGCGGGATCGTTCGCCGCAACGAATCGCCGGAGGATAAGGCCGCGCGCAAGGAAGGCCGCAAGGCATCGGCGGCGCGGCGCGAACTCGCCGCACCGTTGCGCAAGCAGATCAAGATGCTCGAGGCCGAGATCGTGCGGCTGGAGAAAGAAATCGCGGCGCTCGACCAGACGCTGGCGGCGCCGGATCTATACGCGAGCAAGCCAGCGGAATTAACCGGATTTACCAAGCGTCGCGCCGACGCGGCCAAGCATCTCGCAGCGGTCGAGGAGAGCTGGCTCGGGCTGAGCGCGGAGTACGAAAAATCTCAAGTCGCGCCGTGACGGCCGCCATCTGACGACCGCCCTGTCGCTTCAGGCCTTCTTTTGCCAGCGGCCGGCTTCGTCCTGCTGCCAATAGGTGACGGCGAAACCCTCACCCTGCGCCTCTTTCCACTGATCGCGCGCGGCCTCGACCGCATCGGGATCGTTGCCATCGAACAGGAAGATCGCGCGCTCATAGCTCGCAAGTTTGGCGACCGCGCCATCCACCAGAAAACGTACCTGCGCGGTGTTGGGGTTTCCGTCGGAAGTCGTCAGCACCACGGGCATGTCGCGCGCTTCCGCCTCGCGGTCGGTGCCGTGCGGCAGGAAGCTGTCGTCAGAATAGGTCCAGAGCAGCGTGTCGAGTGCTTCCACGCGCTCGTCGGACGCCGCCTGCACCACACAGCGCCACTCGCGCTCGAGGCATTTCTCGAGGAGTTGCGGGAGCGCCTTTTCCAGCGGCCGGCTTTGCAAGTGGTAGAAATGGACTTCGGTCATTCCCCACCCACTACTCGTGATGTTCGGCGATCAGCCTGTCGAGCAACCGCACGCCCCAGCCGGGACCCCAGCTCTGGTTGATGTCGGACGGCTTGGCGTCCATGCCGGTGCCAGCGATGTCGAGATGCGCCCAGGGCGTCTTGTCGACGAAGCGTTGGATGAATTGCGCCGCGGTGATCGAGCCGCCATAGCGGCTGCCGGCGTTCTTCATGTCGGCGAACTTCGAATCAATCATCTTGTCGAACTCGGGCCCCATCGGCATGCGCCATACGCGCTCGCCGGTTTCCTTGCCGGCATCGTTCAGACGGGTCGAGAGCTTGTCGTCGTTGCTGAACAGCCCGGCATATTCCTGGCCGAGCGAGACCAGGATGGCGCCGGTGAGGGTCGCGAGATCGATCATCCATTTCGGCTTGAACTTTTCCTTCACGTACCAGAGCACGTCGGCGAGCACGAGGCGGCCCTCGGCGTCGGTGTTGATGATCTCGATGGTCTGGCCGGACATCGACTTCACGATGTCACCGGGCCGCTGCGCGTTGCCGTCGGGCATGTTCTCCACGAGACCGATGGCGCCCACCACGTTCGCCTTCGACTTGCGTGCGGCGAGCACGTGCATGAGCCCGACCACGCAGGCGGCGCCCGCCATGTCGCCTTTCATGTCCTCCATGCTGGCCGCGGGCTTGATCGAAATGCCGCCGGTGTCGAAGCACACGCCCTTGCCGATGATGGCGACCGGCGGCTCGCCCTTCTTGCCGCCGTTCCAGCGCATCACCACGAGCCGCGACTCGTGCGCGGAGCCCTGCCCGACGCCCAAGAGCGCGCCCATGCCGAGCTTCGTCATCGCCTTCACGTCGAGCACTGTCGATTGCGACGCCGAGCTTCTTCAGCGATGCCGCGCGGCGTGCGAACTCGACCGGATAGAGCACGTTCGGCGGCTCGTTCACTGAGGTCGCGCGCGACAACGACGCCCGCGCCTACCGCTTCGCGCGCTTTCCAGGCTTTTTGCGCGCCCGCGGGATCGGCGACCGCGATCAGGACATCGACCCGCGCCGGCGGCTTCTCCTCGTCCTCCTTGCGCTTGGTCCGGTAGCGATCGAACCGGTAGGCGCGGAGCTTCGCCCCCAGCGCCAATTCGGCGGCGGATTCGGGCTTCACCGCGACACCATGAAGATCGAGGAGCATGGTGATCGCCTTGGCCGAGCGCGGAACCCGGCCCATGGCCGTCCCGCCGAGCTTGAGCCAATCGAGCTGCTCTAGTTCCTTGGGCTTGCCGACGCCGACCACGAGCAGGCGATCGACGTCCAAACCTGCCGGCGCCACCAATTCCAGCGTCTTGGCCTTCTTGCCCTTGAATCCCTCGCTCTTGGCGGCCTTGGCCACCAGCCCGCCGGTGGGCTTCAGGGCCTGGGCCGTGGCCGGCCCGAATTTCAAATCTTCGTCGCAAAATACGACCAGCATGCCCCGCGCCTTGGCAGGGGCGCGACCGAAGGCGATGCGGGGTAGCTCGGTGGAGACTGAGGGCATGATCCGGGGTGCTTTCTTGAGGAATCAGCAAGGGTGTGAGCCGATGATCGGCAAGACTTCTCATATCCGATCGGGCTGTCCCGGGCGAGCCGCCACGAACGAGCCGCAATCCCGCCATTCCTATGGCGAGCTTTGTTCTTAAGGGTTTCCAGGGTCCAAAGGGGGAGACCACGCCGAATGGGACGGCTTGGACGCTATATTTTCGTGACCTCTGCCGTCGCCTTCTTGGCCGTGGTGAGCACGCTCACGCTGATGGTCTGGCTGACGCAGGCGCTGCGTCGATTCGACCTGCTCACCAGCCAAGGACAGACGCTCCTGGTGTTCGGGAGCATCATCGCGCTGACGCTGCCGACCTTCCTGCTCGTGACCACGCCGGCCGCCTTGTTCATCGCGGTCCTCTACACGCTCAATCGGCTGAATAGCGATTCCGAGCTTGTGGTGATGAGCTCGGCCGGGGTCGGGCCCTGGCAGATTTTCGCACCGCTGTTCCTGCTCGCCTCTCTGGTAGCGATTTCCTCCGCGGCGATCGCCACGCACTACGGCCCGCTCAGCATGCGCAGCTTGCGCGACCAGCTGGCCAGAGTGAATGCCGACATCGTAACCAACGTCGCTAACCCCGGGCGCTTCACCACGGTCCAGCGCGGGCTCACGCTGCATGTGCGCGACCGGTCGGCCGGCGGGACGCTGCACGGGATATTCATCCACGACGCGCGTGAAAGGATTGCGCAGACCTTCATCGCCGAACGCGGCCGCATCATCGACGCTCCCGATGGTCTGTTCCTCGTGCTCGAACAGGGCTCGCTACATCGCAGTGGCAGCGACACGGTCGCTGGCGCGACTGCGCGCCAGGTGGACAACTCGATCGTCCAGTTTGACCGCTATGCGTTCGACCTTTCGCAGTTCACGACGGCGTTGTCGAACAGCGTCTATCGGCCGTTCGAGCGGCCGATCGGAGAAATTCTCTGGCCCTCCGCCGACGACCCCGGCTACAAGGTCGAGCCAGACGGTTTCCGTGTCGAGCGGCATCAGAGGCTCGCTGCACCCCTATACCCTCTCGCAACATTCGCGATCGCGTTTGTGTTCCTCGGCGCGCCGAGCACCAATCGCCAAAGCCGATGGCTCGCGATCGCGGGCGCAACTGCTTCGATGGCGCTGCTACAGGTTGTTGCGTTCGGCGTCCTCGGCCTGTTGGCGCGTTCGCCGATTGGTGTTCCGCTGATCTATTTGATCCCGCTGGTTGCCATTGCACTGGGTCTGGCAGCGGCCGGCGGCCGCATCCAGGCGCGAGCGCCTCGCTTCCTGCAACGCTTTGCCGATGCGCTGGTCAAGCGCGTGGAACGCCTGGAAGCCGCATAAGGGTCGATGATGATCGCGTTCGGAAAATTGGGTCGATATTTCGGGCTGCATTTTCTCGGCGCGCTGATGATGGTTTTTTCGTCTTTGCTCGCACTGATCGCGATCGTCGACTTCTTCGAGTTCACTCGACGTCTGGGCGAGCGAAAAAGCGCGACGGTGCTCGATATCGCCGAATTGGTGGCCCTTCGGCTTCCCGTGTTCTCCGAACAGATGCTGCCGTTCTCCGTAATGATCGGCGCGATGGGCTCGTTCCTCATCCTTTCGCGGCGGCATGAGTTCATCGTCGCGCGTTCGGCTGGCGTATCGGTGTGGCAATTCATCGGGCTCGCGGCTGTGATCGCCGCGTCGATCGGAGTTTTCACGACTGCGGTCTACAGCCCATTGTCATCGGCGGCCTGGGATCGAGCGGTACGGATCGAAGCGGCCATGTTCGGCGAGAACTCGACTTTGTTCCAAGCCAATAAAGACGGCCTGTGGCTGCGCCAGCAGAGCGTCGACGGCAATGCGATCGTGCAAGCGCAGGCTGCGTCGGACCAAGGCCGCAGACTGAGTGGCGTCCACATCTTCGCCTTCGATCACGCCGGGCGATTCGTCGAGCGGATCGACGCGAGGTCGGCCCAGTTGCAGCCCGGCACGTGGGTCCTGCAAAAGGCCCGGGTATACTCCACGACCAGCGCACCAGCGGAATTCGAAACCTATCGGTTCAGCACGAATCTCGTCGCCGAGCAGGTGCGCGGAAGCAGCGATTTCCGCGAAGCCGTTTCGTTCTGGGAACTTCCTGCGGCGGTGGCGGCGGCGGAGCGCGCCGGGCTCAGAACCGAGCGCTATCGTCTGCTGTACCAGCTGTATCTCGTCCAGCCGCTCGTCCTGGTCACGATGGTTGTAATCGCAGCCGCCTTCAGCCTCAAGGTGTTCAGGCTCGGCGGCATTGGAAAAATGATAATCGGCGCTGTATTGGCCGGATTTTTCCTCTTTCTGGCCGCCAAAATAGGTCAGGAACTGGGGGCGAAAGGCATCGTCGATCCGATCCTCGCCACATGGTTGCCTATTGCATTCGGCGCCTCGATGGGGTGCCTTGCCCTTCTGCATCAGGAAGACGGTTGATGGTATCGCGTACCGTCCATCCCAGGATCGCGCGTCCGCGTAACACGCCGAGGCTCCTCAATTGGAGCCTTGCGGCGGTCGCAAGTGCATTGCTTTGCGCCGTGGGACTACCGCCGGCATTTGCGCAGAACCCGCCCGGGGCGCAGCAGCCACAAGCCACCTCCGCCCGGCGCGCGACATTCGCGGAGACTGCCTTCGCCGCCCGCCGCAGCAATCCGAACGCGCGCATGCTCGTTCAGGCCGACGAGATGGCCTACGACTACCAGAAGGGCCTCGTATCGGCCGTCGGCAACGTTCAGCTCTACTACGAGGGAGGCGTACTCGAGGCGCGAAAGGTCACCTACGACCGCAAGGCGAACCGGGTCCATGCCGAAGGCGATGTGCGCTACCGCACGCGCGATGGCCGAATGATCCATGCCGAGATGCTGGAGGTCACCGACGATCTCCGCGACGGCTTCATCAATTCGTTGCTCATCGAGGGCGAAGACAAGACCCGTTTCGCTGCGGCGCGCGCCGATCGCCTGGAGGGAAGGACCACCGTTTTTCAAAGCGGCATCTACACGGCCTGCGAACTTTGCAAAGAGGATCCGAAACGGCCGCCACTCTGGCAGGTCCGCGCGGCACGCATCATTCACGACGAAAGCGAGCGCGTGATCCATTACGAGGATGCGCGACTAGAGTTTTTCGGAGTGCCCCTCGCCTGGATGCCGTTCTTTTCGCATCCCGATCCAACCGTCACGCGCAAGTCCGGCTTCCTCCTGCCGACTGTCCGCACCTCCACCAAGACCGGGTTCGGACTCGAAATTCCCTACTTCTGGGCACTGGCGCCAAGCTACGACGCTACGATTACGGTCACGCCGTACAGCCGGCAGGGTCTGCTGCTGCAGGGCGAGTGGCGCCAGCGGCTGATGACCGGCTCCTACATGGTGCGGGGTGCGGGCATATTTCAGCTCGACAAGGGCGCCTTCGACCTCGGGCCGGGTAGAGATTCAACGGGCCTGCGGGATTTCCGCGGCTCGCTCGAAACCACCGGAGAGTTCGCCATCAACAAGCGTTGGCTGTGGGGATGGGAAGCCTCGCTGCTCAGCGATCGCCTGTTTCCGAACGACTACGGTCAAGGGCGTTTCGGCAGCACGGAGCGTGTGAACCGCCTCTACCTGGTCGGCCAGGGCGACCGCAGCTATTTCGACCTGCGTGGAATGTCGTTCATCGGCTTGTCGGAGTTCGACCGCAACGGTGAACAGCCGCTGATCCACCCGATCCTCGACTACTCCTACATCTTCGGCAAACCCGTTGCCGGCGGCGAGCTCGGGTTCCGCGTGAATATCACCAGCTTGTCGCGCAGGGATGCTGACTTCGATCCGACGAGCGGTACGGCGGCCAACCCAGCGAATAATTGGTGCGATAGTCGTGCTTTCGCTCCGGGTTTCACGACACCTGCCAACTGCCTCTTGCGCGGCGCGCCCGGCGAATACACGCGCGCGTCGGCCGACATGACCTGGCGGAAGACGGTCATCAATAGCTGGGGGCAGATGTTCACGCCCTTCGTGGTCGTTCGCGGCGACGTCGCTTACCGCAGGATCGCGCCCGACCCCGGGGTCGCGAGCTTCATCGGCACGGACCCGGAGTTGCTGGTGCGCGGCATGCCCGCGGTCGGCTTGGAGACCCGCTGGCCCTTCATCTCGGCTCATTCCTGGGGCACGCAGAGCATCGAGCCCATCGCCCAGCTCGTCATGCGGCCGAACGAGACGCAGATCGGCCGTTTCCCGAACGAAGACGCTCAGAGCCTCGTCTTCGACGACACCAATCTCTTCTCCATCAACAAGTATTCCGGATTCGACCGGATCGAAGGCGGCACGCGCCTGAACGTGGGGGCGCAGTACACCGCGAACGTCAACTTCCTCGGCACGTTCAACGCGCTGGTCGGCCAATCCTTTCACCTGTTCGGCCGCAACTCCTTCGCCTTCGGCGACGCGGCCAATACGGGCCTGCAATCGGGACTCGATACCGATGTCTCCGATTACGTCGCGCGCTTTTCGCTGCAGACCAACCGCAATGTCTTGCTCGTAAATCGCTTTCGCTTCGACAAGGATACGCTGACCGTTCGCCGCCTCGAGCTGGAAGCCAGCGCGGGCTTCGGTCCTGTCTCGCTCTCCACTATATTTGCCCGTTACGACGCGCAGCCACTCGTCGGATATTTCGAGCAGCGCGCGGGTATTTTCCAGAACGCGTCCATCAGAGTGCATGCAAATTGGACCATCGGCGGCGGCCTCCGTTACGACTTCACGCGCGAAAAGATCGATCTCGGCATGCTATCGGTGAGCTACCTCGACGACTGCTTTGCGATCGCGGCGCAATACATCGCCGACTATACGGTCAGCGGAAACACCCAAACGGACCATCAATTCCTGCTGCGCGTGAATCTGCGAACCCTTGGCGGCTCCGGATTCACCTCCGGACTTGCCTCTGACCGCTGAGCCCGCAACGCCGAAAGACCTGGCAGCGGCCGATGCAGGGCAACCACACTTTAAATCCACGGAAATCGCCTGCCTGAGGTATGATGTGAATAACGTGCTGCATGGTGTCGGGGAGTTAGACGTTCCAATGATAGTCGCTACAGCGCAGAGCAGGGCCAGACGGGTTATCGCTGTCCTTGTGTTTGCGATCATGGCCGGGGTACTAACGCTCCCGCCGGCGCCCGCGGCTGCGCAGCAGGTTGTGGCGCTCGTCAACGGCGAGCCGGTCACCGCTCTCGACGTAGCTCAACGCCTGAAACTCCATCAGATATCGACGCGCCGTTCGCCGCCGCGCCAAGAACTGATCGAAGAGCTGATCAACGAAAAGGTCAAAATTCAACAGGCCATGCGCCTCGGTATCCCGATCACAGACACCGAGGTCGATCGATTGTTCGCTCAGATTGCCCAGAGCGCCGGGAGAAAGCCCGCCGAGTTCGCGGACACGCTCACCAAGTCGGGAATTGACGTCCCTCGTTTCAAGAATTGGATTCGTGCCGAGTCCGCATGGCGGCAGGTGATGCAACAGCAGTCACCGGCCTCGTTCATGGTGCGTGACGCGGACATTGTTGCGCTCTTGACCGCGCGCGGCCAGACCGCGCAGATCAGCGCTACCCAATACTCGCTTCGTCAAATCGTTTTTGTCGTGCCGCGCGGCTCGAGCGAGACGACCCGCACGACGCGCGTGCGCGAGGCAGAGGCCTTCCGCAAGACATTCACCAATTGCGAGGATGGATTCACGCTTGCGCGCCAGCAGCGCGAAGTGGTGGTGAAGGATCCGGTCGTGCGGCTGTCCACCGATCTCAATCCGCGTCTGCGCGAGCTGCTCGACAAGACATCGATCGGCGCGCTCACGCCGCCGGAACCGATCCCGGGCGGCATCGAAATCGTCGCCGTTTGCGGCCGTAAAGAGACGATCGCCGACGTTTCGGCTCGCCGCGAGGTGCGCGAAGAACTCTTGGGCAAGCGCATCCAGGTCGGCGACAAGGAGTTGCTCGACAAGTTCCGCGCTCGTTCAATCATCGAATACCGGAACACCGCCGAGCCGCGGCGATGACCTTGCCGCTTGCGCTCACGCTCGGCGAGCCCGCCGGCGTGGGTCCAGACCTCGCGCTTGCGCTATGGGCCGATCGGAGCGCGCGCGACGTCCCTCCCTTCTTGCTGGTGGGCGACCCCAAACTGCTGGCGGCACGTGCGCGGCTGCTCGGTCTCGACGTGAAACTCAGTGAGAGCGATGCCGCGCAAGCGGCGTCCCGCTTCGCCGCGTCGCTTCCCGTGCTTCCAGTCGGGATCTCATCCGAGGCCGCGCCGGGCAAACCGGACGCGACGAGCGCGCCGGTTGCCCGTGCCGCTATCGACCGCGCGGTCGAACTCGTACGAGCGGGTAAATTGGCGGCGATCGTCACCAATCCGATCGCAAAATCGATCATGCAGAAAGCCGGCTTCGCTTTTCCAGGCCATACCGAATATCTCGCGCACCTGGCCGCGGTCCCGGGTACCAAGGCGCCACGGGCGGTCATGCTGATCTGGTGCGAGGAGCTCGCGGTCGTGCCGGTCACGATCCACGTGCCGCTCGCCGAGGTGCCGCGATTGCTGACGGCGGATCTGATCGTCGAGACCGGCCGGATCGTAGCCAGCGAGATGGTGCGGCGATTCGGCGTTGCCCGCCCGCGGCTGGCGGCCTGCGGGCTCAACCCCCATGCCGGGGAAGGTGGAACGCTCGGCCGGGAGGAGGAAACCGTGATCCGGCCGGCCCTCGAGCGGCTCAAGGCCGAGGGAATCGCGGTGACCGGGCCACACCCGGCCGACACTTTATTTCACGCCGAAGCGCGAATCCGCTACGATGTGGCACTGGGGATGTTTCACGACCAAGTACTCGCGCCGATCAAGACGCTAGCCTTCGAGCGCGCGGTCAACGTCACTCTTGGGCTTCCTTTTGTGCGCACCTCGCCCGATCACGGCACCGCCTTCGACCTCGCGGGAACCGGCCGCGCCAATCCTTCGAGTCTGCTGGCGGCGCTGAAGCTTGCCCGGCGCCTCGCGAAAGCCGTATGAACGACACCGACGAACTGCCGCCATTGCGCGATGTGATCCGGCGCCACGGGATCTCGGCCAAGAAGTCGCTGGGGCAGCATTTCATCCTCGACCCGAATCTGACCGCGCGCATCGCGCGCGCCGCCGGCCCGCTCGAGGGCGCCAGCGTGCTCGAAGTCGGACCGGGCCCAGGCGGGCTCACGCGCGCGCTCTTGACGCAAGGCGCGCGGCGCGTCGTGGCGGTCGAGCGCGATCCGCGCTGCGTCGAGGCGCTCGCCGGTCTGGTGCAGCATTTTCCCGGGCGGCTGGTGGTCGTGCAGGGCGATGGGCTGGTGGTGGATCCCAGACCCTATTTCGGCCCCGGCCCGGTGCGTATCGTGGCCAATCTTCCCTATAACGTCGCGACCGCGCTCCTGGTCCACTGGCTCAGCATCGAGCCCTGGCCGCCCTGGTACGATTCCGCCGTGCTGATGTTCCAGCGCGAAGTCGCCGAGCGGATCGCCGCCGGACCGGGTTCGAAGAAATATGGGCGGCTCAGCGTGCTGGTGGGCTGGCGCATGCAGGTGAATGTGCTGTTCGACGTGAAGCCCGCCGCCTTCGTGCCGCCACCGAAGGTGACGTCGTCGGTCGTGCAGCTCATTCCGCGCCCCTCGCCCGCTTCCTGCGATCGCGGGCTCCTCGAGCGCGTGACCGAAGCGGCGTTCGGCCAGCGGCGCAAGATGCTGCGCCAGAGCCTGAAGACCCTTGGCGTCGACTCGCTGGCGCTGCTTGCCGCCGCGGGCATCGAGCCGACCAGGCGGGCGGAGGAAATTTCGGTCGAGGGCTTCGTTACGCTGACCAATGCGCTCGCGCGGATGAATGCGGCGCCGAAAGCTCAAAGATCTTCCTGAAGCGAGCGCACGAAGGCCCGTAGACGCGGCTGACGCGTACGCTTCAGGCGTTGCGCCAACTTTCGCGTGCGGACAATTGCCGGCTTTCGCTCGCGGCGCGCGCGCTCGGCGGCCACGATGGCGCGGAGATCGGAATAGGAGCGATTGAGATCCTTGTTGACCAACACGTAATCGTATTCCTTCCAGTGACCGATCTCTTCGAGTGCGTTTGCCAGCCGCATGCGGATCGTCTTGGAATCATCTTCGGCGCGGCGCGCGAGACGCTTGCGCAACTCATCGATCGAGGGCGGCAGGATGAAGATGCTGACCACGTCCGGCCGCGCCTTTCGGTAAAGCTGCAAGGCGCCTTGCCAGTCGATGTCGAACAGCATGTCGGTTCCGGCCTTCAGCGCGCGCTCAACGGGAGCCTTCGGCGTGCCGTAATAGTTTCCATGTACTTTCGCCCATTCCATCAGTTCGCCGGCTCTGCGCATCGCAGTGAACCGTTTCGGATCGACGAAGTAATAATGCACGCTCTCGACTTCACTTCGCCTACGCGGACGCGTAGTCGCGGAAATGGAAAGCCGCATGCGCGGAACGCGTTCGAGCAGAAGCCGCGTCAGCGTGGTCTTGCCGGCGCCCGAAGGCGACGAGAGCACGAACATGAGCCCGCGGCGCCGTGGCATGGCCCGCTTACGACGCTTTCGCTTCGGCCTCCTGGACGCGCGCTTCATTCGAGGTTCTGTACCTGCTCGCGGAACTGATCGACCGCGGCCTTAAGGTCCAGCCCGATCGCGGTCAGCGAAACATCGTTCGCTTTGGAGCACAGGGTATTGGCTTCGCGGTTGAGCTCCTGGGCGAGAAAATCGAGGCGTCTTCCAACAGACCGTCCGTCGCGCAGGAGCGCGCGAACGGCCTCGATATGCGCCACCAGCCGGTCCAGTTCCTCGCGCACGTCGGCCTTAGCCGCCAGCAGCACCGCCTCCTGGTGCAGCCGGTCCGGCTCGAGCCTCTCGCCGGTCGCGAGCAGCGCCTTGACCTGCTCGGCCAAGCGCGCGCGGATCGCTTCGGGCTTGCGCGCGGGATTGCTCTCGGCCGCGGCTGCAAGCTTGGCGATCGCATCCATATGCCCCGAAAGCACCCGGCCGAGCGCCGCGCCCTCGCGTTCGCGTTCTTTCACGAGCGAGGCGAGAGCCTGCTCGAAGCCTTTGATAACGGCAACTTCGGCCGCGGCGCGCGCTTCCGCATTCTCTTCGGCGTCGGCAATGTCCATCACGCCCTTGAGGCCGAGGATACCGTCGAGCGTCGGCGGCTCTGCCTCCACGCGCTTCGACACCTCGCGGATCGCCGCAAGCACCGCATCGAGCACCGGCGCATTGACGCGTACCGTGGGCACCGCGCCCTCGCGGCGTACTTCGAGCGTCGCAGAAACGTTCCCGCGCGTGACCCGCTGGCTAGCCGCCGTTCGGACCGCGCTCTCGAGCGAATCCCAGCCCTGCGGTAGGCGCAACCGGAGATCCAGGCCCTTGCCGTTGACGGATTTGACTTCCCAGGCCCAGGCGTAGGTCGCCGCCACCCCTTGGGCGCGGGCGAAACCGGTCATGCTCGCAAGGGACATCGCTCGGCCCGATTCAGAAAGGAACGGCGCGAACCTTAGCCGCGCCGCGTGGGCCCCTCAAGTGCGCGCGATCACTGGGTGCGCGGAGTCGGACGCAAGCCCTGCTTGGTGCGTCCGGGTGAGTTCGGCGAGAGGATCGGGGCTGGAGCGAATTCGGATGCGGTCGGCACCGGCGCGCCTGTGGTGACTGGCGCCGCGTCGCGGCGCTCGCGCTCGACTTCGCGCCAGCGCGCCACATTCTTCAGATGCTGGTCGTAGGTTTCAGCGAATACGTGCCCGCCGGTGCCGTCGGCGACGAAATAATAATCGCGTGTGCGCGACGGATTGGCGGCCGCTTCAAGCGACGCGCGCCCGGGATTGGCGATCGGGCCTGGCGGCAAACCGTAAATCACGTACGTATTGTACGAAGTCGCCTGGGCTTTTTCGCTTTGCAGGATGCCGCGGCCGAGCGTTCCCTTGCCGCCGACCAGCCCGTACACAATGGTGGGGTCGGACTCGAGCCGCATGCGGCGGTTGAGGCGATTGACGAAAACCCCGGCAACGCGGCTACGCTCATCGGCCTTGCCGGTCTCCTTCTCCACGATCGAGGCGAGAACCACAAGTTCCTCGGCCGACTTGACCGGCAGGTCGGGCGCGCGGCGATCCCAAACCTCTTGCAAGATACGTTTCTGAGCATTGGCCATGCGGGCAATTACCTGTTCGCGTGTGGTGCCGCGGGTGACCTTATAGGTCTCCGGAAGCAGCGTGCCCTCGCGCGGAATCTCGCGCAGCGCGCCGGTGAGCACCTCGGCTTCCATCAGCTTCTGCACGATTTGTTCGCTGGTCAGGCCCTCGGCGATCGTAACCTGGTGCTGAATGGCTTGGCCCTGCACGAGCGTGTCCAGAACGTCGCGCATGCTGGTATTGCGCTCGAACAGATATTCGCCGGCCTTGATTTCGACGCGAAGCAGCGTGGCTGCGCCGACGAACAGGGCCGACTGATCGATCACGCCCTCACGGCGAAGGATTTCGGCGGTATCGCGGATGCCGCCACGGGGGATCACAACCGTGCGCTCGCGGTCGAGCGGGCCCGGCGCCTCGTAGCGCTGCTTGCCGAAATAAAAGCCGGCGCCGCCGGCGAGGATCAAGAGCACGATCGCGGTCAGCACGGCGTTTCCAATCACCACGATCGGATGGCGCGCGCGGCGCGAATATGGCGGCGGCGGAAGCACCTCTGCCATCAATGCCTGGCGCGGGCTCTTGGGATGGATGATCGGCCGCGCCTCGCTCTCGGGCTCGGCATCCATCTCATCGTCTCGGCGCTCCCTACGCTCGTCCACCATGGGCCTTCCGTTCCTCGCCGGATTGCTACGAACAACATGAACGTCCGTCTCGCAGTCCGCCCGTGGCAGACCCTATGCGACGCAACGCCGAACGATACTCGAGTACAGGGGTCGATCCGCAGAGTTTCGCGTTTCGATGACACGTCCGCAAGCCCGAAGCGAGCAGGCCGAACCTAGCGCGAATTATGGCGAAACCGGGAAAGTGCTTCATAGCAGTCGATTTCAGGCATCGGCCCGGCGGAACACGAGCGTGGCGTTGGTGCCGCCGAATCCGAACGAGTTCGACACCACGGTGTTGATCTCACGCTTGCGCGCGGCGAGCGGCACGAGATCGATCGGCGTTTGGACCGAAGGGTTATCGAGATTGATCGTCGGGGGTGCGACCTGGTCGCGGATCGCCAGCACCGAGAAGATGGCCTCCACTGCCCCGGCAGCGCCCAGCAGATGTCCAATCGCGGACTTGGTGGAGGACATGGAGATTCGGCCGGCAGCATTGCCCAAGAGCCGCTGCACGGCGTTCAGCTCGATCTCGTCGCCGAGTGGAGTCGAGGTGCCGTGAGCATTGATGTAATCGACCTCGGCCGGCGTGATGCCGGCGCGCTTGAGCGCCGCCTGCATGCAGCGAAAGGCGCCATCGCCGTCTTCGGCGGGCGCGGTGATGTGGTAGGCGTCGCCTGAAAGGCCATAGCCGATCAACTCGGCATAGATTTTCGCGCCGCGCGCCTTGGCGTGCTCCAGCTCTTCGAGCACCACCGCGCCTGCGCCCTCGCTGATGACGAAGCCGTCGCGGTCCTTGTCATAGGGCCGGGACGCCCTCTCCGGCGTGTCGTTGAACGAAGTCGAGAGCGCGCGGCAAGCGCAAAACCCGGCGATCGACAGGCGGTCGATCGGCGATTCGACGCCGCCCGCCACCATCACATCGGCATCGCCGAGCGCGATCAAGCGGCCCGCATCGCCGATCGCGTGCGAGCCCGTCGAGCACGCGGTGACGACGGAATGGTTCGGGCCCTTGAGGCCGTGCTTGATCGAGACGTAGCCAGGCGCGAGATTGATGATGCGCCCTGGAATGAAAAACGGCGAAATGCGGCGCGGACCTTTTTCTTTCAGTGTGATCGCGGCGTCGGCGATCCCGCCGATGCCGCCGATGCCGGAACCGATGAGCGTTCCGGTGGCGATCTGGTCCTCGTAAGTGGCCGGATGCCAGCTGGCATCGTCGAGCGCCTGGGTGGCGGCGGCCATGCCATAGACGATGAACGGATCGACCTTGCGCTGCTCCTTCGGTTCCATCCATTGATCGGGGTTGAAGGTGCCGTCGCTGCCATCGCCGCGCGGCACGACTTCGGCGATCTTGCTGGGCAGGTCGGAGACGTCGAAATGCGCGATGCGCGAGATGCCGCTCTTGCCAGCCAGGAGCCGGCTCCACGAGACCTCGACGCCACAGCCAAGCGGCGACACCATTCCAAGGCCAGTGACGACGACACGCCGCATGCGGAATTCCCCGGCGCCGAAGACATCAGCCCCGGCGCTGATCAGTCCCGCCCTCCGTCCCGACCCATGTCAGGTAGCAGGAGAGCTCTTTTCGAGAAACTTGATGGCATCACCGACGGTCAGGATCGTTTCCGCCGCATCGTCGGGAATTTCGCAGCTGAACTCCTCCTCGAAGGCCATCACGAGCTCGACCGTGTCCAAGCTGTCGGCGCCCAGATCGTCGATGAAGCTTGCGCTCTCGGTCACCTTCTCGGGATCGACTCCAAGGTGCTCGACGACGATGTTTTTCACCCGCTCGGAAATATTGCTCATCGACCTACCCTTGTCAGCCTCGGGAGTTTTGTGCCGTTGTGCGGCGAGGCGCAACGGATGAACCACTTTCACGTTCGTTACAATACCTAAAAGCTTATGGCCAGCAAGAGGCAGCGCCCCCGTAACCCCTTGGTCCGCTTCATGTCATGGACATCCCGCCATTGACGTGCAGGGTTTCGCCGGTCACGTAAGCGGCCTCGTTGGACGCGAGGAATACGATGGCGGCTGCAACCTCGTCCGGCGTCCCCAGCCGTGCAGCCGGCACCGCAGACAAGATCGCCTCGCGCTGCTTGTCGTTGAGCTTGTCGGTCATCGCGGTTGCAATCATGCCAGGGGCGACGCAATTGGCGGTAACGCCGCGCTTGGCATATTCGCGAGCAATCGACTTCATCAGCCCGATCATTCCCGCCTTGGCGGCGGCGTAGTTGGCTTGGCCCGGGTTGCCGGTGACGGCGACCACCGAGGCGATGCCGATCACCCGCCCAAAACGGCGGCGCATCATGCCTGCGACGGCCTTGCGTGCGAGGCGGAACGTCGCAGTGAGATTCACCGCAATCACGTCATCCCATTCCTGATCGCGCATCTGTACGAGCAGATTGTCCCGCGTGATACCGGCGTTGCAGACCAGGATGTCGAGCTGCTTCATCGCCGCTTCCGCAGCGGGGACGAGCTTCTCCACTTCCTCGGGCTTGGAGAGATCGCAGGGGAGCACATGCACGCGGGTGCCGAGCGCAAGCGCGAGCGCTTCGAGCGCGTCCTTGCGCGTTCCGGAGATTGCGACGGTTGCGCCCCGTGCGTGCAGCGCACGAGCCGCCGTGCCGCCGATGCCGCCGGAGGCGCCGGTGACCAGCGCGGTCTTGCCGGTGAGATCGAACATCAGGAACCTCCGAGCACCGCCCTGAAGGCGGCGACGTCTTCGGGTTTCTCTACCGTCTGCGTGGCGGCTTCCTTGGCGATCCTCCTGGCAAGGCCGGTAAGCACCTTGCCGGAGCCGACCTCCACGAACCGGGTCACCCCTTGCCCCACAAGATAGACGATCGACTCGCGCCAGCGAACCGTCCCGGTCACCTGCTCGACCAGCCGCTGTACGATTTCCGCCGGTTCGAGCACGGGAGCCGCGGTTACATTGGCAATGAGCAGCACCTTGGGCGGCAGCACCTTCACCTTGGCAAGCGCCTCACGCATGGCATCGGCCGCCGGCCGCATGAGCGCACAGTGGAAAGGCGCGGACACCGGCAGCATCATGGCACGCGCCCCACGACCCTTGGCGATCTCGGCCGCGCGCTCCACGGCGGCCTTGTTCCCGGAGACGACGATCTGTCCCGACGCGTTGTCATTGGCAAGGTCGCAGACCTGACCCTGAGCCGCCTCGGCGGCTACGGCCTTGGCCGTGTCGATGTCGATGCCGAGCAGTGCCGCCATGGCGCCCTGCCCGACCGGCACCGCCCGTTGCATGGCCTGTCCGCGGATACGCAGCAAGCGCGCGGTATCTGCGAGCGAAAACGTGCCCACGGCGGCGAGCGCCGAATACTCGCCGAGCGAATGGCCGGCGACGAACTTCACATCGCGCGCGAGATCGAGCCCGGCTTCCGTCTCCAGAACACGAGTTGCCGCCAGCGATACAGCCATCAGCGCGGGCTGTGCGTTCTCCGTGAGCGTGAGCTTCTCCGCCGGGCCTTCCCACATGACCTGGCTCAGCTTGTCGCCGAGCGCCGCATCAACTTCATCAAAAACCGCGCGCGCGGCCGGGAACGCAACGGCGAGCGCCTTGCCCATGCCGACGGATTGGCTGCCCTGACCTGGAAACATGAAAGCGGTCGTCACGGCGCGCGGTTCCCTGCTTGGCTGCCGGGCCCGAAAGAGACTGGGCGCGTTAGCCCTGTCAAGCTTCGGTCGGGGGTTGCCTCGCGGCCAAAACCGCCTATAACCGCCGCCACATGGTCCCGGCCGGGGGCTAAACGGACGGCCGCATACGCGGCAGGGCAAATCGCCCGGCGTCCCGTGTCTCCGCCTTCGACTCTCGAGCCTTTCCAGAGGCTCGAAGGGCTCGGCGCCGGACCGCAGAAACGGAAAGGCACTTCATGCCGCTTTACGAGCATGTGTTCCTCGCGCGTCAGGACGTGACCGCGCAGCAGGTCGAAGATATGACGGCCCAGTACAAGGGCATCATCGAAGGCAACGGCGGAACAATAGCCAAGACCGAATACTGGGGCGTGAAAACGCTCAATTTCCGCATCAAGAAGAACCGCAAAGCGCATTTCGCCTACATCGGGCTCGACGCGCCTCCGGCGGCCGTCACCGAGATGGAGCGGCAGATGCGCATCAGCGAGGACGTGCTCCGCTTCATGACGATCCGCGTCGAGGCGTTCGACGAAGGCCCGACAATCATGATGCAGAAGCGCGACCGCGAGGAGCGGCGCGAGGAACGGCGCGGCGAGCGCCGGCGCGATCGGGACCGTGACGGCGGGGAAGGCGACGATTCTGTCGTCGATCCCATCGCGGCCACCGAGGAGGTCACGCCGTGAGCTTCCAGCAAAGCAGCGGACGCCGCCCCTTCTTCCGCCGGCGCAAGACCTGCCCGTTCACCGGCCCCAATGCGCCCAAGATCGACTACAAGGACGTGAAGCTCCTGCAGCGCTATGTGTCGGAGCGTGGCAAGATCGTGCCGAGCCGGATCACCGCAGTCTCGGCGAAGAAGCAACGCGAACTCGGGCAGGCGATCAAGCGTGCCCGCTTCCTGGGGCTTCTGCCTTACGTAATTCGGTGAAGGTGCCTGGGCGGTACGCGCCGCCCGGTTAGCGTATCGGACAGCCGCCGGGATGATCCCGGGGGCCATGGTTGGGGCGCAAGCCCCTAACCGCTGAAGGGCGGGACAGCTCGGCGATGTCGCAGATCATCCTGATCAGCTTTGGCGCTGGCGTTGCGTCCGCGCTGCTATTCGCGGCGGTCTCAACCGGCTCGTTGCTCGCCGTGGGCCTCTTCTATCTGGCATCCTTGCCGATCCTGCTCGCAGGCATGGCCTGGAGCCACATAGCGGGCGCTGCCGCGGCCGCAATCGCGGCGATCGCCGTGGGCGTCTTCCTTGGGCCCTGGTTTGCGCTCTCGTATTTGATCGGTGTGGGATTGCCGGCGGCGATCCTGGCCTATCTCGCGCTCCTCGCTCGGCCGGAACCGTCGGCGCCAGGGGGGCTCGACTGGTATCCGCCAGGGCGACTGGTGCTTGCCGCCGCGATCATCGCGGCGTTGATCGTGACGTTCGTAATCCTCAATTTCGGTCTCGACTTCGAGAGCTACCAGAAGAGCTTGCGCTCGGCGATCGAGCGTGTGCTCCGTGTGCAGTTCGGGACACCCGCGGGCAGTCCGCTCCGCATGCCGAACGGCGGCGATCCTGCGCGGCTCATCGATCTCATGGTCAGCATACTGCCGCCCATGGCGGCGCTGCTGTTGATGCTGACCAGCCTCGCCAATCTGTGGTTTGCCGCGCGCATCGCGCGCTCCTCCGGACGACTGAAGCGCCCGTGGCCCGCTATTCCAGCGATGACGCTGCCGACCACGACCTCGATCGTACTTGCCGCCGCGCTCGCGCTCTCGTTCTTGTCGGGAATGATCGCACTGGTGGCGGCGGTGTTCGCGGCTACGCTTTTCATGGCCTATGCAGCGATCGGCCTCGCCGTGGTGCACTCGATTACCGCGGGGCTCGCGGTTCGCACCTTCATACTCGGCGCCGTCTGGGCGCTGGTTCTCGTTCTCGGCTGGCCGCTGGTGTTGGTGGCGATCATCGGCCTTGCCGACGCCGCTCTCGGCTTGCGCGGCCGCTTCACTGGGCGGGGCGCCCCCCCTTCCCAACCCCATCTTCCCGGAAACCCGAAGGAGTAGAGTCATGGAAGTTATCTTGTTGGAGCGCGTGGCCAAGCTTGGCCAGATCGGCGACGTCGTGCGCGTGCGCGACGGCTTCGCACGCAATTTTCTGCTGCCGCACGGCAAGGCGCTCCGCGCCACCAAGGACAACCGGACCAAGTTCGAATCGATGAAGGGGCAGCTCGAGGCGCGCAACCTCGAGCTCAAGGGCGAGGCGGAATTGGTCGCCAAGCGTCTCGAAGGCCAGACGTTCGTGCTGCTGCGCCAAGCCGGCGAAGGCGGGCAGCTCTATGGCTCGGTGTCGACCCGGGATATCGCGGGTTCGCTCACCCAGGGCGGCTTTACGGTCGATCGCGGCCAGATCGTGCTCAACATGCCGATCAAGTCGATCGGCCTGATCAAGGTGCCGGTGCAGCTCCACCCGGAGGTCGTGCTCACGATCATTGTGAACGTCGCGCGCAGCGCCGACGAAGCCGAGCGCCAGGCTCGAGGCGAGGATCTCACCAAGACCCGGACCGACGAGGAAGAGGACCGTGCCGAGGCCGGGGGCAAGGCAGAGAAGTTCTTCGAGCGTCGGCCCAAGCGGGACGCCGAAGCCGCGCCGGGGGGCGAGGTCCCAACCGAAGAGGACGCCGCCACTGGCAAGAACAAGAAGAAGCGCGAAAAGACCGCCAAGGCGGATGCTCCCGGCGCGCCCGCCGAGGAGAAGACCGCCAAGAAGCGGGACAAGAAGTCCAGCGAGGCGAGGGGCGCGAGTAGGGATAAGTCCTGAGCTGACGGCCCCAGTCGGCGATTGCCGTCGCCGGCCGACTTTGGTCTAATGTGACAGCGGGGTCCGACGAGGATGACCCCGCCGCGTCATCCGGGTGAATCCCGATGGATCGGCTGGTCAAGCGAGCGTTCGCGAATATCGTCCGGCGGGGTACGCTGGAGGTCAGGCTCCCGTCGGGAAAGACATTTACAGCCGGCGACGGCACCGGTGAGCCGATCGCTGTCGCGTTCACGACGCGTGGGGCGCTGCTGGCCTGCCTGATCGATCCGGAACTCCGGCTCGGCGAAGCGTTCATGAACGGCACGTTCCGCGTCGAGCGCGGCTCGATTGCGAGCTTCCTCGATCTGGTGATGTCGCAGGACTTCGCGGTGCCGCCGCTGCCGGGCGCGCTTCTGCTTGCGGGCATCCGCTTCGTCTTGCGGCGCGTCTCCCAGTTCAACCCGCGCATCCGGGCGCGCCGCAACATCCATCACCACTACGACCTCGACGGCAGGCTCTATTCGATCTTCCTCGATTCCGACCGGCAATATTCGTGCGCCTATTTCGAGCGGCCGGGGATGAGCCTCGACGACGCCCAGCTCGCCAAGCGGCGCCACCTCGCGGCCAAGCTCCTGCTCGACAAGCCGGGGCTCAACGTCCTCGACATCGGTTCGGGCTGGGGCGGACTTGCGATCTATCTCGCCGAGACGTGCGGCGCGCGGGTCCTGGGTTGCACGCTGTCCGACGAACAATATGTGGTGTCGCGGCAGCGGGCGCAGGAGCGCGGGCTCAAGGACATGATCAAGTTCGAGATCGAGGACTACCGCGACCTGGAAGGCCGCTTCGACCGCATCGTGTCGGTCGGGATGTTCGAGCACGTGGGCGTCGTGCATTACGACGCTTTCTTTCGCAAGATCAGTGAGCTGCTGACCGAGGATGGAGTGGCGGTGGTGCATTCGATCGGCCGGTCGCGGCGGCCGAGCGCGACCAGCGCGTGGATAAAGAAGTACATCTTCCCCGGCGGCTATATCCCGGCTTTGTCGGAAGTGCTGCCGGCGATCCAGCGTCAACACCTAGTGGTGACCGATATCGAGATCCTCCGTCTGCACTATGCCGAGACTCTCAAGGCATGGCGCGCCCGCTTCCTCGCCCGCCGCGAGGAAGTCATGCGGCTCTACGACGAACGTTTCTGTCGCATGTGGGAATTTTACCTGGCCGCTTCGGAAATGGCGTTTCGCCACCAAGGGTTAATGGTGTTCCAGGCCCAGCTCGCGCGCCGGCAAGACGCGGTGCCGCTCACGCGCGACTACGTGTTTGCCGCCGAGGAGCGTCTGCGTGCGGCGGAGCGCAACGCGCGTCCGCCGGTGCGTCTGGCCGGCGAGTGATATTCGCGTCGCAGTCAAGTCGTCGCGTCGCATCGCCTTGAAAAAAATGTCATGTGAATTACGCGCGTTTCTCGATTCACTAGTTGAGTTGAGTCGATCGCGTGCTATGCCAATTGCACGGGCGCATGCGTACGAACTTCGAGAAGGAAGGCAATGGCTCTCGAATCCACGCTGCGCAAACCCGACGCCGAGCCGGCGGACGAATACCGGCATGCGCCACACAACGTCGAGGTAGAACAGGCCCTGATCGGCGCGATCCTGGTCAACAACGACGCCTTCTACCGGATATCCGACTTCCTCGAGCCGAAACATTTCTTTGAGCCGATCCACCAGAAGGTGTTCGAGATCGTCGCGGGCCTGATCCGTGCCGGCAAGGTCGCGACCCCGGTCACGCTCAAGACCTTCCTGCCCACGGACGCCGACATCGCAGGGCTCACGCCCGCCCAATACCTGGCCCGGCTCGCGGCCGAGGCGACCACGGTCGTCAATGCGGAAGACTACGGGCGTACCATCTATGACCTGTCGATCCGGCGCGACCTGATCCGCATCGGCGAGGACATGGTCAACCTCGCCTATGACGCGCCGGTCGATATCAAGCCCGGACAGCAGATCGAGGACGCCGAGCGGCGGCTCTACGAGCTGGCCGAGACCGGGCGCTACGACCAGGGCTTCCTGCGCTTCTCCGACGCGCTCAAGGACGCTGTCGATCTCGCCAGCAAGGCCTATCAGCGCGACGGCCATCTCTCGGGCTTGGCCACCGGCATGATCGACCTCGATCATCTCATGGGCGGGATGCAGCCTTCGGACCTCGTCATCCTCGCGGGACGCCCAGCCATGGGCAAGACGGCGCTGGCGACCAACGTCGCCTATAACGTCGCGGTCGAATATCGCGGCCGGCCGCGGCCCGATGGCTCGATCGAAACGGTATCGGGCGGCATCGTCGGCTTCTTCTCGCTAGAAATGTCGGCCGAGCAGCTCGCCACCCGCATCCTGTCCGAGCAGACCGAGATCCCCTCCTCCCGCATCCGGCGCGGCGACATCAGCGAATCGGACTTCACCAAGCTCGCGGCGGCGGCTCAGGTGATGCAGTCGATCCCGCTCTATATCGACGAAACCGGCGGTATCTCGATCGGGCAGCTGGCGGCGCGGGCCCGGCGGCTGAAGCGCCAGCGCGGGCTCGACCTGATGATCGTCGATTACCTGCAGTTACTTACCGGCACGTCGCGCCGCGCGCTCGAAGGCCGTGTGCAAGAGGTGACGGAGATCACCACCGGCCTCAAGGCGCTCGCCAAGGAGCTGAGCATCCCGATTCTGGCCATCTCCCAGCTCTCCCGCCAAGTAGAGAACCGCGACGACAAACGCCCGCAGCTCTCGGATCTTCGCGAGTCCGGCTCGATCGAGCAGGACGCCGACGTGGTCATGTTCGTGTTCCGCGAGGAGTATTACCTGAAGAACCGCGAGCCGCGCCCGGGCAGCGAGGAATGGTTCAAGTGGGAAGGCGAGTTGAAGGCCGCGGAAAACCGGGCCGAGATCATCATCGGCAAGCAACGGCATGGACCGACCGGCACGGTTAAGCTCTCGTTCGAGCCGCAATTCACCCGCTTCGGCAACCTTGCCCGCGAAGACCGGATGCCGGAACGCACCCGCTAAAGCTCCCTGCTTTCGCCAAAATCACAACCCGATATAAGCGTCCGCATGAGTCAGGCCGGAACCACCCGCGCCGAGGGAGCCGCGCTCGAAGCCGGCGGCATCCTCACGATCGACTTGGCGGCGATCGCTGCGAACTATCGCGACCTGGCCGCGCGTGCGGCACCGGCGCACTGCGCCGCGGTGGTCAAGGGCGACGCCTACGGCCTCGGCATCGAGCCGGCAGCGAGCGCGCTGGCGCGGGCGGGCTGCGATACCTTTTTCGTCGCGCTGTTCGACGAGGCGCTGAAGCTGCGCACCGTGCTTCCCGAGGCGACCATCTATGTGCTGAACGGACTGCATCCGGGCACCGCGGCCGCCTTCCGCGACATCGACGTGGAGCCGGTGCTGGGTTCGCTCGCCGAGATCGAGGAATGGGACGCCTTCGCGCGCGCCGCCGGCGAGAAGCTTGCGGCCGCCATCCATATCGACACCGGCATGCGGCGCCACGGGTTCGCGCCCGCGGAGGCCGAGGCGCTCGCGGGCAGGCTCAAGTCGCTGGCGTTCGCGCCGTCGTTGGTGATGAGCCACTTCGCCTGCGCCGACGAGCCCGGGCACCCGATGAACGCGCGGCAGATTAAAGACTTCCGCGCGCTTGCGGCGCGCTTCCCGGGCATTCCAGCATCACTTTCCAACTCTCCGGCGCTGCTGGGGCTGCCCGAAGCGCGTTTCGATCTGGTGCGGCCCGGAGTCGCGCTCTATGGCGGGCGGGCGCTGTTGAAGGGCGACAATCCCATGCGGCCTGTCGTGCGGCTTGAACTTCGCGTCATCCAGGTGCGTGAGGCTTTGAGCGGCGACACGGTCGGCTATAGCGCGACGCAGACGCTGAAGCGCGATAGCCGCATCGCCGTCGTTTCCGCCGGTTACGCCGACGGCATCCCGCGCGCTTCCGGCTCCACCGACAAGAGGAAGGGCGCGGAGGCCATCGTCGGCGGCCGCCGCTGCCCGATCCTGGGGCGCGTCTCCATGGACCTGATCTCGATCGACGTGACGGACCTCCCCGCGGGCGCCGTGCGGCGCGGCGATTTCGCGACGCTCTTGGGCGACGGGATCGGCGTCGACGACCTCGCCGAATTCGGGGGAACCGTCGGCTATGAGGTTTTGACTCGCCTCGGACGGCGCTATCATCGAGTCTATAAGGGCGGCTGAACGAAGGGAGCCGGCGCATGCCGACGCTCGGCGACTGGAAAGTGCCCCCGGCCGCGCAACCGAAGCCGGGAGACTACGAGTACGATCTCGACGCGGCCCTCGCCGCCGTGGTCGGCGTGCGCTCAATCATTCCCTCCGATGCCTTCACGGCCGAGATCCTCGGCACCGAGCGGCTCGGCAACGGCGTCCTGATCCGCCACGACGGCGTCGTGCTCACGATCGGCTATCTGGTCACCGAGGCGGAGACGATCTGGCTCAGCCTCGCCGACGGACGCACGGTGCCGGGCCACGTGCTCGGTTACGACCAGACCACAGGCTTCGGGCTGGTGCAGGCGCTGGCCCGGCTCGACCTGCCGGCGCTGCCGCTCGGCCTCTCCGCCAAGGCCGAGCTCGGCGAGCGCGTAGTCGTCGGCGGCGAAGGCGGCAAGAAGCGCTCGGTCGCCGCACGCATCGTCGCCAAACAGGAATTCGTCGGCTACTGGGAATACGTGCTCGACGAGGCGATCTTCACGACGCCCGCGCACCCGCATTGGGGCGGCACGGCGCTGATCGGGCCGAGCGGTGACCTGCTCGGCATCGGCTCGCTGCAGCTCGAGGCCTCGCGCGAGACCGGGCAGCGCGAACCGCTGAACATGATCGTGCCGATCGATCTCTTGAAGCCGATCCTCGAAGACCTGCTCACGATCGGCCGGGCCAATCAGCCATCGCGGCCCTGGCTCGGCATCTATGCGATGGAAGTCGAGAACCGCATCGTGATCGCAGGATTATCCGCGGGCGGGCCCGCCGATCGCGGTGGTCTCAAGACGGGCGACGTGGTCGCGGCCGTAGCGGACGCACCGGCGAGCGACCTGGCCGGAGTGTTCCGCAAAATCTGGTCGCTCGGCAGCGCCGGCGTGGAAGTGCCGCTGAAAATCTGGCGCGAAGGACGCGCCCTCGACCTGCGTATCGCCTCGGGCGACCGCAACCGGTTCCTGAAAGGGCCAAGCTTGCACTAGCAAGCCGCCTATTTCTCATGATCCTGGAATTGCGCACGCTCTATTTCGAGGACTTGTCCGCCGGCATGACGGAGCGGCTCTCGAAAACCGTTTCCTCTTCCGATGTGGTCGGGTTCGCCGAGGTGACCGGGGACCGCAATCCGATCCATCTCTCCGAGCACTTCGCAGCCACTACCCCGTTCGGGACGCGGATCGCGCACGGCCTCTACACGGCGAGTCTGATCTCGGCGGTGCTCGGCACCCGCCTGCCGGGGCCGGGCGCGGTCTATATTTCGCAGACCTTGAACTTTCGTGCGCCGGTCAAGATCGGCGACACGGTGGAAGTGGCGGTCGTTGTCTCCGAGCTTATTCCCGAGAAGTTCCGCGCCCGGCTGAGCTGCACATGCATGGTGGGAGGCGAAACGGTGCTCGACGGCGAAGCGCTGGTGAAGGTGCCGTCGCGCAGCGGTGACAAGCGATTTCGCGGAATTTAGCCCAGCGCCTTGAGCGACCCCGCCACCGCCGCATCGAGAAATACGTCGGTCTCCTTCTGCGGATGAGTGGATTCGAGGATCGAACTCGCCAGTACCACCGCCGCGGTGAAGCCGAGCGTGTGCCAATGGCCGATCGGCGGCAGTAGCGGCAGCTTCGCGCGGTCCGGAAACGGCCAGGGCGTGATGTAGAAATAGGGCTCATCATAGGTGCCGTCGCCGGGCGACAGCCCGATATTGACCGAGCGGCCCTTCTCCGGATCGCCGTCGAGCAGGATCAGCGTCGCCAGATCGAAGTGGTGCGGCCAGCAGCGTACCGGCGAGGCTTGCAGCTTGCCACTGTTGTGCGCCTCCCGGATGCGGCCGAGCGATGCATTGGCGTTGCCGAACCACGCGGCGAGCGTGACGAGGCCCTTGGCGCTCTCGTTGATGCGATAGGCCCCGCCCTTGGCGATGGGATGCGCGGGCAGCTCGTAGGGCAACGGCTGGTCGAGCGCCTTGGCGTCGAGGCCGCGCGCGCTCAACTCCTTGTCGAGCCAGGCGCGGGCGTCCGCGTCGGTGCGGCTGTCCAGGGGGAAGCTCGATATCGCCTTCCCTTCGACGAGCACGAGCGACAGTTGCGGAATTTTCAGGCCGAGCCGCAGGTCGCCTTTGAGCGGGTGTGTGGCGAAGCCGTCGAGTGCGTCATCCCAGCCCACGTTGGTGTGGCTCGAGTCCGGCTTGGGCGGGACATAGGCGTAGCCGGCGCGGGCGAGCCACTGGGCGGCGTAATGGGCCGGAGCGCGGGCCGCACTCAGCGTCTTCAGGTTCACGCCGTCGATCGGGCGCCAATGCGATTGGGTCATGGCCGCTTCCCTCGCGCCATTAGACCAGTTCAGTGCCGAACCGGCTAGCCGGGATTGTCGTCGCGAAGTTTCCGGGCGCCGTGGAGCGCGAAGGCAATCGCGGCAAACCACATCGCGAGCGCGCCAATTCCAAAAGCGATGCGTCCGCCGATTTCGCCCACGGGAACGGTCCCGCTGAAGCTGCGCGATCCTGGTCCGAATGCGACCCAGCTCGCGATCAGGGCAAAGCATAGGTAGATCACCAGCCCGAACAGATACTGGGTGAAGTGCATCCAGCGCGGAGCGTTTTTTGGCATTTCGCCGTTGGCCGGCAGGTCACCAGCCGTCGCCGGAATGAAGACGGCAGCCCCGCCGAGGAAGAAGACCAGCCCCGCGCACGCCACGACCCAGTACGGAGCGTGCAGATTTCGGGGACCGCCGGGGACCGGAAGCAGGCCGAGCCCGACCAGGACAAAATAGAGACCGATCGCGGCGAAAAGCGCCCCGATCCCCATCGCGTACTTCGAAGTCAGCGGCTGCTGCCGGTTCATCCCTGGCCTGCCTGATGCGGCGAGCATCCTGCAGCCTGATCGTTGCCAAATCGTTGCACAGGCTTGCGGTCGGCCTTTTCGAACTTGTGCTAGATTCGTGCGGCGACTCCTGCGGTTCCTCAACCTCCATGGCAAAAGCCCGTCACTCCTACGTCTGCCAGAACTGCGGCGCGGTCCATCTGCGCTGGAGCGGCAAGTGCGACGCTTGCGGCGGCTGGAACACGATCAGCGAGGAACAGGCGGCACAAGCCGCCGTCCCTTCCGCTCAGCGCACCAGCCGCAAGGGCCGGGTCATCAAACTCGAGACCTTGCAGGGCGGCGGCGCGGAAGCGCCGCGTATCGGAACCGGGATCGCCGAATTCGACCGGGTGGTTGGCGGCGGCTTCGTGCCGGGATCGGTCATCCTCTTGGGCGGCGATCCGGGCATCGGCAAGTCTACGTTGCTGATCGAGGCCGCGGCCAAGCTCGCGCTGCGCGCCAAGCGCGTCGTCTATGTCTCGGGCGAGGAAGCGATCGCCCAGGTGCGCATGCGCGCCGGACGCCTCGGCCTCGCCGAGGCTCCGGTCGAGCTGATGGCCGAAACCAACGTCGAGGACGTGCTGGCGACGCTGAAGGCCGATCAGCCTCCGGTCCTCGTGGTGGTGGATTCGATCCAGACCATGTGGACCGAGACGCAGGAATCGGCGCCCGGCACCGTGACGCAAGTGCGCTCCGCGACCCAGTTGCTGCTCCGCTTCGCCAAGACCACCGGCGCCTGCATCGTGCTCATCGGCCACGTGACCAAGGACGGCCAGATCGCCGGCCCGCGCGTGGTCGAGCATATGGTCGATGCGGTGCTGTCGTTCGAGGGCGAAGGCGGCCACGCGTTTCGCATCCTGCGCGCGCTGAAGAACCGCTTTGGCCCGACCGACGAAATCGGAGTGTTCGAGATGACCGGCGGCGGCCTCAAGGAAGTCGCCAACCCCTCCGAGTTGTTCCTGTCGGAGCGCGATCTGGGCTCGCCCGGCACCGCGGTGTTCGCCGGGATCGAGGGCACGCGGCCGCTGCTCGTCGAAATTCAGGCGCTCGCCGCGCCGACGACGCTCGGCACGCCGCGCCGCGCCGTGGTCGGCTGGGACCCGAACCGGCTTTCGATGATTCTGGCGGTGCTCGAGGCCCGCTGCGGGGTGCGGCTCTCGGGCCACGACGTTTACCTGAACGTGGCGGGCGGCCTGCGCATCGTGGAGCCGGCCGCGGACTTGGCCGTAGCCGCCGCGTTGGTTTCCGCGCTCACCGGTACGCCGCTGCCGGCCGATGCGGTTTATTTCGGCGAGGTGAGCCTTTCCGGCGCGGTTCGGGCCGTGCCGCAGGCCGCCGCACGGCTCAAGGAGGCCGGTAAGCTCGGCTTTACCCGGGCCGTGGTACCCGACAATGGCCGGGGCACGGCGAGCGAAGGCCTGCAAGTCGTAACCGTAGGTTCGCTGGCGAGCGTCGTCGCCGATCTTGCCGCCCGGGCGCCAAGGCCGCGCCGCTCCGTCGCAGGGGGCGCGGAAGACGGGTGACTGCGACAAGAGGCAAGGCTATATAGCGCGCGGCCGGATGCCGCGACTCGGGCCGCCGCGGAGCTTTTGAGGAATGCCCATCACCCTTCTCGATATCGTTCTGCTCGGGGTCATGCTGATCTCGGGCCTGCTCGCCATGGTCCGCGGCTTCATGCGCGAGATCCTGTCGATCGCCTCCTGGATCGTCGCCGCCGGCGTCACGCTTTATGGCTTTTCGCGCACCGTTCCCTTTGTGAAGCAATACGTGAGCAACGATCTCGTCGCCAACGGCATCGCCATCGGTGGGCTGTTTCTCGGCACGCTGCTCATCGTCTCGCTGGTCACGGTGAAAATCTCCGACGCCATCCTCGACAGCCGCGTGGGCGCGCTCGACCGGACGCTCGGCTTCGTGTTCGGGCTGGCACGCGGGCTGGTGATCATGGTGGTCGCGTTCCTGTTCTTCGCCTGGCTGGTGCCGGGGAACAGCCAGCCGGACTGGGCCAAGAACGCCCGCTCGCGCGTGGTGCTGCAGGGAACCGGAGACTGGCTGTTATCCATATTGCCGGACGACCCTGAAACCGCCATCTTGAAGCGCTTGAAGCGTCCACGTGACGACGATACGCCCGAGAACTCCCGCTCCCGGCCAGCGCTCAGAGCGCGATGCACAGCCGAGGCTCGCGCAACGGGCGGCCGAAAACGGGTACAAGCGTTCCGACCGGCAATGGTTCGAACAATTGCTCGAGAGCACCCGCGGCACGGGCCGCTGAGTTTTCGAGCCGGAGGGCCTAATGGCCAAAGTCGAAGACGGGGTAAAGGCGTTGCCACGCGACCTCGACGACGACCGCCTGCGCGAGGAGTGCGGCGTGTTCGGCATCTTCGATCATCAGGATGCCGCTACCATCACCGCGCTCGGGTTGCACGCGCTGCAGCACCGCGGCCAGGAAGCGGCCGGCATCGTCACCTACGATGGCAAGCAATTTCATTCCGAAAAGCGGCTCGGTCTCGTGGGCGACAACTTCACTCGGCGTGAGGTGATCGATCGTCTGCCTGGCCGCATCGCCTGCGGCCACACCCGCTACTCCACCACCGGCCAGAACATCCTGCGCAACGCGCAGCCGCTGTTCGCCGAGCTCGACGGCGGCGGCTTCGCCATCGGCCATAACGGCAACCTGACCAACGGCCTGTCGCTGCGCCGCCAGCTGGTGCGCGAAGGCGCCATGATGCAATCTACCAGCGACAGCGAGGTGATGCTGCATCTGGTCGCGCGCTCGAAAATGCCGCGCTTCGTCGAGCGCTTCATCGACGCCTTGCGCCAGCTCGAAGGCGCCTATTCGTTCGTGGCGCTGACCAACAAGAAGCTGATCGGCGCCCGCGACCCGCTCGGCATCCGCCCGCTGGTGCTTGGCCGGCTCGGCAAGTCCTATATCCTGGCGTCGGAGACCTGCGCACTCGACATCATCGGCGCCCGCTTCGAGCGCGACATCGAGAACGGCGAGGTCGTGGTCATCACCGAGGAAGGGCTGCAATCGATCAAGCCGTTCCCGCCGATGCAGGCCCGGCCCTGCATATTCGAATACGTCTACTTCGCCCGCCCGGATTCGATCGTCGGCGGCAAGCCGGTCTATGACGTCCGCAAGGCCATGGGCCGCGAGCTGGCGCGCGAAGCGCGCGCCAGCGCCGACGTGATCGTGCCGGTGCCGGATTCGGGCGTGCCGGCCGCGGTCGGCTACAGCCAGGAATCGGGCATCCCCTACGAGCTCGGCATCATCCGCAACCATTATGTCGGCCGCACCTTCATCGAGCCCTCGCAGCACATTCGCGAGCTCGGCGTCAGGCTCAAGCATTCCGCCAACCGCGCCGCGATCGCGGGCAAGCGTGTGGTGCTGGTGGACAACTCGCTGGTGCGCGGCACCACGTCCGTGAAGATCGTGCGCATGCTGCGCGAGGCCGGCGCCCGCGAGGTGCACATGCGGATCGCCTCGCCGCCGATCAAGCATCCGGACTATTACGGCATCGACACGCCGGAGAAGGACAAGTTGCTCGCCGCGACCCACGATCTCGAAGGCATGCGCAACTATATCGGCGCCGACAGCCTCGCGTTCCTGTCGGTCGATGGCATCTATCGCGCCATGGGCGAGAAAGGCCGCAATGCCGAACGGCCGCAATTCACCGACCATTGCTTCACCGGCGAATACCCGACGGCGCTGACCGATCGCACCGGCGAAGTCGGCCCACGGCAGCTTTCCCTGCTGGCCGAAGCGAGTTGATGTCGCCTGTCATCCCGGGCGCGGGGAAGCCGACGCGTCCGAAGCTGTCACGGGCCTGCGATCTCGAGCCCTGGTACGGATTCCGGCCTCGTTCTTCGCTGCGCGACCGGGATGACGGCGATGCCCGATGACGACAAGCCCCTCTCCGACAAGATCGCGCTGGTTACCGGCGCCTCGCGCGGCATCGGATATGCCGCGGCGCTCGCGCTGGCCGAGGCCGGCGCGCACGTGATCGCGGTCGCGCGCACGGTCGGCGGTCTCGAGGAGCTCGACGACGCGATCAAGAAAGCCGGCGGCACGCGCGACGCTGGTTCCGCTCGATCTGAAAGATTATGACGGCATCGACCGGCTCGGCGCGGCGCTGTTCGAGCGCTACAAGCGGCTCGACGTGCTGGTGGGCAATGCGGGCCTGCTCGGGCCGATCTCGCCGCTCGGCCACGTGGATCCGAAGGCCTGGGACGACACGATGGCGATCAATGTCACCGCCAATTGGCGGCTGATCCGCTCGCTCGATCCACTGCTGCGCGCCGCCGAAGCCGGCCGCGTGGTGTTCGTGACCTCGGGCATCACCGCGCACGCGCGCGCCTATTGGGGCCCCTACTCGGTTTCCAAGGCCGCGCTCGACATGCTGGCGCGCATCTATGCGGCGGAGACCGCCAAGACCAATGTGAAGGTCAATGTGTTCGGCCCCGGCCCGATCCGCACCAAGATGCGCGCCAGCGCCATGCCCGGCGAGGACCCGATGACGCTCGACACGCCCGAGCAGGTCGCCGGATATATTCTCAAAATGTGCCTGCCCGAGTGGCAGGAGAGCGGGAAATATTACAGCTACCCGATGAAGGCGCTGCTGGAGTTCCAGCCGCCGAAGCTCGTCTGAGCACCCGCATGAACGCAACCTTGCCCGCGCGCGCCACCGAACTCGCGCGTCGCCTGTCGAAGCGGCTGGTCGACGCCGCGCCCGGGCGAAAGACGCATCGCCGTCGAGGCGCCGTTCACCGGCAAGCCGATCGGCGAAATTCCGCTCGCTACGCGCGAGGACGTGTTCGCCGCCGTCGAGCGCGCGCGCGGCGCGCAGAAGACGATGGGCGGCAGCTGCCGGTCGCCGAGCGAAGCAAGGTGCTGTTGCGCTTCCACGACCGCGTGCTCGACCGGCGCGACGAGATCCTCGACCTCATGCAGCTGGAGGCGGGCAAGGCGCGGCGGCACGCCTTCGAGGAAATCGTCGATGTGGCGATCACCGCCCGCTACTACGCGCGGCGCGGCCCGCGCTTCCTGCGCTCGCGCCGCCGCCGCGGCCTGATCCCTTTCCTCACCCGCGTCATCGGAGCACCGCCATCCGATCGGCGTCGTGGGCATCATCTCGCCCTGGAACTACCCGCTCACGCTCGCGGTCACCGACGCGCTGCCGGCGCTGCTCGCCGGCAACGCCATCGTGCTGAAGCCGGCGGAGAAGACCTCGCTGCTCGCCCGTTTCGCCGTCGATCTCCTGGTCGAAGCGGGTCTTCCCGGCGATCTGTTTCAGGTCGTGACCGGCAGCGGCGAAGTCGCCGGCGCCGCGCTGGTCGAGCCGCGGATGCGATCGCCTTCACCGGCTCGACGGAGGTCGGCCGCAAGATCGCGGCGCGCGCGGGCGAGCGCCTGATCCACGTCTCGCTCGAGCTCGGCGGCAAGAACCCGCTGATCGTGCTGGCGGACGCCGATCTCGACCGCGCCGCGGAAGGCGCGGTGCGCGCCTGTTTTACCAATGCCGGCCAGCTCTGCATCTCCGCCGAGCGGCTCTATGTGCAAAGCGCGCTCTACGACCGCTTCCTCGATGCTTTCGTCGCGCGCACGCGCGCCATGCGGGTCGCCGCCGATTTTTCCTTCGACACGGACATGGGATCGCTGGTCGGGCCCGAGCAGCTCGAAAAAGTCACGGCGCACGTCGCCGACGCCGTGGCCAAGGGAGCGCAGGTGCTCGCCGGCGGCCGGGCGCGCCCGGATATCGGGCCCTATTTCTTCGAGCCGACGATTCTGACCAAGGTGACGCCGGCGATGCTGGTCGCGCGCGAAGAAACCTTCGGCCCGGTCGTCGCGGTGAACCGTTTCGACGACGTCGAGGAAGCGATCCGGCTCGCCAACGCGAGCGACTATGGCCTGAGCGCCAGCATCTGGTCGCGCGACACGGGACGCGCCGGGGAAATCGGCGCGCGGATCGAAACCGGGGCCGTCAATATCAACGAAGCCTATGGCGCGGCGTGGTCGGCCATCGACTCGCCGCTCGGCGGCTACAAGGCCTCCGGGCTCGGGCGCCGGCACGGCCGCGAAGGCATTTTCCGTTTCACCCAGAGCCAGACCGTCGCGACCCAGCACTCTGATTCCGCTGGCGCCCCGGCGCGGCCAATCGCCCAAGGCGTTCGCCAATATGATGACGACGATCCTGCGCTGGATACGCCGAATTCCGGGCGCGCCCTAAGCCGCCGCTTCACGCGGACCGCGTGATCTGCCAAGCAACTAAGGCCGCCGCCGCCAGCATCAAGCTTGCCAGCAGGAACGAGGCGCCCGGTACTTGCCACGCGCTTCCGGTGCCGATCGCGTAGGCGAAGGTCGAGGCGAAAATCGCCGGCCCGATCAGCGAGGCGATGCCCTGGAGCGAGCCATTGGCGCCCTGCAACTGGCCCTGCTCGGATTCGCTCACCTTTCGGCTCATCATCGATTGGAGCGCCGGGCCCGCGAAACCCCAGGCCGAGGTCACCGGAATTCCGATCCAGGCCCAAACACCGTTCGGCGCGAGGCCGAGGATCACGAAGCCGGCGACGCCGAAAATCAGGCCCACGAGCAGCATGGTGCGCTCGCCGAAGCGCTTGACCATGCGGCCGGTCAGCACCGCCTGCACGATCATGTAGGAGACGCCGTAGCCGGCGAGCGACAGGCCGACGTCGCGCTCGTTCCAGCCATAGCGATAGCCAGTATAGAGCACGAAGATCGCAGGTAGCGACACATGCGCGAGGTTGGTCAGAAAATTGACGGCGGCGAGGCCGGTGAGCTCCGCGTGCGAGCGCAGGAGCTTGAGCGACCCAACAGGATTGGCCTTGCGCCAATCGAGCGCCGCGCGGCGCTCGCGCGGCAGCGATTCCGGAAGAACGAAAAAGCCATAGAGCGCGTTGACGAGGCTGAGGCCCGCCGCGACCCAGAACGGCAACCGCGGATCATAAACCCCGAGCACGCCGCCAACCGCCGGACCGAGCACGAAGCCGACGCCGATCGCGGCGCCGAGCAGCCCGAACTTTCCGGCGCGTTGTTCCGGCGGCGTCACGTCGGCGATATAGGCAAACGAGGTCCCGATGCTCGCGGCACAGATGCCGGAGATCAGCCGGCCCGCGAACAGCCACCAAAGATCGGGCGCCAGCGCCATCAGAATATAGTCGAGGCCGAGGCCGATATTGGAAAGCAGGATCAACGGCCGGCGGCCGAAGTGATCGGACAGCAGGCCGTGCACCGGCGAGAAGAGGAACTGCATCAGCGCCCAGGCGGTGCTGAACAGGCCGAAAATCTCCGCCGCGCGGGCCGTGTTGCCGCCGAGAAACATCTCCACGAGCTTGGGCAGCACCGGGATGACCATCCCGAGCGCGAACATGTCGAGTACCAGGGTGATGAAGATGAAGACGACCGCTGCGCGGCGCGGTCCCGTTGGCGTTGGCTGATCGGTCATGGAATTGGCTTCAGGCGTGGCGTCTCATTTAGCACGGGCGCGCTTGTTCTGCTTCTGCCAGTCGCGTTTGCGGCCGGCAAAGGGATTCTTTGCCTCGCGGAACGACAGCCGGATCGGAACGCCGGGCAGGTCGAAGGCATCGCGCAGGCCGTTCACCAGATAGCGCAGATAGGATTCAGGCAGCGCGTCGGTGCGCGTGCCGAACAGGACGAAGCTCGGCGGCCGCGCCTTGGGCTGCGTCATGTAGCGCAGCTTGATGCGCGCGCCGGAAACCGCGGGCGGCGCATTGGCCTCGATCGCGCCTTCGAGGAAACGGTTGAGCGCCGCGGTCGGCACGCGGCGGTTCCACACCTCGTGGATTTTGACGACCGCGTCGAGCAGGCGGTCGAGCCCCTCGCCGGTCAGGCCCGACACCGGCACGACCGGCATGCCCTTGGCCTGCGGCAGCCAGTGGTCGGCCTCGGTGCGCAAATGCTTCGGGCGCGATAGCCTTCGCCGCGGCCAGATCGGATTTGCTGATCGCGAGCACCAGCGCGCGGCCTTCCTCGATCACGAGATCGGCCAGGCGCAGGTCCTGCTCCTCGAACGGGCGTTCGGAATCGATGAGCAGCACCACGACTTCGGCGAAGCGGATGGCGCGGAGCGCATCGGCGGCGGAGAGCTTTTCCAACTTCTCCACGATCCGCGCGCGCCGGCGCAGACCCGCGGTATCGAACAGCTCGAAGGCGCGGCCGCGCCACTGCAGCCGGACGGTGATGGTGTCGCGGGTGATGCCGGGCTCGGGCCCGGTGAGCAGCCGCTCCTCGCCCAGCAGCTTGTTCACCAGCGTGGACTTCCCGGCATTGGGCCGGCCGACGATCGCGACCTGGATCGGCTTGTCGCCCACGGGCTCGGCGGCTTCTTCGGACGCGGGAAGCGTCTCGCGGATCGCCGCGTATAAATCCGAGAGCCCCTCGCCGTGCTCGGCCGAGATCGCCACCGGATCGCCGATCCCGAGCGTGTAAGCCTCGAAGGCGGCCTCGAAGCCGCGCTTGCTCTCGCTCTTGTTGGCGACCAGGATCACGGGCTTGCCCGCCCGGCGCACGATATCGGCGAACGCGTGATCGGCCGGCGTGATCCCCGTTCGCGCGTCGACCAGCATGAGCACGGCGTCGGCGTCGCGGATGGCGGCCTCGGTCTGGGCGCGCATGCGGCCCTCGAGGCCCGGGCGCGGCACCTCCTCGAAGCCGGCGGTATCGATCACGCGGAACGAAAGATCGCCGAGCGTAGCCTCGCCCTCGCGGCGGTCGCGGGTGACGCCGGGCGTATCATCGACCAGGGCGAGCCTGCGGCCGACCAGGCGGTTGAACAGGGTCGACTTGCCGACATTGGGCCGGCCGACGATGGCGATGGTCGGTTGCATTGTGCGGAGCGAGGGGCGGACCCCTCAGCGGGTGCCGTCCCAGGCGTCGGCGGGGTTCTTCGGCTGCTGGGCGGTGCGCGGCGCACGCGGATTGGCAGGCTGGCCCGGCGTGGCTTCGGGCGGAGTCGCGGGCGTCTGCGGCGCCATGGAGAGCGGAACGTTGGCGTTGGTCGGCTGGGCCGGCTGGGCGTTGGTCTCGATCCCCGGCACGCCGGTGGGGAAGACCGCCCTGCGGTCACCGGCCAACGGCTTCTTCGCCGAGCTCATGAAGTCGAGCTTGTCGAATATGTCGAGGGCGCCCTCGCAGCCGGCAACGCCGAGCGAGAGCGCGGCGGCAAGCAGGAGGTTTCGGGCGATACGGAATCGAGCAAAGCGCATTTGCATCTTCTACTGCGTCGCCGGCGCCGCGTCGACCGGCAAAAGCGCGAGCATCAGTTGCGCGCGCGAGCGCAGCGACGGCGGGGTTTCCGGATCGGCCACGATCTCGGCGAACAGCCGGCGTGCGGCCTCGCGTTCGCCGGCGCGAAAGCGGCTGAGCGCCATGATTTCGCGCGCCGAAGCCTTGAACGCGGAATTTCCGGCGATCAGCGGGTCGAGCCGGCGGGCGATTTCCGAAACGGAAGCGGTATCGACGAGCACAAGAGCGGCGCGGACCCTGGCGAGGTCGCGAAACGAGGATTCGATCGAAGTGTCGTCCGCCAGCGCGTCATAGGCGGCGGCCCCGGCCGGGTTGTCGCGCTTCGAAAGTTCCGCCGCGGTGCGGAACCGGGCGAGCGTGCGGTAGCCGCGCGGCGCGTCCTTGGCGAGCCCGGCCAGAATCTCATCGGCCTCGGTTTGTTTTCCGGCGGCATCGAGCTCGAGCGCGGTCTCGAAGCGCGCGCCGGCCCGCGACGCCTCGCGCGTCGCGTACCATTCCCATCCGCGCCAGCCGGCGACCGCGACGACGAGCACGAAGGCCGCTCCGAGGACATAGATGCCGTAGCGCTCCCAGAGTTTCTGGTAGCGCTCTCGCCTAAGTTCCTCGTCGACTTCGCGGAGTATGTCGGACATTGACTTTCCGGGGATTCACCGACGCCATGCGGTGAGCGGCGTACCGTATAGATGTGGACAGATCGTGGCAAACCCCTCTCAGGGCTTGGATTTCAGCTGGTAGACGTTCGCCGAGCCGGGGAACTCGCGGGTGCGCACTTCGCGCGCATAATCCTTGACCGCGGCCTCGATGTGGGAGGCGAGCTCGCCGTAGCGCTTGACGAAGCGCGGCACGCGCGGCGACAGCCCGAGCATGTCCTCGAGCACCAGCACCTGACCGTCGCAGGCCGGCGACGCGCCGATGCCGATGGTCGGGATCACCACCTCGCCGGTGATTTTCCGCGCCAGCGGCTCGGCCACGGCCTCGATCACCATGGCGAACGCGCCGGCCTCGGCCACCGCCTTGGCATCGGCGACGATCGGCGCCCATTCGCTCTCGTCGCGGCCGCGCGCGCGGAACGAGCCGAGCGTGTTGATCGCCTGCGGCGTGAGCCCGACATGGCCCATGACCGGCACGCCGCGCTCGGCGAGAAAGCGGATGGTGTCGGCCATGCGCACGCCGCCTTCGAGCTTCACCGCACCGGCATGGGTTTCCTTGAGCACGCGCGCGCAGTTCCGAAACGCCTGCTCGCGGCTCTCCTCGTAGCTGCCGAACGGCATGTCGACGACCACGAGCGCGCGCCGGGAGCCGCGCATCACCGCCCTGCCCTGCAGGATCATCATGTCGAGCGTGACCGGCACCGTGGTCTCGAGACCGTGCATGACCATGCCGAGCGAATCGCCGACCAGGATCACGTCGACATGGCGGTCGATCAGCGCCGCGGTGTGCGCGTGATACGACGTGAGCGCGACGATGGGCTCGCCGCCCTTGCGGGCCTTGATCTCGGGCGCGGTGATGCGGCGGGTTTCTTCGTTCATGGCTCAGATCGCTGACACGCCGACGACGTAGGGATGGAAGATATAGAGCAGGAAGAGATAGAGCGCGAGGCCGGCGAAAACCGCGACTGCCATCGCCCACCCAGCCGCGCGGCGCGGGCTTTGGCGCCTCGTCGCGCCGCTTCATCGAAATGCGGGCATAGACCGCCCAGGCGAGCACCGCGAGCGACAGCACGATGGTGGCGATGTCGCCGTTGGATAAGAGATGCGCGAGCGCCCAGAGCTTGATCGCGGCCAGCATCGGATGCTTGAGCCAGAGGCGGATGTGGCTCGGCACATAGGCGGCGACCAGCAGAATCGCCGCCGGGATCATCAGCGAAAGCGCGAGATGGCGCACCCCGATCGGCGGAGACCAGAGCTGCGCCGGCTCGGCCGCGCGCCAAATGCCGTAGCCATAGGCGACCATCAGCACGCCGGCTGTGGAGACGAGCGAGTAGAGGCCCATGTAAGGCCCCTGGCCGATCCGCGCGATGACCGCCGCGCGCGCATCGCGCTGCGCGGTGAAGGCGTGCGTGCCGATGAAGACAACGAGGCCGGCGAGCATCAGAAGCATGGTTCGGTTCCGTTGGTTCGAGCGCGGCGGAAGCTAGACGCGTTTCCCGGGCCTGTCACGGCAGGCACGCCGGCCCGTTCTCGCGAGCGGTTTTCGCCCCGAGGTTTGATCCTGCTTCCCCTCACCGATCCCCGCTTTCGCGGGGACATGGCTTCCCCTCACTTGAGTGAGGGGGACGGAGCGCCGTCCGGCGCAACGTCGGTCTTGTTCGCGCCTCGATCCCGAGGCGCGGCGCCTCGCGGCGCTCCGTCCGGCGATTTCGCACCCCGGGCCGCGCTTTTCGTGAGGCAATCGCTTGTGACTGCCTCTCCGTCAGCGAGCTCCTCGCGCGGACTCTTAGTGGTCCGAGGCGGGGTCCCGGAGCGTCCCGAGTGCGCGGCTGCGAACCGCGCCCGCGGGCGCCGATCCCGACCCCACATAGGTCGCATCCGGATGCGCCCCTCGTGGATCGAGACGCGAACAACTTAAGGGCGCGCGGAAGAGTGTGGATAGATTTTTTCGAGGAATTTTAGAAGTCATTATAGCAGCGGGGAAATTTCGCGCGGGCGTGCGGCGCTATGCGACTCTATCAACGTTCATGCCGGACCCGGCCGGTCAGCGCGCAACATCCGTTTTCACGCGCGGCGCGGCGCTCTTGCGCTTGCCGGAGCGCGGCGCAGGCGTGGGCCGTGCGTATTCCGGCCAGCGCGGCCGCACGCCGTATTCGTCGAGCACCTCGGCCACGACCATCTCATAGACCTTGTCGATGCGATTGAGGCTCCAGTGGTCGTTCGCCGTGCCGTCGTTGAACACGAAGTTCTCGAGCGAGCCGGTGAAGTCGCGGTCCGGCTCGATCTTGGAGGACCAGACGCCGCCGCCGGTAAAGATATTCAGCGCGCGGGCGACGTTGCCCGGAACGCGCACCCGGCTGAACGGCTCGACCACCACGAGCGTCTGCACCTTCACCCCGGCCTGGCCGAGCTTGCGGGCGAATTCGACCGCCGAGTCGGCGCCGAGCGAGTAACCGACCACCGCGACCGGCGTCGTAGCCAGATCGGCGCCTTCCGCCAGATAACGCTCGGCGACGGCTTCCCACTGGCTCGCATAATCGATCTCCGCACGGACGCCCAGGGAGCGGATCTTCCGGGTCAGCGTTTGGGTCCCCGAGGTGGTGTAGGTGTCTCCAGGAAGGTTGAAGCCGGGGAACAGAAAGACCGCGCCGGCCTTCGTGGGTGCGGGCGGCGCTCCCTCCAGCACGACGTCCAGATTGGCGCAGGCGCCGAGGACAAGACCGGTCGCGATCGACAGCAGCCCGTGACGCACGCCCATTCGTGTACCCGACATGTCACCAAACACTGCTTGATCGGCGGCCTTGGCCGCGTGCCTCACCGGCTGCGACGCTGCCATAGGAGGCCGTGCGGGATCAATATTCGCGGCATGGAAAAAGTTCGCTGGATTCGAGACGCCGGATCACTCCCACTCGATCGTGCCGGGCGGCTTGCTGGTCACGTCGTAGACCACGCGGTTGACGCCCTTGACCTCGTTGATGATGCGGGTGGCGATGCGGCCGAGGAAGGCCGGCTCGAACATGTAGAAGTCGGCGGTCATGCCGTCGGTCGAGGTGACCGCGCGCAGCGCCACCACCTGATCGTAGGTGCGCCCGTCGCCCATGACGCCCACGGTGCGCACCGGCAGGATCACCGCGAAGGCCTGCCAGATTTCGTCATAGAGCCCGGCGCGGCGGATTTCTTCGAGGAAAATCTCGTCGGCCAGCCGCAGCACGTCGAGCGCCGCGCGCGTGACCTCGCCCGGGCAGCGGATCGCGAGCCCCGGCCCCGGAAACGGATGGCGGCCGACGAAGGCCTCGGGCAAGCCGAGCTCGCGGCCGAGCGCCCGCACCTCGTCCTTGAACAGCTCGCGCAGCGGCTCCACCAATTTCAGATTCATCCGCTCGGGCAAGCCGCCGACATTGTGGTGCGACTTGATCGTCACCGACGGGCCGCCGGTGAAGCACACGCTTTCGATCACGTCGGGATAGAGCGTGCCTTGGGCGAGGAACTCGACCTTGCCGATCTTCTTGGCCTCGGCCTCGAACACGTCGATGAACAGCCTGCCGATGATCTTGCGCTTGGCCTCAGGATCGATGACGCCGGCGAGCGCGGCCAGGAACTTGTCGGACGCATCCACGTGCACGAGCGGGATGTTGTAGCTCTTGCGAAACAGCGTCAGCACCTTGGCGGCCTCGGCCAGCCGCAACAGGCCGTGGTCGACGAACACGCAGGTGAGCTGGTCGCCGATGGCCTGATGGAGCAGCACGGCTGCGACTGCCGAATCGACGCCGCCGGAGAGGCCGCACAGCACCCGGCTCTTGCCGACCTGGGCGCGGATTTTGGCGATGGCCTCGTCCTTGAACGCGGCCATGGTCCAATCGCCGCGGGCGCCGACGATCTTGCGCACGAAATTGCGCAGCAGCAGCGCGCCGTGCGGCGTGTGCATCACTTCGAGATGGAACTGGGTGGCGTAGAACTTCCGCTGCTCGTCGGTGATGATGGCGATGGGAGCGTTCGGTGCGCTGCCGACCGCTTCGAAGCCCGTGGGCAATTTCGTCACCCGGTCGCCGTGGCTCATCCAGACCGGATAGCGCTCGCCGACCTTCCACACGCCGTCATAGAGCGCGGACGGCTTCTTGATTTCGACCTCGGCGCGGCCGAACTCGCGATGATGGCCGCCCTCGACGACGCCGCCGAGCTGGTGCGCCATGGCCTGCTCGCCGTAGCAGATGCCGAGCACCGGGACGCCGGCCTCGTAGATCGCTTTCGGCGCCAGCGGCGCGTCCTTGTCGAGCACGGAGGCCGGACCGCCGGAGAGGATGACGCCTTTCGGCTGCATCGCGCGAAACGCCGCTTCGGCCTTCTGGTAGGGCACGATCTCGCAATAGACCTTCTCCTCGCGCACGCGCCGCGCGATGAGCTGGGTCACCTGCGAGCCGAAATCGACGATGAGAATCTTGTCGTGGGCGGGCGCGCTCGAAACCACAGATAGGGTATTCGCGCCTTGCGGAGATCTAGTCACTTTGTCGCCGCTCCCATACCACGTCCCAATAGGTCCCGATTGCCGGGTCGTGCGCGTTCCTATGCCGGCGTATTTCGGCAAATCCCGCGTTCCGCAAATAGGCTTGCAAGTCGTCGAGCCGAGCGCCGCCAGCATAGCTCTCAAAATCGGCCGCCTCCGCTTTAACGAAGCGGAAATTCTGGAGCAGATCGCCGGCGCCCTTGAGCACCATCAGCTCGGCGCCCTGCACGTCCATGACCAGCGCTTGGTAATCGCGCGCCGACAGGCGTTCGCGCCGGAACAGCGACTGGAGCGTGATCCCGCGCATCCGGCGACTTTCCACATATTCTATGCTCGGCCACATTTCACGATGCCGCGCAAGCGGCAGCACCGACGAGGACCCGCCCCTGTTGCTCGAAATACCAAAATCGTACTCCACATCGTCCTGGTCCGTCACCAATCCGAGTATCGCGCGCTGCTCTGGAAAGCCGGCAATGTTCACGACCAGCTCGTCGAACACCTCCGCAATCGGCTCCACCCAGAGAACTCTGAGCCCATACTCGGAATAGAGCGTGCACTCCTGGCCGATGTGAGCGCCGACGTGTACGACTCCCTGAACGCTGTGAAGGAAGTCGTCCCGGGGCTTTCGTCCGACGATTTGGCGTACAAATTTTTCGAGCTTCTTGCCAAAGCTCGACAGCGGGCCAAGCGACATTAGCAGCCTCTCTCCAGTCTCGCTCACGAAGACGGATACGCCGATCTGAAGAGTGTTTTCTCGGGCGCGCTCATGGCGAGGGATTAAGGGATCAGGCGGCAGGCGGCAAGGCGCTCATGAGGGTCTGCTTCAGGATGCTAACAAAGAAACCATCGGTCTCGGTGCGCCGGGGCGTAAGCAGGAGCCCCTCGCCGCTCAGCAGCGCCGCCTTGCCGAGCATGAAGCCGCGATCGCCCAAGCCGCGCGCGACTTCGGCGGGCGGCACGATGGCGAAGCCGGGCGTGCGGGCGACGAAGGCGCGCAGCTGCGCGCCGTTCTCGGCGTCGAGCAGCGAGCAGGTGACATAGGCGATGCGGCCGCCGGGCTTCACGTAACGGACGGCCGCATCGAGCAGTTCGGCCTGTTCCTTCACCCGCTGCTCCAGCGCGCCGGGGCGCATGCGCCATTTGGCATCCGGGTGGCGGCGCCAAACGCCAGTGCCGGTGCACGGTGCGTCCAACAGCACGAGGTCCATCTTGCCAGCGAGATCGGCAAGCACGTCCTGCTTGCCGCGCGGGCTCTTGACCTGAACATTGTGCGCGTCGGCGCGGTGTACCCGCTCGTGGATCGGCGCCAGCCGGCGCAGATCGGAATCATAAGAAAAAATCTGTCCGCGGCCCTCCATCAACGCCGCGAGCGCCAGCGTCTTGCCGCCGGAGCCGGCGCACAGATCGAGCACGTGCTCGCCGGGCTTGGCGCCGCCGAGCAGCGCCGCAAGCTGCGAGCCCTCGTCCTGCACTTCGAACCAGCCCTTGAGGAAAGTCGGCTCGGAAGTGACCGGCGGCTGCTTGCCTTCCGCGTTGAGCACGATGCGGAGCCCCAAGGGCGACCAGCGCGTGGGCTTGGCTTCCAGGTGCGAGAGCGCTTCGAGCGCCTTGTCGGGCGTCGTCTTCAGCGTGTTGACGCGCAGATCGAGCGGCGCGCGGACGGCCAGTGCCGCGCCCTCGGCCGCGCGTTCGTCGCCGAAGGTTTCAGCCAGATGCGGATCGAGCCATTCGGGATAATCGCCGGCCACGGGCGGCGGCGCGCCTTCGAGATTCGCACTCGCGAGACGTTCGCGCTCCGCATCGCTTAAGGCCGCCGGCGCATAGCGCGAGCCGTCGCAGAGTTTTCCGATCGCGCCGGCGTCGAGGCCGCGCGCGAGCTTCATGGTGCCTAGCAGGATCGCGCGCGGCGTGCCCTCGCCCATGATCCAGGCGGAAGATGCCTTGCGGCGCAGCGCATCGAACAGGAGGCTGCCGATCGCCGACCGGTCGCCCGAGCCGGCAAAGCGATGCGCGATGCCCCATTGCTTCAGCACGTCGCCCGCGGGACGCGAGCGCGCTTCCAGCTCTCCGAGAATCTCGATGGCGGCGGCAAGGCGGGCGGCGGGCGTCATGGCGCGGTGATCGCGGTGTTTCGGCGTGTGCATTGAGTCATGCTAGGAATCCGTCTCGCACTGGCCCGTGTAGCAGATGCAGGACGCCAATGTCGCGCATGACCGCCGGACGCAGCGATGACGGACGGCTCACGGCGCCGGCCGCCGAACGAAACAAGGCGGCGATTCTCGAAGTCCTCGAGCGCTTCCTGCCGGAGACCGGCCTCGTTATCGAAATCGCGAGCGGCACCGGTCAGCACGTTGCGCACTTTGCCACCGCGCTGCCGTCGCTGACGTGGCAGCCCACGGACTTGAACGCGGAGCACCTGACTTCGATTTCCGCATGGCTACGGCATAGCGGGCTCGGAAATGTGCGGCCGCCGTTCAAACTCGATGTCGGCGCCAATCCCTGGCCGGTCGAGCGAACCGATGCGGTGTTGTGCTTCAACATGATCCATATAGCTCCGTGGGCCGCGACGACGCAGCTTCTGGCGGGCGCCGCGCACGCGCTCGTTCCCGGCGGCATATTGTTCCTCTACGGACCCTATCGGCGCCACGGCCAGCACACGGCGCCGAGCAACGAGGCGTTCGATGCGGACCTGCGTAAACGTAATCCCGAATGGGGATTGCGCGACATGGAAGACGTCGTCGCGCTTGCGGGGCAGAACGGGCTTTCGCTGGTCGAAGTCGTGCCGATGCCCGCGAATAATTTCTCGGTCATCTTCAGGCGCGACCGGGATTGGCGACCGCTCAGTCGGTAAGAATGCGAAGTGCGAAAATCACCCACATGATCAGGAGCGTGACCGTACCCACGCTATAGGCGTAGAAGCGGCGGCTCACGCGGTTGGACGTAGTGTGAATGAATGCGTGCACTAGGCGCGACAGTACGAAGATCCACGACAGCACCACGAACGCGAGATCGGCCTTGCGCGTGAGCAACGCGAAAGCGACCAGCGCATAAAACAGGACGGGGATCTCGAACTGATTGAGGAGCGAGTTGCCGATCTTGGTGGCCTGCTCGGGCCAATTGGCCTGGCGGAGCGCGATGTCGCGGAGCTTCACTTCGCCGCGCCTTGTGTGCCCGACGCGCACATAGCCGTTCCAATAAAGCAGCGCGAACGTGAGCGCGACCTGGACGAAGACGGGGAGCAGGACGGCCTGGATGGACATGGTGCTTGCCTAGTTAGATGACAATTTTCGATCTGACAACGCCGCTCATCGTACATGACTGATGAGCCAAGCAATAACCATTGCGCGTTGCTCGAGCCATCTCAATCGGCCGGAAAGCCCCGAATGTCCCGATTCCATATCAATCAGGAACAATAACTCGTTTCTGTCGGTCTTGGTGGCGCGCAATCTTGCCACCCACTTCGCGGCTTCGGAATAATCGACTTGGCTATCGTAAATACCCGCGGTGACGAACATCGCGGGATACTTTTGCGCCAAAACGTTATCGTAGGGCGAGTATGCAAGCATGTATTCGTACTCTTCCTTGATCGCCGGATTTCCCCACTCCTTGTACTCGAAGGTGGTAAGCGGAACTGAAGGATCGGCCATCGAGGTGATAGCGTCGACGAACGGCACCTCGGCCACGATGCCCGCATAAAGATCGGGCTGCATATTCGCGATCGCGCCCATGAGCAGGCCTCCGGCGCTCGCACCGATGGCAAATACGTTCCGCGGGTCGGCCGTGCCGCGCTCGATCAGCGTCTCGGTCACGGCAATAAAGTCAGTGAATGTATTACGCTTATGCAGCAGCCGCCCTCGCTCGTACCAACTTTGACCCATCTCGCGGCCGCCGCGCACATGCGCGATGGCATAGACGAAACCGCGATCGATCAGCGGATACCAGCCGCTGGGAAAGCCAGGATTGCTGTTGGAGCCATAGGCGCCGTAGCCGTAGACGAGCGTCGGATTGCCCGCAGTTTTGCGCAAATCCTTGCGATAGACGATCGTGACCGGGATTTTCTCGCCGTCGGGCGCCGTAGCGTCGATACGTTCCATTGCGTAACGCTCGGGCTCGAAGTGCCCTCCGGGCAGCTGCTGACGCAATTGTGCAAGCGCGCCCGTTTTCATTTCGAACTCGTAGAGCGTCCATGGCTGCAGTGGACTTTCGAATGTAAGACGCAGCTTGGTGGTTGACGGCTCGCGGTTCGCAGCACGGCTGATCGATGCGACGCCGATCGCCGTCGGCCGCGGGATGACAATCTCCTTCATGTCCGCCAAACGAAACACCCGAACCGAATTGACGGCATCGTGGCTCTCTTCGATTGCGATGAACGCGTTGAAAATCTTGAAATTCGAGATGTAACGCCCGCGGGTTTCGCTAATTAGATTCGTCCAGTGGGCGACGCCGGGCGTCGCCTCTGGTGCCGTGACAAGACGAAAATCCGGCGCTTCGAGATTGGTCAACAAATAGAAGCGGTCGCCGAGGTGGTCGGCGTAGTAGCGCACATCGATCCGGCGCGGTTCAACGACCTTGAATTCTCCTTGCGGATCATCGGCGGCGAGGTAGCGGACTTCCGTCGTCTGCTGATGATCGATTTCGAGCAAAATGAACTTGCGCGATTTCGAAAGGCGCAGCTTCAATCCAAAAGTATTATCGGCCTCTTCGTAGGCCACTGCGTCGGTCTCGGGATCGGTCCCGATCGCGTGTCGCCACACGCGCAATCGTTCGCCATTCTCGTCGGAACCCCGATAGAAAAGAAATCGATTATCCGACGAGAAGACAAAATCATCGGCAATGCTCTCAATACCCTTACCAATGATCTTTCCAGTCACGATCGAGCGAATGAAAATCTGGAACTGGTTCCCGCCCGTGAAATCTATCGCGTACACGATAAGTGCGCCGTCTGGACTCACCAGCCAGTTGCTCAAGATGAACTGCTTGTGGCCCTTCGCCAGCTTTGGCACATCGAGCACGATCTCGGCTGCGGCATCGGGCTGATTCTTGCGCCGCTGAACCAAGGGATACTCGCCGTCCTTCCCATAAACGGCCCAGTAGTAGTAGCCATTGTCGTGAAAGCCCGCGCCGAGGAAAGCGTCATCCCGGTGCGATCGCATCCCGGTCTGAATGTCCGCCATGAGCGGCTTCAAAAGCCGCAGGCGCTTTTCGGCGTAAGCGTTCTCCGCTCTGAGATATGCGAGGGACTTTGGATCGGCGCGATCTTTCAGCCAATAATAATTGTCCCCTCGACGGCGGCCGTGCTCCTCGAAAATCTTGGGCTTTACGGCAGCGACGGGCGGCTTCGGTGCGCGTGCATTGTCCGCTGCCGCAACCCCGAATCCGAGAACCGCGAACAGGACAAGGCATGCTCTAAGCGCAAATTGCCGCATTATCTTTGAACCCTTGATTCGGTGCAGAATGCAGGCACCGGCAGTTCCGGCTTTGATCTGGCTCAAGCACCTCAGCTCTGAGATGAGCGATACGCTCGCCAAATCGTAAAGGATTGCGATGCCTACTCGTTCGATTCTCAATGCAAAACGTGCGCAACGAGCCCAACTCATAGCGACATTGGCACAGATCGCCGGCCTGTGGATCGTTTCAGATCTCGGATACTATCTTTTGCTGCCGGCCCTTGGCGTGCAAACGACCTACAATGCCGGATCCGTCGCGATCACCTTGTATTATGTTTTCTGGGTTGGATTGCGGTCATCATGTTCTGGCCTCTTTACGGCCGATGGACCAAGTTCGAGAACCCGCTGACCAGCTATATCGTTTGGTCGCTCGCTTTCGTGGGCTGCACACTGTTCGCTGCGTACGTGCTTCCCGCGTTGCCGCCGCTCCACATCCGCGAGGGCTACAACCGCCGGAGTTGCCGTTCGCTACGTCATGGTATTTCCTGCCGAAGTCGATCGAGATTCTGTTTCAGCAACTGCTCATCCTCGCTCGTAGCTCTTTCCTTGTCGGCGCAGCGATATAGCCTGCGGAAGATATCCCTCATCTGCGCGGCGCTGTTCGGCGGCACACACATTCTGCTGGCCTGTTCGGAGGCGTATCGATTCCCTACGTGATACGCTTCGTCGGAGTCGCGGCGATCTTCGGGCTTGCGTTTCCCTATCTTCTGCTGCGCGTGCCGAATGGGTTCGCTTATTCCTACATAACGCACTGGAGCTACTACGCGATCACCATCCTCATGGCCCGACTGCTTGGGCCCGGCACGATTCCCGTATTCATCAAACAGCTGGTGGGCTGGTCCTAGCTCCGCAGCTGCCAAGGGAGCAACAGCGTCGTGAACATTTCGCAGGTGCCGGTCGCGCGATGGGACGGCCAAAGGCTTCTCGTCCTTTTACTGGTTGTCGCCGCGATCGTCGCGCTGCAAGCACTTGTGCTGTTCGCGATGGGCCAGCCGCCGATCTGCGCATGCGGCACGATCAAGCTATGGCACGGGCTGGTGTCGAGCGCGGAGAATTCCCAGCAACTTACGGATTGGTACACCTATTCCCACGTCATCCACGGCTTGATCTTCTATTTCGTGCTCTGGCTGATCGCGCCGGGCGTACCCTTCGGCGCGCGCTTCGCGCTGGCAATTGGGATCGAGGCGAGCTGGGAAGTTTTCGAGAACACGCCGCTTATCATCAACCGCTATCGCCAGTCGGCGCTCGCGCTGGGCTATGTAGGCGACAGCGTGATCAATTCCGTGTTCGACACCTTGGCGGCGGCAATCGGCGTCGCTCTGGCGCGGATCCTGCCGGTGTGGTCGACCATCGCCCTCGTCGTCGCGACGGAGCTGTCCCTGGCCTATGCCATTCGGGACAACCTCACGCTCAATATCATTCAACTCATCCACCCGTTCGAGGCGATCTCGCGCTGGCAGACGGGAAGCTAAATCCGCGGCGACTTCACATTCGCCCCGGATAATTCGGACTCTCGCGCGTGATGGTGACGTCGTGGACGTGGCTTTCGCGCACGCCGGCGCCGGAGATGCGGACGAATTGCGCCTTCTCGCGCAGCTCCTTGAGGTCGCGCGCGCCGACATAGCCCATGGCCGCACGCAAGCCCCCTGCGAGCTGATGCAGCACGTTGGCGAGCGGCCCCTTGAACGGTACCTGGCCCTCGATGCCCTCGGGCACGAGCTTGAGATTATCCTTGATGTCCTGCTGGAAATAGCGGTCGGCACAGCCGCGCGCCATGGCGGCGACCGAACCCATGCCGCGGTAACTCTTGTACGAACGGCCCTGATAGAGAAACACCTCGCCCGGACTTTCCTCGGTGCCGGCCAAGAGATTTCCGATCATCGCGCTCTCGGCGCCGGCGGCGAGCGCCTTGGCGAGATCGCCGGAGAATTTCACGCCGCCGTCGGCCACCACCGGCGTGTCGCTCTTCCTCGCCTCCTCGACCGCGTCGAGGATGGCGGTGAGCTGCGGCACGCCGACGCCGGCGACCACGCGCGTGGTGCAGATCGAGCCCGGGCCGATGCCGATTTTCAGCGCGTCGGCGCCGGCATCGATCAGCGCCTTGGCGCCCTCCTTGGTCGCGACGTTTCCCGCGAGCACCTGCACGGCATTGGACAGCCTTTTGACCCGCGTCACCGCCTCGAGCACGCGCTTCGAGTGTCCGTGCGCGGTATCGACCACGACCACGTCGACGCCGGCCTCGACCAGCATTTCGCTGCGCGCATGGCCGACGTCGCCCACGGTAGTGGCGGCGGCGACGCGCAGGCGCCCCTGCTCGTCCTTGCAGGCGTTCGGATATTTCACCGCCTTCTCGATGTCCTTCACGGTGACCAGGCCGACGCAGCGATAGTCCTTGTCGACCACCAGCAATTTCTCGATGCGGAACTGGTGCAAGAGTTTCTTGGCTTCGTCCTCGCTCACGCCCTCGCGCACGGTGACGAGCTTTTCCTTGGTCATCAGCTCGGAAACCGGCTGTTCGGGATTGGTGGCGAAGCGCACGTCGCGGTGCGTCAGAATCCCGACGAGCTTGCCGGGGCGGTTATTGCCCTTCTGCTCCACCACCGGGATGCCGGAAATCTCGTGCAGCTTCATCAGGTCGAGCGCGTCCTGCAGCGTGGCGCCCGGGTGGATGGTGACCGGGTTCACCACCATGCCGGATTCGAACCGCTTCACCCGGCGCACGTGCTCGGCCTGGTCCTCGGGCGAAAGGTTGCGGTGGATCACGCCGATGCCGCCGGCCTGCGCCATGGCGATGGCGAGGCGGGCCTCGGTCACCGTGTCCATGGCGGCCGAGAGGATCGGGATATTGAGCGTGACCGTGCGCGTGAGCCGCGAGCGGACGTCGGCCTCGGACGGCAGCACGTCCGAGAGCCCGGGCTTCAAGAGTACGTCGTCGAAGGTGAGCGCTTCTTGCGCGAGGCCGTCGCGGAGACGGGACATCGCCAACTCCTGTTCCGGCAATTTCCGGAAATCGTTACGGCGCGGGGGTGAATCGAGTGCCGCGGCGGGTTGGCGAGGGTGGTTAGCATGCTCTCCCCCGCCTGCCTAGAGCCGGCGACGGTTTCCACACCGTCTGCAAACGGGCGAAAAATGCTACAAGCAGGGCCGCCGCCGCCCGAGGTTCACCATGTCCGAGCATGTCCGCGTTGCGCTCGATTCCGGCGTTCTCACGCTCACTCTGGCGCGGCCGGAGAAGAAGAACGCGCTGACCAACGCCATGTACGAGGTGCTGGTGCGGGAGATGAAGCGCGCGGAGACCGACCCGACCGTGCGCGTCGTGCTGTTCCAGGCCGAGGGCGACGCCTTCACGGCCGGCAACGACATCATGGATTTCGCGGCGGCCGCCACCGGGGCCAAGCCGCGCGAAGGCCTCGGCGCCAGCCCCTTCCTGCAGGCGCTGGCGCACGCGACCAAGCCCTATGTCGCCGCGGTGCAGGGCCGCGCCGTCGGCGTCGGCACCACCATGCTGCTGCATTGCGACGTGGTGATCATCGCCGAGGACGCCCAGCTCACGACGCCGTTCGTCAATCTCGCGCTGGTGCCGGAGGCGGCCTCGACCTGGCTGATGCCGGCCCGCATCGGCTATGCGCGGGCCTACGCCATGTTCGCGCTCGGCCAGCCGGTCGACGGCAAGACGGCGGTGCAGATCGGGATCGCGACGGCGGCGGTTCCCGCGGCCGAAGTGCAAAAGCGCGCGATGGATGCGGCCCGTGCGCTGGCGACCAAGCCGGCCGGCGCACTCAAGGCCACCAAGCAGCTGATGCGCGATGCCGCCGCCATCGTCGCCGTCATGGAGCGCGAAGGCGCTGAGTTCGCCGCGCGCCTGAAGAGCCCGGAGGCGGCGGAAGCGTTCCGCGCCTTCTCCGAGCGGCGGCCGCCGGATTTCACCAAGGTCGGCTGAGCGCTATTCAGCGGCCGCCAGATCGCCCCTGCCCCGGCGGCGCAGCATGAAGAGGAGCAAGGCGATCCCCGCGAGCAGCAGGAACGGCACGGCGAAGAGATTGACGCCGACCCAGCCGACGCCATGCAGCAGCGCGCCGGAAATCAGCGAGGTGACGACCACGGTGCCGAAAATCGTGAAATCGTTGACACCTTGCACCTTGGCTTTTTCGGACGGGCGATACGCCTCGGTCAGCAGCGTCGTGCCGCCGATATAGGAGAAATTCCAGCCGATCCCGAGTAGCGTCAGCGCCGAGAGGTAATAGAGAAATTCGTTGCCCGAAAGCGCGATGGCCAAGTGGCCGGCGAGCAGCGCGACGCCCGCGAGCATGATCTTCGGCGCGCCGAAGCGCGCGATCAGCGTGCCGGTGAAAAACGACGGCACGAACATGCCGAGCACGTGCCATTGGATCACGGTCGCGGTCTCGCCGATACTGTGATGGTGAGCGGCCATGGCCAAAGGCGTTGCGGTCATCGCCAGATTCATCACGCCATAGCCGACCGCGGCGCCGACCAGCGCCACGATGAAGACCGGCTGGCGCATGATCTCCGATAGCGGCCGGGCCGGCTCGTTCACTTTCTCCTGCACGGGCGGCGGGATCCGGAGCAATATAATCAGCGCGGCGGCGACCAAGCACAGAATCACGATCACCGCGTAGCTCGCCACGAACGTGCCGCTCGCAGCGGAGTCCTTGGTGAAGGACACGAGGTTCGGACCGGCGATAGCGGCAATGACGCCGCCAGTGAGCACGTAAGAGATCGCGCGGCTCTTGAACTCGGCACTCGCTGCATCGGCTGCGGCAAAACGATAGAACTGCGCGAAGCCCATATTCACACCGTAAAAGACGTGGGCGAGGCAAAACAGCCAGAACGAACCTTGGACCAGCCCGGCGACCGCGAGTGCGGCGCCGGCCGCGCCGAACAGCGCCCCGAGCACGAAACCCGCCCGCCGGCCATAGCGCCCCATCATGAGCGAGGCCGGGATCGTCGCAATCATGGTGCCGATCATCAGCGCCGAAATCGGCAGCGTAGCCAGGCTCTTGTTGGCCGCCAGCATGTGGCCGGCGAGCCCGCCCGCGGTGATGATGACCACGGTGCCGGTCTGCACCAGCGCCTGACAGGCCAGGAGCAGCAGGACGTTTCGCTTTTCGCGAGGGGTCGGCATGAATCGGCCTTTGCGGCGGACCCTATGCCATGTTTCGCGCCGCCTTGCGCTGCGCTATGACTTCGCACCCGCCGACTCGTGCCCATGATCCCCAAATACGCCGTCGCCCCACTCATCGTCGCCAGCGCGCTGTTCATGGAGAACATCGACGCGACGGTGCTCACCACGTCGCTGCCGGCGATCGCCGCCGACCTCAAGGAAGACCCGATCGCGCTGAAACTGGCGCTGACGTCGTATCTGCTGTCGCTCGCGGTGTTCATCCCGGTATCGGGCTGGATGGCCGACCGCTTCGGCGCGCGCACCGTGTTCCGCGCCGCCATCGTCGTATTCACGCTGGGCTCGGTCGCCTGCGGCTTCTCGCAGTCGCTGCTGGATTTCGTGCTGTTCCGCATGCTGCAGGGCCTGGGCGGCGCGATGATGGTGCCGGTCGGACGGCTGGTGATCGTGCGCACGGTGCCCAAGCATGAGCTCGTGTCCGCGCTCGCCTGGCTCGTGGTGCCCGCGCTGATGGGGCCGCTGATCGGGCCGCCGCTCGGCGGTTTCATCACCACCTATTTCCACTGGCGCTGGATTTTCTGGATCAATATCCCGATCGGAATCCTCGGACTGCTGCTGGCGTCGAAATTCATCGAGAATTTCCGCGAGAAGAACCCGCCCCCGCTCGATCTGCGCGGGCTCATGCTGCTCGGCTTGGGCCTTGCGGGCATAGCCTTCGGGCTGACCACGATTGGGCAAGGCCTGCTGCCAGTGAGCGTGGCCGTATTCATGCTCGCGGTCGGATCGGGGCTGGTCATTGCCTATGTGCTGCACGCGCGCACGACGAAGGCCCCGGTGCTGGACCTCAAGCTCCTTTCTGTTCCTACCTTTCGCGCCAGCATCATCGGCGGATCGCTGTTCCGGATCGGCATCGGGGCGATGGTGTTTCTCCTGCCGCTGCTGTTTCAGCTCGGCTTCGGGCTGACTGCGTTCGCGTCCGGCGCGCTCACGTTCGCCGGCGCCATTGGCGCGATCCTGATGCGCGCGACCGCGACGCCGATTCTGCGGCGCTTCGGCATCAAACGCGTGGTCGTCTATAACGCGGCGATCGCCGCCGGGCTGATCGCCGCCTGCGCGCTGTTCGTGCCGGGGGTGTCGCACACGTTCATCATCGCGCTGCTGCTGGTCGGCGGCTTCTTCCGCTCGCTGCAGTTCACCAGCATGAATTCGCTGGCCTATGCCGATCTCGAAGCGAAGTCGATGAGCCAGGCCACCAGCTTCACGAGCGTGGCGCAGCAGCTCTCGATCTCGGCCGGAGTCACGGTGGCCGCACTGGTGCTTGAGACGTTGCGCTACAGCCGCGGCGGCAGCGCGATTCTCGTCTCGGATTTCCAGATCGCGTTCCTGATCGTGGGCGCGATTTCGCTGTCGCTGCGTCCTGTTCGTGCTTTGGCTGCCGAAGGACGCCGGTTCGGCGCTCACACGCCGCCCGGCCATCAAAGAGGCGGCAGCGGAGGCCGCGGCGGAAACCGACCGGCAGATCTAGGCAGCGTACTCATAACTCGCGCTTGATGAGCGCCGGTTGGTCTATGTCTGTTTTGGAGCGCATTACGAACTCAAGTCGGACGTCGCGCCGGGGCCGGGATGGGCCAGACGCAGACATTTTCCGCGAAGTCCAATGATTCCTCGCCTAGTGCCCTGATCCCGGCTCCACTTTGCCGTCGAAGATTTCGGGATTGGGCGGACCCTCGACCTGCAGGATTCCGACCAGCCCGCGCTCGAGGCGCGAGAGCGCATGATCGACCAGGATGTAGTTGCCGGGAACGTCGAGCTTGAACTCCACGATCACGGCGCCGCCGGCGGGCACGGTCACGGTCTGTATCCCGCGCGCCGGCGGGCTCAGTACATCGGCGAAATTGTATACCCGGTCGAAAATTTCGCCGATCACGTGGAAGGAGGAGGTGTAGTTCGGTCCACCCACCCCGAAATAGATGCGGACAGTCTCGCCCACCTTGGCCTGAAGCGGGTGCAGCTTGGAAAGCGCGCCGACAGAACCGTTGAAGACGAAATATTCGGGACGCTCGTTCAGAAGCTTCTCGACGCTGAACTCCTGACTGCCGCGCTGGCCGAACGCCGCTTCAGTATAGATCTCGCCCTGCATCACGTAGAATTCGCGATCAACCGGCGGCAGGCCGCCCTCGGGCTCGACCAGGATCAGGCCGTACATGCCATTGGAGATGTGGTGCGCCACCATGGGCGTCGCGCAGTGATAGACGTACAGGCCCGGAACGAGCGCTTTGAACTTGAAGGACTTCTCTTGCCCCGGCTCGACCTGCGTGACGGCCGCACCGCCCCCCGGTCCGGTCGCGGCGTGGAAATCCACCGAGTGAATCATCGTGCTGTCAGCGGAATTCTTGACATGGACATCCAGCGTATCGCCGACGCGGACACGCAGCATCGGGCCCGGCACTTTTCCATTGAAGGTCCAGTAGCCGTACGTCGCTCCTTCCGCGAGGCGACCCTCCAGCTCAACGGCCAACAGATCGACGCGGATCGTTTGCGGCTCACGCTTGCCGACGGGCGGCGGAATCTCGGTCGATCTCAGCGCGATATCGGCTTCCACGACCACCGCCGCGGGCGGCCTGGGCGTGACCAGGAATTGCCCTTGCATGCCGGCAAGCTGGTGACCGGGCACGCTGCAGAAGTAGATGAAGTCGCCGGATCGCACGGCGCGGAAGACGAAGGTCGTGCTGGTGCCCTTGCCGGAAATCCGGGGCGACTTGGCGTCCTGGTCCGGGAAGACAATATCGTGCTCGGCGCCCTCGCCGTTCAACAACGTGACTTGCACGACCTGACCTTCGGCCGCCGACAGGATCGGATTCACCTGGCCGTCGATTGTGCCGCCGACGCCGAGATAGACCATCCGGCCTTCGGCGATGCCGGAACGCAACGTGTATCTGATATCCGGCAGGTAGCTGACGGCACGTTGCTCCGCCGAAGGGGCCGCCGCCGCCGGTTGCGCGGGTTGTGGCGCCGGCTGCGGGGCCACCGAAGGCGGCGTGCGCTGCGCGACGACCGGAGCGCCTGCCGGAGACGAGGTTGCTGCGAGATACGCAATGACGTCTCGGCGCTCGCTGTCCGTCCTGAGCCCCGGAAACGGCATCCGGTTGCCCGGCACGATTTTCTGCGGATCGAGCAGGTAGGCATTGAGCGCCGCAAGATCCCAAACGATATTCGAGTTCTTGAGAGCCCGAGAGTAGTTGAAGTCGGGAACTTGGCCGGCTTTCTTGCCGACAATACCGGAGAGGCTCGGGCCCAACATCTTCTTGCCCGGCTCCAGGGAATGGCAGGCTTGGCATTTTCGGTAAACCTGCCGGCCAACAGCGACATCGCCAATAGCGGCGAGCGGGGCCGATGTCGAAACAGGCGTCGGTTCAGGTGCCCGTGTCTGAGGAGCCGCCTGCGACATTCGATCATGCTGCGCCAGCGCGGGCTGAGCGGCCGGCGGTCGCAATGTCTCGCCCGGCAGCGGCGCAGCAGGGCGACTCGCTGGAGGAGGCGCAAGGTCGGCGCGCGAGCGTGCCAGCTCGGACGTTGGCGCCTTGGACGCAAGCGGCTCACGCTCTTTCGAGGCCGGATAAGAGGCAAGAAACAGGCCGAGCACGATCGCGCATACAGCGATCCATAGAATGTACCAATCCCGGATTTTTCCGATGATCACGTGGCGCAATGGAATACCTCCCCAGCCAAACGGTCGAGTGCTCCATTCGGTTCCAACGGTTTTGGAGTAGCCGCTACGGTCGATGGCCGTTCGAAACGACCCTCTATGTGGGCCATAGCGAGATCATTTTCGTGTGCACCCCCCCTCTCCCTTGATTCAATTACTCAATTCTGGACCGATTACACTTGAGCAAAGTCAAGCGATCCCCCTCCACCCGAATAAGCGGCCCTCCTTGCAGCATTTTTTTAAACACGACGAATGGCCGCGATGGCGAGAAAGAAACCTACGGCTAAAAAAGATTATCGTGGTTCGCGCCGCGGAAGCCCTTGGCCAGCACATAGAGCTCGGCGGAGCCAGTGCGGCTCGCGGGCGGCTTCACGTGCTTGACGCTCGCATATTCGCGCTTGAGTTCGGCGAGCAGCGCGGTCTCGGTGCCGCCCTGGATGACCTTGGCGAGAAAAGCGCCACCCGGCGCCAGCACCTCGCGAGCGAACACAGCCGCGGCCTCGATCAGCGCGACGATGCGCAGGTGATCGGTCTTGCGGTGGCCGGTGGCGTTGGCCGCCATGTCGCACAGCACGACGTCGGCCTTGCCGCCGAGCATTTCCCGCAATCGCCCCGGGGCGGCGGGATCGAGAAAATCGAGCCGCAGAAACTCGACCCCTGGCATGGGCGCCATTTCCTGGATGTCGATGGCGATTATGCGACCCCTGCCCTCGGCCGCGCCGATGCGCTCGGCGGCGATCTGGCTCCAGCCGCCGGGCGCAGCGCCGAGATCGATCACCCGCCCGCCGGGCTTGAGCAGACGATGCTTGTCGTCGATCTCCGCGAGCTTATAGGCCGCCCGCGAGCGATACCCTTCACGCTTGGCGCGGCGCACATAGGGATCGTTGATTTGGCGCTGCAGCCAGGCGCGCGACGACACGCTGCGCCCGCGCGCAGGGCGCAGCTTGGTGCGGCCGCGCTCGCCGGCGCTCATTGCGCGGCCCGCGGCGCCCAGGCGCCGGCGGCGCGCATGAGCTCGATCAGCATGCCTTCACGCAGTCCGCGGTCGGCGACCCGGAGGCGCTCAAAGGGAAAAACGCGGCGGATCGCCTCCAAAATAGCGCAGCCGGCCAGCACCAGGTCGGCGCGCTCGGCGCCGATGCATGGATTAGCCACGCGCTCCTCGTAGCTGGTGCGCGCGAGCTGCTCGACCACTTCGGTGACCTGGCGCGCATCGAGCCACAGGCCGTCGACGCGCTTGCGGTCATAGCGCTCGAGTTTGAGATGCACGCCGGCGATGGTGGTGACCGTGCCGGAGGTGCCCAGAAGATGCATGCCGTGCCCGCCGTTGGTTCCGGTGCGGGCGGCGAACTCGGCAATGGCGGGCTCGGCCTCGCCGATCATGGCGGCGAAGGTTTCGGCGCTCACCCGCTCGCCGCCATGACGCTCCGCCAGCGTCACGACGCCGAGCGGCAGCGAGACCCAGTCGCGCACCGATGCGCTGGGCGGCCCGCGATCGACCGCGCTGGCGCGGCCGAGCCAGGCCAGTTCCGAGGAGCCGCCGCCGATGTCGAACAGGATGGCGCCTTCGGCCGCCGGATCGAGCAGCGAAGCGCAGCCGCGCGCGGCGAGCGCCGCCTCGGTGCCGCGCTCCACGATTTCGAGCTCGAGTCCGGTTTCCTGGCGGACGCGCGCGAGGAATTGCTCGCCGTTTTCCGCGGCGCGGCAAGCTTCGGTGGCGATCAGGCGCGAGCCGGCGACGCTATGTTGCTTAAGCTTGCCGGCGCAGATGCGGAGCGCACCGATGGCGCGATCCATCGCGCCATCCGCGAGTTTACCGGTACGCGACAGCCCCTCGCCCAGCCGCACGATGCGCGAGAACGAGTCGACCACGCGGAAGGCTTCGCCGGTCGGCTGCGCCACCAGCAGACGGCAGTTATTGGTGCCGAGGTCGAGCGCCGCATAGAGCCGGCCATGCCCGCCATGGCCGCGCGCCGCGCCGTGTCGCCCATGCTCGCGCCAGCGCCGATGGCGCTTGCGCCTTCGCGCCGATCCGCTGGGCGCAGGCACGCCCGCGCGCGGCTCGTCCGTCATGACGGTCCTTTCCCGCGCCGCCGGAGCCTAAGCTCGACGGCGTGCGCGGTAATCCTCTGTTTCTCAGTTGGAGTCAGTTTAACAAGAGCGGGCGACTTCGCAACCCGCGCGTTGAGCACGGTCCTTGCAACCGCAGCGCGGGACCCATAGCTTGAAGCGCGCGGGGCCCGAGGCGCTTCATGCCGATGGAATTCACAGGCAAGATCGTTGTCGTCACCGGCGGCAGCCGGGGCATCGGCCGCGCCATTGCCGCAGCTTTCGCCCGTGAAGGTGCGCAGACCGTCATCGCCGCCGCCTCCGAGAAAAATCTGGCCGCCGCCGCCGACGCGATCGAAAAGTCCGGCGCCGCGCGACCCCTCACCTTTGCCGGAGATTTGCGCAAACCCGAGACTTGCGAGGCATTGTTCCGCCAAGTCGAGCAGCAGTACGGCCGCTGCAACATCCTCGTGCATTCGGCGGGCGCGGCACGCGGCGGCGCGTTTCTCGAACTCTCAGACGAGGCCTGGACCGACGGCTTCGCGCTGAAATTCCTGTCCGCCGTGCGCCTGTCGCGGCTGTTCTGGCCAATGCTGAAACTGAGCAAGGGACACGTGCTTGCGGTGGTCGGCGGCGCGGCCCGCACGCCGGACCCGATGTTCACGATCGGCGGCTCGGTGAACGCAGCCATGGCCAATTTCGCGAAGGCGCTGGCCGGCCTCGGCAAGCGCGAAGGCGTGAACGTCAACTCGATCCATCCGGGGCTCACGGAGACCGACCGGGTTACCAATCTGTTCCGTACGCGCGCCGCAGCCGAAGGCATCTCGATCGAGAACGCCGTGGAGAAGGCGCTCGCGGCTCAGGGCATCGCGCGCATCGGCAAGCCCGAGGACGTCGCGGAGCTTGCGCTGTTCCTGTGCAGCGAACGGGCGCGGCACATCCAGGGCACCGCGATCGCGGTCGATGGCGGCGCGACACCGGGGTTCTACTAGAAACGAAAACGGCCGGCCCGAAGGCCGGCCGCTTTGCTCAGGTCCGCCGCTTCTCAGTCAGAGCTGGCACTGGAACCCGGGTTTTCCGCCTCGGCGCGGCGGAACTGATCTCATCTTCCGCATTGCGATTGGCGCGAACCGTTCGGCGATCCACCGCGAAGCCGGAACCTGGAGTGGCGCCGGCGGTCGTCACAGTCTGCGGGGCCGTGGCCGCGGCCACGTCGAACCAAGTGCCGAAGACCGGCTCGTGGTTGGCGATGGAATCCGGCGCTGCTTCCTCGGCGAGGCCGAAGGCCGATGTGCCGGCCGCGAGAACCGCGGCGAGCGCGAGGGTCTTGATGATACGCATTATAACTCTCCTGCAGGGTTGAACGATGCAGGCAACCTAGAAGGGCAAATCGCAATGAAATCGTAAGCGGCTTGACGAACTGGGAGTGTCGGCAACAATCTGTTGCCGATGCAGCGACGATTGAGGAAAATTTTCGCGCGAATGATACCGACGACGTTATCGTTTCAACAAAACTCTGCCGCCAGCCAGAGGAGGCACACATGCCCAATTCCATCATGTATCACGAGGGCAACCGGCGCCTGCAGGACGAATTCGACAGCCGCAGGATCTCCGACCGGCTGGAAGAAAAGCTAACGCGCACCCGATTCAGCGACGAGGACAAGGCATTTGTCGAAAATTCGATCTTTTTCTTCATCGCCACCGCCGACGCCGAAGGACGGCCGGATTGCTCGTTCAAGGGCGGCGCGCCCGGCTTCGTGCGTGTGAGCGCGCCCGACGAGATCGTGTTTCCGGACTATGACGGCAACGGCATGTTCAAGAGTCTGGGCAATATCGAGATCAATCCGAATGTCGGCCTCTTGTTCGTCGATTTCTTCAAGCCCAAGCGCCTGCGCGTCAACGGCACCGCCTCGGTGCGGCGCGACGATCCGCTGCTGCAGCACACCGTCGGCGCGCAGCTCATCGTGCGCGTCAAGGCGCGAGCGATTTTTCCCAATTGCCCGCGTTATATCCCGACGCTGCAGCTCGTGGAGCCTTCGAAATATGCGCCGCAGCCCGGCGCGGATTTCCCGGAGCCAGGCTGGAAGAGCTTCCCGGACTTCGCGCCGGTCATGCACCCGCGGCAGCCGACCTATAAGGGCTAGGTTCCCACGCGCAGCGGCGCGGCGAGCTTCCGCAGCGCCGCCAGCACCGAGAGCGCGGTGATCCGGCCGGTCTTCGGGTTTTCCGAGGGCACGTTCTCGATCGTCATGCTGAAGCGGGCGGAGTCGGCGTCGACCTCGATGGTGTGGCAGTTGCGGCTGATCGACGGGTCGGCCCAGATCTCGACCCTGGTACGGTCGGGCCCAATGCCGGCGAGCGAGAGCGCGGCGGCGACGTTCAGATTCTCCGGGAAACCCACCGCCGCGTCGCGCGCGCTGCCGCTGAAGACCAGCTTGGCTTCGGTCAGGCCCTCGACCGAAATCCCGCTGGCTACAAGATACGGCGCTCCGGTGAGACCACGCGGCGGCTTGCGCGTGGTCATGCGTACCGAGTGAATGGTCCCCTCCGCGGCCGCGGTGACGGCATCGAGGCCGAGCAGCGCGCCGGTCGGCACGATGATCTGGCCGCCGCGGGCTTTGGCCAGTTCGATGAGATCCGGCCGCGTGAGCAAGGCGCCGCAGGAGAGCACCATCACGCGCTTGCCGGCCTCCAGCATCGGCCGGCATACCTGCTCGAGAATCTCCGGTGGCGCGCATTCGACCACAAGATCGGCGCGCTCGGGGATTTCACCGAGCGCCACGACCGGGCATGCAATGTGCTGGGCATCGCGCCAGGCTTTCGCTTTCGCCGCGTCGCGCGCCGAGATGCAGGCGAGCGCCAGGCCGGGCACGCCGTCGGCGAGCCGGCGCGCGAGTACGCGGCCGATGGCGCCGAGGCCGGCGATTCCGACGCGGATCGTGGTCATGCAATGACTCCGGCCGAATGTGACCTGCATATGCGCGCCCGTGCGCGGCCACAAGCCATGCTTGACCCCGTCCGCCGGGCACGCAAATCTCGGTCAAGCGAACGGGAGGATGTTATGCACATGACCATTCTCGGGGCGGTGCTCGCGGCATCGCTCGCCCTCACTGGAACTGCGTCGGCACAGGAATGGCCGGCCCGCGCGGTGACCATGGTGGTCCCGTTCGCCGCCGGCGGGCCGCAGGACACGATCGCGCGCGTGGTCGCGGCGGGCCTCGGCGAAATCCTTGGACAACAGGTCACTATTGAAAATATCGGCGGCGCCGGCGGCATGCTGGGCGGCGACAACGTCGCGCGGGCCGCGCCGGACGGCTATAAGTTCGGCCTCGGCACGGTCGGCACCCACGCCCAGGGCCAGACGCTTTACAAAAAGCCGCTCTATAACTCGGTGACCGACTTCACCCCGGTCGGACTAGTCGCGGAGACGCCGATCGCGCTCCTTGTGCGCAAGGGTCTGCCGGTGAGCAATCTTCGTGAATTCATCGCGTACGCCAAGGCGAACCAGGCGAAGATGTCGTTCGGCTCGGCGGGTCCGGGTTCCGCCACCCATCTCGGTTGCGTCGTGGTCAACATGGTGCTTGGCCTCAAGGTCGAGCACATCGCCTATCGCGGCACCGGTCCCGCCATGCAGGATCTCCTGACCGACCGGAGCATCGATTACATCTGCGACATCATCAATACCGCGAAGCCCCAGATCGAGGGCGGCACCGTCAAGGGCCTCGCGATCATGACCAAGGAGCGCTCGACGGTGCTGCCGAACCTCGCGACCGGACTCGAGCAAGGCGTGAAGGATTTCGAGGCCTATACCTGGACGGCGTTCTTCCTGCCCAAGGGCACGCCCGATGCGATCGTGAAGAAACTGAATGCCGCCATCGTGCAGACCATCAACACGCCGGCGGTGCGCGAGCGGCTACAGGGCATGGGCGCGCAGGTCGTGTCCAACGATCGCGCCACGCCGGAATACCTCGCGAAGTTCGTCCCCGCCGAAATCCAGAAATGGGCCGCGCCGATCAAGGCGAGCGGGGTGACGGTGGATTGATACGCGCGACCGAGCGTCGCTAAGAATCCAAATCTCGATCTGAACATCCCCAGCGGCCGGCCCTTGTCGGGCCGGCCGTCGCGCGAAAGAGAGCGGAACCTCCATGCAACTGCAGCGTAATTCCTTCAAACAGGCTCTTGCGGCAAGCCGGCTGCAAATCGGGCTCTGGTGCAGCCTGCCAGCAACATCGCGGCCGAGATCGTCGCCGACAGTGGCTTCGACTGGCTGTTGCTCGATAGCGAACACGCGCCGAACGAGATTCCGGGATTGCTGTCGCAATTGCAGGCCGTTCGGCACGGCCCGGCGGCGCCCGTGGTGCGCGTGGCGTGGAACGATCTGGTGATGATCAAGCGCGCGCTCGATATCGGCGCGCAATCCCTGCTGGTTCCGCTCATTGACAATGCCGAGCAGGCCCAGCTTGCCGTGCGCGCGACGCGCTATCCGCCGGGCGGCAACCGCGGAGTTGCGGGAAGCACGCGCGCCGCCGGCTATGGCCGGATCCCCAACTATCTCAAGACCGCAAACGAGGAAATCTGCGTCATCGTTCAGGCCGAGACGCGCACGGCGCTGGATAACATCGAGGCCATAGCGAAGGTCGAGGGCGTCGATGGCGTCTTTATCGGGCCCAACGATCTGGCGGCCTCGCTCGGCCATACCGGCAATACCCAGCACCCCGACGTACAGAAAGCGATCGAGAGCGCGGGCCGGAGGCTACGGGCGGTCGGCAAGGCGGCCGGCATCCTCGCGTTTCCGGAGGAAGAGGCGCGGCGCTATATCGGCTGGGGCTACAGCTTCGTCGCGGTCGGCGGCGACACGGCCCTGCTCGGCAACGGCGCGGACGCGCTGGCGAAGAAGTTCAAAGCATAAAAGCACCGCTGTTCACGGACTTTTGACGAGCTCGTCGAAGAGCGGCATCTGCAATCATGCGGTATGATCCACGACCATTCGCGCGGCGTAGCCGCCGCTCAAGGGAGGCACCATGAAATCCATCGGCCGGCGTGAATGTCTGGTCGGCGGCGTGCTCGGGGCGGCCACGATCTTCGGCCTCGACCTGACCCTGCACCCCGGCGCGGCCGCGCAAGTCCGTGCCGGCGCAGCGGCGCCCGCGTTCACGTTGCCGGCCTCGAACGGCCGCACTGTTTCGCTCGCCGACTTCAAAGGCAAGACGCTGGTGCTCGAATGGTCGAACCACGATTGCCCGTACGTGGGCAAGCACTACCGCGGCAACAACATGCAGATGCTGCAGAAGAAGTGGACCGCGCGGGACGTCGTGTGGCTGACGGTGATTTCTTCGGCGCCGGGCATGCAGGGTCACGTCACCGCGGCGGAAGCAAACAAGCTCACGGTCGAACGCGGCGCGGCGCCGAGCGCGGTGCTGCTCGACCCGAAGGGCGCGGCCGGCCGCGCCTATGGCGCGCGGGTCACGCCGCACATGTTCGTCATCTCCGGCGACGGCATGGTGGTCTATGCCGGCGGGATCGACGACAAGCAATCGGCGCAAATCGAGGACCTCAAGACCGCGCGCAATTTCGTCGATAGCGCGTTGACGGAACTGGCGCAGGGAAAGCCGATTTCCGTCTCCGGCGCGCGTGCCTACGGCTGCAGCGTCAAATACGGGTCGTAAGCGAGCCGGCGGCGCGCCGCCTAACCGGCTTCGTCGGTGAACTTCACCTTCCAGTGCGAGCCGTCGCAGAACGGCTTGTTCTTCGACGCGCCGCAGCGGCACAGCGCATAGTGATCGTGCACGGCGCCGTCGCTCCAGTGGTCGGTACGCAAGGGGATATTGCCCTCGATCTCGTAGGGACCGTTCTTGCGGATACGGATACCGGGTGGATCGTTGCGCCTGGGGCCGAGTTCATCGTTTCGCGTATAGCGCAGCGCGCCCGAGGGGCAGCGGGTGACGATTTCAATGACGCGCTCGACCTTGTCGCGGTCGGCCTGGATCCAGGGCCGCTCGCCGACCCGAAACACGGTCGATAAATTCTTGTGGCATTGCTCGGACGCGGAACATTGCAGCCGATTGAAATGGACGATGATTTCCGCACCGCGATAGTCGCGTGACTGGTCAGGTGTGCGATCCGGCTCGTTCGCGTCGAAGGCGCTGGAAAATCCGATCCGCGCGTGGCTGCCGTCGCAGAACGGCTTGTTCTTCGAGGCGCCGCAGCGGCAGAGCGCCATCTCGGGGCTCGTCTGCAGCGGCTGGCCATCCGCGCCGACAAACCGCTCCAGGTTCGTCACCAGCAGCGGCCCGTTGAGCGAAGGCTTGATCGCCCGCTCCTGCGCGGCCTCGACGGCGCGGAATTCGCCAAGCTCCGCCACGGCGTTCCAGGTCTTGTCGGCGGGCGCGAATTGGAGGCTCAAGGCCTGCAGCCCGGCAGCCGCCTCCTCGACCTCGACCGGCAGCCGCCCGCTCTGCGAGGCGATGATGCCGGTCGCTAGCGTCGCGAGCTCCCGCAGCCGTTCGCCGAAAAATACCCAGGCCGAGCGCTTGTGCGGAAGCAAATGAATGTCGCGGTTGTAGCCGAAGCCGGGGCCCGCGGTTTTTCCCGCCAGGCGATGGCCGTGCCCGACCGGCATCTTGGTGAGCGCCTCGCCCAAGGGCCGCAGCACGTTGGTCATCAAGTGCAGGCTGGCGAGCGAAAGCTTCCGCAGCTCGTCCTCGCTCTCGTCGGTATGGGCGAAGAAGCGCAGCAGGATCAGAAGCATCGTGTCGTAGCCGACATTGAACAACTCGGCGACCTGGTGCGTGAGCGGATCGGAGATCGGCGTCCCGCCGGTCGTGTCGTCGTAGAAGCGGGTCATCGGGTTGGTGACAACCGGCCGAACCGGATCGAACGTTGTGCCACTCGCCTTGGCTTGTTCGAGCGCCTGCTTGTATTCGTCGTGGATGGCGCGGAAGACCCAGAAATGCGCGTCCGGATGCGCCTTGGTCGGCGCCTCGCCTTGCTCGATCACCATCTGCAACGCCGCCTTCGCGCTGTTGCGGTCGGAAACCGGCAAGAGCTTGTCGGCGAAATGGACGAAGCGCGCGTTGGCCTGCGCCTCGGGCGGCCCGATGAACAGCTCCTGCTCCGGGATGCAATCGAAGCCGCTCATGATCTTGTGATAGAATTCGCCCTGGGTCTTGAAATCGATATCGAACGGCTCGCAGCCTTCGAGCGCGAGCTTCTCGGCGGCTGCCAGGCCCGGCGACTTGTGCGCACCGCGCCGCGCCGCGACCCGTTCGCGCATCGTGTCGGCAGCCGCCTGCTCCTCGGGCGGAAGCAGGCCGGCCTCGGGCATTTCCACGCACATGAAACGCTCCATCGTCTCCAGCGAGAACGGTTCGAGCGTCATATGATCGTCGATCGGGATCGCCGAGCGCGGCACCGGAAAATTGGTGCGCCGGAAATGCGGCGCGCCGCCGATGGCGGTGATGATGTTGGTGAGCTGCGTCAGGTGCAGCATTTCCTCGACGCTGACCATGACCAGCCGCCGCTTCCAGCGCTTGACCATCTCGGCTTGCGCCGCATTGAGGCCGCCCTCGTCCGGATGGGTCTTCAGCGAATAGGCGGCGAACAGATAGATGCAGGCGACGCCGTGCTCGAGCTCGCAGGCGCGCGACAGCAAATAGATCAGCTCCTCGCGCGTGCGCACGGGCGCGATGTGGGAGCGGTTCAGTGCCTGGGCCTGCCCGTGCTGCATGCGGCTTTCTCGGGAGAGCGCATCGATCTCCCCGAATTGTGCAATCTTTGGGCGGACGGCGGAAGCGCGCGGCGGTTTGGCTGGGGGACTAGGATTCGAACCTAGATTGACGGAGTCAGAGTCCGCTGTTCTACCGTTGAACTATCCCCCAAGCGGCAAGCGAAGTCGCCGACGGGTGCGCGAGCTTGGCACAAGCGCGGGCGCGGCGGCGCGGGCCGTACCTAAACGAGGCATCCTAGCCAGGCAAGGATCGGCCTGAAGCGCGGCACGGGCCGGCGGCCGTGGCGCCTTTTGCCCTTAGGCCTTGAATCGACAGAGTTTTCCACATGCGCGGCCAACAATGCTGCTATGCGGTAAGTGTTAGTGATTGCACTGTAATACCAGCCTATATGGGTCTCGAACGCTCCCTCCAGCGAGGTCCCCATGACCACAATCGCATTTCCGACCCTCGCCCGCGCCACGCCGCGGCTGAAGGCGATCGGCCGTTTCTTTGCCGACATTACCCAAGGCATCCACGATGCGCGCGAGATCGAGAACCGCTACGAAACCCTCTCGCGCATGAGCGACGAGGCGCTGGCCTGCCGCGGGATCAGCCGCGACGACATCCCGCTCGTGGCGGTAACCGGCAGAAAGGTTCCTGAGGTTTCCTGCCGGACCGATTCAAGCGCTTCAGGTTTCAATTGAACAAGCGCGGTTTCGGAAGGTTTGAACGACGAATTCGCGAGTCGCGGCAGCCGCTTGGCCGGTGCGGCTCGCGTTTCGATTCAGGGTCTGCCTTACTTCTTCTCGCCCCGAAACGCCGGACGGCCGGCCTTGAGCGCCCGCTTGATCTCCTCGGTATGCTCGCCCAAGCGCGGCGAGGGATGATCGTAGCGCAGCGGCGTCGCGGACATCGTGATCGGCGTCCGCACGCCGGGAATGGTGACCCCGCCCTCGGCGCCCTCGGGCAGATCGACCCGCATCTTACGGTGCTTTATCTGCGGATCGGCGAATACCTCGGCGATATCGGAGATCGGCCCGGCCGGTACGCCCGCTTTTTCGAGCGCGGCGAGCAGATCCGCTCGCGTGCGTTTGCCGGTGCGCTCGATCAGCGCCGGGATGAGCACTCCGCGGTTCAAGTTACGGTCGCCATTGGTGGTAAAGCGCGGATCGGTTTTGAATTCGGTCAGCCCCAGCACGTCGCAGAAATTGCGGAACTGGCTGTCGTTGCCGACCGTGATGATCATGTGGCCGTCGGAAGTCGGGAACACCTGATAGGGCACCACGTTCGGATGCGCATTGCCCATGCGCTTGGGCGGTTTGCCGGACACGAGATAATTGAGCGCCTGGTTGGCCAGCACGCTCGCCTGCACGTCGAACAGCGCGAGATCAATGTGCTGCCCCTGCCCGCTCTTGGCGCGCGCGATCAGCGCCGCCTCGATGGCGACCACCGCGTAAACACCGGTGAAGACGTCGGCATAGGCAACGCCGACGCGCATCGGCTCGCGGTCCGGCTCGCCGGTGATGTCCATGATGCCGCCCATGCCCTGGATGATGAGGTCGTAGCCGGGGCGGTGCGCGTAAGGCCCGTCCTGGCCGAAGCCGGTGATCGAACAATAGATCAGCGCCGGATTGACCTGCTTCACGCTCTCGTAGTCGAGGCCGTAATTCTTGAGATCGCCGACCTTGTAGTTTTCGATCAGCGCGTCGGCTTCGCGAGCCAGCGCGAGCACCAGCGCGCGGTCCTCCTCCTTGCTCAGATCGGCGGCGACCGAGCGCTTGTTGCGGTTGATCGCGTGATAATAGGCGGCGGAAAGATTCTCGCCCTGCTTGCCTTCGACATAGGGCGGGCCCCAGGCCCGCGTGTCGTCGCCGGCGCCGGGCCGCTCGATCTTGATCACATCGGCGCCGAGATCGGCCAGCACCTGCCCGGCCCATGGGCCGGCCAGCACGCGCGCGAGTTCGAGGACTTTCAGGCCGTGCAGGGGTGCGGGCATCGACTCAGTTGAACGCTTGTATTCCGGTAATGGCGCGCCCCAGGATCAGCGCGTGGATGTCGTGGGTGCCTTCGTAGGTGTTGACGGTTTCCAGGTTCGCCGCGTGGCGCATCACATGATATTCGCCGGCAATGCCGTTGGCGCCGTGCATGTCGCGCGCGGCGCGCGCGATATCGAGCGCCTTGCCGCAATTATTGCGCTTGATGAGGGATACAAGCTCGAGCGGGCAGTTGCCCTCGTCCATCAGACGCGAAGCGCGTAGCGCCGCCTGCAGGCCGAGCGCGATCTCGGTCTCCATGTCGGCGAGCTTTTTCTGGATCAGCTGATTGGCGGCGAGTGGCCGACCGAACTGCTTGCGGTCCATCGTGTAGCTGCGCGCGGCATGGAAGCAGAACTCGGCCGCCCCCATGGCGCCCCAGGCGATGCCGAGCCGGGCGCGGTGCAGGCAGCCGAACGGGCCCTTGAGGCCGGAGACGTTCGGCAACAGCGCATCTTCGGGCACCTCGACGCCTTCCATCACGATTTCGCCGGTGATGGAGACGCGGAGCGACAGTTTTCCCTCGATCTTCGGCGTCGAGAGCCCTTTGGCGCCGCGCTCCAAGATAAAGCCGCGGATCGCGCCGTCGTGGGCGTCGGACTTGGCCCAGATCACGAATACGTCGGCGATCGGCGCATTGGTGATCCAGAGCTTGTTGCCGGTGAGCCGATAGCCGTTCGCGGTTTTCTCCGCGCGCGTGCGCATGCCGCCGGGATCGGAGCCGTGATCGGGCTCGGTCAGCCCGAAGCAGCCGACCCACTCGCCGCTGGCGAGTTTGGGGAGGTATTTCTGGCGCTGCGTTTCGCCGCCATAGGCATAGATCGGATACATGACGAGCGACGACTGCACGCTCATCGAGGAGCGAAATCCGGAATCGACCCGTTCGATCTCGCGCACCGCGAGCCCGTAGCAGACGTAGCTCAGGTCCGCGCCGCCATATTGCTCGGGAATGGTGGAGCCCAGCAGCCCGAGCTTGCCCATCTCGGTCACCACCGCACGATCGAACTTCTCGTCGCGATAGGAAGCGACCACGCGCGGCAGCAGCTTGTCCTGCGCGTAGGCGCGTGCGGTATCGCGCACCTGACGCTCTTCCGCTGAGAGTTGGCCCTCAAGGTCGAATGGATCGGCCCAATCGAAGGCCGCGCGGGCGGGCGCAGTCTGCCCGGTCGATGCGCGCGCTTTGCTCATCCTTGCCTCCTCGCCGCTCAGCTGCCGCGATACGTAGCATAGCTCCAGGGCGAGGCCAGCAGCGGCACATGATAATGCCCTTCCGCCTCGGCGATGGAGAAGCGTACCGGCACTACGTCGAGAAAAGCCGGCTGCGGCAGGCCGAGATTCCTTCCTGCGAAATAGTCGCCGACGTGGAAGCGCAGTTCGTAGCGGCCGATGCGCAAAGGCCCGCCCGACAAGAGCGGCGCGTCGGTGCGGCCGTCGGCATTGGTCTTGGTCTTGACGAGCGGCAAGGCCGCGCCTTGCTCGTAGAGCTCGATCACAACCCCTGTGGCCGGTAGGCCCGAGTGCGTATCGAGCACGTGGGTCGTGAGCTTTCCGTCGGTCTTGGGCATCCCCGCCCCCTCCACTATTTCGGCCAGCCGCAGGCGCGCGATAAGCCCTATTTCCGCGAGCGCCGCGGCGAGCTCCGTGTGCGCATCGTTGCCGAGCCGGCGCTCGAAACTATCCAAAATCGCCTTGCGCGTCTGCCGCCTCGCGCAGATTACGAACGGGTAGCCGAACTTGTCCTTGTAGGCCGCATTCAATCGCTCGAAGCGCTCGAATTCAGCGTTGGAAAGCTTGTCGAGGCCGAGCGCGCCCTGTTCGGCCTCGGACGCCGCCGTGAGCGTGCCCGCGCGCGCGGCCTTGCCGGCGAGGTCCGGGTGACTGCGGATGAGCGCGAGCTTCTCGTCCCGGGCCGCGCTACCGACCGCGCGAACCATCGCGTCGAACAGCGCCGTCACGGTCGCAAACGGCGCGCGCTTATGCGCCCGTTCGGCGACCCAGGGCGAATACTCGAAAATGCCACCCAAGGCGGCCACGAAATTCGCCCGCTCGGTCGCATTCAACATGTCGAGGGAGACGCGCATTCCACTTGCCTATAGCGCCAGGTGGACTTGCCCGCCACCTTGGCCAAGAACGCTAATCTCCGATAGCCTAACGGCGACTTACTTACAGCAGGATGAGAGCAAGCCATGAACCTCGCCCGTATGCTGCGTCAGCGCGCCGAAGCCGGCCGCCCGGTCCGGGTCGGCCTGATCGGCGCCGGCAAGTTCAGCTCCATGTTCCTGGCGCAAGCCCGCACCACGCGCGGGCTGCACGTGGTTGGGCTCGCCGATCTGGTTCCGGAGCGCGCGCGCCAGGCGTTGAAGAACACCGGCTGGGATGTTCCGGGGCAGATCGCGAAGAATTTCTCCGAAGCGCTTGCGGCCGGCAAGACCGTCGTGACCGACGACGCCAATGCGCTGATCGACTCCGACATCGAAGTGCTGGTCGATATCACCGGCAACCCGGCGGCGGCCACGCGGCACATCCTGCGCGCGTTCGAGCGCGGCTAGCACGTGGTGAACGTCACGGTCGAAGCCGACGTGCTGGTCGGCCCGCTGCTCGCCGAGCGTGCGAAGAAAGCCGGCGTCGTCTATGCGCTGGCCTATGGCGACCAGCCGGCGCTGGTGTGCGAGATGGTGGACTGGGCCGAGGCCTGCGGCTTCCGCGTGGTCGCCGCCGGCAAGGGCACCAAATATCTGCCCGGTTATCACCAGTCGACGCCCGATACGGTGTGGACGAATTTCGGCATCACCGCCGAGCACGCGCGCGAGGCGGGCATGAACGCGCAGATGTTCAACTCGTTCGTGGACGGGACGAAATCCGCGATCGAGATGGCGGCGATCTCCAACGCTACCGGGCTCATGGCGCCGCGCGATGGGCTCGCGTTCCCGCCCTGCGGCTATCACGACCTGCCCTTCATCCTGCGCCCGCGCGCAGACGGCGGCGTGCTCGAGGAGAAGGGTCTGGTGGAGGTGGTCTCCAGCCACGAGCCCGACGGCCGGCCGGTAATCAACGACCTGCGCTGGGGCGTCTATGTGGTGATCGAGGCCATGGATGCCGACGCGCGCGGCGACTACACGCGCAGCTGCTTCCTCGACTATCACCTGATCCACGATCCGTCGCGCCGCTATGCCGCGATGTATCGGGGATGCCATCTGGTCGGCATGGAGCTCGGCATCTCGATCGCCGCGGCAGCGCTACGCCAGGAGCCGACCGGCTTTCCCGCCGAGTTCCGCTCCGACGTGGTGGCGACCGCGAAGAAGCCGCTGAAGGCCGGCGACACGCTCGACGGCGAAGGCGGCTACGCGGTCTATGGCAAGCTCATGCGCGCCGAAGACTCGCTGGCGCGCCGCGGGCTACCACTCGGGCTCGCGCACGGCATCAAGCTCGTGCGCCCGGTCGCGCAGGGTGCTGCGGTCTCCTGGGACGACGTGGCGATCGAGGACAACGACGTGGTTCGGCTGCGGCGCGAGATGGAGCGGACCTTCGCGCCCAAGGGCGCGCGCAAGTCCGCCGCGGCATGAGATTTCGCGCGAAGCTTGTTGCTGCCACGCTCGCGTTGCTCGCGGCGCTCGTTCCGGCCGCGCCTAAGGCCGATGAGGCGGCGCTCGCCGCGCTCAAGGCCGGCGGGCACGTGATGATCGTGCGCCACGGGCTCACCACGCCCGGTTTCGGCGACCCGCTCGGTTTCAAGCTCGACGACTGCGCTACCCAGCGCAATCTCGTTGAGGAAGGCCGAGAGCAGTCGCGCCGGCTCGGCAAGCTCTTGCGCGAGCGCGGGATCGCGATCGAACGCGTACTCTCCTCGCGATGGTGCCGGGCACAGGAGACCGCGAGGCTGATCGACGCTGGCGAGGTCGGACTGCTGGCCCTTTCCGATAACCTTTACGGCCGCCCGGCGCAGCGCGATGCGCAAGTGCGCGAGCTGCGCGCCGCGATCGCGGCCTGGCTCGGCAAGGGCACGCTCTTGGTGGTGACTCACGGCTCGGTGATTTTCCCGCTCACCGGCACGAGTCCGCGCGAGGCCGAAGGCTTCGTGCTCAAACCCGCGCCGGGCACAGCGGAAGGATTTGCAATCGTGGGGAAGATCGGCCCGGAAGGCTGATCCGGATTATTCAGCCGCGACCGGGCGCTTGTCCTTTTCGTCGGCCGAAACCGGCCCGAGCTCGGGCTCGTCCTCGCCGATCGCCTTGGCGATCTTGCGGTCGAAGCGGTCGAGATAGAGATAAACCACCGGCGTGATGTAGAGCGTCAGCAGCTGCGACAACAGCAGCCCGCCGACGACGGCGATGCCGAGCGGTTGCCTGAGCTCGGCGCCAGCGCCGCCGCCGATCGCGATCGGCAAGGTGCCGAAGATCGCGGCCATGCTGGTCATCATGATCGGCCGAAAGCGCAACAGCGCGGCCTCGCGGATCAATTCGAGCGCCTCCATGCCCTGGTGGCGTCGGGTGATGGCGAAGTCCACCATCATGATCGCGTTCTTCTTCACAATGCCGACCAGCATCACGACGCCGATGATGGCGATCACCGAAAGCTCCAAGCCGAACAGCAAGAGCATCAAGAGCGCGCCGATACCGGCCGACGGCAGGCCCGAAAGAATCGTGATCGGATGGATGAAGCTCTCGTAGAGAATCCCAAGCACGATGTAGATGACGATCACGGCGGCGAGCAGCAGCAACGGCTGGTTGGAGAGCGAGTCGCGGAACACCTGCGCCGTGCCCTGGAAGCCGGTGGCGACATTGGCGGGAACATTGGCGGTCCGTTCGGCCTGGCGGATCGCCTCGACCGCCTCGCTGAGCGCAACGCCGGGCGCCAAGTTGAAGGAGATCGTTACCGCGGGCTGCTGCTGCTGATGGGCGACCTGTAGCGGGCCGACTGTGCGGCGGACCGTGGCGACCGAGTCGAACGGGACCACCTGGCCGCCGCTGCCGCGCAGGAAGACCCGCGAAAGATCCGAGGCGTCGCGCTGGAAGCGCGGCTCGACCTCCGTGATAATCGGAAACTGGTTGGTCGCGGTATAGAGCGTCCCCACTTCGCGCGTGCCAAACGACGTATAGAGGACGTTGCGCAGCTCCGCATCGTTGACGCCCATCGCGCGCAGTTTGTCATGGTCGACGTCGATAGTGAGCTGCGGATTGGTGATCTGCAGGTCCGACGTCACGTCGCGCAATTGCGGGAGCTCCGCCATGATATCCTGCAAGCGGGGCGCCGTTTCATAGAGCACGGCCGTATCGGCGCTCTGCAAGCTGTACTGATACTGGCTCTTGGAGACGGTGCCGCCGATCGAGATGTTCTGCACCGGCTGGAAGAAGACGTTGACGCCCGGGGTTTGCGTGACCGACCGGCGCAGGCGCTGGATGATCTCGAAGGCGGATTGCTTGCGCTGATCGCGCGGCTTGAGCGCAATGAACAGACGGCCGGTATTGCTGGTGCGGCTGATGAAGGTCGCGCCGGCGATCGAAATGGCATACTCGACGTCTGGATCGCGCCGCACGATCTCCGCTACCTGCTGCTGCCGCTCCGACATGGCGGTGAACGAGATGTCGGTCGCGGCCTCGACCGTGCCGGAGATGAAGCCGGTGTCCTCGACGGGAAAGAAGCCTTTCGGGATCCAGGCATAGAGGCCGATGGCGAGCACAAGCGTCGCCAGCGTGACGCCGAGCGTGGCCGGCCGGTGGCGCAAGCACGAAATCGAGGCTGCGGCGATAGCCGGAGAGCCAGGAATCGAAGACGCGTTCGGAGAGCCGGAACAGCGCCCCCGGCTTCTTCTTGTGATCGATCGGTTTCAGCATGCGCGCGCACAACATCGGCGTCAGCGTCAGCGATACGAAGCCGGAAACCAGGATCGCGACCGAGATGGTGACGGCGAACTCGCGGAACACGCGGCCGACCACTCCGCCCATGAACAGGACCGGGATGAAGACGGCGACCAGCGACAAGGTCATCGAGAGAATCGTGAAGCCGATCTCGCGCGAGCCCTTGAGCGCGGCCTGGAACGGCGGCATGCCGCGCTCGACGTAGCGGTAGATGTTTTCGAGCACGACAATGGCGTCGTCCACGACGAAGCCCACGCACAGCACCAGCGCAAGCAAGGTCATGTTATTGATGGAGAATCCGAGCGCCCACATCACCGCAAAAGTGGAGACGATCGAAAGCGGGAGCGCGAGCGACGGGATAATGGTGGCCCGGCCGTTCCTGAGGAACAGGAAAATCACCAGCACGACGAGCACGACCGCCTCGACCAGCGTCGTCTGCACGGCCTCGACCGAGTTGCGGATCGAAACCGAGCGGTCCATCAGGACCTGGATGCCGATGCCGGCGGGAATCTGTTGCCGGAAATCGGGGAGACGCTTCTTCACCGCATCGACGACGTCGATGGTGTTGGCCTCGGGCTGGCGATAGACCGCCAGATTGATCGAGCGGACGGAGTTGAACCAGCCGGCGATGCGTTCGTTCTCGACGCCGTCTTCGACCTTTGCGACTTCCTCGAGCCGCACCGGCGCGCCGTTGCGCCAAGCCACGATGACGCGCTTATAGGGTTCGGCGCTCGCGACCTGCATTCCCATGTCGAGGGTCAGCGTCTGCCTGGGGCCCGACATGACGCCGAGGGGCGTGCTGGAGGCTGCCGCGGCGATCGCGGTCTGGATTTCGTTGATGGAAATTCCGCGCGCGGCGGCGGCGTCGGGATTGAGGCGCACGCGCACGGCGTATTTCTGCCCGCCGAACACCTGGACCTGGGCGACGCCGGGAATCTGCGAGATTTGCTGCGCCAGCAGCGTGTCGCCGTATTCGTGCACGGTCGAAAGCGGCAAGGTGTCCGAATAGAGCGTCATGAACAGAACCGGCGCATCGGCCGGGTTCACCTTGCGGAAGCTCGGCGGCGCCGGCATCTGCGACGGTAGCCAGCGCTGCGCGGCGGCGAGCGAGGTCTGCACGTCGAGCGCGGCTGCATCGATGTCGCGGCCAAGGTCGAATTGCACCGTGATCGACGTGTTGCCGGCGGCGCTTGCCGAGGTCATCGAAGTAATGCCGGAGATGGTCGCAAGCTGCCGCTCGATCGGGGTCGCGACCGAGGCCGCCATGGTCTCCGGGCTCGCGCCGGGCAATTGCGCGGATATGTTGATGGTCGGAAAATCGACGCGCGGAAGCGCGGCGACCGCGAGCAGCCGATAGCCGAACACGCCCGCGACGATCAGCGAGACCATGAACAGCGTGGTCATCACCGGCCGGCGGATACAGAGTTCGGGCAAGGTCATGTCAGGTTCCCGCCGGGCGCTTGATATCGACCCGGATGCCGTCGCGCAGCGACAACTGCCCTTCGGTGACTACGGTTTCGCCGGCCTTGATGCCTTCGGCGACCAGCGCGACGCCGTCCACACTGCGCGGCACGGTCACGGGGCGGATCTTAGCAACGTTGTTTTCGATCACGAATACGAAGGTGCCCTTCTGGCCGCTCTGGATCGCTCCGGTCGGCACGGTCACCACGCCATCGTCGATGCGCAGCGTCAACTGCACGCTCACCAGCGTGCCGGGCCACAGCATCTCGTCCGCATTGCCGAAGCGGGCGCGCACCATGATGGTTCCGGTCATCACGTCGACCGTGTTGTCGATGAACGCGACGCGGCCGTCGGCGACCTCGCGCATGCCCTGCGGGAAAGCCATGACGGTCGCCTTGTCTCCGGCCATGCGCAAACCGCCGACGAAACGTTCCGGTACGCCGAACGCGACATAGATCGGCGCCATCTGGTTCACGGTCGCGAGCGGCGCCGCGGTATCCGACGCGCGGATGACCGCACCGGGTCGGGCACCGGAAATGCCGATGCGACCGGTAGCGGGCGCAAAGATGTCGTAATAGGTACGGAGCACGCGCAGGTTCTGCAACGTAGCCTCGCCCTGGGCGACAGTCGCCTTGAAGGATTCGACATTGGTACGGGCGTCGGCCAGCTGCACCGGCGTATAGGTGCCCTTGTCCACAAGCCCTGAGATGCGCGCGAGATCGCGCTCCGACTTTTCGAGCAGCGCCTTGTCGCGGGCGAGCGTCGCCTCGGCTTGGCGGATCTGGGCTTCGATCGAACGCGAGTCCAGGGTGAAGAGCTGCTCGCCTTCCTTGACCAGCGCGCCGTCGGCGAAATGGACTTTTTCGATCTGGCTGTCCACGCGCGAACGCACGGCGACGCTGACCATGGGCTGCACGGTGCCGACGGCGTCGACGCGGAACGGCATGTTGCGCAATTCGGCGCGCGCCGCCGAAACAGCGACCGCCCGCTCGGGCCGGGCCGGGCCTTGCGCGGCGGCGGGGCCGCCGCCGTTCATCGTCCACCAGGCGAACGCGCCCGCCGCGGCGAACAGGGCAGCGCCTATAACGAAGGTCAGCAGTTCCGATCTGGCGGATAGTTTCATCGAATTGACCAAGCGGCCCATTCGCGGTAGCGCCTTGTGCGCCAAGCCTTTTCCGCGGCTGCCGCTTCTACCTTTCCTCGCCCTGGACCGCAATTAGCATGCGCTTTGCGGGCCTGTTTTGAGCCCCCGCGGCCATCGCGCGCGAGGCACTATTTCGCTCATCAAACATAACAGGAACCCCATTAGGGGACCTTAAATTTCGGCAATGTTGGGTGGGGTTTGGCCCGGTTTCAGGCGGCGAGGCCGCCCTGTTGCTCGACGAAGCGGGCGATCGTATCGACCCCGGTACCGATCTTGAGGTTGGTAAATACGAAGGGCCGCGCGCCGCGCATTTTCTTCGCGTCGCGATCCATTACCTCGAGCGACGCGCCGACCAACGGCGCGAGATCAATCTTGTTGATCACAAGAAGGTCAGAACGGGTGATGCCGGGGCCGCCCTTGCGCGGGATCTTGTCGCCAGCCGAGACGTCGATGACATAAATGGTGAGATCGGCCAGCTCCGGCGAGAAGGTGGCGGCCAAGTTGTCGCCGCCCGACTCGATCAGCACGAGGTCGAGATCGGGAAACTTGCCGCGCATTTCCGAGACCGCGGCGAGGTTGATCGAGGCATCCTCGCGGATCGCCGTATGCGGGCAGCCGCCGGTTTCGACGCCCATAATGCGCTCGGCCGGCAGCGCGCCGACGCGGTTCAGAATTTCCGCGTCCTCTTTCGTATAGATGTCGTTGGTGATGGCGCAGATGTCGTAGCGATCGCGGAACGCGACGCACAGACACTCCACCAGCTTGGTCTTGCCCGAGCCGACCGGGCCGCCGATGCCGAGGCGCAAGGGTCCGTTGCGGGTCATGAGCGGAACAACCTGGTGTGCTGGGTTTCATGGCGCATGGAAGCGATGTCGGAGCGCAGCGCCGCACCGCCGACATCGTCGAGCGTCGAAGCCGCGGCGCGCGCGGCGATGACGCGCACGCGCGGCGCGAGCTTTGCTACGATCTTCACGGCATCGGTCTGGCCGAGCGGAACCAGCCGGACCGCGGCGGAAACGAGATTGGTGGCAAGCGACAGGAGATAGGCTTCGAGCGTTTCGTTCAGCGCCAGGCCGTGGCCGGCGGCCGCGACACCGACCGCGACAGGAAAGGCGACCTCGCTTTTGTAGATGCGCGCGAGGCGGTCGAGCGCCTTGCAAGGCCAGGACGCGCGCACCGCCAGAAGAAACGCCTCGCCCTGTTTCAAGGTTTCGAGCCGGCGCTCCTTGGACGGGGAAAGCGCCGCGGCCAGCTCGGCGGTTTCCGCGAGCAGCCGCGTCGTTGCCCTGCTCGATCGACCTGATGTGCCGCGGCGAGCAGCACCGCGTCGGACCACGGGCCGCCATGCTCCAGGAGATCGTCGAGCCAGGCTTCGAGCGTCGCGGCGCTCTTGATGTCACCCACCTCGACCGCCCATTCGATGCCGTGGCTATAGGCGAAGGCGCCGACCGGAAAGCTCGGCGACAGCCAGACCATCAAGGGAAGAAAGCCCGGCGTTTTTTCAGTGGCCATGGCCGTGCCCGTGCTTCTTGCCGTGGGCATGGCCATGATCGTGGGAATGATCGTGAGAATGATCGTGGGAATGATCGTGGTCGTGATCATGGCCGTGGGCGCGGGCGCGGGCCGTCTCCTCGGCATAGGCGCCGCCTTCGGGGTCGAACGGCGCCTCGACATGGGAGACTTTGGCCCCGAGCTTCGCGATCATTTCTTCCAGCACATGATCGCGGGCGATGCGGATGCGGTCGGGCAGGATTTCCGCCGGCACGTGCCGATTGCCGATGTGCCACGCGACGCGCGCGAGCAAATGCGCATCCCCCTCGATCTCGACGATCGGCTCGGATGCGGCGACGACGCCGCACGATGCGGCCGTCCTCGAGCTGCAAGCCGTCGCCATGCTTGAGCAGGGTGGCGTCGGCCAGGTCGAGCAGGAACACTGTGTCCCCCGCCCCGCGCATGGCCACGCGCCGGCGGTGGCGGCCGTCGTGCGGCAGCTCGATCCGGTCCGCCTCTTTCGAGCGGTCCCAACTTCCAGCCGAGAGCACCTTGGTCGCGCGGATCATCCAAGCATCCCTGTCTTCGCAGACACTTACACGTCATGGCCGGGCTTGTCCCGTCCATCCATGACTTCATGGCCGTGCCAATAAAACGTGGATGCCCGGGACGAGCCCGGGCATGACGGGAAAAGACTCAAAACAGAAAATACCGCTGCGCCATGGGCAGCACCTTGGCCGGTTCGCAGACCAGGAGCTTGCCGTCGGCGCGGACTTCGTAGGTCTCCGCGTCGACTTCGATATTAGGCGTGGCGTCGTTGTGGATCATGTCCTTCTTCGAGAGTTTGCGGGTGTTCTCGACGGCGACGAATTGCTTCTCGACGCCGAGCTTCTGCCGCAGGCCGTTCTCCATCGCCGCTTTCGAGACGAAGACCACCGAGGACGCCGTGCGCGCGCGGCCGAAGGCGCCGAACATGGGCCGGTAATGCACCGGCTGCGGGGTCGGGATCGAGGCGTTCGGATCGCCCATCTGGGCCGCCACGATCGAGCCGCCCTTGATCACCATATCCGGCTTCACGCCGAAGAAGGCCGGCGACCACAGCACCAGGTCGGCGAGCTTGCCCTTCTCGACCGAGCCGATGTGCCGCGACACGCCGTGGGTAATCGCGGGATTGATCGTGTATTTGGCGACGTAGCGCTTGGCGCGGAAATTGTCGTTGCCCTTCTCGCCCGGCAGCGCGCCGCGCTGCTTCTTCATCTTGTCGGCGGTCTGCCAGGTGCGGATCACGACCTCGCCGACGCGGCCCATGGCCTGGCTGTCGGACGACATCATGGAGAGCGCGCCGAGATCGTGCAGGATGTCCTCGGCGGCGATGGTCTCGCGCCGGATGCGGCTCTCGGCAAACGCCAAGTCCTCGGCAATGCCCGGGTCGAGATGGTGGCAGACCATCAGCATGTCGAGATGCTCGTCGAGCGTGTTCACGGTGAACGGCCGCGTCGGATTGGTCGACGACGGCAGCACGTTCGAGCAGGCCCGCGACCTTGATGATGTCGGGCGCGTGGCCGCCGCCGGCGCCTTCGGTGTGGAAGGTGTGAATGGTGCGGCCCTTGAAAGCCGCAATCGAATCCTCGACGAAGCCGGATTCGTTCAGCGTGTCGGTATGGATCATCACCTGCACGTCGAATTTGTCGCCGACCGAAAGGCAGCAATCGATCGCGGCCGGCGTGGTGCCCCAATCCTCATGCAGCTTCAGCGCGCAGGCGCCGCCGAGAATCTGTTCCTCGAGCGCGGCCGGCAGCGACGCGTTGCCCTTGCCGGCGAAGGCGAGATTGACCGGGAATGCGTCGGCGGCCTGGATCATGCGGCCGAGGTGCCATTCGCCCGGCGTGCAGGTGGTGGCGTTGGTGCCGGTCGCCGGGCCGGTGCCGCCGCCGAGCATGGTGGTGACGCCCGACATCAGCGCGTCGTCGATCTGCTGCGGCGAGATGAAATGGATGTGGCTGTCGAAGCCGCCGGCGGTGAGGATTTTCCCCTCGCCCGCGATCGCCTCGGTGCCGGGGCCGATGATGATGGTCTACGTTGGGCTGGATGTCCGGGTTGCCGGCCTTGCCGATGGCGGCGATGCGGCCGTCCTTGATGCCGACGTCGGCCTTCACGATGCCCCAGTGATCGAGGATCACTACGTTGGTGATGACGGTATCGACGGCGCCGGCCGCGCGCGTCACCTGCGACTGGCCCATGCCGTCGCGGATGGTCTTGCCGCCGCCGAACTTCACCTCCTCGCCATAGGTGGTGAAATCTTTCTCGATCTCGATCAGGAGATCGCTGTCGGCAAGCCGCACCTTGTCGCCCGTGGTGGGGCCGAACATGCCGGCATAGGCGGCGCGGGACATTTTCATCGCGGACCTCAGGGGTTCAAAGCGGCCGTGACTTCGGCGGCCGTCAGGCGCACGCATTTCCGGAGGAAAACGCGATCCTGATCGTCGATGGCGAATTCGAGCTGGTCGCCGGCATTGAGCTCCCAACGGCGGCGGAGCTCGACCGGAATCGTGAGCTGGCCCTTGCTGGTGAGGGTCGCTCGCATTCGGTATGGCCTGCGGTAGGGCATTTTGGCTTTCTCCTTACATTTGCCTTACAAATGTAAGGAACATATCATCCAACCCGTTGTGAATCAAGCAATTCAAAGCTTCCCCATAACCTCTTGGCGGAACCCGTAAACCTCCCGCTTGCCGGCCAGCGCCACCAGCGTCACCTCGCGGGTCTGGCCCGGCTCGAAGCGCACGGCCGTGCCCGATGGGATGGCGAGCCGCATGCCGCGCGCCTTGTCCCGGTCGAAGCGCAGCGCCGGGTTGGTCTCGAAGAAGTGGTAATGGCTGCCGACCTGGATCGGCCGGTCGCCGGTATTGGCGACTTTCAGCGTGATCGTCGGCCGGCCGGCGTTGAGCTCCACATCCCCCTTGGCCGCGATCATTTCGCCCGGCACCGGTCTCGACTTTCCCTTCCTCTTCGAGCCGCCGCGGATCGGGTTATGGACGGTGACGAGCTTGGTGCCGTCGGGGAACGTCGCTTCCACCTGCACGTCGTGGATCATCTCGGCGACGCCATCCATGACCTGACTGGCTTTGAGGATTTTCGCGCCGAACTGCATGAGCTGCGCCACGGTCTTGCCGTCGCGGGCGCCCTCGACCACCGCGTCGGAGATCAGCGCGATCGCTTCGGGATGGTTGAGCTTGACGCCGCGCTTCAGGCGCTTGCGCGCCACCTCCGCGGCCATGGCGATCAAGAGCTTGTCCTTCTCCCGGGGTGTCAGGTTCATGGTTTCCTCTCGAGCGCCTAAAGTGTGAAAGCGGGCGGCGGCGCGCAGTCGAGCGCCGTCAGCGCATCGAGCAACGCGCGGCGAAGCGTGAAGCCGTCCGGCGCTACGATGCGCGCGATCAGGATTCCGTCGAACGCGCTGGCGCCGGCTTCGATTTCATTTCCGAATGCCGCGCGCAGCGCATCGAGCCGCGTCTCCGCGTCGGGCGCCACTTGCACGATGGTCGCGATCGCAGCCGCGCCCGCGGCCACCGCAGGACGGGCCAAAATTTTCTCAATGCCCCCATCGAGCGTGAGCGCGTCGGCGAACACGAGCCGGCCGCCGCGGCGGATGCGCCACTGGTCCCGCCAGGTGCCGGACCGCACGCGCTCGTCCATCGCCGTGCGGCCGAACACGATCGCTTCGCAGATCGTCAGTTGCGCATCGGCCGCGACGTCGGCATCCAAGGTTCGCGCCACGCGGGCGCGATCGAACAGAATGGTTTCCTGCGGCAGCCAGTCGAGCCGGGCGCCGGAGCGGGCTTGCAGGCGCAGCGTGATGCGCGCCGCCGGGCCGGTGGAGCGGTAGATTTTTTCCGCCGCTTGGCTGGTGAGCGCGACGCGCGCGCCCTCCCCGGCTTCCACAGCGATCTCAAGCCGGTCGCCGCCAGCGATGCCGCCGCCGGTATTGATCAGGATCGCTTCGAGCGCGTTCTCCGCGAGCCGCGGGAAACGCAGCCGCAGCGGCCCCGATTCCTCGACCTCGTACGCCTCGGTGCCGCCCTCGACCGCGCGCGCCAAGAGCCGCACCGCGCCGATGGCGCGGATCGACGGCGGCAGGCCCGCCTTTACATCAGAGGGAGAGACGTTGACGGACATCGGTTTGCTGCATCGCCTCGCGATCGCCGGTGAGCACGAACTGCCCGCGATCCATGACTGCGAAGCTGTCGGCGAGCTCCTTGGCGAATTCGAAATACTGTTCCACCAGCAGGATCGCGATGTCGCCCCGATTGCGCAAGTACTTAATCGCGTTGCCGATGTCCTTGATGATCGAAGGCTGGATGCCCTCGGTCGGCTCATCGAGCACCAGCACGCGGGGCCGCATCACCAACGCACGCGCGATGGCGAGCTGTTGCTGCTGACCGCCGGAGAGGTCGCCGCCCCGCCGGCGCAGCATGTCCTTCAGCACCGGAAACAGCGAATAGACGTCGTCGGGCACGTCGCGGCTGGCGCGCGGCAGCGGCGCGAATCCGGTCTCCAGATTTTCCTCGACAGTCAGCAGCGGGAAAATCTCGCGGCCCTGCGGCACATAGCCGACCCCGAGCCGCGCACGCTCATAGGGCACGAGCTTGGTGATGTCCTTGCCGTCGAGCACGATCGATCCCGAGCTGACCGGCTGCTGACCGACGATGGCGCGCAGCAGGCTCGTCTTGCCGACGCCGTTCCTACCGAGCACGCAGGTGACTCTGCCCGGTTCGACGTTCAGCGAAATCCCGCGCAGCGCCTGCGCCGCGCCATAGAACAGATCGATGCCTTTCACTTCGAGCATGGTCAGCGTCCGAGATACACTTCGATCACCCGCTCGTCGGCGGAAACCTGATCGAGCGAGCCCTCGGCAAGCACCGAGCCCTCGTGCAGCACGGTCACGCGCACGTTGAGCTCGCGCACGAAGCTCATGTCGTGCTCGACCACGACCACGGTGCGGTCGCGGTTGATCTCGCGCAGCAACTCGGCGGTCTGGTGGGTCTCGGCATCGGTCATGCCGGCGGCGGGCTCGTCCACGAGCAACAACCGCGGCTCCTGGGCCAGCAGCATGCCGATCTCGAGCCATTGTTTCTGGCCGTGCGAGAGCCGGCCAGCCAACCGGCTGCGGTGGTCAGAAAGCCTTACGATTCCAAGGATTTCGTCGATGCGGTCGCGCGCCTGCGGGCTCGGGCGCCAGAACGCGGCGGCGCGGGCATTCCGGTTGCCGGCGAGCGCGAGCACCAGGTTGTCATCGACCGAGTGGTGATCGAACACGGTCGGCTTCTGAAACTTGCGGCCGATGCCCAAGAGCGCGATCGCCGCCTCGTCGAGCTTGGTCAGATCGATCTTGCCGCCGAACAGGACGTCGCCCTCGTCGGGCCGGGTTTTTCCGGTGATCACGTCCATCATCGTGGTCTTGCCGGCGCCGTTGGGGCCGATGATGGCGCGCATCTCGCCGGGCTCGACCACGAGCGATAATTTGTTCAGCGCGCGGAAGCCGTCGAAGGAGACGCTGACGCCGTCGAGGTAAAGGAGCGATTGGGGCGAGGTGCCGGCGACCATGACGCTACTCCGCCGCCTTCGGCACCGGCATCGATTCTGCAGCACGGCCGTTCGCGGGCTCCTTGGCGAACCAGTCGGAAATCGTGCCGACGATGCCCTTGGGCAGTAGCAAGGTGACCAAGATGAACAATCCACCGAGTGCGAACAGCCAATAGGGGGCAAGCGCCACGGTCGTATAGGGCGAGATGAAGAAGCCGAAAACCAGCGCGCCGAATGTCGCGCCAACCGCGAGCGGATGGCCGGCTTTCACCAGGCTTACGATCGCAAGCACCACGGCCACGGAAAGTGGTCCGACGTAAGCAGCAAGGGCTCCCGCCGCGGAGGGCGAGAAAGCCGCGACCAAAAGCGGCAATGCCCAGGCTGCAGCGGCGGCGGCCGCGCCGATCAGCGCGCCGACGATCGCCTGCCGCATCCAGATCGTAATTCCGATCAGGGCGAGGACCGAAATCACGCCGAACACCCAATAAGGCACGACGGAGCCGCCGGTGAAGAAGGTCTTGGCGTAATTCACCACCACGGCGCCGAGCGCGGCGCCGACCAGCGTGCCGCGGCCGCCGACCGCGACCCAGATCACGATCTCGATGGAATTGGCCGGAGAGAACTCGCTCGGATTGATGATGCCGACCTGGGGCACGTAGAGCGCGCCGGCGACGCCGGCGAGGCACGACGAGAGCACGAAGGCGGCGAGCTTGTAGTTCTCGACCCGGTAGCCGAGGAAGCGCACGCGCGATTCTTCGTCGCGGATCGCGACCAGGACCTTGCCGAATTTCGACTTCACCAGCCACTGACAGAGCAGGAAGCCCAAAGCCAACGCCAGGGCCGAGAGGAAGAACAATACCGCGCGCGTCGTCGGCGCCTGGACGTTGAAGCCGAGGATGTCCTTGAAATCGGTGAGGCCGTTATTGCCGCCGAAGCCGAAATTGTTGCGAAAGAAGCCGAGCATCAGCGCGAAGGTCAGCGCCTGGGTGATGATCGAGAGATAGACGCCGGTGACGCGCGAGCGGAAGGCGAACCAGCCGAACACGAACGCCAGCACGGCGGGAACCAGGAACACCATCAGCCCGGCATAGGCGAACCAGTTGAAGCCGTACCAGTAGACCGGAAGCTCCGGCCAGTTGAGGAACACCATGAAGTCGGGCCGGATCGGATCGGCGTAGACGCCGCGAGTGCCGATCTGGCGCATCAGGTACATGCCCATGGCGTAACCGCCGAGCGCGAAGAACGCGCCGTGGCCGAGCGAAAGAATTCCGGCATAGCCCCAGATCAGGTCCACCGCGACGGCAAGTAGCGCGTAGCAAAGATATTTGCCGAGCAGCGGCACCCAATAGCTCTGAATGTAGAACGGCGAAGACGGCGGCAGCAGAAGATTGGCTGCCGGCACCGCCACCGCGACGATCGCGAGCACAGCGAGGAACAGCCAGCCGCGGCCGTCGAGCAGGCGGGCGGTGAGCGGTTGCCTCATGCCTCGACCGCCCTGCCCTTGAGCGCGAACAGGCCGCGCGGGCGCTTCTGGATGAAGAGGATGACGAGCACGAGGAAGATGATCTTGCCGAGCACCGCGCCAGTGAAGGGTTCCAGTAATTTGTTGGCGATGCCGAGCGTCATGGCGCCGACCAGCGTGCCGAACAGATTGCCGACGCCGCCGAACACGACCACGAGGAAGCTGTCGATGATGTAGCCCTGGCCGAGATTGGGCGAGACATTGTCGATCTGCGAGAGCGCGACGCCCGCTATGCCGGCGATGCCGGAGCCGAGCCCGAAGGTGAGCGCATCGACGCGGCTGGTGCGGATGCCCATGGATGCAGCCATAGGGCGGTTTTGCGTCACCGCGCGCATTTCGAGTCCGAAGCGGGTGAAGCGCAGCACGAACAGCAGGGCCGCGAATACCGCGAGCGAGAAGACGATGATCCATAGCCGGCCGTAGGTAATGGAAAGCTGGCCGACCTCGAACGAGCCCGACATCCAGCTCGGCGAGCCGACTTCGCGGTTCGAGGACCCGAAGCTGGTGCGCACCGCCTGCTGGATGATCAGCGAAAGGCCCCAGGTTGCGAGCAGCGTTTCCAGCGGCCGGCCATAGAGGTAGCGGATGATGCCGCGCTCGATCAACATGCCGATCGCGCCGGCCACGAGGAAGGCGAGCGGCACGGCGATGACGAGCGACCAGTCGAACAAGGCCGGGTTGTTGCTGCGGATCCATTCCTGCACGACGAAGGTGACGTAAGCGCCGAGCATCACCATCTCGCCATGCGCCATGTTGATGACGCCCATGACGCCGAACGTGATGGCGAGGCCGATGGCGGCGAGCAACAGCACCGAGCCCAATGAAAGCCCGTACCAAACGTTTTGCCCGAGGTTCCATACCGCGAGGTTGCGCTCCACCGCGGCGAGCGCATCGGTCGCTGCTTGCTTCACACCTGGCGGGGCGTCGGCCGGGAGCGAGCGCAGGAGCCCAAGCGAATCCTGATCGCCGCGCGCCGCGATGGTCCCGACGGCGGCGACGCGGTCGGCCGCGGGCGCGTCGGACTTGAACACCAGGATCGCGGCACGGGCCTCGTTGAGCGCGCGCTTGATGCGCGGGTCGGATTCCTTGGCGAGCGCCGCCTCGACGGCCGCGAGCGCGCCGGCATCGCGCGACTTGAACACGGCCTGGGCCGCGTCGAAACGGACAACGGGATCGATTGCTAGTAACGTGAGCGCGCCGAGCGCGGCTTCGAGCGCCCGGCGTATGCGGTTATTGAGGCGGACCGGATTCAGACCCGCTGGCTCTGGACCCACCGCCTTTGCGGTGGCCGCTTCATAGAGCTTGCCGTCCTTGCCTTTGACGTAGACCGCCTTGGTATCGGGGTGGAACAGGAGCCTGCCTTCGGCGGCGGCAGCCACGACGGCCGCGGCTTCGGCATTGCCGCTCGTCGCCAGCTCGACGATCGCAGCCTCGGTATCGGGAAAGCTGTCGGTGGAGAATTTGGCGAGCGCGTCTTCGAAGGGGCCGGCATGCGCCGGGACCGAACCGAGGGCCGTCAGGAGGCCGATCGAAAGAGCGAGCAAGAGCGCTGCGAGGCTTCGCATTGTCGGGCGACCCCGTTCTTGATGGACCGGGCGGGGAGCATGCTCCCCGCCCGGCCGGATCAGGTCAAGCGATGCGGCGAAGAATCAGGAGCCGCACTTCTTGGTGATCTTATTATAGTTCCCGCACTTCAAGGTCTTCCAGTCGGCGATCAGGTCTTTGGAGCCTTCCAGATAGGGCGACCAGGCGTCGCCAGGCACCAGACCCGAACTTTTCCACACCACGTCGAACTGGCCGTCGGCGCGGACTTCGCCGATGAACACAGGCTTGGTGATGTGGTGGTTCGGGAGCATCTCCGAGATGCCGCCGGTCAGGTTCGGCACCTTTACGCCGATGACGGCGTCGATGACCTTGTTCGGGTCCGTCGTGCCGGCCTTCTTCACCGCCTCGACCCACATGGCGAAGCCGATGACGTGGGCTTCCATCGGGTCGTTGGTGACGCGCTTCGGGTTCTTGATGAAGGCCTTCCACTTGGCGATGAACTCGTCGTTTTCCTTGCTCTTAATCGACTGGAAGTAGTTCCAAGCGGCCAAGTGGCCGAGCAAGGGCTTGGTGTCGAGACCGGCGAGCTCTTCCTCGCCGACCGAGAACGCCACGACCGGGATATCGGTCGCCTTGATGCCCTGGTTGCCGAGCTCCTTGTAGAACGGAACGTTGGCGTCGCCGTTGATGGTGGACACCACCGCGGTCTTCTTGCCAGCAGTGCCGAACTTCTTGATGTCGGCGACGATGGTCTGGAAGTCGGCGTGGCCGAACGGCGTATAGTTGATCATGATGTCTTCGGCCTTGACGCCCTTCGACTTCAGATAGGCTTCGAGGATCTTGTTGGTGGTGCGCGGATAGACGTAGTCGGTGCCGGCCAGAACCCAGCGCTGCACCTTTTCGTTGGCCATCAGGTAGTCGACGGCCGGGATCGCCTGCTGGTTCGGCGCCGCGCCGGTATAGAACACGTTACGCTCGCTCTCCTCGCCCTCGTACTGCACCGGGTAGAACAGGACCGAGTTCAGCTCCTTGAACACCGGCAGCACGGACTTGCGCGACACCGAGGTCCAGCAGCCGAACACGACGGCCACCTTGTCCTTGTTGATGAGTTCGCGCGCCTTCTCGGCGAACAGCGGCCAGTTCGAGGCCGGGTCGACGACGACCGCCTCGAGCTTCTTGCCGAGCAAGCCGCCCTTCTTGTTCTGCTCGTCGATGAGGAACAGGATGGTGTCCTTCAGCGTGGTTTCGCTGATGGCCATGGTGCCGGAGAGCGAATGCAGGATGCCGACCTTGATGGTCTCCTGCGCTACCGCGGGCGCGGCAGCCATTGCATACGCGGCGGCACCGAAAGCAGCGGCGCCGAACGCGCGTCGGGTGATCAGTTTCAGCATGTGGAATTCCCTCATGAGGTTCACGCGCACGCGCGACCCCCGTCACGCGTGCTCGGGGCCCTTATTGCAACGCACATGCCAGCGCTCGGAAGGGTACGAAGCCTTGAAAATCAAAGGTTCTGCGTCAGGTCTGCACAATAAATATTCAGGAGCAGACAAACTGCCAGATTATTAGGCAGAAACAGTAAGCGGTTATACAGCGGCCAGGAGACAGCCAGCCAACACGATGGCGCTGCCGGTGATACGCAGCGCGGCGCGGCCCTTGGCAAGCTTGCCGAGGACCAAGCCAAACGAGATGCCAGCTGCGTGGATCAGCGCCGTCGCCAGGGCGAAGCCAGCGACATAGGGCGCAGCCGCCGCCTCGGCCGGGAGTTCAGCACCGTGGGCATGTCCGTGGAAGATCGCGAATACTCCCACCAGCAACATGGCTAACGCGACAGGCATTCCGAGCGCCAGCGCCACCGGCAGCGAGATGGCGACGATCGAAAGCAGAATCCCGTACTCGGTGCCCGGCAAAGGCATGCCGGAGACGCCCGCCACGGCGGCCAGCGCCATGACCGTCACGAACGTGCCCGGCACCAGCCAGAGCGCCCGGCCACCCAGCTGAGCGGCCAGGAGGCCGACCGCGACCATGGCGAGGACATGATCCAGCCCGCCGATGGGGTGGAGAAACCCCGAGCTGAAGCTGAACGCCGCCCCGTGGCCGGTATGTGCGAGGGCCGGCCCGGTCATTGCGAGCGCAAGCGCGACGGCGGGCAGCAGGCGGGAAAGCAGAGCCATGGGCACTCCAGCGCGTCGGAACCAGGGGCGTTGCGAAGACGCCCTTCCCGGCGCTGCAATGCCTTTGCCAGATTTCACGAAAAATGGCGATCCCCCGCCCGCGCCCATGGATACGGCCCCGCCAAGCGACGTTCCGGGAACTCAATTCCGTCAGTTTGTCGCACCATTTTAGGAGATGATTCAGCCAATTGGCTCAGGGTGCAGGATGATCTACCGAGCCGTTCTTCTGGTCTCGCTCACAGCCGCGATCCTGTTCGTGGGCGGTCTGACGGCATACCCGAACCCGCTCGCCGAGAGGAGTCGCCCGATGGCAAAGACCGATGATCCGTCCCGTCTCACGCAGGATCGGCGCAGCGAACCCTTGCCGCTGCCGCGCGATCCGGAGATTGCCGTGCGCGAGGAATACGATCTGGCCAAGGGACGCGGCACTGCGGAGGCGTTCGAGCTTTTCATCGCCCGGCATCCCAATCACGCGCTTGTCGCCGACGCGCGGCGCGAGATCGAGCGGCTAAAAGGCGCGCGCTGAATTTGGTTAGGCGCCCCGCCTGAGCGCTCCGGCCAGCCGCTCCAGCGCCCCATCGAGCGTTGCATCCTTCTTGGCGAAGCAAAAACGCACGACACTTTTCACCGGGTCCTCGGCGTAGAACGCCGAGACCGGGATCGCCGCCACCTTGTGCTCGGCGACGAGGCGCTTGCAGAAACTCTCGTCGTCGATGTTCAGGCCGAGCGGAGCCAGATCGACGCTGACGAAATAGGTGCCCTGGCTCTCCAGCACCGGGAAGCCGATCTGCTTCAGCCCCTTGGTGAAACGGTCGCGCGAGCGCGCCAGATCGCTGCGCATGCCCTCGAAATAGGAATCGTCCTTGCCGAGCCCGTAGGTGACCGCCGTCTGCAGGTTCGGCGGCGTGGTGAAGGTGATGTACTGGTGCGCCTTGGCCAGGACCCGCAAAATCTCCGGCGCGGCGCAGACGAAGCCGACCTTCCAGCCGGTGAGCGAGAAAATCTTTCCCGCCGAGCCGATCTTCACCGTGCGCGAGCGCATGCCGGGCACGGCGAACATGGAAATGTGTCGGCGGCCATCGAACACCACGTGTTCCCACACCTCGTCGCACACGATGATGCTGTCATGCGCCATGCAGAAATGCGCGAGCAGCGAGAGCTGGTCCTCTGCATAGACCGTCGCGGTCGGGTTGAGCGGATTGTTGAACAGCACGACCTTGGTGCGCGGGGAGAACGCGCGCGACAGCATCTCCTCATCGAAACGCCAGTCGGGTGGCTTCAGACGCACGAGTTTCGGCACGCCGCCGGCACGCAGCACGAGCGGCAGATATGCATCGTAGAGCGGCTGGAACAGCACGACCTCGTCGCCTGGCTCGATCAGCGCCAGCATGGCGCCGGCGAGCGCTTCGGTGGCGCCGGAAGTAATCATCACCTCGGTATCGGGATCGAGGGCGAGTCCCTGCCAGTGGCGGTAGTGCGCGGCGACCGCGCGGCGCAGTTCCGGCAGGCCGAGCATCGGCGGATACTGGTTCCAGCCGGAGATCACGGCTTCGGCTGCCTTCGCCCGCACGTCCTCGGGGCCCGGATCATCGGGAAAACCCTGGCCGAGATTGATGGCGTTATGCTCGCGCGCGAGCCCCGACATCACCTCGAAGACCGAAGTTTGCAGGCCGGCGAAAACCGGATTCATGGCGTGCTTACCGGGGAGTGCGCGAGCGGCGCAAGCGCCGATCTCAGCGCGTCGTCATCGACCGAGGATACCGGCATCAGGAGCTTCACGTGCTCGGTGCGGCGGCCCGGACGCATCACGATGATCGCGGTCTCGGCGCCGCCGCAGACCGGATCGCCGCAGGCGAACTCGGTGACCGAGACCGTGGCCTCGTCGGGAAGTTCGAGCAGCGTACGCACGCGCCGCGCCAGCTCGCGCGTCGCATCCGGCGCGGCTCTCCCCTTGCCGCCGCGAAAGAACAGGACCAATTTCAGCTCCCGAGCAAATGGGCGATGAACATGCCGCAGACCTCCCAAGCGCGCCAGAGGCGGCTCAAGAGCCCTGCTCTTCCCGGTCGCGCGCTTTGCGGCGCGCGCTGAAGCGGGAGAGCCATTGCGGTGGCGCGAACAAGCGCCGCAACGCAACAGACGGGAACGCGGGCGCCGGTTCGTCGGCAATCAGAAACTCGAGGCCAGCCAGCGCCACCCGGTCGCCGTCCATATCGTGCACGAACAGCGCAGCGGGGCCGAGATCGATGCGGTGGCCGACACGTAGATCCTCGTCGAAACGGTCAGCGAACAGATCGGCGATGGAAAGATCGCGCTCGGTCGCGGGAATTTCGAGACCGTACATCTTGGCGATCGTACCGACGCGGATATCGCCCCTGAACGGGAAGGCGGTCGCGACTTCCCGATCCGTCGGACCCTCCGCTACCGCGAACAATCGGTCGAGGCGTGCCACGCGCTGAGGTGGCGCGAGGAAATAACCGTAATCGCCGATGCGCAAAACACCGGCCTCGGCCGGCGAGAGGATGCGCTCATCGCGCACGATTAGGAGCGGCCGTGCCCAGGTCGGCACCGTGCCGTGGCTCAGCGCCGGGCTTCCGGCGACCACCGGATAGCCGACGAGCTCGTCGTCGAGCTGGCCAGGCAGATCGATCTCGATGCGTTTCACTTCCGGGGCCGCGTCCGGCAGCGCGACATTGAGCCGGCGCGCGGCGAAATTGACGGTCCAACCCTGAAGCGCGAGCGACACGAACACCGCCACGAACGCGACGTTAAAAAAGATCTCAGCGCCAGGAACGTTCGAAAGCGTCGGGATGGCGGCGAGAAAAATCGAGACGGCGCCGCGCAGGCCAACCCAGGAGATGAAGGTTTTCTCCGCCGACGAGAAGTTGAACGGCGCCAGACAAAGCCAGACCGCGACCGGGCGTGCGATAAAAATCAGCACCAGCGCGACAATCAAAGCGGGCCCGAGCACGGGAAGCACCTTGCTCGGCGTCACCAGAAGCCCAAGCAGGATGAACATCACCAATTGGCATAGCCAGGTCACGGTGTCATGGAAGCTCGTGATCGAGGCGAATGCGCGCACCGGCCGATTTCCGACGACCAGGCCTGCGAGATAGACAGCAAGAAAGCCCGAGCCACCCAAAATCGCAGTGAACGCATAGATGAAAACCGCCGAAGCGACGACGAATAGCGGATGCAGCCCACCAGGAAGCGTCACACGATTGAGGCTCCACACGAGCCCGAGGCCACCAGCGACGCCGAGCGCGACGCCGACAACCGCCTCACGCGCGAGATCGATCGCGATCTGCCAGCCGGACACCCGGCCACTCGCGAGCAAGAGACTGACAAACACCACAGTCAGGAACACGGCAACCGGGTCGTTGGTGCCGGACTCGATCTCGAGTGTCGCCGCGAGCCGACGCTTGAGCTGAAGCCCGTGGGCGCGAATGAGAAAGAACACCGCCGCCGCGTCGGTGGAGGACACGATTACGCCCACGAGCACGCCGCCGAGCAGGCCGACCCCTAACACTGCCCACGCGGCGACGCCGACGATCAGCGCGGTAATGAACACGCCGAAGGTCGCAAGCAGGAGCGCTGGAAAGAGAGTGCCGCGTAACCTCGCAAAGCGCGTGCGCAGCCCGCCGTCGAACAGGATCACCGCTAGCGCGCCGGAGCCGACGAGATAGGTGAGCTGGTAGTCGTCGAACTTGATGCCGCCCGGTCCCTCCTCCCCGGCAAGCATGCCGATGATCAGGAAGACGAGCAGCAGCGGTGCGCCGAAGCGCGAAGCGACGAGGCTCGAAAACACGCCGACCACCACCAGCGCAGCGCCGACCAGCAGGAAGGCGTTGCTCAGCGTGATGGCACTCATAGACCGAAACCGCGCGTCGATCGGGCGATCGCTTCATCGATATGCATGAAGTGTGAATATACGATCGGACGGATTCGGCAAAACGAAGATTGGTGCGTGGCCACGTGTTCGAACGCACGCACCCCTTCGAGGTTAAGCGCTTTGTGGCCGCTCAGGCCGCAGCGACGTCGGAGAGGAAACGCTCGACGGAGAGACGCAACGTCTGCGCCTGGCGCCCAAGATTCTGCGAAGCCTCGAATACGTGGTTCGCCGATTGGCTGGTCTCGCCGATGGCGCGGGTGACGCCGGTCACGTTATGACTCAGATCCTCACTGCCGGCGGCCGCGTGCTGGACGTTGCGCGAAATCTCCTGGGTGGCGGCATTCTGCTCCTCGACCGCAGCGGCGACGGCACTGGCAAAGCCGTTGACCTCGTTCATGGCCTGAGCGATCTCGCTGATCGCGACCACGGCTTCGTCCGTCGCCTTCTGGATGCCCGACACCTGGAGCCTGATATCGCCGGTGGCGCGCGCGGTCTGCTCCGCGAGCGACTTCACCTCGGTCGCCACCACGGCGAAACCGCGGCCGGCCTCGCCGGCGCGCGCGGCCTCGATCGTTGCATTGAGGGCCAGAAGATTGGTCTGCGCCGCGATCTCCTGGATCAAACTCACCACCTCGCCGATCTTCTGCGCCGCATGGGAGAGACCCTCGATCCGCCTGGTTCCGACTTCGGTCATCTCGGTCGCACGGCGCACGTGTTCGTTCGCCGCTTCGATCAGGCGGCCGATCTCGTTCACCGAGGCGGCGAGTTCGTTGGCGGCGCCGGCCACCGTCTGTACGGTGCTCGAGGTCTGCTGGGAGGCGCTAGAGGCAGCGAGTGCCTGACGATCGGCTTCGGTTGCGGTGTCGGCGAGGCTTCGCGCGGTCTTTTCCATGCGCTCGCTGTCGGCGCCGACCGAGCCGAGCGCGCCCTGCACCGAAACACGAAACGAGGTCATCAATTCATCGACTCGCAGCGTACGGCGCTCGCGCGCCTGGCGGTCCCCGCGGCTCGTTTCCTCGAGCCGGCTGCGTTCGATCATGTTGTCGCGGAAAACGGCGACGGCGCGCGACATCTCGCCGATCTCGTCCTTGCGGTCGGCGCCCTTGAGCTCCACCGCGGTATCGCCTTCGGCCAGCCTCCGCATCGTCCGCGACAGCGCCAGCACGGGCCGGCTGATGCCGCCAGTCACCAGCAACCCGAGTGTGAGGCCGGTGAGCAGGGAGAATATTGCGGCGAGAATCATCGTCGAGGAGGTGGCGGTTGCCGTCCGTTCGGTTCGCGAGGCGACCGCGGCCTGGCGCGTCGTATTCAGGCGCTCAAGCTCGCGCAGCGCATCGGAAACTTCGGTACTGATCTGTTCAAATTCCTTGTCGCGCAGGTTCGCGATGGTGCGGCCGATCTCGCTCAGTAGATTCATTCCGCCACGGTAACGCTTTAATAAGTCGCGAATCCTGCTCATCGTGGATTCGCGTTCGAATTCCTGCAGTCCCTCGCCCATCTTCAGCATGTTTTGATCGAGGCGATCGAGTTCGGCGACGATGCGCACCGTATCCTCTTCGGATTCGCGGAACACATAGCGGTAGGCCATGGTGCTGAGTGTCGGAAACTGCCCTTGCGCTTCGGTCACAACCATGACGACCGTGTGATTGTAGCGCTCGGCCGCCCGATTGCTCACGCTGAACAACTCGCCCACGATCTGCATGCCGAGTTGCTCGACGATCTCGATCAGCAACTTGTCGCGATCGCGCATCAGCTCGAATACGCGCTCGGCGCTCTGCTCGTAACGGTTAACCGCCGCGTCGACCCTGCGAACGAGCGCGGCCTGCTCACCGGCGTTGCTGCGCTTTTTCAGCGTCTCGATCCATTCTTTTGCGCGGTCGAGATAGTGGTGCGCGCGGAAGAGCGACTGCTCGGTGCGGGTGTCCATATATTGGTGCGCGCCGACGAGCGTCTTGGCCATTTCGGCATCGAGCCGATTGGCGAAGAGAGCGGTCGCTGAGGTTTCGCGCAGATCGAGCGCATCTTTCTGCAGCCCGGAGAGACCGTGGAGCCCGGCGCCGACGGCGATGCCAGCGACGGCGACCACGGCAACGAAACCGCCGAGAATACGCGCCCGGATCGGCAGGTCTTGAATCCGCAACATATGCTCGTCCCTGCATTTGCCGGCCTGAATCGGGCGGCGGCGTGAGCATCGCGGGCTCAAGTTAACTAAGCGTTATCTATCGCGGCCGTGGCACTTACCTGGGACACGGAAATGGCCCGGCGCATCCTGTCATTCTGCGCCGGACCCCGATCGAATGGTACTAGGTTGCGTTCGACTGACTGGGCAAGCGTGCAACGCTTCTCATTGATGCCCGCGACCTGGGCTCGCACCCATGGCCTCGACATTGAACTCGACGTCGAGCGAGCCGGCCTTCTCGAACACTAGCGTGCCCTTGAACTTCTCGCCTTCCTTGAGCGGACGCTTCAAGTTCGTGAACATTATATGGAAGCCGCCGGGCTCGAACTTGGCGGTTGCGCCGGGTTTGATCTCGAGGCCGCGCGCGAGCGGACGCATCTTCATGATTCCGTCCTGCACCACCATTTCGTGGATTTCTACCCGGTCGGCGATCTCGCTCGTGGCACTCACGAGCCGGTCAGCATTGGGGCCCTTGTTCTCGATCATGAGATACCCGCCGGCGACTTGCGCGCCGTGCGGCGTCGCCCGCGACCAAGGATGGTCGATTTTGAGCGCGCCCTTCGTATAGTCGTAAGCCGCAGCGACAGTTGTGATGGCCGCAAGGGCGGCGGCGAGGAATAGTCCTGAGAATAAGCGCATTGTTTTCTCCGTTGCGCGAGAGCGCGCCACCGAGCGGCGGCTCCGATCCGATTGATGAGGATGACGAAGGCGGGATCAGGCGCGGAACGGAGGTCCGCGAGGTGCTGCCGAAGCCAGGCGCTCGAATTGACGGAGCATCGGCGTAAGGGCTCGGACCGACACATCGCGGTCAAGAGAGACTGCGATCGGCGCGATCGAGCCGCCCGCCAGCGCCGGCGTTCCGCCAGCACCGCACGCGAGAACACAACAGAGTTCGTGCTCGGCCCGAACCGGCGCGGGTGCGTCGCCCGAATTCGCGGCGATGCAGAGCTGGAAGCCATCAGGGATCGCGGCGCGGGCGGACCCGATCGCACCGATGAGAGCCGCAAACACCAACGCATAAGCGGCGCATAGCGCGACAACGAAGCGGAAGCGGCGATGCATGACGGGTTGCTACCCGATCCGGCGCCGGGGTGCCAGCCTCATTGCGGCTAACCCTTGCTGCCCGCGCCGCTGCGCGAGGCGGCATCGAGCAGCGCCACGAGACCCTTCAGAATTTCGACCGGCCGCGGCGGACAGCCGGTAATGTGCAGATCGACCGGCACCACGGCGCTCACCGGCCCGACACAGGCGTAACTCCCGGCGAACACGCCGCCCGAACAGGCACAATCGCCGAGCGCCACCACCCATTTCGGATCGGGCGTCGCGCGCCAGGTGCGCTCCAGCGCCATGCGCATGTTGTGGGTGACGGGGCCGGTGACGAGCAGCACGTCGGCGTGGCGCGGCGACGCCGCGAACTTCAGGCCCAGACGTTCGAGATCATAGATCGGATTGTTCAGCGCGTGGATTTCGAGCTCGCATCCGTTGCAGGAACCGGCATCGATCTCGCGGATCACCAGCGAGCGGCCGAGCACCCGGCGCGCGAGATCATCCAAAGTGCTTGCCAGTTCCTTCGATGCGCGCGCATCGGCATCCGGCCCGTCTATGGTCACCGGGTCCTTAGCGAGCGATTTGAATAATAGCGAGCGCATCACAGATCGTGCCCCGAATAGGAACAGTTGAAGGATTTGTTGCAGAGCGGGAAGTCGGCAACAATGTTGTCCTTGACCGCGACTTCCAGGAGCGGCCACTGAAACCACGAGGGATCGCGCGGATGGCAGCGCGCAACGGTGCCGTCGGCCGCTAGACGCACATAGACGAAGACGTCGCCGCGAAAGCCCTCGACCATGCCAACCCCTTCCCGCTCGTCCTTGGCGGCACGCATTGATGCGCGAACCGGACCGCGCGGCAGCGCTTCGAGAATGCGGCGGACAAGCTTGAGACTCGCTTCGATCTCCAGGAGCCGGATGCGAAGGCGCGCGTCCACGTCGCCGGCTTGCAGGGTCGGCACTTCGATGGCGAATTTGTCGTAGGGCGCATAAGCGAGATCGCGCCGCGCGTCGAAATCGCGCGCGCTGGCGCGTCCTACATAGCCGCCGGCGGCGAAGCGGCGCACCAGATCGGCCGACACGGTGCCGGTGGTGACGGTTCGATCCTGCAGCGAGGGCGTGTCGTCGTAGATCGTGACCAGCTCGCGGAAGCGCGGTCCGATCGCCTCGACCAGCGCCTTCAGGCGGCGAATACTCTCCGCGCTGATATCGGCCACTGTCCCGCCCGGCACGATGCAATCGCGCATCAGGCGATGGCCGAAGGCGGCGTCCGATGCCTGCAGCACTTCCTCGCGCAAGATGCCGCAATGGGCATGGATCAGAACGAACGTGGCGTCGTTGCATACGGCGCCGAAGTCGCCGAGGTGATTGGCGATGCGCTCGATCTCGGCCATGAGCGCGCGCAGATACACGGCGCGCAGCGGCACCTCGATGCGCAGCGCCGTTTCGACCGCGAGCGCGAAGGCAAAAGCGTAGGCGACCGTGGAGTCGCCGGAGACACGGCCAACGAGCGTCGCGGCGCGCTCGACGGTCGCGCCCTGCATCAACCACTCGACGCCCTTGTGCACGTAGCCGAGCCGCTCCTCGAGGCGCACGACCGTTTCGCCGTTGGCGGTGAAGCGGAAATGGCCGGGCTCGATGATGCCGGCATGCACGGGTCCTACCGGAATCTGATGCAGATCCTCGCCCTCGACCGGAAGGAACTTGTATTCCGCGGGCGAGCGAGGGGCCGCGGCAAGACGGCGCTTAGATAGCGGTGCCGAGAGCGGCCAGGCGCCGTGATCGAGCCAGGGGCGCGTATCGGCGAGTCCGACGGGCTCATGGCCGAAGAGATCGCGGATCGCGCGCTCGAGCCGGATCGCGGGCGCGTGGCGGGAGCCGACCGATGGGAAGCGACCGTCAGTAACCGCGAGCGTCAGGATCTGCGGCCCGGCAGTGTTGCGCACGGCCATATGCACCCTATCGGCCTCGCCGAACAGCGCCACCAGATCGCCCTCGCCGCGGCCGAGCGCCTCGGCCTGCACGACCCACGCTTTCGCATCGACGACGCGGCGCGGCCAGTTCGGCGCGGCAACGGAGCGTTTCGATGATTTGCGTGAACGTCTTGCCATGGTGCTAGCCTAAAATCCGCGCGACATCCTCGAACCAGCGGACGACGAACGGAGGAATCCACACTCCGGCGACCAAAACGATCAAAAGATGCACATAGACCGGAACGAGCGTGGCGGTGGCGGGATGCGAAGCGCCGCCGGGGTCGCCGAACAGCATGTCTTGTAGGCGCAGGATCAGCGCGCCGAAGCCGACCAAGAGGCCGAAGCCGAACAGGATCGCGAGTAACGGCTCGCGCGCGAAGGTCGAGGTCGCGATCAGGAACTCGCTTTTGAAAATGCCGAACGGCGGCAGGCCCGCGATCGCAAGCACGGCGAGCGCGAAAGCGACGGCAAGGCCCGGGTTGCTCACCGAGAGCCCGTGAATATCCGCGATCCGTTGGGTTCCGCGTACCTGGGCGATGCGGCCGACGGCGAAGAAGATCGCGGACTTCGTCAGCGAATGCATGGTCATGTGCAAGCAGGCCGGCGAAATTCGCGATCGGACCGCCGATGCCGAAGGCGAAGGCGATGATGCCCATGTGCTCGACCGACGAATAGGCGAAGAAGCGTTTGATGTCGCGCCGGCGGTACAGCATGAACGCCGCGAAGATCAGCGACAAAAGCCCGAGGATAACGAGCAGCGGCCCGGGTGCGACCGCGCCGGGATTGGCCGCAAGCAGAAGCTTGAAGCGCAACAGTGCGTAGAGCGCGACATTCAGGAGCAGACCCGAAAGCACCGCCGAGATCGGCGTCGGGCCTTCGGCATGCGCGTCCGGCAGCCACGCGTGCAGCGGCACGAGGCCGACCTTGGTGCCGTAGCCGATCATCAGGAACACGAATGCAAGATTCAGAAGCGCCGGGTCGAAAGCCGGGACGCGCACGATCAGCACGGTCCAGGTCATGGCGTCGAGGCCCTCGCCCACCACCGGCTGCGCCGCCATATAGACCAGGATGGTACCGAACAGCGCCAGGCCGATGCCGACGCTGCCGAGGATGAAATATTTCCACGCCGCCTCGAGCGCCTCGTGGGTGCGGTAGATGCCGACCATCAGCACCGTGGTCAGCGTCGCCAGCTCGATCGCGACCCACATGAGCCCTATATTGTTCGCGATGAGCGCGAGGTTCATCGAGAACATCAGCAGCTGATACATCGCGTGATAGAAGCGGAGATATGTGGGTGTGAGTCGGCCTATCTCAAGCTCGTGCGCGATATAGCTCGCGCTGAATACGCTCGTGGTGAAGGCGACGAAGGTGGTCAGCACGATGAAGACGTTGTTCAGGTCGTCGACGAAGAGATAGCTCCCGACAACCGGCCGCACGAAAAGCAGGACAAGCGCGGCGCAGAAAGTGGCGAAGGCAGCGGCGACATTGAGCTTCGCGGTAAGCCGGTAGTCGTCGAGCAATGCGAGCGCGCCCGCAGCAAGGATCGGGATCAGGAGAACGGCAGCCAGCGCGACGGAGGAGATCGTCATCGCCGGTCTCCCCGGAAGCGGTCGAGCGCACCGACATCGACCGTGTCGAAGCGCTCGCGGATCCTGAACAGGAAGATACCGATCACGATGAAGGCGATCAGGACCGAGAACGCGACGGAAATCTCGACCACCAGCGGCATGCCGCGCGCGCCGGTGGCGGCGAGGATCAGCCCGTTCTCAAGCGACATAAAGCCGACCACCTGGCTCACGGCGTTCCTGCGTGTGACCATCATCATGAGGCCGATCAGCACGACTGCCAGCGCGAATGCGAAGTCGATGCGCGCGAGCGGATCGGCATAGGCGGTCAGCCGCAGCATCAGCATGATCGAGAGCGCCACGAGGCCCACGCCGGCAAGCATGGTCAGGCCGATGCCGCCGACGGTCTCGATCTCGCGGTGAATGCCGAGCCGTATGATGATCCGGTGCAGCACCACCGGGATGACGATGGCCTTGAAGACCAGCGCGATCAGGGCGGTCAGGAACAGGTGCGGCGCGTCTTGCACGAAGGCCTGCCAGGCAACGGCAAGCGCCAGCACGAAGGCATGCAGCGCGAAGGTGTTGAGCAGCGCCGAAAGCCGATCCTGATAGAGCTGCAGCAGGCTCACCAGCACGAGCGAGCCGGCCAAGAGATGCGCAATGTCGAATGCGATTCCGTTGCGCATCACAGGCTCCGCGTGACGAACAGGAGGAGCGTGCCCAGGAGCCCAAGCATCAGCGCGACGCCGAGGAATTCAGGGACGCGGAACACGCGCATCTTGGCGATCGAGGTCTCGAAGAAGGCAAGCAGGAAGCCGATGACCGCCGCCTTCACGCCGTAGAGCAGGATTCCGACCGCGAACGCCAGCGGCCCCGCCCCGGCGGGCGCGATGCCCCAGGGCAGGAACACGCAGGCGATCAGCGAGACATAGAGCAGGAGCTTGAGCGCGGCCGCGAGCTCGATGAGCGCCAGATGCCGGCCGGAATATTCGAGCACCATGGCCTCGTGCACCATGGTGAGCTCGAGATGCGTCGCAGGATTATCCACCGGCACGCGCGAATTCTCGGCAATGGCCACGAGCACGAGCGCGACGAGCGCAAGACCGAGCGAGACGCGCAGCCCCACACCGGGCCCGGCGAACACTTCCGCGATCGTCGACAGCTGCGTCGATCCTGCTATCAGCGCCAGCGTGAAGACAATCATGATCATCGCGGGTTCGGCGAGCGTCGCAAACATCATCTCGCGACTCGAGCCGATGCCGCCGAAGCTGGTGCCCACGTCGAGGCCGGCCAGCGCCAGGAAAAATCGCGTGCTCGCGATCAGGGCGACGATGGCGATGAGATCGGCGGCATGGCCGGAGGCGAGCCCGCTCACGAAAGTCGGCACCAGCGCGGCCGCGACCCAGGTCGCGGCGAATACGAGATAGGGCACCGCGCGAAACAGCCAGGATGCGTTCTCGGCCAGCACCACTTCTTTGCGCAGGAGCCGTGCGAGTTCGAGATAAGGCTGCCAGACCGGCGGGCCGCGCCGCCGCAACAGCCGCGCCTTCACCTTGCGCACATAGCCGGTGAACAGCGGCGCCAGCGCAAGCACGAGCAGGAGCTGCATGACTTCAAGCGTAATTTGGCGGATCACGGCCATAGCGCGAGCACCAGCAAGAGCGACACGAGCGCGAGAAACACGAGCCCGAGATAGCGGCGGATGGTCTGGAACTGGAGCGGGTTCAGCGCCTCGGCGGTGAAGCCGACGAATGCCGCGACCGGCGCGTAGAGATAATCCCAGATGAGGTCGCGCAGTTCGAGATGCATGCGCGCTGCGGCCATGTCGCCGGGCGCCGGCATTTCGACAGTCTCGCGGGCGCGGAACACCAGCGTACCGAACACGCGGCGGATCGGCTGGGCGAAGCTCGAGGCGGTGTATTGCGTCGCCGGCGACGGATCGGGGTAGCCGCAATCCCAGGCCGGGCCGCGGCGCAACTTGTCGGACGCGAAGCGATGGATGGCGAGCGCCGCGAGCGAGGCCGTGAAGGCGATGAACAGGAAGAAGAGCAGTCCGTTATAGGAACTGCGGCTTTCGGCGATCGGGACGATCGAGAGCCAGGGCAGCGCGGATTGCACCGGCATTCTGTTCCCGGTCAGGAGCGATATCGCCGGCGACAAGAGATCGATGACGATGCCGGGGAAAATGCCGGCGAGCGCGCAGAGCAACGCGAACAGTCCCATGGCCGCGATCGAGAACGGGTCGGTCTCGTGCGCGCGCTCGGCGGCGGGCGAGCGCGGCCGGCCGAGGAAGCTCACGCCGAACGCCTTGACGAAACAGGCAGCGGCAAGCGCGGCGGACAGCGCCAGGATCGCGCCCACGGCCGGCACCAGGAATTTCAGTCCCCAGTTGGGGATATCCGGGCTCAGCAGGATCGCCTGGAAAGTCAGCCATTCCGAGACGAAGCCGTTGAGCGGCGGCAGCGCCGAGATCGCGACGCAACCCACCAGGAACAGGAACGCGGTGCGCGGCATGCGATGGATCAAGCCGCCGAGGCGCTCCATGTCGCGCTCGCCGGTCGAGGTCTGCACCGCGCCAGCGCCGAGGAAGAGCAGGCTCTTGAACGTGCAATGGTTGAAGACGTGGAAGATCGCGGCGGTGAGCGCGAGCGCTGCGGCCCAGTTCATGCCGTAAGCCTCGAAGCCGAGCGCGAGCCCGAGCCCGATATAGATGATGCCGATATTCTCGACCGTGTGATAGGCGAGCAGCCGCTTCAGATCGTGCTGCATCAGCGCGTAGAGCACACCGAGCACACAGGTCGCGCCGCCGAGCGCCAGCACCAGCATGCTCCACCACCAGACCGGCGGGCCGAGCAAATCGAATACGATGCGCACGAAGCCATAGACCGCGACCTTGGTCATGACGCCGCTCATCAGCGCCGAGACGTGGCTCGGTGCGGCGGCGTGCGCGGGCGGCAGCCAGGCGTGCAGCGGCACCAAGCCGGACTTGGAGCCGGTTCCGATCAATACAAGCAGGAGCGCAATTCCAGCCGCGACCGGCGTCAAGGTGCGGCCGCGCACCGCATCGAACGTATAGGCGCCCTCGCTGCCGGCGAGCACGCCGAAGGCGAACAAGAGCGCGAGCGTGCCGAGCGCCGCCATCATCAGATAAAGCAGGCCGGCCCGCCTGCTCTCTTCGTCGCGGTGGCGCACCACCACCAGCACCCAGGAAGAGAGCGACATGAATTCCCACGCGACGAGGAAAGAGAACGCATCGTCGGCGATGAGCACCAGATTCATGCCGAGCAGAAACAGCGCGTAGGCCGGCAGCACCCGGAGCGGTTCGGGCTCCTCGCGGCCGTAGCCGATCGCGTAGAGGCTGATAATGCACGCGGCACCGTTGACGATCACCGCGAACACGACGGACAGCGCATCGAGCCTGAGCCGGGTGCCGAGGCCGGGAAGGCCGATGGGAAGCGACAGGGTTTGCGGCAGCGTGCCCATCGCTACATAAACCGCGGAGGCTGCCCCCGCGGCCGAAATCAGGGCCGCCAGGGCATAGAACACCTCGCTGCCACGAGGCGAGCGAGTCAGCGGAATCGCCGCCGCGGCCAAGGCCAGCCATGCGCAAGCGAGGAACCCGGCGTGGAGGGCGAGACTCACGGCTGGTCCGCCGGAGACCAATTCAGCGCGCCGATCGTTGCTTCGGCGGATGCAGCGGCCGGACCATCGAGCCTTGCTCCGCCGTACCGCACGCGCCGCCTCCGCTCCTCGAAACCTTTGCTATCACACCGATTCTCAGGCTCGCAAGACAAACCGCTATGGCGCCTCGCGCGCAACCTGCGGCTGACACGCGACTTTCCCGGCATTGAAAGCATGTTCGCGCTCCGCTATAGGGGCGCAATCAGTGGGGTTCCAACCGCCCTACCCTTACCGGTAGCGGCGGACTAGTTTTTCATAGACTAAGCGACCCCAAGGCCCGAGAGAGGTGTTCATGTCCTCGACCTTCGACACGGTCGCCACCATCATCGCAGATACCTGCGACATTCCGCGCGACAAGATCACGCCGGAAAGTCACGCCATCGACGATCTCGGGATCGACAGCCTCGACTTCCTCGACATCGCGTTCGCGATCGACAAGGCGTTCGGCATCAAGCTGCCGCTCGAGCAATGGACCCAGGAAGTGAACGAAGGCAAGGCCACGACCGAGCAATACTTCGTTCTGAAGAACCTCTGCGAGCGCATCGACGGGCTCGTCACCGCCAAGGCCGGCTAGGACGGGCCCATGAAGCTCGAGACTTTCGAGCTCATCGACCGGATCGAGAAATTTAGCCTGGACGCGGGGAAAATTCTCGCGCACGGACATGTGCCCAAGGAGAGCAAGGTCTTCGAGGGGCATTTCCCCGGCTACCCCCTTCTTCCGGGCGTGCTCCTTATCGAGCTCATGGCGCAAGCCGCCGGCTGGCTCGTGCTCGCGAAGCTCGACTTCAAGCAGATGGGAGTTCTCGCCGCCGTAAAGGAGGCGAAGCTGCGAAACGCCGTCTCGCCCGACACCGAGGTCGCGGTCGAAGCGGAAATCGTTCATGAGGGATCCGGGTACGCGATGGTAAAGGGTCGAGTCCTGATCGGGAATAAGGCCGTGGCCGACGCGGAGATGACGCTGCGGATGCTGCCCATACCGAACCAGGAATTCGCCGACGCATTGCACAAGCGCGCGCGCGAGCTCGGACTATTGGTCCAGGCGTAGCGAATGGCAGCCGAGCGCGAAATCTGGATCACCGGCATTGGCCTGCTCTCCTCGCTCGGCGAGGGACCGGAAATTCACCGCAAGCGCCTGTACGATGGCGACGTTCCCGTCGTCGATACCAACTCGTTTCCACCTTACGTCGTCCATCCGCTGGCCAAGGTCGAGTACGACCGGCAGATCCCAAAGAAGGGGGATCAACGCCAGATGGAGGCCTGGCAGCGGATCGGCACCTATGCAGCCGGCCTCGCGCTGACCGATGCGGGCGTCGCCGGGAATGCAGACCTGTTGAAGAATACGGATATGATCGTGGCCGCCGGAGGCGGTGAACGGGATTCCGCGGTCGATCTGGCGCTCTTGAACGAGTTGCGCGGTTCGAACGATCCCGATGTGACCCTGAACGACGGGCTGATGCGTAATGTACGCCCGACCCTGTTTTTGGCGCAGCTCTCCAATCTACTCGCGGGCAATATCTCGATCGTGCACGGGGTGGTGGGCTCCTCGCGCACGTTCATGGGCGAGGAAAGCGCCGGCATCTCCACGCTGCAAGTGGCGCAAGCCCGTCTCGCAACCGGCCAGAGCGAGATCATGCTGGTCGGGAGCGCGTTCAACGCCGAACGGCTCGACTTGCTGCTCTATCACTCACTCGACGGTTTGTGCTTGAAGGACGAGTTCATTCCCGTTTTCGCGCCCGGGCGCCCAAGCGGAATCGCCTGGGCATCGATCGGTGCGTTCCTTGTGCTCGAATCGAGGATTCACGCGGAAGCTCGCGGAGCGCGCCCGGCGGCGCGGCTGGGAACGATCTATCCGTCGAGGGCACGACGAGAGCCGGGCGGAGTCGAATCCGCCGTGTCCGGCCTGCTGAAACAGGCAATGGGAAACGTCGATCCGGCAAACACCGCAATAATCTCCGCCGCAACCGGGGCGGAACCGGCGACCGGCGAAGAGCGCCGTGCGCTCCTGAAGACCGGGCTCCCGGTGCGCTCGGTCACGAGCCGGCTCGGTCATGGGGTCGAAGCCGCATTCCCCGCAGCCGTCGCGATTGCGGCGCTCGCCGTGAAGCAAGGGCAGCTATTTCCCCCGATGCCAAACGTGCCGATCGAGGATAAGGTCGCGCCATCCCTGCGCCACGCGATCGTGACTAGTGTCGGGCATTGGCGAGGCGAAGGCGCCTGTTTGGTGGAAGCGGTCCGATGAATCGAGGAGAAAGCTGATGGGGTCGAATAATTATCGTGATTCCAGTGGCCGTCCTATCGTGGTGGCAACGGGCCTCGGCATCGTCACCTCGCTCGGGTGTGGCAAGGAAGACAACTGGAAGAAACTCACCGCCGGCGTGTCGGGCATCCACCAGATCAAGCGCTTTCCGACCGACGGACTGAAAACCAAGATCGCCGGAACGGTCGATTTCTTGTTCGACGACAAGGTCACCGCTCCGATCCTGTCACATGGGCTGGCGACGCTCGCGGTCGAAGAAGCGATTGCCGAGTCCGGGATCGGCGCCAAGGGGGATTTCCCAGGACCGCTGTTCGCCGCCGTGCCGCCGGTCGAGATGCAGTGGCCGCAATGGCGCGAGCTAGCGGCCGATTGCGACCCCACGCAGCCGGTGAGCATACCGGGCCTGATACACGCCGCCGAAAGCGGAAAATTCCGCACACTCTACGAGCCTTTCCTCTTCGGTTGGGTCGCGGACCGGATCGCCGAGCAATTCGGGACCAAGGGAATGCCGATTTCGATCTCGACTGCCTGCGCTTCGGGAGCCAGCGCAATCCAGCTCGGTCTCGAAGCAATCCGGCGCGGCGAATGCGATAGCGCGCTCTGCCTCGGCACCGACGGCTCGGTACATGCCGAGTCCTTGATCCGCTTCTCGCTGCTTGCCGCGCTCTCCACACAGAACGACGTGCCCGAAGCGGCGGCCAAGCCCTTCTCAAAGAACCGCGACGGCTTCGTGATGGCCGAGGGCGCCGGCGCGATCGTGCTCGAGAGCCTGGAACATGCCAAGGCACGCGGCGCGCGCGTGCTCGGCGTACTCGCCGGCTGCGGCGAGATGGCCGACAGCTTCCACCGCACTCGCTCGAGTCCGGACGGCAAGCCGATCATCGGATGCATCAAGAACGCAATTGATGACGCGGGGCTCTCACCCGAAGACATCGATTACATCAACGCGCACGGCACCAGCACGCCGGAAAACGACAAGATGGAGCACGTCGGTCTCGCCGCCGTGCTCGGCGACCGGCTCAAGGAAGTTCCGATCAGCTCGAACAAATCGATGATCGGCCATACGCTCACGGCCGCAGGCGCGGTCGAGGCGGTTGTCACGCTGCTGACGATCGCCCACCAAAGGATCCCGCCGACGATCAATTACAAGGTGCCGGATCCGGCGATACCGCTCGACGTCGTGCCGAACAAGGCGCGCGACGCCAAGGTGCGCAGAGCGATCTCGAATTCCTTCGGTTTCGGCGGCCAGAACGTCAGCCTCGTACTGACGGGCGAGCCGGCCTAACGCCGACCGAGCCCGAGCCCCTAGCGGACCCAATCCGATGCGTGCGTTGCGTCTCGTCTCCGACCGGCATCTTGAGATCGCCGAGATCGAACCGCCGGCGGCACCTGCCGCGGGCGAGATTCAGATTCGTACGCGCGCGATCGCGCTCAATCACATCGACGTCTGGGGCTGGCGCGGGATGGCTTTTGCAAAGCGCAAGCTGCCGCTTGTGGTCGGCGCCGAGGCCGTCGGCGAAGTGATAAAGGTGGGAACCGGCGTTTCGCAATTTAAGGCAGGCGATCTGGTCGTGCCCTACGGCGCGCTGGTATGCGGGCAGTGCAAGGCCTGCCGCGAGGAGCGCGAGAACCTCTGCGAGAACGTGGCCGGCGTGATGGGCTTCCATGTCGATGGTTTTGCGCGCGATCTCTATAACTTTCCGGCGCGGCTTACGATTCCGGTGCCCGCAGGAATCGCCGTTGCAGAAGCGGCATGTGCGGCACTTACGTTTGCCACGGTCGAGCACATGCTGTTCGACAATGCCAAGCTCGAAACCGGGGAAACCGTGCTCGTGCACGCGGGCGGCTCGGGTATCGGCTCGGCGGCGATCCGACTCGCCAAGGACATCGGCGCGATCGTCATCACGACGGTCGGTGACGACGAGAAGATGGAGAAGGCGCTCGCGCTCGGCGCGGATCATGTGATCAATTACCGCAAAGACCGGTTCGAGGGCGTCGTGCGCAAGCTCACGAGCAAGATCGGCGTCGATGTCGTGTTCGAGCATATCGGACCCGATACCTGGAATGGCTCGCTGCTCTGCCTCAAACGCGGCGGCCGCCTTGTCACCTGCGGCTCCACGTCGGGGCCATCGACAACCATGAATCTTATGCAGCTGTTCCAGCGTCAGTATCGCATTTTCGGCTCATTCGGGTTCGCGATCCGCAACGTACGCGATGGACTCGCTAAGATGGCGCGCGGAGTAAAACCCGCGATCGATAGCGAGATCGGCATCGACGAATATCAGCGCGGGCTCGAGCGCCTGGAGAGCCGGCGCGTATTTGGCAAGATCGTCGTACATTTTTGAATGCGTACCAAACCAGCACCGCGGAGTGATTTGTTGCATCGACCGCTATTCCGCCTAAGGAATATTGCGCGCCGCACCGGCAAAGCGCTTTGGCGGGGTCCCTATCGCGTTTTTGCCTGGATCGTGCGTGGATTCATGCACGGGTTGCGCCGGCTCGATCCGGACCGCAGCTCGGATCTTTGCGGCCGCGGTGCCAGACGCCTCGGGCCCTGGCTGCCGGTAAGCCGGACCGGGCGCGCAAATCTTCACGCAGCTTTTCCAGAAAAGACCGAGGCCGAGATCGAGGAGATTCTTGCCGGTGTGTGGGAAAATCTCGGCCGTGTCGTGGGGGAATTCGCCAATCTCGACCGCCTATGGGACTGGGACCCGTTGCGACCGGATCAGGGCCGAATCGTCAGCCCGCATCCCGATCGCTTCTTCGAGCTCAGAGACGATGGCAAGCCGTCGCTGACCTTTGCCGCGCATCTGGCCAATTGGGAACTGGCGGCCGTGGGAGCCGCAGCGCACGGCGCTGACTCGGCTCTCTTGTTCAGAATTCCGGGCAGCAAGTTCGCCGCGGAGATCGTGCAAGAAGTCCGTAGCAAGAACATGGGCCGGCTGGTGCCATCCAGCCGTGCCGCGGTCTTCGAGCTCGCGAGCGAAATCGAGCGTGGAGCGCATGTCGGAATGCTGGTCGATCAATACTGGACCGGTGGACAGCTGGTCACATTCTTCGGCCGCCAATGTCCGGTCAACCCGACGATAGCCCGGCTCGCACGGCAGTACGATTGCGAGGTGCGCGGCATCCGCATGGTGCGCCTTCCAGGAAATCGGTTTCGCGCCGAAATCACCGAACCGCTCGATCTGCCGCGCGACCGTGAAGGCAAGATCGACGTCGATGCGACCATGCAGATGATCACATCGATGATTGAGGGATGGATCCGCGAGCATCCCGAGCAATGGCTCTGGCTGCACCGCCGCTGGCGAGACCCTGTCGTTCACATGAAGCCTTGGCAGACAAATTAGCGGCCACTCTTCACCTGCGTCCAGATCCAGGGCACGATCCGCTGCATGCCCACCGACTATTTGGGCGGCGGAACGCGGCCGGCAACCACGAGCTTGCCCGCCACGAACCGCACCACGACCATCTCGCCGGAATCGGGCGTGATCCCGGTCACCGCCTTGATATTGGAAATGTGAGTGACGAGCACCGGCAGCGGGCGTGACTTCATTGTTTTCATTTGAGCGACGGTCTTCTCGGTTTCGATCTGCGCGCGCGTTTCGTCATTGAAATTGAAATAGTTGATCAGCTTGAATTCCTCGACTTTACCGAGGCCCAAGAGTCGCGCTGTCTCCAGAGCGCGGCAAAACTGACTCGACAGGAGCCGCACTTGCCGGATGCCGTGGCTCCGGAACGCATCGCCGATGTGACGGGCCTGGGCGCGGCCTTTTTCATCGAGGTTGCGCTGGATCGCGCAATTCCTGAGATCAATGCCGGGCGGCTCTTCAAGCGTGCCGGGCGCATTGGCATGGCGCATGAGGACGATGTGGCCCGGTTTCTTCAGCAGAGCCCATATTTCTTCTGAAGCTGAGGCGGGGTACGCGACAAGCAGTGTGCCTGCGAGCAGGACGAGAGCTGCTGACAGCCGTACTGCTCCAGGCACCGGCTTAGCCGCTTTCCGTATCGAAGCTAGCAGACTTCCAAGCCAGGATGCCGCCGGCGAGATGCGCGTCATGGGGCAGGCCGGTCGCCTGAGCGGCAAGCGACGACTTCACCGAGCGGTTGCCGGAGCGGCAATAGAATACGAGTCGCTTGCCGCCGGGATCGGGCAGATTGGCCGGATCGAACGTCGAGAGCGGCTCCAGCACGTCGCCGGAGATGCGCTCGTTCAGGTTCTCGTGCGGCTCGCGCACGTCGACCAGCACCATCGTCCCGGCATCGAGCCCGGCCTTCACTTCCTCGGGGCTGAGGTTCTCGACGCTCTTGCCGTCCGGCCCCGCTACGCGGTTGTTCATGGCATGCCCTCGTGTTCGAAATAGAATTGGCGCGCGAACCCCGCAGGGTCAAGCCGCTCTTTCGCCCACCCCTGCCCTGCGCTAGGTACTCTACAGAATAGGACGCCGGCCTACGGCGCCCAGAATCCGGGAGGCATGGGCGATGCGCGAGATCGGGCATTTCATCGGCGGCAAGCACGTCAAAGGCACCTCGGGGCGCACCGCCGAAGTGTTCCAGCCCATGACCGGCGAAGTGATCGCGCGCGTAGCGCTCGCTTCCAAGCCTGACGTGCGCGCCGCGGTCGAGAACGCCAAGGCCGCGCAACCCGCCTGGGCCAATACCAACCCGCAACGCCGTGCGCGGGTGATGTTCAAGTTCCTGGAACTCATGCAGCGCGACAACGACGCGCTCGCCGATCTGCTGGCCCGCGAGCACGGCAAGACCATTCCCGACGCGCGCGGCGACATCCAGCGCGGAGTCGAGGTGGTGGAATTCGCCTGCGGGATTCCGCACCTGTTGAAGGGCGAGTTCAGCGATTCCGCCGGTCCGGGCATCGACCTCTATTCCATGCGGCAGCCCTTGGGCGTGGTCGCCGGCATCACGCCTTTCAACTTTCCGGCCATGATTCCGATGTGGAAGTTCGCGCCGGCGATCGCCTGCGGCAATGCCTTCATCCTGAAACCGTCGGAGCGCGACCCGGGCGTGCCGATGCGGCTCGCGGAGCTCATGCTCGAAGCCGGCCTGCCCGCCGGCATTCTCAACGTCGTCAATGGCGACAAGGAAGCGGTCGACGCGATCCTCGACGATCCGGACATCCGCGCCATCGGCTTCGTCGGGTCGACGGCCATCGCCGAGTACATCTATACGCGCGGCACCGCGACCGGAAAGCGCGTGCAGGCCTTCGGCGGCGCGAAGAACCACATGATCGTGATGCCCGACGCGGACATGGACCAGGTAGTGGATGCCCTGATCGGCGCGGGCTACGGCTCGGCCGGCGAGCGCTGCATGGCGATCTCGGTAGTGGTGCCGGTCGGCAAGAAGACCGCCGACAATCTGGTGGACCGGCTCATTCCGCGCATCGAGAGCCTGAAGATCGGCCCCTCTACTTCTGCCGATGCCGACCTCGGCCCACTGGTGACCAAGCAGCACCTGGAGAAGGTCAAGAACTACGTCGAGCTCGGCATCAAGGAAGGCGCGAAGCTCAAGGTTGATGGCCGCGGCTTCAAGATGCAGGGCTACGAGAACGGCTTCTATATGGGCGGCTGCCTGTTCGACGAGGTGACGCCGGAGATGCGCATCTACAAGGAAGAGATTTTCGGGCCAGTGCTTTCGGTGGTGCGCGCCAAGGACTACAAGGAAGCGTTGGATCTGCCGAGCAAGCACGAATACGGCAACGGGGTCGCGATCTTCACCCGCGACGGCGACGCGGCGCGCGATTTCGCGTCCAAGGTCGATGTCGGCATGGTCGGGATCAATTTCGCGATCCCGGTGCCGCTCGCCTATCACACCTTCGGCGGCTGGAAGCGTTCGATCTTCGGCGATCTGAACCAGCACGGCCCGGATTCGATCCGTTTCTATACCAAGACCAAAACCATCACCTCGCGCTGGCCCTCGGGCGTCAAGGACGGCGCGGAGTTCGTCATTCCCACCATGAAGTGAGCGCACACCAATGGCCGAATACCAGCTTTATTGCTTCGCCCAATCCGGCAACGCCTATCGCGCCGCGCTGATGCTGAACCTGATCGGCGCCGATTGGGAGCCGATCTTCGTCGACTTCTTTGGCAAGGGCGCGCAGCGCACGCCGGAGTACCGCGAACAGATCAACGAGATGGGCGAGATACCGGTGCTCGTGCACGGCAAGAGGAAGCTCACGCAATCGGCCGTGATCCTCACCTATCTCGCCGAGAAGAGCAGCAAGTTCCTGCCGAAGGGCGAAGACGAGCGGCTCGAAGCGCTACGCTGGATCGTCTTCGACAATCAGAAGGTCAATGGCTTTCTCGGGCCCTATCGCTTTCTCAAGAACTGGGCGCCGAAGTCCGACCCGGCCGTTATGGAGTTCCTCAAGGGCCGCGTCACGAACGCGCTCGGCATCGTCGACAAGCGGCTCTCGAGGCATCCGTTCCTCGTCGGCGAACGGCCGACGATCGCGGATGTTTCGCTGGCGGGATATTTCTTCTATCCGGCGGAGGAGTTCGGCTTCGATGTGGCGGACGGACGGCCGCATATCGGCGCCTGGCGCGAGCGCATCCGCGCGCTACCGGGCTGGGGGCATCCCTATGACCTGATGCCGGGCCATCCGATGCCCAAGAAATGAGGCGCCTTAGGTTTTTCGCTTGAACGCGAACGGCGAGAACGCCTGCATCGTGGCCATGGCCTGGATGCGATTGATATTCACATGGCGCGGCAAGGTGCAGGCCCAGAAAACCTGCTCGGCGATGTCGTCGGCCGACATCGGCGTCAGGCCCTTGTAGGGCACCGCCGCCTTCTCCGCGTCGCCCTTGAAACGCACCAGCGAAAACTCGGTCTCTGCCAGGCCCGGCTCGATATTGGTGACGCGCACGTTGTAGCCGAGCAGATCGGCGCGGATATTCAGCGCGAACTGTTTTACGAACGCTTTGACGCCGCCATAGACGTTGCCGCCCGGATAAGGGTAGTCGCCGGCAACCGAACCGATCAGCACCACATGGCCTTCGTCGCGCTCGACCATGCCGGGCAAAGTCGCGCGCACCGTATAGACGAGTCCGTTGATATTGGTGGCGATCATCTGGTCCCAGTCGTCGAGATTGGCCTGGTGCGCGGGCTCCAGCCCGTGCGCGCCGCCGGCGTTCGCTACCACCACGTTGATCTTCTGGAATGCGGGCGGCAGATCTTTGAGCATTTTCTCCGCCGCGCCTCGCACCGTCACGTCATAGGTCGCCGTATGACAGCGCTCGCCGAGCTCCTTCTTCAGCGCAGCTAGGCGCTCGCCGCGCCGCCCGGTGCCGATCACGCGCGCGCCCGCGGCAACGAAGCGGCGCGCAATAGCGGCGCCGAAGCCGGCAGTGGCGCCGGTAATAAGCACGGTCATGGTCTTGGGATCGACGTTCTGGGTCATGGGGAATTCTCCGGCAGCGGATGGAATGGAATAGCGGCTCGCGGTCGCTGCATCCACGCTTCAGCGCGCTGAAAGGCCGCCGTCGATAATCATTTCTGCGCCGGTGATGAAGCTGCTCTCGTCGGACAGGAGGTAAATCGTCAGGTCGGCGATCTCCTGCGGCCTGGCGAAACGGCGGAGTGGAATATCCTGGGTCATCTTCTCGCGGGTCCTGGCGGGATCGACGGTGGACCGCAGCATCGCTTCGACCATATCGCTTTCGACGAACGTGGGATGCACCGAGTTGCAGCGTACCGGGGGCTTGAGGCGGGCGCCGTGCAGCGCCACCGATTTGGAGAGCAGACGCACCGCCCCCTTGGAGGCGTTATAGGCCGCGAGATTGTGTCCGGCGACGATGCCAGAGATCGAGGAGAGGTTCACGATCGAGCCGCCGTGGCGGCGCAACAGCGGTAGCGCGTATTTGCAGCCGAGGAACGTGCCGTCAACGTTGATCGCCATGGTCCGCCGGTATTCGGTGAAGTCGGTCTCCTCGATGGTTCCGAGCGTGCCGATGCCGGCTGAATTGACCAGGCCGTCGAGCCGGCCATGGCGGGCGCCGATTTCCGAAATGACGGCGACCCATTCCTCCTCGGATGTGACGTCGAGGGCGATTTCCGCGCGGCCCTTGAGGTCGGAGCGGATCGCCGTGCCGCCTTCCTGGGCGATCGCATCCGCGACCGTCTTGCCGATCGAACCGGCCGCGCCGGTGATAAGCACGATCCTGTTCGCCAGCCGCCGTGCCATGAGGTTCTCCGCTGCGCCGGCTCCCTAGCACAAAAAAAGACCCGCCGCGCGCGAGCGTGGCGGGTCCAGCCTGTGAACAGCGCGGATGCGTCAGCTGGCGGGGCCAGCGTACTTGGCGATCATCGCGCGAGCATCGTTGACCAATGCCTGGCCATCGATGCCCTTGGTCTTCATCTCGGCGATCCACTCGTCGGTCACCCTTTGCGCTGCCGCCTTCCAGCGGGCGGTCTCGGCCGCGTCGAGGGCTACGATGGCATTGCCGCGGGCCTTGGCGGCCGCAAGCCCGGGAGCATCGCCTTCATCCATCACCTTGCCAACCCACTTGGAGGTCGCGGGGCCTGAGTTATCATCGATGACTTTCTTCAGGTCCGCGGGCAAGCTGCCGTACTTCGCCTTGTTCATGGCGAAAACGAAGAACGACACGTAGAGGCTGCGATTGCCCGTGAACGTCGTATGGGTGTTGACCAGCTCTGCGACGCGCAACGGTGTGGTGACTTCCCACGGGACCACGGTGCCGTCGATGATGCCCTTGGAGAGCGCCTCGGGCATGGCGGGAACCGGCATGCCGACCGGGGTCGCCCCAAGCACCTGAAGAAGTTTGTTCACCTGCCGCGTCGGCGCGCGAACTTTTAGGCCCTTCATATCCTCAAGCTTGCGCACGCCGTTGCCCTTGGCGTGGATCAGGCCGGGACCATGTGTATGCACGGCGATGATCTGGACGTCCTTGTATTCGTCCAGAAGGTGCTTCTGGTAGAATTCCCAGGCGGCCACGCTGTTCTGCTCGCCGTTGCCGGCGATGAACGGAAGCTCGAAGGCCTCGCTCTTGGGGAAACGTCCTGGGGTATAGCCGGGCAGCGTCCAGACGATGTCGACGACACCATCCTTGACCTGGTCGAACAACTGCGGTGGCGTGCCACCGAGCTGCATCGAGGGATAGAGCTCGACCTTGATGCGGCCCTTAGAGTCGGCCTCGACCTTCTTCGCCCACTCTGCGATAAAATTCTTCGGCACGGGTGCCGCGGCCGGCAAAAACTGGTGAACGCGGAGCGTAATCTGCTGCGCAAGCGCCGCAGACGATCCGGCGGCGAGCATGAGCGCTGCAGCCAGAACCGCGCCGAGGCGAGTGAAGGCGGTCATTTGAGTGTCCTCCCGAATATCTGTTGGAACGCCATCCGCCACGTTCCGTCTCTAAGCGGGCGAAATGGGCGGCAGCGTCACGAGCGAATTTATTACGACAGATAATTATAGCATCAAAGTCTACGGTGACGAGACTTGACCTAGGTCAAGAGCACCCGGACAAAATCCGGTTTGGCTTGAACGAATTGGGGGCGCGGAAACTTCGCTATTTCAGGAAGCGCAGCGCGAACAAGGTGATCTGCGGCACCAACAGCAGCAGGGTAACGCGCAGGAAGTCCGACAGCAGGAACGGCAGGATACCGCGATAAATCTCCCCGATCGGAACGGTGCGGGCGATGTTGGCCACCACATAGACGTTGAGGCCGATCGGCGGCGCAATCAGGCCAATTTCGATCACCATCAACATCAGGATGCCGAACCAGATCGCCTTGTATTCGTTCGACAGGCCGTAGAGATCGAGACCGAGAATGCTCGGCAGCAGGATCGGCAGGAGCAGAAACATCATCGCCAGTTCATCGAGCACGCATCCGAGAATGACAAAAAGCGCGAGGAAACCCGCGATGATCACCAGCGGCGGCACCTGCAGGCTCGAGATCAATGCAGCCATGTCGGCGGGGACCTGTGAAACCGCAAGCGCAGTGTTCATCATATTGGCGCCCAAGAGCACGGTGAAAATCATGGCGGTAGCCTGCGCGGTCGGCAGGAAGCTTTCCACGATCGATTTCCAGCCGAGCTCGCCACGGGTGAGCCCAAGCAGCAAGGTGGCAACGGTTCCGACGGCGGCACCCTCGGTCGCGGTGAAATAGCCGCCATAAATGCCGACGAACATCGCGAGAAAAATGACCGCGATCGGCCAAGCTTCGGCGATCGCCTTCCGCCGTTCCGCGGCGGTTGCGCGCGGCTGGATCGTGGCTTGGCCGGGCACCAGCCTGACATAGATCGCGATCACGACGAGGTAGCCGACGGCAGCGATGATTCCGGGAATGAAAGCCGCGGCGAACAGCTTGACGATGCTCTGCTCGGCCAAGAGCGCATAGATGATGAGAATGACCGAAGGCGGGATCATGATGCCAAGCGTTCCGCCGACGGCGAGCGTTCCGGTAGCTAGCCGGTCGGAATAGTGCAATCGCCTCATCTCCGGCAGCGCGACTTGCGACATGGTCGCTGTGGTCGCTACCGAGGATCCGCAGATTGCGCCAAAGGCGGCGCAAGCGATGATGGTGGCCATGGCGACGCCGCCATTTCTGTGGCCCATGAGCTTGCTCGCCGCCTGGAAAAGAATGCGTGAAAATCCGGCGGCCGAGGCGAACTGTCCCATGAGCAGGAAGAGCGGGATGACGGACAGGTCGTAGACCGAGAACCGCGCCCACAAGAGACCCTTGAGGTAGCTCAAGAGCGCGTTCTCGCCGACCACGGCCCAATAGCCGGCGGCACCGGTGACGAACATGGCTGCGCCGATCGGAACGCGCAGCGCGATCAGAACGAGCATCGATCCGAGGATGAGCCCGGCGGAGCCGAGGTTACTCATGCGCCGGTTGCTCCGCCGTCTCGACGCCAAAGCTCTGCGCAAGGGCAATCAGCCCCGCAAACAGAACGCCCGGTACCATGAAGCCATAGCCGATCCAGATCGGCACGCTCATGAGCATGCTGGTCTCGCCACTACGGGCGATATCGAACGTGCCGACCAGCGTGCGCCATCCGACCGCAAGGAACATGACGGCCATCAGGAACGAACCGAAGCGATCCAGGATCTCGATCGCCTGCGGGCCCGCGCGCAGCGTGAAGAAGTCGACGATGATGTGGCCGCGCGTCGCCTGGCAGTAAGGCAGGAACAGCGAGCCCGCGACGGCGATGCCGATCTCCACCAGCTCGAAATCGCCCTGGATCGGCCGGCCCAAAAGACTGCGGCCGACAATGCTGACCGCCGACATCAGGCCAACTCCCGCGATTGCCGCACCTCCGAGATGGGCGAATAGCGCCGCGAAAACGTGCAGCGTGCGCGCAACCGGCGAGAGCCCTACAGCTGCCTGAGGTGTGTTGGCCATGATTTCGAGCGCAGAACCGTTCGCAGCTTGCGTTTCGCGAATACGGTCAAGCCCCTCCCCTTAAGCGCATATTCCCCGATGCGGCCGGGCATACCCGGCGCTTCTTCTCATAGCAACGAGACGACCCAGTCCGTTGCCGCTCCATGGGCAGAAGGTACAATATTTCCCGAAATAGTTCCGGATCGGCGCCGGGATGCATCACATCGTCGCGCCGGTCTGCCACGGCACGAATTCCTCGTCGCCGTAGCCGAGCAGCTCGGATTTGGTGCGCTCGCCGGAGGCGACGCGCAGCACGTGGTCGAAAATCTCGCGCCCCTTGTCCTCGAGCGAGACGCCGTCGAGCACGTCGCCGCAATTGATGTCCATGTCGTCGGTCATGCGGCGATAGACGTCGGTGTTGGTCGCGAGCTTGATCGAGGGCGTCGGCTTGCAGCCGAAGGCCGAGCCGCGGCCGGTGGTGAAGGCCATGACGTTGGCGCCGCCGGCGACCTGGCCGGTGGCGGCGACCGGGTCGTAGCCCGGCGTGTCCATGAACACGAAGCCCTTGGCGGTGACCGGCTCGGCGTATTTGTAGACCTCCATCAGCGTCGAGGTGCCGCCCTTGGCGGCAGCGCCGAGCGACTTTTCGAGGATGGTGGTGAGGCCGCCGGCCTTGTTGCCGGGAGACGGATTGTTGTTCATCTCCATCTTGTTCCTGGCGGTGTAGTCCTCCCACCACTTGATACGCTCGACGAGCTTTTCGCCGACCGAGCGGTTGACGGCGCGGCGCGTGAGCAGGTGCTCGGCGCCGTAGATCTCGGGCGTCTCGGAGAGGATCGGCGTGCCGCCGTGCTTCACAAGCAGATCGGCGGCGACACCGAGCGCCGGATTGGCGGTAATGCCGGAATAGCCGTCGGAACCACCGCATTGCAGCGCAAGGATCACATCCGACGCAGGCCGCGTCTCGCGCTTCGACTTGGCGGCGAGCGGCAGCATCGCCTTCAGCCGCTCAGCGCCCTCGGCGATCGATTTCTGCGTGCCGCCGGTGCCCTGGATGGTCATGGTCTGGAAGTGGTCGCCCTCGACCAGCCCATGATCGCGTTTCATGCGCTCGATCTCGAACACCTCGCAGCCGAGGCCGACCATGAGCACGCCGGCGATATTGGGATGGGTCGCGTAACCCCACATGGTGCGGCGGAGCGTCTCGAACGGCTCGCCGGACGACGCCAAGCCACAGCCGGTGCCGTGCACGAGCGCGACGACGCCGTCGACTTCAGGATGATCGGCGAGCGCACCGGAGCGATCGAGAGCGCGCGCCATGTGGCGAGCGACCGTCGCCGAGCAATTCACCGAGGAGATCACGGCGACGAAGTTGCGGGTGCCGATCTTGCCGCTCGGCCGCACGTAGCCCTCGAAGGTGGCGCGCAGCTCCGGCGGCAGAATTTCGTCGTTCTTGGCGGATTCGGCGAAGTGGTAATCGCGGGCGAAATCGTGGAGACCCACATTGTGGACGTGGACATGACGGCCCGGCTCAATCGCCTTGGTTGCGAAGCCGATGATCTGGCCGAACTTCCTGACCGGTTCCCCCTCTCCGATCGCGGCGGCCGCCATCTTGTGGCCACGCGGAATGCGCTCCTTGGCGACGACGCCGGCGATCATCGTCCCCGCCTCCACGGAATCGACGGCGACGATCACGTTGTCGTCGGGAGCGAGGCGAATGGTGCGGGGCGCGGCCATGGGTCAGCGGAAGATCAAGGTCGGCAGCCAAAGCGTTGGCGGCGACCAGAAGGAGATCAGGATCAACACCATTACTAGCGGGACGATGAACGGCGCGCAGGCGCGCACGCACTGCTCGAAGCTGATGTCCGCGACGCGCGTCAGTATGTAGAGCACCATGCCCACCGGCGGCGTCAAGAGCCCGATCATCAGGTTCAGCACCATGACGAGGCCGAATTGCACCGGGTCGATGCCCACTTGTACTGCGATCGGCAACAGCACCGGGGTCAGGATCGTGATCGCTGCGATAGTCTCCAGGAAACAGCCGACGACCAAGAGCAGGATATTGATCATGATCATGATCACGATCGGATCGCGGCTGATGGAAAGCATCGCGTCGGCGAAGGCCTCGGTCACGCGGGTGGTCGCCAGAATCCAGCCGAAGATCGACGCACCTCCGACGATGAAGAGCACGACCGCCGTGGTCTCGATCGTATCCATCGAGACACGCACAAGCTGACGCCAGGAGAGCGAACGATAAACCCCGAGGCCAAGGAACAACGCATAGGCGCAGGCCGCGACCGCCGCCTCAGTCGGCGTGAATACGCCGAATACCATGCCACCCAGGATGATGATGGGCGTCATCAGCGGCATCCAGGCGAGTTTGAAAGCGACCCAGAGATTGCAGAGATTGAACTTTTGGTCCGCCTTCCAGCCGCGGGCGCGGGCGTAGAACCAGACCCAGATCATGAGGGTCCCGGCCATTATCAGGCCGGGGATCACGCCGGCCACGAACAACTGACCGATGGAGACGCCGCCGACCACGCCATAAATCACCATCGGCAGCGAAGGTGGAATGATCGGCCCGATCGTGGACGAGGCCGCCGTCAGGCCGACGGCGAAATTCACGTCATAGCCGTGGTCGCGCATGGCCTTGATTTCGATGGTGCCGAGCCCGCCGGCGTCGGCCACCGCGGTGCCGGACATGCCGGCGAAGATCACCGAGCCGATGACGTTCACATGGCCCAGCCCGCCGCGCATCCAGCCGACGACCGCGAGCGCAAAGTCGTAGATGCGCTTGGTGATGCCGGACGTGTTCATCAGGTTGCCGACGAAGACGAAGAACGGAACCGCAAGCAGCGGGAATGAATCCACGCCGTTCACGATGCGGTGGATCACCACAATGTCCGGGATCGAGACCTGACCGGTCACCTGGCCGACGAGGATGTAGAGCAGCGAGGCGCCCGAGAGCGCGATCGCGATCGGCAGTCCCATGACGATGAACACGAAAAGCGAGATCAACAGGATCGCGATCAACATTGCGGGCTCAATCGATATTGAGGCTGTGAACGGCGTCTGTCTCGCGCCCCTGCAGCCGGCGGATGAGCCGCCACACCGCATAACCGGTCATCGCAACGAAAGACGCGCATACGACCCAATAGACCACCGCCTTCGAAACCTCGATCGTCACCATGTATTGGTTGGTGCGAAGCGAAAGATCGGCCGCGGTCCATGCCATGAGCGCGCAGAACGCCGCCACCGTTGCATCGACGGCGACCAGCAGCCAATGGCGCGCAGCAGGCTTCAAATATTTGAAGGCAACCTCGACGGCGATATGCGTGCCCTTGCGCATCGCCAATACCGAACCGACGAAGGTCACGCCGATCAGAAGATAGCGCGCGATTTCCTCGGTCCAACCCGGCGAGTCGTTGAACACGTAGCGGGCGACGAGTTGCAGCAGCACGACGCCGAACAGAACCCAGAATACGAGAAAGACGATCGAGTCCGACCAGCGCAGATCGGAGAGGTCAACCTTGGCCTCTTCCTTCTCCCACTGTTTGAAAAGAACATCGAGTTCCTCGGAGACGGGCGGTGCGCCGCCCGTCTCCTTTTCCGATCCAGCCATGATCGCCCCTTCGGCGTTAGCGTCAGTTGGTCGCCGAAGTGATCGCCTGCAGGCGGTCGTAGGTGGCCTTGTCCCAGGTGGCGTCGGACGAGAGGTGCAACGGCACGACCGCGTCGCGGAACGGCTTGCGGTCAGGCGCGTTGACGGTCTTGCCCTGGGCGCGGAACCAGGCGACGAGATCCTTCTCGGACTTCACGATGTCGGCGGTGCACTTGTCCGCCGCTTCCTTCAGCACCGCGGAGAGCGTGGTGCGCTCGGCCTCGGTGAGCTTGGCCCAGGTCGGCCCGCCGACGATGGTGAGCAGCGCGTCGGTGATATGGCCGGTGAGCGTGATGAACTTCTGCACCTCGTAGAACTTCTTGGCCTGGATGGTCGGCAGCGGGTTCTCCTGCGCGTCCACGGTGCCGCTGGCGAGCGCGAGATAGACTTCGGCGAAGGCGATCGGCGTCGAGTTGGCGCCCACCGCTTTCGGGAACATGCGGTAGAGCGGCGCGTCGGGCACGCGGATCTTCAGGCCCTTCATGTCCTCGGGCTTCAGGATCTCCTTGTTGGAGGTCGTGTGGCGCTCGCCGTAGTAGGTCAGCGTCACGACGATGTTCTTGGTCTTGGTCTCATAGCCCTTGGCCAGCTCCTGGAACAAGGCGGACCGGCGAAACGCGTTCCAGTGGCCATAGTCGCGGAACATGAAGGGCGCGCCGCCGATGGCGAGCGGGCCATGGCTGCGGCCGGCGAAAAGCTGGCCGGTATAGATGATGTCGACGGTGCCGAGCCCGAGACCCTCGTTGATGTCGGTCTCCTTGCCGAGCGAAGAAGCCGGGAACACTTCGATCTGGTACTTGCCGTTGGTGCGCTTCTTGAACTCGTCGGCGGCCCAGACCGCCCAGATGTGATAGGGCTCGGACACTTCGTAGACGTGCGCCCATTTGAGTTTGGTCTGGGCCGAGGCCGGCGCGCCAAGTCCCAATGCGACAGCGGCGACGAGCGCGGCGAGCAGCGCCCGCCCATTCGGCTTGAACATGATGTTCCTCCCTGCCGGCCGGCGGTTCGATGTCCGCGGGCCGTGCCGCTGCAGCGGCTTTTCGTGCGGCCGCGCGGCCGCCTGAGAGGCAATGCTAGCGGAGCGCACGCCCGCGCCTCAATCGGCCTTTTGAGAGTGTGTCGGCGGTCAATTCAGCCGTTCCGGCCGTCTGTTCGGCCTCGGCGGCGGGCGGCTGGGGCATGACCCCACCGGAGGCCACCAAATGTGTCCGCTCGAGCTTCTTGTAGTGGAGATAGGCGAGCGGAATGGCGGCCAGATAGAGGAAGCTGCCAGCGGTCAGGACTTCCCAGGGATAGCTGAGCAGGAGCCCGGCGAAGAGCACCGCGAGCACGAATACGAGCAGCACGTGCTCGCGCGGGACGCGCTGAGCCCACCCGCTTGCCGGACCAGGTGGGAATTTTCGACACCATAAGAAGCGCGATCCCGACCACGTAGACGAGCGCGATCGGCGCGTGCGCGAAGGTGCGCGGCGTGCCGAGGAATTCGAGATAGACCGGGCAGCATGACGACGATGGCGCCGGCGGGTGCGGGCATGCCGACGAAGAAATTCGCCGCATAGGGCGGCCGGTTCGGATCGTCGAGCATGACGTTGAAGCGCGCGAGCCGCAGGCCGGCGCAGATCGCGAATACCAGCACCGCGATCCAGCCCACCGACCGCAAGCTTCCGAGACCCCACATGTAGAGCACGATCGCCGGCGCCACGCCGAAGCTTACGAAGTCGGCGAGCGAGTCGAGCTCGGCGCCGAAGCGCGAGGTGCTCTGCAGCAGCCGCGCGATGCGGCCATCGAGGCCGTCGAGAACCGCGGCAACGACGATGGCCGCAACCGCGTAATCGTAGCGGCCCTCGATCGCCATGCGGATCGCCGTGAGCCCGAGGCAGAGCGCCAAGAGCGTGATCAGGTTCGGCAGCAGCACACGAAACGGCACCGGGCGGAAACGGCGCCAGCGCCGCTCCTCGCCTTCCGGCTCGAACGGGGGGAAGAGATTGGTCATGGCGTTATTTTACGCCCGCCGGCGCCGGGGCGGAAGCGAAATCAGCCGATGCGGAAGGCAAGCTCCCGCACCGAGGCGTTCAAATCCGCGAGAACCGTTTCGCCGCCGAGCGAGTATTGGCCCTCGGCGACCAGCGTGTGGGTTCCCTGCGGAAGGTAAACGTCCACGCGCGAGCCGAAGCGGATCAGGCCGATGCGCTCGCCGGCCGCCACATTTTCGCCTTCGCGCACGAAACAGACGATCCGGCGTGCGATGAGCCCCGCGATCTGCACGACGCCGAGCTTGCCCTTGCTGCGTGGCGATCACGAAGCCGTTGCGCTCATTGTCCTCGCTCGCCTTGTCGAGATCGGCATTGAGAAATTTTCCGTGCTTGTAGGCGATCTTCTCGATCTTGCCGCTCACCGGGCTGCGGTTCACGTGCACGTCGAAGACGCTCATGAAAATCGAAACGCGCGGGCGCGGCGTGTCGCCGAGGTCAAGCTCGGGCGGCGGCACGGCGGACGTGATCTGCGAGATCATTCCGTCGGCCGGCGAGATCACCAGGCCCTCGCCCACCGGCGTCACGCGGCGCGGGTCGCGAAAGAAATACGCGCACCAGGCGGTGGCGAGAGCGCCGATCCAGCCGAGCGGCGTCGAGATCCAGAACAGGATCAGCGTCACCAGCGCGAACAGCGCGATGAACGGATAGCCCTCGCGATGGATGGGCGCGAGCTGGCGCGAGATCGTCGAGAAGAGGGACATGCTTGACCCCGGCGGCGGCTCCCTTTTGGAGCGTCCGATTGAGCGCGTCAATATTGGCGAAGCTTCGCGCTAGCCGGCGAAAATATCGTAGACGACCTTCATATTGAGCACGATCACCACCACGGCGACGATCCAGGCAAGCACCGTGGTCCAGCGCGGCGCCACCAGCTCGCCCATCTTGCTCCGGTCGGCCGTGAACATCACCAGCGGCACGATGGCGAAGGGAAGCTGCATGGAAAGGATCACCTGGCTGAGGATGATGAGCTTCCCGGTGCCCTCCCCGCCGTACCAGACGACGGCGATGATCGCCGGAATGATGGCGATACTTCGGGTAGCAAGCCGCCGCGCCCAGGCCGGCAGGCGCACATTGATGAAACCTTCCATCACGATCTGGCCGGAGAGCGTCGCGGTCACGGTGGAGTTGAGGCCGCAGCACAGAAGTGCGATGCCGAACAGGGTCGCGGCGAGCGTGGTGCCCGAGCAGCGGCGAGAGCAGCTTATGCGCCTCCTCCAGATCGGCCACGCCGGTCTGGCCGACCTTGTTGAAGGTCGCGGCGGCGAGGATCAGGATCGAGGCATTGACGAACAACGCCAGCATCAACGCGATCGTGGAATCGATGGTGGCGAATTTGATCGCTTCGCGCTTGGCCGGGATCGTATCGGCGATCGATGCGCGTCTGCACGATCGAGGAGTGCAGATAGAGATTATGCGGCATCACGGTCGCCCCGATGATGCCCATGGCGAGATAGAGCATGTTCGGGTTCTTCACGATCTCGACCGTGGGAGCGAAGCCGATGATGACGGCGCGCCAATCCGGCTGCGCCATGGCAATCTGAAGCCCGAAGCAGATGAAGATCACAACCAGCGTCGCCACGACGAAGGCCTCGATCCAGCGGAAGCCCAGGTTCTGCAGATAGAGGATCAGGAACACGTCGAGGGCGGTGATGAAGATGCCGATCTCGAGCGGAATGCCGAACAAGAGGTTGAGGCCGATCGCGGTGCCGATCACCTCGGCAAGGTCGGTGGCGCAGATCGCGATCTCGGCGAAGACCCAGAGCACCCAGCTCGCGGTTCGCGGATAGGCATCGCGGCAGGCTTGCGCGAGGTCGCGGCCGGTGGCGAAGCCGAGGCGCGCGCAAAGCGCCTGCAGCAGGATCGCCATCAGGTTCGACAGCAGCGCGATGGTGAGCAGCGTGTAGCCGAACTGGGAACCGCCCGCGAGCGAGGTCGCCCAATTGCCCGGGTCCATGTAGCCGACGGAAACGAGATAGCCGGGGCCGAGAAATGCAAAGAGCCGGCGCCAGCCGACGCCCTTGACCGGGATCGAGCCCCAGACCTCCCGCAGCGACGGCTCGCCGCGCGCTCGGCGCCAGCCTTGTTCCGGCGGCGTCGGGGGAATGCGTTCGGTCACGGCATCCATGCGGAGGCGCTAAATGCAATTGCGAATGACTTGCAACTTAACGGAGCGATGGCTCATGGCAAGGGTTTCATTGGGGCTAAAGTTATTCTGCCGCTTCGGCGGGGGCTGCCGGAGCCGGCCCGACGGCGGCAGGCGCCACTGCGGCGATCGCGTCCTCCCCCGCCTTGCGCAGTTTCTCGCGCGCTTCCTCGGCCTCGCGCTGACGGTTCCACATGCTGGCATATAGGCCGTCGTGGGCCAGTAGCTCCGTGTGCGTGCCGCGTTCGACGATTTTTCCATCATCCAGCACGATGATCTCGTCGGCGCCGACTATCGTGGAGAGCCTGTGAGCGATGACAAGCGTCGTGCGCCCACGCGCTACGCGGTCGAGCGCGTCCTGGATCTCGCTTTCAGTGTGGGAGTCGAGCGCCGAGGTGGCTTCATCGAGCACCAGGATCGGCGGCCCCTTGAGGATGGTGCGGGCGATGGCAACCCGCTGCTTCTCGCCGCCGGACAGCTTTAGACCGCGCTCGCCGACTTCGGTCTCATATCCCATGGGCGCCGAGCGGATGAAGTCGTCGATCTGCGCGTGGCTTGCCGCTTCCTCGATCTCCGCGTCGGTTGCGTCCCAGCGGCCGTAGCGGATGTTGTACCGGATGGTGTCGTTGAACAGCACGGTGTCCTGCGGCACCATGCCAATCGCGGCGCGCAGCGAGTTCTGGGTGACATCGCGGATTTCCTGGCCGTCGATCGTGATCCGCCCGCTCGAAATCTCGTAGAAGCGGAACAGCAGCCGCGAGATCGTCGACTTTCCGGCACCGGAGGGGCCGACGATGGCGAGCGTCTTGCCCGGCGCCACCGAAAACGACACGCCCTTCAGAATCTCGCGGCCGTGCTCGTAGGTGAAGTGCACGTCCTCGAAACGGATCGCGCCAGCCTTGACGGCGAGCGGTTTAGTGCCGGGTTTATCCTACGATCTCGGGATCCTGGTCGAGAATCGTGAACATGATCTCGATATCGGTGATCGCCTGCTTGATCTCGCGATACAGCATGCCCATGAAATAAAGCGGCACATAGAGCTGGATCAGCATGGCGTTGACCATGACGAAGTCGCCGACCGTGCGGGTGCCCGCGGCCACGTCGAGCGCGGCGAGCGACATGACAGTGGCGAGCGCGATGGTGAAGATCACCGCCTGCCCCGAGTTCAGCAGCGCGAGAGAGGTATAGGTGGAAACCGCCGCGGTCTCGTAGCGTTCCATGGAGCGGTCGTAGCGCTGGGTCTCGCGCGCTTCGGCGCCGAAATATTTGACGGTTTCGTAGTTGAGCAGCGAATCCACCGCCTTGGCGTTGGCGTCGGTGTCGGACTCGTTCATGCGCTCGCGGATCGAGATACGCCATTCGGTCGCGCGATACGTGAAGGCAAGATAGAGAACCATGGTGACGACGACCACGGCCGCGTAGCGCCAGTCGAAATAATAGAACAGCACGCCGAGTACGAGCAGCACTTCGAAGATCGTGGGCGCGAGCTGCAGGATTATCAGCCGCACCAGTTCCTCGATGCCGTTACGGCCGCGCTCGAGCACGCGCGTCAGCCCGCCGGTCTTGCGCTCGAGGTGGAAGCGCAACGACAGCGCGTGCATGTGCTCGAAGGTCAGATGCGCGATCCGCCGCACGGCATGCAGCGCGACCTTGGCGAACAGGCCGTCGCGCAATTGCGTGAGCAGCGCCATGCCCACGCGCAGCACGCCATAGACGAGGACGAGCGCGACCGGGAGGAAGATCACCGCGGGCAATGCGCCCGCCGCCGGGGCCTTGCCTTCGGAGACGGCGACCAATGCATCGACGGCCCACTTGAAGCTGAACGGGACCGCGATGGTCACGAGCTTGGCCGCCACGAGCAGCACGAAGGCCATCAGCACGCGCCGCTTCAGGTCCGCGCGCGAGCTCGGCCACATGTGCGGCCACAGGCGGCGGATCGTCGTGAACAGCGAGGCGCGGGCGGAAATCGCGCGCTTTTCGGAAGAACGCATCAAGGTTCCATATAGGCGTTTGTTCGGTCTGTTCTAGACGTTTCGGGCCGGTAAATCACGTGGGCTGCGCGTCCTTGACGCTTTCTACCCGCAATGCCAAATGCGGTTCATGGCCGAAATTCGCAGCGTCTGCGTCTATTGCGGGTCGTCTGCGGGCGACCATCCCATGTATGTCGCGGCCGCGCGCAAGCTTGGGCAGATCCTCGCGCGCGAGCGAATCCGGCTGGTCTATGGCGGCGGCGGGATCGGGCTGATGGGCGCGGTGGCGCACGCTGCGATGGATGCGGGCGGTGCGGTCACCGGGGTGATCCCCGATTTTCTGGTGGCGCGCGAGCACGCGTTCGAAGGCGCGCGCGACGTGGTGGTCACGCGCGACATGCACGAGCGCAAGCGCGAGATGTTCGAGCGCGCCGACGCGTTCATCGCGCTGCCCGGCGGTATCGGCACGCTGGAGGAGCTGATCGAGCAGCTCTCCTGGCTCCAGCTTGAACAGCACCGAAAGCCGGTGCTGGCGCTCAATCTCAACGGGTTCTGGGACCCGCTGCTCGCGCTGCTCGCGCACCTGGAAGCGCGTGGCTTCATCCGTCCGCGATCCTTCGAACTGCTCGTGGCCAAGCGGATCGAGGACGTGATGCCGCGGCTGCGCGAAGCCGCGCGCACGATTCCGGAGAACGAGCTGCGTGGCGCCGCCGCGCGAGCCATCGCACAAGAGATGTGACGAAGTCCGCGCTCAGGCGGCGAGGAATTTCTGCGCGGTCTGCAGATCCACCGAGACGAGCTGCGAGACGCCCTGCTCGGCCATGGTGACGCCGTAGAGCCGGTTCATCCGGGCCATGGTGATCGGGTTGTGGGTCACGATCATGAAGCGCGTATTGGTGAGGCGGCTCATCTCGTCGAGGAGATTGCAGAAGCGCTCGACATTGGAGTCGTCGAGCGGTGCGTCCACTTCGTCCAACACGCAGATCGGCGCCGGGTTGGTGAGGAACACGGCGAAGATCAACGCCATCGCGGTCAGCGCCTGCTCGCCGCCGGAGAGCAGCGACAGCGTCGTCGATTTCTTGCCGGGCGGCCGCGCGACGATCTCGAGGCCGGCCTCGAGCGGGTCCTCGGAATCGGTCAACACGAGTTGCGCCACGCCGCCGCCGAACAAGGTCGTGAACAGCTTCTTGAAATGCTCGTTGACGATGGCGAATGAGGCAGCGAGCCGTTCGCGCGCTTCGCGATCGAGCGCATTGATGCCCTGGCGCAGACGCTTGATCGCTTCCATCAAGTCGTCGCGCTCCTTCACCATGCCGTCGTGCTGGGTCTCGATTTCCTTCAGTTCTTCCTCGGCGCGCAGATTGACCGCGCCTAGACGCTCACGCTCGGCCTCGTAGCGCTCGAGCTTGGTCTCGACCGCGGCGACATCGAGCGACTGCCCGTCCTCTTCGAGCATCGCCGTGATCTTCTCCGCGTCGGGCGCGACGCCGGTCGCTTCGGTGATCTCGCGGGCGAGCTCGGCGCGCTTATCGCGCGCGGCCTCCAGCCGCGCCTCGGCGCGCGCCGATTCCTCGCGCGCGCTGGCGAGCAGATCGAGGCATTCGCGCACCGAACGTTCGGCGTCGGTGAGCTTGCCCTCGCCTTCGGCCAGACGGTCCGCTGCGTCGCGGCGCTTGGTCTCGGCCTCTGAAATCTCCGTCATTAGGCCCTGACGCTGGCCCGCGAACACCGCGGGCGCTTGGTCGAGACCCGCGCGCTCGGTGCGCGTGTCGGCAAGGCGCTGCTCGAGCGCCTCGATGCGCTGGCGCGCGCCCTCGGCCCGCTCGCGCCAAGCCGTCAGCTCCGCAATGACGGCGGCCAGGCGCTGCCCGCGCGCCGCGCGCTCGCGCTCGATACTCTCGAACTCGGCCCGCGCGGTGGCGAGCGCCGTGCGATGCTCGGCGAGCGCCGAGCGCTTTTCGACGAGCTCGGCTCTCGCGCGCGGGAACATCGGAGAGCGCCGCGCGCGCGTTTTCGGAATCGACCTTGGCGGCGAGCGCTTCATCGCGGTTGGCCTCTAACCGCGAGCGCGCCGCGGCGAGCGCGGACTTGCGCGCGACATGATCGGTGGCGCCGCGTTCCGCGAGCGTCAGCGTCTCGCGTGCGGATTCGAGCGCGATCTGCGCGCCGCGCCAGCCGGTGCGTGCATCGGCTTGGGCGGTTTCGGCCATGCGCGAATCCGCTTCGGCCTTCTCGACATGGCCCGTGCGCTCGCGCACTTCGGCGCGCACGGTTTCGATCTCGCGTTCGATCTCGGCCAGATGATTGCGGCCGGCGAGCCGGCGCGCGAGGCCGGTCGCGGCATCGGCGGCGACCGTGAAGCCGTCCCAGCGCCAGAGATCGCCTTCCTTCGATACGAGCCTTTGGCCGGGCGCAAGTTCAGTGCGTAGCCGCGCGCCGTCAGCGCGCGCGACGATGCCGATCTGCGCCAGGCGGCGCGCCAGCGCACCCGGCGCCTTGACGCGCGAGGACAAGGGCTCGGCGCCGCCCGGCAGCGGCGGATCGCCGGCCTTGGGCTCGGCGCCGGCCCAATGCATGGGCGAGGCGGAATCCGCGGGCGCATCGAGGTCGTCGCCGAGCGCAGCGCCCAGCGCCGCCTCGAAGCCCGGCTCGACCACGATGGTGTCGAGCACCGGCGGCCAGAGCGACTTGGTGGCCACGTCGAGAAGTTTTGCGAGCGTGCGCGCTTCGGTCTCGAGGCGCTGCAGGCGGCGCTCGGAATCGGTGAGCGGCTTGCGGATCACGTCGAGTTCCTGAATCGCAGCCGAGCGCCCCGCTTCGGCGCGCAGCATGGCGGCGTCGGCGGCGGCGAGCTTTTCCTGGCCAAGATTCACGGCCGTGCGCAGATGTTCGAGCGCACCCGACTCCGCCGCATCGAGCGCGATCTCCTCGCGCTCCAGTGCCGCAATTTGCTGGCTGACGCGACCCAGCCGCTCGTCCCATTCGACGATGGCGCGATCGAGCTGCTCGCGCCGCGCGACGAGGTCGGCGAGCGCACTGGTCGCCACGTCGAACGACTTTTCGGTCGCGGCGAGCGTGATCTCGGCGTCCGACAGGCGATCGCGCGCCGTGTCGGCGGCGGCAGCACTAGTTTCCGGCGTTTCGGCAAGCGCTAGTTCCTCGCCCTCTAACCTGCCGGTGGATTCGGCAGCATCCTTGGCGAGCGCACCCTCGCGCTCCAGGTCCTGCGCGAGCTGCACAAGGCGGCGGTCCAGATCTTCGGTGCGCGCCTTGGCGCGTGCTTCCTCGCGATCGAGCTCGGTGCGGGCGTGATTGAGCCGCTGCAGCGCGGCGCCGCAGACCGCCTCGGCTTCGCGCAACGGCCCCAATGCCTCGGCGGAGGCAAGCTGCTTCCGCGTCGCCTCCGATTGCACGCGCGTATGCTCGGCGACCGTGCGCTGCGCAGCCTCGACGGTGCGCTCGGCCTCGGCGACCGCAGCCTCGGCATCGCGCCAGCGCAGCGCGATCAGCATGCTCTGGTAGCGGCGGACTTCGCCCGAAACCTTCTTGTAGCGAACGGCCTGGCGAGCCTGGCGCTTGAGCCCGTCGATCTGGCCGGCGATCTGGCCGATCACGTCCTGCAGGCGCGTGAGATTCGTATCGGCGCCCTTGAGGCGCGTCTCAGCCTCGTGCCGGCGCGCATGCAGCCCGGCAATGCCGGCCGCTTCTTCGAGGATGCGGCGGCGCGACTCGGGCTTGGCGTTGACGATCTCGCCGATCTGGCCCTGGCGCACGAGCGCGGGCGAGCGGGCGCCGGACGAGGCATCGGCGAACAGCAACTGCACGTCGCGCGCGCGAACTTCGCGGCCGTTGATCCTATAGGCGGAACCGACCTCGCGCTCGATGCGGCGCGACACTTCCAGAACGTCGGAGTCGTTGAACGCCGCCGGCGCGCCGCGGTCGGAATTGTCCACGAACAGAACCACCTCGGCGGTATTGCGCATCGGCCGGTTGGTGGTGCCGGCGAAGATCACCTCGTCGAGCTCCTTGGCGCGCATGGCCTTGTGCGAGCTCTCGCCCATCACGAAGCGCAGCGCCTCGACGAGATTGGATTTCCCGCAGCCGTTGGGGCCGACGACGCCCGTCATGCCCGTCTCGATCTGAAAATCGGACGGCTCGACGAACGACTTGAACCCAATCAGGCGAAGACGCGTGAACTGCATGTTTGCCCTGGCGCGGCCCCGGCGCGAATCGATTTCATGCCAATTTGCGTGGCGCAGGCGGCCGCGGCAAGCCCGCGTAAACGCTTATCCTGTGGCGCTTTGACGGGGGTCAGTTGGTCTTGATCAGGGCCTCGATCGCCTTCTCGAATACGGCGAGCGGCTGGGCGCCGACGATCTTGGTGCCGTTCACGAAGAAAGTGGGCGTCGACTCGACTCCGAACTTCTGGACCGCCCGGCTGGCCGAATTGCCGATCTCTTCGGCGAGCTTGCGGTCCTTGAGGCAGGTTTCGAACGCTTCTTGGCTCATGCCGGCCTGGCGCGCGATGCGCAGCAGGCCGTCATAGGGTTTCTCGATCCAGGTCCGCTGCTGCTCCATCATGGCGTCGATGAGGGGGAAATACTTGTCGCCGGAGCAGCGCGCCAGCATGAAGCCGGCGATCGAGGCATTGGCGGGCGCGGTCGGAAATTCGCGGAAGATGAAGCGCACCTTGCCGGTATCGATGAATTTCTCTTTCAGCTTCGGATAGACCTCGGTGTGAAAGACGGCGCAGTGCGGGCACGTGACCGAGGCATATTCGACAATGGTCACCGGCGCCTTGTCGGAACCCAGGATCTTGTCGCCGAGCGGACCCGGAGTGACGAGCTCGGCAAGATTCAAGCCTTGCGCAGCGGCGGGCGCGGCAAGCGCGAATGAAACGAAGCCCGCAAGGATCAGGCGGCGCGAAAGCGGCAAGGCAACCTCCATCGAATTCCAGTCGGGAATTGCTATGCCGATTGTGGCAGGGGTGCGGTGGCGGGCCAAGGGGCTAATCAAGTGGTGGATCAACCCCGCGTGACGCGGCCCTTGATCATGGCGCCCAGACGCGCGAGCGAGCCCTGCAGCGCCTTGTCCTCGAACGGGCCGATCTCGCGCTCGAGTTCGGCGACGGCTTCCGGCTCGGCCTCGGGGATATGTACCGGGGTACGTCTTTTCGTAGCTACCGGGCCCTGCCGGATCGAGATGCGGCCGACGCAACGCCAGCCGAAATAGCGGTTCACCCGCTCGATAATGACCGGCGCCAGGTGCTGTACCTCGATCGCATAGGGCCCTTCGGCGCGCATCACGAGGGTGCCGACCAACTCCGGGTCGTCGCGGCGCGGAAACGCGAGCTTGATCGGCTCGCAGCGCCTGGCCAGATCGGCGCCGACCACGTCCTCCCAATGGGTCACGATGTCGACCGCGGCAAAGCCCTGCTTGGCGAACGAGCCGGCGACCGCCTGGCCGACCAGATCGGCCAAGGGCTTGGCAAAGCGGGAGCGCTTCGGAGCTGTGGACATGGGATTGCCCAGGAACGCGGCTTGGGAGACGGTCGCCAACAGGAACAGCGATGGACGCGCGAACCGACCAGAGCAACCTAGCAGGCACGCGCGCGCTGGCAAAGGCGCAGGCGCCGGATGCTCCCGCTCTTCTTGCCTGGTACGACGCGTATCGTCGCGCCCTGCCCTGGCGCGCGGCGCCGGGTGTACGTCCCGATCCTTACCGCGTGTGGCTCTCGGAAATCATGCTGCAGCAGACGCGGGTCGAGACGGTCGCGCCTTATTTCCTGAAATTCGTCACGCGCTGGCCCGATGTGCACGCACTCGCGACGGCGAAGCTCTCCGAAGTGCTCTCGGCCTGGGCGGGCCTCGGCTATTACGCGCGGGCGCGCAACCTGCATGCATGCGCGCGGGAGATCGCGGGCCGCGGCGGGGAATTTCCGCGCGCCGAAGCTGAGTTGCGCGAGCTTCCGGGGATCGGCGCCTATACGGCGGCGGCGGTCGCGGCGATCGCATTCGAAGCTAGAACGATCGCGATCGACGGCAACGTGGAACGCGTAGTCGCGCGGCTGTTTGCCTTACGCGAACCGCTACCCAAGGCCAAGGCGAAACTCCGCGCCCTTGCCGGGCGATTGCAGCCTGAAGGCCGCCACGGCGACTTCGCCCAGGCGCTCATGGAGCTGGGTGCCATTGTCTGTACGCCGAGGAAGCCCGGTTGTCCGCGCTGCCCGTGGCAAGGTGCGTGTGCGGCGAACGCCCTCGGCGAGCCGGAGCGATTTCCCCGCAAGACCGCCAAGAAAGCAGGCAAGCTCCGGCGCGGAGCGGCGTTCGTCGTGTTGCGCGAGGACGGCGCCGTGCTCCTGCGCACGCGACCTTCGAAAGGCCTGCTCGGCGGGATGACCGAGGTGCCGACCAGCGAATGGACGCATCGCTTTGACAGCGCGCTCGCGCTGGAACATGCGCCGCTGCGGCGGACCTGGAAACGCCTGCCCGGGACCGTGCGCCATGTCTTCACGCATTTTCCGCTGAAACTCGTCGTCCTGACGGCGCGCGTGAAAAAGAAAACGCGCCCACCTAAAGGCATGCGTTTCGTGCGAGAACAAGATCTGGATCGCGAAGCCTTGCCGATGCTCATGCGCAAAGTGCTCGCGCATGCACCGAGAGCAATTCATCCGAAAGGGAGAGCAACGTGAAAATCGAACGCCACGAAGTCGGGCCGCGCATGAGTCAGGCGGTCGCCCACGGCGATCGGGTCTATCTCGCGGGTCAGGTCGCCAAGGATACGGCGGGCAAGAGCGTCACCGAGCAGACCAAGGAAATTCTGCAGATCATCGACCGGCTGCTCGCCGCCGCCGGCAGCGACAAGACCAAGCTGCTGCAGGCGCAGATTTTCCTCACCGACATTTCGAAATTCGGCGAGATGAACAAGGAATGGGAAGCGTGGGTCTCGCCGGGCAACACGCCGGCGCGCGCGACCATCGAAGCGAAGCTCGCGGCGCCTCAATACACGGTCGAGATCATGGTGGTGGCGGCGCGCTAGGCCGCCGGCAGCTCGGCGCGCACGACGGCGCGCAGCGCGTCGATGGATTTCAGGCCGTTCTTTTCCTCGACGTGCCAATAGGCCCAGCCGTTGCAGGCATCGAGCCCTTGCGCGAGCGCGCCGATCCGGTGGATCGAGCCGACCGCGTCGGCGCCCTTGCCGTTTTCGAGCGAGACCATGCCGTCGGCGCGCACCAGCACGCGCACGCGGCCCTTGGCGTCGGTGAGCGTGGCGCCGGCTTTCAGAAGCCCGCGCTCGATCAGCGATGCGAACGCAACGCGGGGCGCCTCGCGCGGCGTCATGAAAGGCGCCAGCGTCGGCGACGGCAGCGGCTCGACCGCTGCGATCCGCGCCTCGGCGGCGCGCGCGTATTCAGCCTCGCGCTCGATGCCGATGAAATGCCGGCCCAGGCGCTTGGCCGCGGCGCCGGTGGTGCCGGTGCCGAAGAAGGGGTCGAGCACGACGTCGCCGGGCTTGGTGGACGAAAGGATCACGCGCGCGAGCAAGGCCTCGGGCTTCTGGGTCGGGTGCAGCTTCTTGCCCTCGCCGTCCTTCAGCCGCTCCTCGCCGGTGCACAGCGCGAAGGTCCAGTCGGAGCGCATCTGCACGTCTTCGTTGCCGGCCTTCATCGCCTCGTAATTGAAGGTGTAGCCCTTGCCGCCCGGCTCGCGCGCGGCCCAGATCAGGGTCTCGTGCGCGTTGGTGAAGCGGCGGCCGCGGAAGTTCGGCATCGGATTGGTCTTGCGCCACACCACGTCGTTCAGGATCCAGAATTCGAGATCCTGCAGGATGGCGCCGACGCGGAAAATGTTGTGATACGAACCGATGACCCAGAGCGTCGCGCTCGGCTTCATCACCCGCTTGCAGGCCTTGAGCCACGCGCGGGTGAATTCGTCATAGGCGGCGAAGCTTGAGAACTTGTCCCAATCGTCGTCGACCGCGTCGACCTTGGAATCGTCGGGCCGCTTCAGGTCGCCCTTGAGCTGCAAGTTGTAGGGCGGATCGGCGAAGACGAGATCGACCGAATGCTCCGGCAATCGATCGAGCGTGGCGACGCAATCGCCGACCAGAACGCGATCGAGGAATTGTGCGGGAGTCCGGACCTGGGAAGGCAAACGGGGCGCCCGACGGGGCGCCCCGATACGCGTTACTGTCATGACGCGGTACCGGTTACTCGTTACGCAACGCGAACTAACCGGCCGAGTGTGAGGGTGCGCGGTAAAGGCCCGGTAAAGTCAGGGTAAAGAGGGTCTTAAGATTTGGCGCCCATGCGCCACGGCTTCAGCGCGGCATAGACCGCAGCGTTGGCCGGTGTCGGCACGCCGGCCTCGCGGCCCATGCGCACTACCGTTCCGGCGAGCCAGTCGAGCTCAAGCCGGTTTTTTTGCTCGAAATCGTAGAGCATCGAGGACTTGGTCGCGGGCGGCAGCTTGGCCGCGAACGCAAGCCGCTCGTCGGCGAAATCGGGCGGCAGCGGCACGCCGCGGGCGCGTCCGACCGCGAGCGTCTCCTGCATCAGGTCGTGGAACAGCGTGCGGCAATCCGTATCCGGATAGAGTTCGCCGAAGGGCTTGCGGGTGACGGTGGTGATGCCGGAGAAGCCGACCAGGAAGACGAACTTCTTCCATAGATCCAGCTCGATATTGTCGCTGATGGCGAAATCGAAGCCCGCCTGCTTGGCGGCCTCGGCGAAGGCCAGCAACCGCTTCGAGGGCTTACCGTCGCGTTCGCCGCAGCGGATATCGGCAAGCCCGATGTGCTGGATCGCGCCCGGACCCGCGAGGCGGCTGCCGATATAGGTGAGGCCGCCGACCACGTGCGCCGGACCGAGCAATGGGTCGAGCCGGGCGACGCTATCGACGCCGTTCTGCAGCGTGATGACGGCGGTGTCCGGGCCGATCAGCGGCTTGGTCTGCTCGCCGGCCTTCTCCGTGTCCCAGAGCTTGACCGCGAACAGGACGATATCGACCGGGCCGATGGTGCGCGGGTCGTCGGTGGCGGTGATCTTCTTCAGATGCAGGTTGCCGACCGGGCTCGTGATCTTCAGGCCGTCCTTGCGCAGCGCCTCCAGATGCGCGCCGCGGGCGATGAAAGCGACCTCGTGCCCGGCCTGCTGCAGCCGCGCGCCGAAATAGCCGCCGACCGCCCCGGTCGCCATCACTGCGATGCGCATGTGCTTCTCCCACACTGTCATTCCGGCCGAGGCGCGTAGCGCCGAGAGCCGGAATCCATAACCGCCAGCCTAGCGAAACTAGCACCGGCAGGGATTATGGATTCCGGGCTCGCCGCCTATCTCGGGTAAAACCGAGATCGGCGGCGCCCCGGAATGACGAGCCTTCATTTGCCGCCCGCGGCGTCCACCGTTGCATAATAAGGCTTTAGGTCGAGCAGCGGCGTGCCGTCGAGACAATCGAGGCCGGTGACCGTGAGCTTGGTGCCCTCGCGCTTCAGGAGTTTGACCACGGAAATCGCGATCGGGTTGGGCCGCACCGGCGAGCGCAGCGCGAAGGTGCCGCGCGCCTCGCCCAGATGGCGGGGCACCTGCACCACCAGATCGCGCCGGGCGCGGTCCATGAAATAGACGGCGACGAGATGGGTGGACTTTTCGATGCCTTCGAGTGCTTGCGCATAGCGCGGGTCCACTTCGATCGTGCAGCGAGTATCGCCGGCCTCGCGCGGGTTTTTCGGGCACTCGGCGCGGGTCTTCCAGGGCGTGCGGATTTTGCCGACGAAATAGACGCCGGCGTCGAAGCGCTCGGGCAGCGCGACGGCGATCTCGCCGGGGCGGATATCGAATTCGTCGTTCTCAGCGGCGCTCATGTCGGCGAAGCCTTGAAGTTCTGCAAGAGATTCCGCAAGCGCCACCTAAGTTCTTGCCCGCGTTGACCTAATGACATAAGCATATCTTTATGTCTTCCCCGCTGCGCTTCGCGCCTCTGCTCGACGGCCTCAAGGCCGCGGCCGAGGATACGCGCCTGCGCCTGCTCGCGCTGCTCGGCGAGGCGGAGCTCACGGTTTCTGACCTTACCGAAATCCTCGGCCAATCGCAGCCGCGCATCTCGCGCCATCTGAAGCTCCTGGCCGAGGCCGGGCTGGTGGAGCGCCATCGCGAAGCGAGCTGGGCGTTCTATCGCCGCACCAGCGAAGGCGACGGTGCCGCGCTCGGCGAAGCGCTCGCGCAGCTGCTCGATTCCGGCGATCCGGTGCTGGCGCGTGACCGCGAGCGGCTCGCACGCGTGCGGGCCGCGCGGGCGGCGGCGGCGCAAGAGTATTTTCGTGAGCACGCAAGCCAATGGAACGAGATCCGCAAGCTGCACGTGGCCGACGCAGCGGTGGAATCCGCGGTGCTCGACGCGCTCAAGGGCGTGCGGATCGAGGCGCTGCTCGATCTCGGCACCGGCACCGGCCGCATGCTCGAGCTGTTCGGCCCGAATATCGACCGCGGGCTCGGCGTCGATCTCAATCCGGAAATGCTGGCGGTGGCGCGCGCCAACCTGGAGCGCGCGGGCCTGAAGAACTGCGCGGTGCGCCAGGGCGAGTTTTATAATCTCGCGTTGGGGCGCGACGCCTTCGACGTCGTGATCGTGCATCAGGTGCTGCATTATCTCGACGACGGCGCGCGCGCGATCCGCGAGGCGGCGCGCGTGCTGCGCCCCGGCGGCCGGCTGGTGGTGGTCGATTTCGCCCCCCATGATCTCGAGTTCCTGCGCGACGACCATGCGCACCGGCGCCTGGGCTTCGCCGAGGAGACGGTGGCGCAATGGATGCGGGCGGCGGGGCTCGAAGTGGTGTCGCATCGCTCGCTAGCGCCGAAGAAGGCCCCCAAGGGCAAGCTCACGGTCTCGCTCTGGCTCGGCCGCGACCCGCGCATGCTGCTCGCCGGCAGCCGCCGCGAAGTGGCCTGAACCTGTCCCGCGCAAACGGAAAGCGCCGGAGGGGTTTCGACCCTCCGGCGCCTGGCTCGGGGCGCCCCCGGGCCTCCGGGGACGCCTTATGTGCGCTAGTTCAGATCATTCCGAGGAGGACCGCCCCCACGAAGGCGAAGGCGGCCCCGATCGCGAGCATGTTGATCCTGCGAGCGATATCCAACGGGATGTCTCCCTTGCTGTTGAGCCTGAGAGGAAGGCTAGCGACGATCGTGGTCGCGGCAAGGCCATAAGTGCGGCAGTGCGGGAAAACGCTCCCTAAGCCATTGATTTTTGACGCTGCACCGCGGGATCACGTTTCGAGACATCGGGGATTGGGCAAAAAAGCATCAAGGAAATCCGGCGAATCAAATGTGGCGGCGGAGCGGCACGCGGGCGAAGCCGCGACGCCGTGGCGGTTCGCATCGTTGACCGATCGTTAACGCAGTTCCTTGATCGGACCTTAACGGGACCGCTCGCATTTTCGCGAAATGGCGCGCGGCGTAGTCCGGTATCTCGTCGTCCCGCTCGTTGCCCTGGGGGTGTTCGGCTGTCGGGTCTACGACTTCGCCGAACGCGATCCATGGCGGAACGAGGCGGAGCAGCGCTGTCTCGCCGCCAATCCGATCCGCTCCTCCTCTTATCTAGAACCAACGCCGGAAATCGGCCGCGGGGCCTGCGGCATGACGCAGCCGTTCAAGGTCGCGGCGATCGGCGACGGAACGCTCTCGGGGGCGCGCGAGCAGCCGGCGCCCCAGGGCTTCGCCGCGCGCGTGCGCGGCATCCTCGGGCCGACCAACGTTGCGGCGCGCCGCTCCACTCCGGCCGCAACGCCGGTGACGATCGAGCCCAGGGCGACGCTGGCCTGCCCGCTGATCACGGCGGTCGACCGCTGGCTGCTCGACGACGTGCAACCGGCGGCGATGGCCTGGTTCGGCGAGCCGGTCGTCGAAATCCGCCAGCTCTCTTCGTATGCCTGCCGCTCGATCAACAGTCAGCCCGGCGCGCACACGTCGGAGCACGCCTATGGCAACGCGCTCGACGTCGCCGCGTATCGTTTCGCCAGCGGACGCGAAGTGACGGTCAAGGATGGCTGGCGCGGGCGGCCGGAGGAGCGCGGGTTCCTGCGCCAGATCCACGCCGCGGCCTGCGAGCGCTTTTCCACCGTGCTCGGACCGGGCGCGGATGCGTTCCACTACGACCATTTCCATCTCGATCTCGCGCGCCGCTCTTCCAAGAGCGTCTGCAAGCCGGTGCCGCAGGAAGTGCGGCCGGACCCGGAGAGTTTCCGCATGGCGCACCGCGCGCCGCCGCCGGAGCCCTACGTGACCGCACGGCCGAGCGCGCCGCCACCCGCGCAGCCCGACTCATTGTTTTCGAACCGGTCGCTGGCTGAATTGCCGCCGTCGCATCTGGCGACGCCTTCAGCGCCGCAGATGCCGCCCGCACGGACAATCCCGGCTCCGGCGCAGCCCGTGGGCGAGCCGCTGAGCCTGATACCGCCAAGGCCCACGCAGGTTCCGGCTCCCGGGTTGCCGCCTCAGCCACCGCAATATACGCGGCCCGGCCTGCGGCCACCGGGATCGATCCCGGCGGCGGGACGTTTCGATCCGCTCGTCACCGGGTCGGTGGATACGCGAAAGTTCTACAGAGACGCGCCGGCGGTGGAGCGCGATCTCCCGGGCGCGACGCCGGGCGAGGATTGATCGCTTAGAGAGAGCGCGGCGGACCCGCGTCGGTGGCGTTCGGCCCGTAGAACATGCGCCCGAGGCGCGCCTCGACCGCGGCGCGCTCGCAGTTCGAACAAGGTCTCGAAGTCGAATACATCACGCAATCGGATAGATCGGCCCGCGCAAGACGCTGCTGCGCATCGCGCATGGCTTCGCGCTCGGCATGCGCGGTCCAGTCGCGCTTGACGACCACGCGGCTCGGGCCGAAGCCCACGATCTCGTCGCCCTTCACGACCACGGCGCCGTAGGGCTGGTCGCCGGTGCGCTCGGCTTCGGCTTTCATCCTGAAGGCGGCGTCGATGAATTTCTTCGTCCGCTCGCCGGACGCGGCCAAGGCCGGCCCACCGAAGGCGGCACTGGCCAGAATTGCAATCGCGGTGCGGCGGCTGCACGAGCACATGAAACAATCGTACCATGATCGGCCGCGAATTGCCGCGCTTAGATACCCGCCTTACCGCTTTCTCGACGCGCTAGCCGATTTCTTTCGCCGCACGCCGCTTCTTCGCTTTTGAATGACTTCGAGCATTTCTTCCGCGTGACTGCGGAATTCCTGCTGCAGGCGCTCCAGTTCCTCGTCGGCAAATTCCTCGAGGATCGCCAGGCGATTGGGCGCGCCCTTGGTGACGAGGATCAGTTCCGAGAGCTTGAGCTGGATCGCCAGCGTGTCGCGGTTCTGCGTGTTCTGGATCATGAACACCATAAGGAAAGTGACGATCGTCGTCGAGGTGTTGATGACGAGTTGCCAGGTGTCGCTGAAATTGAACAACGGGCCGGTCAGCGCCCACGCGAACACGACGGCACAGGCGATGAGAAACGCCTGCGGCCTCCCGGTGAGCACCGCCACTTCATGGGCGAAGCGGGTGAAGAGGCCGTGCCTGGCGTGCAGCCCGCCATAGCCGGCCCTGGTGTCATATTGGGCGAGTAGTTTGGTGGGCATGGCAAAGCACCTCCGCGCTTCCGGGAATGGGGGGACGCAGCTCGGAACTGTACGCGAGATCGATTACGCTAGGCCGGCGCGTTAGCGTCTAGTTCCGTCATGCCCGGGCTTGACCCGGGCATCCCGCGGACTCTACGGGCAAGGCACTGCCCAGTCCGCAACTTCGAATCGGGTATCCGCTCGGGACAAGCCCGGCAATGACGGCGAGTTACGCCGGCGCGTTGCTTTTCAGCAACTTCCAGGTGATCGAGTCGACCAGCGCCTGGAACGAGGCGTCGATGATGTTGGGCGACACGCCCACCGTGGTCCAGCGGTCGCCGGTCTCGTCCACGGATTCGATCAGCACGCGCGTCACCGCGCCGGTGCCGCCATCGAGGATACGCACGCGGTAATCGGTGAGCTGTAGGCCGGAGATATAAGGCTGGTAGCGGCCGAGGTCCTTGCGCAGCGCCACGTCCAGCGCGTTGACCGGGCCGTTGCCCTCGGCGGCTGAGATCAGGATTTCGCCGTGCACGCGCACTTTCACCGTGGCCTCGGCCACGGTGGTGACCTCGCCCTTGGCGTTGTAGCGGCGCTCCACGTTCACGCTGAAGTTCTCGACGTCGAAATATTCCGGCACCTTGCCGAGCATGCGCCGCGCCAGCAGCGCAAACGAGGCGTCGGCCGCCTCATAGGCATAGCCCTGGGCTTCGCGCGTCTTCACTTCTTCGAGCAGCCGCGCGATGCGCGGATCGTCCTTCTCGACCTTGATGCCGAGCCGCTCGAGCTCGGCGATCACGTTCGACTTGCCGGATTGATCCGACACCAGCAGCTTGCGCCGGTTGCCGACCGCCTCGGGCGCGACGTGCTCGTAGGTGTTGGGGTCCTTCAGGATCGCCGAGGCGTGAATGCCGGTCTTGGTGGTGAAGGCGGCGTCACCCACATAAGCCGCGTGCTTGTCGGGCGCGCGGTTCAGCATCTCATCCAAGGTGTGAGCGACCTTGGAAAGCTCCTTAAGCGCGCCCTCTTTCACGTTGATTTCGAATCGATTTGCGAACTCGGGCTTGAGCATCAGCGTCGGGATGATCGAGCACAGATTGGCGTTGCCGCAGCGCTCGCCCACGCCGTTCAAGGTGCCCTGGATCTGGCGCGCGCCGGCGCGCACGGCGGCGAGCGAATTGGCCACCGCCTGCTCGGTGTCGTTATGGGCATGGATGCCGACGTGGGAGCCGGGGATGGTCTTGGTCACTTCGCGGACGATTTCCTCGACCTCGTGGGGCAGCGTGCCGCCATTGGTGTCGCACAGCACGACCCAGCGCGCGCCGGCGTCATAGGCGGCCTTGGCGCAGCGTGAGCGCGTATTCCTTGTTGTCCTTGTAGCCGTCGAAGAAGTGCTCGCAATCGAGCATGACCTCGCGGCCGGCGGCCTTGGCGGCGGCGACGCTCTCGCGGATCGAGACGAGGTTGTCCTCGAGCGGAATTTCGAGCGCGACGCGGACCTGATAGGCCGAGCTTTTCGCGACGAAACAGATGGCGTCGGCCTTGGCGGCGAGCGTGGCGGCGAGGCCCGGATCGTTCGAGGCGGAGCGGCCGGCCCGCTTGGTCATGCCGAAGGCGGTGAACTTCGATTTGGTGTCGCGCTTTTCGGAAAACAGCGCGGTGTCGGTCGGGTTGGCGCCCGGATAGCCGCCCTCGATGTAATCGACGCCGAGGCGGTCGAGCAGCCGCATGACCGAGAGCTTGTCGGCGAGCGTGAAATCGACGCCCTGCCCCTGCGCGCCGTCGCGCAGCGTGGTGTCGAAGAGATAGAGATGTTCTTTGGTCATGGTCAAACCGAGATCACGCCGAACAGATAGAGCGCAACGAGAACCGCGAGCACTAGCACGGCAATCTTAAGCGCGAGGTAAGCGAGCCAATGGCGCGGAAACGGCGTTTCCGGGGGCTGGATTTTCATCGCGCGACCTCCCAGGTGGTGGTGCCGTCCTTCTTGTCGTGCAGCACGACGCCCATCTTTGCGAGTTCGTCGCGGATGCGGTCGGATTCTTTGAAGTTCTTTGCTTTGCGGGCGGCATTACGAGCATCGACAAGCGCTTTGACCCTGCGTCGTCTAAATTCTGTCCGGCATTCGCTCGCCCAACTTGCTCGCCGATATCAGCAAAAAGCCGACCACGACTTGAGCGCATTGCGAACAGATGCCAACAAATCTTGCCTGCCTGGTGCAATTCCTGCGCGGCAGAAAGATCTCGCTTTTCTCGCCTTCGCTGCGAGCTTATGCATTTCGCGCAATTGCCATCGGCGTGTTGAGATCATCCTCAAGAGCAGCAATAAAGTCTTTTGGAGGCGGGTTGTCCGAATTGAACGATGTTTGATGTCGATGCAGAACATTCGCCCAATGTCTCAAGCGTTTGCTCAGCTTCTTCCAACGATCGCACAGTCCAATCGATAGGCTGTCGATAGTGAGTTCGTAGCATCGCGAGACGAAGCACAGCACCTTCCCAACTCCTGCCGCCAAAATTTCGACTAGCGACTAGTTCACTGATCGTGACGACATTTCCCATCCGACTTCGCCATCTTCTCGCCCTTCCATCTGCACGAAGCCGTTGTGCATCCAGACTTTCGCCAGCGGCGCGCCGCCGTGCACGCACTCGGATTGCGCGATTTCGTTCTCGTGATGGGGGAAGACGAGATCGATGCCGCCGCCGTGGATGTCGAAGGTCGGTCCCGAGCAGAGCCTCGCCCATCGCCGAGCATTCGACGTGCCAGCCCGGCCGGCCGCGGCCCCACGGGCTGTCCCAGCCGGGAAGCTCAGGGGTCGAAGGCTTCCACAGCACGAAATCCATCGGGTTCTTTTTGTACGGCGCGACTTCGACCCGCGCGCCGGCGATCATTTCATCGACGGAGCGGTTCGAAAGTTTGCCGTAGTCGCGCTTGGACGAGACGTCGAAAAGAACATGACCCTCGGCCGGATAGGCATGTCCGGTCGCGATCAGCGCCTCAATCATCTTGATCATCGGCGCGATGTACTCGGTCGCGCGCGGCTCGTGCGTCGGCTCAAGGCAGCCAAGCGCTTTCACGTCTTCCTTGAACCACTCGTACGTCGTCTTGGTCAGATCGCCGATGGAAATTCCGCGCTCGGCCGCGCGCGCGTTGATCTTGTCGTCCACGTCGGTGATGTTGCGCACATACGTGACGTGCTCCGCGCCATAGAGATGCCGCAGCAGCCGGAACAGCACGTCGAACACGATCACCGGCCGCGCATTGCCGATGTGCGCGCGGTCGTAGACCGTCGGCCCGCACACGTACATGCGCACGCGCGCGGGATCGAGAGGCCGGAAGACCTCCTTGGTGCGCGTCAGCGTGTTGTAGAGCTTGAGCTCCATGAACGTCCCTTGCCCGCGGGCCGGAACGTCGATCTCTGAATTTTGAGAAAAACGGCCCCGCCCGCGCCCTCTAGGCGCAGATAATCTCGCGGCAAATGCCGAAGAAACGGTTGAAGGTGGCCGTCATGGGGCCACCATGCCGGGCGGGCCGCGGCGCCGTCAAGGGCCGCTGGCCCTGTCATTGCATCGTTAACGGCCTGTCAACGACGCGGGAGCAAGCTCCGGGTGGGGAATTTCCGTTTCGGGGACCAATCCATGATCGCCATTCGTATTGCCGCGTTCGCCGTCGTGCTCGCGCTCGCGACGCCGGCCCAGGCCGAGACCCAGACTTTCCTGATCGACAGTTCCGACGGCTACGGCATCGACCGCTGCCTCGCCGCCGGCGAAGCGTGCGGCCGCGCGGCGGCGACCGCGCTGTGCCGCGCCAATGCGTTCGCCAGCGCCGTCGATTACGGCCGCATGGAACCGACCGAGATCACCGGGACGTTGCCGGGCGGGCTGCCGCTCAAAGTCTGCCAAGGACCGTCCTGCCCGGTGAAAGTCGCCATCACCTGCACGCGCTGACGCGCGCCGCTCACGCGGCCGGCTGCGGCCGCTTGTGGCAGACGACGCAAATCTTGTTGCCTTCCGGATCGAGCACGTACGCGCCGTAATAGTTGCGGTGATAGTGCGGCCTGAGGCCGGGCGCGCCTGAATCCGTGCCGCCGTTCGCCAGCGCCGCCGCGTGGAAAGCATCGACCTTCCCGCGCTCCGGCACCTCGAAGGCGATGGTGACGCCGTTGCCGCGCGCGGCCGGCTTGCCGTCGAGCGGCTTCAGCACCCAGAATTGCGGCGGCCGCGGCGGATTGGCCGAATAGCCGAGCGCGCCGACGCCCTCGTTCTCGAAAAAGCGCGCGAGGCCGAGCAGCGGCAGCACCGCGTCGTAGAATTTCCTGGCGCGGGCGAAATCGCTGGCGCCGACGGTGACGTGGCTGAACATGGGCGGACCCTCCGGGTGCGGAGGATAGCGCGATTTCGCGTCTCTAAAAACGAAACGGGCGGCGCTTGAGGCGCCGCCCGATCTAGAAGACTCGAAGCCTGGGCCTACTTGAGCGCCGAGAGCGTCGTGTCGAACTTGAGCGCGACGATGAAGGCGTTACCGCACCACTTGTTGGACGGATTGCCGACGGCGCTCAGGAGGAAGCTCGTGCAGGTCAAGACGCTCATGTCGTTCGCATGATAGCGGAAATCGAGAGTGAGCGTCTTCCACGTGATGGCAAGTCCGACGTTGCCGTAACTGTAGCTCGGGTCGGTGTATCCGAATCCGAGAGCGGTAAAGCCCGAGCTGGCGATCCACCAATGACCCAATTCGCCGGAGATGTAGGAGCCGAAATCACCCGACTTCCACGGCGTCACCCACTTGGCGGTGATGGAGGCATAGGTTGCCGGCGCCTTGTTCGAAAAACCCAAGAACGCGAAGGTCTGGCTGTAGTTCAGCAAGTCGGGCGTGTAGAAGACGTTCACGCCAACATTGAGGTCCGGCGTGATGTTGTAGCCGGCCTTGACGCCGAATTCCCAGAAGTCGCTGTTGTTGGTGAAGCCGTTGAAGACCTCGTTCGGGTAGTAATAATAGATGAACCCGAGATCGAGCGTGAAAGCGCCCCAGGTGTTGCGCCAGCCGCCGGTGATGTCGATCTCGGCCGACGGGTTGGTGAAGAAGTACGGCGCGCCGGGTCCCGGCCAATTGACCCGCAGGCCGGCAAGGCCGGCGTAAAACTGGCCCATGTTGGCGGGATTGAACTGAAGCTCGGCATAGGCGCCGAACGAAACCTCGCCGTTCGACTGCGATACGCCGCGGAAATTGTAATCGGACATGACCGCCGCGCCGAAGGCCAGGTCCCAAAGCGGCGTCGCCGGCGCGGGTGCGGGCCGCGCCTTCAGCGCGGGCGCGTCGGCGGCGAGCGCTGCGCCCGACAAGAATGCGGCGGCGCCGATGCCCAGTAGCAGTCCCTTCACGTTCTTCATTGCCGTCCCCTTCATCGATGACCCCAGAACCGATATCCCCTTGCGGGAACGAGGCATGACGATCACAAAATCAAGCGATTCGCGCCGACGCCCCGTCTTCGTTCGCAGCAAATCGCATGAGGGTTTCGGCGGCAATGTCACAATATCGGCAAGCTGCCTAAGTCGTGGGCAAACAGGCCCTTAGACCGGTTTTCCCATGAGGTTCTCGACCGGCGTGACAAAAATGGCACAGCTGCGAATGTTTACCGCGGGCCGGCAGGGCCGTACGAACGGCCGGCACTGGTCACGGCTAGTACTGGTCGAGGTCCGATGAAGCTCTATTCCTTCTTCCGCTCGTCGGCGGCGTTCCGGGTGCGCATCGCGCTTGGCCTGAAAGGGCTGCCATACGAGACGGTGCCGATCCACCTCACCCGGGGCGAGCACCGCGCCGAGGCCTTCCGCGGCGTGAACCCGCAACGGCGCCTGCCCGCGCTCGTGCTCGACGACGGCACGGTGCTGATCCAGTCGCTCGCCATCATCGAGTATCTCGACGAGCTCCATCCGCAGCCCCCGCTTCTGCCGGCCGATCCGGTGGCGCGGGCCAAGGCGCGGGCGGTCGCCGGCATCATCGGTTCCGACATCCATCCGGTGAACAATTCGGGCGTGCTCAAGGAGCTGCGCAGCCGGTTCAAGGCCGACGAGGCCCAGATCAACGCCTGGATCGCGCACTGGATTTTGGAGGGCTTCGCGGCGGTCGAGGCCTTGATCGAGCCCGGGCCCTTCGCGTTCGGATCGGCACCTGGTGTCGCCGACATTTGCATCGTCCCCCAGGTCCACAACGCCCGCCGGTTCAAGGTTCCGCTCGACGAATTCCCCAGGATCGCGGCCGTGGACGCCGCGGCGCGGGTGCTTCCGGCCTTCGCCGCTGCATTTCCGGAAGCGCAACCGGATGCGGAATGAGCCTCGAGCCTCCCGTCCACACTTCGGTCACGTTTTGCTAGGCTCTATCGACGAACGGCAATGGAATCAGGGCCCATGAACGCCTCACGCGCGATCGGACTCGCCATGGCGTGCCTCGTTGCGCTGTTCGGCGCGGCAAGCGCGCAGCCGCTTCCGCCCGGCTCGATACCGGGCGCACCGCCGCCAGGCGTACGCGTCCCGCAGCCCGTGTTCCCCAATACGCCGACAGCTCAGGGCAATCCGATCTGTGTGCGGCTCGAGACCGCGCTGAAGCAACTCGACGTGCCGGTGGGCGGCGACCCGGATGTGCTCCGGCGCTACGACGAGTCGATCAACCGGCAGCGTGTCGAGCTCGATCAGGCGATCATGCAGGGCCGCCGTCTGGGCTGCGATTCTCGCGGCGGCTTCTTTCTGTTCGGCAGCCTGCAGCGGCCGCCGCAATGCGACCAGCTCAACGGCCGCATCGTTCAGATGCGCAACAACGTCGATCGAATGCTGGGCGAGGTCGAGCGTCTGCGCGGCAGCGATACCGGCCGCGACGCGCAGCGGCGCCAGCTCGTGGCCACGCTCGCGCAGAATAATTGCGGTCCGCAGTATCGTACGGCCGCGGCGCCGCAGCAGCCACAGCGCCCGCGCACCCTTTTCGAGTCGCTGTTCGGCGGCCCGCTGCGCGAAGAAGCTTCGCCCGACGCCGATCCGCTGCAAATGCCGCTGTCCGGCGCTTTCCGCACGGTTTGCGTGCGCACCTGCGACGGCTTCTTCTTCCCGATCTCCTACGCGACGACGCAAGCGAAATTCGGCGAGGACGAGCAAGCGTGCAGGCGGCTCTGCCCCGCGGCCGTGACCGAGCTCTATTACCACCGCAATCCGGGCGAGGAGATTGAGCAGGCAGTGTCGACTCAGGGCGCGCTCTACATGTCGCTGCCTACCGCGTTCAAATATCGCCAGGCGGTCGATCCGGCCTGTTCGTGCCGCGGCCCGGGACAAACCTGGAGCGAGGCGCTCACCGGACGGCAAGATGCGACCTTGCAGCCGGGTGACATCGTCGTGACCGAAGAGCAAGCGCGAAAGATGTCGCAGCCGAAGACAGCGGCGCCACAAAAGGCGACCAAGGGCCCGCGTGGCAAGCAGCCCGCGACGCCGGAACAGCCGGCAATAGTGGAGCGTACACCGCCGCCGCCATCCCCGGCGCCCGCGGTGGCGCCGACCGGCGAGCGCAAGGTGCGCGTGGTCGGCCCGCAATTCTATCCGGTTCGATAAAGATCAAAAATCCACGACCTCGGAGCGCGTCGGGATTGCGCCGGTGACGAGCGAGCGGTCGGGCACGGCAGGTTTGCTGCCGGGGTCACGGAATTTGTTGACGATCGGATAGCGGCGGTCGCGGCCGAAGTTCCGCAGCGTGACTTTCACGCCCGGCGCCGCCTGGCGGCGCTTGTATTCGGCGAGATAAAGCATCCGCTCGATCTTCTTCACGGTCTCTACTTCGAAACCGGCGGCGACGACCTCGGCCACCGACTGCTCGCGCTCCACCAGGCGCTCAAGGATCGCGTCGAGCACCTCGTAGGGCGGCAGCGTGTCCTGGTCCTTCTGGTTTTCCTTGAGCTCGGCGGTCGGCGCCTTGGTCAGCACACTCTCGGGGATGATCGTGCCGCCGGGGCCGAGCGCGCCTTCGGGCTTCCAGCCGTTACGCAGCCGCGAGAGGCGAATAGACCTCGGTCTTGTAGAGATCCTTGACCGGGTTGAAGCCGCCGTTCATGTCGCCATAGAGCGTGGCGTAGCCCGCCGACATTTCCGACTTGTTGCCGGTGGTCACCACCATCGGGCCGAACTTGTTGGAGATCGACATCAGGATGGTGCCGCGGGCGCGCGCTTGAAGGTTCTCTTCTGTGGTATCGCGCGGCTTGCCCTTGAACAGATCCTTGAGGCTTGCCTCAAGCCCTTCGACCGCGGATGCGATCGGCACAATGTCGTAGCGGACACCAAGCTTTTCCGCGATCGCCGCGGCATCGGCGAGCGATGCATTCGAGGTGTAGCGGTAAGGCAGCATCACACAATGGACGCGCATGGCGCCGAGCGCATCGACCGCCATCGCGGCGCAGAGCGCCGAGTCGATGCCACCGGAGAGACCGAGCACCACGCCGGGAAAACCGTTTTTGTCCACGTAGTCGCGAAGGCCGAGCACGCAGGCGGTGTAATCGGCGGAATCGCCCTCCTCGATCTTGGCCTTCGGACCCTCGATGCAGCACCAATGCTCACCCACGCGCTGCCATTGTGTGACCGCCACGGTCTCGGCGAAAGCCGTGAGCTGAAACGCGAGCGACCGGTCGGCATTGAGCGCGAACGAGGCGCCGTCGAACACGAGCTCGTCCTGGCCGCCGACCTGGTTGACATAAATCAGCGGCAGCCCGGATTCGGTAACGCGCCCGACCGCATGATTGAGCCGCAGGTCGGCCTTGCCTTGGTGATACGGCGAGCCGTTCGGCACCACGAGAATTTCCGAACCGGTCTCGGCCAAGCACTCGCAAACGTCAGGCGTCCAGATGTCCTCGCAGATCGGAACGCCGATGCGCACGCCACGGAATTCCACCGGTCCCGGTAAGGGTCCAGGCGCGAACACGCGCTTCTCGTCGAACACGCCGGTGTTCGGCAGATCGACCTTGAAGCGCACGGCGGGAATGCGGCCGCCGGCCAGCAGGCAGGCCGCGTTATAGACCTTGCCTGCCTCGACCCAGGGTGTGCCGATGATGAGCGCCGGACCGCCATCGGCGGTCTCGCGCGCCAGCGCCTCGACCGCGCTGCGGCACGCCGCCTGGAACGCGGGCTTCAACACCAGATCTTCGGGCGGATAGCCGGCGATGAACAATTCGGAGAAGACAACGAGGTCGGCGCCTGCGGTAGCGGCTTGCTTGCGCGCGCGGCGTACCTTGTCGGCATTGCCGGAAACGTCGCCGACCACAGGGTTGAGCTGCGCGACGGCAATGGCGAGCCGGTCGGAGCGGGCGTTCATACGGCTGCGCTCACATCCCCGCCGCCGCCGGCATCGGCTTGGCGCGGCCGGCCCGCTCCTTCTTCAGGAGATCGGCGATCAGGAAGGCAAGCTCGATCGCCTGCTCGGCATTGAGCCGCGGGTCGCAATGGGTGTGGTAGCGGTCGTGCAGATCGCTGTCGCTGATCGCCCGCGCGCCGCCGGTGCATTCGGTGACCGGTTGACCGGTCATTTCGAGATGCACGCCGCCGGCGTGGGTGCCTTCGGCAGCATGAACGGCGAAAAATTCCTTCACTTCCTGCAGGATCTGTTCAAAACGGCGCGTCTTATAGCCGCTGGCGGTGATCGTGTTGCCGTGCATCGGGTCGCACGACCACACTACCGGGCGCGCGGCACGGCGCACGGCGTCGATCAATTTCGGCAGATGATCGCCGACCTTGCCGGAGCCGAAGCGGCAGATCAGCGTGATCCGTCCCGGCTCGCGCTCGGGATCGAGAATGTCGAGCAGGCGGATGAGCGCCTCGGGCGCGAGCGACGGCCCGCACTTGATGCCGATCGGATTCTTGATGCCGCGGCAGAACTCGACATGGGCATGATCCGGCTGGCGCGTGCGATCGCCGATCCAGGCCATGTGGCCCGAGGTGCAGTACCAGTCGCCGCTCGTGGAATCGACGCGGGTCATGGCCTGCTCGTAGCCGAGCAAGAGCGCCTCGTGGCTCGTATAGATGTCGGTCGTGCGCATTTCCGGATGCACTTCCGGATCGATGCCGCAGGCGCGCATGAATTCGAGCGACTCGGTGATGCGCGCGGCCAGCTCCTCGTAGCGGTGCGATTGCGGGCTGTCCTTGACGAAGCCGAGCATCCACTGATGCGCATTGGACAGATTGGCGTAGCCGCCGGTCGCGAAGGCGCGCAGCAGATTGAGCGTCGCTGCTGACTGCCGATAGGCTTCGATCTGCCGGTTTGGATCGGGCGTGCGCGACTCCTTGGTGAACTCCATGCCGTTGATGTTATCGCCGCGATAGACCGGAAGCTCGACCGAACCCTGCTTCTCCATCGGCGACGAGCGCGGCTTGGCGAACTGGCCGGCGATGCGGCCGATCTTCACCACCGGCAAGGCGCCGGCGAACGTCAGCACCACCGCCATCTGCAAGAAGACGCGGAAGAAATCGCGGATGTTGTTGGCGGAGTGTTCGGCGAAACTCTCGGCGCAATCGCCGCCCTGCAACAGAAACGCCTCGCCGGCCCCGACCTTGGCGAGCGCGCGCTTGAGGTGCCGCGCCTCGCCGGCAAAAACCAGCGGCGGGAACGTCGCAAGCTGCGCCTCGACGCGCTTCAGCGCATCGCGATCCGGATATTCCGGCATCTGCACGATCGGCTTCGACCGCCAGGAATCCGGGGTCCAACGTTCGGACATTCTCGCTGCTCCCGCGCGGGCCTGGAGGCCGCGCGCGGCAGGGTTATACACCAGCCCGGTTAACGGACAACCGCGGATCCTTCGGACGCCAAGTTGGCGTAAATCCGGCGCAGCCGCCCTTTGATCGCGGCCAGATCCTTTGCCGGAATTCCTTCGAGCGCCGCGCGTTCGAGACCGTGCGCAATCGGAATAAGCTTTCGCACAAGGGCGGTCCCTCGATGCGATAATTGCACGACTACCTCGCGACTGTTGGTGCGCGAGCGGCTCCGGGTCACCAGCCCGCGGTGGATGAGGCGCGTCACGAGTCGGGAGACAGTCGAAGTCGCGATGCTGGTCATTCCTGCGAGATCGACCTGGCGCTGGCCGCCGTTTTCGGACAAGGCGGCGAGCACGCGCCACATGTCGATGGTCAGTCGCTCGCGGGCAAGCGTCTCGCGCGTAAACCGGGCAACGAGCGCCGCACCTACCCGGTTGACCAGGTAAGGCAGGAAGTCGTCGAGCTTCAGGCCAGTTCGGCGCGCCATTGAAGAAGCGTTGTCGATCAGATGACTGCAGAGCGATCGGGCAGCAAGGGTGCCCGATTCAGGACGGCTCATTCTACCCGATTGACAAATGTAAGAGCAATTGATGCAATTGCATCAATTTGGATATTTGGAGAGCACCATGGAGTTCGGATATTTCACGCTCAGCGACAATCACTACGAGAACAACAGCCGCTCGCCCAATCAATTCGTAGCCGACATCACCGCGGAGACGCTCTATGCGGACCAGCTCGGTATGCACTCGGCCTGGATCGGCGAGCATCACTTCAACTCACTGGGCGTGCTCTCCTGTCCCGATCTAGTGCTCGCCTATATCGCCTCGCGGACAAAGCACATCCGGCTCGCGCCGGCGGTCACCGTGCTGCCGCTGCATCACCCGATTCGGGTCGCGGAGCAGTGGGCCACGCTCGATCTCCTGAGCGGCGGGCGCGTGGATTTTGCCGCCGGCCGCGGCTACGACCGGCGGGAATACCTCCCCTTCAGCGTCTCGTTCGAGGACAACCAAGGTATTTTCGAGGAAGGGCTGGAGGTGGTCAGGAAGCTGTGGGAGGCGGATAGCCGCATCTCACATCGCGGCAAGCATTATTCGTTTGACGATGTCCGCATCACGCCCAAGCCGGTGCAGCGGCCGATCCCGACTTATGTGGCCTCGTTTTCGAAACTCTCCATTGAGCTTGCCGCGCGGCTGGGTTGCGGGCTGATCGTGGCGCCGTTCGCGGCTGCCATGAGCTTCGGGGGACTACGGCAAGTCGCCGATCTCTATCAAGAGACGTGCGCCAAGCATGGCAAGAAGCCGGGTCGGCTGATGTGCAGCTATTTCACCCACTTCGCCGACAATCCCGAGCAGGATGCCGCCGCGCGAGCGCGGCAGATCCGGTACTACAAGGAATGCGTGATCCCCGCTTTCCCCGGCGATCCCAAGAACACGCCGCCGAGCTATCGCTATTTCATCGAGATGGTCGAGCGGCTGCAGAAAGTGAAGCCAGAAGACTTGACTGAAAACTCAGTGCTGATCGGGACGCCCGCGCGCATCATCGAGACGTTGAAAAAAGTGGAGGCGGCGGGTGTTGCGGAGGTCATTCTCTATTTCAACGTCGGGCTGAAGCCGCACGCGCAGGTCAAAGAAGAGATGGCGCGCTTCATGGCCGATGTCGCCCCCGCGTTCGAGGGTGCGCACAAACGCCGCGCGGCCTAGCCGAGCACGCGCAGAACATCTTTCGCCGTCGCCTCGCCGCTCAGCACCGCGCCGCCGCTCGTCTGCGTGAAGGGCCCAGCCATTGCCTCACCTGCGAAGAAGAGCCGATCCGCGATGGGCCTCGCGATCTCGGCGCGCGCGGCGAACTTGCCCGGCAGCGCCGCCGAATAGGCGCCACGCACCCAGGGATTGGACGCCCAGCGGGTGAAGTCCGCCTTCACGACACGATCGGCCGCCCGCTCGCCGAACATGCGCCGCAGCGACTGCAGCGCAAAATCGACGGCGGCGTCCTTGCCCGCGGCGCTGAGTTCCCAGGCGAAGGCGCCGCCGACGAAGCCGATCATCATGTTGCTGTCGAAGGGGAAGCAAAGGAAATAAATATCCTGCAGGCCGGGCAGCTCCAACAGAATATCTTCGTTGGGCGCGAGGCCGAAGCGCTCACCTTCGATGAGCAACGGAATCTTGGCGAGCAGCCCCATCGGCACCTCGGCGATTGCGGTCTGTTTCCAGACCGGAAGCGGCGGGTCGAAGCGGATATTACCCGAAGCGAGTGCGCCGGTGGAGCACGTCACGATGCAAGCCCGCGCACTCACGCTGCCCTTGTCGGTCTCGAGCGCGACGCCCTGGCCGCCGTAACGGATGCGCTTCACTGGCGTGCCGAGTGAGACCGGTACGCCGTCGCCGAGCTTGCGCACCACGTTGCCGTAGCCAGCGGGCACCAGATAGTTGGGCTCCAGATCGGCCTGGGCCGCGTAGTCGCGGATCGAAAGCGAGCTGAGATCGACCGCCATGTCCATGGGGCCGATATAGGTCGCGGCAACTTCTTCTTCCGGTGTCGTGATGGCGACGAGCTCGGAAACCGCGCCGTCGCGATCCTTGGCCGCGCTCTCGCAAAGATTGCTGATGCGCTGCTCGGCTTCGCTGGTTCGCTTCACCTCCTCGTCTGAAAAGCGCCGCGCCTCGAAGCCGTAATAGATACGGTCGAGATCGGGCTGCTGATGGACGACGTCGAAACCCCACTGCTTGGCGAGCGGAAACAGCGGATTACGGTCGGCGGAGTGGATCCAGGCGCAGCCCCAATCGAAGGGTACGCCAAAGGTCTCCGCCTCGGCGAAAGCGCGGCCACCGGTGCGGTTCATGGCTTCCAGCACCAGTACGCTCTTGCCCGCTGCGATCAGCGTGCGCGCGGCCGAAAGTCCAGCGGCGCCGGCACCGACGATCACCACGTCGGGGTTCAAAGGCAGCGCCGCGGGAGCTTGCGCCAAAACGAGAGACGGAAGACCTGGCGCAAAGACCGCGGCCCCGAGACCCGTCATGACGTCGCGTCGAGAAGGCTTTCCTTGGTACGCCATCGCCGTCCTTCGAAAGATTGGATACAGAATACCACCTGCATCTATAAACCAACACGAAAACGTCCGATGGTCGAAATTCCTACAATTTGTCACGAGACCATTCCGTGAACCTGCCGATCACTGAAACCGACCTCATGATCCACGCTCGCGACGGCTATCCGCTTGCCGCCACGTTGCGACGGCCGTTGAGCGAACCGAAGGCCACGGTGCTCATCGCCTCGGCGACCGCGGTGCCACGTGGCTATTATGGAAAATTCGCGACGTATCTGGCGGAGTGCGGGTTCGCGGTGCTCACCTTCGATTACCGCGGCATCGGCGGATCGCGGCCGGCATCGTTGCGCGGGTTTCAGGTGCGCATGCGCGACTGGGCCGCGCTCGATCTTGCGGCCATGGTCGATCGCGCAGCCGGCCTCGAGCCCGGAAAGTCGCTCCTCTATGTCGGCCATTCGTTCGGCGGACAGGCGCTCGGGCTCTTGCCGAATAACCAGCGCGTCGATCGCGCGCTGTTCGCCGCGGCGCAGATCGGCTACTGGCGGCTGTTTCCGTTTCCCGAGAATTATCGAATCTATGTACTGATGCAGCTGCTCGCGCCGCAGATCGCGCGCGCGTTCGGCTATATGCCGGGCAGGATCGGGATGGGGACGGACCTGCCACGCGACGTCTTTCTCGAATGGGCCGGCTGGTGCGGCAAGCCGCGCTACATGTTCGACGACCCGACGCTCGATGCGCTCAAGAATTTCCCGAACTATCGCGGGCCGCTGCGCGCGATCGGGCTCTCCGACGACAAATGGGCGCCGCCGGCCGCGGTGGCAGGCTTGCTCGAGGGCTATACCGGCACGAAGCCGGAGCACGTGACGATCCATCCACGCGACATCGGCGCGCAAAAGATCGGACATTTCGGGTTCTTCCGTTCGGAATTCCGGGACAAGCTTTGGGGCCCGGCGGCCGATTGGCTCGCCGCCTGAGCGAGGTAGCTATTTCGACGCCCTGAGCGTCACCAGCTCCTCGGCCGAGGTCGGGTGCAGCGCGACCGTGGCGTCGAAGTCCGCCTTGCGCGCGCCCATCTTCACCGCCACCGCGGCCATCTGGATCATTTCGGCGGCTGCCTCGCCCACGATATGAATGCCGAGCACACGGTCACTCTTGCGCTCCACCACCATCTTTATCAGCACACTGGTCGGCCGATCGGAGAGCGTCGCCTTCAGCGGCCGAAACGCAGTGCGATAAATCTCGATATCGAGACCCTTATCCCGCGCCGCCGCTTCGGAGAGGCCGACCACGCCGACTTCGGGCTCAGAGAATACGGCGGTCGGGACTTTCTCGTGATCGACGGCCCAGGGCTTGTTGCCGAACAGGCTATCGGCGACGGCGTGCCCCTCGCGGATCGCAATCGGCGTCAAGGCAAGCCGGTTGGTCACGTCGCCAATGGCGTAGATCGAAGGCACGTTCGAGCGTGAATTCGCGTCCACGACTACCGCACCGGCTGAATCGAGTTTCACGCCCGCGATCTCCAGCCCCATGCCGGCGGTGTTCGGCCGCCGCCCGGTCGCGAACATCACTTGGTCGACGTCATGCTTGGCGCCGTCGGTGAGCGTCGCGCAGAATTCATGCCCCTTCTCCGTTATCTCGGAGACCTGGTGATCGAGGATAAAGCGCACCTTGTGCGCCTCCATCTCGACGCGCAGATGGCGGCGTACGTCGTCGTCGAAGCCGCGCAAAATCTCGTCACCGCGGTGAACCACGACTACGTGCGACCCGAGTCCCGCGAACAGCGTGGCGAACTCGAGCGCCACGTAGCCGCCGCCCTGGATCATGATCCGGCGCGGCAATTTCTCGAGCTCGAACGCCTCGTTCGAGGTGATAGCGAGCCCGGCGCCGGGAATCTCCGGCCGCATCGGGTGACCGCCCACAGCGATAAGGATGAAAGCGGCGCGGATACTCGCGCCGGTCTTCAGGAGGCGCACCGTATGCGCGTCCTCCACCACCGCGCGGCTATCGATGATCTCGCCGCCAGAGCGCTGCACCGTTTGACGATAGGCGGCCTCGAGCCGCGCGATCTCCTTGTCTTTGTTTTTGATCAGTGTCGGCCAATCGAAGCGTACGCTGCCGATCGTCCAGCCGAATCCGGCGGCGTCCTCGAACTCCTGGCGGAAGCGGCTGGCATAGACGAGCAGCTTCTTCGGGATGCAGCCGCGGATCACGCAGGTGCCGCCGACGCGGCTTTCCTCTGCGACCATGACGCGGGCGCCGTGCTCGGCGGCCACGCGTGCCGCACGCACGCCGCCGGAGCCCGCCCCGATGATGAAGAGATCGACGTCGTATTCGGCCATGCAATTCCGCCGTAGGGCGCGGAATTCGATTGCGCTCAGATATTGTGACCGCGCTTCTTCATTTCCGCGCGCAACGCCGAGACGATGTCTTCCGAAATTTTCGCACTCCACTCCTGGGTGCGGCGGAAGCCTTCCTCCAGCACGGCCGGCTGCTCGGCAACGAACTTCTTGCCGATGGTGGACCGATAGAAGACGAGAAGCTCCTTCAGCTCGGCCTCGGTGAACTTTGCCGCGTAAACGCGCGCAAGAATATCGATGATTTCGGTGCGACGCTTCTCGAAAGCGGGCGCGATCGTCTGCACCGATTCGACGATCGGCTTCTGCAGGTCGGGATTCTGCGGGACGAACGCGTTGATCGCGCGCTGCAGCATGCCCGGGATGACCGGATCGAAGGACCGCGCCGCACCCGACGCCTCCACCACGTCGCGAGCGAACTGAATCTGGGCGGCGCTCGGCTGGGCTTGCGCAAAGGCCAATCCGGGAACCGCGAGCATCAATGCGAAAGTGCCGACCCGCAGCAGGTGCAGGGCGATCTTACGGTACATGGTCAATCTCCTCCCAGATGTCAGGATCGCTCGACGACTTGCACGCCCCCGCCCCCGGCGAAGATTGCCCGACGAGCCAGCCCGATGAAAAGGCCGTGTTCGACGACGCCGGCGACCTCGGAAAGCGCCCGCGCGAGCTTGCGCGGGTCGGGAATCCGCCCGAGGCCGGCGTCCAGTATGAGGTGTCCCTGATCCGTGACGAAAACATGGCCGTCCGCCTTCATACGCAGCCGGAGCGGCCCTTCGCAACCGGCCGCGCGCAGGGCACCGGGACAGGGCATGCCGGGTGGCGCCGAGGCCGAATTCAACCACCTCGATCGGCAGCGGGAAACGGCCCAGATGCTGGACCCGCTTGGTCTCGTCGGCGATGACGATCAATTCGCGCGAGGCCTGGGCCACGATCTTTTCGCGCAGCAGCGCGCCCCCGCCGCCCTTGATCAGATTCAGTTCCCGGTCGATTTCGTCGGCGCCGTCCACGGTCAGGTCCAGCTCCGGCACCTCGTCGAGACTGGTGAGCGGAATGCCGAGGCGGATCGCCTGGGCCTTGGTCGCCTCCGAAGTCGGCACGCCCACGATGTCGAGCCCGGCGCGTACGCGCTCGGCGAGCACGTCGACGAAGTGCGCGGCGGTCGATCCGGAGCCGAGGCCGAGCTTCATGCCCGGCCGCACGAAATCGAGCGCGCGCAGCGCCGCCTCGTGCTTCAGCTTTTCCAGATCCATCGCGTTTCGCCGTGGCGGTTTCGCTGCAGTCCCAGGAACGGCCGGGGTCCTAGCATGCCCCTTGGGGGCGGGCCAGCGAGTCGGAACTCGGGCTTGCCCGAGTTCCACACTATTTATTTCCGCAAGTCGGGTAAACCCGACTTGCGGGCGCGTGGACATTCGAGCGCGACGCAGGTAGGCGACTTGCGCCGCACAATATCCAGGACGACCATGCCGCCCCGCCCGACCATCGCCTTCGATCTCGACGGCACCCTCGTCGATAGCGCCCCCGATCTCGTGGCCACGCTCAACGTGGTGCTGGCCGAAGCCGGGTTCGGCCCGGTCGGGCTCGATCACGCGCGCCACCTGGTGGGCGGCGGCGCGCGCATGATGATCGAGCGCGGGCTCGCGCGGCATGGCGCGAAATTCTCGCCGGCGGAGACCGACCGGATGCTCGCGCGCTTCCTCGCCTATTACGAACATCACATCGCCGATCACTCGCGGCCGTTTCCCGGCGCCAAGATCGTGCTCGAGGAACTCGTGCGCTCGGGCGCAATTCTTCTGGTTTGCACCAACAAGCTCGAGCGCTATTCGGTGAAACTGCTCGATGCGATGGGGCTCGCCACTTATTTCACCGTGGTGGCCGGCGCCGATACGTTCCACGTGCGCAAGCCGAACCCGGGGCATCTGCTGTTGGCGATAGAGCGGGCGGGCGGCGACCCGAAGGCGGCGGTGATGGTCGGAGATTCCAGACCCGACGTCGCCACCGCGCGCGCGGCCGGCATCCCCGTGATCGTGGTGTCGTTCGGCTATTCCGACGTGCCGCCGGCCGAGCTCAACGGCGACCGGCTGGTTGACCGGCTCAACGAGGTGCCGGCGGCGGTGGCAAGCCTGCTGCAGCAGACTGCCTAGGCCAGCGCTTCCTGCAAGAGCAGCTTGGCTGCCCTGGCTGGATGGAGCCAGATCAATAATCCGAGGAGGCGAGCGCGGCCGAGCCACGGCGGGCGGTCATCGCGCCGAAGCAAATGCAATAGCGCGCGCTGGGCGAGCCGCCGTTCGCGGTGATCCAGGCGCGCGGCCAGGCCATCGAACACCGCGGGATCGATTGCCGCAGGATCGAGGCTCTTTGCGAGAACTGGATCGGCGTACTGGAGCAGCCGAAAGTCACGGGCGTCCTCGGCAAAAAAGGAACCGGCCGGCATTGCGCGCCAATCGGGTGGGACGCTGAGTCCATCGATCGGATCGGGTCTCCCCGCTTGCCGCTCGGCCGCCGCCCGCCGCGCGATCCGCGCGGAAAAAGCCATTCGCACCTCCTTCCGGCCGGTTTCCGACTGCAGATGGACGCGATAGCGCACGAGCGTCTCGGGCAGGTTGGCGATGCGCGTTCGTTCGGCCATGCGAAGCCACAGGTCGTAGTCCTCCGCCACCTCGATCGCAGCACGATAGCCTCCGAGCGTGCGCGCAATATCGGTACGGAACATGATCGTCGAATGTGATGAAGGGATCGTTGCGTGCGAGAACAGCAATAAGGGCCTCGTGGCTCACCGGCGGCTTACGACTACCTAGCGTGCGCCCGCTTTCGTCGATCGTCTCGGCGAAACTGCCGAGGAGACCGAGTGAGGGCTCGCGTTGCATGGTCTCGACTTGGCGGGCGAGGCGCTCGGGCAGCGCGATATCGTCGGCATCGAGGCGCGCGATGAGCGGCGCGCGCGCCGCGGCGATCCCGAGATTGAATGCTGCGGCGACTCCCATGGGCTCCTTGCTTATGACCACGATCCGCGGATCGCGGCGCGCGGCTTCGGCAAGAATTGCGGGCGTCGAATTGCTCGAACCGTCGTCGATAGCGATAAGCTCGAAATCCGCGAATGATTGCGCCAGAACGCTATCGATCGCCATTTGAAGGAAGCGCTCGCCGTCGCGGACGGGCATGACGATGCTGACGGCCGGCGTAGCCAAAGACACGGGGTCAGGCACAGGCACGAGACCTCGGATTGCGTAAGACCGCAATACTTGCGGATGGGCTAGAGTGTGCTGATTATCTGACCAAAGAGCGCTCAGGTCCAAGTACTTAATGGATTGTCGAGCTGGCCCGTACGCGTTATGGCGAATGCATGCGCCGCAAAGCCATCAAGTTCATACTGGACCGTTTGCCGCCGCACCTCGCGGCGCGGCTCGATAACTGGAGGAGCCGTGACCACGCATACCCGGCGATGAACGGTCAGATCGCGCGGCTCGAGTTTACGCGTGAAATCATCTTGCGCTGCCGAATTGCACGTATCATTGAAACTGGAACCTATCGTGCGAACACGACTCGTTGGTTCGCACAATTTGGGCTGCCAGTGGTGACTTCGGAAATCGTTCCACGGCTCGCCGAACTCGGTAAGTTACGGCTACGTACGTTTCCCAACGTGGAGGTCCGGGCCAGCGACTCGGTCGCAGTACTGCGGAGTCTGGCCACCGAGCCGATCGACCGTAGCGCGCCGACACTGTTCTATCTCGACGCGCACTGGTTCAAAAGCCTGCCATTGCGCGAGGAAGTCGAGCTCGCGGTGGCACATTTTACCGAAGCGGTACTCATCATCGACGACTTCGCCGTGCCGGACGATCCTGGCTACGGATTCGACAACTACGGGCCAGGCAAGGCACTGAATCTTGACTATCTGTCGCGCGTGAATACGCCGCCGCTCATGATCTATTTTCCGGTCGCGACGTCGAGTCAGGAGACTGGAGCCAGACGTGGCTCGGCGATCCTTACCGCGAACACGGAAATGGCGGCCATCCTCGACGGGCTGCCGCTGTTGCGGCGATGGAAGGCCTGAGATGGCGCAGAATTAATCGAGTAACGCACATGGCATCCCGCGTGAAAATCTGCGCGATCAATTTTTGGAGTGGCTTCTCGCTCGAAGCAGGACTTTTAAAGCTCCTCCTGGAATCGGCATTCGATACATTCGTAGTCACTAACCACGAGAGCGAGGCCGATATCGTTCTTACCAGCGTCTATATGAAAAGGCAGCGTTGGTATCGACCCTTTCGGAAGGCGTGGCCGACTTATCCTGAAAAGACAATCGCACTGATTTGGGAAAATCAACGGCCGGACTACCGGCGCTACAGGTTTTCGTTTTCGTCCGACTTCAATTCCTACGGTGGCAGAAACTGCCGCCTTCCGGTCTGGTATGCGCACATCCGATGGCCCGGGCTGATACCGGAAGGGCTGCGACGAGACCCCAAGGCCAGTCACGGCTTCGAACCGCCGGTCGACCTTGAGTCGCTCTTGCGCCCGCGCCCGGCACCGAGCGCCGCCGATCGAGAACTATTCTGCTGCCTCGTCGCCCGGAATCCCGAACCTCACCGGCTATTGTGCGCCGAGCGGCTGTCGGACATCGGTCGCGTCGATCGATTCGGCGCAATCGCGGGCAAGCCGGTACGACGCTCGAAGAACGAAATTCTCGCGCCTTATCGCTTCAATCTGTGCTTCGAGAATTCGATCTTTCCAGGCTATTACACGGAGAAGCCGCTGCAGGCCTGGGTCGCCGGTTGCATACCGCTCTATTTTGCCGATAGCTGGTGCAGGCTCGATTTTAATCCGAGGGCGCTGATCAACAGAAACGACTTTAGCACGATCGACGACTTCGTGAATCATGTGGCATCGGTCAACAAATCGCGCGAGGCAATAAACGATCTTTTCAAACAGCCGTTGCTCGAGAGAAGGCCCACGCTCGATCCCGCGATCAGATTTCTTAGGCAGGCTGGCGCGACTATCATGGGGACTTCTCGGCACGCATGATCCGTTTGCCAGGTCACAGAGTAATGACATCCACCTACTTCCAATAAATCAGGCAATTCCCTCTCGCCATATCATCGCTCAGGATCAACGGAATTGTACCGGCAATCCTTGCACCCGGAATCTTCGATGCAAACTCCTCAGCCGAATAGGGCAGATCGTTCTCGGGAAGCATTTCCTTCGAGTGCGGCCGCGATGCAACTTCGTTCCAAATCAGGTACCCGCTCTTGGCGCCCGCTATCGCCTTGTTGAAATATGCGTCCTGATGCGAGCGCCGGATTTCGCTGAGAGCATAATTGCTTATGACCAGATCGGGCTGCACAGCCGAGCTCTGGATTGGATTAATCGAAACATCATGGATGTCCAAGTGAGCAAGATATTTTCTCGATAGCTCGCCCGGCTCCGGCAGATCGAATATCGTGTAGGATGCGACATTGAATCGGCATTTCACGATTCTACACTGGCCGCCGAATCCGCCGCCTATTTCAAGAATTTTCTTTCCGCTGAGATCTCCGAACAGATGCTCCACATCGCTTAGGACTTTTACGTAACGGAGAGTTGTTGGAGAGAACTCGCCGAAGCCATCGTAAGCGTATGTGAAGGGGGTTCCGACCGTATCGTTGCGCCGAAAGGCATCTAGCAAATTGCGATAGTGCGGGTGACGATCCACCGCAACTTTTACCGCCTCGGCGCCGAGTTCACGACGAAGGCCCTCGACGGCTCCAGTGTAAACACGAGCTCGCCGGAATGTATTGAAGACGATTGGATCATTCACCGCGCGGGCACAAAACCCCCGGTAGTCACTCATGTCGGTGAACGACGAACGTCTATTTTTTCCGGCCCATTTGCGGATTGCTCTGGACACTTTTCTATACGACACTTTTCTAAACATGGCAGATTTCAAGACCTCCCAACACTGCAAGTCAAGCCAACATGCCACGCAGCATCTTGCTCGACCCGCATCATGCCCAATGAGAAAGAATGCCGACGCGCGTCTCGTCAAGTCGTCGATAACTGAATCCATTCCTTGGGCAGCAGGTCCGGCCACGGCGGCAGTCCCTCGACCCATGGGTGTGGCGCAATCACGACTTGCTCCGGATGGTTTGCAAGCCATGCGGCCCACCAGCTCAACGAAGAATTGGCAATGATGTGATGGCGGCAAGCCGTCATCAATCGCAGCTCATCGACGACGGCCTCGGGCCCATTCGCGTCGACCAGGACCGCGCCTTCGATCGCGAGATTCTCGCGACACCAGAGCCAGTCGTCCGAAAATACATAGAGCTGCGGATTCCCCAGGCGCTCGCGGATGAACTGGACTGCTCGAAAATAATAGGAAATTGGACATACGCGGTCGATAGCCCGATGGGTCGGGCATCAAATAGTCTCCGCGCCGCACATGCAAGCAAACTGAATTCGACTGCCGGATGCGATCCAGCCAGATGCGATTGGCTCCCACCGGCTCGGACGAGAGCCGAATCTCCGCCCGGATGATCTCGGCTGCATCCTCAAAGTACCGGTAGGACTGCCAACTGCCACTCAGGCACACCGATCCAGACAGAGTCTCGAAGCGTGGGTCATAGTCGTGGCCCCGCTCGAGAAGGACCTTGAAACGTCGACCATTGATCCGCGTATGCAGGGGCAGCCGGCTTTGAATCGCCTCGGCCATGCGCCGGCCGGCTCGACCGGGAAGCCGGAGCTTCCATCGCGGAATCTTGCGCGCGGCGTTCCAGACGAACTTCGGCGTCGATCGCGTAGCGATCCAACGCGAACCGGCGAACGGTCTCTCTCCGCATTGGCGTGCAATCGAGAATCAACCGGGCATTCAGCCGGTTCGCCAGCGCACGCCCGGCCGCGTATTGAAACAACTGGTTTCCCAAGCCGCCAGTCAGACGCGTGGCGACATAGGCCCCCTCACTCGCCGTATTTGATTTTGCCTGCATGGAGAGTTCCGGCGTTCGCCAGCATTTCCGGCGAGCTATTATCACATGCTTCCGTCCCACGCCCCGGCAAGATGTTGCAAGCTCTCACGGTGTCCGCTCTCAGCACCGCCCAGCCAAGCGCTTGACGCTTCGCGAGCCAGTCCGTACATCGCGCGATGGCGGGCGCTTAGCTCAGCGGGAGAGCGTTCCCTTCACACGGGAGAGGTCGCAGGTTCAATCCCTGCAGCGCCCACCATTCCGATCCCGAATTCGCACATTTCACACGCTTGTTATCGGAAGCGTGCAGGCTTTGCCCGCGCCGCGCGCGAACGGGGTTGCGGCGCGCGCGATTTTGTGGCGTTTGGCGGGAAGACGGGCCGCAACGGCCCGTATTTCGATGTCCGCAACCGAGGCGACGATGCGACTGAAATTCTCTTTGCTCCCTGCCCTGGCCCTGACAGCGCTGCTGGCCGGCGCCGCGGGCGCGCAGGAATCCCTGCAGATCGATCGCGACACCGGTATGCCGATCGGTCCCGGCGGCTATCGCGGCGGGCTCTTCACCGGCGGCTCGCCGGTCGCGCGCACCACGGTCTCGTTCGACGGCAAGAAATTCCGGCCGGGCTCGGTGGTCATCAACACCGCGGAGCGGCGGCTCTATTATGTGATCGATGAGGGCCGCGCGGTCCGCTACGGCATCGGCGTCGGCCGTCTCGGTTTCACCTGGACCGGCATGAAGACCGTCTCGCAGAAGCGCGAGTGGCCGGACTGGACGCCGCCGCCGCAGATGCTGAAGCGCCGGCCCGACCTGCCGCGCTGGATGCCGGGCGGGCCGAACAATCCGCTCGGCGCGCGCGCGATCTATCTCGGCTCGACGCTCTATCGCATCCACGGCTCGAACGAGCCGGAGACGATCGGCCAGGCGGTTTCCTCGGGTTGCTTCCGCATGGTCAACGAGGACGTGACGGACCTCTATGGCCGGGTGAAAGTCGGCACCATGGTGCACGTGCTGTTGAAATAATCTCGTCATTCCGGGGCGCGGGCGAAGCCCGTGAACCCGGAATCCATAACCACCGCCTCGCTTTGAATACACAGACCGGGGTTATGGATTCCGGGCCTCGCGCCGCTGACGCGGCGCTCACCCGGAATGACAACCTATTTCTTTCGCACCGGATCGCGCGAGAGATTTTTTGCCGCGAGCTCGTCGCTATAGCGCGCGAAGCGGGCGTCGTGGTCGCGGCCGAGCTCGTGCAAATAGTCCCACGAGTAGAGGCCGGTCGAATGCATGTCGTCGAACACGAGGCGCACCGCGTAGTTCCCCACCGGCTCCACCTGCAGGATCATCACCTCGCGCTTGCCCGGCACCGTCTTGCGCTCGTCCGGGTTATGGCCCTGCACCTCCGCGCTTGGGCTCTCGACGCGCAGATACTCGGCGGGCAGCGTGAAGGCGCTGCCGTCCTCGAACGTGACCGCGAGCGTGCGCCGGTCCTTGGCGAGCCGCAGTTCCGTGGGCCAGGGGCGCTTGTCCTTCGGGCTTTCAGACATGATATCAAGTCTAGCCTGCGCGCCTTTACGTTGCCATCGGGCTCCGACAGACTTACATAGAACAAACAGAAGCGCGAAAAATGAACGCCATCCGCAGCCAGAGCAGCCGCGCCCCGCTGGTCGACCCGTTCCAGCGCGCGATCACCTATTTGCGCGTGTCGGTGACGGACCGCTGCGACTTCCGCTGCGTCTATTGCATGGCGGAGAACATGACGTTCCTGCCCAAGCAGGACTTGCTCACGCTCGAGGAACTGGACCGGCTCTGTTCGGCCTTCGTCGCGCGCGGAGTGAAGAAGCTCCGGCTCACCGGCGGCGAGCCCCTGGTGCGGCGGGATATCATGGTGCTGTTCCGCTCGCTGTCGCGGCATCTGCAATCGGGCGCGCTCGAGGAGCTCACGCTGACCACCAACGGCTCGCAACTTGGCCGCTTCGCCCGCGAGCTCGCCGACTGCGGCGTCAAGCGCATCAATGTCTCGCTCGACACGCTCGATCCGGCGAAGTTCCGCGAAGTCACCCGCTGGGGCGACGTAGCCAAGGTGCTCGCCGGCATCGACGCGGCGCAGGCCGCGGGACTGCACGTCAAGATCAACGCGGTGGCGCTCAAGGGCGTCAACGAAGACGAAATACCCGCGCTCATGGAATGGGCGCATGGCCGCGGCATGGACCTGTCGCTGATCGAGGTGATGCCGCTCGGCGACATCGAGCCCGAGCGCATCGACCAGTATCTGCCGCTCTCGCTGGTGCACGCACGGCTTGCACAGCGCTACACGCTCGCGGACAGCGACTACAGGACCGGCGGACCCGCGCGCTACGTGAGCGTGCGCGAGACCGGCGGCAGGCTCGGCTTCATCACGCCGCTCACCCACAATTTCTGCGAAGGCTGCAACCGCGTGCGCGTGACCTGCACCGGCACGCTCTATATGTGCCTCGGTCAGGACGACGCCGCCGACCTGCGCACGCCGCTACGCGCCTCGGAGGCCGACGATCCGCTGCACGCCGCGATCGGGGAAGCGATCGCACGCAAGCCCAAAGGCCACGACTTCATCATCGACCGGCGCACCAACCGCCCGGCGGTCGCGCGGCACATGAGCGTGACCGGCGGCTGAGACGCGTAGTTTGATTTCCGTTTGAGCGTATTCCGGGCGCCGCGAGGCGCCCGTTTCGCGGTCAGTACCGAGGGTCATCAGTTCATGTCCCGATCGAGCGCCAATCGCCGCGGCATCATCGCGATGATCGGCTCGACCGCGCTGTTCTCCGCCAATGATGCGGCGACGAAAGTCGCCGCCAAAACGATTCCGCCAACGGAGATCATGGCGATCCGCGGCGCGGTCACCGTGCTGTTCATTCTCCTGATCATCGCGTTCAGGCGCGAGTTCGGCCAATTGCATCAGATCCAGCGCCCGATGGTAATGCTACGCTGCGGTTCGGAGGCGATGGTCGGCTTTCTGCTGATCGCCGCGCTGGCGCTCATGCCGATCGCGGACGTAACCGCGATCCTTCTGGTGCAGCCGTTCCTGCTCACGATCGCAGGCGTGTTGCTGTTCAAGGAGGACGTGCGCTGGCGGCGCTGGAGCGCGGTCGCCGCCGGATTCATCGGGATGTTGCTGGTCGTGAAGCCGGGCACCAGCGCGTTCGAGCCGGCCTCGATTGTCGTCCTGGTCGCCGCCTTTCTCGTGGTCGTTCGCGACGTAACGACGCGCTATCTCCACGCCAAAGTGCCGACGACGGGAGTCGTGCTGGTCACCGCGGTATTCGGCGTGATCATCGGCGGCCTCGGGGCGCTTGGCGGCAATTGGACAATGCCCAACGCAGAGGCCTTCGCGGCATCGGTGGTCGCGGGAGCGTTTCTGGTATTCGCCATCATGCTCGGCGTCATCGCGTTCCGTGACACCGATGTCTCGGTGGTGGCTCCGTTCCGCTATGCGCTGGTGGTATTCGCGGTGATCTACGGCGTACTCCTGTTCGGCGAATTTCCCGACGCGATCTCGGTCGCCGGCATCGGGCTGATCGTCGGCGCGGGCATCTACATGCTGCACCGGGAGCGAGTGCGTTATGGAAAAATGCGCGCGGCCGAAGCCCGCGCCATTGCCGCGGGCGAGCCGCCCCTCTAGAACGGGCGCCGCCCAAAATCTCAAGCACTAGCGGGCTTGATCGACCGCGACGTTAGGCTAAGGTGACTTGCTGCGGGGCTTCCAGTAACTGGCGCGAACGAGAAACACCTACGATCGGCAAGAAGTTCTGAATACGGAATTTTCGCCGGTGATCGCCGGCTCGGGGGAATACGCGCTTGAAAGCCCTGCTCAAGCTGAGCCGCGCTATCGACTGGGTGAATGACCAGTTCGGCGTGTTCGCGAATTGGCTGGTGCTGCTCGCTTGCCTGATCAGCGCGGCGAACGCCGGCAGCCGCTACATGTTCAGCATCAGCTCCAACGCTTATCTCGAGATCCAGTGGTACATGTTCGCCGGCATGGTGCTGCTCGGCGCGCCCTACACGCTCAAGGTCAACGAGCACGTCCGCGTCGATCTGTTCTTTGCGATGATGCCGGAACGCGTACGGCTGTGGATCGATATCCTCGGCAGCATCTTCTTCCTGATGCCGATCTGCATCATCCTCATCTATTTCACTTGGCCGTGGTTCGTCGAATCCTGGCGGATCAACGAGACATCGACGAATGCGGCGGCCTGATCCGCTGGCCGGTCAAGCTCGTTCTTCCCGTGGGCTTCGCCTTGATGGCGGCGCAGGGCGTGTCGGAGATCATCAAGCGGATCGAGGCGCTGATCCACCATCATCGACTGCAGTACGAATACGAGACGCCGCTGCAATGATCCATTTCATCACGGAGAACATGGCGCCTCTGATGTTCGGGGGCCTCGTCCTTTTCTTGCTGATCGGATATCCGGCGGCATTCTCGCTCGCCGCGGTCGGCCTGTTCTTCGGCTTTATCGGGGTCGAGCTCGGGCTGATCCGCCCGGAATTCCTCGGGAACCTCACCTACCAGCTCTACGGCATCATCTCGAACGAGCTGCTGCTTGCGATCCCGTTCTTCACCCTGATGGGCGCGATTCTGGAGCGCTGCGGGCTTGCCGAGGATCTGCTCGATTCGATCGGGCAGCTGTTCGGCTCGGTGCGCGGCGGGCTTTCCTATGCGGTGATCTTCGTCGGCGCCATCCTGGGCGCAATCACCGGCACGGTCGCGGCTTCCGTCATCGCCATGGGCATGATCGCGCTGCCGGCGATGATGAAGTACGGCTACTCGATGCGCCACACGACGGGCGTGATCGCGGCTTCGGGCACGATCACCCAACTGATCCCGCCGTCATTGGTGCTCGTCGTGCTCGCCGACCAGCTCGGGCGCTCGGTCGGCGACATGTACAAGGGCGCCATCGGCCCGAGCCTTATCCAGCTCGCGCTCTTTTGCATCTGGGTATTCATCCTCAGCATCTTCCGCCCGCAGGACGTGCCGGCGCTGCCGCCGGAAGCGCGCACGCTCAAGGGATGGGCGCTGTTCTTCAAGTGCATGCGGGGCATCGTTCCTTCGGTCGGTCTCATCTTCCTGGTGCTGGGAACGATCTTCCTGGGGCTTGGCGACGCCGACGGAGGCGGGCGCGCTCGGCGTTGTCGGCGCGTTCGCACTGGCCGCGTCCAATCGCACGCTCACCTGGCCGCTGGTCTACCAGGCCATGTCGACGACCATGCGTATCACCGCCTTCGTAGTGTTCATCCTGATCGGCGCGCGCACCTTCAGCCTGGTGTTCCAGGGCGTCGGCGGGAAGGAATGGATCGAGGGCATGCTGACCGTCGCTGCCCGGCGGGCAGCTCGGCTTCCTGGTCTTCGTCAACATCTTCATCTTCTTGGTCGCGTTCTTTCTCGATTTCTTCGAGATCGCGTTCATCATCGTTCCGCTGCTGGCGCCGGTCGCGGAGAAGCTCAACATCGATCTGATCTGGTTCGGGGTGCTGGTCTGCGCCAACGTGCAGACGAGCTTCATGCACCCGCCGTTCGGCTTCGCGCTGTTCTATCTGCGCGGAATAGCGCCGCCGGAGGTGAAAAGTTCCGACATCTACTGGGGCGCGATTCCGTGGGTGATATTGCAGGTGATCCTCGTGGTCATCCTCATTTTCTGGCCGCAGTCGGTGACCTACTGGCTCGACAAGCCGAACCGGCGTCGATCCGAGCCACGATCAAGATCGAGATCGAGATGCCCGAGGCGATGCCGCCGCTCGATTTTGGTCCGCCGCGAGAGCCGGTGACGCGGCTCGTCCTACACTCTCGCATAAAAAAAGACCCCGGAGCCGAAGCTCCGGGGCCGGTCGTAAAGCGGAACTCGCCGTTTCAGGAACGAAGCGCGCGGATCATGAAGCTGTCGTAGGTCGTATTCGGCGACCTGCCACCACAGGTACTCTTCCCTGCGGAAGGCCGCGATCGAGTCGTAGAGCTTCTTGAAGTCGGCATTGGTCTTCGAAGTCTCGTCGCAGACTTCGAGCGACGCCTTGAAGCAGGCCTCCATGACCGGCTGCGGGAACGGCCGCAGCTGCGTGCCGCCGGCAACCAGTCGCCTCAGCGCGGCGGGATTTTCCGCATCGTATTTGCCCTGCATCCAGACATTGGCGTACTCGGCGGCCGAGCGGACGATCGACTGATAGGACTTCGGCAGCGAGGCCCATTTGTCGGTGTTGCAGAAGATGTGGATCATGGTGCCGCCTTCCCACCAGCCCGGATAGTGGTAGACCTTGGCGACCTTGTAGAAACCGAGCTTCTCGTCGTCGTAGGGGCCGACCCACTCGGCGCCGTCGATCGTGCCCTTCTCCAGCGCCTGATAGATTTCGCCGCCGGCGATCATCTGCGGCACGCAGCCGAGCTTCTGCAGAACGCGGCCGGCGAAGCCGCCCATCCGCAACTTGAGGCCCTTGAGATCGTCCACCGACTTGATCTCGTTCCTGAACCAGCCGCCCATCTGCGCGCCGGTATTGCCGGCCGGGAACGCGATGATGTTGAACTTCTTGTAGAACTCGTTCGACAGCGTCGCGCCGTTGCCGTGATGCCACCACGCATTCATCTGGCGTGCATTCAGGCCGAACGGAACAGCGCAGGTGAGCGCGAAGGTCGGATCCTTTCCGTACCAGTAATAGGAGGCCGTCTGGCACATCTCGACGGTGCCCGCGGTCACCGCGTCGGCGGCTTGCAGTCCCGGAACGATCTCGCCAGCGGCGAAGACCTGGTGATCTGGAACTTGTTGTCGGTGGCTTCGGCGACCGCTTTGGCGAACATTTCGGTGCCGCCATAGAGCGTGTCGAGCGATTTCGGGAAGCTCGACGTGATGCGCCACTTGATTTCCGGCGCCGATTGGGCGATGGCAGGCGCGGCGATGGCCGAGGCGCGGCGAGGCCCGCACCCGCCGTCTTGAGAAATTCACTGACGTTTCATGACGTTTCCCCTCGTTGATCCGTCGACCGGTCGACGCAAGGGGAATTCGCCCGGCCGGCCGATGACCCTGTGCAGACGATCGATCTAGCCCAGTACTAAGGGCGACAATACGCGGCGAGAAAAAGCAACCCCGGAGCCAGGGGCTCCGGGGCTCAAATGTCCAGTCGATCAGGACCGCTTAGCCGCGCGAGCGGGCGCGGATCATGTAGGTGTCGAAGCTGTATTCGGCGACCTGCCACCAGAGGTACTGGTCGTTCCGGAAGGCGACGAAATTATCGTAAACCTTCTTGAAGTCGGCATTGGCTTTCGTGGTCTCGTCATAGACTTCGAGCGATGCCTTGTAGCAGGCGTCCATGATCGGCTGCGAGAACGGCGCCAGCTTGGCGCCGCCGGCGACGAGGCGCTTCAGGGCCGCCGGGTTGGCGGCATCGTACTTGGCCATCATCCAGGTATTGGAGACGTAGCACGCCGACTGGATGATCGACTGATAGGTCTTCGGCAGCTCGTTCCACTTGGAAAGATTGATCATGTTGTGGAGCATGGGGCCGCCTTCCCACCAGCCGGGGTAATAATAGTAGGGCGCGACCTTGTGGAAGCCGAGCTTCTCGTCGTCATAGGGGCCGACCCATTCGCAGGCATCGAGCGTGCCCTTTTCAAGCGCCGGATAGATGTCGCCGCCGGCGAGCTGCTGCGGCACGACACCGAGCTTGGCCATGGTGCGGCCGGCGAAGCCGCCGATACGCATCTTGAGGCCCTTGAGGTCGTCGACGGTCTTGATTTCCTTGCGGAACCAGCCGCCCATCTGCGCACCGGTGTTGCCGGCCGGAAAGCCGATGGCGTTGAACTTCTTGTAGAACTCGTTCTGCAGCTCGATGCCGCCGCCGAAATAGTTCCACGCGTCCATCATGCGCTTGTTCATGCCGAACGGAACCGCCGTACCGAAGGCGAACGTCGGATCCTTGCCGAAATAGTAATAGTTGGCGGTGGCGCACATCTCGACCGTGTTGCTCGACACCGCATCCAGAGCCTGCAGACCAGGAACGATTTCGCCTGCAGAGAAGACTTGAATCTGGAACCGGTTGTCGGTCGCTTCGGCTACTGCCTTGGCGAAAGTCTCCGACGCGCCATAGAGCGTATCGAGCGACTTGGGGAAGCTCGAAGTGAGCCGCCATTTCAGTTCGGGAAAGGACTGAGCGATGGCCGGCGAGGCCACCGCGGTCGCGGCAAGCCCGACGCCAGCGACCTGCAAGAATTTACGACGCTTCATTGAGAATCCTCCCTGGATGTTCACCGGAACATCCCTCCATTGAGCGTAGTTGGCCGTAGCATGGATTTCCCGCGTTTGCCATGTGGAGAATGGGCGAGCGCGCATAGGCCTTTCAGCTGAGGAGGCCGTAGTTTCTTGCATTCTCCATGAGGCGCCATGGCGAATTCTTACGCCCGTCCTGCTGGACGTCTGCAACTCGTCGATCAGCTCTCGATGACGATCTTGGGCGCTACTTTTCCGCTCGTTCGTCCGCGCTCGAGCTCGGCCCGAACGCGCTTGGCGATCTCGCGATAAACCTGTGCGTGCGGACTATCGGGCCGGGTTGCGACCACAGGCAGGCCTGACGTCCGAAGTCTCGCGGATCACGGCATCGAGCGGAACCTCGCCGAGAAACGGCACGCCGGTCTTTTCGGCCTCGGCCTTGGCGCCGCCATGACTGAAGATGTCTGTGCGTTTGCCGCAATGCGGGCAGAGGAAATAGCTCATGTTCTCGACTAGCCCGAGTACGGGCACATCGACGCGGCGGAACATGGCAATGCCGCGGCGCGCGTCGATCAGCGCCAAATCCTGCGGCGTCGAAACGATGACCGCGCCGGCGAGCGGCACCTGCTGTGCGAGCGTCAATTGCGCGTCGCCGGTGCCGGGCGGCATATCGACGACCAGCACGTCGAGCGTGCCCCACTCGACCTCGCGCAACATCTGCGTAATCGCGGACATGACCATGGGGCCACGCCAAATCATCGGCGTCTCCTCATCGACGAGGAAACCGATGGACATGACCTTCATTCCGTAGGCTTCGACCGGGCGCAGCGTGCGCCCGCCGATCGTCTCGGGCTTGGTTTTCACCGCGAGCAGCCGCGGCATCGATGGCCCGTAGATATCGGCGTCGAGCACGCCCACTTTCAGACCGAGATCGCGCAGACCGAGCGCGAGATTCACCGCGGTCGTCGATTTGCCGACGCCGCCTTTTCCGGAGGCGACCGCGATCACGGATTCGATGCCGGGCACCGCGCGGGCGGTGCCGGTCGGCGAAGCGCCGGGCCGCGGCGCTGCCGCGCGCTGCGATTCCCGGCTCGGCTGCGGCGGGCGCGCGCCGCCGGTCCGCTCGGCGGTGAGCGCGACGAGCACCGAAGCAACACCGGGGATCGAACGCACCGCCGTTTCGGCGCTCTTTCGCACCTCTTCCCAGGCCTGCGCCTGCGTCGAATCGACGGTGAGCGAGAAGAACACCTTGCCGTCGGTGACCACGATGTCGGAAAGCTTACCCGAGGCCGCGAGGTCCACGCCCTCCGGCCCCTTGATCGATTTCAGCCTCTCGCGAACCGTATCGGCGGTGACGGACATGAACCCTCCGGCGGCTTCTACCTAATGCCGCCCGCGGCGGCGTCAACCGGCGTTCGCTTCACTTTCCCTCGAAGCGGGCCGGGCGCTTTTGCAGGAACGCGAGAACACCCTCGCGGAAATCGGCAGATTGGCCCGCCTGGCGCTGGGAATCGCGCTCTACGTCGAGCTGGGTCGCAAGATCATTGCCATAGCTCGCGTTCAGCGCCTGCTTGGTCAGCCGATAGGCCAGCGTTGGGCCGGCGGCGAGCGCGGCTGCGAATTTCCCGACCTCGGCGGCAAAGACCGCATCGTCGAACACTTTCCAGGCGATGCCCATCCTCTCGCATTCGTCCGCCGGAATCCTCTCGGCAGTGAGGGACATGGCTAGCGCGCGCTTCAAGCCAACCAGGCGTGGAAGGAACCACGTTCCGCCGGCGTCAGGCACGAGCCCGATGCGCGCGAACGCTTCCTGCAGATAAGCTGAACGCGCGAACAGAAGAATATCGCAAGCAAGCGCGAGATTGGCGCCCGCGCCGACCGCCGGTCCGTTCACCGCGGCGATGGTCGGCAGCTTGAAGCCCACGAGCCGACGTACCAGTGGATTATAATCGCGGTCGAGGGAGGCGCCGGTGTCGATCGGCTTGTTTTCGGTAGCCACGCGTTCGGTCAGATCTTGGCCGGAGCAGAAGGCCCTGCCCTCCCCTGTGATGACCAGACAACGGATCGCTTCGTTTGCCTCGACCTGATCGAGCGCGAAACGGATTTCCGCGTGGACCCCTGCATTCAGCGCGTTGAGCCGCTCCGGCCGCGCCAACGCGACCATGGCAACGGCCCCCGAGATGGAGAATTTGATCGTCTTGAAGTCCATAGCCCCTCCCAGCCTCAGTCGAGCACGCGCGGCCCTTTAGCGGCAAGCACTCGGTTCGCACGTCAACTTCCTGTTAACCACGAATTTCAGCCTGCCTTTAACCGCTTACCCGCAATCGTGGTCTGGACCGGCGATCATGGCGAACCCTTCTCCCACACCCGAACTCCTCTACGAAGAACGCACTGCGGTGGCCACCAAGGCCGAGCACGAGCGGCGGCTCAAACTCGCCCGCAGCGTGCGCGACGTGCGCGACGTGCTCACTTCCTCGAGCGGAGTGAAGCCGGCTTTCGACTACGAACTCCTGCGTCTCTACGCGGAGAACCGGATCAGCCATTCGCCGTCGCTGCTGCTTCTCATCGCGATCATCGGCTTCGCCGCCACGCTTTGGACCGGCGATTACCTCGCAGTCATGTCGATCCCGCTCGCCATGGTCATCCATGCGATGAACGTCTCTGCCTGCAGGAGATTTCTCAAGGCGCCGGTCAACTCCGTGGAACTACGCCGCTACCGGACATTGTTCACATCGTTCGATTTCCTGTTCGGCATCTCGTGGGTGTTCAACATCTATATTTTCGTCGATCTGAAGTCGCATGGCGCTGGCGACTTCTCGCTGTTCGCCATGCTGATGGTGATCGCGGTGTTCTCGGTGCTCGCGTCGAGCATTCCCGTCGCTGTTTTCGCCTCGACTTTTCCGGTCGCTGGCGCGGTGACTCTCTTCTATCTCATGCGCGGAGACCCGCAGGACCTTGTACTTGCGGGACTCACGGTCGCAGCCGAAACCTATTTCATCATGGTCTCGAAACATCTGCACAACTCGGAACTCTCCACGCTAGAGGCGCGCGCGCAGTTCAATTCTCTGATCGGCGAGGTCGAACAGTCGAAGGCCAAATCCGACGAGACCGCGCGACACGCGGAGGCGGCCAATCTCGCCAAGTCGCGCTTCCTTGCGCAGATGAGTCATGAACTGCGCACGCCCTTGAACGCCATCCTCGGTTTCTCCGAAGTGATGAAGAGCGAGATCCTGGGGCCGCACTCGACGCCGACCTATCGCGATTACGCAAGCGACATCCACGGCTCGGGCCAGCATTTGCTCAACCTCATCAACGAGATCCTGGATCTGTCGCGCATCGAGGCGGGCCGCTATGAGCTGAACGACGAGGCGGTCAATCTCGTGCACATGGTCGAGGAGAGCCGGCATCTTTTGAAAATTCGCGCCAACAACCGCGACATCACGGTGCATGAGACGCTCGAGCCCAATCTGCCCAAAATCTGGGCCGACGACCGCGCGGTGCGGCAGATTTGCCTCAACCTGCTCTCGAACGCCATCAAGTTCACGCCCCAGAGCGGCGAAGTGTGGCTCAAGGTCGGCTGGACCGTCTCAGGCGGCCAATACTTGTCCGTGCGCGACAATGGCACCGGGATTTCAGAGGAGGAGATGCCGATCGCGCTCTCCCCATTCGGCCAGGGTTCCAACGCCATCAAGAGCGCCGAACAGGGTGCGGGCCTGGGCCTGCCGATCGTCAAGGGCCTGATCGAACTGCACGGGGGCACCTTCACGATGCGCTCCAAGCTGCGCGAGGGCACGGAGGTGATCGTGACATTTCCCGCCGAGCGGGTGATGACCGCACTCCCGCCGGTGCACGACGCCGTGCCGATCCAGCCGAGCATCAGCGAAGACGTCACCGATGCCACCGAGGACGTCGCCGATGCCACCAAGGAAGACTGGCGGAGACGGGCTTCGGCGGTCTAGGATTTCAACGCTTGCAACCGGTAAAGATTCGACCGGCGCTGGGAGACAACAATGCCGCCGCTCGTGCGCGACATGATCGCGTGGCTGCGCTTCTACCTGATCCTGCCGATCCCACCCATCGCCGGCGAGAGCGAGACTGGGGCGGCTTCGCGCACCGAGCCCACTTCGCCCGCCGCCGTGCAGGCGATACCGCTCGCCGGTGCGGTGGTCGGGGCGCTGAGCGGCGTCGTGCTCGTCATCGCCGCCTACGCACAGCTTCCAGCCTTTATCAGCGCGGTACTGGCGCTCGGGTTCTTGGCGCTGGTGACGGGCGCCGCAGGCGAAAACGGATTTGCCGAGGCCTGCCGCCGGCTTGGCGAACATTTCTGCCCGCGCGTCGATGCCGCACGCCTCGCGCATGCGGGAACCGTGGCGCTGGTATTCGCCGTGCTGCTCCGGGTCGGCACCATCGAGGTGCTGACGGTCTCCGGCGCCATCAAGGTTGCGCTCGCGCTCCTGGCGGCGAGCGCGGTCGGCCGCTCCGTGGGCGTGCTGATACCGACCTACATGAAGGAAGCGCCCGCGGAGGACACCGGCCCGGCCGCGCCCGGCCAATCCGCCAATGCGCAGTTCCTCGGCATCATCGCGCTCGCCATCGCCGCGGCGGCGATCCTGCCGACCTATGGGGTGGGTGCAGCGATCGGTGCGGTGGTGTTCGCGTTCTTGGTCGCGGTGCTGGCTGAAAATCTCGCCAGGCAAGTCGGGGCAACCGAAGAGCGCAGTTTCCGCGCCGGGGGCGAGTTCACCGCCGAGACCGCCTTCCTGTTCGCGCTGCTCGTCATCGCCCGCGTACCCTGACGGCCGAAGCTCGTGCGCTCCGATCGCCTGCTCTGGATCGTGGTCGGCGGGCTGTGCTTGGCCGTGGCCGCGCTGGTTTGGCGTCACGAGGCCGGCAACGTCGCAGGAATCGAATCGGAATCGTTTGCCAGCCTGGTCTGGCTGCTCGCGCTCGCACTCGTGATCGGCAGCGCGGTGTTCTCGCTATTCTACGGCCGGGGCATTGAGGCAGTGCGCGCGGTGCTGTTCTGGCTGGTGCTCGTCGCCGGTCTCGCGCTCGGCTACACCTATCGCTTCGAGCTGCAGGCGATCGCGGACCGGCTGATCGGCGAATTCATGCCCGGCTATCCAGTGCCGCGAGCGGGCACGGCCGCGACAGTCGAAGTCGTGCGTACGCCGGGCGGCGAATTCACCGTGCGCGCGGACGTGAACGGCCGGCGCATCTCCATGCTCGTCGATACCGGCGCCACCAGCGTGGTGCTGACGCCGGAAGCGGCGAAGCTCGCCGGCCTGCCGGTGGATCTGCTGAAATACGACGTGCCGATCGAAACCGCCAAGGGCCGCGGACGTGCCGCTTCCGTGACGCTCGACCGGCTCGCGGTCGGTAATATCGTGGAGCGGCGCGTACCGGCACTGGTCTCCGAACCCGGCGACCTCAAGACCAGCCTCCTCGGCATGAGCTTCCTGAACCGTCTCGAATCCTTCGAGGTGCGCGGTGGCCGGCTCGTGCTGCGGGCCAAGGGGGCGCGTTAAGGCAACAGGCTGAAGAGAAACCGGATCGCGACCACGAGCAGAAAGAGCCCGAAAGCCATTTCGAGCCGGCGCCGCGACCATTTATGTGCGAGACGCGCGCCGTAGGGCGCCGCGAGAACGCTCACCGGCGCGAACAACAGAAGCCCCAGGAACGAGACGTAGCCGACCGAGAGCGGCGGCATCAGCGCTTGGTGCTGCCAGCCGGCGAGCATGTAGCCGATCGTGCCGGGGATCGAAATGAAGATACCGACACCGGACGACGTGGCGACGGCAACGTGGATGGTCTGGCCATAGAGTGTCAGGAAAATCGTTGAGAAGCCGCCGCCGCCGACGCCCATGAGCGCGGAGATAAGCCCGATGACGAAGCCGGCGCCGATGGTCACCGGCGGCTTCGGCAAGTGGTCGGCGATGCGCCAGCTCTCGCGCCCGAACAGAAGCCGCGCGGCCATGGCGACGGTGAATACGATATAGATCGACTTGAAGACCGCACTCGATGCGACATAGGCGATGAGCGCGCCCACGATCACGCCGAGCACGACCGGGACTGCCCAAAGCCGGAGCACGTCAATGCGCACGGCGCCCTTGGCGCGATGCGCGATGAAGGAACGAATTGAAGTGGGGACGATAAAGGCGAGCGAGGTGCCGATGCAGAGATGGAAGCTCACCTGGTCAGGCACGTTGAGCAGGCGGAACACCTCGTAGAGCACCGGCACGATGAGCACCGCGCCGCCGATGCCCAGGAGTCCCGCGAAAAATCCGGCCATGGCGCCGGCGACCAGAATCGCGACCGCGAGCAGCGCGAGCTCGCCCGCCGGAACGCCGAAGAAGGTCATGCGGCGGCGTTCCGCACGATCTCAGTGGGCGCATCGAGAACCTTGGCGAGCGCTTCGCGCAGCGCCGTGGCATCCGCGCCGGAACGGATCGCTTCAGTGGAGAGATGGCGGCGGAAGGCTCGCGCGCCGGGACGGCCGTTGAACAGGCCGAGAAGGTGGCGGGTTATGTCGTGGAGCCGCGCGCCGGAAGCGAGCGTGCGCTCGATATAAGGCATCAGCCGCTCGATCGCCTCGCGCGCATTGGCGGCGGGTGCGGGTTCGCCGAAAATCTCCGGATCGACCGCAAGGAGCAAATCCGGGCGCTCATAAGCGGCGCGACCGAGCATGACGCCGTCCACGTGTTCGAGATGCCGCACGGCTTCGGCGATGTTCGCGATGCCGCCATTGATGACGATCGGTACGTTCGGCAGGCGCGCCTTCAGCCGATAGACGCGTCCGTAATCGAGCGGCGGAACGTCGCGGTTCTCGCGCGGCGAGAGGCCATCGAGCCAAGCCTTGCGCGCGTGCACGATGAGCGCATCGGCGCCGGCGGCGACAACGCGGTCAACGAAACGGTCGAGCGATTCCTCGGTGTCCTGCTCGTCGATGCCGAGCCGGCACTTGACCGTGACCGGCACGGCGATCGCGGCCTTCATTGCGGCGACGCAATCGGCCACGCGCTCGGGCTCGGCCATGAGGCAGGCGCCGAAGCGGCCGCTTTGCACGCGGTCGGACGGGCAGCCGACATTCAAGTTGATTTCGTCGTAGCCGAGATCGGCGCCGATCCTGGCGGCCTTTGTCACCTCGCGCGGGTCGGCGCCGCCTAGTTGCAGCGCCACCGGATGCTCGAACGGATCGAAGCCCAGCAGCCGCGCGCGGTCGCCGTGGATCACGGCGCCGGTGGTCAGCATCTCGGTATAGAGCAGCGTCTTCTTGGTGAGCAGCCGATGGAAGTAGCGGCAGTGGCGGTCGGTCCGCTCCATCATCGGCGCCACGGAGAAGCGCCACGAACTGGCATGCGAAACAGTCATGCCCCTTCCTGCCAGATCGGGGGACGGGATGCCACCCGCCCCCGCGCATGGCAGGTCTTACACGGACGGTGCTACTGCGAGCCCTCGAGTCCGAGCTTCTTCACCAGCGCGCTCCACTTTTCCTTCTCGGACTTGAGGTATTGCTCCGTCACCTCGATCGAAGGCGGATCGATCGGAATCAGACCGAGCAGCGCCATTCTTTGCTGCATGTCCTTGTCGGACATGATCCGTTTCATCTCCTCGTGCAGCTTGACGACGATTTCGCGCGGCGTCTTGGCCGGCGCGAGCAGCATGTGCCAGGACACGGCTTCGAAATCGGCGGCGCCGGAAGCTTCGGCGAACGGCAAAACGTCGGGCAGCACCGGAAGCCGCGTCAATGCAGAGACCGCAAGCGCGCGCAACCGGCCGTCCTTGATCAACGGCAACGAGGCGCCCGGCTTCGGCGAACGCGAGATGAACTTGACCGGTGGAGATATCCACCAGTGATTGAGGCGTGCTGCGATACGGGATGTGATTCATGTCCAGCCCAAATCGCTGCTTCATGAATTCGATGGACAGGTGCTGCGCCACACCGGGGCCGGGCGAGCTGTATGCAAGCGGCGTTGCGGAAGCCTTGGCGTACTTGATGAGGTCGGGAACCGAGCGGATCGGCAGCGCCGGGTTTACGACCAGGATGAAGGGCGACTTCAGATACCAGGAGACCGGCGCGAAGTCCTTTTCCGGATCGTAATTGATCTGCTTGAACAGCGTTGGATTGATCGACATCGCGGAGCTGGTGGAAATCAAAAGCGTGTGTCCGTCGGGGGGCGCACCCGCTACCGCGACCGCTGCCAGCATCAGCGACGCGCCCGGCTTGTTCTCGATGATCACCGGCTTGCCGAGACTCTGCGACAGCTTCTCGCCGTACATGCGCGCGATCACGTCCATGCCGGTGCCGGCCGCCAAGGGCACGACGATCGTGATGGGCCGAGACGGATAGGCCTGGCCGAGCGCCGGCGACACGGCGCCGAGCGCGGTCAAGACGAGCGCTGCGAGCGCCCAACGTACGAACTGGAACATTTCCTTACCCTCCCCGTGACTTCTTGTTCTGAAGCGTGGCATTTGCCGGATTTGAAGAATATTTTTCGGGTAAGCATAGGTCTGGTCATCTATCCTAACAAGGCACATTGCTTGCGCGGCAGCAGAGCGGCCGCTCCAGGCGGGGAATGCAATCGGTAGCCGGATGCAGGAAACGAAGGAACGGGTTGCGCTGGGATCGATTTTCGCCTCTGCCGGGCTGACGCTCGCCAAGGCGGTGGTCGGATTCAGCTCGGGCTCGCTGGCGATCCTATCGGAGGCCGCGCACTCGCTGATCGACCTTGCGGCGACGGTGATGACCTATATCGCCGTTCGCATCTCCGCCAAACCGGCGGACGAGGAGCACCATTACGGCCACGGGAAAGTCGAGAGCGTATCCGCGCTGGCGGAGACGGCGCTCCTGTTCCTGCTTTCCGGCGTCGTGATCTGGGAGGCTTTGCAGCGGCTGTTCGGCGCTCATGGACACGCGGTCGAGGCCACTGTTGCCGCCTTCGTGGTGATCGCGGTCTCGATCGCCGTCGATTTCTGGCGCGCGCGCCTGCTTTATCGCACCGCCCAGGAAACTTCGAGCCAGGCGCTGGAGGCGGACGCGCTGCATTTCGGTTCCGACATGTGGTCGTCGGCCGCGGTATTGCTCGGGCTTGCCGCCGTCGCGCTCGGCTATCCCTGGGCCGATGCGGCGGCCGCCATGGTGGTCGCCGTGTTCGTCTGCCTGGCCGGATGGCAGCTCGGCCGGCGGACGATCAACGCGCTCACCGACGCAGCACCCGCCGGTGTCGCCGAACGGATCAAGGGCATCGCTCAGCGCGTCAAGGGCGTGATCGCGATCGAGTCCGTGCGCGCGCGGCCGGTGGGCGCCACGCTGTTCATCGATCTGGCGGTGGCGGTGAGCCGAGCGCAGCCGCTCGATCGCGTATCGGCGCTCGCCGGCGAGATCCGGCGCGCGATCCGGGCCGAGATGCCCGAGGCGGAGATCACGATCACAACCTCGCCCAAGGCGCTCGACGATGAGAGCGTGCTCGAGCGGGTGATGGTGATCGCGCGCAATCGCGGTTGCGCGGTGCATCATGTGACGGTGCACGAGGTCTCCGGCAAGCTCGCGGTCTCGATCGATCTCGAGGTGGACGGCGCCATGCCGCTCAGCCGCGCGCACGAGATCGCAAGCGAGCTCGAAGCGGCGATCGCCGGGGAGTTCGATGGCGAGGTCGAAGTCGAGACCCACATCGAGCCGCTGCAATCGGGCGGCGTCGCCGGCCGCGACGCGGCGGACGGGGTACGTTCCGCCATCACGGCCCTGATGCACGAGCTGGTGCCCGCCGGGAGTCCGCTGCGCGACATCCACGACGTGCGCGTGCGCGAGACGCCGCAAGGTCTGGTGGTGAATTTCCATTGCCGCACGGCGCCCGCTTTATCGGTGACCGCCGTGCATGAAGCGGTCGACGCGCTGGAGCGGCATCTGCGCGAAAAGCGGCCCGACGTACACCGGGTGATCGGCCACGCCGAGCCGGCCGCGTAGCAGACCTTGCCGCGGCGGGCCCCGGTTGCGGCCTAAAATCTCGGCTTTTCTTCCATCTTGACTCTAGACAAGCAACTCAAACTTCAATTCTTATGAGACTGATTCGGGGAGATGCGGCACATCGCTCCGGACGATGAAGGCACGGGGACTTTTTCCGGGGAGGCCTGCGATGGCGCGCACCCACGCGGCCAGCGCTTCCTACGAGACTCAGAATTTGCGCGGGTTCGCCCGTTCGCTGCACCGTCCTGCGTTGCAGCGCTTGCTCGCTGCTGAGCCGTTGCTGCGCCGCGCGGTGCCGATCCTGATCGTCGCCTTCATCGCCGCGGTCGCGGTGGGCGCCGTGGTTCAGATCACCGAGCATCGCCGCGAGACGATCAACGACGCGGGCAAGGAGCTGGCGCTGCTTTCGCTGGTCCTGGGCGAGCATCTAACGCGCCGCGCCGGCGACGACACCGCGGCGGCCAAGGCGCAAGCGGCGCTCCGCGAGGCGCTGCCGGCTCTGGCCACCGCCGGCGGGCGGCGCATCTATATCACCGAGGCCAGCGGACGCATCCTCGCCGCGGCGCCGGACGCCAAGCTCCCCGCCACGCTCCTAGATGTGCTCGGCACCGGCCAGGCGCTCACGGTGCTGGCCGAGCGTGCGGGCGTAATGGAGGTCGCGCTCTCCGACGGCACGCTCGCGCTCGCCACCGTGCGCACCCTCTCCGCCCCCTTCGGACAAATCGCCGCGTTGCAGCCGCGCGACACCGCGCTCGAGCGCTGGCGTGGAAGCTCCGCGCTCACTATCACGCTCGTCACCACCACCGGCTTCGTGCTCCTGATCCTCGGCTTCGCCTTTCACTGGCAGTCGACGCGCGCGCAAGAGGCCGACACGATCTACGAGCTGGTGCGCACGCGGTTCGACACCGCGCTCAATCGCGGGCGCTGCGGGCTGTGGGACTGGGACCTGGCGCGCGGGCGTATCTATTGGTCGGACTCCATGTTCGAGATTCTCGGACTGGAGCCGCGCGAAGAGCTTCTGTCATTCTGGGAAGTCGACGACCTCGTGCACCGCGAGGATGGGCGCCTCTACGATATCGCGACGCAGCTCGCCGACGCTTCCGACGGCGTGATCGACCGCGCCTTCCGCATGCGGCACGCCAACGGCGACTGGGTCTGGCTGCGCGCCCGCGCCCAGCTCGTGCGCTACGACGGCGACGACAGCCCGCACCTGATCGGGATCGCGGTCGACAGCACCGAGCAACACAAGCTGGTGGAGCGCACCGCCACCGCCGACATGCGGCTGCGGGACGCGGTCGAGAATATTTCCGAGGCCTTCGTGCTGTGGGACGCCGAGAGCCGCCTGGTGCTTTGCAATTCCAAGTATCAGCAGCTGCATGGACTGCCCGAGGAAATGACGGTGCCCGGCACGGCCTACGAGGACGTGCTCGCGGTCGGACGGCAGCCGATCGCGCGCACGGCGCTCAAATCCGACGGCAAGCCCGAGGAAGGCGCGCGCTCCTACGAGGCGCAGCTCGCCGACGGCCGCTGGCTCAAGATCAGCGAACGGCGCACCAAGGACGGCGGCCTGGTCTCGGTCGGCACCGAGATTACCACGATCAAGCGCCACGAAGAGCGGCTGATGGAGAGCGAGCGGCAGAAGATGGCGACAATCGCCGATCTGCGCCGCTCGCAGCAGACGCTCGAGTATCAGGCGCAACAGCTCGCCGAGCTGGCGCAGAAATACGCCGAGGAAAAAACCCGCGCCGAGAACGCCAACCAATCCAAGTCCGATTTCCTCGCCAACATGAGCCACGAGCTGCGCACGCCGCTCAACGCCATCATCGGCTTCTCCGAAATCATGGAGTCGGGCATGTTCGGACCGCTGGGTTCGGAAAAATACGCCGAATATTGCGAGGACATCCGCGAGAGCGGGCGCTATTTGCTCGACGTCATCAACGACATTCTCGACATGTCCAAGATCGAGGCGGGCCGCGTGCGGCTCCACTTCGAGGACGTGCGGCTCGACGAGCTGGTGGCCGAGACCATGCGTGTCATGTCGGTCAAGGCCGACGAAAAGGGGCTCAAGGTCGAGTCGGAGATCGCAACCGGGCTCGCCATGCGCGGCGACCGCCGGGCGTTGAAACAGATCCTGCTCAATCTGCTCTCGAACGCCATCAAATTCACCCAGGAGGGCGGCCGCATCGTGGTGCGGGCGCGCATCTCGCGCAATTCCGCGCTGCTGCTGATCGAGGATTCCGGCATCGGCATCCCGAGGCTGGCGTTGCAGAAGCTCGGCCGGCCGTTCGAGCAGGTCGAGAGCCAGTTCACCAAGACCCACAAGGGCTCGGGCCTGGGGCTCGCGATCGCGCGCTCGCTCGCCGAGCTGCACGGCGGCGCCATGCGCATCCGCTCGGTCGAAGGCATCGGCACGGCCGTCATCATCCGGCTGCCGCTCGAAGTGCGAAAGCAGCTCGCGGCCTGACGCCTATTCCGACTCTAAGAGTCGTTTGAAACAGGCGCGCACGCGCTTCTGCGTGTCGATCAGGTGCGCATCGAGCGTGGTGAAATCCGGCAGGCCCGCCGCGCGGGCGAGCAGCGCGAGCAATCCGGGCCCCGCCTGCTTCGGATCGAACGGCTTCGAGAGGCAGAGCCGCAGAATCTGCCCAAGATCGGCATAGAGCTGCCAGGCGCCGCGCAAGAGCTCGCTATCGGCGGTGTCGAGCAAGCCCAGCGATTGCGCCTGGGCGAGCACGCGGCCGGTATTGGGGTCGAGGATTTCCGGCCGACTGGCCGCGTAAACGAGCTGCAGAAATTGCGCGATGAACTCGATATCGGTGAGGCCGCCGGCGGCGTTCTTGAAATCCCAGCGGTCCCCCTCGCCTTTCTCGGTGGCGATGGCGCGGCGCATTTCCGCCGCGTCGCGACGCACGATCGCGGCATCGCGCTTCATGCGCAGCACGCGCACGATCTCCTTCTCGACGCGCGCCTTGAAGCGCGGCTGTAGCCGGACACGACGCGGCCGCGCGTCAGCGCCATATGCTCCCAGGTCCAGGCCTCCTCGCGCTGGTAGATGCGGAAACTCTCGATCGCGGTCGCGATCGGGCCGGAGCGGCCCGAGGGACGCAGCCGCAGATCGACGTCATAGAGCTTGCCGGCGTTGGTGGGCGTCGTCAGCGCGCTCACCAGCCGCTTGGTCAGGCGCGCGTAGTAATCGGTCGCATGCAGCGGGCGCGGGCCGTCGGACTCGGGGTGCTTCGGGTCGAAGTCGTAGAGCAGGAGAAAGTCGAGGTCGGAGCCGGCCGTCATCTCGCGGCCGCCGAGCTTGCCCATGGCGAGCACCGCGCTCTCGCCGCGCTTGATGCGGCCGTGCTGGGCGGCGAAGCGCTCGCTCACCGCGCGGTGCAGCGTGCGGATCACGACTTCGGCAAGCGCCGTATAGGCTTCGCCGGCGCGGGCCGCCGACAGCGCGCCGGACAACACGCGGACGCCGATCAGGACCAGATGCTCGCGGCCGAAACGGCGCACGCGGTCGAGCAGCTCTTCCTCGCCGGGCGCGTCCTTGATCGCGAGGTCGAGACGCTTGGCGAGAACTTCGGCGCCGGGCGGCTCGCCGAAGAAGGCCGGATCGAGCAGGCCGTCGAGCACCGATGGCGCCGGCGCCACGATCTCGGCCAGCCGCGGCGCGGTGCCGAAAATCGTGCCGAGCAGCTGCACCAGATCGGGATGCGTGCGCAGCGCCGCGAGCAGGCGGATACTGCCGGGAAGTTCGGTGAAGAAACGGTCGGCGGCGAGAAGCGCCGCGTCGGCGTTGCCGGTGCGGGCAAGCGCGTCGAGCATTGCCGGCAAGATCGTCTGCAGATCGGCCCGCGCGGCTTCGGGCCGGAGCGAGCGATGTTTGGCGGCCAGCCAGCCGCGCACGATGGCGCTCGCCGCGCGCGGGTCTCTGAAGCCCAAGCGGGAAAGGCTTTCCAGCGTCTCGCGGTCGTCGGCGTCAGCTGGAAAAGCGAGCTTGCCCTCGATGGTGGCGAGCGGCGGCGCGTCCTCGAACAGGCGGCCGTAATGGCCCTGCACGCGGCCAAGCTGTGCGACGAGCGTCTTGGCGAAGGCCTTGCTGCCGGAAGCGCCGAAAAAGCGGGCGAAGCGCTCTAACGCTTCTGCCTCTGCGGGGAGCGTATGGGTCTGCTCGTCGGCGACCATCTGCAGGCGGTGTTCGACACGGCGGAGATATTCGTAGGCTGCCGTGAGCTCGTCGCGCGCCTCCTTGCTGATCCAGCGCTCGGCCGCAAGCGCGTCGAGTGCCTTGAGCGTCTCGGGCGTACACAATGAAGGCGAGCGGCCGCCGGCGATCAATTGCTGGGTCTGCACGAAGAATTCGATCTCGCGGATGCCGCCGCGGCCGAGCTTGATGTTGTGGCCGGCGACCGCGATCTGCTCGTGGCCGCGAAAGGCGTGGATCTGCCGCTTCATCGCGTGCACGTCGGCGATGGCGGCGTGGTCGAGGTAGCGGCGCCAGACGAAGGGCGAAAGCTCCTTGAGGAACGCCTCGCCGGCCGCGAGATCGCCGGCGCAGGGCCGCGCCTTGATGAAGGCGGCGCGCTCCCAGGTCTGGCCCTCGCGCTCGTAGTAGGCGGCGGCGAAGTCGGTGGCGACCGCGAGCTGGGTCGAACCCGGATCGGGCCGCAGGCGCAGATCGACGCGGAACACATAGCCGTCGGGCGTGCGCTCCTGCAGCATGCGCACCAGATCGCGCGCCAGGCGGATGAAGAAGGGCGCGGGGTCGAGGCCGTTCAGCTTGGCGTGCGGGTCGTAGAGCAGGATCAGGTCGATATCGCTCGAATAATTGAGCTCAAAGGCCCCGAACTTGCCCATGGCGAGCGCGAAGAAGCCGGAGCTTTCGCCGGGCCGCTTCGGGTTTTCTAGCTTGAGCTTTCCGGCACGCTGCGCGGAGAGCAAGAGGAAATCGACCGTTGCGCCGACGGCAGCATCGGCAACCGCCGTCAGCGCATGGGTCACTTCCGCAAGCGGCCAGGCGCCACCGATATCGGCGAGCGCGACGAGCAAGGCAGCCTCGCGCCGCGATTTACGCAGCGTGCGCATGACCGCCGCTTCGCTCTTGGCGGCATGGGCGGCACGGACGCGATGGATGATCCTTGCAAGCTCCTGCTCGGGAGACCCGGCAAGCAGCGCACGCAAGCCGACCATATCGGCTTGCGCGATTTCCCAAAGGAACGGCGAGCCCTCGGCCAGGCCTTCGAGCACGCGCCGGGCGCGCGGATATTTCTTGAAGAGTGCGGCAAACTCGCGCTCGCACTTCTTGCCCGTACTCGCGAGCGCATCGTCGAGCTTGGCCGCCACAGCCTTTGGCGCGAGCGGGTGCGGCGCCTCGGTGAAACGCGCAGCAAGCGGCAAGGTCTTGGATTTCGTCCTGCGGGCGACCATCCCCTCACCCCTTCCTAGATCGGGATGCGGGTGTCAAACTGCGCGCGATGCGCCCGCCGGGATCGAAAGCGTCACGCGCAGGCCCGGCGCGTTGTCTTCGAGCTTCAATTCGCCGCCATGCAGCCGCGCCACCGCGGCCGCCAGCGACATGCCGAGCCCGGCGCCGGGCTGGGTGCGGCTGGCTTCGAGCCGCACGAAACGCTCGAGCACGCGCACACGATCCTGCTCCGGAATGCCGGGGCCATGATCGGCGACCGCAAAATGGACCGTGCCGCCCTCGCCGCGCGCGCTCACGACGATTTCCGCCGGCTGAACCGGCACCGTGGGCTTGCCGTATTTGATCGCGTTGTCGATGAGATTGGCGAGCGCCTGGCCGATGAGTTCGCGGCTGCCATGCACCGGCAAGGGTCCCTTGGCCTCCAGTTTCAGCGCGAGGCCTTGCTGCTCGGCGAGCGGCTCGTAGAGCTCGGCCACGCTTTCGGCGATATCGGCGGCGTCGAAGTCGGTCATGTGCTCGCGCGCCTGGCCGGCCTCGGCGCGGGCGATCATCAGCAGCGCATCGAAGGTGCGGATCAAGCCGTCGGATTCCTCGATCGTCTTCTCGATCGCGGCGCGATACTCGGCGTCGCTCTTGGCAGTGCGCAGCGCCTCCTCGGCGCGGTTCTTCAGGCGCGTGAGCGGTGTCTTGAGATCGTGGGCGATGTTGTCGGAGACGTGTTTGAGTCCGACCATGAGCGCCTCGATGCGCTCGAGCATGGCGTTGAGGCTGCTCGCCAGCCGGTCGAACTCGTCGCCGGAGCCCGCCACCGGCAAACGGCCGGAGAGGTCGCCGGCCATGATGCGATCGCTGGTCGCCGTCATGCCGTCGATGCGGCGCAGGACGCGGCGCGCGATGAACACGCCGCCGGTCACGCCCATGATCACAAGCACGAGCACGGCCCAGCGCGCCGGCGCGGCGAGCACTTGGCGGATGAGCTCGCGCTCCTCCAGGTCGCGGCCGACGAGCAGGCGAAACCCGCCGGGCAGCACGAAGACGCGCGCAAGCGCGAGCGAGTCCTTGGCCTCGGCGCCTTCCTCGCTGCGCCGATAGGTGATCTCGCGCCAGCCGGTGCTCTCGAGCGTTCCGGTCGGGACATCGGCGACATTTCCGGCGAGCGTCGCGCCGGTGACGGTGGTCACGAGATAAACGCTCGAACCCGGCAGGTTGGCGCGCGCCTCGACCACGGCGACGAGACGGCGGATACCGCCGATATTGTATTGCTCGTAGAGCCCACGCACTTCGGCGTCGATCGTCTCGGTGATCTGTTCGAGGACGAGTTGCTGCGTGTAACGGGCCAGATAGACGATCACGCCGCCGGCGAACAGCGCGAACAGGATCATGTAGACGGCGACGATCTTGAACGCCGTCGTGCGTACGAGCCTACCGAGCGCCGTCACGGATCATGTATCCGGCGCCGCGGACCGTGTGCAGGAGCGCCTTGTCGAAACCCTTGTCGATCTTGGAGCGCAGGCGCGAGACGTGCACGTCGATCACGTTGGTTTGCGGATCGAAATGATAGTCCCAGACATTTTCGAGCAACATGGTGCGGGTAACGACCTGCCCGGCGTGGCGCATGAGATATTCGAGCAAGCGGAACTCGCGCGGTTGCAGCGGGATTTCCTTGCCGGCGCGGGCCACGCTATGGGCGAGGCGGTCGAGCTCGAGATCGGCCACGCGATAGACGGTATCGGCCGCCTGCGGCGCGCCGCGGCGCGCGAGCGCCTCGATGCGGGCCAAGAGCTCGGAGAACGAATAGGGCTTGGAGAGATAATCGTCGCCGCCAGCGCGCAGCCCGGTAACGCGGTCGTCGACTTGGCCGAGCGCGGACAGGATCAGGACCGGCGTGGCGCGTCCCTTTTCGCGCAGTTCGGCCACCAGCGAAAGCCCGTCGCGCTTGGGCAGCATGCGATCCACCACCAGCACGTCGAAATCGCCGTCGAGCGCGAGCGCCAGACCCGTCTCGCCGTCGCCGGCGATCTCGGCCACGTGGCCGGCTTCGCGCAACGCCTTCTTCAGGTAGTCGGCGGCTTCGCGGTCGTCCTCGACGACAAGCAGGCGCATGGCGGAATCCGCAACGGGCGACTCGATGGTCGGAGTTTCGCGCATCTGGGGCCTACAGGCGATGCTCTAAAAAGTAGGGCGGGAGGCTTTTGGCCTCCCGCCCCGGGTATCAGGCGGTCGGAGGGGGCGTGGGGGGAATGCCGCCGCCTGCACCCAACTCAGCCGCGTCCGACCGGGACGGTCACGAAGCGGGTGCCCTGCTCGGTTTTCACGCGCATGAGCACCACGCCCTTGCCTTCGGTTCGGGCTGCGGAAAATGCATCGCGGACATCGGCCGGCGTCGAGACGGTCTTGCCCGCAACCTCGAGGATCACGTCGCCGGACTTGAGCCCGCGCTCGGCGGCGGGGCCTTCCGGCTTCACGTCGGTGATGACGACGCCGATGTCTCCGGAACCGGCGACCGACTTGGCCGGGGCCATGGAGAGGCCCAGGCGCGGCTCGATCACCCGGTCGCGGTCGCGATCACCGCGGTCGCGGCCGCGCGGCTCGGTACGATCCGCGGTGCGGTCCTCGGGAAGCTTGGCGAGCAAGACATCGATGTTGCGCTCCTTGCCTTCGCGCATGACCGCGAGCTTCACGGTCGTGCCGGGCGGGATCAGCGAGATGCGCCGCGACAGCTCGCGTGCGTCCTTGATACGCGCGCCGTTCACCGCCATCACCACGTCGCCGGACTTGATACCGGCCTTGGCCGCAGGACTGTCGGCTTGCACATCGGCAACCAGGGCGCCCTGCGGCTCCTTGAGGCCGAGACTTTCGGCGATCTCCGCGGTCACGGGCTGGATATTGACGCCCATGAAACCGCGCGTGACGATGCCGCTCTCTTTCAGCGAGGCGACGACGCGGCTGACGGTATCGGCCGGGATGGCGAACGCGATACCGATATTGCCGCCGGTCGGCGAAACGATCGCCGTGTTGACGCCGATCACTTCGCCCGCAAGGTTGAAGGTCGGGCCGCCGGAATTGCCGCGGTTCACCGCGGCGTCGATCTGCAGGAAGTCGTCATAGGGGCCGGCGCCGATGTCGCGGCCGCGGGCCGAGACGATGCCGGCGGTGACGGTGCCGCCCAAGCCGAACGGATTGCCGACCGCGAGCACCCAATCGCCGACGCGCGGCTGAGTGGTCGCGATCTTGACCCAGGGGAAGTCGGTGCGGCCGTCGATCTTCAGGAGCGCGAGGTCGGTGCGCTTATCGCTGCCGACGACCTTGGCGGTGTAGACCTTGCCATCGTCCATGATGACTTCGACGGTCGTCGCCTTGTCGATCACATGGTTATTGGTGACCACGAAGCCGTCGGCGGAAATGAAGAAGCCGGAGCCCTGGCCGGTGACCCGCCGGTTGCGCGGCATCGGCGAATTGGGCGAGTTGGGCTGATCGCCGAAGAAGCGGCGGAAGAAGCGCTCCATGTTCGGCGGCACGTTCTGGCCGGGATTGCGCGGATCTTCCGCGTCTTCCTCGATCGCCGAGGTGCGCGGTCCATCCATCTTCGTGCGCACGCTGATCACGGCGGGCCGCACGCGCTCGACAACGTCGGCGAAGGAATATTGGCCGGCCGGCCGGTCGGTGGTGATCTGGGCAAGGGCGGGAGAGGAAACGGGGGGGAGAATCACCTGGCCCGCGGCGAAGCCGAGAACGGCGATGCCGAAAACGCCGGCGAGCAGAGCCGAGCGGCGGCGGGTGAGCAGGCTGCGGGAGCTGGAATCGGTAGGAAGCGACATCCGGGTTCTCCTTGTGACCCGCATTTCCTGCAGGTTCGATGGAGAACGTAAGAACGCGCGCGTTACAGTCCACTGGCCGGAGTGTTACAGTTTCGTAAGGTCGATTACTTGTCCGTGAGCTTGCTAAGTCTCTGTTTTTCTTCAGCAGATAGCGGCGCTGGAGCGGCCGGAGCGCGGCGGCGAATCCATAGCGCGATCCCCAACAGGCCCAGAACGAGAACAAATCCGGGGGCGGCCCAGAGCACGATGGTGCGCGATGAGATTCGCGGCTCGAGCAACACGAACTCACCGTAACGCGCAACCAGGTATTCCCTCACCTGCGCATCGCTGTCGCCGGACTTGAGCCGTTCGCGCACGAGAATGCGCAGATCGCGGGCGAGCGGCGCGTTGGAATCATCGATCGACTGATTTTGACAAACCATGCAACGAAGAGATTTCGAGAGCGCGCGGGCGCGGGCTTCAAGCGCGGGATCGGAAAGAACCTCGTCGGGCTCGACGGCGAAAGCAGGCGCTACGAACAGAAGCGCCGCGAATAGAATAAGCACCAGGCGGCGCATCGTTCACTCCGCCGGCGCGACGGCGGCACGGCGGGCCGGCCGCGGAGCGCCGATCCTGAGCCGGCGATCGGAGAGCGAAAGCGCGCCGCCGAGCGCCATCACCACGGCACCGAGCCAGATCAGCGTCACCAGCGGCTTCCAGTAGATCCGCGCGGACACCGTGCCGCCGTCTGCGGGATCGCCGAGGCTGATATAGAGCTGGCCGAGGCCGAAGGTCGCGATGCCGGCTTCCGTGGTCGGCCGGCTGCCGACGAGATAGGTGCGTTTGGCCGGCTCCACCATTGCGATCACGACGCCGCCGCGGCGCACCTCGAAGCGGCCGACGTCATCTCGCCAGTTGGGGCCGTCGCGCTTCACGATGCCTTTGAAGTCGAGTTCGAAGCCGGCGATGGCGACGCGGTCGCCAAATTTGAGCGCCACGATCTTCTCCTCGCTCCAGCCGGCCTCGGACACGATGCCGAGAAGTGTAATACCGACGCCGATATGCGCGAGCGCGGTGCCGAAGGCCGAGCGCGGCAGGCCGGCCGCGCGGCGAAACGACGCAAGGAGCGGCTCGCGGAACAGCGCGACGCGGTCGGAAAGCTCCGACAACGCGCCCGCTATCGCGAAAATGGCGACAAACAGCCCAACCGCGGCGAGCAAGGGTCCGCCCTTCGTCGAATAGAGCGCGATGGCAGCCAGTATGAGCGCGGCCAGCGCCGCGAGAGCCAGGCGCTGCGCCGCCCCCAGCAGGTCGCCGCGCTTCCAGGCCAGCATCGGCCCGAACGGCATGATGACGGCGAGCGCGAGCAACAGCGGCCCAAGCGTGCGGTCGAAGAACGGGGCGCCGACGGAAATCTTCTCGCCAGTGACGGCTTCCAGCGCGAGCGGATAGAGCGTGCCGATCAGCACGGTGGCGGCGGCGGTCGACAGGAACAGGTTGTTGAACACGAGCGCGCCCTCGCGCGAAACCGGTGCGAAAATTCCGCCTTGTTTCAGCGCGGGTGCCCGCAGCGCGAACAGCACAAGCGAACCGCCGATGAAGAAGACAAGAATTGCGAGGATGAAGACGCCGCGCGTCGGGTCGCTCGCGAACGTATGCACGGACGTGAGCACGCCGGAGCGCACCAGAAACGTACCCAAGAGCGAGAGCGAGAAGGTCAGGATCGCGAGCAGAACGGTCCATACCTTCAGCGCATCGCGCTTCTCCACCACGAGCGCCGAGTGCAACAGCGCCGTGCCCGCGAGCCAGGGCATGAGCGAGGCGTTCTCGACCGGATCCCAAAACCAAAAGCCGCCCCAGCCGAGCTCGTAATAGGCCCAGTAGGAGCCCATCGCGACGCCGAGCGTCAGAAACGTCCAGGCCGCGAGCGCCCAGGGCCTGACCCAGCGCGCCCAGGCGGCATCGATCTTGCCCTCGATCAGGGCGGCGGCGGCGAAGGCGAAGGTGATCGAGAAGCCGACATAGCCGAGATAAAGGAGCGGCGGATGCACCGCGAGCCCGATGTCCTGCAGGATCGGATTGAGATCGCGGCCCTCGGCCGGCGGAATTTCGAGTCGGGCGAAGGGATTTGACGTGGCGAGTATGAAGAGAAGGAAAGCCGCGGCGATGGCGCCTTCGACCGAGAGCACGCGGGCGCGCAGGCGCTCGGGCAGGTTTGCACCAAAGGCGGCGACCAGCGCCGAGAAGATCGAGAGCACCAGCGCCCACAGGAGCATGGAGCCCTCGTGGTTGCCCCAGACGCCGGTGATTTTGTAGAGCAGCGGCATCGCGGAATGGGAATGCGCCTGCACCAGTGCGACCGAAAAATCGGACTGCACATAGACGGCGACGAGCCCGGCGAAGGCCAACGCCACGAAGAAAAGCCCGACCAGCGCGGCCGGCCCGGCGACCGCCATCAGCGCCGCGTCGTTCTTCGCCGCGCCCCAAAGCGGAACGATCGTCTGCACCAGCGCCAATGCGAACGCGAGCACGAGGGCGTAATGGGCCAGCTCAGGGATCATCGATGAACCTTATCCCTCCGCCCTGCGGGGAGGGTGGCCGCGAGCGTAAGCGAGCGGACGGGTGGGGGTGGCAGAGTTCGAATTCGGCCGCCGCTGCCCCCACCCGGCTCGCCGCCAATGCGGCTCGCCACCCTCCCCACAAGAGGGAGGGAAAGGAAGGAGGCGATGGCGATGCGGCTCACTTCTTATCTTCCTCGAAATGCCGCCACACGCCTTGCTTCTTGAGCGCGTCGGAGACTTCCTTCGGCATGTAGGTCTCGTCGTGCTTGGCGAGCACGAGATCGGCGCGGAAGAATCCGGCCGGATCGAGCGCGCCCTCGGCTACCACGCCCTGCTTCTCGCGGAACAGATCGGGCAGGACGCCGCGATAGACGACGGCGAGATCCTTGGCGCCGTCGGTGACCACGAAACGGGCCTCCAGCCCTTCGCGCTTCAGGCTGCCTTCCTTGACGAGCCCGCCGATGCGGAGCCGCTTGCCGGGCTCCACCGGCTTGGCCGCAAGCTCGCTCGGGGTCACGAAAAAGACGATGGATTCGCGCAGCGCCGAAAGCGCGAGCGCCGCGGCGACGCCGAGCACCGCGAGCGCCGCGCCGATCATCACCAGACGCCGGCTGCGACGGGTCATGGCGCTTTTTTTCCGAGCTGCTCGATCTGGAATCGCGCATAGAAGGCCCAGGAATCGTCTTTTGGCGCGCTTTCCAACAGACCGCTCCAGATCGCCCTCGCCTCGTCGGGCTTGTTCGCCTGTTGCGCCGCGAGCCCGAGAAAGAAAAGCGCCTTGGGATTTTTCGCGCTCATTGCGATCGCACGGTCGAAAGCGGCGCGCGCCTCGGGCGTAACGGCGCCTTTCGCCACGGCGACCAGCGTTTCCCCGAGCGTAGCCTCGCGTTCCGACGAGGGGCCGAGAATGCGCAGCGCGTTCTGCTGCGCTTTCAGCGCGTCGTCGTTGCGGCCGACATTGAGATAGAAGGGCACGATCACTTCCCAGCCCCGGCCGTCGCCGGGGTTCTGCGCGAGCAGCGCCTCGACCCGCTGTACGAGAATGGCGACGTCCATTCCCTCTTTCGGCCGTGCGGCGAGCGGCGCACCGGGCAGGTCCGGAGAGCCGAGCGAGAAATACATGCCCGCGGCGAGCAGCGGAATTCCCAGAAGCGCGAGCATGGACGCAGCGCGGCGGCGCCTGAGCGCTCCGGGAACCGGCACGGGCATCGCGTCGGCATCGGCCGCAGCGAGCAGCCGGCGCGAGACCTCGATCCGCGCGGCTTCCGCCTCAGGCTCGGCGATCAGCCCGCGCCCGCGGTCGCGCTCGATCTCGGCGAGCTGGTCGCGATAGACCGCGAGATCCGCCTCGCGTGCTGATGGGGCGCGCAGGCCCGTGCGCGACAATGGCCAGAGCACGGCGAGGATCGCCGCGCCGGTCATCAAGGCTACAATCGCCGAGAACAGCATAGGCAGGGTCTATTCGAGCAATGCCGCGGCAGTAAAGACCCGCGGTTAGCCGCGCGGACCCAGGACCGGCGGCGGCGGCGCCCATGAGCGTGGCCGGGCGTCGGGCAAGGGCGCCCAGGTGCCGTCCGGCTGGCGGCAGGCGACGCCGCGATCGCTCACGGGCCGGCCGTCGATATAGATCGTATGGGTGTATTCGCGGCAGCGCGGATAGGCGCCGTAGACGTAGGTCGGGCCGGGGACGACGGTGCCGTAGCCGGTGGTCCCGCGCCAAGCTCTTGGCGCACCGGGGCCGCCGTTCTCGAGGGCATCCATCTCGGCCTCGTAGGCGCGGCGGCGGTCTTCCTCATCGAGCGAACCGCCGATGGCGCCACCGACCAGCCCGCCGATCAGCGCCCCCGCCACGATCGCACCGGGACCGCGGCCGACGGCGGCACCGAAAATTCCACCGGTGAGCGCGCCGAGCGTGATACCGGCGCCGGTGTTCGGGCCGGGATCGCCGGCGCAGCCCGCAAGCGTAAGCGCGAGGAGGCCGGCGGCAATCGTCTTGGCTGGTTGCGTGCGCACGGCGTTCCCGAATCCTCACTGATCGTCAGAATCTACCTGGAGGAACAATGGGGCGAAAGTGCGCGGCTCGCTTCACGCCGCCGGCAACAAGAGTTCCGCGCGCAGACCGCCGATCGGCGCGGTCGAAAGCTCGAGCTTGCCGCCATAGAGCGTGACGAGCTCGTAGACGATGGAAAGACCGAGGCCCGATCCGGGCCGGCTTTCGTCGAGGCGGCGGCCGCGCTCGGGAATTTCGCGCCGCGCCTCCTCGGGCAGCCCCGGCCCGTCGTCATCGACGATCACGCGCAAAAAGCGGCGCGCGCCGGGGGCTTCGGCCGGCTCAGGCCGCGTTTCGATCTCGACGCGCGAGGCCGCCCACTTGCATGCGTTGTCCACGAGATTGCCGAGCAGTTCTTCCAGATCCTGCCGCTCGCCGAGGAACACGGCGCCCTCGGCCAGGCGCGCCTCGATCCTGAGGCCGCGGCTGGCATGGATTTTCTCCATGGTGCGGGCGAGCCCGGTGACCACCGGGCCGACTTCGGTGGTCGCCCCGAGCATGGCGACGCGCGCCACCAGCCGCGCGCGCTCCAGATGGCGCTGGACCTGATCGTGCATCACGCCGGTCTGCTCGTTGACCTTCTCGGCGAGCGGATCGTTGCGGCCGGCGGCCTCGTTCCGGAGCACCGAGAGCGGGGTCTTCAGCGCGTGGGCGAGATTACCGACGTGCGTGCGGGCGCGCTCCACGATCTCGCGGTTGGATTCCAACAGCGCATTCAGCTCGCGGGCCAAGGGCGCGATCTCGCGCGGGAACTCCCCTTCCAGCCGCTCGGCGTTGCCCGAGCGCATGGCGGCGAGCGAGCCGGAAATTCGCGCGAGCGGCCGCAGGCCGAAGCGGACCTGGAACAAAGTCGCCAGCACGAAGGCCAGCCCGATGCCCGCGAAGGTGATGGCGAGCGCGATGTCGAAATCGGCGCTGTCCTCGTCGATCTCGGTGGCGTCGCCGGCGACCGATACGAGGAAGCGGCCGTCCTCGCCGAGGTCGACGATGCGCTCGACGACGCGCAGGCGCTGCCTGTCCGGGCCATCGACATAGCCTTCGCGGAATCCGCCGGGGCGCGCGGGAACACCGAGCGTGGCCAGGATCGGGATGCCGCTTTCCGGCGCCGAGCGCGAATGCTTCACTTCGGGCGCCACCGCATCCATGCGCGTGATCTGCCAGTACCAGCCCGACAGCGGCAGATCGAACAAGGGATCGCCGAGCGCCGAGGGCTCGGGGATCGTGCCGGCGGTCGCGCTCGCCACGTCGGCGACGATGGTCTTCAAGTAAATGTTCAGGCGGCGGTCGAACGAGCGCTCGACCGCGTTCTCGTAGAGCGTGGAGAGCACGAGGCCGATCGCCACCAGCACGACAGCGCTCACCGCAATGGCGGTGAAGAACAGACGGCGCGCGAGCGAGCCGCCGGTCAGCAGCTGCGCCGGGTTCCAGCTAGCGCGCATCCGCGGGGGGTGTCAGCAGGTAGCCGAGGCCGCGCACGGTCTGGATCACGTCGATGCCGAGCTTTTTGCGCAGCCGGCCGACGAAGACCTCGATCGTGTTGGAGTCGCGGTCGAAATCCTGGTCGTAGAGATGCTCGACCAGTTCGGTGCGCGAGACCACGCGGCCGGCATGGTGCATCAGGTACGCGAGCAGCCGGTACTCGTGCGAGGTGAGACGGATCGGATTGCCGTCGACGGAGACGCGGCCCGAGCGGGTATCGAGGCGGACCGGGCCGCAGGTGAGTTCGGCGGTGGCGTGGCCGGCGGCACGGCGCAGCAGCGCGCGCACGCGCGCCAGCACTTCTTCGAGATGGAAGGGCTTGGCCACGTAATCGTCGGCGCCGACGTCGAAGCCCTGGACCTTGTCGGACCAGCGGTCGCGCGCGGTGAGGATCAGGACCGGCATCATCTTGCCGGAGCGGCGCCAGGATTCCAGCACCGAGATGCCGTCCATCTTGGGCAGGCCGAGATCGAGCACGACCGCGTCATAGGGCTCGTTTTCGCCGAGATAATGACCCTCCTCGCCGTCGAATGCTTTGTCGACTGCGTAGCCCGCGTCGGTCAACGCGGTGCAGAGCTGGCGGTTGAGATCGGGGTCGTCTTCGACGACGAGAAGGCGCATTCGGGGGAGAGCCCACCCTTGGAATCGGGCGGGAGTGTGCCACTCAGGCAGGCACAAGTCAGCCGGAAGCGGGGCCGGCCGAGAGATCAAGTAAATGGCTGAAAAGGCTTGAGTATTGCAAATAAACGCTCAACGCCGCGCGGGCGATCTAGTATTTGGGCGCCGACGAATAAGGGCGCGGATATTTCCAGCCGTAGCCCCAGCGCCACGGCAGCGGCAGCAGCGGATGTCCGCCGGCGCGGACCGCCGCCCACAGGATGAAAGCCCAGACCGGATGGCCCAGGCCCGCGACGCAGTTCCAGAGCTGGCCATCGGCAATCGAGCGCTCTTCGCGCGTGCCGCCTCGCCAGTACGCCTTGTCGTGCTCGACGCAGCAGCCTTCCCAAGGCGGCTCGACGCCGAAGAAAAACTTCCAGCGCGCGCTATGGCCGCCCGAGCAGCCGTCGGTCGTAAACGGGTAGTCCATCACGCCTCGTTCTGCGACACCTTCCCGCCGTGCGCGAGCACGGGCAGCGGCGCGCACCAGTGCAAAAATGCAACAGTCCAAAAGCAAAAGCCCCGGGGGGATGCCGGGGCTTTGCCTTTTGATGCAGTCAGATCGCGCGATCAGAACCTGACGTTCACGCCCGCGCGAACGACGTTGAAGTTTCCGCTCGTACTGTACTGGCCGGTTCCGATCAACGTACCGTAAACGAAGTCGCCGAGGTCAATGTGGAGATATTCGACCTTGGCGGACCAGTTCGGAGCGAACGCCTATTCAAGGCCGCCGCCCACCGTCCAACCCGTCAATGTATTGCTGCCGCCAGTAAGACCGGCGAAGCCAGGGATAGCGCCGAACACTTCACCGTAAGCAAGACCACCCGTGGCGTAAACGAACATGCGATCGAATGTCGGACCGATTTGCCCACGGAGGGTGCCGAACCAGCGCACCTCCGTGTTGCAGGTAGTGACACATGTTAAGACTGCTTGGCCTTTAACATTCGAGTAGGCAATACGATCGGCTCTCGAGGCCCGCTACCCAGGACCGAACTGCCAATTGTAGCCGAGCGTGCCGCCTCCGACAACCGTGCGAGATGAGACTGACGGTGCAGATACCAATTACGCAGTCGCTCTGGTTTGGCCCCAGCCGTAGCCGGCCTGCCGGCCGACATAGAACCCGACCAGTTGAACAGCGCCACCGCTACCGGCGCCGGGCCTTTATAGACCGGCGCGTCGGCCGCGAGAGTTGGCTGTGCCGCAGTGAGAGCGAGGAGCGTCGCCCCCGCCAATAGAATCCGTTTCATGGCATCCCCCATGTATTCGAGTGACCTCAACTCAGCGGGATACTAGGCTTTCAGAGCACCGCGGACTAGTGCAAAAAAGCAACGGTATGGGGATATTCGCACCCTCGCCGGCGGGCGGGAATTCGTTCGATAGTTCAGTGGCTTGAATTCCTCGAACGCCTAGGAACTCGCCCCGGGCTGCGTTGTCAACGAAGTTTGTGAATCTGCAGTTGGCACAAAGCAGAATTAGAAATCCTTAGAAGCCCGGTGTCCACTTCTGACCCAAAGCGGACATGCGGCGAAAGCCTTCGCGTCACCTGCAAGTCTGCGTCCCCTGGAGCTATCTTGGGCTTAGGTGGACGCTTCCAGCATGCAATCACGAATGCCGCGTTCCGCTGCCGATTGAACCGGTAATAGCGGAGCCTACCGGGTGCCCTTGCTGAGAAATCCAAGGAAGCGCAGTCTAGCGCCCGGAATTCGGGTCATCTGAGCAATGTCTAGTCTAGATCAATTTCACGGATGGCTTGATCGGGTAGGTCCTCAGGGGGACACGTGCCATGCAAAATCTCACGCGCGCAGCGTTTGTTTCCTTCGCCGCGCTCGTGCTTCCGGTGGGGGCATTTGCTCAGACCTGCAACACCGCCGACCGCTCCATTCTGCTGATCCTGGACGCATCCGGCAGCATGAACGCCAAGCTGCCGAATGGCGAGACCCGCATCGCCGTAGCGCAACGCGCGATCAAGGGCGTGGCCGGATTCATTCCCGCACAGGCGCAACTATCGTTGCGCATTTACGGAGCGCAATCACCGGCAAACCAGAAGAATTGCCGCGACACACACTTGGCCGTGCCGTTCGGGCCGGCGAGCGTGGCCGGCGGGCTGATCACGACGGCCGTCGACGCCGCGAAAGCGCAGGGTTACACGCCGATCGCATATTCGTTGGAGCAGGCCGCCAACGATTTTCCCCCGACGCCAAGGAGCGCGTCATCGTGCTCGTCAGCGACGGCAAGGAGACCTGCCAGGGCGATCCAGTGGTGGCGGCGAAGGCGCTGGCGGCCAAGGGCATCACGGTTCACACCGTAGGGTTCATCGTCGACACCGCGGCGCGTGGGCAGCTCCAGGCTATCGCGCGCGTGACCGGCGGGACCTATTTCGACGCGCCGGTCGGTCCGGAATTGCCCGACACGCTCAAGCGGCGCTCAACGCCTGCAAGAAGCGGGTCGTCACGCTGCCGCCGAAGCCGCAGCCCGGCAAGCTGCGCACGACGTCGGCGATTTATCCCCACGACATCGTCAATGCGGAGACCGGCCAAAAGGTCGCGACATTCGACCGTATGCGGACCCAGGTCGAGCTGCCAGCCGGCATCTACGAGGTCAAATTCGGACCGGGAAGCTGGAAGGGGATCGAGGTGCGCTCGGGCGAGACCACCACGATCGCGCCGGGCGAGTTGAGGTCCAGTCCGACAGCGTGCTTGTCCACGCCAGCGTCGTCGATTCCGAAACCGGCGAGAAGCATGGAACGTTCGACCCGATGGCGTCGAAGGTGACGCTGATGCCCGGCGTCTATGACGTGCAATTCAGCAAGACGGTGTGGCGCTTCGTCAAGGTCGACGGCGGCAAGACCACCACGATCCGGCCGGCCGCGGTCGTCCTCAACGGCGTGAAGCTGCAGGGGGCGCGGATCACGACAAAGGAGGGCGCGGAAGCGTTCCGCTTCGATGCGGTCACCTCGCGGGCGGCGCTGCCGCCGGGCGACTACATCGTCGAGGTCGACGGCAACAAAATTCCCTTCGCCGCCACGGAAGGCGAAGTGCTGGAGATCAAGCCGCAGTAGCGACGCTGCACATGACGCTTAAGCTGAACCGTACACGGAACTGACGGGGCGGCGAATGTCGAAGGCTTTGCTTGGCGGCGCTACCGCGCGCACACGAGCTTCATCTTTTCCGTCACGGCGCGCGTGGCCTTGGCCACGGCGGCGGCGTCCTCGCCGTCCGCTTCGCCGGTGAATGGGCCGAGCTTGGCGCCGCCTGCAAGCTCACTCGCCTCGGCCTCGATGCGCACCCGGCCATCGCCGCGCGCGATGCGGCCGCGCACGACGTGTTTCGCCGCCGCCCGGTCCGCTGGTTGGTTATTGTCGGCCATGGGCACCAGGCACCCCGCGCGATCGAGAAAGACCGTGAACGCGCTAACCGGCTTGCCGCCGCTGGGCACACCCATGATGAGATAAACCAAGCGCGGTGGCGAGACCTGGCCCGCGGGTGGCGGCGGGGGCGGCGCGGACTGCGGGTCCCTGAAGCCGTCCGCGAGTCCATCTCTGTCCGGGCTCGGCGGCAGCGTCGCCGTGCCGACGCCCGGCGTGTCTTTCGTGGCGGTTTCGTCTGGCGGCAGCTCGCGGCAACGCGAGGTGTTGACGCAAGCGAGCGCCAGCGGATATCGGCACATTCGCCGCAATATCGAGATTGGTGCCGTGTTGAGATATTCCTGACAATTATTGAGTCGTATTGCGCCAAACCAATTGCCGCCTACACCGATGATCTCGATGCAGCAAATGACATCCTGCGCGCGCGCCGGCGTCGCGGCGAGCGCGTGAGCAATGACGACGAGGAATAGGCCGAATTGGATCGTTCGCATGCGCAGCTCCTTCGCGTTTTGCTTGGGCACGATCCTAATTTCGCCCGTCACGGCGTCGCCCCGAGTTCTCTCAGGCTCTTCTTGACGCCTTCGTCGGAGGGATCGAGCGCAAGCGCCTTGCGGAAATCGGCGATGGCCTGATCGCGCCGGCCCGCTGCGGCGAGAATACCGCCGCGAAACTTGTAGGCTTGCAGGGTGTTCGGATCGACGCGAATGGCCTGATTGAAATCCGATAGCGCCCGATCGCTTTGCTTCTTGAAAAAATACGCCGCGCCGCGTTGCACGTACAGGTGGGCGCTGCGCGGATTGAGCCGCAGCGCGCGGTCGAAATCGGAAATCGCGCGGTCGTATTGCTGTTGAAAGACATAGCTCATGCCGCGGTTGAGCAGCGCCATTCCGTTGTCAGGATCGAGCTTGATGGCCTGGTCGAGGTCGACGATCGCCTGCGCAAAACGGCTGGTCATCACATAGAGGCTGCCGCGATTGCTGTAGGCTTCGGAGTTGCCGGGATCGATGCGTATGGCTTCATCCAAATCCTTTAGCGCCTGCTGAAACTGGCGCTGTAAAACATAGACCCCGCCCCGGCTGATCAGCGCGTCGACGTGGCGCGGATCGATACTCAAGGTAGCGTCGAAATCGGCGATGGCGCGATCGGTTTGGCCCATGGCGTGATAAATTCTACCGCGGGCGAAGCGGGTCTCGGCTTCCCGCGGGTAGAGGCGGACGCCCTCGTCGAAGTCGGCGAGCGCCTTGTCGTTCTGTCCCATTTGGAAATACACCACGCCGCGATTGTGGCGGGCATTGCCGTGGGTGGGCTCGCGGCGGAGCGCTTCGTCGAGATCGGCGATGGCGCGGTCGAATTGGCCTGCCAGCATATGGGCCTTGCCGCGATTTGCAAAAGCCTCCGCGATCTTGTCGTTGGGCTCACGCGCCTGGGTGATGATGCGGGTGCAGGCCGGAATGCTCACCGCCGGCGTGTCGCTGGCGCAATCGTCCGCGTCCGCCGCCGCCGCGGGTCCGGCTAACAGCAAGGCGGCGAGGAGTGCGCTCCGTGCGGAGAAAGAAAACGGCATCGGTGAGAATTCCGTTGCGCTCTTCCGTCTCAATTCCTAACAGTTCCCCTGTTCCTCGGAAAGGACTGCGGATTCTCTGGCACCAGCGATTAATCGAGGCACTCAATCGACCGCGTGGGACCAGCACGTCGGCACGACCGAGTGTCGCTCACGGCGCACCCAGGAAGAGGCTTTCCTCGGGCTGTCGCGGATCGACCTTGATCAGCAGCTTGTCCCCCGGCTGGAACGCCTAGACCGCCTCGCTGGGCAGCGCGTGACTCTTGCCCTCGAGCAGCCGGCCCTTGGTGTACTCGTAGCCGTCAACTAGGGCGATAGCCGTCTGTGTCAGCTCTTGGCACCGAGCGGACCCACCAGTCACGGCTATCGATGTCCGGTTATCCGGGTGAAGCAGACTCAACGCGGACATGCCGCTACTTCTGAGTTTGACCCAAAGCGGAACGGAGTAAGCGGCTCCT